>NZ_BMTV01000011.1:0-203934 GCF_014649855.1 Streptomyces roseolus | reverse complement strand
GACCCTCGCATCACGTTCGAGACGTACGCGCACGTCATGCCCGACGCGCCGGAGCGGCTGAGGAACCTCATGGACGCCGTCTTCACCCGGGAGGCCGAGCCGGCTCTGCCCCTGGAGTTCGACACGCTCGCTGCGGCTGCCTGACGCCGGTCGATGAGACGTGAGGCCGACGGTCCTCGACGGAGGCTGTCGGCCTCACGTGTCTGCTCACCCATGGCCATCCGATCCGTGTCCGAATGCCCGAGTTCAACGCTCCGTAGTCAGCACCGAACCAGCACCGGAGGGAGAACCCCCTCGTCGAACCGGGGCGGAAACAGCCATATCTGACGCCCTCCTGGGGCGGGTGCAAGCCGCTGTCCGGAAGGTGGTCGACCGTCTCGGAGGGCCTTCGCATGGTGGCCGCCCGCACCTTCGGCCGCCGAACTATGGTGTGCAGCCACATACACGCGTGACCAGCGGGTTTCTACGGTGTGGCGACACGAACACGTCCCCGTCGCCTGCTCGGAAGTGGTGCACATGGCCGCCGCAACACACGCTCCCACGTCCCCCGGATCCATCAAGCGGATCGTCGCCGCGAGCCTGATCGGCACCACCATCGAGTGGTACGACAACTCATCCGATCAGGGCTAGGACCTGCGTCTTTTCGCGCTGTGAGCGGCGAGAACCAGCACGGGAGTTGAGTGTGCTGGTTCAGGCCGGAGGCCGGCGAGTTCCGACCCTGAACCGGAAGCTCTTTGCTCGGAGCCGGCGTCACTCGGTGCGATCTCTCTCGCGGCGCTACATAGGTGGCCATGTTGTGGTGGAACTTCGTCGGCCGCGCCTACGACGAGATCCGCAAGGCGAGGGAGGACTGGACGGCGAGCGATCGCTTCGGCGAGGTCAAGGGCTACGACGGTGACCGTCTGGACGCCTCCGAGCTCCCGGCGGCCCAACTGAAGGCGCGGGGTCGGGTGCGCTGAGTTGGGGTCTTCCGCTCCTAATCGATGCAGGGGCGGAGGTGCCTGGTCCTGTCCGTGGTTCGTTGTCGCGGCTGTGGGAGGAGGGCGTATCGCAGCCCCTCCCGCAGCCGCGCAGTCGGCTGGTGTGCTTCCAGGGTGTGCTCGTGCACGAGCGGGTCCGGTCAGCTGAATGCCGACCTCTTGCCGACTTTTCTGACGGGAGGTCAGTTTTCTCGATGACGCGGCGCAGGGGGGGCCAGCGTGGGTCACGTGGGGCGGAGCAGGAGCGGCGCTCGTCATCCGCGGGCCGACCGCCTGCTCGGCCGTACGGGCCGCGCGGGTGCCCTCAGAGCCGTGCCCGCTGTCTGCGACAGGAAGCTCGCGCACCGGTCTCGGCCCTGGAAGAGCGCGTACCGGCGTCGCGCCTCCTGGCGTCGGTGAACCGCGACGGAAGCGGCCGATGCGGCGAGTCGCTCGCCAGCAGCTTCTTCGTCTGCTGGTAGTGCTCCGGCATCATCTTGTGGGTCTCCCGACCGATGCCCGACCGCTTGTGGCCGCCGAAGGCGGCGTGTGCGGAGTGTGATGAAAGTCCGTGGATGCGGAAAGCGTCTGAACGGGCATGATGACGGACGGAGGGCGATTTGATCACTGACTGCAACGGGCTCCGGCTCTCTCAGGGAGGCTCTGGAGCGGCTTCCGGAGCACCTGACTGACGTCGAGGAGCGACCACCGGGTCTGTGCCGCTACTCCGCGCCGGCAAGGCTCGAAGACTGCTGGGGCAGCAGGCCACGAAGATGACCGAAGACCCGTGGGTCGACGGCGTCGGGATAGCCGTTGAACCAGCCCGTCGGAGGCGGGTCACGCGATTCCGCCAGGCCGTGGCACCACTGCGAGAGGACGTTGTCGCCGAGCGCAGGATCCGTCCCGGCGGCGCAGCTTGACGATGTGCCGAAGGACGCGGTCGCGGTCCACGGACCGGACGGCGCCGATCGAGGCGCCTTCGTGGGCGATCCGGTTCCGGACCTGCCTGGCCTGGTGCAGGGTGTCCGTGCCCGTGGCCCGGCCCGCCGGGAGTGCGGCCAGGCTGTGCGGGCCGCCGCCCAGCGACTTGTCGGCGGGAACTGGGGCGACGGTCTCTTCGAAGGTCACGGCCGGATCTGCCCGGTGGGCGCGGTGCCCCTGTCCCTTGCGTACGCCGGGATCTCGGCTTCAAGGTCAGGGGCGTTCAGCCCACGTACGGGGCCGTGACCGAGGCCTGCACCCGCCGCCACGCCGGCGCTCAGTCGACGGCGGAAGACGATGGTGCCCCGTCCTGCGGTGGGCGAGGGCTCACCCGCTCGACCGTCAGCCGGTTCACCACACCGACCACGCCGTCCACCCGCCACGCGGCTCGGACCAGTACCGACGCGTCGGCCTCCGGCCCGGGCGAGCCGGCCAGGGTGACCATCCCGTCCCGGACATCGACGTGGAGCTTCTCGGCACCGCGGGGGGCCGCCCTCCGGGCAGTGACGGCGTCGGCGACTTCCCTGCGGATCTCCTCGTCCGTTCTCAGGAAGACGCGCAGGAGGTCACGTCGCGTGGTGATGCCGATGAGGCGGTCCTCCTCGTCCACCACGGGCAGCCGGTCGATGTGACGGCGTTCCATGATGCGCGCGGCGTCGACGACGCGCTGCTCGGGGTGGACCGTGACCGCTGGACTGGTCATCAGTTCCATGGCCGCCGACGCGGCCGGACGGGCGTGGACGAGCCGCTTCAGAACTCCCGCCAGTCGGCGTCGCCCGACACCACCGCGGCCGAGACCTGCCTGTCGCCGGGTGAGGTCCGTCTGGGACACCACACCCATGACCTTGTCGTCCTCGTCCACCACCGGCACGCCGCTGATCCGGTGGGAGGCGAGCATGCGGGCCAGTTCGCCGACTGAGGTGTCCGGGCGCGCCTGCACCACCTCACCGGTCATCACCTCGCCCACCATCCGGTTTCCGACCACGGTTCTCATCTCCTGTCGTGCGCGCGGGTACGGGACAGTTCACATCTCGAAGACCACGCGAGCCTTCACCGTTCCCTTGAGCACCTCGTCGACGCACTCGTTGACGGACGAGAGGGGGCGGGTTTCGTAGATCACGCGGGTACGTCCGGCGGCGTGCAGCTGGAACACCTCGGCCAGGTCCTGGCGGGTACCGACGATCGAGCCGATGACGGACGTTCCGCCGAGCACGGTGGAGAAGATCGGAACCTGGACCGCGCCGTCGGCGGGAAGGGCCACCATGACCAGCCTGCCGCCCCGGCGCAGGCCGGCCAGGGCGGTCGCGAAGCTTTCCTCGCTCACCGCCAGGGCCAGGGCCGCGTGCGCGCCTCCGTACCGCTGGAGGACCGTTGCCGGGTCTTCCTTGCGGGCGTCGATGAGGATGTCGGCGCCGAGGTCGGCGGCGAGCCGGAGCTTGTCGTCGGAGATGTCGATCGCGGCCACAGTGGCACCGGCGATCTTGGCGTACTGCACGGCGAGGTGTCCCAGCCCGCCTATACCGGAGATCGCCACGAGGTCTGTCGGACCGATGCCGGCCACCTTCAGGGCCTTGTACGTGGTGACTCCCGCGCACGTCAGGGGCGCCGCCTCGCGCGGGTCGACGCCGTCGGGCACGGGCTGCGCGAAGTCGGCGTGGGCGAGCATCTTCTCGGCGTAGGCGCCGTCGACCCCGTACCCGGTGTTGACCTGCTGTTCGCACAGGGTCTCCCAGCCGGAGAGACAGTGCTCGCACCGTCCGCAGGCCCAGCCCAGCCAGGGCACGGCCACGCGCTGCCCGACCGACAGGTGCGTGACGCCCGCGCCGAGTTCCTCGACGATGCCGACGCCCTCGTGCCCGGGGACGAACGGGGGCGTGGGCCTGACCGGCCAGTCGCCGTGGGCCGCGTGGATGTCCGTATGGCACAGCCCGGACGCTTCGACGCGGATGCGTACCTGTCCGGGACCGGGCACGGGATCGGGACGCTCCTCGATCACCAGCGGTTCTCCCAGGGCCTTCACCACTGCTGCCTTCATGGCCTGCTCCTCATGCTCGTCGTCGCTTCCAGCGTGCTGCGCGGCACGGGCAGGGAACAGAACCGGTCAGGACCCGTTCGCCGGGCCGAAGGGCCGTGGCGGACCGGGCCGGGAGGGGCACGGCGCACGAGGGCCCAATGACCCTGCGGCGCCCCCCGTTCGGCCCCTGCCCCCCGGCCAGGCGGAGCCGACAGGCTGGCCCCACTCGAATCGGCACCTGTCGGGAGGGCGGCGGAGATGACCGTACGCATAGGCATCAACGGCTTCGGGCGCATAGGGCGCGACTACCTGCGCTGCGTCATGGAACGCATGGAGACGGGTAACGGCATCCCGGTGGAGGTGGTGGCCGTCAACGACCTCGCCTCGCCGGCCGCGCTGGCCCACCTGCTCGCCTACGACTCCACCTACGGCAGGCTCGGCCGCACCGTCGAGCACGACGACGAATCGCTCACGGTGGACGGGCACCGCATCGCCGTCACGTCCGAGCGCGACCCGGCCGACCTGCGCTGGGGGGACCTCGGTGTGGACGTGGTCATCGAGGCCACCGGCCGCTTCCGCACCAGGGAGGACGCCGGCCGGCACCTGCGGGCGGGTGCGCGCAAGGTGCTGCTCTCGGTGCCCGGCAAGGACGTGGACGCCACCCTCGTCATGGGCGTCAACGAGTACGCGTACGACCCGTACGCGCATCACGTGATCTCCAACGCGTCCTGCACCACCAACTGCGTGGCCCCGATGGCGAAGGTCCTCGACGAGCGCTTCGGGATCGTCAAGGGACTGATGACCACCATCCACGGATACACCAACGACCAGGTCGTGCTCGACGGTCCGCACAAGGACCTGCGCCGGGGGCGCACGGCCGCCGTGAACATCATCCCGACCGGCACCGGTGCCGCCCGCGCCGTCGGTCTCGTGCTCCCGGAGCTCGCCGGCACCCTGGACGGCATCGCCGTGCGCGTGCCGGTCGAGGACGGTTCGCTGACGGACCTCACCCTCGTCCTGGAGCAGCCGGTGTCCGCGGAGGACGTCAACGACGCCTTCCTCGACGCCGCCGGTGGACCGCTGAAGGGCATCCTGCGCGTGAGTCACGCCCCGATCGTCTCGCGCGACATCGTCGGCGACCCCGCGTCCTGCATCGTGGACGCCCTCCTGACCCAGGCCCACGGGAACCTGGTCAAGGCCTTCGGCTGGTACGACAACGAGTGGGGCTACACCAACCGTCTGGTCGATCTGACCCAGTACGTCGCCGCCCTGCTGGACGGCCGGTGAACCCCGGGGCACGCGGCGGCAACGGAGACGGGACGGCGGGCGTCAGGCGGGTGCGGCTATGGCGATGGCGGCGCAACGCGCTGCGCCGCCGCTCCCACGCCGTGGAGGGCTGGTTCCTGCTGGTGCTGGGCGTGACCGGGTGCGTCGGCGCGCCGCTGGGCGGCGCGGCGGCCTGGGAGGCCGTGCTGGAGGCACGGTCACAGCAGCGGGCCGGGAGCCACCTCACCGACGCCGTGCTGGTGGAGGACGCCGCACCGCCGGCCAGGGGCAGCGCACGCACCACGGTCGCGGTGCGGTGGACCGACGTCGACGGCGTCCCTCACACCGACCGGGTGCCGGTCGCCGGCCACCTGGAGCGCGGAGCGCGTGTCCCCGTGTGGACGGATGAGGACGGCGCGATGACCTCGGCGCCGCCCGGCCTGGCCGCCGCACGGTTCGACGCCTCCGTGGCCGGAACAGCCGTCACGGTGAGCCTCGGCTTCATGGTCCTCGCCGTCCACCGGATCGTGCGACGGCGATACGAGCGTCGCCACAGCCGGCGGTGGGCGAGGGAATGGGCCCGAGTGGCTCCCGCGTGGGACCCGCGAACCGCCTGAGCTGCCGCCGGGAGACCATCGGGCCCCTCCGCGGGACCTTCGGGACCTTCGCCACGGGCTCGTCCGGCGCAAGGCTGTGGGTGACGGAACGGGCAGCCGACCCGGTGGCCGGCCTTGCACGGCCGCCGGCCACCCAGACTCAGGGAGCCTTCATGACCCAGCCGACCAGCGACCCGCACACCACCTCTGACAGCGCCCCATCGGACACGCGCGTGGCCGTGAACCTGCTGGTCGACAACGCGACCAAGGCACTCACCGACTTCGAGTCCTTCACGCAGGAGCAGGTCGACCACATCGTCGCCAAGGCCTCCGTGGCCGCCCTCGACCAGCACACCACCCTGGCACGGCTGGCGGTCGAGGAGACCGGACGCGGCGTGTTCGAGGACAAGGCCGCGAAGAACATGTTCGCCTGCGAACACGTCACGCACAGCATGGCCCGGGCGAAGACGGTCGGCGTCGTCGGCCGCGACGACATCGAGGGAATCATCGAGATCGCCGAACCGGTGGGCGTGATCTGCGCGGTCACCCCGGTCACCAATCCGACGTCGACGACCGTCTTCAAGGCGCTGCTGGCACTGAAGACGCGCAATCCGGTGGTGTTCGCCTTCCACCCCTCCGCACAGGCGTGCAGCGCCGAGGCCGCCCGCGTCGTGCGGGACGCCGCCATCGCCGCCGGAGCCCCCGAGCACTGCGTCCAGTGGGTCGAGGAGCCCTCGATCGAGGCGACCAGCCTCCTCATGCGCCACCCGGGCGTGGCCCTGATCCTCGCGACCGGCGGAAACGGCATGGTCAAGGCCGCCTACTCGGCGGGCAAGCCGGCCGTCGGCGTCGGCGCGGGGAACGTACCCGCCTATGTGCACCGCAGCGCTGACCTGCGCAGGGCCGTCAACGACCTCGTCCTGTCCAAGTCCTTCGACAACGGCATGATCTGCGCCTCCGAACAGGCGGTCATCCTCGACGCGGAGGTGTACGACGAGGCCCTCGCCGAGTTCCGACGCCTGCACGCGTACCTCGCGACGGCGGAGGAGAAGAGGCAGCTGGAGACCTACCTCTTCCCGCCGGACCCGGCGGGGCGCCAGGGCCGCGTCAATCCGGCGGCCGTGGGCCAGAGCCCCGCCTGGATCGCCGAGCGGGCCGGGTTCACCGTCCCCGCCGACACCTCGCTGATCCTGGCCGAGACCGGTCGCGTCGGCCCGGGCGAGCCGCTGACGCGGGAGAAGCTCTGCCCGGTGCTCGCCGTGCTACGGGCCGGCACGCCCGAGGAGGGGTTCGACCTCGCCGCCGACATGGTCGCCTTCCACGGGCAGGGGCACAGCGCTGTGATCCACACCGGCGACCCGGACCTCGCGGAACGATACGGCCACCGCATGAAGACGGTACGGATCATCGTCAACTCACCGTCGTCCCAGGGAGCCATCGGCGGCATCTACAACCGCCTCCTGCCCTCGCTGACCCTGGGCTGCGGATCCTGGGGCAGCACGTCCGTCTCCGACAACGTCTCCGCCGCCCAGCTGCTCAACATCAAGCACGTCACCACACGGCAGAACAACCTGCAGTGGTTCAAGGTGCCGCCGAAGATCTACTTCGAGCCGCAGGCCATCCGCTACCTGGCCGCGATGCCGGATGTCCACCGCGTCACCGTGGTCACCGACGCCACCATGACCCGGCTCGGATACGTCGACCGCGTCAGCCGGGTCCTGCGGCAGCGGGAGCGGCCCGTGACCCTCCAGGTCATCGACGACGTCGAACCGGAGCCGAGCATCGACTCCGTACGACGCGGCGCCGCCCTCATGCGCGACTTCCGGCCGGACACCATCATCGCCCTCGGCGGCGGGTCCCCCATGGACGCGGCGAAGGTGATGTGGCTGCTCTACGAACAGCCGGACGTCGACTTCGCGGACATGCGGCAGAAGTTCTCCGACATCCGCAAGCGCGCCTTCCGCTTCCCGGTTCTCGGTGACCGCGCGCGCCTGGTCTGCGTCCCCACCACCTCGGGCACCGGCGCCGAGGTCACCCCCTTCGCGGTGATCTCCGACCCGGCGACCGGCAAGAAGTATCCGCTGGCCGACTACGCCCTCACCCCCAGTGTCGCGATCGTCGACCCGGTACTCACCGCCGACCTGCCGGCGTCGCTCGCCGCCGACAGCGGCTTCGACGCCCTCACGCACGCCACCGAGGCGTACGTCTCGGTCTACGCCAACGACTTCACCGACGGCCTGGCGCTGCACGCCATCAAGCTGATCTTCGAGAACCTGGAAGCCGCCGTCACCGGCCGGGACGCACCGCGAACCCTGGCCCGGGAGAAGATGCACAACGCGGGCACCATCGCAGGCATGGCCTTCGGCAACGCCTTCCTCGGCATCGTCCACGCCATGTCCCACACCCTGGGCGCCACCTTCCACCTCGCCCACGGGCGGACCAACGCGATCCTCCTCCCGCACGTGATCCGCTACAACGGCACGGTTCCCGCCAAACCGACGGGATGGCCCAAGTACGAGAGCTACCGGGCGCCCGAGCGCTTCCAGGACATCGCCCGCGCCCTGGGACTGCCGGCCTCCACCGCCGCCGAAGGCGTCGCCTCGTACGCCGCCGCCGTGGAGCGCCTGCGCGACGCCGTCGGCATCGAACCGTCCTTCCGAGCCCTGGGCGTCGACGAGACCGACTTCACCAGCGCCCTGCCGCGGCAGGCGCTGAACGCCTACGAGGACCAGTGCGCGCCCGCCAACCCGCGCACGCCGATGCTGGACGACATGGAGGACATCATGCGAGCCGCCTACTACGCCGGGCCCCGGCCACTGCCCTTGAGCTGACGCTCCGGGTCACCCGCCCGGCCGATAGGCTGTCACGGTACGGGCGGGTGATCGACGGAGGAGGACCGGTGGGCGTGGAGGAGCCGCTGTCGCGGATGCCCCAGATGCGGCTCGACGAGCTGCTGGAGGAGCTGCAGGCGCGCATCAACGCCGCCCGCGGCACCCGGGACCGGGTGCACAGCCTCCTGGAGGCCGTCGTCTCGGTAGGCCGTGAACTGGACCTCTCCCAGGTGCTGCGGCGCATCGTGGAAGCCGCCGCCCTGCTCGTCGACGCCCAGTACGCGGCGCTCGGAGTGATCGGGCCCGACGGCCGGACCCTGTCGCAGTTCCTCACCGTCGGGCTGACGGAGGAGGAGATCGCGAAGATCGGCCCCCTGCCGGCCGGGCACGGCATCCTGGGAGAGCTCATCCGCAACCCGGAACCGCTCCGCCTGACGGACCTCGGCGCCCACGAGGCGTCCTACGGCTTCCCGGCCCATCACCCGCCGATGCGCACGTTCCTCGGCGTGCCCATCCGGGTACGCGACGAGGTCTTCGGCAACCTCTACCTGACCGACAAGCGCGGCGGCATGGACTTCGACGCCGAGGACGAGTCGGTGATCTCCACCCTGTCCGTCGCCGCCGGCGTCGCCATCGACAACGCGCGGCTGTACGAGGGGTCGCAGCGCCAGCAGCGGTGGCTTCAGGCCAACGCGGAGATCACCAACAGCCTGCTCTCAGGCAGCCCCCGACTCGAGGTCCTGGAGCTGATCGCCCGCCGCGCCCAGGAGATCACCGGCGCGGCGCTCGCCGACGTCTCCGTGCCCGTCGCCGGGACGGACGACCTCGTCGTCGAGCTGGCCATCGGTGCCGACGGCGAGACCCGCCGTGGCCTGGTGGTCCCGGTCGCGGGCACGCTTTCGGGCGCCGCCTACCAGGCCGGCGCCCCCGTGACCACCGCCGGCCTCGCGCAGGACGACCGGTACACCGCCGGGCCCCGTCGCTTCGACGGGCTGGGCCCGGCGGTCGCCGTCCCGCTGGGCACCGCCGTCAAGGACACCCGAGGCGTTCTGCTGCTCGCCCGTCACGAGGCCGAACCGGTCTTCACGGAGGGGGAACTCGACCCGCTGCTCGCCTTCGCAGGGCAGGCCGCGCTCGCTCTGGAGCTCGCCGCGCGGCGCAGTGACGCCGAGCAGCTCGCCCTCCTGGAGGACCGCGACCGCATCGCCCGGGACCTGCACGACCTCGCCATCCAGAGGCTCTTCGCGACCGGGATGACCCTGCAGAGCGCGGCACGGCTCGTACAGCACGAGGGCGCCGCCGAACGCGTCTCGCGCGCGGTGGGGGACCTCGACGAGACCATCAAGATCATCCGTTCCACGATCTTCGGCCTGCGTGCCCGTGAGGAGGACTCGGGACCGAGTCTGCGGGCACGCGTGGCCCGCGCGGTGGGAGAGGCGGCGACGACCCTCGGCTTCCCGCCACGCCTGAGCATGGAGGGACTGCTCGACACGGACGTGCCGCCGCAGGTGGCCGAGCACGTCGTGGCGGCCCTCACGGAAACGCTGAGCAACGCCGCCCGCCATGCCCACGCGAGCCGGGTCGAGGTCTCGCTGCAGGCCACCAACGACGAGGTCGTCCTCACGGTGACGGACAACGGCCGGGGCATCCCCGCCGAGGGCAGGCGCAGCGGCCTTCGCAACCTCGAGGAGCGGGCGACGGGCGTGGCCGGCACGCTGCGGGTCGAGCGGCCGACGGAGGGCGGCAGCCGACTCGTGTGGCGGGCGCCGCTCGCCCCACGCCGTGACGGCTCGTGATCGCCGTCGCGGGACGCCGTCCTCACACGCGCCGTGCGGGCTCGGGCGCCGGGACCACCCCTGGCAGCCGGAACGTTCGCGTGCAGGTCGCACGCGCTCCCGGAGAGGAAGGCCGACCCGCTACGGGGTGAGCCGCAGGCCCGTCACCAGGTCCGGTCGGATGCGCAGCGCGGCGTTCATGGCGGGGTGGTCCACCCAGGAGCGCAGGCGGGAGGCGAAGGACGCCAGCTCGCCCTCGTCCGTGACGCGGCGGGCGTATCCGGTGACCACGACGCTCCAGCCCAAGTGTGTTTCGGGATCGATGACGTCCGCTTCGTAGGCCACGACGACACCGGTGGCGTCGGTGGGCGCCACGATGGAGGCGAGCGTCGCGCCGTCGTGGAGCTGGACGACGACGTCGTCGCCGTCCATGAGGTGGTTGACGGGACGGACGGCCGGCAGGGCGTGCTGGGTGAAGACGATGCGTCCCAGGGACACGGTGCCGAGCAGGCGCAGCGCCTCGGCCCGCCCGAGCTGTGCCATCCGCCGGGGCGCCACCGCCTCGCGGTGATCGTCCACCGTTCGATGAGTGGCTTCCTCCTCCATCGTGCCCACCTTCTGCTCCGGTTCGGTCCTCGCGTGCTACGCGCCTTCCGTCAGCGTGCCTGCGGCCGACCACCGGCACTAGGGCCGAACGGACCTTTCCCGCCACACGCGTTTCAGGCCGTCCTGCCGGAGGGCACGGCCTCCTGCCCAGCTGTCAGGCGAAGGAGCAGGGCAAGGCACGGTCCACGCCCAGGGCCCGGACGACCCGAGCGGGAAGCCGCTGGATACCGGACAGTCTCAAGCCCACGCCGGAGGCCTGGCAGCGCTGGTGCATGCGGAGGAAGAGCGCGACGCCGGAGCTGTCGCAGAAGGTGACGCCCGTCAGGTCGAGCGTCACTCCGCGTTCCGCCTCCCTGGTCAGACGGTTCAGAACCGGCTCGATGCGCGCGACGGTGCAGAGATCGAGCTCTCCGGCCAGGGCGACGGACACCGTGCTCCGGTCCGCTGGGGTCTCGGTCAGGCTGATCTGGGTCATGGTCGTGGAGGCTGCCTCTCTGTGACCGGGCAGGGCCCGTGGCCCCTCGTTGCGCCGACAGCGCCGGCACGGGGCAGTCCACCGGAACGCGGACTCGGGCGGCATCTGCCGTGGGTCCCTCGGCGCGGGGCCGAAGGTCCCTGTCCGGTCGGGCTGATCGCGAAGGGCCCATCGGATGCGAGTCGCCTCCGCCGCCCGGTGTTCCTCGTCCGTGCGGTTGCCGAGCCCGGCGATCGCATGGGCACCGCCGCTCCGGGCACCGGTGTGGAGAGGACGACGCGGAATGAGGGCCATCCGGCCCTGGCCGGAGGTCCCGTTCACGCGGCACGATGCAGACGGATCCGCCTGCGGCGGAAATGGACTAGGCGAACACGGAGTGCTTCATGACGGACAGCAGCGGCCTCACCGAGAAGGAGCCGGTCAGGGTCTTCCTGCTCGACGACCACGAGGTGGTGCGCCGTGGGGTGCATGACCTGCTGGACGCCGAACCGGACCTGACTGTGGTCGGGGAGGCGGGCACGGCCGAGCAGGCGCTCGTGCGGGTGCCGGCGCTGCGTCCGCAGGTCGCCGTCCTGGACGTGCGACTGCCGGACGGAGACGGGGTGAGCGTCTGCCGCGAGCTGCGCTCACGCATGCCGGACCTGGCCTGCCTGATGCTGACGTCCTTCGACGACGAGGAGGCACTGCTCGACGCCATCATGGCCGGCGCGTCCGGCTACGTCCTCAAGCAGATCACCGGCACCGACCTGGTCAACGCCGTGCGTACGGTCGCATCCGGTCAGTCCATGCTCGACCCCGGCGCCACGGCACGGGTCATGGCCCGGCTGCGGGGCGGAGCCGCCAAGGAAGAGCAGCCGCAGGGCCTGCCGGGTCTGACGGATCGGGAGCGGGAGATTCTCGCCCTGGTCGGGGAGGGACTGACCAACCGGGAGATCGGCAAGCGGCTCTACCTCGCCGAGAAGACCGTGAAGAACAACATCTCCCGGCTGCTGGCGAAGCTGGGCGTCGAACGCCGCGTGCAGGCCGCGGTCATCGCCACCCAAGCCCTGGCCGCCCAGGACGACCAGGGCCGCCCGAAGACCTGAGTACGGTCCCACGGGGTCGTGAGCGTCCCGTCCGCGTCATCCGGCAAGGATGCCGCGGACGGGACGTTTCCGTATGTCCGGCCGACAGGCCGGCGCATCGCGTTCGGGCCGTCCCGGCAAGGTTGCGCCGGCCTCGGACGGTGATGGCCGACGTGGTGGTCGACGCGCCGCACTCGGGCCACCCGCCGTCACCGGGTCGCGCGACGGGGACCCTCGGGTCCACGCCGCGGAGCTCTCGACGGCCCTGGCAGGGGAGCCTCGAACGACGCGAGGCTTCTGGGTGTCCCCGCGCGTGGTGCCCCCGCCCCGACAGACCATGTGGTGCGGGCGCTCACGACCGGTCCTCCTCGGTGCGAGGGCCGGTACAGGTCGTGAAGCCGGCTGCGTGACGCCTGCAGCCGGTGGGACGACCACCGAGCAGCCCCGGACGGCGATCACTCCCCCCGGCTCCGCGCCCACGGCCCGTACCGACAGTTCGTCGAATCCGTGCGGGGCGGGAGCGCGACGGTTGAGGACACGGCTGTCAGGCCCCAGCGTGTGCCGCGCGAACGGGAAATCCGCGGACTTCCGCTTCGTGGGCGGTCCGTTTCGCCGTGCCCGTGCCTCGACCGGGTCACCCGGCTTCCGGCGCCGCCGCGGCCTCACACCACGGGGCGTTCACGGCGACCGGGTTCCCCCGCCGTGCTGCCGCCACGACGCCGACTTCCTGATGAGGGCACGGGCGTGCCGAGGCGTGACGAGCGCTTCGCGTCGGAAGGGCGTGGTCCGGTGAAGCGGGTGATGACGGGGCCGACCACGGCGAGCAGGAGGACGTAGGCGGCCACGAGGGCGCCGAGCCGGTCGTCACCGGTGCCCACGAGGCCGACGATGACGAGGGAGAACTCGCCCCTGGCGATGAGCGCGGTTCCCGCACGCAGCCGCCCTCGGCGTCCCGCGCCCTCGCGGCGCGCCGCGTACCAACCGGACCCCACCTTCGTCACGGCGGTGACCACGGCCAGGAGCAGGGCGACCGGAAGGACCGGCAGCAGCGAGTCCGGCGGGACGGACAGGCCGATCGCGAGAAAGAACACCGCGGCGAACAGGTCCCGCAGCGGGCTCAGTACCTTCCGCGCCCGGTCGGCCGCCTCGCCCGTGAGGGAGAGGCCGACCAGGAAGGCACCGACCGCCGCCGAGACGTGGACGGCCTCCGCGAGGGCCGCGACGACCAGCGTCACGCCCAGGAGGCGCAGCAACAGCTGCTCCGCGTCCGGGTGCGACAACAGCCGCCCCAGATGGTGCCCCCACCAGTACGACATGGTGAGCGCGGCCGCTACCGCGCCCAGGGCCAGCAGCACTCCCAGCAGGGCCTCCTGCCATGTGCCGCCGGCCGCCACGACGGCCAGCAGTGGAAGGTACGCCGCCATCGCGAAGTCCTCCAGCACCAGCACGGACAGCACTGCCGGGGTCTCCCGGTTGCTCATCCTCCGCAGGTCGCCCAGGAGCCGGGCGATGATGCCCGACGAGGAGACGTAGGTCACCCCGGCGAGCGCGAGGATCCCTCCTGCGCCCAGTCCGAGCAGCCATCCCGCCACCGCACCGGGGGTCGCGTTCAGCACGAGGTCGACCCATGCCGAGGGCAGGTGGCGGCGCAGACTGACCGTGAACTCCGGCACCGTGAACTCGAGACCGAGCACCAGCAGCAACAGCACGACCCCGATGCCCGCACCGGTCTCCACGAACGAACCCGCTGCCGGGACCGGGGCGATTCCTCCCTCGCCCAGTGCCAGGCCCGCCAGGAGGTACAAAGGGACAGGGGACAGCGCGAAGCGTCGCGCCAGAGCGCCGAGCAGACCCAGGAAGGTGAGGATGACGCCCAGCTCCAGCAGCAGGGCGACCGAGATACGCATCCGCTCAGCCCCGGAAGAGCTGTTCCACCGCGGCGATCCCCTCCCGGGTCCCGATCACCACCAGTACGTCCCCGGCACTCAGAACCTTCTCCGGACCCGGCGAGGGAATGACTTCCTCGTCACGGACGATCGCCACGATCGACGCACCCGTCCGTGTCCGTGCCCTGGATTCTCCCAGCGGGCGGCCGGCGAACGGAGTGCCGACGGGCACCTCGACCTGCCCGGCGCTGAGGCCGGGCACCTCCCTGGTCAGATCCGCGAACCGCTCGGCGATACGCGGTGCGCCGAGGATCTCGGAGAGGACGTCGGCCTCCTCGCCGGTGAGCCGGAAGACGGCCCGCGCCTGGTCCGGGTCGGCTTCTCCGTAGACCGCCAGCTCGAAGTCACCCGAGCGCTGCGCGACCACACCGATCCTGTCGCCCTCCCGGTTGACGAACTCGTAGAGCAGCCCCACACCGGGCAGCAGCACCTCGTTGACGTCCACACGACCCCATCCCGTCCGTCTTGAAGCCGCGTCATACGACTCGGCACCCGACTGTTGCGCATTGGTTATTCGGCATCCGCGGACGGCAGCTCAAGCGCCGGTCCCGGCCGGGAAGGCCCACCGGGGACTCTTCCTGTCGTCGCGCACGGGCCGACAGGGCTGAGCGGCCCCACGCGGAAGGCCGGACGGTCCTTCAGGTGACGACTTGCTCCGGTCGGGGCGTCGGCAGGGCCGTTCCCGACGACGGCTTCGGGACGGTCGGCCCTGGAAGTGGTCCGTACGCCCCATGGCCGGGGGGTCGCGTCCGGGGTGGGCTGGGAGACGAGAGCCGGAGTCCGGTCAGAGGAGGCGTCATGAGCGGTCTGGTGGTCGTGGGTGTGGACGGGTCGGAATCGAGTTCCGTCGCGGTGGAGACGGCGGCCCGGGAGGCACGGGCGCGTGGGGCGGCGCTGCGGGTGGTGCACGCGTTCGCCTGGCCGGTGCCGTATGCGCTTCCGCGCTCTTCACTGGTTGGCCCGTCGTTGTCGGGGCCGCCGTCGTTGGTCTCGGAGGACGTGCTCCGGGAGATGGCCGGGGGGCTGGTGGCCGACGCGGTCGGGCGGGCGCGGGCGGCGGCACCGGAAGTCGAGGTCAGCCATGCCGTGCTGCCCGGTGACCCCGTGACGGTCCTGGAGGCACAGTCCCGCGCCGCCGAGCTGGTCGTGGTGGGTCCCCGGGGGACGGGCGGGTTCGTCGGACTGCCGACCGGGTCGACGGCGGTGCACCTGGTGGCGCACGGGCGGTGCCCGGTGCTGGTGGTCCGCGGGCAGCCGCGCGTGGACGGCCCGGTCGTGCTGGGCGTCGACGGTTCGGCCGCGGGCGCAGCGGCGGTCGACTTCGCCTTCGCGACGGCAGAGCGGCGGAGGGCGCCCCTGGTGGCGCTCCACGCCTGGACGACGTGGAACGCGCCGATGCCCCCTCCGCAGGACGCATCGGCTCCGTACGCCAATCCGCCGGGCGCTCTGTCCGAGGCGGAGGAGGCCCTGCTGTCCGAGGCGCTCGCGGGCTACCGCGCACGGTATCCGGGGGTGGTGGTGGAGTACAGGGTGGTGCACGGTCGCACCCGGGAGGCGTTGATCGACGCGAGCCGGTCCGCCCGGCTGATGGTGGTCGGCGCCCGGGGGCGCGGCGGTTTCGCCGGGCTGCTGCTCGGCTCGGTCAGCCAGGCCCTGCTGCATCACGCCCACTGTCCCGTCGCCGTGGTCCGAGGCCGGCGATGACCACGCCTCAGCAGACCAGGACCGGGAACAGCGCCCCGCACGTACCGGCGTCCCCGCAGCCGGATGCCCACCGACGCGGCGTCGACGACGTCGCGGGCTCGCTCGCGGTGGTTCCGGACCTCGGCTTGACCACGGCGGACGCCGAACGGCGGGCGGCCGTCTGGGGAGCCAACGAACTGGCCGAACCGGTCCGCCGGCCGCGGTGGCTGCGTCTGCTGGACCAGTTCCGCAGCTGGCTGATCGGCATCCTGCTCGCTGCCGCCGTCATCGCCGGAGTCGTCGGCGACGTCACGGACGCCCTTGTCATCACCGCCGTTCTGCTCATCAACGCCACCATCGGATACCTGCAGGAAAACCGTGCCGAGCGCAGCCTCGAAGCGCTGCGCCGGATGCTCGTCCCCACGGCCCGGGTGCGCCGCGACGGTCGGGTCCAGGTGATCCCGGCGGGCTCCCTGGTGCCCGGCGACATCGTCCTCCTGGAAGGCGGAGACCGCGTCCCGGCCGACGGACGCCTGATCGTCGCCGAGTCGGTCGAGGCGGCCGAGGCCGCTCTGACCGGCGAGTCACGCCCCGTCGCCAAGACGACCGCGCCCACCGCGGCCGACGGCCAGGAACACGTGCCCGTGGCCGAGCGCACCGGCATGCTCTTCATGAACACCGCTCTGACCCGCGGTCGTGCCGAGATGATCGTCACGGCCACCGGCATGCGTACCGAGGTCGGCGCGATCGCGGAGGCGCTGCGCACCGACGCGGAACCACCCAGCCCGCTTCAGGTCCAGATGGACAGCCTGGGCCGACGCCTCGCAGTGGTCAGCGGCATCGCCGTGGCCGCCTACGCGCTCGTGGCCCTCCTACGAGGCGAAGAACCGGCCGACCTCGCCCTCCGGGCGGTGGCTCTGGCTGTCGCCGCGATCCCCGAGGGGCTGCCCGCCGTTCTCGCGCTCACCCTGGCCCTGGGCGTCCACCGCATGGCCCGTCGCGGTGCCGTCGTCAAGCGCCTGGCCTCCGTCGAAGCGCTCGGATCCGCGACCGTGGTGTGCAGCGACAAGACCGGCACCTTGACCCTGAACGAGATGACCACCCGGGTCCTGTGGGCCGCCGGAAGCACCTACAGCGTGGCAGGCGAAGGCTACGACACCACCGGCACCGTGCTCCTGGCCGACGGTGAGGGCGGAGTGGACCTGCACGACGCGCTGTTGCCGTTCGCGCTCTGCAACGACGCCCGCCTCACCCCGGACGGAATCATCGGGGACCCCACCGAAGCCGCCCTGATGGTCCTCGCGGCCAAAGCAGGCCTCGACGCCGACCCGCGCACACACATGACGCGTACGGACGAGGTGCCCTTCGACCCGGCTGCCAAATACATGGCCACTTTCCACGCTGACGCCGATGACCGCGTCCGCGTCCACGCCAAAGGAGCCGTCGACGTCCTGTTGGACCGCTGCGCCCACGTCCTGACCGCGCAAGGGCCGATGCCCCTCGACGCGGATCGCCGCCGGGAGGTCACCGATGTCGCGCGGCGGTTGGGCAGCCAGGGCCTGCGTGTCCTCGGTGCCGCCACCGCCACCGTCGACCAGCCCCACCGGAGAGACGTGACAGGGCTGACCTTCACCGCCATCGCCGGGATCTCCGATCCGCCCCGTCCCCAGGCCCGTGACGCGGTCGCCCTGGCGCAGGCGGCCGGTGTGACGGTCAAGATGGTCACCGGGGACCATGCCGACACCGCGACCGCCATCGCCCGCGAACTCGGCATCACGGGAGACATCGTCTCCGGGACCGAACTCGCCCGGATGAGCGACCAAGAGCTCACGGACCGCATCGGGGACATCGGCGTGTTCGCCCGCGTCGCCCCTGAGCACAAGGTGACCATCGTCCGAGCCCTGGCCCGGCGCGGTCACATCGTGGCCATGACCGGAGACGGCGTCAACGACGCGGCGGCCCTTCGCTCCGCCCACATCGGCGTCGCGATGGGCGTCACCGGTACGGACGTGGCCAAAGAGGCCGCGGACATGGTGCTCACCGACGACGACTTCTCCACCGTCGTCCGCGCGGTCCGCGAAGGCAGGACCATCTACGACAACATCGTCACCTTCGTCCGCTTCCAGCTGTCCACCAACATCGGCGCCATCTTCACGTTGCTCGCCACTGTGCTGGCCGGGCTTCCCGCGCCCCTGTCCGCCATCCAGCTGCTGTGGGTCAACATCATCATGGACGGGCCGCCGGCCATGGCCCTGGCCGTCGATCCTCCGCGGGACGACGTCATGCGGCGCCCGCCCCGGCCACCCCAAGAGCGGATCCTGGACGCCCGCCGCCTGGCCGCCATCTCCCGATCAGGCGCCGTCATGGCCGCCGGCACCCTGGCGGTCTTCGCCGGAGCCCGCCATCTCACCGACGCCGCGACGGCCGCCACCATGGCCTTCACCACGTTCGTCCTCTTCCAGCTCTGCAACGCCCTGGCCTCGCGCAACGACGGGGGCCCCGTCCTGGCACGCCATCAGTTCCACAACCGCACCCTGTGGACGTGCCTGGCCGCTGTACTCACCCTCCAGATCATCGCCGTACAGCTGCCCGTCGCCCAAGGCGTCTTCGGCACAGTCCCCCTCAGCCCGGTCCAGTGGGCGATCTGCCTCGCCACCGCCTCCACCGTGCTGCTGACCGAGCACTGCCGGCGTGCCGCACAGGTGCGGTCGGGCCGCCGTCGAGCAGTACGGGAACGGACGCTTGGAGACGGGTGAAGACCGGACGGGATGGGCGAGGGCGTGGATCACCGGCTCGACGCGCAGCCGGGACGGCCATCCCTTGAGGATGTCGTCGCTACTTGGGCGGATCACCCCGGCGAGGACGGCGACCGAGGCGACCACCGGAGGAGGGGCCGCCGGTGAGTTCGGCGCGCTTGGCGGCCCCTCCTCCGGGGTGGCGGGGCCGTTGGGCTCGACGAAGTCGGTGATCAGCTCGTCCAAGGAGCCGCGCTCGATCTGCCGCTGAGGGACGTGGAAGCACCACACTTGCCACCCGCGCACGGATCGCTCCCGTGGCGCCGATGGTCCCGCCCGGCCGACGTCCGGCCTCCTCCCGCCACGACCGTGACGCGCGGAGGCGATGACGCGTTCTGGAAGGGATACAGGATGCGCCTCGCGCAAATCTGCACCGCACTCCCCGCCTTCGACGCCGCAGTGGCAAAGGGCCCAAGCTGAAGGCCCGTGCCGGGCGCGGTCATCCGGCACATCGCAGAAAGGCCGTACTCCGGGCTCTTCTGACCGAAGAAGAAACTCAGCCCGTGCCCGCTGTCTCCGTCAGCTTCTTGAGTTGGGCGGTGATCACCTCGTCCGGGGCCTCGCCCGCGTTCTTGTGCGCGACCAGGCCCTGCCAGCTGAAGACGGCCACGTTGGAGCCGCTGCGGACCACCCGGTACCAGTGCGCTGTTCCCGACAACTCCCTTTTGAAGGCCAGCGCTTCGTCGGCAGGATCCGGGTCGGGGACGGGGAGTCCCGTGACGGTCGGGTTGAGGCCCATGTCGTTCTCGTACCCGGTGCAGCTCTTCGCCGCGTCACGGACGCGGGCGAGGAGTTCCTCCGCGTCGGCCGCCTCGGCGTAGGCGTAGAGCGTGATGTCGGTGGCCTTCGTGTCCTTCTTCGGGTGGACGGAGCGGGCCGCCGCCGCGGTCGGTGCCGGTTCGGGGGAGCGCAACCGGATGTCCTCCACGGGCTGGCAGGCCGCCGGTTCGGCCGGCTTCCCCTTGCTGCCGAGGACGGTGCCCTGCTTGAAGACGGTGAAGGTGTATTCGGGCAGGTCCGCTTCGGTGACCGCCGCGCTCTCCAGGCCGGCGGCGTCCAGCGGTCCTCCGTTCGTCCTTCCCGCGGCCGTCCCCTCTGCCGAGTCCTCGGTCACGGCGCCGCTTCTGCCGTCTTCCGGCCCTTCGTCGCCGTTTCCGCAGCCGGCCAGCAGGGCCACCGCGGCAAGCGTCACCGCGACAGCCTGAACCCGTCGCAGTCCGTCCACTCTCATTTCCACTCCTCCGGTACCAGTGCCCGGGCACGTCGGCACCTGGGGCATATCGGGAAGACGATGGCAGAGCGCGGTAGGGGCGGCGTCACCCGAAACGCGTACAGCCACTACGTACGCCGACCAGTTGGAGGACGAGCCGGTCGCGGAACCCGGCGAGTGCCGCGTCGTGGATCGCCGTGTCCGGAGGCCGGGAGCACGTCATGCGCGCTGCTTCCGCGGCACTTCGAAGGAGGTGGGCCCCGAGCCCGGACTGCTGGCCGTCGGAACCATCGCGTCGATAGGGCTCGGCGCGATACTCGTGTTCGCCGTCGACTGGCAGGGGGAGGGCGCTGACCGGCCCCTGGCGGGACTGATCATGATGGCGGTCGGAAGCCTCGCCCTGGTCGCCGTCACGCACATGTACGGCCATGACTCCCGTTCCGGGAAGACGCCGTGAGTCCGCGGGGCCACACCGGCACCATCCTTGTCCCCGTGGTGGGCCCCATGGCGCCTGACGGCAGGTGAACTTGCTCCGACGTCCCACGGCGGGACCGGGGCGGTGACAGTCCCAGCGTCAGGGCTGTCGTCGTCGTGATGCCGTTCTGGTCGGCCGCGGTGGGCCCGGCGGGGCCGGCGTTCTCGTTCCTGCGACGGGGTGGAGCGCGTTGCGCATGGTCCGCACCTGGGCGGTACCCGCGGCCTGGGAGACGCCGGTGTCGTCGGTGGGCGTCCTGCCCGGACCTGACGAGCGGTCCAGCGCAGGACCGGTCCGAAGGCGTCGACCCCAGCGCTTCGCCCTCGGCCACCGCGATACCGCACCCTCGCAACGACCGGGGCCCGGTGTGGCCGCTTCCCTTCAGGGGAAGCGGCCACACCGGGCCCCGGCAGACTCCGGCGAGCTCATGCCGACCGCGAGTGACGGTCAGGGATGCCGCACCACCGCCACAGGCGCCGCAGCACGGTGCAGCACCGCGTGCGTGACCGGGCCGATGCGCGGGCCGATCGCCGAGTGGCGCACACGCCGTCCCACGACCAGCAGCGAGGCGTCCTTCGAGGCGTCCACGAGGTGGTCGGCCGCCCCGCCCACCACACACTGCTCCTTGACGTCGACCTCCGGGAACTTGCCCCGCCACGGCCGCAGCGCGTCGGTGAGCACGCTTGCCTCACGCAGTCCCATCGCGACGCCATGTCCGGGATCGACGGCTTCGGGGTCGTGTCCGAACACGATCGGTACGCCCCACCCGTGGACGACCTTCAGGGCGGCCCCGCGTGCGGCGGCGGCGGAGAAGGCGAACTCGATCAGCTCGTCGCACGGCCGGGTGAGGTCGAGCCCCAGCACCACGTCGAGGTACCGTGCCCGGCCGGTCGGGCCGCCCTGGGGCTGCTTCTCGTCCTCGGCCTGCTCGCCGGCCCGCACGACGACGACCGGGCACTCGGCGTGCGCGATGACGGGCAAGGACACCGATCCGGCCAGAAGGCCACCCAGGGCTCCCAGTCCCCGCGAGCCCAGAACCAGGACCTCCGCCTTGTTCGTCGCGGCGAGCAGCACCTCGACGGGACGGCCGAGGATCTGCTCGACGCTGACGCGCAGACCGGGATGACTCTCCCGCACCCGCTCGGCCGTCTCACGCGGGATGCGCTCGGCCCAGTGCCGGGTGACGGTCGTTTCGCCGGAGGCGCTGTCCGCACCCGTGAACGGGACGTGGGTGAACCCCGGTGACCAGTCCTGCCAGGCATGGACGATGTGCAGGGGCAGATCCCGCAGCAGCGCCTCTCGGGCAGCCCAGTGCGCGGCTGCCTGCGACTCCATCGAGCCGTCCACAGCGGCGATGACCGGACGTTGTGACATGGAATCCTCCGTGTGAGGGGGCGTTTCGATCGGGAAGCATCCGCGGACCAGGCGAAGGCCGGGCCCCTCGCAGAGGCGCGGCACGTGTCGGCGGAGAACGGGCCCGCCGCCCACGACGGCCGGTGACGGGAGGCGAGGGGCGGGCCGGAAGCGGGGCGCTTCCGGCCGGAGGACGATCTTTACCGGGCGGGGGCGATCAACCCGTAGTGGCCGTCGTAGCGGTGGTAGAGCACGCTGCCCCGACCGGTGGCCGTGTCGGCGAAGAAGACGAACGGCAGTCCGGTGAGGTGCAGCCGCTGAACGGCCTCGGGCACCGTGCTCGCAGGCACCGGGACCGTGCTCACGCCCAGCAGCCCTTCGGCCTCGCGCTCCTGGCCCACGGGCCCCAGCGATGCCAGGCGGTGGCGGCCGGTACGGACGTCGCGGTAGACCACGCTGTCGTACCCGGAGACCAGGTCCGTGAAGACCCAGAAGTCGTAGTCCATGGCCTCCAGGTCGATCACGGCGTCCTCGGGCGTCTGCCGGGTCCGGCTGAACGACTTGTACCGCTCGACGCGGCGCTCCTCGGCAGGCAGGTGCTGACGGTGCGGACGGTGCTCGTGGCCCGCGCTGTCCCACCACGCCTCCTGGGCGGTGTCGGAGAGCCCGCGCGGCCCGTGCCGCCGTGCCCTGGCCAGCCGCGCGGTCAGACGCTCCTGCAGGAGGTCGACCGCTTCGAACATGGTGCTCGCGGCGACGTGGGCACGTACCGGCCGACCGCTCACATCGACCACGGCCTGGGCGATGGCGGGGCGGGCCGCCGAGCAACGGACCGCCTGGGTGAGCTTCACCTGGGCGGCCAGTACCGGCTCGCTCACGTGGTCGAGGGTCGCGAGCACCTTCTCCCGTGCGTAGGCGGCCGCGCCTTGGGGCACCTGTCCTCGGCTGCGGACCTGGACGTCGACTGCCTGGCTGGTCTTGAGACGGCTCATGGGAACTCCTCCTTGATCGCTCTCAGCCTGTCCGGTGCCGACTGTTCCCGGCAGAGCCGACGGGGTCGTCGCCGCGGGGCGACCGGTCCCCTCGCCGCCCCTCCATCCGGGACGTGCGGACATCCGCAAAGGGCCGTTCGGCCCAGGGCCAGGCAAGGGTTGGAGCCAGGAACAAGCACGTGGCCGTGGTCAGCCGGGACAGCGCAAGGAGGCTGCCGAAGTAGCCCATCCGGCCCTTACCGCGACGCTTTCGCTGTGTCAGCGTCGTGGTGGGCGGGTGCACTTGCGGCCATGCGGCTCAGGAGCCGTGGAATCGCGAGGGGCGGCGCCTCCGGGCGGCCCGAGGCGGTTCGCGTTCCCGCGACGCGAGACGTCGCACGCTTCGGCCCCGCAGGCCCGGCGCCCCGCTTGCCGCCCGCGACCACACACGACGGAGAAAACATGCGTGAGGACGAGCGCTCTGAAGGCGTACCGCTGACCGACGAGGAACTCGGTGCGCTCGACGCGCACTGGAGGGCCGCCAACTACCTGTCGGCCGGCCAGATCTACCTGATGGACAACCCGCTGCTGAGGAAGCCGCTGGAACCGGCGCACATCAAGCCGCGGCTGCTCGGACACTGGGGCACCTCCCCGGGCCTCAACCTCGTCCACACCCACCTCAACCGCGTCATCAAGCGGTACGGCATCGACGTGCTGTGCGTCTGGGGGCCCGGACACGGCGGGCCGGCCGTCCTCGCCAACTCCTGGCTGGAAGGCAGCTACAGCGAGACCTACCCCGACGTGAGCCGCGACGAGCACGGCATGGCCCGGCTGTTCCGGCAGTTCTCCTTCCCCGGCGGGGTGCCGAGCCACGTGGCGCCCGAGACCCCCGGCTCGATCCACGAGGGCGGCGAACTGGGCTACTCCCTGGCACACGCCTACGGCGCCGCCCTGGACAATCCCGACCTGCTGGTGGCGTGCGTCATCGGCGACGGTGAGGCGGAGACGGGACCGCTCGCCGCCTCCTGGCACTCCAACAAGTTCCTCGACCCCGTCCACGACGGAGCGGTCCTGCCCGTCCTCCACCTCAACGGGTACAAGATCGCGAATCCCACCGTGCTCGCACGGCTGCCGGAGGCGGAACTCGACCAGTTGCTGCGCGGCTACGGCCACGAGCCCCTGCACGTCACCGGAGACGACCCCCACCAGGTCCACCGGGCCCTGGCGGCGGCCATGGACACGGCCCTCGACCACATCCGGCACATCCAGCGGCAAGCCCGGACCGGCGCCCCCGTCGGGCGGCCGCGCTGGCCGGTGATCGTCCTGCGCACGCCGAAGGGCTGGACCGGACCCGCCACGGTCGACGGTGTCCCCGTCGAGGGCACCTGGCGTGCCCACCAGGTGCCCCTGACGGGCGTCCGCGACGACGACGGCCACCGGGCCCGACTGGAAGCGTGGCTGCGCTCGTACCGGCCCGAGGAGCTCTTCGACGACGCCGGCCGGCCGAGCCCCCAGGTGCTGGAATGCGTGCCGGAGGGCGAGCGGAGGCTGGGTGCGACCCGGCATGCCAACGGCGGCCTGCTCCTGCGGGACCTGCCCCTGCCTCCGCTCGCACGCTTCGCCGTCCCCGTGGACCGGCCCGGCCAGACCCGCCACGAGCCGACCGGGGTACTCGGAGACCTGCTGGAGGGCGTCATGGCCGCCACCGGCGAGCGCCGCGACTTCCGGCTCGTCGGCCCCGACGAGACCGCCTCCAACCGTCTCCAGGCCGTGTACGGAGCGAGCGGCAAGGCCTGGCAGGAACCGCTCCTGGCCACCGACGAACACCTCGACCGGCACGGCCGGGTCATGGAGATCCTCTCCGAACACACCTGCCAGGGCTGGCTGGAGGGCTACCTGCTGACCGGCCGACACGGCCTGTTCTCCTGCTACGAAGCCTTCGTCCACATCGTCGACTCCATGGTCAACCAGCACATCAAGTGGCTCAAGACCTCGCGAGCCCTGCACTGGCGCGCCCCTGTCGCCTCACTCAACTACCTGCTCACCTCCCACGTGTGGCGCCAGGACCACAACGGCTTCTCCCACCAGGACCCCGGGTTCGTCGACCACGTCCTCAACAAGAGCCCCGAGGTCGTCCGCGTCTACCTGCCGCCGGACGCCAACACCCTGCTGACCGTCGCCGACCACGCGCTCCGCAGCCGCGACCAGGTCAACGTGATCGTCGCCGGCAAACAGCCCTGCTTCGACTGGCTCTCCCTCGACGACGCCCGCGCCCACTGCGCCCGCGGCGCCGGCGTGTGGGAATGGGCGGGTACCGAGGACGGGACCCGTGACCCGGACGTCGTCCTGGCCTGCGCCGGTGACGTCCCCACCCAGGAGATCCTCGCGGCGGCCGGCCTCCTGCGGCGCCATCTCCCCCAGCTCGTCGTACGGGTGGTCAACGTCGTCGACATGACCCGGCTCATGCCCCACGACGAACACCCGCACGGCATGACCGACCCGGAATACGACGCCTTGTTCACCCGGGACAAGCCGGTGATCTTCGCTTACCACGGTTACCCCTGGCTCGTGCACCGTCTCGCCTACCGCCGCACCGGCCACCCGAACCTGCACGTGCGCGGCTACAAGGAGGTGGGCACCACCACGACCCCCTTCGACATGGTCGTGCGCAACGACCTCGACCGCTACCGCCTCGTCATGGACGTGATCGACCGCGTGCCCGGCCTTGCCGTGCGAGCCGTGGGCGTGCGCCAGGCCATGGCCGACGCCCGCACCCGCCACCACGCCTTCATCCGCGAACACGGCGCCGACCTGCCCGAGGTCGCCGACTGGAGCTGGAGCTGGAGCGACGGCCGGCAGTCGGCATGATCCCACCGTCCGCATCGTGTGACGCCGAACGCCTCGGCAGGCAGCCGCGACACCCCTGCGCGGCTTCAGCCGACCCGGGAACCACCAAGGGCGGGAGCCGCCGGGAAGCAAGCGGGCGGGCCGGCTCGAAGGAAGTGCCGGAGCGGGCCCGGACCACTTCGTTCGTCATCCCTTCGCCCACGGTCCGGTGCCGCGCCACGGTTCCCGTCTCCATCCGACTGAGGAGCTTCCGCCCCCGCTCTCGGCCTCCACGGGGAGGCGGTGGTCCGCCGAGGGTCCATCGGCCCTGTCTCCCGGCCGTTCGGGTCACACCGCCGTGGCCGTCCACCCGGGGCGTGCGGCGTGAGGCCTCCCGGCCCCCAGCAGGGACCTCCGGCCCCCTGCGCGCACCGCTCCGGCCGATCACCGTGGAGGGGCAGGCCCGCCCAGCACCGCCCCGGAGTGCCGGACGGCGATCACCGGGCCTCTGAAGTCACCCCGCGCACGCCGCGTCCGGCCCGCCCGGCCGCCAGACCCACGGAGTCCCCATGTCCCGCACCGTCACCGCCGGCCTCGACGGATCCCCGGAGAGCCTCGCCGCCACGCAGTGGGCCGCCCAGGAGGCATCGCGACGTGCCGTGCCGCTGCGGCTGCTCCGCGTCTGGAACGTCGACGAGGATCCCCGTACCCGAGTGGTCGATCCCGCGACCGCACGCGGATGGGGCGAGCGCACGCTCGCCATCGCCGAAAGGCGGCTGCGGCGCCGCCACCCGGGCCTGGACGTCGAGACGGCGTGGGTGGCCGGCGACCCCGTGGAGGAGCTGTGCGGTGCCGCCGAGGAAGCGGAACTGCTGGTGCTCGGCTCCCGTGGTCTGGGTGGCCTGGCCGGATTCCTCGCCGGGTCGGTCTCCCTGGCGGTGCTCGCCCGCACGCGGCGCCCGGTCGTCCTCATCCGCCCGCACGACCCCCTGGGGCCCGATGAGGAGCGCACGGGGGAGGTGGTCGTGGGTCTGGACGTGTCCGCCGCCTGCGACGAGCCGCTCGCCTTCGCCTTCGCCGCCGCGGACCGGTACGGCTGCGGGCTGCGCGTGGTGCACCGGTGGGCCGTACCGGCGCTCTACGGACCCGACATGCTCGACGCACTGCCGCTGCTCCTGACGGAGGTCGCCGAAGACACGCGGCGGGCGCTCGACGAGGCACTGGCCCCCTGGACCGAGAAGTTCCCGGACGTGCCGGTGGTGCGCGACTGCCGCCAGGGCCGGCCGGCGCAGGACCTGACGGAGCTGTCGCACGACGCCCGGCTCGTCGTCGTCGGCCGCAAGGCCCGCCGGGCACGGATCGGCACCCGCATCGGGGCCGTCACCCACGCGGTCCTGCACCACTGCCCGGCGCCGGTCGCGGTCGTCCCCCACGACTGAACGGACCCGACCTCCGGAGCGGCGCACCGACACCGCCCGTCCGGCACCGGCCCCGGACGGCTCGGGCAGCCGTGCCGCCCGGCGGCTGCCTCCCCTCTCTCCGCGACGGCTCCGCGCGGCCCGCGAGGGAGGGCGCAAGGTCCCTCGTGCCGCCGGGACCACCGGGCCCCGCCCACCCGGAACGACAAGGCCGGTCAGCGGCTTCGCGCGGCCCTTGCGGCCCTCGGCCGGTGGCAGGCGGACGACGAGCATCGAAGGTGAGGCCGGGCCGTCTCGCCCGCCTCGCAGGCCGCCGTCCCTTGGAGATGACGACATGACCGTGACCGTCCAGCCCCCCGCCGACACCAGCACGCCGTGGCGCGGCTTCACCGGTGAGGAGTGGCAGCGGGAGATCGACGTCCGTTCCTTCATCCAGGACAACTACGCCCCTTACGAAGGCGGTGCCGCGTTCCTGGCCGGTCCCACGGACCGGACGCTCGCCGTGTGGAGAGCCGTCGCCGCCCTCTTCCCCGAGGAACGCCGCAAGGGCGTCCTCGACGTCGACACGGCGACGCCCTCCACCATCACGTCCCACGCGCCCGGCTACATCGACCGCGACCGGGAGCTGATCGTCGGTCTGCAGACCGACGCCCCGCTGAAGCGGGCCATCATGCCCAACGGCGGACTGCGCATGGTCGAGAACGGATTGCGCGCCTACGGCTTCGAGCCCGACCCGTTCGTCACCACGGTCTTCGGCACCTACCGCAAGACCCACAACGACGGCGTCTTCGACGCCTACACCCCCGAGATGCTGCGCGCCCGCAAGGCCGGCATCGTCACGGGCCTGCCCGACGCGTACGGGCGGGGCCGGATCATCGGCGACTACCGCCGCGTCGCGCTGTACGGGACCAGCCGGCTGATCGAGGCCAAGCGCGCCGAGCGGTCGCGCCTCGACCACATCCCGTCCGCGGCCGACGTCATCCGCGACCGGGAAGAACTGGCCGAGCAGATCAGGGCGCTGGGCGAGCTGGAGCGCATGGCAGCCTCCTACGGCTGCGACGTCTCCCGTCCCGCGGCCACCGCACAGGAGGCCGTCCAGTGGCTGTACCTGGGCTTCCTGGCCGCGGTGAAGGAGCAGAACGGCGCGGCGATGTCCCTCGGCCGCACCTCCACCTTCCTGGACGTCTACCTCCAGCGCGACCTCGACGAGGGGCGCATCGACGAGAGTCGCGCCCAGGAGCTCGTCGACGACTTCGTGATCAAGCTGCGGATCGTGCGGTTCCTGCGCACCCCGGAGTACGACGCACTGTTCTCCGGCGACCCCACCTGGGTCACCGAGTCCATCGGCGGCATCGGAGAGGACGACCGCCCTCTGGTCACGCGCACCTCCTTCCGCTTCCTCCAGACCCTCTACAACCTCGGACCCGCCCCGGAGCCCAACCTGACCGTGCTCTGGTCCCGTCGACTGCCCGAGGGGTTCAAGCGGTTCTGCGCCCAGGTCTCCATCGACACCAGCTCGATCCAGTACGAGTCCGACGACCTGCTCCGCCCCCGCACGGGTGACGACTCGGCGATCGCCTGCTGCGTCTCCGCGATGGCGGTGGGCAGGCAGATGCAGTTCTTCGGCGCCCGCGTCAACCTCGCCAAGGCCCTCCTGTACGCGATCAACGGCGGCCGCGACGAGATGACCGGTGAGCAGGTCGCCCCCGCGACCACCCCGCTGACCGGCGAGTACCTCGACCACGCCGAGGTGGCCGGCGCGTACGACCGCATGCTGGACTGGCTCGCCGCGACCTACGTCAACGCGCTCAACGTGATCCACTACATGCACGACAAGTACGCCTACGAGCGCATCGAGATGGCCCTGCACGACCACCCGGTCCACCGGACGATGGCGTGCGGCATCGCGGGTCTCTCCGTGGCCGCCGACAGCCTCTCGGCCATCAAACACGCCCGGGTGCGGGTCATCCGGGATGCCACCGGGCTCGCCGTCGACTACCGGGTCGAGGGCGACTACCCGGCCTACGGCAACGACGACGACCGGGCGGACCGGATCGCCGTCGACCTGGTCCGCTCCTTCATGGCCAAGGTGCGCCGGCACCCCACCTACCGGGGTGCCGAACACACGCAGTCGGTTCTCACCATCACCTCCAACGTCGTGTACGGCAAGCACACGGGCAACACTCCCGACGGGCGGCGCGCCGGAGCACCGTTCGCCCCGGGCGCCAACCCGATGAACGGCCGCGACCACCGCGGCATGGCGGCCTCGGCGCTGTCGGTCGCGAAGATCCCGTACGACCAGGCCCGCGACGGCATCTCCCTGACCTCGACCATCACCCCGGAGGGGCTGGGTCACGATCCGGCCGAACGCGCGGGACACCTCGTCGGGATCCTCGACGCCTACACCGCCGAAGGCGGCTTCCACATGAACGTCAACGTCCTCGACCGCGCCACACTGGAGGACGCCATGGAACACCCGGACGACTACCCGGAGCTGACCATCCGCGTCTCCGGATACGCCGTCCACTTCGTCCGGCTCACCCGCGAACAGCAACTCGACGTCATCGGCCGCACGTTCCACGGCGCGCGATGACCACCGGCCGCATCCACTCCTGGGACCTGTCCACCGGCGTGGACGGGCCCGGGACCCGTTTCGTCCTCTTCCTCAGCGGCTGCCCGCTGCGCTGTCTGTACTGCGCCAACCCCGACACCTGGCACATGCGCGACGGGGAGCAGGCCACCGTGGACGACGTGCTGGCCCGCATCGAGCGGTACCGGCGGTTCACCGGCCTGGCCGGCGGGGGAGTGACCCTCACCGGAGGCGAGCCCCTGCTTCAGTCCGCCTTCACGGCCGAGGTCCTGCGGCGGTGCAAGGAGCTGGGCCTGCACACCGCCCTCGACACCTCCGGTGTCCTGGGCGCCCGGGCCGACGACGCGCTCCTGGCCGACACCGATCTCGTCCTGCTCGACATCAAGTCCTTCGACGCCGGTGTCCACCGGCGCCTGACCGGCGGCCGGCTCGCACCCACCCTCGGCTTCGCCACCCGTCTGAACCGTCTCGGCGTCCGGGCCTGGATCCGCTACGTCCTCGTCCCCGGCTGGACCGACGACGAGGAGGCCGTCGACGGCCTCGCCCGCTTCCTCGCCGATCTGGACAACGTCGACCGCGTCGACGTCCTTCCCTTCCACAAGCTCGGTGCCGCCAAGTACGACGCGCTCGGCATCCCCTTCCCCCTCCGTGACCATCCCGTTCCCGACGCCGCGCTGGCCGAACGCGTGCGTGAGCAGTTCCGAGCGCACGGCCTGCGGGCGCAATGAACGAACCGGGCGGGGCGAACGGCGCGTGCCCCGTGCGGCACCGGGAAAGACCGGTGCCCGGCTTCCGCGGAGCAGGAAGCCGGGCACCGTAGGGGTGTGCGAGGGGGTTGGTCCTCGCACGAAGCGATGGCCTGGAACGGCAGGGCGGTCGGTCAGGCGGTGGCGTCGGCCAGCCACAGGTCGGGGCCGAAGACCTCGTAGCGGACGTTGCGGGCGGGGATGCCGCCGCGCAGCAGCTGCGACCTGACCTCGCGCATGAAGGAGAGCGGGCCGCACAGGTACACGCTCGCGTCGGCCGGAAGTTCCAGCGCGTCGAGCTCCATCAGCCCCGTCCGGGAGCCGGGCTCCTCCGCCGCGTCCCGCTCGTACCAGAACTGGGCGCGTGCCTCGGGCAACGCGTCGACCAGCCGCTTGGTGTCGGCCCGCAGCGCGTGGTCGGCGGGCGAACGGTCGGCGTGCAGGACCGTGACGGAGCGGGTGGACGTCTCGCCGGTGAGGCGCTCCAGCATGGACACCATCGGTGTGCAGCCGATGCCCGCGGAGACGAGTGCCAACGGCGCGTCCGTCTCGTCCAGCACCACGTCACCGAACGGGACGGAGAGGGTGAGTTCGTCGCCGGCCTCGAGAGTGCGGTGCAACAGGTTCGACACTTCGCCCTCGGGAGCGCCGTTCCCGCGCACGCGCTTGACGGTGATCCGGCGCACCTGGTCGCCGGGTGCCGAGGAGAGGCTGTACTGGCGCAGTTGGTGCACGCCGTCGGGCATCCGCACGCGCACGCTGACGTACTGTCCGGCCCGGGCGCGAGGAGCCGGGGCACCGTCGGAGGGCCGCAGCAGGAAGGAGACGGTGTCGGCGGTCTCGTCGCGACGTTCGACGACGGTCCACTGTCGCCAGGGGTGCCCGGGTCGCACCTGGGCTTCGAGGCAGAGGCGGGCTTCCTGCGCGATGAGGGCGCCGGCCATCAGCCAGTAGACCTCGTCCCAGGCGGCCGCGACGTCCGGGGTGACCGCTTCGCCCAGGACGTCGGTGATGGCGGCGAACAGGTACTTGTGCACGAGGGTGTACTGATCGTCGGTGACGCCCACGGCCACGTGCTTGTGGGCGATGCGGGCGAGCAGGGCGTCCGGGCGGGTGCCGGGCTCCGCCAGGAGCGAACCGGCGAAGGCGGCGATCGACCCGGCAAGGGCCCGGCGCTGCGCGCCACTGGCCTGGTTGCCCCGGTTGAACATGCCGTCCAGCAGCTCGGGGTGCTCGGCGAACATCGTGGCGTAGAACCGGGTGGTTATCTCGTCCAGTGCCCCGCCGACGGCAGGCAGGGTGGCCCGGATCAGCGCGGCCGACTCGGCAGACAGCATGACACTCCTGAGGGGGAAGCGGAGGGGTTTCGCACTGCACAGCGGCAGGCACCTCCTGGTTTAGCAGGCTGAAGACCGCCCGACCTCCTGTGTGCGCAGGACGCGGGACCAAGGTCCCGGGTTCAGGGCCTCACGGTCCGGTGCGGAGCAAGAGCCCGGGACCAGTGGCCCGGAGCGGGAGCGGGGCCTCTCGCACACGCCGCGGACCTCGTGCCGCCCACGACTCCCTCCCGCGCTCTTTGCCACCTGAGACCGGCTCAAGGCCCTGGCGGGCAGCACAGCAGGGCCATCGAGGCCCACGTCAGGGACGATCGGCCCCAGCGCCGGCCGCCGGGTTCCTGCGAGGCTCGCCTCACCGCGTCAGCAGCTCCGCCGACGCCTTCACCCGCACCGGCAGCCCCGGGAGGCACCCATGTCCGGCACCATCACCGTAGGACTCGACGGAACCGACCACGCCCTCGCGGCAGCGGACTGGGCGGCGGACGAGGCGGAGCGCCGCGGCGCGAGCGTGCGGCTGGTCCATGCCTGGGTCTGGGGCCCCACCGACGTGGTGTACGTCGGCGACCGCGCGGCGGAGGAGCGCTGGGCACGCGACGCGCTCAACGAGGCGCGGGCCCGCATCGCCAAGAAGCACCCGTCCCTGGACGTCACCACCGAACTCCTCGTCGGCGACCCGGTGCCCACCCTTCTCACCGAGGCCGCACACGCCGAGATGCTGGTGCTGGGATCCCGTGGCTACGGCACTCTCACCGGTTATCTGATCGGCTCCGTCTCGCTCCACGTGCTTCGACAGGCGACAGGGCCCGTCGTCATGGTCAGGAGGCCCGAGGTCTCCACGCGCCGGCACGAACCCGGGGAGGAGGAGGTGGTGGTCGGCGTCCAGGAACCCGGAGAGAGCGGCGACTCCGTCCTGGAGTTCGCCTTCACGGCCGCCGCCGAACGAGGAGCGGCCCTGCGTGTCGTGCACGCCTGGAGCATCCCGACAGCCCTTGCCTGGGGTCCCGGGTCGCTGTACCTGGCCGACCAGGCCGGTGCTCTGGCGCGGATCAACCGGGAGGTCCTGGCCGACGTCCTCGCGCCATGGCGCGACAAGTACCCCGGGGTGGAGGTCATCGAGCACTTCGAGATCGGCTCGCCCTCCGAAGTGCTGCTGCACAGCAGCGTCCGTGCCGGCCTGGTCGTCGTCGGTCGCCGCTCCCACGAGGCGGGCCTGCGACGCCTCGGAGCGGTCACCCACGCCGTCCTGCACCATGCCTCCGCACCCGTGGCGGTCGTGCCGCACGACTGACACCCGGGGCCGGGGCCACGACCCGACTTCGCGGCCGAGGCGTTACGAGGAGCCCCGGCCGGATTCCCCGGGGTACAGCGAGGCCCCCGGGCCGTCGGCGCGGTCGGAGAGCGGACCGACGGCGGCGAGGGGGACCCGCATCAGGGACCATCGGGCGGAGCGGCTGACAGGGCGGTCACGAGGCGCCGGTGTTCGTCCTCGTCGATCTCGCCAGGACAGAGGTGGGTGGCGCGCCGTCGTGCAGCTGCACGACGGTGTCCACGCCGCCCACACGGTGATGGACCGGCTGCACAGCCGGGAGGACGTGTGGGGGTGAAGACGATGTGCTCCAGCGAGACGGTGCCGGGCACCGCAGCGCTTCGGTGCGGTCGGGTCCGGTTGGGCGCCGGGGTGCCACCGCCTCGTGGTGGCCGTCCGTCGTCCCGTGCGTGGCCGCGTCGTTCCCCGTGCCTGCCTTCTTGTTCCGGCCTGAGAACCCGGGGGCTGCCCGAAGTGCCCTGCCGTCTCAGCGCCTTGCCGTCCCGGCCGCGCAGGCAGGACCTGACGGAACTTTCCCGAGGGCCGGTTTCCGGGAAGGGCCCGGTCAGGCGAAGGAGCACGGGATGGTCCGATCCAGCCCCAGAGTCCGGATCACCGTCGCCGGAAGCCGCGGGACACGGCCCTGTTCTCGTATAGCTACGGCGAACGGACGTGTAGCGCTGTGTGATTGCCCCGGTCCTCGTTTCTCCTGGCTGGGCGCATCGTTGAGCCGAATGAGTGATCTCGGTCGGGGTAGAGGAGTGCGGGTGCAGCAGGACTGGGAGCCGGAGGACCTGATCGAGGTCTGGACGCTGCTGGAAGACGACATGAAGCGGGTGCGGAACAAGTCCGGGGCGACCCGGCTCGGGTTCGCGCTGTTGCTGAAGTTTTTCGAGGCGGAGGCCCGGTTCCCGGAGTCGGCCAGGGAGGTGCCGTCCGCCGCGGTGGAGTACGTGGCGCAGCAGGTGAAGGTCCCGGCAGGGGCGTGGGCGGGGTACGACTGGCAGAGCAAGGCGATCCAGCGGCATCGGGGCGAGATCCGGGCGGCGTACGGGTTCCGGGCGAACACCGAGGAGGACCAGGACCGGCTGGCCGCGTGGCTGGCGACCGAGTTGTGTCCGGTGGAGCTGTCGCGGGACCGGGTGGCGGCCGCGGTGGTGGCCCGGTGCCGCGACGACCACGTCGAGCCGCCGGCGCCCGGTCAGGTTCGGCGGCTGGTCGGCAAGGCGGTCAAGGACTTCGAGAAGCGGCTCTCGCTGGACCGGCTCAGCCACGCGACGCGCTGACGGCTGGAGGACCTGATCACGGGCGACGGAACCGAGCAGGGCGTCGACGGCGACGGCGCCGCGGTCGGGGGCGGGCGGTCGCACTTCACCGAGCTGAAGACCGACCCCGGCGCCCCGGGCCTGGAGAGCCTGCTGGCCGAGGTGAACAAGCTGGAGCGGGTACGGCGCCTGGAGCTGCCCGCGGACCTGTTCGCGGACGTGTCGGAGAAGCTCGTGGACGCCTGGCGGGCGCGGGCGTCGAAGGAGTACCCGGCGAACCTGGAGCGGATGAAGCCGCCACGGCGCCTGACACTGCTGGCCACGCTGTGCCACGTGCGCCAGACGGAGATCACCGACTCGCTGGTGGACCTGTTCATCCAGCTCGTGCTGAAGATCATCACGCGGGCGGAGCGGAAGGTCGACAAGGAGCTGGGGGCGGAGCTGAAGAAGGTCCGGGACAAAGAGGCGATGCTGCTGCGGGTCGCGGAGGCGGCCCTGTCGGAGCCGTCCGGCACGGTGCGGCGGGTGATCTTCCCGGTGGTCGGTGGTGAGAAGACGCTGAAGGCCCTGGCGGCGGAGGCCGCGGCGAACGAGGCCCGGTACAAGGCCCGGGTCCGGCGCCGTGCTGCGCTCCTCGTCCTCGGCGCACTGGAGGCAGATGCCGTCGCCGCTGCTGAAGGCGCTGGAGCTGAAGTGCAACAACACCGCCTACCGGCCGGTGATGGACGCGATCGACCTGCTGAGGCGGTATCTGGGGCAGCCGTTGAAGGAGGGCGCGTTCTTCGATGCGGCGGAGACGGTGCCGCTGGACGGGGTGGTGCCCGAGCAGTGGCGGGCGGCAGTGGTGGACGACAAGGGCCGGGTCGAGCGCATCCCGTATGAGCTGTGCGTGCTCGTTCCCTGCGGGACGCGCTGCGCCGTCGGGAGATCTGGGTGGTGGGCGCGAGCCGGTGGCGTAATCCGGAGGACGACCTGCCCGCCGACTTCGAGGACAACCGGGACGTCCACTACGCGGCCCTGGGCCAGCCGCAGGACGCGGGTGAGTTCATCACCGCCTTGAAGGCCAAGCTCCGCACTCGTTGGACCGCTTCGAGCAGGCTCTGTCCGCGGGCACCACGGGCGGGGTCGCGATCGTCAAGAAGCACGGCGAGCCGTGGATCAGGGTCTCCCCGCGCGGCAAGCAGGAGGAGCCGGAGTTCCTGGTCGCCGTCAAGGCGGAGATCGAGCGGCGCTGGGGCACCATCGACCTGCTGGACATCCTGAAGTACGCCGAGTTCGACACCGGCTTCATCGTCGAGTTCACCTCGGTCGCCACCAGAGAGAACCTGTCCAGGGACGTACTGCGGCGCCGGCTGCTGCTGGTGCTGTTCGGTCTGGGCACCAACATGGGCGTCAAGCGGGTCACGGTCACCGGCAAGCACGGCGAGTCCGAGGCGACGCTGCGCCGGGTGCGGCACCTGTTCGTCAACCGGGCCAACATGCGCGCCGCCTTGCGCAAGCTGGTGAACGCCACCTTCGCCGCCCGGGACGAGATGTGGTGGGGCACCGGCACCGCGTGCGCCTCCGACAGCCGCAAGTTCGGCGCCTGGTCCAGCAACCTGATGACCGAGTGGCACCAGCGTTACCGCGGCCCCGGCGTGATGAACCACTGGCACGTCGAGCGGAAGTCGGTGTGCATCTACTCCCAGCTCAAGTCCTGCTCCGCCTCCGAGGTCGCCTCGATGATCAAGGGCGTGCTGCGACACTGCACCGACATGGAGGTCGACCGGCAGTACACCGACACCCACGGCGCGTCCATCGTCGGCTTCGCCTTCGCCCACATGCTCGACTTCAAGCTGATGCCGCGGCTGAAGAACATCGGCTCCGCGCGGCTGTACCGGCCCGCCGCCGGTGAGGACGACAACTGGCCGAACCTCGCACCGGTGCTGTCGACCAAGACGATCAACTGGGACCTGATCCGCAAGCAGTACGACCAGATCGTGAAGTACAACACCGCCCTGCGCCTGGGCACCGCCGAGGCCGAGCAGGTCCTGCGCCGCTTCGCCCGCGGCGGACCCAAGCACCCCACCTACCAGGCGATCGAGGAACTCGGGCGGGCGGTACGCACGGCGTTCGTCTGCGACTACCTCGCCGACGTCGAACTCCGGCAGGAGATCCACGGGGGTCCGCAGGTGGTGGAGAACTGGGACAGCGCGAACAAGGACCTCTTCTACGGCAAGGACGGCGACCTGGCCGGGTCGGACAAGGAGTCGCAGGAGGTGTCCATGCTCGCCCTGCACCTGCTCCAGTCCGCCCTCGTGCACGTCAACACGCTGCTGATCCAGCAGGTCCTCGCCGACCAGAAGTGGGCCGACATGCTCACCGACGCCGACCGGCGGGCCCTGCCCCGCTGTTCTGGACGCACGTGAACCCCTACGGCCGGTTCGAGCTGGACATGAACAGCAGCCTCGACCTGGACCTGACCGCCCCGGCCCGGGCCGTGCCCGCCCCGCGCAGCCCGCAGAGAGAGGCGGTGCCGACCGGAGGAGACGCCGCGGTGCTGTTCTAGACGCGGGCGGCCGCCGGGCCGGAGGAGTCGGACCCTGCCCGCTAAGCCGAGGCCCAAGGCTGCCTCCACGACCGGCGTCCCCGAGGTCGTCCCTCGCGCCGCTGTTCGTCGCGCTTGCGCTGCCATAGAGGTGCCATGCCGGGCGCGTAACCGCAAACCGCCGTGACGTGAACGTTCGAGCTGCCCCGGACCTCACGATCGCGGCAGCCCGATCGGGGAGACACCCCTGCAGACAAACAAGAGCAACCTCAGTGCCGAAGACGGGGAGGGGAAACAGCCGGGTCCCTGCCGCGCCGACGCGGCAGGGACCCGGCACGCCCGCGCTCCACGGGGGGATTGAAGAGCGCGAGGCGCAAGGGAAGAGCCCTTGACCGTGCACGCCTTGCCGCACACGCCCGGTTCAAACGCGCAGGGCGAAGAGAAAGCGGAGCGGCGGCAGAAACGTCCTGTTCCTCCAGGGCTGCGGCAAAGTACCGGCTGGTTCTGGATGCGCCCCGTCTTCTCGGGCAGGCGCTGGGGGAGGGAAGCGGCGGCCGGCCGGTTCGGTGTGTGCTCCCGGCGGGGTGACGGTGTCGTGCGTAGCGTGGGCGGTGAGGGACGAGAGCGAGAGGGCGTTGTGAACTCCGACGAGGAACCGAGCGGCACACCGAGCGAGACGCGTCTGCCCGGGCTTGGGCTGAAGCTGGACGAGCAGCTGGAGGGGATCGCGCAGCAGCTGCGGGAGCTGGCTCGGGCGAAGGGCCGGTTGCAGGGGCTGCTGTCGGCGGTGCTGGCCATCGGCGGGGATCTGGACCTGCCGGCGGTGCTGCACCGGATCGTCACCACCGCCATGGACCTGGCCGGGGCGCGTTACGGCGCCCTCGGCGTCCTGGCCCCTTCCGGAGATCACCTGGAGCAGTTCATCACTGCCGGCCTCACCGAGGAGGAACGGGCCGCGCTCGCGGGAATCGACTTCCCGCACGGCCGCGGCGTCCTGGGTCACCTGATCCACCATCCCGAGCCACTGCGCGTGGAGGACATCCCCTCGCACCCGGCCTCGGTCGGATTCCCGCCCGGCCACCCGCCCATGCGCACGCTGCTGGGCGTCGCGATCACCGTCCGCGGCGAGATCTACGGAGACCTCTACCTCTCCGAGCGCGGGGACGGCCGGCCGTTCGACGAGGACGACGAGGCCATCGTGCGCGCCCTGGCGGGAGCAGCCGGGATCGCCATCGAGAACGCCCGCCTGTTCGGTTACATGCGTGACAGCGCCGAACAGTTCCAGCGGCTGCTGCTGCCGACCCTGCCCGACCTGACGCCGTTCTCCGGCGCAGCGGTCTACCGCACCGCGGCCGAGCCGGCCAGCGTCGGCGGCGACTGGTACGACGCCGTCGTCCTGCCCGACCGCGCCTGCGCGGCCGTCATCGGCGACGTCGTCGGCCACGACCTGCACGCGGCCGCCGCCATGGCCCAGGCCCGCAACATGCTCCGCGCCCTGCTCTACGACCGCCAGACCCCGCCCAGCTCGGTGCTGACCCAGCTCGACCACACCGTCCACGCCATCACCGACCTGCCGGTCACCACCGCATGCCTGGTCAGGATCGAGCCCACCGGCGACGGCTGGACGCTCCACTGGAGCACCGCCGGCCACCTCCCGCCGCTGATCCTGACCCCCGATGGATCCGCCCGATACCTGCATGCGGAGCCGGGCATCCCCCTGGGCGTCGACCCCGACATCCACCGCCCCGACCACACCCACGAGCTGCCGCCGGGCGCCATCGTGCTGCTGTTCTCCGACGGCCTTGTCGAACACCCGGACCATCCCATCGACGACCGCCTGAACGCCCTGGCCGATCTCGCCGCCGCGCACGCCACCCAGCCACTGGACGCCCTGGTCCACGCCCTCGCCGACCACCACCCCAGCGACGGGCACGACGACATCGCCATCCTCGCCATCCGCACCCCCGGCGAAGAATGACCCCCACCCGAGCCGAGCCTCCTTTCGCGAAGGCCAAGCACGGCAGGGTCAGACCGGTGCCCTGCAGGCTCTCCTCCAGGGCGGCCGCAGTGCGCACGGCTCCCGTCCCCGCAGGCGCGCAGTCCGGGCCGATCGTGGGCATGCTGATGGGTGTAGTGCTCAGGTATCACGTCGTGGAGGGATCATGCTCATCCAGCACGCGTTCGAGAACGGCGTCCTGCATGTGCACCTCGTACAGGACCTCGAAGTCCACAACCGCGCCGCGGCCGCCGTACACATCGAGCAACTTCTCATCACACACCGCCCCCGGACGCTGCGCCTCCAGCTGCCCACCGCCACCCCCTCACCGGCATCCCTGAGCGCCCTGGCCCGCACCCGCCGGCTGTGCGAAAGCCTGGGCGTCGGTCTGAGCGTCGTCAGCTCCGCCTCCCTCGCCCCGCCCGCCGCCGCATGAGCGAAACTCTGCAGCGGGTGCGCGAAGCGCTCCTGCGCGCAGGATTCGACCCCCACCCCGCCGACGACAGCGGCCTGCAGATCCGCAAGCAGGACGAGGAGACGGTCGAGGTGTGGTGGGAAGCCGACGACGTCCTGCGCCCCACCGCGATCACGCATGCCGCCGAGCCAGGCCTGGCCGGCCGTATGGAGATCGCGGGCATCCACCACGCGATGGACATCGCCCTCACCGAGATCTTCCGGAAAGCGGGCCTGCACGTCACCCACCGCCCCGACGACACCCTTCTCGTCCAACAGCCACCCAAGGAATAGAGACGGCGACGGACTCTTCCCCCTTCACTCTCGTGCGGTTCTCACCAACGATCCTTTGCGCGAGCAAGATCAACAGCGGACGGCCGGACCTCCGCCGGACCCGAATGCGTTCGCAGAACCCGTTCTCACTCAAAAACGGGAGAGATCCCCTTCTGAGACTTGCATGGTGCGAAATCCGGGCCCATGACGGACCCTCGGGAGCCTTCCCCGACCGACCGGTCGGATGCCGACGACGTCGAACAGCACGCCTGCCCGAAGTGTGACGCCCAGCCCGGCTCGCCCTGCCGCTCGCGCGGCGGCGCGGTCGCCTCCGCCTACCACACCCGCCGCTTCACCATGGTGCCCCGGCTGAAGAAGGCGCTGCGGGTGCCCACACCGGCCGACCGCAGCCCGGGTCGGCCGTGGCGGCCGGGCACCCAGCCGCAGGCGCCGATCGACCCGGACCTGCCGAGCGCGGACATTCGCATCGGCTGCGCGCGGTGCTCGACGCTCGGGCAGGAACTCGACTACCGGCTCGACGCGCTCAGCAAGCACGGCATCCCGAGGGAGAAGATCTTCAGCGAGAAGATCAGCACCCGCGTCCGGGTCCGCCCGAAGTTCGAGGAAGCGCTTCGGGCTGCGCGGGAGGTCAAGGCGCACGCCCCGCACTGCCGTGTCATCTTCACCGTGTACGAGATGAAGCGGCTCGGCCGCGATGCCGCCGAGCTGACCGCGCTCGCCGACCACCTCACCGCTCACGGCCTGGTCCTGGAGATGCTCGCCGGGCCCCTGCCCGGGATCTACGACCCCACCGGGCCGGGGAAGCCGCTGTTCGCGTTCTTCGCGGTGATGGCGGAGACCGAGCGGGAGAACATCCGCGAGTCCACGGTGGAGGGGCTCGACACCGCGGTTCGCAAGGGCGAGCACGGCGACCGGCCACCGGTCGTCACCGATGACATGCTCCACACCGTCCTGCGGCGCCGCGCGGACGGCGAGTCCGTCGAGCAGATCCAGCCCGACCTGATCATCCCCACCGGCAAACGCAAGGGACAGAACCCCTCGGTGGCCAGCATCTACCGGGCGCTCGCCGAGCACGCCAAGCGCGAGGTGTACCCCGAAGCCGTCGAACAGGCCCACGCCGACTTCACCGCCCTCCAGGTCGGTGACATCCCCGGACCCCGCCTCGCTGTCCCTGACCGAGCGTCACTCTGATCACAGAGAGCTGCTTGTCACTTCGCCGTAGCTTCGGGGGAGCAGGGCCGAGACGGTTATTTGCCTGATCCACACCGGCAGATCCGCCCGGACTCCCCGTCGGCCTGGTCTACTTCGTGCTGCACGACGTGGAAGGCGAGAGCCGGGCCCGCGAGCTGGCCGCAGCGCTGCACGTCGCCCTCTACGGCGAGCCCCAGCCTTTGGAAAGCTGCCTGCGCAGCTCGTGGAGGACGTCAGGGCTGCCGGTACGGACCACCTGCTCCAGCAGCCGGTCGAGCCGGGCATCGTCTCCCGCGCCCACCGCGTCCACGATGCCCGCGATGACCTCGCGCGCTCCAGGCGGCAGCCCCCGCTCACCGCGTCGCCGCCTCCGCCTCAGCGAGCTCGGCCTCCGGGGTGTCCTCGCGGTGCAGGAAGGCACCCAGGAGGTCACCGACCGGGTGGTCGGCCTCGGATGGGTGACGCAGGGCCACGCTGTCGTCGACGGTGTAGCGGTTGCGTCGTCCCACCCGGGTGCGGGTCAGATAGCCGGCCACCTCCAGGTCGGCGACGATGATCTGCACCGCGCGTTCGGTGATCCCGATCCCGGCGGCGATGTCGCGCAACCGTACCTCGGGGTCGCGGGCGATCCGTAGCAGCACCCGTGCGTGGTTGGTGAGGAAGGTCCACTGGTCGCCGCGTGCCGATGAGCTGCTCATGGCCTCCATCATACGAACCCGACTTCGCATATTCGCCCCTTCGTGCGAACTTTTATTAGCGAAAAAAATTTCGCGTAACTGTTGACGGGTGTCGGTGCCGCAGGTGACGCTTGAGGGGATTCCTCCCGTTAAGGAAGGCGGGCCGTAGCCATGACCCGACTGCTCTCCCACCCCGTACGCGACCACGGCCACCGCCCCGCGCGGGCGGGTCTGGTCCAGCCGATCGCGGCCGTGCTGACCGATCGCATCGACGATGTCGCGGTGGCCGAGGCGGCCGCGCGGATGGCGCTGGTCCGCCGGGTGCCGCTGCTGCTGATTGCCGTGATGCCCCCGCACGTCGGCCGTTCCCCCCTCGGCCCGGCGGCCTGCCCGTCGGTGCGGGCGGTTCTGGCCCGGGTCATGCCCAAAGTCGGCCCCCACGCCATCGGCTGCATCCCCGAGGTGTTCCACCTGCCGGCGGGCAACGGATCACGGCTCGCGGCGGCCAAGCAGCTGCTGGCCCTGGCCGGCCGCCACCGGGCTCCGGACGTGGTGGCCTCGCGTCGCGGCCCGCACGGGCTGGACGCGCACGCCCTGATCGAGGCCGCAGCCCTGCGCGGCGGCCCGTTCGTCCATGCGATCGCCCCTGCGGCCTGGGTGCCGCTGCGATCGCCCTCGACGTGATCGCCTCCTCAGCGTGACCTGCCGTCCGGCCCCTTGAGAGGAAACGTTTAGCGATGAATGACCTGTCGTTCGCCGTCCCGCTGTGGGTGTGGGCCGCGGTCACCGTCGGCATCTGCGTGATGCTCGCCGTCGACCTGATCGCCCACCGCGACAACCACGTCATCGGCTTCAAGGAAGCCGCGATCTGGAGTGGCATCTGGATCGCCATCGGCCTGGGCTTCGGCTTGATCCTGCTGGCGTGGCAGGGCGGGGAGGTGTCCTCCACCTACTACGCCGGCTACCTGATCGAAAAGGCCCTGTCGATCGACAACGTCTTCGTCTTCGCGCTGGTCTTCTCGTTCTTCGCCGTCCCCGACGCCTACCAGCACAAGGTCCTGTTCTGGGGCGTGCTGGGCGCCCTCGCGGCCCGGCTGGTGTTCATCTTCGTCGGCGCCGAACTGCTCCAGGTGTTCTTCTGGACCGCCTACCTCTTCGGCGCGTTCCTGATCTGGACCGGCTGGAAGATGGCCGTCTCCAAAGACGAAGAGGTCCACCCCGACCGCAACCCCATCGTCCGCCTGGTCAAGAAGCTCATCCCCACCGATCCGAAGTTCCACGGCGACAAGTTCTTCATCCGCCGCAACGGCAAGCGGATCGCGACGCTGCTGTTCGTGGTCCTGGTCGCCGTGGAGGCCACCGACCTGATCTTCGCGATCGACTCCGTCGCCGCCGTCCTGGCGATCACCACCAACACCTTCCTGGTGTGGACCGCCAACGCCTTCGCCGTTCTCGGCCTCAGGAGCCTGTACTTCTGCCTCGCCGGACTCCTGCGCCGCTTCCAGTACCTGCACTACGGGCTGGCGGTCCTGCTCGTCTTCGCCGGCGTCAAGCTCATCCTGTCCGAGACCCCCGTCGGCAAGCTCCCCATCCCCCTCACCCTCGGCGTCATCGTCGCAACGATCACCATCTCCATCGGCTGGTCCCTGATCGCCACCCGCAACCAGCCCACCGACGGCAGCGACGAACAGCACCCGGCCCAGACCGGCGAGGACGAGCCGATCGCCGACCGACCGCCCGTCGAACCCACCCGCCAGCAGCCCACTGCCCACCGCAGCCCGAACCCAAAGAACATGCCATGACCACCACCCAGACACCCCGGCCGTTCATCCCCTCCCCGGCCCCGCCGGAGGCCCACATCTACCATCTCTCCCTGCACTCCAGCGGCCATGTTCTGGCGCTGTTCACCGGCTCCCGTGCCGACCGGGCCGTGGCCGCCCACGCGGCCGACCTGGCCGCCCGCACCGGACACAGGGTCATCGCCGCGGCGGTCGTGCGCAGCACCGGCTTCAGCATCAACGCCCTGCTGCACCACGTCCGCTCCCGCCGGATCCAGGCCGAGACCCACGCCATCCTCACACCCGTCATGCCGGCCATCGCCCGCGCCGGCCCGGTCCAGGTCACCGCCCTGGTCGTGCCCGCCCGCAGCAACCCCTACCGGGACCTGCCCGCCGACCGCATCGAGCGCCTCGCCGAGCGCACCGGCACCGAGGTCGCCGTCAGCCCCGTCCCCCTGACCGGATACACCTCACCCATCACACGACACCTTCAGCGAACAGCACCCGACCCGCTCACCACCCCGGACGCGCAGCGACGGGGCCGCCGCGGCACCCGGCAAGACGACTCCGCACCACCGAGGAGGTCGTGATGGCTGCCCGGGGCGTGGTCGGCGTCGACGGCTCGGCGTCGAGTCTGGCCGCCGTCGAGGCCGCGGCACGAGAAGCCCGCTGGCGCGGCGCCGGGCAGCACCTGGTGCACGCCTTCATCTGGCCGACCATGCACGTGCCGCTGGGCCCATCAGAACTGGGCCCGCCCGACGGCGGCCTGCGGAACATGGCCCGGCGCCTGGTGGCCGAGGCCGAGGAGCACGCCAGGACGGTGGCCCCCGACGTGACGGTCACCTCCGCCCGTCGTGACCGGGGACGCGCTGACGGTCCTCGAAGCGCAGTCCCGCACGGCGCAGCTCATGGTGATCGGCTCCCGGAACACGGGCGGCGCCATCGGCCTGCTGGTGGGCTCGACCGCGGTACACCTGGCCGCCCGCGGCCACTGCCCCACCCTGGTGGTCCGGGCCCCGGCGACGCTGCGGGGCCCATCGTGCTCGGGGTCGACGGGTCGGCAGCCGGGGAACGGGCAATCGAGTTCGCCTTCGCCGAAGCGGTATTGCGTAACGCCGACCTGCTCGCCTACACCCCCTGGAACACACAGACACCCCCGCCACCCGACCCGGCCCTGCCCTACGCGAGCGCGCCCGGCGCGCCGGCCGAACGCGAAACGTCCCTGCTGTCCGCAGCCCTCGCCGGCCACCAGGAAAAGCACCCGGACGTGCACGTCGAATGCCATGCGGTGCGACAGGACACCCGCGAGGCGCTCATCAAAGCCAGCCGCACCGCCCAGCTGCTCGTCGTCGGCGCCCGTGGACGAGGAGGATTCACCGGACTGCTCCTCGGATCAGTCAGCCAGGCCATGCTCAACCACGCCCACTGCCCCGTCGCGGTGGCCCCGACAGCCAGCACGACCCGGTGACCGCAGACCTCCGCGGCCCACCATGATCAAGCTCACCGATAACCACGGTTCGATTGATCCCCGACGCCATACCGATGTACCGAGGCCGTGCCACTCTCGCAAGTGCCGTCACGCAACTCCGCCGAGCCGGATCCCCGCAGCCCAATAACCAAGATCAAGTGCTTAGCGCTAACCGCTGTACCGATGTTCCCCAAGGCCGGCGATAGCGGAGACCGAGCGGGAGAACATCCGCGAGTCCACGCTGGAGGGGCTCGACACCGCGGCCCGCAAGGGCAAGCACGGGGCCGGCCGCCGGTCGTCACCGACGACATGCTCCACACCGCGCTGCGGCGGAGGGCCAACAGGGAGTCGGTCGAGCGGATCCAGCCGGACCTGATCATCCCGACCGGCAAGCGGAAGGGGCAGAGTCCCTCGGTGGCGAGCATCTACCGGGCGCTGGTCGAGCACGCCAAGCGAGAGGCGTACCCCGAAGCCGTCAAGGCCGCACACGCCGACTTCCCCGCCATGAACAACGGAGCGGTCCCGAGCCCCGCACTCAAGCAGAGGCCCTGAAATCACACGGAGCTACTTGTCCCCTCGCCGTAGCTACACGAGAACAGGGCCGACACGGCACAGTCTCAGGCGCACACCGGCGGCCAGGCAGCGCCGAGGGACCCGCACGAAGAGCTCGGTGCCGGAGCTGTCACAGAACGTGACTCCCGACAGATCGAGCTGCAGCTCCCGCTCCCCTCGGCCGGCGAGGCCGGTCAGCTGTGGTTCGACGCGCTCGGCGGTGTCCATGTAGAGCTCCCCGGCCAGGGCGACCGTCAGCGTGGTGGGGCCCGGTGCGGTGACCGTCAGGCTCACCGGCGTCATGATCATGAGAATCTGCCTCCGTCCAGGCGTCGGCGGGAAGGGGTGTCTCGTCCGTCCGCCGACGCCGACAGTCCACTCCAGCGCGCCCCCGAGGGGCGAGGTCCGGCAGGCCCCGGGACGGGGGCGAAGGTCCCTCGTCGGAAACCTGCCGGGCGGCCTTCACGCGTGCGGTACGACCGCGACCGGGCAGCCGGCGTGGTGCAGCGCGGCATGGGCCACCGATCCGATGCGGGTCCCGACGGGGGAGTGGCGCATCCGGCGACCGACCACGAGCAGCCGCGCCCGCCCGGCGGACGACAGCAGTACCTGCGCCGCACTTCCCATCTCCACGTGCTCGATCACCGGCACATCCGGGAACCGCTCGCGCCAAGGGGCGAGAGCCTCGTGCAGCGCCTTCCTCTCGAACGGCTCCAGCCCGCCCGCCCGGTCGGCCAGGTACATCGAGCCGGGACTGTAGGCGTAGACGGGAGGCAGGTTCCAGGCCCGTACCGCTCGTACCGCCGCGCCCCGTGCGGCAGCCGCCTCGAAGGCGAACCCCAGCACCACGTCGCTCTCCTCCGGCGTGCCTTGCTGACCCACGACGACCTCGCCGCCCTCCATACCCCGCGCGTCCTCGCCCTGGGCACGCACCGAGACGACCGGCCGGGAGGCGGTGGCGATCACCTGCTGGCCGTACGAACCGAGCAGGAAGCCGACGAAGGCGCCGTGTCCACGGGAACCGAGCACCAGCATCTCGGACCTCTCGGCCTCGGCGAGGAGAGCGGAGACCGCCGTGTCCGGCACTACTTCCGCGGTCACGGAGAGCCCCGGGTACCTACCGGCCACGTGTGTCTCGGCTTCCCGCAGGACAGCGCCGGCGGCCTCGGCCTCGGTCTCGCGGTGCTGGACGACGGGCACGTCCAGCGGTTGCCAGAGCCAGGCGTGAACGATCCGCAGCGGTACACCGCGCAGTGAGGCCTCTCCTGCCGCCCACTCGGCCGCCGCCAGGCTTTCCGGCGATCCGTCCACACCTACGGCGATAGCGCGGTTCATGATGATGGCCTCCGTACGGTTCGACGGGCACGGCTCCTGCGGCCCGCCCTCCGGCACTCAGCATCGGTGAGCGGACGCTTCTTGAAGAGGGCCGGTCGGCCCTGCACGGCGGTCCGCACGGGCCCGCGCCCGGCGGGGACGACCGCGTGCCGTCGGTGAGGGGAGGCACGCGTGCGTCCTCTTCAGGCACGCCACTTCCGCTCCCACGCTGTGTCCTCGCTCGCCGACCGGTGCGGTCTTGGCACTATGGAGGACCGAGAACCTGGCGGGAGAGACGGGTTGCCGGCGGCGATGGCCCGGAGGCTGGGCGTGAGCACAGGGCGTATCACCAGTCCCTGGCACCGCTGCGGTCGTCGGCGAACGCCGACCGGTCCCCGGGGAGGAGAGGAAGCTCGTGGGCTGCCTGCAGCACGTAGAGGGCGTCGTCTTCGACACGGACGGCGTGATCACCGACTCGGCCCGTGTGCACGCCGCCGCGTGGAAGGCCGCTTTCGACGCCTGCCTGAAGGCGCACCCTCCGGCCGATCCGCCCGCACGGCGGCCGTTCGACAGGGACGACTACCTGCGGTACGTCGACGGCAGGTCGCGCCTGGACGGCGCCGTGTCCTTCCTCGCGTCGCGAAGCGTCGTGCTGCCCACCGGGACCCTCGCGGACCCACCGGGCACGGACTCCGTCGCAGCGGTGGCCGCCTACAAGGAACAGCTCTTCACCGAGCGGCTGCTGGCCCAGGGGATCGAGGCGTACCCGGGGACGCTGCTCCTGCTGCGTCGCCTGCGCGAGCGCGGGGTGGTGATGGCGGCCGCGTCCGCCTCCCGGCACGCCGGAGAACTGCTCGGCCGCTCCGGAGTGCTGCCGTACTTCACGGCCTTGGTGGACGGAGCCGAGGCGGCCCGCCTGGGCCTGCCGGGCAAACCCGCCCCCGACCTCTTCCTCGAAGCGGCCGGACGGCTGGGACTGCCGCCCGGACGCACGGCCGTGGTGGAGGACTCCCTGGCCGGAGTGGAGGCGGGCACACGCGGCGGGTTCCGCCTGGTGGTGGGGGTGGACCGCAGCGCCGCCCCCGGCACGCGCGCCGCGCTCCTCGACCGGGGCGCGCACATCGTCGTGAACGACCTCGCCGAACTGCTCACCGCCGACTCCACCGAGGAACGATGATGACGGAGCACGCCCCGGAGACGAACCACACCTGGGAGTACGAGGGGTACGAGCCCGGCGGGGAGCGCCTGCGGGAGGCACTGTGCACCCTCGGCAACGGATACATGGCGACCCGGGGCGCGATCCCGGAGTGCACGGCCGACGCGGTGCACTACCCGGGCACGTACGCCGCCGGCTGCTACAACCGGCTCACCTCGACCGTCGCGGGCCGCCAGGTCGAGAACGAGGACATGGTCAACCTGCCCAACTGGCTGCCGCTGCGTTTCCGGATGTACAGCCCGCGGGGCGACACGCCGTGGTTCACCCCCGACGGCGGAGCCCTGCGTGAGCACCGCCAGCATCTCGACCTGCGCACCGGCACCCTGGAACGCACGACGAGGTACGAGGCCGACGGGCGCGTGCTCGCCGTGCGCCAGGTCCGCCTCGTGCACATGGGGGACCCCCACATCGCGGCACTGCGCACCGAGTTCACGGCCGAGGGCGGCTGGTCCGGCGACATCGAGGTGGAGGCCGCCCTCGACGGCTCCGTGACCAACAGCGGTGTCGCCCGATACCAGCAGCTCGACGGCCGGCACCTGGTCCACGTCAACGCCGGGGACGGCACGGCCGACACCATGTGGCTGCGGTGCAGGACCAGTACCTCCGACATCCGGGTGGGCCTGGCCGCCCGTACGACGGCCGACACGGGCCTGGTCGAGGCCGGCACGGCGCACGAGCCCCTGCGCGCCGTACAGCACATGCGTCTGCGGCTGTCCGCGTCGGAGGGCGCCCGCACGGTCGACAAGATCGTCGCCCTGTACACGTCCCGGGACCCCGCCATCAGCGATCCGCTGCACGCGGCGATCGACGCGGTCGGGCGGGCGCCCTCCTTCCCGGTGCTCCTGGAGTCACACCGGACCGCCTGGCGCCAGCTCTGGCGCAGGGCGGACCTGGACGTGCCGGGCGAGGCGGGCCGCATCCTGCGGCTCCACCTCTTCCACGTGCTCCAGACGCTGTCGCCGCACACCGCCGAACTGGACGTCGGCGTCCCGGCCCGGGGCCTGCACGGAGAGGCGTACCGTGGACACGTCTTCTGGGACGAACTGTTCGTCCTGCCGTACCTGAACCTGCACCTCCCGGAGGTGTCCCGCGCGCTGCTGCTCTACCGCCACCGGCGCCTGCCCCGGGCCCTGAACGCGGCGCGCGACGCGGGCAGGAGGGGCGCCCTCTATCCGTGGCAGAGCGGCAGCGACGGGCGGGAGGAGACCCAGCAGCTCCACCTCAACCCCCGGTCCGGGCGCTGGCTCCCCGACCACACGCACCTCCAGCACCATGTGGGCTCGGCCATCGCGTACAACGTGTGGAAGTACTACGAGGCGAGCGGGGACAGCGAGTTCCTGCACACCAAGGGCGCCGAGATGCTGACACAGATCGCCCGCTTCTGGGCCGACTCCGCCACCTACGACACGGACACCGGGCGCTACCGGATCCTCGGCGTGCTCGGACCGGACGAGTACCACGACTCCTACCCCGGCTCGCCCACACCCGGACTCGACGACAACGCCTACACCAACGTCTGCGCCTCCTGGGTGCTCACCCGGGCCCTGCACGTGTTGAGAGAACTTCCCGCACCGCGCCGCGTGGAGCTGTGCGAGCGGACCGGCCTCGACGACGCGGAGCTCGCCCTGTGGGAGGAGGTGTCGCGCAAGCTCCGCGTACCGTTCCACGCCGGCGTGATCAGCCAGTTCGAGGGCTACGGCGACCTGGCGGAACTCGACTGGGAGGGCTACCGCGCCCGGTACGGCAACATCCGCCGCCTCGACCGGATCCTGGAGGCGGAGGGCGACACGGTCAACCGCTACCAGGCGTCGAAGCAGGCCGACGTCCTCATGCTCGGTTATCTTTTCTCACCGCCCGAACTCGCCGGTGTGTTCCGCCGCCTGGGATACGAACTGGACGACGCGACCTGGAGCCGGACCGTCGACCACTACCTGCACCGCACCAGCCACGGCTCGACCCTCAGCGGGCTGGTCCACGGCTGGGTCCTGTCCCGGGTCCGCCGCGAGGAGGCGTGGGCCTACGTCCAGGAGGCCCTGGAAGGCGACGTCGCCGACCTCCAGGGCGGAACCACGGAAGAGGGAATCCACCTGGGCGCGATGGCCGGCACGATCGACCTCGTACAGCGCGGGCTCACCGGCCTGGAGACCCGGAGCGGCGCCCTGTGGCTGGATCCCGTGCCCTCCCCGCGATTCACCGAGTACGGCTTCTCCATCCGCTACCAGGGCCACTGGGGCGTCCAGCTCCGGATGTGCCCCGGCAGTCTGCAGATCAGTGTGCCGCCTTCGGACATGTCCCCGATCGATGTCCGGCTGCCCGACCGTGCCGTTTCGGTGGAGCCGGGCGATTCGGCCGTGCTCGCGCTGGGCCGGCCGTGAGCGGTGGGCATCGCACCGGGACCGCTTCGCCGGGCCGGTGACCACCGCCGCCGAGCCGGCGGCACGTGGCAGCCGGTTGCGCCGTCGCGGGTCGGCGGGCCCCTGGAAAGAACCGCGGTCGAGCAGGACCTCACCCGCGACCGGGCCACCGCCGGCTGCTGCCTCTCGCTTCCACGGCGGCCATGCCCTCCCGGTCAGGAACGAGCCGTCCATTCCCCACGTGGAGACCGGCCTGGTCCAGGCGCCCGGGACCGCAGTGGCGCGGCTGTGGTTCCACCGTGAAGAGGAAAGTCGGGCTCGCCACCATCGCGACCGCCCAGCTGTACACCCCCGGCCGCATCATCGCGGTCGATCTCGCCGAGTCCCGGCTCGACGCCGCGCGCTCCATGGGCGCCGACGCCGTCGTCAGCGCCGCGGAAGTCCCGGAGCAGCTGGTCAGGTACCTCACAAACGGCCTGGGCGCCGACGTCGTGGTAGGGGCTGTCGGCGCCCCCGAGACATTTTCGCCGGTGCGTCCCGCACCGGAGCGCTCAAGGCGGTGCCGGGCCGCCCCAAGCACGACGAGGTCGGTGTGGCCTCCTGGCGGTCACAGCGCGTTCTCCGCCGGTGCTGGTCTTCCCGCCGCGGCGGCCATCGTGTTTGTCTTCCGGGCCGTCCATGCCGACGACGGCGACCCTTTCGGGCCAGGTGTCCTGGCGGCACTCGGCGTAGTCGGAGTGCCGCCGAACGTGACTGTCGTGGGCTGTCCCGGCCCTGTCGCCCGCCGTCGGAGCGGATCCGGGTCCCGGCTCAGCTTCTGTGCCGGCGGAGCCCGGCCGGGAAAAGGAGTTCACGGGCCAGGCGGGCGTCATCGGGGGGCCGATCGGCCCTGGGGCGTGGTGACTCACGCGCGCGAGGCTGGTCCCGAGGCCGTACGAGCTCGGTGAAAGGCGGTGGGGACGATGCAGTCGCCCCTGGTGGTAGGTGTGGACGGTTCGGAATCCAGCTTCGAGGCGGCCGACTGGGCCGCGGACGAGGCGCGTCGTCACGGCCTGCCGCTGCGCATCGTGTACGCGTCCCTCTGGCCGCTTGACGAAGGGGCTGCCCTCGCGGCCGGTCTCGGCCGTCCCGGCGGGCAGGTGTTCGCCGAGAACATCGTGCGAACCACGGTCGGGCGCGTCAGGCACCGTACGCCGGACGTCGAGGTCACCGCCGAGGTCCTGAGGGAGGACACGGTGCCGGCTCTGCTGAGAGAAGGACGGCACGCCCTCGCACTCGTCACCGGCTCCCGTGGCCGGGGCGACATCGCCGGTCTCCTGCTGGGGTCGGTGAGCCTCGCCGTGGCCGCCAAGGCCCACTGCCCCGTCATCGTCGTGCGGGGTGACGAGGCGGGACGTGCCGGCACGCACCAGCGGATCATGCTCGGTGTCGGTCAGGCCGACGTCGACTCCGAGGCGGTCCGGTTCGCCTTCCGCGAGGCGGAGCTGAGGGGGTGCACGCTCGAGGTCGTACGCGCCTGGCGCCGCCCGGCCCACGAGTCCACGGACCACCCGCTGCTGGCGGGAGACCCCGCCCACTATCACGAGGCCCAGGCCTCAGCACTCCTGGACAAGGTCCTCAAGACGGCCGTGAGCGACCATCCGGACGTCCGGGTGAAGCGAGCCACGGTCGAGGGGCCCGCGCGCAAGGTCCTGCTCGCGCGGTCGGCGGCAGCCGACCTGCTGGTCGTCGGAGCACGACGTCGCCACAGCGAGTTCGGTCTGCAACTGGGCCGAGTCGCCCATACCGTTCTGCACCACGCCTCGTGTCCTGTGGCGGTCGTTCCTCGGACCGCGTGACACGAGGGCGACGGCCCGGAGGACTCGGAAGACGGTTCGGGCCGAACGACGGGCCGCTCGGCCCTACCGCGGGTCGTCCGTCCGGATCACGCCGGCGGTGAGGAGCCGGCCGTGGCCCGGCCGGTCGTCGATGCACTCCCGAAAGGAGGCGTGTCGTGAACCGCCGATCGCCGCACACCGTCAATGACGTGATGACATCGACCGTCGTCGCGGTGGGGCTGGACGCCCAGTTCGAAGAGGTCGTGACCGCCATGAGGCAGTGGCAGGTCACAGCGGTGCCCGTCCTGGAAGGAGAAGGACGCGTGGTGGGAGTCGTATCGGAGGCGGATCTCCTGGCCAAGGAAGAGCTGCGCGACGTGGAACCCACGATGATCGCCCAGAGGGAGCGCCTCGCGGACTACGCCAAAGCCGGTGCCGTCACCGCACGGGACCTGATGTCGAGCCCCGCGGTCACGGTTCCCCGGGCTCCACGCTGCCCCGGGCCGCCCGCCTGATGGCGGAGCATCGGGTGAAGCGCCTGCCGGTTGTCGACGAACAGGGGGACCTGAAGCGGATCGTGAGCCGGTCCGACCTGCTCAAGGTCTTCTTCCGGACGGACGAAGACCTCGCCGCCGAGGTGAGGCGTGAAGTGGTCGACCGCCTCTTCCCCGTCTCCCGCATGGGGGTTGACATAGACGTCCGGAAAGGACGCGTGACCCTGACCGGGGCCGTCCGTGACCCCACGCCGGTCCCTGCCGCGGAGCGTCTCACACGGATGGTGGAAGGCGTGGTGGACGTGCGCTGCGACCTCGTGGCGCCCGGGGCTCACGGTGAGGGTGTTCAGTAGTCAGGAGGCTCACTCCTCCTTGCCGGTGGGACGCACGACGACCACCGGGCATGCGGCGTGCTGAGCACAGCGCTGACTCACGGACCCCAGCATCGCGCGGGCGAAGCCTCCCCGGCCCCTGCTGCCCACCACGAGCAGTTCGGCTCCCTCGGAAGCCCTTACCAGGACTTCCGACGGGTCGCCCCGGACCAGCATCTCCCGTACCTCGACGGGCCTGTCCTCGCCGAAGACCGTCCGGATCTCCTCGGCGAAGCCTCTGCGGGCCTCCTCCAGGTCGAAGCCGGGTTCCGTGGCCGGTCCCGCCCAACCGGACTCCGAGGGCGTGTCCCACGCGCAGACGGCTTCGACCGTGCCGCCGATGAGCCGGGCCTGCCCGGCCGCCCAGCGCAGTGCTGCCTGTGACGATGCCGAACCGTCGACCCCGACGACGACGCGGGGAACCGGATCACTGCTGTTCATGGCCGTCTCAGCCCTCACCGGGCCTGGTGCTCCTCCACGGTGCGCGCCCCTGGCGGTCTACGCCAAGCCGGGATGCTCCGTCCGGTCCGCTCGTCCGTCCAGTTCCCGCCCGATGCCGGCCGCCCACGCGTCGATCTCCGCCCAGTCCCGGTAGTCCCCGTAACGGCATCCCAGCAGGCGGAAGAGCATGGCACCCTTCCGGTCCAGGTGTCCGCGCCTGATGACGCCGGAGAAGCGCCGGTGCTCGCGAGGGCGGACGAGGCCGACGAGCCGAGCGATGCGCGGCTGCTCGGCCCTCGCGGCGAGCAGCCGCAGCGGGCCGGGCAGGGCGGCGGTCATGCCCACGCTGAACATCCACACCGGTCGGCTGCCCAGAAGCTCGGCACGGGCTTGGACGAAGGTCTCGGCAGCGGGCAACCAGGCCCCGTCGTGAACGGCGCTGCCGACCACCACGGCGTCAGGCGGCGGGGACAGCGGCCCGGCAGGAAGCTCGTGCACCTCCACGGCGTGCCCCTGCTCCACAAGCCGGTCGCTGATCCGGGCCGCGATCTGCCGCGTGGAGTGGTGCTCTGACGCGAAGACGATCCACACGGACGCCATGACACCTCCTCGTGCCGTCCAGTCTCGCACCGCCCATGGCAGGCGGCGGCGCACGACCTGCCGGTTCTCCCACAGTGCCCGCTCGGCCCACGTCGAGGGCCGTTCATCCCCTGGCGGGCGGCCTGCCCACGTGAGGACCGAAGTGCGGACAAGGGTTCTTCACCGATGCGGAGGAGGTCGTCATCAAGCGATGGATCGCAAGGTCGCCCTGGTGACAGTCCGCACCTCCGGCGAATGCGCCACGGGCCACTTGCCCGGCGCACACGACGTTCCCCTCGATCACCTGGACGCGGCCCCGCCCGCGATCAAGGCCGCCGCCGGCCTTGGGGACCTGCTCGTGGTCTACGCCTCCGGCGCACGTTCGGCCCGGGCACGCGCCACCCCGGCCGAGAACGACATCGTCGCGGCCCCTCCCACCGGCGGAGACGGTCGGGACACTTGGTGACGTGGTCAGAAGCACACCGCGACGAGATACGCGCGGCATCGATGCTCGCACGGGGGCGGTACCCGCCTCCATGCCGGCGCCGACCGCACCACCGGACGACGAAGAAGCGGCGGCCCAGTGCGTCGCCTGGGCCATCAGCAGGGAGACGGCCGTGATCCACAACAGTCATCCGCACCTGGTCACAGAGAGCAGGACCGGGCTGGAACGCAGCGCGAACGCGGGCATGCGTGCGCGGCTCGGCGACCAGATCGTCGTGGAGAGCCCCACCGAGGGAGTGGTGGGCGGGACGGCGAAGTGGTCGGTCTGCACCAAGACGACGGCAGCCCGCCCTATGACGTGCGCCGGTCCGGCACCGGAAGGGTCACGTTGTTCTTCCCCGACCCGGACGCACGCCTCCCGTCAGTCGCCCCGTCAGTGCGGGACCACCTCGGGGCCATGCAGATCGAGCCTGATGTCCACGACTCCCTCGACCGCGCGGACGGCCCTCGCCAGAAGGGGAACCAGAGCGCGGTCCCGTAGCCGGCCACCCAAGGTCACCACACCGTCCGTGACCGCGACGCGAACCCCGGCCGCGGCCGGCAGGTCCGGCAGGACACAGGTTCGGATCTCGGCTGCCATGTCCTCGTCCGTTCGCAGGAACACCTTCAACAGGTCGCTTCTGCTGACCACGCCCTCCAGCAGACCGTGGCCGTCCACGACGGGCAACCGTTTGACGCGCCGCCTCGCCATGACCCTCGCGGCCTCGGCGATGGTCGCGTCCGCGTGGACGGTGACGGCCGGGCTCGACATGAGGTCCTCCGCGTACACCGCCCCCGCCTTGGCCGTGTCGGCGCGCGGCCGGTCCCTCGGGACCGCGTCGTCCACGCGGTACTCCTCCTTGGGCAGGAGGTCCGCTTCGGAAACCACGCCGATGACGCGGCCCTCGCCCGCGAGCACGGGCAGGGCGCTCACCTTCCACTGGTTCATCAGCTCGACGATCTCCTTGTACGACGCCCGACCGCCCACCGCCACAGCGGTGTGGGTCATGACGTCGCTCACGGTGTGTGGTGATGCGTTCATCGCAAGCCTCCACTCAGGTCCCGCCGCCGATGCGACCGCACCGCCGCGCACACGGGTTCACGCGCTTTCCGGCTTCCCGATGTCGTGGGCCACGTCCGTGGCCCACTCCGCGATGCGGTTCAGATCACGGAAGTCACCGCCGCGGCCCTCGTCCAGGATGGCCTTCGCCATGCGCCCCTTCGCTCCGGCCTCGAGCCGACCGCCGAAGGTGACGTGACCGAGGGCGTCCGTACGACGCTGCGCCCGACGGGCACTCGCGACGGGCGGGATGTCCCGCTCGGACGCCGAAGGGTCGAGAGGGCCGCTGCTGAACAGCCACACAGGGCGTTCTCGGAGGTCCTTACGATGCTGCCGCGTGAAGCGCCGGGCGTCCCGGTGCCAGCGGCCCATGTAAAGAGCCCCGCCGATCACGATCGCGTCGTAGGGAGCGACGTCCTCCACTTCGGACGGCGGCCGGACTTCGGCCTCCAGCCCCTCGTCCCTCAGAACGGAAGCGACGACGTGGGCGATCTCGGCCGTCGAACCGTTCTTGGTCCCGTAGGTGATCAGTACACGCCCAGGCACTGCTCCCACCGCCCTTACCGGTAGCCCGGAGGCCGACGCCGACCGCGCCGCCGTCCGGTCTGCGTGTGGTTCCACTTCCGAGCGTGCGCTGATCGACCGGGACAATGAAGGGCCACCGAGGCAGAGCTCGGGGCCGAACGGCCCTCCCCTCGGCTGACGGGGCGCGTCGGCGTCCGTCGCCACGGGCTTCCGGACCGCTTCGGAATCGACGGGGCCGAACGGCCCTCGGCGCTGCCCCATCCGCCTCTCGTCACCGTCAGCGGGCCCTGCGACGGTGGTCGTGGGGGAGGAGTTCGCGCAGTGAGAAGGCGGTGGAGACCGTGTGGTTGCCCCTTGTCGCCGGAGTGGACGGTTCGGCCTCCGGTCTCCGCGCGGTCGACTGGGCGGTGGCCGAAGCATCCCGGCTGGCCCTCCCCGTGAAGATCGTGCACGCCACCATGGAAGAGGATCGCGGAGCTTCCCGCGGCCCGGGAACCGGCACCGCGATCGCTCCCGGGCACGACGTCGGCCGGTATCTGGTCCAGGTGGCTCGGGAGCGGGCTCGGCTGCGCGACCCGGACGTGAAGGTGAGCACGGAGCTCCTGTGCGGCGACGCCGTCGCGGCCTTGCTGCACGCCGGCCGTAACGCCTCCGCGCTGGTCATCGGCGCACGCGGCCATGGCGAGCTGAAGGATCTGCTGCTCGGATCCGTCAGCCTCGGCGTGGCTGCCCGGGCCCAGTGCCCCGTGGTGGTCGTCCGGGACGGTGACAAACCTCCCGCTGACCGGTACGGACGGATTCTGCTCGGTGTCGCGGATGCCACGTCCGGCTCGGAAGCGGTGCGGTTCGCCTTCGAACTCGCGGCGGCACGTGGCTGCGTCCTCGACGCGATGGTGGCTTGGGAGCACCCCCCGCGCACCTCCATCAGCCGGCTCCTCGGTCTTCCGTACCGCGACGACCGGGGCGGACGGCGGGCGAGGGCCGTTCTGGACGAAGCTCTCGAGCGGTCCGCCGGCGAGTTCCCGTCGGTCGACGTCCACCGCGTCGTGATCGAGGGACCCGCACGCGACGTGCTCCTCAAACACTCGGAGGCGACAGACCTGCTGGTCGTGGGAGCCCGGCGGAGGCTGAACCACGCCGGTCTGCATCTCGGCAGGGTGAACCACGCGCTGCTCCACTACGCCGGCTGCTCTGTGGCGGTCGTACCGCAGTGGCGTGGGCCTCCGGAGTGAGCGGCGGGGCCGGGTGGCGCCGGCGGTCTTCCTGACGATGCCGATGGTCGGTGCGCCCTCCCGTCACGGCACTGTTCCGCCCGGACGTCGCGGCGGCGTGGTACGCGCCGACGGGGCGAAGGCGGGCACAGGTGAGTCCTGATGCCCTTCGGTCCGAGGAGTCTCGCGCGAAGCCCGATTCCCGCACCGCCCTGTCGGCCGTGGTCGCCCCGGCGCTCCTCCTGACCGGCTGCGGTGACGACGGCAACGGTTCTGCCGCTCCCTCTCCCAGCCCCACCACGTCCGTTCCGGCAGGCGAGCACAGCCGCGCGGCCGTCGACTTCGCGCAGGGCGTGATCCCGCACCGCCGCCAGGCCGTCATGATGTCCGACATGGCCGAGGCCCGGTCGCGTCCAGGGACGTCGAGGCCCTCGCCGGCGACGTCATCACCGACCGGAAGGCGGAGATCACCCGCCTGCGGCAGATGTTCGGCACCGGTTGATCCCGGCCGGCGCGGGCGGTCCGCCCGGTGTCGCGGACAGAACGGAACAGCCCCGGTCGCACGGCGGTGCCGCGGCCGGGCGAGATGGCGCCGAGGGGTGTTGGCTGGAAGGTGGACCTGAGACCCGTCAGGCGGCCCGTCCCGGTCCGCCGGCCCCAGGACGAAGGAGGCAACGATGGCCAGCACCGTGAAGGACATGCTCGCCACCTACCCCGCCGACCTCGGCGGCGTCGACCGCGAGAAGCTCACCCACTGCATCGAGCAATGCATCGCCTGCGCGCAGGCCTGTACGGCGTGCGCGGACGCCTGCCTGTCCGAGGGCATGGTGGGTGACCTGACCAAGTGCATCCGTACCGACATGGACTGCGCCGACATCTGCAACGCCACCGCGTCCGTCCTCTCCCGCCACACCGGGTACGACGCCGACGTGACCCGCGCGATCCTCCAGGCGTGCGCGACGGCCTGCAAGGCGTGCGGTGACGAGTGCGCTTCCCACGCGGACATGCACGAACACTGCCGTGTGTGCGCGGAAGCCTGCCGCTCGTGCGAACAGGCGTGCAACGATCTCCTCGGCGCGCTCGGCTGACCGGAGGCACGACATGACGGCCCGCACCGGGCCGCCCGGGCAGGGGATTCCGGGGGATTCCGGCCGCGTCGACTGCGGGGCACCGGACCGCACTGCGGCGCGCCGCCGGCCTTCGGACCCCGCCGTCGCCGGCTGGACCGAGCGCAGCCGCGGACCTCCTTGCCTGTCACCCGATGGCTGTGACCGGTCATCTGCGCGTGCGGAGACCCGGCTGTGCGGCGACGGCGGACATGGGTCAGGTGGGAAGGGCCAGGGTCAGCGGATCAGGACGGCCTCACCGGACCGGGGCACGACGGCCGTCCAGCCGAGTTCGCGGTCGATGCGGTCGCGCAGCGCTTCGGAAGCGGCCGCTTCGCCGTGCACGAGATAGGTGGTGTGAGGGGGAGGGGCGTCACGCAGCCACTCGATGATCTGTTCGGCGTCGGCGTGTGCCGAGAAGCGGGGTACGTCGGCGACCTCGGCCCGTACGGGCACGTACTCGCCGAACATCTTCAGTGCCCGGGCGCCGTCCACCAGGTCACGCGCCCGCGTGCCGGCCGCGGCGAACCCGACCACGACCACGGCGTTGCGCGGGTCGGGCAGCAGACGGTGCAGGTGGTGCAGGACCCGGCCGCCGGTGGCCATACCGGCCGAGGAGACGATGACCGCGGGGCCTCGGGAGCCGTTGATGTCGATGGACTCCTGGACCGTGCGTGCGGCGAGGAACGGCGCCGGGCTCAGCGCGTCGGCCCCCTTGGCGAGGATTTCCGGCCGCAGCTCGGGGGACCCATCGCGCACGGCGTCCCGGTACACGTCGAGCGCTGCCAGGGCCATGGGGCTGTCCACGTACACGGGCACCGAGCCGGGCAGGACCCCTGTCTCGCGCAGCCGGGTGAGTTCGTGCAGGACGACCTCCGTGCGGTCGATCGCGAAGGCGGGGATCACCACGGTTCCGCCCCGGCCGATGGTCCGCTCGATGACCGATGCGAAGGCGGACCGACCGGAGTCCTGGTCATGGCGGCGGTCCCCGTAGGTCGACTCCAGGAGCAGCACGTCGGCGCCCGAGAACGGCTCCGCCGGCAGCAGCAGGGGGTGCCCCGGTCGGCCGAGGTCACCGGATACGGCGAGAGTGTGCCCGTCCTCCAGTGTCAGGTGGGCCCAGGCCGAGCCGAGGATGTGCCCGCCCTGGTGGAGGGCCAGACGGGTGCCGGCCATGATCTCCACCTCGTCGCCGACCGGTACCGGATCGAAGAACGCCAGCGTCTTGTCGACGTCGGAGTCGTCGTACAGCGGCTTCGCCGGGCGGTGCTTGGACCAGCCGTGCTCATTGGCGTGCCGGGCGGCCTCCATCTGGAGCCGCGCGCTGTCACGCAGCACGATTTCGGCGAGCCGGGCGGTGTGCGGGCTCATGAGGATCGGCCCCCGGAAACCCTGCCGGACGAGGCGCGGCAGATAGCCGCAGTGGTCCAGGTGGGCATGGGTGACGACGACGGCGTCGATGTCGGCGGCGTCACGGGCGAACCGGCCCCAGTTGCGGCGGCGCAGGTCCGCGAAACCCTGGAAGAGACCGCAGTCCAGGAGGATGCGCGCATGGTCGCTCTCGACGAGGAACTTGCTGCCGGTGACCGTTCCCACCCCGCCCAGGAAACTGAGCAGGGCCGGTCGCGGGCCGGCGGCGGGAGCGAGGGGAGCCGCGGTCGGGTCTGTTCGGGACATGGCCGTCCTCCTTGGAGTGTGTGTCAGCTCCACCGTCGCACCCGCTTCCTCCTCGGCCGGAGGGTCCGATCGGCCCTTACCCCGGGCCGGTCGGCACGTGCGGTGTCCTGACCTGGCCGCGGGTCCGAGCGGGTGGACCCGGAACAGGGCCGCGTCCTGGTCTTCCGCATCTCCGTCGGCGATCGCCTCTGTCGCGAGGGCCGCCACGACCGGTGCCGTGACGGAGCGACTTGAGGCAGGTTCGCTCGGCTGTGCCTCCGGATGGCGACGTGCCACCGGGAGGGCTGGTCACGTACCCCCTCCCAGTGGCGCGGCCGGTGCGGTGCGCTTCTCCGGTGTGCTCGTGTGCGAGCCGATCCGGTCAGCTGAATGCCGGCCTTTTGCCGATTTAGCTGATGGGGCATCAGGTCGGTTGTCGGGAGGCAGTGACTTTCTCGGCGGGCCGTCGTACAGGCGATCTGGCACGCCTGTACGACGGCCCGCACTCGACGTGGTGCCGATCACCGGACCGCAGTGTCCTCGGAGTCGGTGCCTGTGCGTCGTGAGCGGATGGAGGGCCCGGACGAGTTGCCCAACGTGATGATCCGGGGTTCGGACGCCCTTGTACGGGTCGGGTCCGACGGAACGGAGGCGCACCTGCCGCCGCCTGTGGCAAAGGGTTCGGGCTGCTCGTCGTACGGGGCAGCCGCCCATGACCTGTGGCTTCAGGCCGGCGGGGGCTCAGTCCGTGACGCGGACCGCGCGGGCCGGGCGGATGGCGGCGGCACGGCGGGCCGGACCCCACGTGGCCAGGAGCGATGCGGCGAAGGTGGCGGCCGCGAGGATGCCGATGCTCGCCCATTCGACGGGGAACCCTCCTTCGAGGCCCTCGAACGCGGCGCTGTTCCGGTACATCAGCCACGTGGTCAGCACGCCCAGCAGACTGCCGAGTACGATCCCCTCCACCGCGACGAAGGCGCTCTCCCAGAGGAAGGACCGCCGCACGGTCGCGGCCCGGAAGCCCAGGGCCCGCAGGATGCCGATGGTGCGTCGGCGTTCGCGGACCGCGCGGACCATGACGACGCCGAGCCCGGTGATGCCCACGCCCAGCCCCAGCGCGAGGAAGCCCTGCATGAGCCGGAAGAAGGCCGTGCTGGAGTCGAACTGCCGGCGGATGTCCGTCTCGATGGGGGTGGCGACCAGGCTGGACGACAGCTGTTCGCCCTGCAGCCTGGTCGCGAGGACGTCGGGCGAGGTTCCGGGATCCGTCCGCACCAGCGCCGAGGAGTTCTGCGCCTGGGAGCCGAAGAGCTCGCGCGCCGCGCGCTCGTTCATCACCACGGGGTACGTGGTCGAGCCGGCCCCGGTGCCGGGGTAGAAGACCCTGCCGTTGCTGAGGACGCCGGCGATGACCTTCTGCTCGGCGCGCCCGGTCCGCGGGTCGGTGACGACGAGGGTGTCGCCGGGGTCGTAGTAGTCGCCGGCCGGGCCGCCCGTGCTGCCGAAGAAGCCGTCGAGGACGACGTAGCGGGGATCGGCGGCGAGCGCCTGCCAGACCGCGGGATCGTCCGCGAGACCGGGCAGCCGTTCGCGGAAGGTGATGCCGGTGATCGCGCCGTCCGGCACCCCGACGGCCGCGACGTCCAACGGCCGCGGATCGCGGTGGCCGGGATCGGTGGCCCGGCCGGTGGCGTTGAGCAGGGGGGCGACCCCGGAGATTCCGTGGGCCGAAGGGCTGTTCCGCAGCTCCTCGACCAGGTGCTCGCCCGCGACCAGGGGGTTGTAGTCGAGCCGCAGCGAGTACCCGGCCGTGGCGTCGGCGACGACTCCGTCGACTCCCGCGCGCAGGACGCCGGAGATCTCCGTGAGGAGGACGAGGACGAACACGATCAACGTGTACATCACCAGCGTCGCACCTGTCCGGAACCGCTTCGCCAGCGGATGCGCGACCGCGAGCCGTGCCGCCAGACCCGACTCCGAAGGGCGTTCCAGCAGCCGCCGCACGGGGCGGAGCAGGGTCTTCTGGTTGTCGCTGACGAGGACCACGGCGGAGAAGGCGGCGAGGGCTCCCTGGACGACGTAGACGGACATGGAAGGCGTGTCGAAGATCCGGGGGCGTACGACGGGAGCCAGCAGGGTCCAGGCCAGAACGGCTGCCGCGACCAGGGTGGTGACGGCGTGTCGCGGCAGGACGAGCAGGAGCGCCGGGGCGGCGAAGGCGAGGGCGAGCGCCGGCAGGAGGTAGGTCGCGTCCGGCTGACTGCGTGCCAGGGCCGGGACGGCCGCGGCCGCGCACAGCACGGCCAGGCCGGTCGACAGGATCAGCCGCCCGCGGTGCGGTCCCCGGCCGAGCGGCGCGGGAAGGTCGCGGACGGCGGCGATGATGTTGAACCTGCTGATGCGCACACTCGTCGCCAGGATCGCGGCGAAGGCGATGAGCAGCCCCATGGCGAGTCCGTTCAGGACACTCGTGGGAGTCACGTCGAAGGCGATGCGGATGCTGCTTCCGCCGACCGACCACCCCTGGAAGATCTCCGCGGCCACCACGGCGACGCCCCAGCCGACGGCGATCCCGATGCCGACACCCGGCAGCGCGGACATCAGCGCGTAGGCGGCCCCTTCGAGGGTGAAGGAACCCACGAGCCGCGAGCGCCTCATGCCGAGCGCCCGCACCATGCCCATCTGTGCCTTCCGCTCCTCGCCGAGCATCACGAAGATGTTCACCAGGAGCAGGGCACCCGCGATGACGCTGAAGCTGCCGATCATCAGGAACAGCGCGCCGAGCGAGTCCCCGGCCTGCCGCGCCTCCCGCAGCACCGTCTGCTTCGGCGTGTCGATCGTGGCCTGCCCGGCCAGCGGGCCCAGGGCGTCCCGGATGTCCGCCGTGACCCGAGAGGTCAGCGCGTCCCCGCCCTCCACCCCGCCCCGGTTCGACACGAAGGTGACCGACCGGGGTTCCGCCCCCGCGGCCCGGGCCGCGGCGTCCAGAGTCCCCGGTGCCAGGAACGCGTTGCGGTTCAGGCGCCCTCCGAGTCCCGCACCGGCCACACCCCGCTCCGGCACCACGCGCTCCACCCGGTAGGTCCCGGGCGTCCCGAACAGGTACAGCGTGATCGAATCCCCGGAGCGCACGCTCAGCGACCGGGCCAACGGCTCGTTGAGCACGACCTGACCGGGCCCCGGGGCCGGTCCGTCGAGACCTGAGTCGCCTCCCGCCGCGCCGAAGCGCGCCGCGTCGGCGAAGTCCACCTGCCAGGCGAGCACGCGCGGTTCGGCGACGGTGCCGCCGCCGTCGGTGCCGAGCGCGGACGCCTGGATGGTCCTGGCGTTCAGCACCCCGTCCACGTCGGGATCACCGGCCAGGGTTTCCAGCCGTTCGGCGACGGCGCGTCCGGCCGGGCCGGGCGGCGCGACGACCCTCTCGTCCACCGGCCCCAGGGTCCGGTACGCCTCCTGTCGCACGGAGAAGTCCAAGGTGTCGCCGACGACCAGAGCCCCGATCACGATGGCCGTGCCAAGCATCGATCCGCCGATCACCAGAGCGGCCTCGGTACGTCGCCGGGCGACCTGCCGGAAGGCCAGCCGGCGCGACACCGGCTGGCGGACGGCGATCAGGGCGAGGGCCGCGAGGGCGAGCGTCAGCGCGGCGAGCAGGGGGAGCAGGAGGTTCGGGTACATGATCAGTCCAGGGCGAGGTCGCGGCGTTCGGTCCGGCGCACGTCGGCGACCAGCCGGCCGTCGCGCATCCGGATCAGCCGCGGGACGCGCGCCCCGATGGCGCTGTCGTGGGTGACCAGGACGATCGTCTGGCCCTCGTCCCGGTTGAGCTCGCCCAGCAGGTCCATCACCTGATCGGCCATCGCGCTGTCGAGGTTGCCGGTCGGTTCGTCCGCCCACACGATGGCGGGCCGTCCGACGAGAGCGCGTGCGATGGTCACGCGCTGCTGTTCGCCGCCGGACAGTTCACTGGGCCGGTGCTCGACCCGGTGGCCGAGGCCGACCCGTCCGAGCGTGGCCAGCGCCCGCCGCCGCGCCTCGCGCGGCCGGGCGCCGACGAGCAGCAGGGGCAGTTCGACGTTCTCCGCCGCGGAGAAGACCGGGATGAGGTTGAACGACTGGAAGACGAAGCCCATGGTGCGGGCCCGGTGCTGCGTGCGCGCGGCGTCCGACATGGCGAAGAGGTCCTGGCCCTCGATCTCGACCCGGCCGCCGTCGATGTCGTCGAGCCCGGACAGACAGTTCAGCAAGGTCGTCTTGCCGGACCCGGAAGGACCCATGACCCCCACGAGCTCCCCGTGGCGCACGACGAGATCCAGGTCGTCCAGGGCGGTCACCGCCACCGAGCCGGTCCGGTAGATCTTGCGGACCCCGGTGGCGACCAGAAGGGGGCGGTCGCTGTTCATGCCTTCCATACGAACTTCCGGAGGCGACCCGCCGCGACGGCCGTCCGGGCCCGTCCGAGGGACCGACCGGCCCTGTGCCCGGCGTGCCGACCGGCGCACCGTGAGGAAAGGAGGCCGGAACGCTCGCGTACGCGTTCGGCGGGGACCGGCCCGACCTCGGGAGCGTGAGTGGCGATGATGTTCTGGTACGGCGACGGCATGAACGGATGGGGCTGGTTCGCCATGTCGGCGGGGATGATCCTCTTCTGGGGCCTTCTGATCACCGCGGTCGTGTTGATCTTCCGCGCGCTGGACCGATCCGCTGAACGGCCCGCGCGTCAGGACGGCTCCACGGGACCGGAGCGGATCCTCGGCGAGCGGCTGGCCCGCGGCGAGATCGACGAGGAGGAGTACCGAAGGCGGCTGAGCGCCCTACGGGGCGGCGCGTCGTAGACCGTGCCGTGCGAGCGCCCGGGGATCCGTGCGCCCGGTCACTCTGGGAGCATGCCCCGTCGGCGCACGCCACGGCTGATCGCGCGGGTGGGGAGAGACGCCGGCCGGGGTCAGGTGTTCTGCGCCTTCCGTTTCCCGTCCGACGGGAGTCGTCCCAGTCCCTTCCCCCGAGCGCGCCGAGACCGTGACTCCGTGTCCTGACGACGGGGTCGCGGCGGTACGGTTCCGTATCGCCGCGCGGATGAAGGCCGAAGCCGTCCCGTCCGTCCGGCCCTGGGATCGCGGCCCCACGGGGTCAGTCGTGGGGCACGAGGGCGACGGGTGCCCGACTGTGGTGCAGCACGGCATGGGCGACACTGCCGATGTGCGTGCCCATCGCCGAACGACGGGTGCGCCGCCCCACGACCACCAGGCCGGCGCCGGAGGCGGCACGCACCAGTTCGAGGCCGGCCGATCCGACCACCACGGAGGCCGTGGTGGTCACGGCGGGGTACTCGGCGCGCCAGGGTTCCAGCATGTCCTTCAGCGCGTGCTCGATCTCCGGTCGCAGCGTGAACCGCACGTCCGGTACCATCGCCGGCCCCCAGGCGTAGAGCGGGAGCTGCTGGGCGTAGACGACGCGTACCTCGGCGTGCCGGCGAGCAGCCTCCTCGAACGAGAACGCCAGGACGGCGTCCGCGGGCTGTCGCGCGTCGATCCCGACCAGGACGGAGTTCTCCGGACGAGCGCCGCCGTCCGCGCGCACGAGGACGACCGGCCGTTCGACGGCACCGGCCACGGCCAGGCCGACCGAGCCGACCAGGTAACCGGCCACACCGCCCAGCGCACGTGAGCCCAGGACCAGGAGGTCGCCCGCCTCCGCCGCGGCGACCAGGGCCTGGACGGGGCCGTCGGCCGCGACCCGGGCCGTCACGGACAGCCCCGGATGCCGCTCACGCAGTCCCGCGGCGGTTCGCGTCAACAGCTCCTCTGCCCACGGCTCCTCCGATTCCCGCGCCGCCACGGGCGAGACGGGGTCCGGCCAGGGTTGCCGTGCGTGCAGCAGGTGAACGCCCGCACCGCGGAGGACGGCTTCGTCCGCGGCCCACCGGGCGGCGGTCTCCGCCTCCTCCGAGCCGTCCACCCCGACCACGATGCTGCCGGTCATGACCGTCCACCTCCTGATGGCGTCGTGATGTCGCCGTTTCCCTCGGCGAGTCGGGTGAGCGAGGCCGAGACCACACCGTCCACCGTCGTGCACATGCGCTCGATCACGGGGAGCAGGCCCCGGTACGGCACGGTGCCGCAGAGCTCCACCCGGCCTTCCTTCACCTCCACGGTCACGGTGCCCGGCGCGAGGCCGAGCGTGCCGCCGAGGACGTCCTCGGCGATCTCGCGGCGGATGCCGTCGTCGTCGCGGAGGAAGACGCCCAGCAGGTCCCGGCGGCTCACGACGCCGACGAGCCGGTCCCGGTCGTCGACGACGACCAGGCGCTTGACGCCCTGTACTTCCATGAGACGCGCGGCCTCCACGACCGTCCAGTCGGGACGGGCGCACACCGCGGGGGCGGACATCAGCTCCTCCGCGCGCGTCCCCTCAGCCTTCGCCCGCTCCCACGCCTCCAGTCCCGGCACGGCGGGAACGTCTCCGGCGGCGGTCCGATCGACCGTCTTGCGCAGGAGGTCGCCCTCCGAGACGACGCCGATCACGCGGTCCGCTTCGTCCACGACCGGCACGGCGGTGACGCGGTGGCGCGTCAGCACCCGCACGATCTCCTTGAACGGCGCGTCGCCGTGGATACTCACCACTTCGCGGGTCATCAGCTCTTCGATCCTGCGGTGTCGCATCATCCGTTCCTTCCGTGTACAGGCGTCTCCGCCTCGGCCGTCGGGCGATCGGCCGGTCCGCCGTCACGGGAACCGGCGGGCGGAGTTCGACGCGGCTGCTCCACGTCGGGCGCCAGGTTGTCGTAGGCGTAGTCGATCGATTCGTGCAGGGCGACGACTCCGTCGACGGAGCGGCACAACCGGGCGATCGCGGGTATGTCGGCGCGTTCGTCGACGTGACCGGTCAGCGTGACGATCCCGTCGTCGACCGTGGCGCGGAGCGCGCCCGGGGCGAGTCGTAGGGCGCCGGCCAGGACGTCGTGCTCGATCTCGTCCCGGATGGCGGCGTCACCACGGAGGAACGGCCGCAGCAGATCGGCGCGGCTGATGATCCCGGCCAGCCGGCCGGTGTCGTCGAGCACGGGGAGCCGCTTCACGCCTTCGCGGTGCATCGTCCTGGCCGTCTCGACGAGGTTCCAGCCGGGCCGTGCCGAGACGGCCGGCGAGGTCATCAGCTCGGCCGCCGTCTCCGCCTCGGGTACACCCCGTTCCCGGGACAGCAGCCGGACGCCCGCCCAGCGTCCCTGCAGAGAGGGCAGTTCGGAGGTGTCCCGCAGCAGATCGGCCTCGGAGACCACCCCCAGGACACGCAGGTCCTCGTCGACGACCGGCACCGCAGAGATGCCGTGTTCCACGAGGAGGCGCGCGATCTCCTTGAACGGAGTGGAGGGGGAGACGGTGACCACGCGGTGCGTCATCATCTCGAGGACGGTGCGGTGCCGCATGACGTCCCTCCTTCGCAGGGTCGATGCCCCCGTTGGTCCCACCCTGCGGTACCGGCGCATGCGTCAGGAGTGCCGAACGGGACCTTTCCGGGGCCATTGGCCCCATGGGCTGTGACCGATGTGCTCGCGGGGTTCCGGCTCTGCCCCTCGGAAGCCGACGTCTTTTCCGGTGTGCCGGGTGGCGCTGTTTCTGTGCGGGTTCCGTGGCCGTGGCCGCGTGCGCCGTCTGACCTGGGGCCGGGCACCGGCAGGGATCAGGGCTCGGTGCGGTCGGTGATCCAGCGGGCGGCGAGGAGGCCGGAGGCGGCGGTGAGGACGGCGGCGGCCACGACGGTGGCGTTCAGGCCGAGGGTGTCGGCGAGGATGCCCGCGACGAGGGCGCCGGCGGCGTAGCCGATGTCCCGCCAGAAGCGGTAGGTGCCGAGGGCGTTGGCGCGCCAGGCGGGATGGGCGTGGTCGGACACGGAGGCGATGAGGGCGGGATAGACCAAGGCCGTGCCGAGGCCGAGGGCCACGGCGGACAGGACACCGGCGAGCAGGGGAGTGTCGAGGAGGGCGAGGGCGAGGAGGAAGCCGGCCGCTTGGACGAGCATGCCGGTGACGACGAGGGGTTTGCGGCCGACGCGGTCGGCGAGGTGGCCGGCGGGGATCTGGCCGATGCCCCACAGGACGGGACAGAGGCCCTTGATGAGGCCGACGGCGGCGAGTCCGAGGCCGTGGTCGGTGAACAGCAGGGGGAAGACGCCCCAGGTCAGACCGTCGTTGAGGTTGTTGACGAGGCCGGCCTGACTGGCGCCGCGCAGGGAGCGGTCACGCCAGGAGGTGCGGACGAAGACGGCCTTCAGGCCGGTCTTCTCGCCCGTGGGCAGGGGCTCGGCGTGCCGGGCCAGTTCGAGGGCCACGTGTGCGGCGGTGTCCCGTACGACGAGGGACAGGGCCAGCCCGGTGGCGACGAAGACGACGCCGAGGAGTTCGGGGACGGGGCGCAGGCCGTGGCCGGTGGCGAGGTAGCCGGTGAGCAGTGCGGTGACGCCGACGGCGGTGTACCCGGCGGCCTCGTTGAGACCGGTCGCCAGTCCGCGGCGGGAGGGGCCGACGAGGTCGATCTTCATGTTGACGGTCATCGACCAGGTCAGGCCCTGGTTGAGGCCGAGCAGGACGTTGGCGGCGACGATCCAGCCCCAGGACGGCGCGTAGGCCAGGGCGAAGGGGACGGGGACGCCGATCAGCCAGCCGGTGAGGAGGAGCCGCCTGCGACGGAAACGGGCGGTCAGCGCCCCGGCGGCGAGGTTGGTCAGGGCCTTGGAGAGTCCGAAGGCGATGATGAACGCGAAGACCGCCAGGTCGCTGGTCAGGCCGAAGACATCGGTGCCGATGAGCGGCACGGTGGTGCGTTCCAGGCCCACGAGACCACCGACGGCGACGTTGACGACGACGAGAAGCGCGAACTGGAGCCGGTTCTCCCGCAGCCCGAGCCGCACGGCGTGCTCGGCGGGCCGCTTCGTCGTGAGGGTGGTGGTCATGCGCGCGTCCTTGCGGAGGAGAGGGAAGGGGGCCGACGCGAGGGTCAGACGAACGCGTCGACGAGCATGAAAACCGCGACCGCGAGCAGCACATAGGCGAAGACGCGTTGCAGGGCGTCGCCGGTGAGCCGACGCGCGTGCCGCTTGCCGTCCCAGGCGCCGAGGATCGCGGCCGCGGTGAAGGGCGCGATGACCGTCCAGTCCAGGTGCGTTCCGGCGCCGGCCCGGGCACCGAGGGCGGCGAGCGAGTTGACGGTGATGACCAGCAGGCTGGTGCCGACGGCCCGGCGCATCGGGAGGTTCAGCACCCGTACCAGGGCCGGTACGGCGAGGAAACCACCGCCCACGCCCAGCAGTCCGGTCACCGCGCCGAGTCCGGCGCCGGCGGCGCCGGCCTTGGCGGGACGCACCTCGCCCACGGCCGGGGTGCGTGCGGGGCGCAGCATGCGCAGGGCGGCGAGTCCCGCGACGGCCGCGAAGGCGACGGTCAGTCCCGCCTGGGGCAGACGGCCGGCGGCCATCCCGGCGAACATGGCGGGGACGATGCCCGCCGCCGCGAACAGCAGGCCGGTCCGCCAGGCCACGTTGCCGTCCCGGGCGTGCCCGGACAGCGCGGTGATCGACGTCAGGGTGACGATGATCAGACTGGTGGTGATCGCGTCCGCCGGGGGCAGGCCGATCAGGTAGGTCAGGGCGGGGACCGCCAGGACGCTGCCGCCACCGCCGAGTCCGCCGAGCGCCAGACCGACGACGGCTCCGGCCGCGAGTGCGAGGATCACGGGGGTCATGCCACCGAACCGTCGTCACCGTGGCCGTCGACGACAGGGTGTCCGGCGGCAACCCACTCCCGCAGGCCGCCCCTCACGTCCACCGCGTCCGCGCCGCGGGCGCGGAGCAGCTCGACGGCCTTCCGCGAGCGGTTCCCGCTGCGGCACATCACCACCAGCGGCCGCCCCTGGGCGGCCTGCGGCAGGGGCGCTCCCGCGACCAGGCCGGACAGCGGGGCGTGCACGGCGCCGGGGGCGCGCCCGGCGTCCCACTCGCCCCGCTCGCGTATGTCCAGCAGGACGGCAGAGGCGCGGGTGCCCCGGGTGCGCCGGTGGGCCTCCTCGACGGTGACGCGTGTGCGGTCTCGGGAGAACAGGGACATCACAGGACCTCGTGAAAGTAGTCGTACGGGGGGTGGGGCGGCCGTCGGTCGCCCGGGGGCGGGGCGCCCGGACGTGCGGAACCTTTCCGCCGGCCGGGCGCCCGGTGGACGCCGGTCAGGGCGTGGGGACGGCGGGGGAGAGAGCGGTCACGACGGGTTCCGCAAGGAGGCGACGACGGTGCGGATGTCGGTGCGCGGGCCGCGGTTGTAGGGCAGCTTGGAGAGCATCATGCCCATGGCACAGGTGTTGCTGAGGGCGGCGAAGGTCAGTCCGGCGCCGATCGCGGTGCCGATCAGGTGCACACCGGGGACGAAGACGCCCGTGATGCCGGTGACCAGGACGACCGAGCCGGCGATGAGGCGCACCTGCCGCTCCAGCTCCCAGCGCTGTGGGCCGCGGTTGACCGGAGCGCCGGAAGCCTCCCAGGCCGTCATGCCGCCGTCCAGGACCCGCAGGTTGGGCAGGCCCGCCTCGGCGAGCGCCTGCTCGGCCTGCATGGCGCGGGCGCCGGAGCGGCAGACCAGCACCACGTCCTCGTCGAGGTGCCCGCGCAGTTCCGTACGGTGCTCGCGCAGGGTGTCCAGGGGCACGTTGTAGGCGCCGGGGATGTGGCTCGTCCGGAACTCGCCGGGGGTACGTACGTCCAGCAGGCGGGGGCCCCTGCCGGTCTCGATCAGGTGCTGGAGGGCCGCGGGGGTGAAGGCGGTGGCGCGAGAGGCGTCGGTCGTCATGAGGACTGCTCCGTGGGGACGAGATGAACGGGAAGGGGGAAGGGGGCGAGTCCGCACCGGGACGTGTGCGTGGCGGACCCGCCGGGGTCAGGCGGTGGCGGGCGTGCTGAGCAGGGACCAGGCGGCCCAGCCGCCGAGGACGTCCGAGACGTCCTCGAAGCCCTTGTGGCGCAGCAGGCTGGCGGCGATGGAGGAACGGTGACCGCCCGCGCAGTGCACCACCAGCGGCCTGTCGCGCGGGATCTCGTCGAGACGGCGGGGCAGCTCGCCCAGGGCGATGTGCAGCGCACCCTCGATGAATCCGTTCTCGCCGCGCTCGCCGCAGTTGCGGACGTCGATGACGACCGGTGGGTTGTCTCCGTCCAGCGCGGCGCGGAGCCGGCCGGCGGTCAGACGGCTGGCCGGGGTGACTTCTTCGGCCATGGCCTCCAGGGCCTCCTCGGGTGCGTCCAGGTGGCCGGCCACCCGGTCGAAACCGATCCGGGCGAGCCGGGTGGCGATCTCCTCCTCGCGGTCCTCCGGTGCCACGACCAGCAGTTCCGCGTCGAGCGGCAGGACGGTGCCGGCCTGCTCGGCGAACCGGCCGTCGGCCGGGACGTTGACCGCGCCGCGCAGGTGGCCGGCGGCGAACTCCTGCGGATCGCGCGCGTCGACCACCACCGCGCCCGCCGCACGCCGGGCCAGGAAGTCCGCCGCGTCCAGCGCCCGCGGCGCGGTCGCCGGGTCGAACAGCTCCCGCTCCCGGCGATTGAGGTCCGCGTCGTAGGCGAAGTATCCCGGCGCCGCGGACTGCCCGGCGGTCACGAGCGCGACGAAGTCCTTCTCGCTCATGGGCGTGCACGCGTAGTTGGCGGCGCGCTGCTCGCCGATCGTGGACTGCAGTTCGGTGGACAGGTTCTTGCCGCAGGAGGAACCGGCGCCGTGGGCGGGGAAGACCCGTACCGCGTCGGGCAGGCCCATCAGCTTGTGCTGCACACTGTCGTGCAGCATCGCGCCCAGCTCGTCGGCGGTCACCCCGACCGAGGCCAGCAGGTCCGGGCGGCCGACGTCGCCGATGAACAGCGCGTCACCGGTCAGCACGCCGTACGGGACGGGATCCTCGGCGCGCTCGTACACCAGCACGCTGATCGACTCCGGTGTGTGACCAGGGGTCTCCATGATCTTCAGCGTCACGTCACCGAGGTTGATGGTGTCGCCCTCGGACAGCTTGCGGATCTCGTACTCGGTCTCGGCCCGGCGTCCGTAGCCGATCCACGCGCCGGTCCGAGCGGCCATCTCCAGGTGCCCGGCGACGAAGTCGGCGTGGAAGTGCGTGTTGATGACGCCCACGACGGTGAAGCCGCGGGCTTCCGCGTCGTTCAGGTACTCCGACACGTCCCGGCGCGGGTCCACGACCACGGCCCGGCCGGTGGTCTCGTCGGCGATCATGTACGACGCCTGGGAGAGGCACTCGAGGTAGTACTGCGAGAAGAACACGGAAACCTCCGAAACAGAGTGGCCGTATACCCCGGGGGGTATTTTTGGGGCCGAGTGGTGGCCCCGGCGGGGACGGGTGTGCGGGGGTGATCGGGTGCGAGCCGGCGTGCTCCGGCTTCGTGCCGCCCAGGACTTCGGGCCCCGGTCGGGGTCGGCGTCCGGGGTGACCGCCCGGCTCTCCGCGAGGATTGCGGGGGATACCCCAGGGGGTATGACATATTCGACCGTAAAGGGTCGCGATCCTTGCTGTCAAATACCTGGGGGGGTATTGGGGGTGCGGTGCCGGTCGCTTGCGGCGAGGGCGCGGGGGTCCCCGTCGGCGGAGTCGCGTGACGGCCCGGACCCATACCCCACGGGGTATCCTCGATCGGGAGGGGATCAGCGAAGGAGGACCACATGCAGGTGGACGAAGAGTCGATGCGGCCCGTCCTGAACCGTCTGAAGCGAGCGCAGGGGCAGCTGGCCGCCGTGATCGCGATGATCGAGGCCGGACGCGACTGCAAGGACGTCGTGACGCAGCTGGCAGCCGTCTCCCGCGCCCTGGACCGGGCGGGATTCAAGATCGTCGCCAGTGGGATGCGGCAGTGCCTCGCAGGGGACTCCGACACTCCGCCCATGTCCGAGGAGGAACTGGAAAAACTCTTCCTCACCCTCGCGTGATCGCGCACCGGGCGTTCTCGCGCGGGACGGCCGCCCGCGGGCCGACGAGCCGGCGAGGTACTCCGGAGACCACGAGCGGCCGGGGCGGCCCCGCGTGAACGGGAGCGGTTCGTTCTGTCCCTTCGAGGGCGCGGCCAGGAGAAGGAGGGTTCGTCCCCTTCGACGTCCGCGACATCCCGAGGACGGTGCCGACCGATCCCGGGCGGCTGGGCGTGCACGCCGGTGCGCCGACGGGCCGCCGTCTCGAACGAGAGCGCCAGGACGGTGTCCATCGGCTGCCGCGCACGGAGAAGGCGGACACCCGTGTCGCGCGGGACGGCTTCGTCCGCGGCCCAGCGGGCGGCCGTCTTCGGCCGGCTCTCTTCCGCCCCTCCGGTGGCCGTCCCCCGCCGGTCCCACCCTGTTGTGCCGGCGCATTCGTCAGGGGTGCCGAACGGGACCCTTCCGGGACCGTTGGCCCCTATGGACTGCGGTCGGTGTGCCGCAGGGTGGGAGAAGGCGACGAGGCCGCGGGACCCTCTCCCGCGGCGGCAGAGCTCGGAGGAGGAAGCCATGAACCGCACCGGAACACGGCACGGCCCGGAGAGGGCCCGTGCCGGTCTGTGGGCCCGCGTCGGCGACCGGTTGATCGTCGGTGGTGCCACCGTCGGGGACGAGGGGCGGGACGGCGAGATCGTGGCACTGCACCACGAGGACGGCAGCCCGCCCTTCGACGTCCGCTGGTCCGACACCGGGAGGGTCACCCTCGTCTTCCCCGGCCCGGACGCGCGCGTCCAGCACTTCTCGCGACCCGGCCCCACGGCCGCGCCAGGGCGGTGAAAGCCACCGAGGCGTCCATGACACCGGGCACGGCCAGGCCGGCGCACCGTCGGCCTGGCGGACCGGCGCGCACGGACACCGGCGACCGGCACCGCGTTCGGCGCCGGAACGGAGACAAGCCTTCAGCCTCCGGTCCGACCGGGCGGACCAGGGTGGACCGATCGGCCCTGTCGCCCTCTCCTCCACCGGTGCGAACGTGGCGACAGATCCTCACGTGACCGAAAGGCGGTGGGCAGGATGGAAACCCCCCTGGTAGTCGGCGTCGATGGTTCCGATCCGGCTCTGACGGCCCTGGACTGGGCCGTCGACGAGGCCGTACGGCAGGGGCGTCCCCTGCGGATCGTGTACGCCTCACTGTGGGAACGGTACGAGGGGGCAGTGCCTCCCTGGAGCACCGACCGGCCGTGGGGCCAGGCCCTCGCCGACACCATCATCGGCCAGGCCGCGGAACGCGCCCGGCGACGGGCGCCCGGGCTCTCCCTCACCACCCGTGTCGCCGCCGAGGACGCCGCCGGCGCCCTGCTCGGCGAAGGCCGGGAAGCGTGGGCCGTGGTCGTCGGCGCGCGGGGGCGCAGCGAACTGGGCGACCTCCTGCTGGGATCGGTCGGTCTCGTCGTCGCCGCCCGGGCGTCGTGTCCCGTCGTCGTCGTACGGGGAGACAGGCAGGCTCTGGAAGCGCGCCACGAGCGGATTCTCCTGGGCGTCGGCGACCACGACGTCGACGCCCCGTCCGTCGCGTTCGCCTTCCGCGAGGCCGCGGTCCGTGACGCGGAACTGGACGCGGTGCGCACCTGGCGCCGACCCCTCCACGATCCGCTCGACCACCCCCTCCTCCGGGGCGAGACCGGGGTGTACCTCGCGGAGGAGGCGTCGGAGACCCTGGACAAGGTCCTCGCCGCGGGCACACGGGAACACCCCGAGGCGCGGGTGCGCCGGAGCAGTGTCGAGGGGGCCGCACACCGGGTGCTGGTCGAGCGCTCCGCCGCCGCCGACCTCCTCGTGCTCGGCGCGCGCCGCCGCGACGGACACGTCGGCTTCCAACTGGGCAGAGTGGCCCACCGGGCCCTGCACCACGCCCGGTGCCCGGTCGCGGTCGTACCGCAGCCCGCACCCGCCGTCACGGAAGGGGACGAGCGATGAACACCAACGGTGACCGGCGGTACCGGAGCGACCTCGGCCGTCGCGTCATGACGCGACGACTGCAGCTCGGCCTGTCCCGCGAGGAGGTGGCGGAGCGTGCCGGGTCCGCGCCCGGATACATCGCCCACGTGGAGGAGCAACTGCCCACGCCGGGAATCGAGTTCCTGGTCCGCCTCGCCCACGCCCTGGAGACGACCATCCAGGACCTGACCGGCCTCACCGCGGACCTCGCCCCCGGTGGGGCGCCGCCGGGGAACCGGCCGGAGCTGGTCGGGATGGACGAGGCGGAGTGCTGGTCCCTGCTCGACGACCGAGGGGTCGGCCGGGTCGCCGTCGAGGGGGCCGACGGCCTCTCCGTGTTCCCGGTCAACTATCAGGTGATCGACGGAAGCATGGTCATCTCGACCGCGGCGGATTCCCCTCTCGGCCGGGCGGCGGCCTCCTGCGCCGAGATCGCCTTCGAGGAGGACCGTCTGGACGAGGCGTTCCGGCGAGGCTGGAGCGTCCTTGTCGTCGGCCCGGTGCACGTGCTCTCCGATCCGGCCGAAGCCATGGACATGAGTCGGGCCGTGACGGTGCGCCCCTGGTCCGGAGACGAGCGGGACACCCTCGTGAGGCTCGCCCCCCGACGTGTCACGGGACGACGGATCGTCGTCCCCGGCGCGCCCGCCGCGCCGGGGACCTGAGCCGGCGGGGCCAGGACACGCGGGTGCGGGGGCGGACCGTCCGGTCCGCCCCCGCACCCGCGTGTCCTGGCCCCGCCCACTCATCCCAGACTCACCCCAGGGGGACGACCGCCACCGGCACCGGACTGTGGTGGACGACCGCGTGCGCCACGTGGCCGACGTGCGGGCCGACGGGCAGCCGGCGGGAGCGGCGCCCCACGACGACGAGTTCCGCCTCCCGCGACGCGTCGGTCATCCGGGGCGCGGCCGCTCCCACGACCGCCTCGGTCGTGACGTCGGCACCCGGATACCGCGCGCGCCACGGCGACAGCAGTTCTTCGAGGCCGGCGCGTACGCCGGCTCCCAGTTCCTCGTTGATCCCGGGGTCCACGACGGCCGCGTAGCCGTAGGAGGTGGGCACCGTCCAGGTGCTGAGGAACCGCAGGGGAGCGTGCCGCCTGACCGCTTCCCCGAAGGCGAAGGCCAGCAGCGGCTCGCACGCGTGACGAAGGTCGACCCCCACCACGATCCCGCGGGCGGAGGACGTCGGGTCCGGGTGTTCCGCCCGCACGAGGACGACCGGCTGCCGAGCCGTGCCCACGACCGCGAGGGAGACCGAACCCATGACGAAACCGAGGACGCCGCCGAGGCCGCGGGACCCCAGCACCAGCAGGTCGGCCTCGTCCGCCGCGGCGACCAGCTCGTCCGCGGCCCGCCCACGCACCCGTTCCGTGACGACCTCCAGGCCGAGATGCTCCTTCCGCGCCCGCTCCGCCTCGTCGTGCAGGAGGGCCTCCGCCCGCTCGTACAGGGTCCGGGCGTGGGGGACGGGGATCTCCGGAGTGTCCGGCCACTCCTCCACGTGCAGCAGCCGGAGCGGAACCTCGCGGAGAACCGCCTCCGCCGCGGCCCAGCGTGCCGCGGCGAGGCTTTCGTCCGAGCCGTCGAGCCCCACGGTGACCTGTGCTGTCATCACTGCCTCCTCGGCCGTCGCCGTCGATGACACCAGACTCGCCCGGCGCACCACCGCGCGGTGAGGGCCGGGCAGGTCGCCATCGGGGCCGAACGGCCCATCGCGGCCGGCGCTCCGTGGTGCGAGCGTGAGGAGTGTCGTCCCTCCGGGCGCCGTACGAGCCCCGGGCCGAACCCGAGGAGGAACCATGAGCAGCGAGACGCCCGTCCGGCCCGAGCTGGCCGACGTCGTCGTCGGGATCGACGGATCCCCCTCGGCCCGGACGGCCGCCCTGTGGGCCGCCGCGGAGGCGGACCGCCGGTCCCGCCCCCTGCACCTCGTCCACGCCGCCGACACCGACCGGCGCGCCTACTGGAGCGACGCCGCGACGATCCAGACCGTCCGGGAGACCGGCCGCGACCTGCTGACCGCGACCGAGGCGGCGGTCGGGGAACGCTTTCCCGACCTCGTCGTCACCCGGCTGCTCGGCCGACAGGAACCGCTCGACGGACTCCGGGAGGCCGCGGGCGGAGAGAAGACCATCGTGGTCGGCAGCAGGGGGCTCGGAGGCTTCTCCGCCCTCCTGCTCGGCTCCGTGGGACTCGGAGTCGCCGCCCGCGCGGACGTGCCCGTCATCGTCGTGCGCGGTGACGCGGACCGTCCCGAGGCGGGTTCCGTGACCGCGGCGGTCCGTGACTCCGAGGACCTGGGATGGCTCCTCCTCGCCGCCGCCGAGGCGGACGTCCGCAAGGTCCCGCTGCGTCTCCTCAGCGTGTGGAACATCCTCACGCACGTCGGCGACGTGGCGACCATGCTCGACGACCTGGACGCCGCCGCCCACCGGCGCGTCCGTGAGGTGAAGGCCCTCGCCGACCGCGTCCGCGAGTGGTACCCGGACCTGACCGTCACCCACCACGTGGAGACCGGCACCTCGACGCCCGGGATCCTCGTCGACGCGAGCCTCCACACCGACCTGGTCGTCATGGGCCGGGACCACCGGCCCCTCGGCGTGGGACCCTCCCTCGGACGCGTCGCTCACGCCCTCATCCACCACGCCCACTGCCCCGTGGAGATCGTCCCCGTCGGCTTCGGGACGCGGGGCGGCGACACGACGTGAACGACCTCCTGCACGGAGTGGATCCAGCGGATCCGTCCGTGACCGCCCTGGTCCGGGCCGCCGACGAGGCGGCCCGCAGACGGCTGCGGCTGCGGCTCGTCGTCGCCGTCCCTCCCGTCCACGACAGGCTGGGATACGACGCCCTGGGGCACCGGTCCGCCCTGCGGACGCGGGCGGAGTCCGCCCTCTCCGACGTCCGCGAGCTCGTCCGGAGGCTCCACGCCGACCTTCGCACGAGCTCGGAACTGGTGGACGGGGCACCGGCCGCCGTCCTGCTCGCGCGCGTCCGCCGCCGACCTTGTGGTGCTCGGATCGCGCCGGTACGGCGTGTCCGCCCACCACGGACGCCCCGCCGCGGCACCGCGGCGTCTCCCGATGGCCCGCCCGTGAGAAGTGAGGGTGCTCCGAGGGCCGGTCGGGTCCCTCGGGAACGGGACCGTTCGGCCCTCCCCGACGACCCCTTTCGACACTCCGCCGCGCGGCGTACGGGCGGAAGGCTGGAACCACGGAACCAAACCGGTGTCCGCCACCCGACACAGTCCGTCGGGACGGCACCCGGCACGTGGAAGAGGAGCAGGACGATGACCGGAGCCAAGCCCGAACGCAGGCACAGCTTCCTCCCCGACCTCGACACCTGGTTCGGCCGGGAGTTTCCCGGTCTCCCCGGATGGCGGCCCGCGACGGCCGCCCACTCCATCCCGGTCGAGGTCTCCACCGGCGACGACGGCGTCTGCACGCTGCGGGCCGAGCTCCCCGGGATGGACCCGGACGACATCACCCTCACGGTCGACGACAACCTCCTCACCGTGAGAGCCGAGCACCGGGAGAACACCGAGGACAAGGACCACTCGGAGTTCCGCTACGGAGCGTTCCGCAGGACCGTCCGCCTCCCGGACACCGTCCCCGCTGACGACGTCGACGCCTCCTACGCGGACGGCATCCTGACCGTCCGGATCCCGATGCCCGCCCAGGACACCCGCACGACACGGACCATCCGCGTCAAGCGGGCCGCGGACGACGGCGAGGACCGGTCATGACCCCGAAGCGGGTCCTCGTCGCCTACGGCAGCAAGCACGGTTCCACCGCGGGCATCGCCGACGAGATCGGCCGGGCCCTCCGGGACGATGGATTCGACACCGACGTCCGGCCGGCCGACACCGTCACCGACGTCAGCGACTACGACGGCGTCGTCCTCGGCGGAGCCCTCTACGCCGGACGCTGGAACGGCAAGGCCCGCCGGTGCGCCCGGCGCAACGCCGAACAGCTCCGACACCGCCCGCTGTGGCTGTTCAGCAGCGGCCCCGTCGACAGCTCCGCCGAACAGCACGACATCCCGCCCGTGCGCGGCGTCACCCGCCGGATGAAGAAGCTCGGCGCGCGGGAGCACGTCACCTTCGGAGGCGCGCTCACCGCCGACAACCCGGATCTCTTCGCCCGCGCCATGGTCCGCCAAGGCAAGGGCGGGGACTTCCGGGACCCGGCCCGCGTCCGGGCCTGGGCCCACCGGATCGGAGCCGCGCTCGGGGAAGCCGGCTGAACCCGCTTCGGCCTTCCTCTTCCGACGGGGACGAGCGCACGGAGGCGTGCCATGACCGACCGCGAAACACCCCGCGCCGGACCACGGCTGCCGCGGGGCGCCCCCGGCCGCCGCGCGACGGTGGTCGTCATCGCGGTCCTCGCGCTCGTCGGCGGCGCGATCGCCGCCGGGTACCTGTGGAGCTTCGGCGCCAGGACCGAGCGCGACCGCGCCGCCGGTCTGCACCAGGTGACGGCGACCACGACGGGACCGGCCCGGGAGCCGTCCGCCCTCGTGCGCAGCGGTGCGGCGAACCGGTCCGTCGCGCCCGCGGTCTGGGAGTACCCGGACGGTGAGCGCCGCTCCGGCACCGTCGAGGTACCGGCCAGGACCCCCCAGGGGCGGACCGTGAAGGTCTCGGTGGACGACTCGGGAGCTCCCGTCCGCCGGGCCGTCGGGACGTCGGACCTCCTGCTGACGTCGGTCGTCGGCGGTGCCGCGACGGCCGGTGCGGTCGCCGCGACCGGAGCCGGCGTCCTCGCCCTCCTGCGACGGAGGACCGACGGCCGCAGCCTCGCCGCCCTGGAACGCGAGTGGGAACAGGTCGAGCCCGTCTGGTCCGGCCGGCTCCGCAAGGAGAACGGTTCCGGGACGGACGACGTCTGACGACGGCGCCGGCCGTACGGCGACCGACCGCACGGGCACCGCACGGCCGACCGCCGAGGCGCTCCCCTTCGACCCCAGCGAGCCCCTGCCCCGCCTCTGTCGGGAACTGGACACAGGCCCCGACGGGCTGTCCGCCCGGGAGGCGGCCCGGCGCCTTGCGGCGCACGGTCCGAACGAGGTGCGCCGCAAGGCGGGGCCCTCCGTCTGGCGGGAGGTGGCCACGCAGCTGGCGCACCCCCTGGCCCCGCTGCTGTGGGCCGCGGCCGCCCTGGCCTTCGTGGCCGATCTCGCCGTGCTCGGCTGGACCGTCCTCGCAGTCATCGTCGTCAACGCGGATTTCGCGCTGCTCCAGGAGCGCCAGGCGGAACGCGCGGTGGAGACCCTCGCCCGCTGCCTGCCCGAGCACGCCCTCGTCGTACGCGACGGGCACCCGCTCACCGTGGAGGCCCGCGAGCTCGTGCCGGGGGACGTCGTCCTCCTGGAGGAGGGGACAAGGTCCCGGCGGACGCCAGGGTCACCGAGGGCGGTGTGGAGGTGGACCTGTCGATGCTGACGGGGGAGTCGGTGCCGGCGGAACGGGTGGCGGTGGCCGGACTGCTCGGCGCGCCCCTCCTGGAGGAGCCCAATCTCGTCTTCAGCGGGACGACCTGTATCGAGGGACAGGCCCGGGCCGTCGTCTTCGCCACCGGGGACCGTACCGAGCTGGGGCGGATCGCCGCCCTCAGCCAGCGGACGCGGCGAGAGGCCAGCCCCTGGAGCGACAGGTCAAGAAGGTGGCCTGGCTCATCGCCGCCGTCGCCACGGGAATGGGAGCCGTCTTCCTCGTCGTCGGTGTGGCGGTCGGACTGCCGGTGACCGACGCCCTGATGTTCGCCATCGGGCTCCTCGTCGCCAACGTCCCCGAAGGGCTGCTGCCGACGGTCACCCTCGCCCTCGCCGTCGGCGTCCGCGCCCTTGCCCGGCAGGGCGCCCTGGTCAAGCGGCTCAGCGCGGTGGAGACCCTCGGTTCCACCGGTGTCATCTGCACGGACAAGACCGGCACCCTCACCCGGAACCGCATGCACCTGCGTGTCTGCTGGACCCCCGGTCACGGGAGGGAAACGGGGCCCTGGGCACAGGAGCTGGTAAGGGCTGCCGCCGAGTGCACCACGGTCACCCGGGACGCCGAGAACGAGCTGCACGGCGACCCCACCGAGACCGCTCTCGTCGAGGGAGCCGCCGAGCTGGGCGCCCCGGTGGACCTCGCCCGGCGTGACGAGCGGCGGCAGGCGCTCTTCCGGTTCGACCCACGGCTTCGGATGATGACCGTCGTGCAGGACGGCGGAACCTCCGGGCCCACCCGGGTCGTGGTCAAGGGAGCCCCCGAAGCGGTTCTCGAGCACGTCCTGCCCGGCCCGGACCGGGAAGCGGCCCGAGACGCGGCGCAACGACTGGCAGGGGCCGGCACCCGCGTCCTGGCCGTCGCCGTCCGCGACCTCCCGGCCGGCGGCGGGGCGCCCGCCCGGCGGCAGGACGCCGAAACCCGCCTGACCCCGCTGGGACTCGTCGGGCTCTACGACCCGCCGCGGGCCGAGGTGGCGTCCGCCGTCCGCCGCTGCCACGGGGCCGGCGTGCGCGTGCACGTGGTGACGGGGGACAACGGCGCCACGGCCGCCGCGATCGCGCGGGAGGTCGGCACCGGGGTGCCCCGGCTGGAGGTCGTCGACGACTCCGAGACCCTGGGCGACGCCGAACTGGACCGCCTGCTCGTGGAGGACGACGCCGAGATCGTCTTCGCCCGTTCCTCGCCCGAGACGAAACTCAGGGTCGCCGACACCCTGCGGGCCCACGGCCGGATCGTCGCCATGACCGGGGACGGCGTCAACGACGCCCCCGCTCTCCACCGCGCGCGCATCGGGGTGGCCATGGGCCGCTCCGGCACGGACGTGGTCCGCGAGGCGGCGGCCATGGTCCTCACCGACGACGACTTCGCCACCATCGTCACCGCGATCGAATCCGGGCGCCGCGTCTACGACAACGCCCGCAAGTTCATCGTCTACATCTTCGCCCACGCGACGCCGGAGATCGTACCCTTCCTCGTCTTCGCCCTGTCGGCGGGAGCCGTTCCGCTCCCCCTCACGGTGCTCCAGATCCTCGCCGTCGACCTCGGCACGGAGACCCTTCCCGCCCTCGCGCTGGGCAGGGAACGCTCCGAGCCCGGTGTCATGCGACGGCCGCCCCGATCCGCACACCAGGGCGTCGTCTCCCGTGACATGCTCATCCGCAGCTGGGGGTACCTGGGCCTGGTCTCGGCCGTCCTCGTCATGACCGGATTCCTCTACGTCCCCTGGCGCGCAGGCTGGCAGCCCGGCTACCCCACCGGCGAGGGGTCCCCGCTGCACGGAGCGTACGTGACGGCGACGACGGCCACGTTCGCCGGCATCGTCACCTGCCAGGTCGGCACCGCCTTCGCGGCCCGCACCGACCACGCGGCGCTCCGCGAGATCGGCGTCCTGTCGAATCCGCTGCTGCTCGCGGGCATCGCCTTCGAACTCTGCTTCACCGCCGCGCTCGTCTACGCGCCACCGCTCCAGCGGGTCTTCGGGACGGCCGCGCTCCCCTGGGACGTCGTCCTGCTCGTCGGCGCCTTCCCGCTGTTGGTCTGGGGCGTCGACGAGGCGCCGCGCCCGGCGGCGCCGTCACAGGGGCTGCTGAGAGGACGCCGGCTCGTCCCCTCCCTGGTCGAGGCGGAAGGGCGGATAGGCGTCCGTCATGAGGCCCGCGTAGGCGGCGGCGCGGAGGACCCAGCGGTTCAGGCCGACGACCAGGTCGAACAGGTCCCGGGGATAGCGCGAGGTGAAGGCGAGGGCGAAGCCGGCGATCACCGCGAGCAGCGTGATCAGGCCGCCACTCCACCATCCGGCGCGCAGGCCGCCGGTGAAGAACGCGAGGACCAGGTAGTGGGGGATCGCGAGCAGCCACCACTTGACCAGCACCTGCGAGCGGGAGAGCCGTTCCGGGTAGGCGATGTCGAGCCGGGCCGGGTAGCCGGGTTCGGGGCCGAGGCTGAAGGGCGGGTAGCGGTCGGTGCCGAGCCCGCCGTAGGAGTAGTACGAGACCCGCCACGACCACCGGAGCACGCCGAGGTTGAAGTCGAAGAGGCTCCGCGGATAGCGCTCGGTGAACAGGACCGCGAAGAAGGCGATCACCGTCACGACCAGGAAGGCGATCCACAGGAAGAACAGCACGATCCAATGAGGGATCACGAGGATCCACTTCACCAGCCACAGCCAGCGGGACAGGGGGGCGTCGAGCACGGCCGCCACTCGGACGGGAGGGTACGAGGAGCTGATGTCGTCCATGACCGTCACCTCCTCGCTCCGGCCCGGTCCCGGTATCGGATGCGGTCGACGGCGTTTCGGTGCCTCATGGCTGGTCACCTCTCCTGTGGTGTCCCCGTTTCCCAGGGTCCTCCGTGCCCGCCGCCCGGGGGAGGGCCGTCCGGCCCCCACGCGTGCCCGTGGTCCTCCGCGTAGGCCGCGAAGACCCCCTCCGTCCCCTCGCCCGTGAGCAGGAAGCGTTCGTCGAGCACGGCCGCCAGGTCGTCGAGGGCCTTGCGCAGCACCGACGCGGAGAGCCGGACGTCCGGGTGGCGCGCCTCGTCGGCGCCGTCGGCGAGGCCGAGGGCGTATCCGAGCTGCCGGGGGAGGGACGTGCGCTCGTCGGCGTCGTGGAAGTAGTACGACTCGGCGTACTGCATGAAGTCGACGGTGGCGGTGGACAGGCCGGCGGCGAGCCCGTCGAGGAGCGCCGCCCCGCCGTCGGAGTCGAGTGCCCGGACGGTGACCCGGCCGCGGCGCACGTGGGACAGCCGCAGGGCCAGCGTCCTGCGGCGGGCGAGGGCGGGGTAGATGCCGAGGAGCCACGCGACCGTGGCCGACAGGAGCACGAAGCCCACCAGGGCCTCCAGGGGCGCCAGCACCCGCAGCCACCCCGGGGTCGGGGCGATGTCGCCGAGGCCGAGCGTGGCCAGGGTGACCAGGGAGAGGTACAGGGCGTCCAGCGGGCCGGCGTGCTCGGACGGCGTGAGCCCGGGCGCGTAGGAGAAGTCCTCCGGCATGCGGGGCCAGTAGACGAGCGCCCATCCCACGGCCACCGTCAGCGCCCAGACGGCGACCACCGCCACCATGCCGAGCGGGCCGGCCAGCCCGGCCGGGCGCCACCGCGTGCCGCGGTGTGCCGACAGCCGCCACACCGCCCGCATCACCACTCTGCTGAGACCGCCGTGGCGGGTCGGATGCCAGAGCGTGTGGAAGACGTCCCGGAGGACGAGCAACACCAGGAGAACGCCCAACGGCGTCACGAGCCACGTCATGGTGAACCGCTTCCCGGCCGGGACGGGAGCACTCCGCCCCGGCCGCACGGGCCGCCCGCCCTGCCGCGCAGGTGCTCTCCGCGTGATCTCCGTCGCGGTTCCGGGCCCGCTCCGCCGCGCATGTCCTACGAACCCGTTTCCGTCCGGCCGGTGAGGAGGCGCCGGACGACGCAGGCGAAGACCTCGATGTCCGCGACGTCGGCCCGTATCCGGGCGAGGTGGCCGAGGGCCGGTTCCGGACCGGCGACCACCAGGGATCTCCGGCCCGGTGGCAGATCTCGCACGCACAGGCTGAACGTGGCAGGCGCCCGCAGGTACGGGAGCGCCATGGTGACGTCGTACAGGTCGGTGGTCGTCACCTCGGACATGCTTCGAGCATGCGCGGCCGGACGGCGCCCCGCACGGGGACGGGACACCGGTCTCACGCTCCGGCGGCGAGGGTGAGGCCGCACCGTACGTCCACCACGCCCTCCACGGCCCGGGCCAGGCGCTCCGCGACCGGGACGAGCGTGCTGTCGCGCACGTCGCCGGTCAGGGTCACGACACCGGCCTCGACGCGGACCTCGATCCGGTCCCGGGAGAGCGGGAAGAGGTGCGCGACCACATCACGGCGGATCTCGTCGGCGAGCTCCTCGTCCGGCCGGAGGAACACCTTGAGCAGATCGGACCGGCTCACGACACCCTGGATCACGCCGTTCCCGTCCACGACCGGCAGCCGCTTCACCCGGTGGGTGGCCATGAGCCGGGCGGCCCGTGACAGGGTCGCGTCGGGGCCGATGGTGAGGGCCGGAGCGGTCATCAGCTCCGCCGCCCGGTCGGAACCGGCCTTCGCGGTGGCGTCGTGCCGCCGCAGCTGCTCGATCATGCCGAGGCGGTGGTCGTGGAACTCCTCCTTGAGGAGCAGGTCCGCCTCGGACACCACGCCGACGACGCGGCCCTCGCCCTCCAGGACGGGGAGCGCGGTCACCTTCCAGCGCTCCATGGCGGCGGCGATCTCCTTGAACGGGGTGTCGGGGCGAACGGCGACGACCTTCTTGGTCATCACGTCGGCGACGGTGAACGGCCGGGAGGTCATGGCGGTCTCCTTCAGCGGGCGTAGGCCAAGGCTTCCGCGCCGGCGTGCGGCGCGAGGTCTTCGAGGAGGCGGCTCCGCACCGCCGGCAGCCGGCGCGCCATCGTGGCGGCGACGCACGCGAACACGGCCTCGCCGACGGACGGGTCCCGGGCACAGAGCTCCCGTACCGCCCGGGCGTCGAACTCCAGGGCGCGGACCTCGGTGACCGCGGTGGCGCCGAGGTGCCAGATGTGGGGCGGGACGATCCAGGAGCAGCCGAGGAGCGCGCCGCCGGCGAGGGTGTCCACGACGGCGTCGCGGCGGCCGGGGACATGGGTGTCGAGCTCGACGCGGCCCGTTCGGACGATCCAGAAGCGGTCGGCCCGCTGCCGCTCACGGAAGATCCGGGTGCCGGCCTCGAAGCGGACCGGTCGGGAGTGCTCCAGGAGCTGTTCCCGTGCCTTCGGGGGGAGTTCGTCCAGCAGGGTCCGCGTGGTGGTCATGGTGTCCTCCAGCCCTTCCCTCCCAGGGTCCGGCGGGGCTCGCGTCGGGCGGCAGGGCCGCGAGGGTCCGACGGTGGGGCCGAAGGGCCCGTCTCAGCGGACCAGGACGGCCTCGCCGGAGCGGGGCACGACGGCCGTCCAGCCCAGTTCGCGGTCGAGCCGGTCGCGGAGCGCTTCGGAGGCGGCCGGTTCGCCGTGCACGACGTAGGTGGTGTGCGGGGCGGGCGCGCCCCGGAGCCAGTCGACGACCTGTGCCGCGTCGGCGTGGGCGGAGAAGTGGGGTACGTCGGCGACCTCGGCCCGTACGGGCACGTACTCGCCGAACATCTTCAGCGCGCGGGCTCCGTCCACCAGGTCCCGGGCCCGGGTACCGGCGGCGGCGAAGCCGACCACGACGACGGCGTTGCGCGGGTCGGGCAGGAGCCGGCGCAGGTGGTGCAGGACGCGGCCACCGGTGGCCATGCCGGCCGAAGACACGATGACGGCGGGTCCGTGCACGCTGTTGATGTCGATGGACTCCCGCACGGTCCGGGCGGCGAGGAACGGGGCGGGGCTCAGCGCGGCCTCCCCCCGCGCCAGGATCTCGGGGCGCAGCTCGGGGGAGCGCTCGCGCACGGCGTCGCGGTAGACGTCGAGGGCGGCCAGCGCCATCGGGCTGTCCACGTAGACGGGTACCGACGGGGGCAGCACGCCCGTCTCGCGCAGCCGGGTCAGCTCGTGCAGGACGACCTCGGTCCGGTCGATGGCGAAGGCGGGGATCACCACCGTCCCGTTCCGGGAGAGGGTCCGCGCCACGACCGCCGCGAACTCCGGACGGGCGGAGTCCTGGTCGTGGTAGCGGTCGCCGTACGTCGACTCCACCAGCAGCGTGTCCGCGCCGGAGAACGGCTCCGGTGGCAGGAGCAGCGGGTGTCCGGGGCGCCCCAGGTCGCCGGAGACGGCCAGCGTGTGCCCGTCCTCCAGAGTGAGGCGGGCCCAGGCCGAGCCGAGGATGTGGCCGCCGTGGTGGAGCGTCAGCCGGGTGCCGCGCAGGAGCTCCACGTCCTCCCCGGCGGGGACGGGGTCGAAGAACGACAGCGTCTTGTCCACGTCGGTTTCGTCGTACAGCGGCTTCGCCGGGCGGTGCTTGGACCAGCCGTGCTCGTCGGCGTGCCGGGCCGCCTCCATCTGCAGGCGCGCGCTGTCGCGCAGGACGATCCCGGCGAGGCGGGCCGTGTGCGGGGTCGCGAGGATCGGCCCGCGGAAGCCCTGCCGGACCAGGCGCGGCAGGTAACCGCAGTGGTCCAGATGGGCGTGGGTGACGACCACGGCGCGGACATCGGCCGCGTCACGGGCGAACCGGTCCCAGTTGCGCCGGCGCAGTTTCGCGAATCCCTGGAAGAGACCGCAGTCGACGAGGACCCGGGCGTGGTCGCTCTCGACGAGGAACTTGCTGCCGGTGACCGTCCCCACGCCACCCAGGAACGAGAGCAGGGCGGGGCGCGGGGAGGAGGGAGCGGAATGCGGGGCTGCCTCGGGCATGAGCGGGTCCTCCTTCGTCCCGGGGACCGGCCTCGCCGGCCCCTGTCCACCCTCGCGCCGCCCGGGACCGCGCGGCATGGGCCCGTAGGGCCCCTGGCGGGGACCGACCGGCCCATGCGCACGGGCCCGCCGACGGGCCAGCCTGACGGTGACGTCCGCGGACCAGACCCGCGGGCCCCTACGAGGAGGCGGCCGTCATGAAGGCTCTCGTGTTCCAGGGGACGGGCGAGGTGGCGTGGCAGGAGGTGCCCGACCCCGCCGTCGAGGACGCCGCCGACGCGATCGTCCGCGTCGACGCCGTCACCCTCTGCGGGACCGACCTGCACATCGTCAAGGGGGACGTGCCCGAGGTGGAACCGGGCCGCGTCCTCGGCCACGAGGCGGTGGGCACGGTGGTCGAGACGGGCGGCGACGTCCGCACGGTGCGGCCCGGCGACCGTGTCCTCGTCTCCTGCATCTCCTCGTGCGGCCGTTGTTCCTTCTGCCGCGAGCGGCGCTACGGGCAGTGCGGGGGCGGCGGCGGGTGGGTGCTGGGCCACCTGATCGACGGGACGCAGGCCGAGTACGTTCGCGTGCCCTTCGCCGACCTCTCCGTCCACCCGCTGCCGAGCGCGGTCGACAGCTTCGACGCGGTGCTCCTCGCCGACATCTTCCCCACCGCGTACGAGGTCGGCGTCCTCAACGGCGGCGTCCGGCCGGGCGACACGGTCGTCGTGGTCGGCGCGGGGCCCATCGGCCTCGCCGCGATCATCACCGCACGCCTCTACAGCCCCGGCCGGATCATCGCCGTCGACCTGGCCGACTCCCGTCTCGCCGCCGCCCGCCGCCTCGGCGCCGACGCCACCGCCACGGCCGACGAGGGACCGGAACAGCTCGTCGCCGACCTGACCGACGGCCTCGGCGCCGACGTCGTCATGGAAGCGGTGGGCGTCCCGGAGACCTTCGAGATGTGCACCCGCATGGTCCGCCCCGGCGGGCGGGTCGCCAACATAGGAGTCCACGGAAAGCCCGCCGCCCTCCACCTCGAAGACCTGTGGATCAAGGACGTCACCCTCACCACCGGCCTCGTCGACACCTCCTCGACGCCGATGCTGCTGCGCATGATGGCCGCCGGCCGGCTCCCGGTATCCGGACTGGTCACCCACCGCTTCGAACTGGGGCAGATGGAAGAGGCGTACGACGTCTTCGGCCGTGCCGCCGAGACCGGGGCGATCAAGGTCGCGCTCGGCGGACCGCAGCACACGTCCGTCCAGGCCGCGGGAGCCGGATGAACGGCCGTCTTCCCACCTGCTCCGCGCCGCCGCGCGCCGTCGTCCTCGACACCGACGGCGTGCTGATCGACTCCACCGCCGTCCACGCGGCGGCGTGGAGGACGGCCTTCGACGCCTGCCTCGCGGGGCGGGCGGACGGGGCGGCACGGCAGGAGCCGTTCGACACGGACGCCGACTACCGCACGTATGTCGACGGCCGGTCCCGCTACGACGGCGCCGAGGCGTTCCTGACCGCCCGAGGCATCCGCCTGCCGCCCGGAACGCCCGACGACCGCCCCGGGCGCGACACGATCCGGGCCGTGGCCGCGCGCAAGGAACAGGCGTTCCAGGGCGCCCTGCGCACCGAGCCGGTGGTCGCCTTCGACGACGCCGTACGGGCGCTGACCGCCCTGCGCGACCTCCGCGTACCGTGCGCGGCGGTCTCCGCCTCCCGGCACGCCCGCGCACTGCTCGCCGCCGGCGGATTCGACCCGCTCCTCCGCACCGTCGTGGACGGCGAGGAAGCCGCCCGGCTCGGACTGCCCGGCAAACCGGACCCCGCGCTCTTCCTCCACGCGGCCCACGCCCTCGGCGTCCGCCCCCGGGACTGCGCGGTCGTCGAGGACGCCCTCGCCGGCGTCCTGGCGGGCCGCCGCGGACGCTTCGGCCTCGTCGTCGGTGTCGACCGCACCCCGGACCGGCACACCACCGGCGCCCTCCGCGAACAGGGCGCCCACCTCGTCACCACCGACCTCATGGAGTGCGTGGAGGCGGTGTGGGGAGCGGAGCCGTGAACTCGGGGTCGGGCTGGACCTGGGGCTACGACGTCTACGTGCCGGGGCACGAGCGTCTGGTGGAGGCCCTCTGCGCCCTCGGGAACGGCCGGTTCGCCACCCGGGGCTCCACGCCCGAGTGCGCCGCCGACACCACGCACTACCCGGGCACCTACCTCGCGGGCTGCTACGACCGGCGCACCTCGCTCGTCGACGGCCGGGCGGTCGAGAACGAGGACCTCGTCAACCTCCCGAACTGGACCCTGCTGCGCTACCGGTGCCTGCCGGAGGACGAGCCGGCGGGGGAGTGGCTCACCCCCGACTCCGACGAGCTGCGGCACTACGCCGTCCGGCTCGACCTGCGGCGAGGCATCCTGCACCGCAGCCTGTACTTCCAGGACATCCGAGGGCGCGGACCGCGCGTCGGACACACCCGCCTCGTCCACATGGGAGATCCCGGGCTCGCCGCCCAGCGCACCACCTTCCACGCCTACGGCTGGAGCGGCGAGATCGAGGTCGAGTCCGTCCTCGACGGCGACGTGGCCAACACCGGCGTCGAGCGCTACCACCACTTCCGGCCCGAGGAGCTGTCGGCCCTGTTCGCGCGGCTCGGGCACCGGCTGGACGACGAGACCTGGCGGGCCACGGTGGACTACTACCTGCGCCGTACCAGCCACGGTTCGACCCTCAGCAGCCTCGTCCACGGCTGGGTGCTCGCCCGGCTGAAGGGCGCCGGAGACTGGCGGTACTGCGAGGAGGCCCTGCTCTCCGACGTGGCGGACGTCCAGGGCGGCACGACCGGTGAGGGCATCCACCTCGGGGCGATGGCCGGCACGATCGACCTGGTCGAACGCGGGATCACCGGCCTGGAGGGGGGCCCGGACGGCCTGCGGGTGGCGCCGGTGTCCCTGCGGCAGCTGCCCCGGTTCGCCTTCGCCCTCTGCTGCGGCGGGCACCGCGGCGTACGCCTACGCGTGCTGCCCGGCCGACTGGGAGCGCGGGTCCCCGCCGGACCCGGAGCCCCCCTTGCCCTCGTCCTCCCCGGAGACCGGAGGTTCACCGTCCCGCCCGGCGAGGAACGGTGGTTCCCGCTGTGAGGGCGCGGGCGCTCAGCCGAAGGCGAGCACCTCGCAGGCGGGCCGGCGGGGCGTCGCCCGGCCCACCGGTCCGTACCCCAGACGGAACACCATCTGGACGTAGCCGACGGCCGAGAGCGGGTCCCGTGCGTCGAAGCGCAGTTCCGGCCATTCGAGGGGTTGGGACACGGGGGAGGTGGCCAGCCCGTCGAGGGTGGCCTGGAGCAGCACCCGGTGCGTCGCCTGCCCCGCCCGGAGCCACGCCTCAGGGGTGTCCTCGGCGGTGCCGAGCAGGGCGATCTGCGGTGTCTTCTCGAAGCGCGCCGACGGACGGCCGGTCACCCGGCCCCGGGCGCCGAAGTCCCTGACGGGCGAGGTCACGTCGTACTGCCGCGGACCGAAGGCGTAGGCGGGCACCCCGTCGCGGTGCGACGCCTCTCCGGCCGCGCCCGTACGCGTCCAGGAGGCGATCTCCGCCCGTACGGCGTCGTCCGCCGCCTCGTACAGCGCGGAGGCGTGGACGAGCCCCATCACGGTGTCGGTGTGCCACTCGCCGGGGACGGTCAGACGGCAGCCCTCGAGCAGGGCGGCGGCACGGAGGCCGTCGAACAGCTCGGGCGGTATGCGCTCCTCGGTGAAGGGGAAGCGGCTGGTGTGCCGGCGGGGCAGGGCGGGGTGGAGCACGTCCAGTCCGTCGTCGACGCCCTCGGGCCCGTCGAACCGGACGTCGGCGAGATGCCACGGATCACCGGGGTCCGGCAGCAGCCGGACCGCCGGACACAGCCCCCTGTGCACGGCGGCCACCCGCAGACCGAACAGGGCGGCGCCGCAGCCGAGGTGGAGGGCCCGGTGGTCGGGGTCCTGGCGGGGCATGCCACGGGACGGGTCGCCGTACAGCTCGACGGTGCCGGACGCCTCGCGGTGAGTGAAGCGCCAGGGCTGGGAGTTGTGCATCGACGGAGCCAGGACGGCTTCCTCGACCAGCGAGGCGACGAGGGGACGGGGCAGGGGGTTGGAGGCCACGGTGCGTCCTGTCTGTGCGAGGGCGGTCATTCGGAGAAGTCGTAGGCCGTGCGCGTGGGCGGGCGGGCGAGGCGGGTGCCGTCGTCGGGGGCGGACAGCCGGTCGACGACGGCGACGACGCCGTCCACGCGTTCGGCGAGCTCCAGGAGCGTCGCGGCCTGGCTCCGCCGCCGCAGTCGGCCCGCCAGGGTGACCACGCCGTCGAGCACGTGCACGTCGACCGCGTCCTGCGGCAGGTCCATGGCGTCCGAGAGGACCTCCTCCCGGACGCGCCGCCTGATCTCGGGGTCCGGCCGTAGGAAGACGCGGAGCAGGTCACGTCGGGTGACGATGCCCACCAGCCGCTCCTCCTCGTCGACCACGGGGAGGCGTTCCACCCCGCGGCGCACCATGAGCCGTGCCGCGTCCGCCGCGGCCTCCTCGGCGTGCACGGTGACGGCCGGAGTACTCATCACACCCCGGACGGTCAGGGCCCTGCGAGCCAGGAGGTCGCTCTCGGAGACCACACCGATGACGTGGTCGTCGGCATCGACGACGGGCAGCCCGCTGATGTCGTGTTCGGCGAGGAGCTTCGCCACGTCCCGGAACGACGTGTCGGCGAGGGCGGTGACCACGTCGTCGGTCATCAGGCCGCCCACCTTCAGGTGCCTCATGGCGGTCCTCCCGTTCGGCTCGTCGGCGGAGGGGTGCCTACGCCACCACCGTCCACCGCGCCGGTGCGGGCCGGCGAGGGGCCGAACGGTCCATCCGAGGGCCCGACCGGGTCTCCGTCGGCTCCGGGCGCCCGCCTCATGGGACCTTCGGCCCCACCCTGTGCCCCCTCAGGCCCTCGGGCTCCCCGGGCACCGGGTGCGAGGGTCGAAGGACAGTCCTCGGGGAGTCGGCAAGGAGGAGCCATGGCGGCAGTCCAGCGCCCCCCGCGCCTCGGATCCGTCGTCGGCGTCGACGGATCTAAAAGCGCGCTGTCCGCCGCCCTGTGGTCCGCCGAAGAGGCGATCCTGCGGGTCACGGGGCTCTTCCTCGTCCACGCCACGGACACGGAGGCCCCCGCCCGGTCCCTCTTCCAGGCCGAGATCGACGAGAGCCGCAGGACCGGTCGCGAACTCCTCGACGTCACGGCTGCGACCGTCTCCGCACGCCACCCCGACGTGCCCGTCGTCAAGGAATTCGGCGACCGGCCGCCCTCCGAGGCGCTGCGGCACACCGCCGCCCTGAGCGGCACGATCGTCGTCGGCCACCGGGGCCGCGGCGGGTTCGCCGCGCTCCTCCTCGGGTCGGTCGGCCTGCGAACGGCGGCGACCGTGGACAGGCCGGTGGTCGTGGTGCGGGGGCACAGCGTGCCCGGACGCCCGGGCGCCGTGCTCGCCGCCGTACGGGACGATCACGACCTCGGCTGCGCGCGGGCGGCCGCCCGCGAGGCCCTGCTGCGACAGCGGACGCTCCGGCTCCTGCACGGGTGGCGAGCCGTCTGGGCACGGCGCGGACGGACCGCCTCGCGCTACCACCCCTGCGACCAGGCCGCCGACCACGTGCTCGCGCGGTCCCGGATGGAGGGCCTCCTCCGTGACGAGTTCCCGGGCCTGAAGACCGAGATCGAGGGCGTGAGGAATCCCAGCGTGGCCGGAGCCCTCGTCGAAGCGAGCCGCGACGCCTGTCTCCTGGTCGTCGGCGGCCACCGGGGCCCCGGATGCCTGGGGCCGACACCGGGCCGGACCACGCTCGCCCTGCTGCAACACGCCCGCTGCCCGGTGGAGCTCATCCCCCGGCACGGACCCGGACACGGGAGTACGTCATGACCACCACCCCGGGACGGCGCGAACTCGTCGTCGGCATCGACCCCGTCCGCGAAGGACACCTCGCCCTGGCCTGGGCGGCCGACGAGGCCCACCGCCGAGGGCTCGCCCTCCGCCTCGTCGTCGCCGTACCACCCGCGCACGACACCCAGCACGTCGACGACACGCCCCGGCACCAGGCCCGGACGCAGCGGGGCAAGGACGCCCTGCGCGCGGCGGCCGACTGGGCCCGGACCCGCCGGCCGGACGTGCCCGTCACCGCCACCCTGGCCGAGGGTCCCCCCGCCGCCGTGATGGCCGGCCTCGCCCAGGAGGCCGTCATGACCGTCCTCGGCTCCCGCCACCTGAGCCGCACCGAGGAGTTCCTCAGCGCCGGTTCCCTCGTCGTGCCCGTCACCGCGCGGGCCCGCTGCCCCGTCGTCGTGGTCGGCGACGCCGAGCACACCACCCAGGACCCGGCGTACCTCGTCGTCGGCGTCGACGGCAGCGAGTCCTCCCGGGCGGCCCTCGCCTTCGCCTTCGAGGAGGCCGACCTCAGGCACTGCGCCCTGCGGGCCGTCGCGGTCTGGCAGCCACCTGTCTTCACCCTCCACACCGGGGACACCCTGTTCCACGCCGAGCGCCGCCTGCTCTCGGAGACCACCGCGGGCTGGGCGGAGAAGTACCCGGACGTACGCCTCACCCACGAAGTGCTCATCGGCTCGCCCGTCGAACTGCTCGCGGACGCCGCCGAGCACGCTCTGGCCGTCGTCGTCGGCCGCCGGGGCCGGGGTGGCTACACCGGCATGCGGGTCGGCTCGGTCGTCCACGGGCTCCTGCACCGCGCCCACTGCCCCGTGATCACCGTCCCCACGGGGTGAGCACGCGCCATGACGACACCGACCGACGCCCGGGCCGCCCCGACCGCCCGGGCGGCAGGACTCACCGCGACGGAGGCGGCCGGCCGCCTCGCCGCCGACGGGCCCAACGAGGTGGCCGCCCGCCGACCCGTACGGCTGCACAGCCGGGTCCTCGCCCAGCTGCGCGACCCACTGATCATGGTGCTGCTCGGCGCCGTCGCGCTGACCCTGGCCATCGGCGACCATCCCGACAGCATCGTCATCGCCCTGGTCATCGTCGTGAACACCACCGTCGGCGTCGTCCAGGAAGTCCGCGCCGACAACGCCGTCGCCGCCCTCTCGGCCCTCAGTGCCCCGCACGCGCGCGTGCGGCGGGAGGGTGCCGTCCGCGACCTCCCGGCCGCGGAGGTCGTCACCGGGGACGTCCTGGTGCTCGGAGAGGGCGACATCGTCGCCGCCGACGCCCGCCTCGACGAGGCGTCCGCCCTCCTCCTGGACGAATCCATGCTCACCGGGGAATCCGTGCCGGTGGACAAGGACGCCGACGGCACCCTGAGCGCGGGCACGGTCGTCGTACGGGGCCGGGCCGTCGCCACCGTCACCGCGACCGGCCCGAGGAGCGCCCTCGGCCGCATCGCCGCCCTTCTCGACGACCGGCGCGAGGCGACCCCGCTCCAGCGCCGGCTCGCGGCACTGGGCCGGGTCCTCGCCGCGGTGACGCTGACCCTGTGCGTGCTGGTCTTCGCCCTGGGCCTCGTACGCGGTCTTCCGCCCGGGACGATGGCGGTGACCGCGATCAGCCTGGCGGTGGCGGCGGTCCCGGAGTCCCTGCCGGCCGTGGTCACCCTCGCCCTCGCCCTCGGGGCGCGGCGCATGGCCGCCCGGCACGCGCTGGTGCGCCGGCTGCCCGCGGTGGAGACGCTCGGTTCGGTGTCCGTCCTCGCCACCGACAAGACGGGCACCCTCACGGAGGGACGCATGGTCGTGCGGGAGGTCTGGACGCCCGAGGCGGGCGTCCAGCTCACGGGCGTCGGCTACGAGCCGGTGGGTGAGGTCCTGGCAGGCGGGAGACCCCCCGCGCCGGAGGAGCTCGCCCCGGTGCGGGAGCTGCTGACGGTGACCGCCCTCTGCAACGACGCCGCCCTGCGCCCGCCGGACGAGACGGACCCGGACGGCCGCTGGACGGCGGTGGGCGACCCCATGGAAGCCGCCCTCCTCGCCGCGGCGGCCAAGGCGGGATGCCCCTCGGAGCGGGAACCGGACGCCCGTCGCCCCCGGATCGCCGAAGCACCGTTCGACAGCCTCCGCAAGCGCATGACCACCCTGCACGAGACCGCTGGCGGACGGGTTCTCGTATGCCTGAAAGGAGCACCCGAGGAAGTCCTCACCCCGGAGGTGCTACGGGCGGACGCGGAGACCCTCGCGCGGGCCGGGGAGGCGGCGGCGCACCTCGCCGAGCGGGGTCACCGGGTGCTCGCGGTGGCCTCAGGCGTACGCCAGGACGTCCCGGTCCCGGTGGCGGCGGCCGAGTCGGGGCTGCGGCTCCTCGGCCTGGTGGCGCTGAGCGACCCGCCGAAGCCCCATGCGACCGGGACGCTGGCCGCCTGCCGTGCGGCGGGCATCACCCCCGTCCTCATCACGGGCGACCACCCGGCGACCGCACGGGCCGTCGCGGACTCCGTCGGGCTCGCCGGCGAAACCGACGGACGGGAACTCCGCGTCGCCACCGGCGAGGACGTCACCGAGGGCCTGATCGACGACCTCACGTCCGTACGGGTCTTCGCCCGCACCGATCCCCAGCAGAAGCTCGACATCGTGGCCGCCTGGCGATCCAAGGGCGCGGTCACCGCCATGACCGGCGACGGCGTCAACGACGGACCCGCTCTGCACCGGGCCGACATCGGCGTCGCCATGGGTGCCCGCGGCACCGAGGTCGCACGCCAGGCCGCGGATCTCGTGCTCACGGACGACGAGCTGTCGACCGTCGTGGCGGCCGTGGAGGAAGGCAGGCGCGTCTACGACAACATCCGCCGTTTCCTCGTCTACGGGATGGCCGGCGGGGCCGCGGAGATCCTGGTGATGCTCGTCGGCCCGCTGCTCGGCCTGCCCCTGCCGCTGCGAGCGGGACAGATCCTCTGGATCAACCTCCTCACCCACGGTCTCACCGGGGTCGCCATGGGCGCCGAGCCGGCATCGCCGGGGACGATGCGCCGCCCTCCGCGCCCTTCGGACCAGCACATCCTCGGCGGCGGCGCCTGGCAGCGCCTGCTCGTCCTCGCCGCCGTCGTCACCGCGGCGTCCCTCGGCGCGGGCCTGGCCGCACGGTCGCTCGGCCTGGCGTGGCAGAGCGTGCTCTTCCTCGCCCTGCTCGCCGCCCAGCTCGGCGTCGTCCTCGGGCTGCGGTCCCGGCCGCTGACCCGGAAGAACCCGTTCCTTCCCCTCTCGGTCCTCACTTCCGCGCTGCTGGCCCTGGCGGCGCTCTACGTGCCCTTCCTCCGTACGGCCCTCGACACCGATCCGCTCGGAGGAGCCGGACTGGGCCTGGCCGCGGCCTGCGCGCCCGCCGGGTTCCTCGCGGCACGAGCCGTCCGCACGGCCTTCCGGGGAACGGGCTCGACAGGAACGACCGGGCCCGCCGGGCTACCGTGAAGACGGGTACGGCAGACGTCGTGCCTCCCGGGCGCGACCGGAGGTCTGATGGACCGGGAAGACGCCGGGCCGGCGGACACCAGGCTGCCGAAGCTCCGGCTGGACGACCTGCTGGACGAGCTGCAGGCGCGCATCGACGACGTGCGCGGCACGAGAGACCGCCTCACGGGCCTCCTCGAAGCCGTCATCTCGGTGGGCCGCGAACTCGACCTCCCCCAGGTGCTGCGGGGCATCGTCGAGGCAGCCGTCTCCCTGGTCGACGCCGAGTACGGCGCCCTGGGCGTCATCGGCGAGGACCAGCGGCTGTCCGAGTTCCTTCCCATCGGCATCGACGACGACCTGCGCGCGCGGATCGGCGCCCTCCCGTCCGGGCACGGCATCCTCGGCGAGCTGATCCGCCATCCGGAGCCGCTGCGCCTGACCGAGCTGTCCGAGCACCCCGCCTCGTACGGCTTCCCGGCCCACCACCCGCCCATGCACTCCTTCCTCGGCGTCCCCATCCGGGTCCGCGACGAGGTCTTCGGCAACCTCTACCTCACCGAGAAGCGCGGGGGTGCCGACTTCGACGCCGAGGACGAGGCGGTCGTGACCACCCTTGCCGTCGCCGCGGGCATCGCCATCGAGAACGCACGGCTCTACGAGGAGGGCAGGCGCCGGCAGCGCTGGCTCGCCGCGAGCTCCGACTTCACCAGCGCCCTGCTCTCCGGCACGGGGGAGGCGGAGGTCCTGGGCGGGATGCTGGAGCAGGCCGTGGACATCGCCGACGCGGACATGGGGGTCTTCTACCTCGTCGGCTCGGAGGGCGAGCTGCGGGGCTCACTGGCCCACGGTGACGGGGCCGAAACCCATCGCGGAGTCGTCCTGCCCAGCAGCGAGGGCACCCTGGCGGCCGCCGCCCTCGGCGAGACCGACGGGCTCGTCACCGTCGCGGACGTGTCCGGCGACGCGCGGGTGACGGTCCAGCCAGAACGCTGGCAGGGCTTCGGCCCGGCCGTGGCCGTCACCGTGGGGACCAAGGAACGGCTCAGCGGCGTCCTGATCCTCGCCCGGCGCAGCGGCCGCCCCCCGTTCCTGAGCTCCGAGACCGCCGCCCTCCCGGGCTTCGCCGGGCAGGCGGCCCTGGCGCTCGAACTGGCCGACCGCCGCCGCGACGCCGAGCAGGTGACCCTCCTGGAGGACCGGGACCGGATCGCCCGCGACCTCCACGACCTCGCCATCCAGCGCCTCTTCGCCACCGGCATGACGCTGCAGAGCGCCCGGCGCTTCGTCGAGCATCCCGGGGCGGCGGACCGCCTGACCCGGGCGATCGACGATCTCGACGCCACCATCAAGATCATCCGCTCGACCATCTTCGGCCTCCGCGAACACGACGCCCCCGGCACCGCGCCCCGGCTCAGGAGCCGGATCGTCACGGCCGTCGACGCGGCCGCGGAGACCCTCGGCTTCGCCCCCGCGCTCCGCATGGAGGGCCTGCTGGACACCGACGTGCCCCCCGACATCGCGGACGCCGTCGTCGCCGTCATCGGCGAATCCCTCACCAACGTCGCCCGGCACGCCCACGCCCACAGGACCGAGATCGCCGTCCTCGTGGACGACGGCGTCCTGGAGGTGGAGGTCACGGACGACGGCACCGGCCTGCCACCGGACCGGGTGGACAGGGGGCTGCGCAACCTCGAGGAACGGGCCGAGCGCCTCGACGGCCGACTGAGCGTCCACTCCCCGACGCGACCCGATGGGGGAACCCGCCTCAGCTGGCGCGTCCCCCTGCCCCCCGACACCTCACAGGAGAATTAACCGTTCCCCGTCGCCTCGTGCTCGTGGGTCTGCGCGGCGATCACGGCCGCCTGCACCCGCCGTTCGACGCCGAGCTTGCCGAGCAACCGGGAGATGTGGTTCTTGACCGTCTTCTCCGACAGATAGAGCCGCTTCGCGATCTGCCGGTTGGTGAGCCCCTCGCCGATCAGCTCCAACACGGACCGCTCACGTTCGGACAGTGCCGCGAGCCGCTCGTCCTCGGGCGGCCGGGCGGTCTCCGGGGAGCGGAGCGACCGCATCAGACGGGCGGTGGTCGCCGGGTCGAGCATCGACTGCCCCGTCGCCACGGTCCGCACCGCCGACACGAGGTCGGACCCCTTGATCTGCTTGAGGACGTACCCCGCCGCCCCTGCCATGATCGCGTCGAGCAGCGCGTCCTCGTCGTCGAACGACGTCAGCATCAGGCACGCCAGCTCCGGCATCCGCGACCGCAGCTCCCGGCACACGGCGATGCCGTCGCCGTCGGGCAGCCGGACGTCGAGCACGGCCACGTCCGGGCGCAGCGCGGGCCCCCGGGCCAGGGCCTGGTCCGCCGTGGACGCCTCCCCGACGACCCGCATGTCGGGTTCGTCGTCGATCAGGTCCCGCAGTCCCCTGCGGACGACCTCGTGATCGTCCACCAGGAAGACCCGGACGGATTCCTCGGCTGCCGGAAGCTCGGTCATGGCGACCCCTGTGCTCGGTGGGCATCTGCCCGCCCCCAGGAGAATTGTCCGTCACAGAGCGCCTTCACGCGGCCCCGAGCTCCATCCGGACGTCGACGACCCCCTCCACAGCGCGGGTGGCACGGGCCGGCAGCGGCACGAGAGCACGGTCCGCGAGCGTCCCCCGCAACGTGGCCACGCCTTCGGTCACCGTGACGTCCACCAGCCTGGCTCGTCCGGTGGAGCCCGTCCGAGCCCGGCTGGTGCGCGGAACTGTCCACTCGGCGGAGGAATCGGCGTTTGTACCGGCCGGAGCGGGACAGACGCCTTGTGTGCCGCGGCGCCTGCTGCGGCACACCAACCGCCGTCCAGGCCGTGCGTACCATCGCCTGCGCGGTCCTGATTCCTGCGGAGGTGCCAGTCATGGCTAAGTGGGGAGGCTCCTTCATTTCTGCTCCAGAGCGGGACGCGCACGGCGGTGGTCCGGCCGGCCACTACGGGGCGGGGGCCGTGGGTGGCCGACCGCTCTCCGGACCACGAGCAGTGTCTGCTAGCGGAGGTCGAGCGCGAGCCCCGGCGGCGAGGACGCGATGCTCGAACGGCGGCTTCGTGCCGTGCGCTGGGCATCTGGGTGGCGTGGCAACCTGATGGTGGTGGCCGGGCTGGTGACTGGGTCCCTGTGACTCCTTGTCGTCGCCGCTTCCACGTCTTCGCCTCCCCTGATCCGGGCGTTCTCCGCCACCTGGGCCTCGACACCGGTGTACGCCCTGCGCCCGCTGTGCCGACGGGTGCCTACGAGAAACCAGGGACAGGACCTCATCGCTTTCGGGCTGAGTAGCTGTCCTGCGGGTTTGGAGGTGTCTAGATGACACCGCGACTACGGACTGCCGTGAACTGGTTTCGGGGCGGGCGCCACTGCGGTGACCTGAGCGTGTCGGTGGAGCGGGCTCCGGCGCGAGGATCTTTGATCACTGTCGAGGGCGAGGCGTGCGCCGGGCGTGCTGCGGACCTTTACAACGTGCTGACCGCCGCGATGGACAGCAGGCCCGGTCCGGTCGAACTCGATCTGTCGAGTGTCACCTCCTGCGATCTTGCGACGTTGCGGGCCCTTCTGCGAGCCCGCCGACGCGCCGCGGGGGAACACCGGGTCCTGCGCGTGCGCCTGAGTCCCGGCCTGGCCCGCGTCGGGGCTTTGACCGGCTCCGGCTCCCTGGGCTCCCTCACGCCGTGCCCCAGGCCCCGTCACCGCACCACCGATCCGTGAACCTCTGCCGCAAACGGCCGAACGCGGAAAGAGGAGGGGTGAAACACGCCCGCCCTGGGCGCCGCCTACCGGCTCAGGGCGGCGCGTGGGTACCACGATGGGCGGGCCGAAGCACCCCATCCCGAGTGAGGAGCCGTCCCGTGCTCGAACGCACACCGCGCAAGGACCGTACCGAGATCACCTTCGTGCTGCCCGCCGACAACCCGCCCGGCCCCGTCAGCGTCGTCGGCGACTTCAACGACTGGCAGCCCGGTACCCACACTCTCACCGCCCGCAAGGACGGCATGCGGGCCGTCACCGTCTCCCTGGCGGGCCGGAACAGCCACTCCTTCCGCTATCTTGCGGCCGGCGACTACTGGTTCAACGAGGACCAGGCCGATGGGGCCGAAGGACCTAACAGCCTTCTGCACACCTGACCGCCCGGTCCCGGTGACGGCATTCACGGGCGGCGTGCCGGCGAGGCCGCCCCCCCGTGATCACTTGAGCCCGTACGAGGCAAGGCCGCGCGGCTCGGGGCCCGGAGTTGCGGCCCGGGGACGAGCGGGAGGAGGGCCGAAGAGGCCACCGGCCGCCTGGGGTGGTGTGCGACAAGCTGCTGAGGCGAAGGCGAGACCTCATGCGAGGCGACTTTTTAGGTCGGCATCCAACGCTACGGTCCGACCGTGCACCTCATCCCCATGGGAGAGCTGGACTGGGATACCGGGCCCGCCCTCGACGACGTCAGCGCCGCTCTCGGTGACGACATGCGCCATCTGCCGTTCGCCGATGTCATCGGTACGCACCGCCTGCTGGCCTGCCCCATCTCATCGAGGGCCGGGGCATCGCCTTCTACGCCTGCAACCGGCAACGCCAGCCTCAGCGTCTTCTGGGTCTGATCGACGACCTCGAACAGCGCCGGGGTCGGGGCGCGCGCATTGCGCCTACCCGCCCGCCCGCCGCGCCGGGGGCCGTGGGCGGCCGCGTGAACCGACCGTGTCGACCTCGGCCGACGTCAGCTGTACTGGGTGAGGTCGCTTTCCCGCTGGGCGCGGTCCTCGATCAGGCGGCGGAAACCCGCCAGCGCATAACGTTCTGACGCCGGTGAGCCGGGCCCTGGCATCCCGGCGACGCGGGCCATGACCTGCTGAGGCTGAGGCTGCCAGCCGACCACCAGGACGCGCAGGCCCAGACATTCCGCGCGTCGGTGCAGGTCCAGGAGGTGCAGCAGGCCGGCGGAGTCCATGAACGCGACACCATGCAGATCGATCATGAGGACCCGGTCATCGGCGGTGACCCGGTCCAGGGCCTGCTGAAGGACCGGCGCGGCCGCCATGTCGAGTTCTCCGCTGGCGCCGATCAGGACCGTGTTGCCGCACCGCTGCGCCTTCACCGTGATCAATGAGGGCTTCCTCCTGCCGCCGTCCCGAGCTGTCTGGCCTGAAGAGCCCATCTTGGCCCCTGTGCGCTTTCAGCCGGTCCTGGGCGCGCCAGATTGCGGCCGTCTTCTTCCCGGCGACCCAATGGACGCGGGTATCCGGATGACGCAGCCCAGCTGCGGCGCCGTGGTGTCGACGTCGAGAGCCGACAGGGGTGTACGCATGGACGGTGGTGGGCCGCCTCGTCGGGCGAAGGCCGCGGCGGCCCGCCCCTACGCGCCATCGGCCGGCCGGGTGAGTGGCGCGTGCGCCGCGGTAGGGCTGGGCGCACGGGTGGCATCGATGCGTGCGGGGCGCTGTGCCATGCGTCTTACGTTCCGATTCCCCGGTGGTGCCGGCGTTGCCGCCCTGCCGGTCCGAAGGGAGCAGCACCCATGCGTAGACGACTGCTGGCTACGGCTGCGGCGGCGGTGGCTCTGTGCGGTATATCCGCACCCCAGGCGCTGGCCGACGCCGGCGTGAGCGGCCAGGACGAGATGTTCTTGATGCGGGCCCATCAAGGGAACCTCGCCGAGATCGCGGCCGGGCACGATGCCCGGAAGCATGCAATGAGCACGTGTGTGAAGCACGTGGGTGCGGCCTTGGTGCGGGATCACACCAAGCTCGACGCGGATCTGAAGATGCTGGCGGACAAGCTGGACGTGACACTGCCGGCGTCCCCGTCCGCGGAGCAGAAGAAGGAGCTCGCCGCCGTGCAGGCGAAGGCCGGCGGCCCGGCGTACGACGCGGCATGGCTCACCACCCAGGACGCCGCGCACCGCAGGACACTCGCGCTGATCGACCAGGAGATCAAGGGCGGGAAGCACCCGCAGGTCGTTGCAGCCGCCCGCACCGCGCGCCCGGTGGTCGCCATGCATCTGGACATGGTCCGAGGCGGCACCTGTCACGCCGCCAAGGACGCCGGAGTGGTCCATGCAGGAAGTGCCGGTCACCTGGCTACGGCCGACGACTCCTCCACCACCGTCGTCGGCATGGCCGGCATGATCGGTGGTGGGCTGCTCACCGTCGGCGGAGCCGTCTGGCTGCTGCGCGCACGCCGCCCGGTCCGCAAGGGCTGAAACACGTGGCATTCCACCGGCTCGCCGCCGCTCTCATGACCGCGTGCGGGCTGAGCGCGGCGGCCACCGGCTGGCTGATCTCCTTGCCGCAGCCGCGCACCGGCGACACCGGCGCCCTGCCCACAGGCGTACACCGTGCCGTCGCCGGCGGCCACGAGGAGCCATCGCCGCCTGTCCGCGTCCAAGGTCCCGCTGGTCTCGATGCCGCCGTCGTACCAGTCGCCGCTCGGCCCGACGGTGCTTTGAACCTGCCGCAGGACTCCCGTACAAGCGGATGGTGGGCTCTTGGAGCTCCGGCGGGCGCGGCTGCGGGCACGGTCCTGATCGCAGGGCACGTCGACACCAAGCAGGGGCTGGGCCCCTTCGCCGCACTGCACGAGACACGTGTAGGAGCCCGCATCGCGGTGACCGGAGCCGACGCCGAAGTGCGCTTCTACCAGGTCACCGCCCGCCGCACCTACTCGCAGCAGAAGCTGCCGCCTGACCTCTTCACTCGCACCGGCCCGTATCGGCTGGTTCTCATCACCTGCGCCGGCCCCTACGACCGCGCGTCGGGTGACTACGAGAAGAACCTTGTCCTGTACGCCGCGCCAACCGGCGCGCCCATCACGTAAGCGGCCGACCCGGTCCGCTTCCACCAGCAGAAGGGAGTGCCCGCGCATGGGGCACGGAGGAAACGTCATCAAGGAACTGACCGCCGACCATCGCGAGGTCGACGCGCTGTTCGCCCAGATCGAAACCCGCGCCGCGGCAGATCCCGAGCGCCGCCGGTTGGCCGACCAGCTCACCATGGAGCTGGTCCGGCACGCGGTGGCCGAGGAGGAGCACCTGTACCCGGCGGTCCGTCGGCATGTCGACGGCGGGGACGACCTCGCCGACAAGGAGATCGCCGACCACAGTGAAGTCGAGCGGCTGCTGAAGGACTTGGAAGGCTGCGAGCCCGGTGACGCCGAGTTCGACACCATGATCACGCGGCTGAAGTCGACCGTGACCGCGCATGTGCGTGACGAGGAGGACCGGCTCTTCCCCCTCCTGGCCGAGGTGTGCCCGCCTGAGGCCCTCGACGAGCTCGGCGAGAAGATCCGCCGGGCCAAGGAGACCGCCCCGACCCGCCCCCACCCCGCGGCCCCGGACACCCCACCGATGAACAAGCTCCTCGCTCCCGGCACCGGCATGGTCGACCGCGTCCGCGACATGCTCACCGGCCGCGGCAAACAGGGCTGACCAGCCGCCACCTCGTGGCGGCTCCAGCGGTTGCCGCCGGCTCGAATCCGTCCTCGGCAGGGACGACGGCCCGGTTCCCCGGATTCTGCTCAGGGGAACCGGACCGTGTCCGCCCGAACCGTGGCGGCACCGTCTGGACGCCCCACACCGTGCGCAATGAGTGCTGGGTGCTCCTCAGGGTCACGGAATGGTCGACGACGCATGCACCCGTGCCGACGGCCCGAAACGTCCTCCCGGTGTGCGGTCCAGGGCCGCCAGCCGAACAGGGCGGCTGATGGGTCAGCCCAGAGAGCTGATGAGGTCGTTGCATGCCTGTTCGCAGCGGCGGCAGGCTTCGGCGCAGACGCGGCAGTGTCCGTGCTGGTCCGCGTGGCGCCCGCACTCGTCGGCGCAGGCTTTGCAGACGGTGGCGCACGCCTGGAGGATCGCGCGGGTGACGTTGGCGTCGTAGCCGGTGTGGCGCGAGAGGACAGCGGCGGTGGCGTTGCAGATGTCGGCGCAGTCGGCGTTGGTGCGGATGCACTTGGTCAGGTCACCCACCATCTCCTCGGACAGGCAGGAGTCCGCGCAGGCGGTACACGCCTGCGCGCAGGCGATGCACTCCTCGATACAGCGGGCGAGTTTGTCGCGGTCTACGCCGCCCAGGTCGGCGGGGTAGGTGTCGAGCATGTTCTTGACCGCGGTGGTCATCAATGCCTCCTGGCACAGGGGTCGTCCTACGCGGCGGGTTGCCGCCCTGAGACGTGTAACACCGGGTGCGGTTCGGGAAACCGGCTGCGTGACCGGCCATCGGTTCGCGGGCGCAGACGCTCAGCCGTACGCCAGATCCGGCAGGTCGGAACTCGCTGCGGTGCGGAGCCCCGCTTCGGGAGCGAAGAGCGCCCCCGACGTCGTGGCCTGAGCGGCCAGGGCCGGGATCCGATATCGGTTTCGTCACTTCCGGAGGCGAGCCAAGGATGTGGGAGTTCCAGCGTGGCGCCGTTCGGCTGCATATCCTGCATCACGCTGCAGAGGAAGAGATCCACGGCGCGTGGATGACCGAGGAGCCGGCCTCCCACGGTTACCGGATCAGCCCGGCACGCTATACCCGACGCCGCACCGGCTGGAGGCGGACGGCCTGCTGACCTCGGAGCGCCGGGTGGGCGGCGGTCGCACCCGGCGCGTCTACAACGCGACCGAGGCCGGGAAGCAGGCCCTGGCCGAGGACCGCAAGGGCCTGGCCGAACCGGCACGCGAGGTCCTCGGCGACGACGTCCCCTGATCAGCCGCGTACCGCTGCTCCGACCACGGCGGAGAGGCGGGTGAGGCGGGCATCGAGGGAACAGACGCCGGGTGCCGAGGAGGAGCAGTAACAGGTTGCCGCAAAGCTGCGGGAGGTCGGTGCGCAATTCGTGGGCGAAGCCCCACCAGCCGGGCTTCGCTTCGAACACCTGAGCGCCCCCTCGCGGGCCTGCGGCTATTGATCAGCAGGGCGCCGAAGCGTGTAGGAGCGCTTCCTGAAGCACCGCCTGGCACCTGCGGCCACGATCATCCAGCTCGAATGCACCCGCGACTGGCGCACCCGCGAAGTGGGTGAGCGAACCTCCTTCCGGTTCGGCTGCCTGGGAGGCGTACCGGAGGGGTACCACGCGAGTGGCGAACGCATCTCCCGCTATCTCCGCTCACCGTACGACCGCTGGGAGCCCCCCCGGAGGCCGACGCCCGCCGCCCGGAGGCGGAGTGGGGCTTCGACCCGGCCCCCGCCGCCGACATCCAGCGACCGGCAGACGACAACGGCCACGCACTACGCCGCCTCGCCGTCCACGAGCCACAGGACCTCAGCCCGTTCGCCGCCGACCTCCACCGCTGGTGGTGCCGGCAGCGGGGGCTCACGGGCAACCAGCTCCTCGCCAAGTCCTACGTCCGGCGGGACCCTCTTTGGGCCCTGCGGCTCGGCGCCGTGCCGTTCTGGCTGCGGTTCGACATGGAGTCCTCGTACGACTCGCTGGAAACCCATCTGGACGCGACCGAACCCTACGCACCCATCCACCTCAACCTCTTCTTCCAGGGGCTGGGGTCTCCGGGCATCGTCCTGCTCGAACGGCGGCAGGCCCTCACCACCTCCCGCGCCACACGCACCGGTCAGATCGTCGGCGTGGCCCGGCACGCCTGTCCCGCCGACCCCGGCAGCACCCTGCGCTACCGGCCGGCCTTCGCACCGCTGCCACCACGCCATCCCCTGCCCGCCCCGCTGCCGGCCGACGCGGTGGGCGTCTTCCTCCGACAGACAGCCGCGCATCACCGGGTGAGCTGGACGCGACCCGGACGTTAGACGTCGGAAGCAAGGGGTACCGATGACGCGCGGTGTGTCAGGGGCAGCAGGTGGACGTTGGGAGGCAGGCATGGAGGCATCGGTGGACCGGATCGCGCAGCCATGGGGCGCCCGTACCCCCTACGGACGGCACGAGCCGTGGCCCGCGCGCGTGGACACCTACCTGGAGGAGGGAGTCGACCCCGAACGAGTGGAGCGCTGGGTGCAGGCCTCGTCGATCCTCCACTCCGACGGGGACGCGATGGACATCGCTGTTGCGGGCGGGCGCATGGTCGGAGTGCGCGGCCGGGCGCAGGACCGGGTGAACCACGGCAGGCTCGGGCCGAAGGACCTCTTCGCCTGGCAGGCCAACGCCTCCCCCGACCGGCTCACCCGGCCGCTGGTCCGCCGGGAGGGGCGCCTGGTGGAGTGCGACTGGGCCACCGCGATGGAGCGGATCGTCGCCCGCTCGCGCGACCTGCTGGGAGAGCGCGGGCCCGGGTCGATCGGCTTCTACACGACCGGGCAGCTGTTCCTGGAGGAGTACTACACGCTCGCGGTGCTGGCCCGCGCGGGGATCGGCACCAACCACCTGGACGGCAACACCCGTCTGTGCACCTCGACCGCCGCCGAGGCGCTGAAGGAGTCCTTCGGCTGCGACGGCCAGCCCGGCAGCTACGACGACGTCGACCACGCCGACGTCATCGCGCTGTACGGCCACAACATCGCCGAGACCCAGCCCGTGCAGTGGATGCGGATCCTCGACCGGCTGGCGGGCGGCGACCCGCCCCGCCTGGTGTGCGTCGACCCGCGCCCCACCCAGGTGGCACGCAAGGCCGCCGTGCACCTGGCCCCACGCCTCGGGACGAACGTGGCCCTGCTCAACGCGCTCCTGCACGAAATCATCCGTACCGACCGCGTGAACCACGACTACATCGCGGCCCACACGGTGGGCTTCGAGGAGCTGGCCGCCCGGGTGGAGGAGTGCACCCCGGCGTGGGCGGCCGGGATCTGTGACGTACCGGCCGCCAGGATCGGCGAAGCCGCAGAGCTCCTCGGCACGGCCGACCGGCTGCTGTCCACCGTGCTGCAGGGCGTCTACCAGGCCCATCAGGCCACCGCCGCAGCCGTACAGATCAACAACCTGCACCTGATCCGCGGCATGCTCGGCCGACCCGGCGCCGGCGTGCTGCAGATGAACGGCCAGCCCACCGCCCAGAACACCCGCGAATGCGGCGCCAACGGCGACCTGCCCGGTTTCCGGAACTGGCAGAACGACAGCCACGTCGCCGACCTGGCACGGGTATGGAACGTCGATCCGAAGACCATCCCGCACTACGCCCCGCCCACCCACGCGATGCAGATGTTCCGCTACGCCGAACAGGGCTCGATCCGCATGCTGTGGATCAGCGGAACCAACCCGGCGGTCTCCCTGCCGGAGCTGTCCCGCATCCGCTCCATCCTGGCCCAGGACCGCCTCTTCGTCGTCGTACAGGACCTGTTCCTCACGGAGACCGCCCAACTGGCCGATGTGGTACTGCCGGCGGCGACGTGGGGCGAGAAGACCGGTACGTTCACCAACGCCGACCGCACGGTCCACCTGTCCGACAAGGCCGTCGAACCGCCCGGCGAAGCCCGGCCGGACCTCGACATCTTCCTGGACTACGCCGCCCGCATGGACTTCCGCGACAAGGACGGCGGACCCCTCATCACATGGCACGACCCGGAGTCCGCGTTCGAGGCGTGGAAACGGTGCAGCGCCGGCCGGCCATGCGACTACACCGGACTCACCTACGGCAAGCTGCGCGGCGCCAGCGGCATCCAGTGGCCCTGCAACGACCAGGCCCCGGACGGTACGGACCGCCTCTACACCGACGGCATCAGCTGGGCGCATCCGGACGTGTGCGAGACCTACGGCAAGGACCTGGCGACCGGCGCGGCCGACGACGTCGTCGAGTACCGCTCCCTCAACCCCGACGGCAAGGCCATGCTCAAGGCGGCCGCCTACCTCCGGCCCCACGAGGAACCCACCGACGAGTACCCTTTCCAGCTGACCACAGGCCGGACCGTCTACCACTTCCACACCCGTACGAAGACGGCTCGTGCGCCCCAGCTCAACGCGGCCGCCCCCGATGTCTGGGTGGAAGCCTCCGTCTCCGACGCGGCCACGCTCCGGCTCGGCGAAGGCGACCTGGTGGAGGTCAGCACGCCACGCGGGGCCGTACAAGGCCGGCTGCGGGTCACCGACATCCGCCCCGGACTCCTCTTCGTGCCCTTCCACTACGGCTATTGGGACACCGAAGCCGGGCACGCCCCCGAAGGCAGCACCCCGGGACGCGCCGCGAACGAGACGACCGTCACCGACTGGGACCCGGTCTCCAAACAGCCGCTGTTCAAGACCGCCGCGGCCGCGCTACGCCTCGTGGAACGCGGCGACGGCAGCAGTGCCCCCGCCCCGACAACCACCGCGTCCGCCCCCGCGCCCGCCTCCGGGACCGATGCCGTACCGCCCGTACCGCCCACGACCGGAGGCCCGTCCGCCCTCGTCACCCAGTCGGCCGACGCCACCTGGGACAGCTCCGAGGAGGAGACCCGGTGAACGGCGTCACCCTCACCCTGCGAGTCCTTCACCACGGCGAGAAGCACCTGGCGAGGCAACTGACGGCGGTGGCCGAACGCCACCGTACGGAGCACGAAGTGCACCACGTGGCCACGGACCTCGCCGACTGGTCCCGCACGCACGTCCAGCGCCTGGCCGCCACCGCCGACCGCCACGGCCTCGACCTCGGCGATTCCGCCGACACGCGCCTTCCGGGCCTGCTGTCCACGCTCAGGGAGAAGGCGTCCCAGGCGGTGGTCCACCGCCCCGAGCCGGGCCTGCTGCTCCTGCGCGATCTGCGAGAGCTCCACCTCGGCGCCACGGAGAACTCCCTTCACTGGGAGATGCTCGCCCAGGCCGCGCAGGCAACGAAGGACGACGGCCTTCTCGACCTGGCCTCCGCATGCCACCCGGCGACCCTGCGGCAGATGCGCTGGACCAACACCATGATCAAGAACCTGTCCCCACAGATCCTGACCAGCCTGTGAGGGACCTGTCCCAGGGCGGCGTCGACGTGGACGTCGGTCCGCCAAGGGATGAGGCGCCGGGCGCGCGCTGGGACCGGGCTGTATCGCCCCTTGGTCGGTCGGCGGAAAGCGGCAGTCGTGACGGACCGGGGCGCGAGCTCTTGGCACATGGTCGTCGGGCCGCCGGCCGAGGGCCATGTGACGCCCTTCGAACCGCTGCCCTCGCGCGTCGCCGGATACTCCGGCGTTGATGGGGTTTTCCAGATTCCAGGAGCCCTATCAGGGTCGCTGGCCTCAGCGACGCACGGATCCTCCCGGGCCGCGGGCGGCGCTGCGCGCCCGCGTAGAACTCGGCTGCTCCTTGGCCGGGGTGAACCTCGCGCTGCGCCATATGCGCGACCCCGGCCAGGACCGGGCGATGATCGTCCGCTTCGCGTACTTTCGCTCCAAGCGGCTCTGTTCGGGCGCGGAGCTTGAGCGTTTCCTCAAGCAGCGGCTCACCCCCGCGGAGACGATCTTCATCGTCGGCTGTGCCCTATGGCCGATGTCGGGACTGGGTGACGGGCACCGCTTCCGGTTCGGCGCCCTCGGAGGGATGGCGGCGGACGAGTACGTCACCGGCGGAGACCGGGCCGCCCGGCCCCTCGCCGCACGGAGCGTGGCGGTACGCCAGTAGGACGCGCCTCGGGCCGGCGTGCGGTACGCCGAGGCCCAGTCGGGTGACGGCGCCTCACCCCGGACATTCTGGCGCTGGCGAAGCGATGCGGGCATCGGGTGCGTCGTATTACTGTCGCCGAACCGGAAGACCTCGGCTCGTTCCCTGCCGGGTCCTACCGCTGATGCCGTTACCGCCGCGGCCTGCCAGGGGACGGCGATTGCTCACGGCGGTGTTCCGCCTGTCCGGATGGGCGGGGCCGTTCAACAGGGGCGTCATGCGGTCGCGCGGCCAGGCGCCGACGGGGCGGCCCTGAGGGCCGCCTTTGGGCGTAGCACGGCCGGCCCCTGCCCGGGGCGCCTTGTCCGGTGTCCCACACGATCGGAATCTTCGGGCCGCCCGGCTTCCACTTGCTCACGGCAACCAGCCGCTCGACGGCCCTGCAAACCTGCACAGTGCCAACGGCAGCCTCGACGCCGATCTCCAAGTGGATATCACCCTGCACCGCGGCCCAGCGCACGCGGCCGGTCCCCAGCGCGGCCGCCCCGAGCACGGCTGGCCGGACGGCATTCGGTGCTTGCCCTCGCCCCGGGCGAACGGGTGGCAGAGAGGACCGGTCAGGCGCCTGAGCCTGGTTCCTCGTCCTCGATGACGTGCACGGCCGCTTCCTCGGCGCTCGCCGCGCCTCCGTCGATGCCTTCGTCCCGGGCGATCAGTTCCTTGGTGGTGTCGGTACGGACGCCCTCGTCCGGCGCCCTCAGCCGCCCGGCGCGGTCGGCACCCACCTCGGCGTCGATCAGTTCCCCCTGTCCGCCGGGCAGGTCCCCGAGACCGTCCCCCTCGGGCTCCGCCACGTCCGGGACCTCCTGGGACAGCCTTTCGTCCAGAGTCTCGCCGGCGTTCTGCTCCTCCGCGGTGATGCCGTACTTGGTGACGCCCAACGGCTTCTCGGGAGGGGAGTAGCCCTCGTCCAGCATGTCGTCGTAGGTGCGCTCGTCCACGGCGTTCTCGAGATCCAGGGCAGCCGCGTCCTCCTGCTCCTCGTTCGTTCCCGTGAGTTGGTAGGCGTCGTCCGCCATCTGGTTCTCGCTCATGGGGCCTCCTTTCGCCGTGGTCGTGAGGACCGCGGCCGAGGGTGCGGTGATCATGCGCCGAGGTGTGTGATCGCGGTCTCCAGCCGCAACGCCAAGGCGTCCATGTCCTGCTCGGTCGGCGGGCCGGGCGGCAGCGTCGTGGCCAGATCGCGGCCGGAGACGATTTCGACGGCTCCGTCATACGGTTCCGATGCCAGCCGGTCCGAGGGGACAACCTCCACACGTCCTTCCAGTAACACGAGCGAGTTGTTCTCGCCCGACCGGTCAAGGAGGGCGCGGACCTGTGCGCGCGTGACCGCCATGGCCCTGCCCCTTCTCATCGGCTTCCGGTGCCGGAGTCGGTTCCCTCGGGGCTCCCGGTTTCCTCCTCGGATGTGGCCTCGACACCCGCCAGGGGCTCCCCGCTACCGGTGCCGGCCTGGTGGTAACCCTCTCGGGCGCTCGCCGTGCCGGGCACGACGCGCTCCCGAGCCCGGCTCTCCGAGCCGGAGTGGGCTCCTGGTTCCTCGCTGCTCCGGGCGCGCTCGTAGTCGTTCTGCGGCGCGTCGTCCGGTGTGCGCTCGGTCATCTCACTGTCCTTCTGACTCGATGATCCTCTGCGGCGCCTGCCCGCAGGAGGGCGGGTGAAACAGCCGTGAGCGTCAGGCCGGCGGCACCTGTCCCGCAGGTGCCGCCGGCCTGACGGAAAAGGAAGTGCCGGCGCTCTCAGGGAGGTTCTTTGCCCGTCCGCTCATCGCGTCACGCAGAGGGTCGACGAGTCCGCCCCCTGGGCCCGGAAGCTTGTCGGCGGGTGGCTTGTCGGGGGCGGACGGGTGCGGACGTGCGGGCGCCGTCTTCTCGGCCTGGCGCACCTTGTCGCCGAGCTTCTCGAGCGTTTCCGCGAAACGCCCTTGCCGCAGGCAAGGGAACAGATTGTTCTCCTCGTCGTTCACGTGGCTGCGGATCTGCGTCATCAGCTTCATGACGAGCTCGTCGAACCGGGGATGATCGCCGCCGCACCCCTCGAGTTCCTTCATGATGCGTTCCGCTGCCGCGTGATCTTCCAGTCCCTCGTCGGCCGCGCTCGCGTCGAAAGGATTGTGACCTGCGTCATTTCTCGGACGCCCGCGAAGCGATACGGTCCCCTTTTCTTTTTCACCCCCTCCCTTACTTCGAATTGGTCACCGTGCCGACAGAACCCTCTCTCTCCTCACTCATAGCGGCGACGACCCAATGGATCATGCACGCCTATCCCTCCGGCGGCGGGGTTTTGCAGCACGGCCTCGCCGAGGCCCAGGCGCGCCAGGCCGTCACCGTCGCAGCGTGGCTGCGGTATCCCACGGAGCTGGACACCCAGCTGATGGACCTGACGGGGCCCGGCGGCTCCGCACGGCTCGACCGGGTCACAGGCGCGGAGGCCGACGAGGGCGCGTGGGCCCCTGAGCCGCACGCGTGGCGCACGTGGGTGGACGAGGTCGTCGCGAGCTGGGCCGCCTGCCTGCTCGGCACGCCGGCCTTGGTCACCGCGGCGCTCACCGCTCTCGCCGGGTCGACGCGGGCGGCAGGCGAAACGGTCGGTTTCCGGCGCCTGAGTCACCCGAACCAGAACGACCGGCAAGCAGCCGCGCTGCTGCGGCACCCGGACCTCCTCGCTCCTGTGGCCGAGCTCCACCGCGCGCAGCTTGAGGACCTCCTGGAAAGCAGCGTGCCCTCCTCGTCCTGACCACGACTTCCCCTCCCCGGGAAGCAGTGCCGCAGTCGTCGGTCCCGGCGGTGTCCATCTTTACGAGTACGGAATTCTTGTCGCGCTCGAGGGCGAGGTCGCCGCTGGGGGCGATGCCGACGGAATGCCCGCCCTCCGAACGGGGCGCCTTTCAATGTGCGGGTGCACGCCGGGTCGACGGGTCGCCGACGACCTCGCCGACAACGCGGCGGCATGGCCGGAGGCGTTTTCGAAGCCGGCGAGGTTTATCTGGGCGGTGTGTCTTCCTTCCCTCGCGGTTCTATGGCTCTCAGCCGTGGCCGACCCTTCCTGACGGGCGTGCGTGCCGCGGCGAGCAGGTGCTCGCTCGGCGGCGCCCTTCGGGGAGCGGTCCGTCACGGGTGGTCGGGGCGCTGCTCCGGCGGCGTGGGGCCGCCCGTGCGGGCCCTGCCCTTCTTGTCGCCCTCGCCCTCCGGCTGCTTGCCGGTCTGCTGGGCGGCCTTGAGGTGCCTGCTGTCCTGCGGTGTGGCAGCGCCCTTTCCGCTACGGCGCGCTTCCGGTTGCTGAACGTCACCCATGGTCTGGTCTCCTTCGCGCCGGGCCGGCCGGGGCCGTTTCCGCGGGCCTCCCCGCTGCCGTGCCCTCCCGTTCCGTTTCGGTGCGCGGCTACCCGCACGGGACCGGCTCACACGGGGTGCCACGCGGGGCCGTGCAGGTCAGCGGTGCGGCGCCGCCGGGGCGGGCCACGCGTCCGCAGCGGGGCGTGCCGCCGACCGCACCGCTTCCAGTACCTCCTCCGCCTGGATTCGCAGGAGCCGGGCGTCGGGGGCCGGGCCGTGGGCGTCACCCGGGCGCAGGGGGTCCTCGCCTGGGCGCGGATGCCACAGGACCCGGTGCCGCACGTCGTCGGGCGGTCCCCACAGGCGCGGGGCCACCGGGCCGAAGAGGACGACCGACGGGGTGCCGAGGGCCGTGGCCAGGTGGGCGAGTCCGGTGTCCCCGACCACCACACAGCGCGCCGCGGCCACCAGGGAACAGAGCCTGGCGAACGGAACGTCCTCGGCGCCGCCCCACACCGCCTCCGACGGCAGGCCCGCTTCCGCCGCCACGCGCCGGGCGAGCGGGCCCTCCCCGGCCCCCGCGGTGACGACGACGCGGTGCCCGGCCCGGTCCAGCGCCCGCGCCACGGCCGCGAACCGTTCCGGCGGCCAGCGGCGGGCGGCGGAATCCGCGCCCGGATGGATCACGATCGCCCCGGGAGCGGGGGAAGGCTCGGCGGGGTGCGGGACGCGCACGTCCGCCGGGTCGGCCTCGATCCCGTACCACCGCAGCAGCCGGCACCAGCGGTCACGCTCGTGCTCGTCCTCCCGCCACACGGGTCCCGCGATGTCCGGCGTGTGCGGGTGCCGGAAGGCGAGGAGACGCTCCGGACGCAGGTGCTGGAGGAGCCGGTGGCTGACGGGGCCGTTCCCGTGCAGGTCCACCGCCATCTCCGGCGGAGGGCCGGTCCAGGCGAGCGCGGTGGGAACGGCGCGGCCGGGTGCGGCCGCGGGCAGCAGCCGGTGCACGAGGCCGGTGGCCGCGGCGGCGGCCGCCAGGCGGGAGGGGGCCGCCAGCACGAGGTCGTGCCCCGGCAGGGCCCGGCGCAGCGCCCGCAGGCACGGCACCACGGCCAGCAGGTCGCCGAGCCCCAGGGCTCGCAGGACCAGTATGCGCGGGCGCGCTTCGCGAACGTCCCCGGCCCGCACGGGAACCGGTCGGCCGTCACCCGCCGGTGGAGCACCGGTGGCCTGCGCCGGACGTTCCTCGGGCAACGGCGCGCCCCCTGCCCGGGCCGGGCGTACGTCGGGCGGCGGCGTCCCGGCTGGGCGCGCCGGGCGGGGGGCGTGGGGGGCGCGGTTCACGGCCAGGACGGTTCCCGGCGCGGGACGACGACGAGTTCTCCGACGGCGCTGCCGGCCGGCACGGACAGTGCGTAGAGCACCGTGTCGGCGACGATCTCCGGGCTCTGCAGCATGGCGGTGTCGGCGTCGGGGAACCGCTCCATGATGAAGGCGGTCTCCATGCCGCCGGCGATGATCCCCGTCACCCCGATGCCCTCGCAGTCGCGCTGGGCCTCCTTGAACAGGGTGTGGGTGAACGCGCGGAGTCCCGACTTGCTCGCCGCGTAGGGGCCGGCTTCCGTCCAGGTGCGGTTGGCGGCGGTCGAGAGGATGTTGACGATGTGGCCGCCACCCCGGGCCACCATGCGGCGGTACCCCTCCAGGCACAGGTACATCGGGCCGAGGAGGTTGGTGGTCACCACGCGGGAGACCTCCTCGGCGGTGAGGTGCTCGGCCGACTTCGACACGTCCACGGCGGCGTTGTTGACGAGGACGTCGACGCGCTCCCCGGCCTCGTCGAGGTCCCGGAAGACGTCGGCGACCGCGCCCGCGTCGCAGACGTCGAGGCCGACGGAGCGGGCGCGCCCGCCCTGGGCCGTGAGCTCCTCGCACAGTTCCTTGGCCAGGTCCTGCCGCACGTCCGCCACGACGACGGAGGCGCCGGCCGCCGCCAGCCGCCGGGAGATGGCCGCTCCCAGCCCTCTGGCCCCGCCGGTGACCAGCGCCTGCCTGCCGCTGAGATCCGAGTACACCGCGCCGCTCATCCGGATGCCCTTCGTCGTGTGACCCGTGCCGCCCGGGCGGTCCCGCCCGCCACGACCCTACGGGTCCACTGTCGCCAACCGGAGCCGCCCGGGCACCCTGGGTTAGCCCGCGGGGCGGCACGTGTGTGCCGCGCGCCACGCCCGGTCGGAGGCGGGACGGCCCGCGGGCGCGTGTGAGCAACCCCACGACGGGGCCCGGACCCCGGGCGGGCCAAGGGATGCGGCCGCCGGACCGGTGCCGGCCGGCCGGACGGCCACCCCGGTGGTGCCGGCCGGTCTGCCACGATGGTCCGGGACCGATCCCCTCCCTCGCCGGGCGCCGCGCGCTCCGCCGGTGCGGGTGGTCCTCTCCCTTCCGTCCTGCCGTCCTCGCGCCCCGGGGTGACTCCGTCGTGCCTTCCTCCGTTCCGTCCCGCTCGCCGTGGCGGTCCCTGCGCTACCGCAGCATGCGGTGGTGGGCCGTCGCCAACTTCGTGTCCAACGCGGGTACGTGGATGCAGCTGACGGTGCAGAACCTGCTCGTGCTCCAGATCACCGGCTCCGCCGCCGCGACGGGCCTGTCGGTCTCCGTGCAGGCGGCGCCCGGGCTGCTGTTCGGCCTCATGGGCGGTGCGGTCGTCGACCGCTGGCCGCGCCGGCTCACCGCGGCGGTGGGACAGGCGCTGCTGGGCGCGGTGGCCCTCGTGACGGCGGTCCTGGTCGCCCTCGACGGGCTCAGCCTGCCGGTGCTGCTGGTCCTGGCGGCGGTCACCGGCCTGATCGCGACCGTCGACGGCCCGGCCTGCGCCCTCCTGGGCAACGACCTGGTCTCCCGCGACGACGTGCCGTCCGCGATCGGGGTGGGCTCGCTCGTCCACAGCGCCGGCCGACTGGTAGGCGCCGCGCTCGCAGGCGTGGCCGTCGGGTTCCTCGGCACCTCGGCGGCCTACGCGGCCAACGGCCTGTCCTTCCTCTTCGTCGCCTGCGTCATCCCGTTCCTCAAGGCGGCGGATCCGGCCGCCGGGCGGGCGCCGGACGACGAGGCGGCCAAGGAGGCGGCCGCCGCCGAGCAGACCGCGGGAGCCGGCGCGCGGGAGGGCCTGGCCTTCTTCATGCGGCGTCCCCGGCTCGTCGCGCTCGCCGCGCTCAACGGGATCAGTGCGATGTTCGGCCGCAACTACTCGCTGACGCTGGTCGTCCTGGTCACCGGGCCGCTCGCCGGGGACGCCGGGGCCTTCAGCAAGGTGTCCACGGTCCTCGCCGTCGGCGGCATCATCGGCGCCGTCCTCGGGGCGCGGCTGCGCAGGCCCGGCGTACGGCTCGTGGGTCTCCTCACGGTCGCCGGCGCGCTGCTCCAGGTACTGGCCGGCCTCTCTCCGTCGCTGGCCGTGCTCCTCGTCCTCGTCCTTCCCATGGCGGTGGCGGAATCCGTCGGGGACACCGCCCAGTCCACGGTGCTGCAGACCGACCCTCCGCCGCACATGCGAGGCCGCGTCCTGGGTGCCTGGTCCAGCATCCGCACCGTGTGGGGGCTCGCCGCGCCGCCCGCGCTGGGGCTGATGATGGAGCTGGCCGGCGTACGGACCGCCCTGGTGGCGGGCGGCCTGGTCGTGACCGCGGCAGTGGCGGCGGGGTACCTCCTGCGCGGCCGGGAGCCCCGGGTGGCTCCGGCCGCGCGGACCCCGGAGGCCGCCGCGCCCGCCCTCGCCGCACTGGAGAAGGCGGCCTGAGAAGCCGGCCGGAAACGGCGGCCCGGCACCCCGCGGTCCCGGTCACTCCCGGTACGTCACCCGGCCGCCTCCCCTCGCCACGCCGTCAGCGCGGTGCCCGGGCGCCGGTGGCGGCGCGGGCGGCGCGGTCGGCGATGCGGGTGGTGGAGCGGCCGTCGAGATACGGCAGGACGACGGTCTGCCCGCCCCAGCTCCGCAGCACCTCGGCCTCCGGCAGGGCGTCGGCCGAGTAGTCGCCGCCCTTGACCCACACGTCGGGCCGCAGCGCGGCGAGCAGTGCCTGCGGGGTGTCCTCCTCGAAGGCGACGACGGCGTCGACGCTGCCGAGCGCCGCCAGCACCCGCATGCGGTCCTCCAAGGGCGTGAGCGGGCGGCCAGGCCCCTTCAGCCGCCGCAGCGACTCGTCCGAGTTCACGCAGACGATCAGGCAGTCGCCGATGCGGCGCGCGCTGTCGAGCAGGCCCACGTGGCCGGCGTGCAGCAGGTCGAAGCAGCCTCCCGTGGCCACCACGCTGCCGCCCGCGGCCCGCACGCTGTCGGCGAGCGCGAACGCGTCGCCCGTCGCGGGCCGCGCGGGCCCGTCCCGGCGCGCCTCCTGCCAGAGCGCGGGGGCGGAGGCGCCGCCGGCCGCGACGAACGCGGCGGCCCCGGAGACCGCGCGCTGCACCGCTTCCTCGGGGAGGGCGCCGTCGGCGAGCGCGACGGTGGCGTGGGCGGCGAAGCAGTCCCCGGCCCCGCACGGGTCGCCCGTCGCCGGGTAGGGCACCGGGACGAGCATGGGCGCCGCGGATCGCGGGCGGGTGAGCAGCGCGCCGCGGTCCCCGAGCGTCACCGCCACGCAGACCGCGTCCCACCGCTCGGCGAGTTCGGCGCCGCGTCGGGCGTGCTCGCCCAGGGCGTCGCCCTCACCGGGCGAGAGCGCGGCCGCCTCGGCGGCGTTCGGGGTGACGAGCCGGGCGCCGGGGACGGGCGCGCGGCCCCGGGGATGGGGGTCCCACACGAGGGGCACGTGCCGGGCCGCGTCGGCGAGGAGCGGCCGCACGGCGTCGGCCGCGCCCCTGCCGTAGTCGGCCACGAGGACGGCGCGGGCCCCGAGGAGGACGTCCCGGACGGCCGCCGGGGCCGGTCCGACCTCGCCGCCGCCCCGGTCGACGCGGATCAGGGGCCGGCCGCCGGCCAGGACGCGGGTCTTCACCGGCAGCGTGCCGTCGAGCGGCAGCTCCACCAGCCGGACCCGCCCCCGCAGCATGTCGCGGACGGTGTCGCTGGCCCGGTCCTCGCCGAGAGCGGTGACCAGCACGACGTCCCGGCCGGACCGGGCGGCGAGGACGGCCGCCAGTCCGGCGCCGCCGGGGCGGGAGAGCTCCGTCGTGACGTCGACGACGGGCACCGGGGCGTCGGGCGCCATCCGGTCGACGACGCCCTGGACGTCACGGTCGAGCAGGACGTCGCCGACGACGACGAGCGGACCGGGGGCGGTCACGGCGCCCCCTTGAGGGCCTCGACCCCGTTGGGGGGTCTCCGCACGCCGGCGGCCCGGCGGGCGGTGGCGGCGGAGGCGGCGAGCGCGGCGTCGAACGACTCGCAGAGGAGGTGCACCGCGACCAGGTGGGCCTCCTGCACCGTCGCCGTGGCCGCCGCGTCGATGCACAGGACCTGGTCGGCCGCTTCGGCGAGCGGGTTCGGGGAGGCGCCGGTCAGCGCCCAGACCTCGACCCCGGTCGCCCGTGCCGTCATCGCGGCGGAGAGCAGGTTGCCGCTCCGCCCCGACGTGGAGAGGAGGACCAGGACGTCACCTGGCCGGCCGTGCGCCGCCACCTGACGGGCGAAGACGTTCTCGAACCCGTAGTCGTTCCCGATCGCGGTCACGCTCGACGTCTCGGCGTGCAGGGCGATGGCCGAGTAGGCGGCTCGTTCCTCCCGGTAGCGTCCGACCAGTTCGGCGGTCAGGTGCTGGGCCTGCGCGGCGCTGCCGCCGTTGCCGGCGGCGAGCAGCCGCCCGCCGGCGGGCAGCACGTCGGCGAGCCGGTGGCCCCAGTGGGCGAGCCGGTCCAGGCCCTGGGCGCGCAGGCGTTGCAGGGCGGTCTGGAGCGACTGGCAGTGGCGGTGCGCTTCCGCGTGCGAGGGTGTCTGGCTCATGGCGTCGGGCCGGCCGCTCGCGCGAGCGGCCGCCCCACCTCCTTCGGGTGTCGAAGCTGTGCCGGGGGGACGGCGGGGGCGGCCCGGGCGTACGGGGCGTACGGGGCCGCCTGAGGCGTCATGGCGTCCGGGCGGCGGCGAGGTGCGGGGCGAGCGCCGCGTGGTAGGCCCGCTCCGTGGCCGCCGCGACCCGGTCCCAGCCGTACCGGCTGGTCACCCGGCGCCGCCCGGCCGCGCCCTGCGCGGCCCGCACGTCCGGGTCGGCCAGCAGCCCGGCCACGGCGTCCGCCAGGGCCCGGGGGTCTCCGGGCGGCACCAGCCGTCCGGTCTCCCCGTCCGCCACGGTGTCGAGCTGTCCTCCGACGGCGCTCGCCACGACGGGCCGGCCGCAGGCCATGGCCTCCAGGGGCACGATGCCGAAGGGCTCGTAGTCGGCGGGGCACAGGACGACGTCGGCGCTGCGCATCAGGGCGGGCACGTCGGCGCAGGGGATGGCGCCGAGGAAGCGCACCCGGTCGGCGACTCCGGCGGCCCGGGCGAGGTCGCGCAGGCGCCTCACCTCGGGGTCGTCGTCGAGCCACGCGGGATCGGGGCCGCCGGCGATCACGAGTTCGGTGTCGGGCAGGCGGGTGAGCGCGGCCACGGAGACCGCGGCGCCCTTGCGGGGCACGAGGCGGCCTATCTGGAGGAGCCGGTGGGCGTACCGGGTGTCGCGCCCGGCGACCGGGCCGTCCGGGCGGAACCGCTCGGCGTCCACTCCGCACGGGACGACGTCGGCCTTCTCCGCGGGGACGCCCATCCGTTCGAGTTCGGCGACCTCGTCCCGGCAGGTGGCCACGATCCGGTCGCAGCCCAGGCCGATCTCCCGCTCCGTGCCGATGCGCGAAGGCGGGCTGGTGTCCGCGCCGCCCTGGTGCCGCTTCTTGACGGTGCCGAGCGCGTGGTAGGTGTGCAGCAGCGGCAGCCGCAGTTCGCGTGCGGCCGTGAGCGAGGCGAGGCCCGACATCCAGAAGTGCGAGTGGATCAGGTCGGGGCGTCTGCCGTGCTGCCACTGCGCGGTGAGGTGGTGGGCGAACTCCCGCATGTGGGGGAGGAGTTCGTCCTTCGGAAGGTGTTCGGCCGGGCCGGCCGGGACGTGGTGCACCGTCACTCCGGGGCGCAGGCTCGTCCGCTCGGGCAGGTTCCGGCTGTCGCGCCGGGTGTAGACCGCCACGCGGTGGCCGAGGTCGGCGAGGGACCCGGCCAGACACGCCACGTGCACGTTCTGGCCGCCCGCGTCGACTCCGCCGAGGGTCGCGAGCGGGCTCGCGTGCTCGGAGACCAGCGCGACGAAGAGCGGTCTCCGGGACCGGCGGGCCGGGACGGTGGTGCTCGGCGGGGACGAGGTCATGACCGTACCTCCGTCATCAGGCGCTCCCAGTCGTCCAGGAAGCGTTTGAGGCCGTAGCGTTCGAGGGCCGCCTGGCGCGCCCGGGCGCCGTCCTCGGCCGCGGCCTCCGGTTCGTCGAGGTAGTGGCGTACGGCGCGGGCCAGCACCTCGGGCCGGGTGGAGAGGACTCCGGTGCCGGGCCGGACCGCCTCCACGGCCTCCGTGGCGGCCAGCGCCACCACCGGCATCCCCAGGTGCATGGCCTCCAGCAGGGACAGTCCCAGCGACGTCCAGCGGACCGGGTGCAGGTAGACGCGGCGTTCCGCGAGCGCGGCGTGCAGGTCCCGCTGGGGCAGTTCGTAGGAGCGGCACCGCCCGGGAGGCAGGCCCAGGTGGCCGGCGAGTCCTTCGGTGCGCATCCCGAAGACGTCCAGTGGCGCGGACTCCGCCAGCTCCGGCAGCAGGTCGGTGCCGGTGTACCGGCCGCGGCGGACCGGCTCGTTGACGACCACCGCGGCGCGGGCCAGGGAGCCCGTGTAGAGGTGCCCCGGGTCGACGATGCCGTGCTCGATCACCTCGGCGCGGGTGGTGCCGTTGTCCCAGTAGAGCCGGTTGAAGTGGGTGACGTGCACCAGGGTCAGGTCGTCGCGGTCCGCGCACGGGTGGCGGGTGTCCGGGACGTCGCCGTCGGGCGCGTTGTGCTCCAGGTACACGGCGGGGACGTCCCGGCCGGGCCGGCGCCGGAGCCAGCGCTCGGCGAGTTCCGCCTCGTGGGGTCGTTGCAGCACCACGAGGTCCACCGGGGTCTCGGCGAGTTCGGCGGGCGTGACCTCGCGGACGGAGTCCGGCCAGACGAAGGTCCTGGCCCGTCCCAGGCCGTCGGGTCCCCGGTCGGGGGTGACCGGTACGAGATAGGTGTGGGGCCCCTGGACGAACGCCGTGGTCCAGGAGCCGTGGACGTGCCACAGCAGGATGTTCATGCGTGTCCTCCTCGGTCGGTCTTCCCGGAGGCCCGGGCCGGGTCCGGGCTCCCCGGCCCGGGCGCGGTCTGGTCCGGATCCCCCGGCTCGCGCCCGGCCCGCCGACCGGGGTTTCCCGGCTCGGGCCCGGCCTGGTCCGGGTTCCCCGGCTCCGGCGTCAGGAGGCCGGCCACGGCGGCCAGCACCTCGTCGTCGCCGACGCCGTCCAGACAGGGGTGCCCGGCCACCGGGCATGCGCGTGCCCTGCTGCCGGCGCAGGCCGCCTCCTGGTCGCCGAGCAGGACGTGGGGCACCCGGTACGGGCGCCACCGTCCGGCCGGCACCACGGGGGCGAAGGCGCAGACGACCGGGGTCCCCACGGCGCAGGCCAGGTGCATGGGGCCGGTGTTGCCGGTCACGACGACCCGGGCGCCCGCGAGGACGCCCGCCAGTTCGTGGAGGTCGCCCGTGGCGCCGCCCAGGTCGAGTCCGTGGCGGCCCGCGACCTCGGCGGTCAGGTCCTTCTCCGCCCGGCTGCCGGTGACGACCACCCGGTGTCCGGCTCCGTGCAGGGCGGCGACGGCGCGCGCGGCCCGGTCGGCGCTCCACCTGCGGGAGGCCACCGCGGCCCCCGGGTGCAGCACCACGTAGGGCTCGGGTCCGGTGAGCCGCGTCGTGTCGGGCGGCGGCTGGACGCGCAGGGCCCCGTCGTCCCCCGGCGGCAGGGAGTAGCCGAAGGCGCGGACGAGGTCGAGCGCGGCCTCGGCCTCGTGGCGGCCGGGCCGGCGGTGGTGCCTGAGGGCGAGCAGGGAGCCGGGGTACTCCTCGCAGTCCGCGGCGACCCGCTCCACGCCCGCGAGGGCGAGCAGCAGGGCGGTGGGCAGCGGGCTCTGGTGGTACGAGACCAGGACCACTCCTTGGTCGAAGCGGCCCGCGGACAGGGCGTCCACCAGCAGCTCGCACTCCTCGCGGGAGGTACGGCCCGGTTCGAGCCCGACCCAGGGGGCCTCGTAGACCAGGACCTGGTCCACCCCGGGCAGCAGCCGGGCCGCCGGGACCCCCTGCGGTCCGCAGAGCAGCGTGGTGTGCGAGGAACCGGCGGCGACCGCGCGCACGGCGGGCCCGGCCAGCAGGACGTCCCCGGCGCTGTCGAGGCGGACGACGAGGCTGCGCGGGGCGGTCACCGGACGGCTCCCGGGGCGCGCACGGGTCCGCCGGACGTCAGGACGAGCCGGACGGCCGCATGGAGGTCGGGCGCGGTCTCCGCGGCGGCGGCGACCTCCTGGGACAGGGTCACGGGGGTCGGCACCAGGACGCCTCGCGCTCCGGCGGCCTCGGCGGCTCCCATGTCGGCGCCGATGTCACCGATGACGACGGTGCGCTCCGGGGACGCTCCGAGCCGTTCGCACGCGGCGAGGACCAGGCCCGGTGCCGGCTTGCGGCAGTCGCAGCCGCGGGCGGGGCCGTGCGGGCACACCGCCCACACCGCGAACGGGCCGAACAGGGCGTCCACGCGCCGGCGTACGGACTCCACCTGCCGCCGCGTCAGCAGGCCGCGGGCGACGCCCGACTGGTTGCTGACGACGCCGACCGGTATTCCGCGCTCGCGGAGGGTCGCTATCGCGGCGCGGGCGGCGGGCATCGGGATCACGCGGTCCGGGTCGCCGTTGTAGGGGACGTCGACGACGAGGGTTCCGTCGCGGTCGAAGAGGACCGCGTCCGGGAGCCGGTCGGCGACCGGTGGTCGGGGTGGGGAGGCGGGGCCCTTGGCGGGGGCGTCCCACAGCCAGGGGCCGTCGGGAAGCGGGTCGTCGGGGAGGGCGGGCCCGAGGGGCGAGGGCTTCATGTCCGCACCCTTCCGCGCGGGGTGCGCCGTGGATCGACCGCGTCTCCGCCCGGCGGGCGCGCGGGTCCGAGGGGGCGGGCCGTCCGGTGCGCGGCGTGGCCGCGCAGCCAGTGCCAGGTGGCCACGGGCGGGATGAGGGCGCTGGTCACCAGCATGGTGGTGACCTCGGCACCGCTCCTGGGTCCGGGTGCGATGCGGGCCGCCGCGAACTCCGCGGTGCCCGCCAGCCAGCCGGCCGCGCACGCCGCGGCGGCGCCGTACCTGCCCGCCAGGGCGCAGCCGACGGCCGCGGCGGCCGCCCCGCTGACGGCGAGGTGGCGCCTCAACCGCCCGCGGGGGGCCGAGGCACGCTCCCACCAGGCGCGTCCGTGGAGGCGGGTCATCAGCACGTCGTCGGCGTTTCCCGCCTGGACGCGCACGGACACCCAGCGGTCGACGGGCCGTACCGGATGCGTCGTACGGCGGGTGCCGGGGGCCAGGTGCCAGCCGCCGTCGAGAAGGCGCAGGGCCAGGTCCGCGTCCTCGCGGAAGGCGCGCGGGAAGCGTTCGTCGAAGCCGCCCGCCGCTTCCAGCGCCTCGCGCCTGAAGGCCATGTCGGCGGTGATCCAGCGGGCGGTCGCCAGCCCCGCCGTGTTGCGTTCCCAGTCGGTGGGCCTGCGGTCCGGCGGAAGCGGTACGTCGATGCGCGCGGTGACGGCCGCGGTGTCCCGGGAGGCCGAGGCCAGGTCCCGGGCCAGGGCGCGGCCCCAGCCGGGCCCGGGCACGACGTCGTCGTCCAGGAAGACGATCCAGGGGACGCGGCCGGCCGCGCGGGCACCGGTGTTACGGGCGGCGGCGGGGCCCCGCCCCGCGCCTGCCACGACGGTGGTCACCGGCCGCAGCGCCGGCGGCACGTCCAGGACGGGCGGCCGGGCGTCGGGGCCCGGGCGGTCGTGGACGAGGACGACGGCCGTCGGTCCGGTGCCGTCGGCCGTAGCGGAGGCCAGGGCCTCCAGACAGACCTGGAGGCTGGGCCTGCCGAGGGTGGGGACGACCACGGCGTACGGTGCGCGGGTCGACTGCGGGCCCATCCCGTCACGCTCCCTGTCCATCTCGTCACCCTCCCTGTCCGTCGTGGTACAGCGGGCCCCGTCGCACGGCGAAGGGCCCGATGGCCAGCAGGTCCACGGGGGACGAGCCGAAGCACTCCAGCGCGTCCCTGGGGTCGTCCACCATGGGCCGGCCCGCCGTGTTCAGGCTGGTGTTGACGACCACCGGCAGTCCGGTACGCCGCTCGAACTCGGTGAGCATGCGCGCCACCAGCGGTTCCCGTTCCGCGTCGACGGTCTGGATGCGGGCCGTGCCGTCGACGTGGACGACGGCCGGGATCCGCTCGCGCCAGTCGGGGGCCACGTCGTGGACGAAGAGCATGTACGGGCTGGGCAGGGGGCCGTCGAAGATCTCGGCCGCCCGCTCGGCGAGCACCATGGGCGCGACGGGCCGGAACTGCTCCCGGCCCTTGACGTCGTTGAGCCGTTCCAGGTTGCCCGCGTGGCCGGGGTGGGCCAGGAGCGACCGGTGCCCCAGGGCCCGCGGCCCGTACTCGGAGCGCCCCTGGAACCAGGCGACGACGGCGTTGTCGGCGAGGGCCTCGGCGACGGTCGCGGCGATGTCCGCCGGGCGTTCGAAGGGGACTCCGGCCGTCTTGAGCCAGGCGCCGATCTCCGCGTCGGACCAGTCGCGGCCGAGGTCGGCGCCGGTCATCGGTTCCGGCTCGTCCCCCGCTCCGGCGGCGAGGAGCAGCGCCGAGCCGAGGGCCGTACCGGCGTCGCCGGCCGCGGGCTGCACCCAGACCCGCGCGAACGGGCCTTCGCGGGCGATGCGGGAGTTGGCGACGCAGTTGAGGGCGACGCCTCCGGCCAGGGTGAGGACGGAGTCGTGGGTGCGTCCGTGCAGCCAGCGCGCGAGGTCGAGCAGCGTCTCCTCCAGTACGGCCTGGGCGCTGGCGGCGACGTCCGCGTGCGCGGCGGTCCACGGCTCGTCCGCGCCCCGGGGCGGGCAGAACTCGTGCCAGGGGACGCCGGTCGCACGGAAGCCTCCGTCACCGGTCGGGTGCACGTACCGCCTCAGTTCGGCCAGCATGCGCGGGGTGCCGTGCGAGGCCAGGGCCATCACCTTGAACTCGTCCGACGACCTCAGGAAGCCGAGGTGGTCGGTGAGTTCCTCGTACACGAGCCCCAGCGAGTGCGGGAGGTCCTGCGCGTACAGCGGTTCGAGGCGGCTGCCGGTGCGACGCGCCGCCAGGTGGGAGGCGCGCTCGCCGCGCCCGTCGAGGACCAGGACGGAGCTGCTGTCCGCGCCGTCGGCGGCGAAGGCGCCCGAGGCCGCGTGCGCCATGTGGTGGGGCACGAACCGCACGAGGGCCGGGTCGAGACCGGGGAGGGCCGTGGCGAGGAAACCCGGTGCCTCGCGGGCGTACGTCTGCCGCAGGTGGTCCCACGGGTCGTGGAGGCCCAGCTCGTCGGCGGGCAGGGCGAGTGCCGGATCGTAGGAGTACGCGACGGCGTCCAGGTCCTGCGGGCGCAGACCCGCGCGGCGCAGGCACCAGGCGGCGGCCTGCTCGGGGAGCTCCCAGGCGGAGAAGGGGACGGGCCGCTTTCCGTGCTTGCGGCGCGAGAACCGTTCCTCCTCCGCGGCGGCGACGGTACGGCCGTCGACGACGAGCGCGGCGGAGGGATCGTGGAAGAGCGCGTTGATGCCGAGAATACGCATGGCGGTACGGGCCTTTCGGCGGGGACGGGCAGGGTCGTCGACGGCGGTGCGCGGACGTGCGCGGCCCGCTTCGGCGGCGGTCGGAGACGGACGCGGCGACGGTCGGAGACGGCTCACGGGACCGGCGGCCGGCTTGTCCCGGGGTCAGTTGCCGGGGTGGGCGCGGAACCAGTCGATGGTGCGGCGCAGTCCTTCCTCGGCCGCCACCTGCGGCTCCCACTGGAGCTTGTCCCGGGCCAGGGTGATGTCGGGACAGCGCACGGCGGGGTCGTCCGTCGGACGCTCCACGAAACCGATCTCCGAGTCGGAGCCGGTCAGTTCGATGATCCACCGGGCGAGGTCCAGCATGGTCAGCTCGGCGGGGTTGCCGAGGTTCACCGGCCCCGGCATGCCGTGCGCGGCGGCCGCGAGGATGCCCGCGACCGTGTCGTCGACGTAGCAGAGCGACCGGGTCTGCAGCCCGTCGCCCGTGACGGTGAGCGGGTCGCCCGCCAGGGCCTGCCGGATGAAGGTCGGCACGGCTCGCCCGTCGTGCCCCCTCATGCGCGGACCGTACGTGTTGAACAGCCGCACCACACAGGTGTCGGTGCCGAGTGCCGTGCCGTGGGCCGTGGTGAACGCCTCACCGAAGCGCTTCGCCTCGTCGTAGACGCTCCTCGGACCGACGGGGTTGACGTGGCCCCAGTACCGCTCGTTCTGCGGATGCTCCTGCGGGTCGCCGTACACCTCGGAGGTGGAGGCGAGGAGGAACCGGGCCTCGCTGCGGTGTGCGAGCTCCAGCGCGTTGCGGGTGCCGAGGCTGCCGGCCTCCAGCGTGTGCAGGGGGAGCCGGAGGTAGTCGGCCGGGGAGGCGGGCGAGGCGAGGTGGAGGACGAGGTCGGGCGGCCGTTCCACGGTGAAGGGCCGCGAGACGTTCGCCTCCTGGAGGGTGAAACCGGGCCGGCCCACCAGGTGCTCCACGTTCGCGGGCCGCCCGGTGCTGAAGTCGTCGACGCAGGTGACCGCGGTGCCGGCCGCGATCAGGGCGGAGCACAGGTGCGAGCCGACGAAGCCGGAGCCCCCGGTGACGACGGCGTGCTCCCAGGTTCGTGACGCGAGAGGGCCCATGGTGATCTCCTCACAGAGGGGAGGGAAGGCGCGGGGCACAGGGCGGGGGCCGGTGCTTCCCACCGCGTCGCCTCGCACCTGGGGACAGCCCGCAGGATGCCCTCAGCCTGCCGAAGGGCACGCCACGACGCTCGAGCGGGAGGGCATCCGGGTGAACACGCGGAGTGACCTCGCGGTCCCGGACGCGGTCCGGACCGGCTGTGGCCGTGACGGGGGCGGCGTCGGCGCGAATCTCCGCATACGGGGCGGAACGTCGGGTACCGGCCAGCCATGGGCCCGGTACACCGGCCCAGGGCGCGGGCCGCCCCGGCGGCCCCGAGACGGAACGACCGAGGAGGCACCATGGCGGACGGAACGGCCGGCGGCACCGAGTCCGGCGGGATCACCGGCACCAAGGACAAGGACTACAACCTCATCTGGTACGTCGAGAGCTGTCTGGCCAACGCCCTGCGGCTGGAGACGTACATCCAGGACGCGGAACGCGAGAACGACGACGAGGTCGCCGAACTCTTCCGCAAGGCCCAGGCCGACAGCCGCAAGGGCGCCGAACTCGGCAAGCGGCTCCTGAGCGCCCGCATGGGAGGCTGACGTCCCCATGAAGGCAGTCGTGTGGCACGGCATCGGCGACATACGCCTGGACGATGTGCCGGAGCCCAGGATCCAGGACCCGTACGACGCGATCGTGCGCATCACCACCTCCGCGATCTGCGGAACCGACCTCCACTTCGTCCGCGGCACGATGCCCGGCATGAAGGAGGGCCGGATCCTCGGCCACGAGGCCGTAGGCGTCGTCGAGGAGGTGGGGCCCGGAGTGCGCAACCTCCGGGCCGGCGACCGCGTGGTCGTGCCGTCGACGGTGGCGTGCGGCGTGTGCAGTTACTGCCGCGCCGGCTACCACGCGCAGTGCGACAACGCCCATCCGGGCGGCCGGCGGGCGGGCACCGTCTTCTTCGGCGGCCCGGAAGCGGCCGGCGGCCTGGACGGACTCCAGGCCGAGTACGCCCGGGTGCCCTTCGCGCAGGTGGGACTCGTCCCCCTGCCCGACACCGTGGACGACAACCAGGCCGTCCTCCTGTCCGATATCTACCCGACGGCCTGGTTCGGCGCTGAGCTCGCCGAGGTGGGGGACGGCGACACGGTCGTGATCGTGGGAGCCGGGCCCGTGGGTCAGGCGGCCATCGCCTGCGCCCGGCTGCAGGGTGCGGGCCGGATCATCGTGGTCGACGGGGTCGCCGACCGGCTGGACCTGGCCCGGTACCAGCACGCGGAGACCGTGGACTTCAACGGTGAGGACCCGGTCGAAGCCGTGCTCGACCTCACCGGGGGCATCGGCGCGGACCGCGTGATCGACGCGGTGGGCGTGGACGCCCAGCGCCCTTCGCGCGGCCCGGCGGCCGAGGCACTGGGCGACCAGGCGGAGCAGTTCGCCCACGAACGCGCCGAGGCGGCGCCGGAGCAGAACCCCGACGGGGACGCCTGGGTGGTCGGGGACGCGCCGTCCCTCGCGGCCCGCTGGTCGGTGCAGATGGCCGCCAAGGCCGGAACGGTCGGCACGGTCGGGGTCTATCCGCCGCAGGTCCAGCACTACCCGTTCGGCGAGGCGTTCATGAAGAACCTCACGCTGAAGGCGGGCAACTGCCACCACCGCCGCTACCTGCCCCACCTCGTCTCCCTGGTCGGCTCCGGCGCCCTCGACCCGACCCCCCTCGTCACCCGCTGGTCCGGCCCCGAGGACGCCATCGCCGCGTACCGGGCCTTCGACCGCAGGGAAGCGGGCTGGACCAAGGTCGCTCTCGGTTTCGACGATCGGGGGGCCGTCGCACCGGGCATGGGCGAGGAGGCCGGCACCGGAGCCGCCACCACCGCCGGCTCCCACGAGGGGACCAGCGGCTGACTCCTCACCCTGCCCGAGCCAGAAAAGCATGTATGTCCTGTTTTGCCCCAAGGGTGTCGGGCACGCGCCAGGCGACGGCAAGCGATGACGAGCTGATGGGAGTGACCTGCGATGCCCGAGCCGGGAAGCAAGAAGTACGACACCCGACGCGCCAGGTCGCGCAAGGACGCCGAAGACGCGGGCGTACCGGACGCGAAGGCGAACGACCGGGCCAACGAGTCGCTGCAGGAGGACCCGCGGTGGCGGAGCGGGGGTCCACGGACCGAGCGCGGCCTGGGGCCGAAGGGCGAGAGGCCGAAGAAGGCCGAATGACCCGAGGCACGGCCGGCCGCGAGCCGTGAGGAGAGGCCGGGTGTCGTCGGCAGGCACGCCGATGGGGAGGAAGCCTTCGGGCGCGGGCCTGTCGGCCGCCGACGGGCCCCGCGCGGTGACGGAACGGCCGACGGCACCGGGGCGCCCCAACCACTGTGAGTACAAGGAGTGAGGCATCGTGAAACTGGACTTCCTGGAACCTGTGACCACCGGGAAGGGGCCTTGGGCGAGCGTGTACGTCACCATGGGCTCGGCCGACGAGGCGAGCGCGACGCGCCGGGAACTGTCCTGGCGGGAGCTGTGCCGGTCCCTCGAGGAGCAGGGCGCCGACGACGGGACGGTGGACGCGGTACGGACGGCCCTCGAGCGCTCGTCACCCGACGCCGAGCACCGGTCTCTGGCGCTCTTCGCCTCGGAGGGGCGCGTCGTCCTGGAGTGCCCGCTCACCCACGAACCCGGGCGCCCCGACGCCACGTGGTCCGCCCTGCCGCACCTGTCCCCCCTGCTGGAACTCTCCGGGCAGGAACCCGCCTGCCTCGTCGCACGCGTCGACCGGTCGGGCGCCGACCTCGAACTGCACGACGTCGGCCGGGGCAGGGACCTGGGCGAGGTGGAGGGCCGCGACTGGCCGCTGCACCGCGCCTCGGCCGGCGACTGGTCGGTGAAGCATTTCGACGCGTCGGTCGAGAACACCTGGGAAGAGAACGCGGCGCTCGTCGCCGAGGAGATCGCCCGCACCTGCGGATCGGTCGGCGCCGAGGTGATCGTGCTGGCCGGCGGAGCACGGGAGTGCCACGCCGTACGCGATGCGCTGCCCGCCGAATTGCGCGACGTCACGACGATCAGCGAGCACGGCGGCCGGGCGGCGGGAGCGGACAGTGCCCACCTGATGGCCGACGTCCAGGCGGCGCGCATGGACCACGCCGCACGGCGGACCGAGGCCGTCCTCGACAGGTTCCGCGCCGGCCGCAACGCCTCCGGCCGCCCGGACGCGGCCGTCGAAGGTGTACCCGCCGTCGTCGAGGCAGCTCAGGAGCACCGCATCGACACCCTCCTGCTCCTGGGCACCGGCCCGGACCTGAACCGCGAGGTCTGGGTGGGAGACGGGCCCGACCAGATGGCCGTACGACGCTCCGAGGCGCAGCTGCTCGGCGCCGGCGACCCCCGCACGGCGAGGGCGGACGACGCTTTGCTGCTCAGCACGGCGGCCGCCGGCGGGGAAGCGGTCGTCCTCCCGGGCGACGGCGAGGGGGACGGCACGCCGGCGGGCGGAGTGGGCGCGCTGCTCCGGTGGCCCCGGAGCGACGAGGAGAAGGCAGCGGCGGAACGGCGTTGACGAGAAAGGTTCAAGGATCATGCAGCGTGGCAGCAATGCGGCGGGCCCCCGCCGCGACGAGGAAATGAAGCACGAACTCCAGGGTTATCTCGCGTCGGGCCAGTCGACCCACGCGGAGGACTTCCACGACCCCGAGCCGCCGGCCGACGATGACCCGGCGGCCGCGGGAGCGTCCGGCAGCCTCCAGGCCGAGATCGCGCGTCACACCCAGCGCTCGGCCTTCCCCACCGACGCGCGGAGCCTGCTCACCGCGCTGGAGGAGGAGCACGCCCCCGGAGAGCTGGTGGACGCGGTGCGACGGCTCCCGCAGGACGGCCGGTACGAGACGCCCGCCGAGGTGGCTCGCGCCCTCGACGACCTCGCCGCGTAAGCGAGGAGGGAGGAGACCCCGATGACATCGGCGGTTACCGAAGAGACGTGGAACGAGTTTCACTCCGTCGTCAACATGACGTCACGTGAACTGGGGGACTGGCTGCGGACCCAGGCGGCGGACGAGAACACCGAACAGCCGCCACCGCACGCCGGGCATGAGACCGGCCGCCGCGTACTCGCCATCCTCGCCAAACGCCCCGGCGACCTCACCGAAGCGGACGTCGAGGTGATGCAGGAGGTCATCGATACCGTCCGGGCGCAGCGCAAGCCCGAGCTGGAGCCGGAGGCGGGCGATGGGCCATGGCGGCACGCCCTCATGGACATCGGCCACGATCCGCTCAAGCCGCCCTCGGAATCGACCACCTGAGAGCCTGACGGCGACGTCGCGCCTCCGCCGCTTGAGCGAAATTCCGGGGAGAGGGACATGCATCATGCTGCGGTCGATCTCGGGGGCGTATGGAGGATGACAACGCGCGTGTGAGGCAGTCAGTCTTTGTTCGAATTGGACTGGTGCGAGGCGTTCCAGCGCCGAGTGACGGTGATGCCGCTTGCATGGAAAGACCTGCTTGCCTCGGCGGTTTTTCAGGAGGCCCGTAGGGCATGTTCATGCCGATGAGGCGCGGTTCCGAAGGGGGAAGGCGGTCGGCATGATCATCAGGCACTCAGTTGAAGGCCGCGTTCTGCATCTGTCGTTCCCGCATGACCTTGGTGTCGCCGACCGTGCGGCCGCCGCCCTGCAGATCGAGGCACTCCTGCTCGAGCGGCGGCCGCAGCGGGTACAGGTGCAGCTAGCGGTAGTCGATCCCTCGCCTGCCTCATTCAGCGTCATCGCTCGTACTCGGCGACTGTGCGAATACCTTGATGCGCCCCTGTCCGTTGTCGGCCCTGCGTCCGTCGCCTCGCCGGTCACACCCGCAGCGGCATGATCGGCAGCGGGTTCGTCCTCCACCGGCCTGCTCGGACACAAGCTCACGGACGCGCAGAGCGGCGAAGCGGTGCCAGCGCTGGATCCGGTCTGGCGCAGCCGGCCTGACGCCCCCTCCCGGCCTGAGGCCAAGGCACGCGCGTTCCTCGAGCAGGCGGCGGAAGCCGGCCAGTGTCCAGCGCTCGCCGGTGAGCGAGTCCTGCCCGGGCATCCTGACGGCCTGTGCCATGAGCTGCTGCGGTTGTGTCCGCCAGTCGACTGCCAGTGCCCGCAGGCCAGGCACTCTGCGCGTCGACGCAGGTCCGAAAGGCGCAGCAGGCCGCTGAAGTCCATGAGCACGACACCGTGCATATCGATCAGAAGGAAGCGCTCATGAGCGGTGACCCGTCCAGCGTCCGCTGGAGTACCGGGCCGACCGCCGCGTCGAGGTCTCCGTCAGCGCCGATCAGGACCGTGGTTCCACGTCGCTCGGAACTCAGCGGCCCAAGGCCTTCTTGAGCTCCTGCTTGTTCATGGACGAGCGGCCCTCGACCCCGCGCTTCTTCGCCTCGGCGTAGAGCTGGTCCTTCGTCGGTCCCTGGGAGCCGCTGTGCGAGCGCTCTCCGCCGCGCTGCGATGCGGACTTCTTGTCCCGTGTGGAGGTCTTGCTCGCGGTGGCGGACTCGCCGGAACGGGCTCGTTCCTTGTTCACGGTTCGCGCGGCGAGTTCCTTCGCCCGCTTCTCGGAGGCACCGCGCTTTTCGGCGCCTTCCTTGATGTGCTCGTACTGGCGCTCGCGCTTCGCGTTCGATCCTGCCGGCATCATGCTTCCTTTTCCGAGGGGAGCGCGGCCCGTTCGGCCGCATGTGCCTGTCCGGCTACCCGGCGGCCGGCGCCTCATTCGGCACCACTCCCATCCCATGTGAAGTCCCCGAGTCGCGCGAACGGACGGCGACCGAACGAGGAGCGGGGGACGTTCTTCTCAGGACCTGTGAGGCCGCTGACCCGCGGCTTTCGCCGAAACCCGCCGAGCAAGCGGTAGCGGTGAACTTCTTGTCGCGAACATGAAAAGCCGGGGGCGGGGCACGGCGCCCATAGAAACGGACAGCGACGAGGAAAAGCCCCTCCGGGCGAACCGCGACAGGCCGATGGCGGGGCGTGGCCAGGACGTGAGGCCGGACGGGCGGGACGAAACCGTGGACGAGCGGGCGGACCGCCGCTGGGGCGAGCTCCTACAGGAGTTGCGGGTGGCCCAGACGGGGATGCAGATCCTGTTCGGTTTCCTGCCGGCCGTGGTCTTCCAGCTCCGTTTCGCCGAGCTGAACGACATCGACCACGCGATCTTCGCGATCACGGTGGGATTCGGCGCGGCCACGGTCGGCGCCCTGGTGGGCCCCGTCTCGCTGCACCGCCTGGTCTCCGGCAAGGACTTCAAGCCGCAGACCGTCACCATCGCCTCCCGCATGACCCTCGTCGGGCTGTTGTTGCTCTTCTGCACCATGGTGATGGTCTTTCTGCTCATCCTGCGGGTGGCGTTGCACGACACCCTGGCGTTCTGGCTGGTCGGCGTTATGGCGATGTGGGTCGCGGTCTGGTGGTTCGGCATACCACTGTGGGCGCGACACCGTGCCCATCGCATGTCCCGGCGCTGAGCCGGCGCTGTCCCGTACCGGTGGCGTCGGTCCTCGGGGCCGGGGCGCGGCGGATGCCGACACGTTTACCTCCCCACGTACGGGTACGAGATCAGCTCCTTTGTCTATGGTGGGGTGGGTTCTGTGAACCAGGGTCTGGTACTCCTCGCGGCATGGGCGCAGCTCGGGCTGTTGCTCGCCGTGGGCGCCTACTTCGTGCTGAGGGGCCGGTGAACCGGCCGGTGCGCCTACGAGGGCGGCGGCCGACGGCCGCCGGGGTGATGGCGCTCGTGGCCGTGGCGGCGGTGGCCGGGTGCGCGGGACCCTCCCGTACGGACGAGGACTACCGGCGCAAGGCGGCCAACACCGCCGAGGCGGCGGCCTCTGCAGTTTCCACCGCCCGGCTGGCGGTGGAAGCGGCGAGAAGGGGCCGGCTGACCGGCCCGTACGTGTCGGTGCTGCTCGGCGAGGCGGAGACCGACCTGCTGGCCGCCCAGGGGACGTTCGAGTCCCGGCAGCCGCCGGGCGAGACGGCCGACACCGTGCGCGAACGCCTCGGCCCCCTCCTCGACGAAGCGGCGGACGCGTTGGCGGAGGTACGGATCCGGGCCCGCCGCGGCGAGGTCCGCGAACTGGCGGAGCACACCGGGGACCTGCGCGAGGCAGCCGAGCGGCTGGAAGGGTTCGAGGAGGAGATGTCGTCGTGAAACGCCTCCTGGCCGTCACCCTCGGCATCCTGACTGCGATCGGCGGCTTCGTGGACATCGGCGACCTCGTCGCCGCTTCCCTCGTGGGCGCCCGGTTCGGCTTCTCCCTGGTCTGGGTGCTCCTCGTCGGCGTGGTCGGCATCTGCGTATACGCGGAGATGGCCGGCCGGGTCGCCGCCGTCGCCGGGCGCCCCACCTTCGACCTGGTCCGCGAGCGGCTGGGGCCGCGGACGGCCCTGGCCAACCTGGTGGGCTCGCTCCTCGTCACGGGGCTGACCCTGGCGGCGGAACTCGCCGGTGTGGCGCTCGCCATCGAGCTGATCAGCTCCGTGGCCCACCTGCTGTGGGTCCCGCTGGTGGGCTTCGCGGTCTGGCTGGTGATCTGGCGGACCCGGTTCGAGACCATGGAACGGGTCTTCGGCCTGGCCGGTCTCGCCCTGGTGGTCTTCGTGGTCGCCGTCTACCGGCTCGACCCGGCCTGGGGCTCGGTGCTCGAACGGGTCACGCACCCCGAGGTGCCCGGCGGCGAGGGCCTGCCGACGTACTTCTACTACGCCATCGCCCTGTTCGCGAGCGCCATGACCCCGTACGAGGTGTTCTTCTTCTCCTCCGGCGGCATCGAGGAGAAGTGGAAGCGCAAGGACCTGATCACGGCCCGGATCAACGTCTTCCTCGGCTTTCCCCTCGGCGGGTTCCTCGCCCTGTCGATCATGGCGGCGGCGGCGCTGCTGCTGCATCCGGCGGGGATCGCGGTGGAGCACCTGTCCCAGGTGGTGCTCCCGGTGGGGTACGCGCTGGGCAAGCTCGGGCTCGGGCTCGTGCTGATCGGCGTCTTCGCGGCGACGTTCGGCGCGGCGCTGGAGACGGCGCTCTCCTCGGGCTACACGGTGGCGCAGTACTTCGGCTGGACCTGGGGCAAGACCGCCGCTCCGCGGACGGCGTCGCGGTTCCACGCCGTGGTGATCGTGGCCCTGCTGGCGGGCATGACGCTGGTCCTCACCGGGGTCGATCCGGTCATGGTCACCGAGTACTCCCTGGTCTTCGCGGCGGTCGCGCTGCCGCTGACCTATCTGCCCATCCTCGTGGTGGCGAACGACCCCGAGTACATGGGCGAGGCGAGGAACGGCAGGTTCGCCAACCTCATGGGCGGCCTGTACCTCGTCGTCGTCCTGATGGCGGCGGTGGCCGCCATCCCGCTGATGATCGCGACGAAGGCAGGTCTGTGATGCCGGACGAAGAGGCGGACGCGCGCGAGGAGACCCGGACCGGGCCGGAGGCACGGTGGGCGGGACGCGCGTACAGCGCCCGTTTCCACCTCCTGGACCGGCAGGTCGTCGACGGGGACGACCGGCCGGTGTGCAAGGTCGACGACCTGGAACTGGAACTGGACCCCGACGGCCCTCCGCGGGTCACCGCCGTGTTCGTCGGGCCGGCCGCGCTCGCGCCGCGTCTGGGCGGGAAGACGGCCCGGTGGCTCGCGGCGGTGCAGCGGCGCCTGAGCGTCGGCGAGGGCGAGGGCCCGGCCCGGCTGGACTTCGGCCGTGTCACCGGCATCGGTGCGGTGGTCCGCGTCGACCTGCCCGAGGAGAACGTCGGGGTGCACGCGCTGGAGGACTGGACGCGCGAGAACGTCATCGGACGACTTCCGGGGGCCGACCATGCGTCTGGCTGATCTGATGGGAGCCCGCGTACGGGACCGCGACGGCCGGGAGATCGGGCACGTCAGCGACGTACGGCTGCGCGAGCACCCGGCCCCGGACGGGGCTTCGGCGGATACCGTGCTGAAGGTCGAGGGCCTCGTCGTGGCCACCCGCGTCCGTGCCCGGCTGATCGCCTACGACCACCGGCCCGTCGACGGGCCCTGGCCGCTGGCGCGCCTGGCCCGCAGGGCCGCCCGCGGCGCCCGCTGGGCGCCCTGGCCGGTCGTGGCCGCTCATGAGCCGCCCGACCGGCTCGGCGACCTGGGAACCGTACTGCTGGTCGTGCCGGGTGCGGAACTGGTCCCGCTGACAGACGTCCATCATGGCTGGAACACCACGCCATCGCCCGGTTCAGGAGCCGGATGACCGCGTCGTGCCTTTGACCGGAGAAGGTGCCTTCAAGGTTTTCGTCAAGCCGTTGCCGGGGTGGGCGGTTGGTAAGAGGCGCCGCCCCGGAGCATGGCGAAGAGGAGCCGATGCGACCCCGGGGCAGGGCGATGAGGGCGGCGATGTGATGTTTTCCCTCGCGGCGTTTGCGGCCGTAGTAGGTGCGTGACTTACGAGCTGGTGCGTGACTGGGGCGGAGGCGTGTAGACGGGGCAGATTGGCTGCGTGGACCTGGACGATCCAGCGCGAGAGTCGATCGGCGCCTGAGAGTACTGCGCCAGCACCAGGGCCAGCTCGTCGTAACGGGCGTCGATCTCGCCCTGGCCCGGGTGATCTCTGGCTCCACCGTCCCGGTCCCACGGCATTCGTTCCGCCTGGCGAAGGTCGCCCACTGCTCGCGCTCCAGCTCCACCGTGGCGTCGCTCGCGGGTCAGACGCGTTACTCGTCGGCCTCATCCCAGTCGTCGCCCTGGAAGTAGTGCGGCTTGCCGTCGATATCCCCAAGGCCGGCGTGCGGCCCGCTGTACCACGTCAACTCGTCGTACACGCGCTCGAAGCCGTCCGCGATCAGCTGCACTTCGTCCCAGGTCTCAGCCACACGCGCAGGCTACCGATGAGCGGTCTTGGTATCCATGATCACGATCTACGGCTGGAGTATGAGAAGCTGTTGGTGTGGCTGATGGTCGGCTGCGGGTTGCGTATCGGTGAGGCGAGTGCCGTGACGCTGCAGCAGTTCGACTTCGAGGCGGGCATGCTCTATGTGGACCGGCAGGTCACCCAGGACGGCGAGAACGAGAAGCCGAAGACCGCCCGGTAGAAGGCGATCACCAAGGGGCGGGGGCGGGCCCACTGTGTCCGGCACCTGAAATGGCGCGACATGGACGAAGGCCGCGCCGTCCCGCTGCCCGCCTCCATCGCCGCCAAGGTGAAGAAACACGTCAGGGTGTACGGCACCTTCCGTGTGGAGGAGGGGTCGAACCGGCTCAGGGGTGATGACGTGTTCTCCGACGTCGGGCGCACGAACATCCTCATGTGCTCGCTCGTCGACCGTCTCTGGCGTGGCGCCAGGAAGGCCGCCGGCATCACCAGGAAGATCACGCCGCACTGGCTGCGGCACTTCTTCGCCTCGGCCGGTCTTTCCGAGGGTGTGCCCGTGTCGGACATGGCCGAGTGGCTGGGGCACCGTGACCCTCGCATCACGTTCGAGACGTACGCGCACGTCATGCCCGACGCGCCGGAGCGGCTGAGGAACCTCATGGACGCTGTCTTCACCCGGGAGGCCGAACTGACTCTGCCTCTGGAGTTCGACGCGCTCGTCCCGGCCGCCTGATGAGACGTGAGGCCGACAGTCCTCGACGAGGACTGTCGGCCTCACGTGTCTGCTCACCCCTCGCCACCCGATCCGTGGCCGAATGCCCGAGTTCAACGCTCCGTAGTCAGCACCGAACCAGCACGGGAGAGGTGCGCAGGGGTGCTGACGTGGGGTTTCAGGTCAGCACCAAACCAGCACCGTAGTGAGAACCCCGTCGTCAAACTGAGGCAGAAACAGCCATATCTGACGCCCTCCTGTGGCGTGTGCAAACCCCTATCCGGAATGTGTTCGACCGTCTCGGAGGGCCTCCGCATGGTGGCCGCCCGCACCTTCGGCCGCCGAACTATGGTGTGCAGCCACATACACGCGTGACCAGCCGGTTTCTACGGTGTGGCGACACGAACACGTCCCCATCACCTGCTCGGAAGTGGTGCACATGGCCGCCGCAACACACGCTCCCACGCCGCCTGGATCCATCAAGCGGATCGTCGCCGCCAGCCTGATCGGCACCACCATCGAGTGGTACGACTTCTTTCTCTACGGCTCGGCCGCCGCCCTCGTCTTCAACACCCTGTTCTTCCCCAGCGCCGACCCGCTCGTGGGCACCCTGATCGCCTTCGTCACGTACGCCATCGGGTTCGCCGCCCGCCCGCTCGGCGGCATCGTCTTCGGCCACTTCGGCGACAAGATCGGCCGCAAGAAGCTGCTGGTGCTCAGCCTCCTGATGATGGGCGGCGCGACCTTCGCGATGGGCCTGCTGCCTACGTACGAGACGATCGGCGTGTGGGCGCCGATCCTGCTGACGCTGCTGCGGCTCGTCCAGGGCTTCGCCCTCGGCGGCGAGTGGGGCGGAGCCGTCCTGATCGTCTCCGAGCACGGCGGCGACAAGAACCGCGGCTTCTGGGCGTCCTGGCCGCAGGCCGGCGCCCCCGGCGGCAACCTGCTCGCCACCGGCGTCCTGTCCCTGCTGGCCGCCGTCCAGTCGGACGCCGCCTTCCAGTCCTGGGGCTGGCGCATCCCGTTCCTGCTCTCCGGACTGCTCGTCATGATCGGCCTGTGGATCCGCGTCTCGGTCTCCGAGTCCCCCGTGTTCCTGGAGGCGCAGGCCAAGGCGGAGGCGGCGGCCGCGGCGGGCGCCAAGGAGGAGGCACCGGTCGTCGAGGTCTTCCGGCGCAGCTGGCGCGAGGTACTGTCGGCCATCGGCACCCGCTTCGGCGAGAACATCTCGTACTACATCCTCACCTCCTTCCTCCTCGTGTACGTCACCGTCCACCTGGAGCTGCCGAAGAGCACCGCCCTGAACGCCGTCCTGATCGGCTCGGCCGTCCACTTCGTCACCATCCCGCTGTGGGGCGCGCTCTCCGACCGCCTCGGCCGGCGCCCGGTCACGCTGATCGGCTCGGGAGGCATGGCGATCTGGGCGTTCGTCTTCTTCGGCCTCGTCGACTCGAAGTCGTTCCTCGTCATCACCCTGGCCGTCACGGCCGGTCTGCTGCTGCACGGCGCGATGTACGGGCCGCAGGCCGCCTTCATCTCCGAGATGTTCGACACCAAGGTCCGCTACTCGGGCGCCTCCATGGGCTCCCAGCTGGCATCGATCCTCGCCGGAGCCCTCGCCCCCATCATCGCGGTCGAACTCCTCAAGGACTACGGCAGCTCCACGCCCATCAGCGTCTACCTCTGCGCGGCCGCCGTGATCACCACCATCACCGTCGCCGTCACCCGCGAGACGCTCGGACGCGACCTCACCCGCAACCACCGGGACGAACCGGCCGCGGCGGCCCCCGCGACCACCGCCACCGCTGTCGGTGACCGCGCGTAGCGCCCGCGCCGCCCCGGCCGCCGTCATCTCGCGCTGATGACGGCGGCCGGGCCTGTCCGTCCCCTCACCCACCCGGCCGCGAGGAGGCCCCATGACCGCCGGCCGGCGCATCGAGCCCCGTACGCCGTCTTCCGCCGAGTCCCGTACGCCGTCTCCTCCCGGGTCCCGTACGCCGTCGCCCACCGAAGCGGCCGCCCGTCGCCTCCTCGACCTCCTGGCGGCCGGTGCGCCCGGCGAGGAGCTCGCCGCGCAGGCCGCCGGGGCACGGGCCGCCGGGGCCGCTCCGGAGGACGTGGCGTGGATCGAGGAGACCACCGGGGCCGCGCTCGCGGTGCGGCGGGTGCTCGACCAGTACCGGCGCAGGGAAGCCGAGTTGGTCGCCCTGTACGACACGGCCGGCGACCTGGCGGGCCTGCGGGACCTCGACGCGGTGCTGCGGGCCATCGTCCGGCGGGCCCGTACGCTGCTCGGCTCGGACGTCGCCTATCTGACGCTGAACGACCCGGCCGCCCACGACACGTTCATGCGGGTCACCGAAGGGTCCGTCTCGGCCGCCTTCCAGCAGCTGCGGCTCGGCATGGGGGAGGGCCTGGGCGGTCTCGTCGCGCAGACCGCCCGGCCGTACGCGAGCACCGACTACCGCACCGACCACCGCTACCGGCACACCGGGCCGATCGACGACGGAGTCGCCGAGGAGGGCCTCCGCGGCATCCTCGGCGTCCCGCTCCGGCTGGGCGAGGAGATCATCGGGGTCCTCTTCGCGGCCGACCGCTCCCCGCGCGAGTTCACCCCGGACGCCATCGCCCTCCTCGCCTCGCTCGCCGACCACGCCGCCGTCGCCATCGACAGCGCCCGCCGCCTGGAGGAGACCCGCACCGCCCTCGCCCGGCTCGAAGCCGCCAACGCGACCGCCCGCGCCCACGGCGAGGCCCTCCACCTGGCGTCCGACGCCCACGACCGGCTCTCCAAGCTGGTGCTGCGCGGCGCCGGCACCGACGAGGTGGCCGCCGAGATCGCCGTGCTGCTCGGCGGGGGAGTGGCGGTCCACGACACCGACGGCAGCGAACTCGCCCGGATCGGCACCGAGCCGGTGACGCCCGCCGCCGCGAGCCTGGCGGCCTCGCGCACGGAAGGCCGGGCGGTACGCGCCGGCGGCGTCTGGACCTGCGCCGTCCTCGCCGGCGCCGAACCCCTCGGCAGCATCGTGCTGACCGGGCGCGAGGACCTCTCCGAGGCGGACCGGCGACTGTTCGAACGGTCGGCGCTCGTCACGGCGATGCTGCTGCTGGTCCGCCGCTCGGTCGCCGAGACCGAGGACCGGGTACGCGGCGAACTCCTCGACGACCTGCTCGCGGGTCCCGCCTCCTCGGCCCACTGGGACCCGGGCAGCCTCGCCCTGCGCGCCCGGCGCCTCGGCGTGGACCTCGCCCGCCCCCACGCCGTCGCGGTCGTCGACTGCGAACCCGCGCTGCGTTCCCGGCTCGCCGCGGAGGCCGGCCGCGCGGCGCGCCGGCTCGGCGGCCTGGCGGGCAGCCGCCGGGGCCGCACCGTCCTGCTCGTCCCGTGCGACGAGGCCGGGCCCCTCGCCGACGCGCTCGCCGCGGGCCTCGCCCGGGGCGTCGGCGCGCCCGTCACCGTGGGCACGGCGGGCCCCGGCACCGGCCCGGACCGCCACGCGGTCCTCCACGCCGAGGCCCTCCGCTGCCTCACCGCGCTCCACGCCCTCGGCCGCACCGGGGAGGGCGCCGACGCCGCCGCCCTCGGCTTCGTCGGCGTCCTGCTCGGCGACCGCGCCGACATCACCGCGTACGTCGACCGCGTCCTCGGCCCGGTCCTCGCCTACGACGCCGAACGCGGCACCGAACTGGTCCGCACCCTGTACGCGTACTACGACCAGGGCGCGAGCCTCGCCCGCGCCAAGGACGCCCTCCACGTCCACGTCAACACGGTCGTGCAGCGCCTCGACCGTGTCGCCCGTCTCCTCGGCCCCGACTGGAACACACCCGACAGCGCCCTGGAGATCCACCTGGCTCTGCGCCTGCACCGACTGTCCCGGGGGACCTCCGGGCCGGTGACCGACGGGCGCGTCTGACGAGGGGCGCCGCCCCGGCCCGCTCCTGGTATGGACCTGACAAATGAAGCCCGCTACCGTAACCGGAGAGCGCTCTGAGAGCGCTCTCAGCGTTTGCTTCCCCCACACCAGGAGGTTCCGTGAAACGCACCACCCCCCTGCGCTCCACCTCCCTCGGCGCCGCCCTCGGCGCCCTGCTCCTGACCGTCGGCCTCGGCGCGGCCTCGGCGACCGCCGCCCCGCACCCGGAGCCCGCCGCGCCGCCGCCGTCGGCGTCCGCCGGGCTCCTCGACGCCATGCGACAGGACCTCGGGCTCACCGCGGCGCAGGCCGAGGAGCGGCTGCGCGCCGAGAAGGCGGCCGCCGAGGTGGAGGGCACCGCCCGGCAGCGCGCGGGCGCCGCCTACGGCGGCTCGTGGTTCGACCCGGCGGCCGGCCGGCTCGTCGTCGCCGTCACCGACCGCGCCAAGGAACCCGCGGTACGGGCGCTGGGCGCCGACACCCGCCTGGTCCGCCACAGCGCCGCCGCCCTCGACCGCGCCAAGGCCCGCCTCGACGGCCTCCGCGCCCCCGCCGGAGTGGCCGGCTGGCACGTCGACCCGAAGGCCAACAGCGTCGTGGTCGACGTCGTCCGCGACGAACGGCACACCCCCGCCGTGCGGGCCTTCCTCGACCGGGCCCGCGCCACCGGCCTCGTGACCGTCGCCGAGACGGCCGAGGCGCCCCGCACCTACGCGGCCGGCACCGTGGGCGGCGACCCGTACTACACCGGCAACGTCCGCTGCTCCATCGGCTTCTCCGTGCACGGGGGCTTCGTGACGGCCGGTCACTGCGGCCGGGCCGGCGCGGCCGTGCGCGGCTGGGACGGCTCCGCCATGGGCACGTTCCAGGGCTCGTCGTTCCCCGGCGACGACTACGCGTACGTCTCGATCCACAGCGGCTGGTGGACCGTACCCGTCGTCCTCGGCTGGGGCACCGTCCCCGACCAGCTCGTACGCGGCTCCGCCGAGGCGCCGGTCGGCGCGTCGATCTGCCGCTCGGGCTCGACCACGCGCTGGCACTGCGGCACCGTCCTGGCCAAGAACCAGACGGTCAACTACAGCCAGGGCGCGGTGCACCAGATGACCAAGACCAGCGTCTGCGCCGAGGGCGGCGACTCCGGCGGCTCGTTCCTGAGCGGTGACCAGGCCCAGGGCGTCACCTCCGGCGGCTGGGGCAACTGCTCCACCGGCGGCGAGACGTGGTTCCAGCCGGTCAACGAGATCCTGGCCCGCTACGGGCTGCGCCTGCACACGGCCTGAGCCCGGCCAAGGCCACCGGGTCAGCTCAAGGCCGTCGAGGACCGTCGGGGCCGGCGAATCCGCCGGCCCCGACGCCGGGTTCGCGGGTCGGTGGTTCGGCCCGCGACCTCGGCCGGACGGCGGCGGACGAGATCGGCGAAGGCGTCGTCGGGGAGGGGTGGTCGGCGGTGAAGCGGGCGGTTCCCTTCGACAGGCCGAAACCGGCAGGCCGTTCCCGTACCGCGTCGACCGCCTCCGGGATGAAGGGGAAGGCGCTCACGTGCTCCCTGCCGGCCCGGAACCTGAGGAGCGGTTCGCCGCCGTGCCGCAGGGCCGCCGTGCCGTGGCTCCGTCCGTCCTCCGCGCCCGGCGCGATCGCCCGGATCCGCCGGAAGGCGTCCCGCGAGGCCGCGTCCGGACCGTCGAAGCACTCCTCGACCTCGGTCGTCCCCGCGCTCCCCTCCCGCGAACCGGCCGAACCGGCAGAACGCGTCGCACCACCCCAGCCATCCGGAGCGGAAGCTTCCCACGCCACCGACGGCACCACGGGTACCGACGCCCCCGCCTGCACCGCCGTGTCGACGCCCCGCCTACGGCTCCGGGCGCGAGCGCTCCGCTTCGAGGGCGTCCGCGCGCACCGTGAGGTCCGCCGCGATGTCGTCCCAGTCCGGCCCGTGCAGCCACAGGTTCTCGGCCGCCTCCCGCAGGAGCGCCGGCTCGTCCGGCCGTTGCAGGAGCAACAGCCGGTAGGCGAGGTTCCGGACCCAGACGGGCAGGCGGCCGTCGACGACGTGGGGGCAGAGCTCGCGCAGCATGGCGTGGATCTCGTCGGCGCCGGCGAAGGTCAGCCGTTCGACGAAGAGGAACTCCCGGTGGTCGCGGTCGCACTCGGGGGCGGGGGAGTACTCGTCGCCGTACAGGCACCGGGCGTGCCCCGTCAGCGTGCTGTGCATGACGGGCACCCTACGCGCCGTTCCCGCTTCGGTGCCGGGCGGTTCCTGGTCGCGTCCTAGTCGCGGTACTCGCAGAGGTAGGCGGTCTCCTCGGCGACCTTGAGCTGGAACGTGCTGTCGGCGGGGACGTCGAACTTCTCGCCGGCGCCGAAGGTCCGCCAGTCGTCGGAGCCGGGCAGCTTCACGGTCAGGGCGCCGCTGACGACGTGCATGATCTCCCGCTTGCCGGTGCCGAATTCGTAGTCGCCAGGTGCCATGACGCCGACCGTCGCCGGTCCCTCGGCGCCCGTGAAGGCGAGGGACTTGACCGTCCCGTCGAAGTACTCGTTGACCTTGAACATGGGCGTCCTCCAGGAAGCCGAGCAGGGCTGGACACCGGCTGAACGCGCCGGCCGCTGCAGCCTAGCGGCCCCTTCGCGTCACTCCTGACCTGGGCCTGACACGTCCTCCGCCGAGAGAACCCGGGGCAGGAACGGCAGCAGGCTCCCGGCCGCCGCCGGGTCCCCGGCCAGCCGGCCGGCCGTACGGACGCCTTCCTCGTCCAGTGCGCCCCCGCGTACGAGCCCGATGGCCTCGTGGACGCCGTCCCCGTTCCCGTACGCGAGCATCGCGAGGAACCAGCGGACCGCCTGCACCGGGTCCGGCGCGGTGCCGAAGCCGTCGCGGTACCAGCAGGCGGCGGCGTTCATGGCGCCGGTGTGGCCGCGCTCGGCGGCCCACACGTACCAGTGGAGGGCCTCCTCGTCCCGGTCCAGGGAGGACAGCCGGTCGGCGAGGACCGCGCCGGCGACGTCGATGCCCTGCTGCGCGGCCGTGCGCAGCAGGGCCAGGGACTCGTCGACGTCGTCGGAGAGCCGGCCGAGGTTCAACGCCGCGTACGGGTCGCCGGCCTCCGCCGCCGCCCGGAACAGCCTCTCGGCGCCGTCCAGGTCCTCCGGGACCCCGAGGCCGCTCGCCAGCAGGTGGCCATACGTGCGCTGTCCGGCCGGGTGGCCCGCCTCGGCCGCCGCGCGGGCACGCGCCACGGCCGCGGGCAGCGCGGACTCGTCCGCGTACTCCAGGAGGATCCCGGCGAGCAGCGCCGCCGCGTCCGCCGAGCCCGCGTCGGCGAGCCGGGCGAGTTCGCCCGTCACTCCCATGGCGAGTTCGGCTCCCTCCTCGCTGCCGTCCATCGCCGCCCGCACGAAGGCGTGCCCGGCGGCCGTCCAGTCACCCGCCGCGGCCGCGTTCCGCCCGACGTCCAGATCTCCCATGCTCGGAAGGCTATAGGGGAGCACCGCCCCGCCCCCCCAGCGGCCCCGAGACGGCAGGGCGGGCACATCCGGTCGCGCGGGACGCGGCACGACGGCCTTCCGAACGCCTAGGCCGTTTCTTTCGGATCACGCCGGGCTCGCGGCGTCTGGCACGCACGCTCACCGCGTTGTCGTCAGTCGCCGATGCTCCGCATGGACTCCCTCCTCCGCCTTGCGAGCGCACGCACCAGACGCCGCTCCCTGATCCGGCCTGATCCGAAAGAAACGGCCTAGCGGAGGGCCGCGGCGACGAGGCCTTCGAGGGCCTCGCGCGGCACCTCGCCGCCGCCGTTCACCAGGCGGTCGAAGACCAGGCCGTCGACGCAGGTCAGCAGGGTGTGCGTGCGGTTCTCGACGTCGTTCACGCCCCGGTCGGCGAGGAACGTCCGGACGGCCTGGCGGCCGGGGTTCTCCCGGGGGACGAGGATCTCGCGCAGCTCCGGGTCGCGCACGCTCTCGACGGCGCAGGCGTAGCGGGCGAGCGACCGGCGGCGGCCCTCGCCGCCGAGCCGCTGCCGGGTGAGCGTCACCAGGCCGTCCACCAGTTCCTCGGCGGTGCGCAGGGGCGGCAGCCGTTCGGCCGTCGTCCGGAGCTCCTCCTGGTCGAGCCGGACCAGGCGGGTGACGAGGGCGGTGAACAGGGCCGCGCGGGTACGGAAGTACGCCGACGTGGTGCCGGACGGCAGCGCGGCCCGGCGGTCGACGGCCCGATGGGTGAGGCCGCGGATCCCCTCGTCGGCGAGTACGTCGAGTGCCGCGTCCGCGAGGAGGGTGCGCCGGTCCGGAGTCATGCCCCCTTTCTACACCCGTAGAAGCGCGGCGGAAGAGTCGCTAGAGTCTCTTTCTACAGATGTAGAAGACCGGGGAGGCGGCATGGGCGGCACGGCAGTGGTGGTCGGAGGCGGCATCGGCGGGCTCGCCGCCGCGATCGGCCTGCGCCGGATCGGATGGGAGGTACGGGTCGTCGAGCGCGCGCCGGTGCTCCAGGACGCGGGCGCGGGCATCTCCCTGGCCGCCAACGGCATCCGGGCGCTGGACGAACTGGGGGTCGGCGAGGCCGTCAGGAGCGCCGCGCGAGGCCAGTACAGCGGCGGCACCCGCACACCGGCCGGCGGCTGGCTCACGCGGATGGACGGCGCGCTCCTGGAGAAGGCGGTCGGCGCGCCGATCGTGGGCATCCCGCGCGCCACCCTCCATCGGCTGCTGCGCGAGGCCCTGCCCCCGGACGCCCTGCTGATCGGCTTCGACGCCGGCTCGGTCCGGCAGACCGCGCCCGGCACGGTGCGCGTGGAAGACGGCCGGGGGGAGGCATGGGAGGCGGACCTGGTGGTGGCCGCCGACGGCATCGGCAGCAGGATCCGCAGCGGGCTCTTCCCGGCCCACCCGGGCCCGGTCCACAGCGGTTCGACCGTGCTCCGCGCCCTCACGGAGGAAACGGTCGACCTCCGCACCGACTTCGAACTGACCTGGGGGCGAGGGGCCGAATTCGGCCACATCGCCTTCCACGACGGACGGGCCGAATGGCACGCCGTCCTCACCCTTCCCGCCGGCACGCGCTTCCCCGACCCCCTGGCCGAACTGCGCCGACGGTTCCACGACTGGCACGACCCGATCCCCGCGCTGCTCGACGCGACCCGGCCCGACGCGGTGCTCCACCACGACATCGGCGAACTCCGCACGCCGCTCCCCTCGTACGCGGTCGGCCGCATCGCCCTGCTCGGCGACGCGGCCCACGCCATGACCCCCAACCTCGGGCAGGGCGCCTGCCAGGCATTGGAGGACGCGGTCACCCTCGCCGCGGCGCTCGCCACCGCGCCCACCACGGACGCCGCCCTCGCCCGCTACGACGCCGAGCGGCGGCCCCGCAGCCAGGCGGTCGCCCGGGCCGCCCGCCAGGCCGGGCGGATGGGCCAGCAGCTCTCCCACCCCCTGGCCGTCACCCTGCGCAACACGGCGATGCGCCTCACCCCGTCCCGCACCGCGACGCGCATGATCCTGCGCCACCACGCCTGGACACCGCCCCGACTGCACTGACCGCCCCCCGAGGCGGGGGCGCGCTCCGGCACCGAGCCCCGCCTCGACGCGTGCGCCGCGGCCTCCGCCGAGGCGTCCTGCCCCGCGTTCCGGCCCGCTCCGGCCACCTCCCGACTCCATCCGTCCAGGTGAGTTCACGGTCTCCACCGCAACCCCGCCCCCGCCGGAACGTTCCACCGGGTGTTCCCCGTTCCGCTCTCCTCACCCCCTGGAGCACCGCAGATGCGACCCCCGGTGTCGACTGGCGTCCCCCGCGACCGGAACCGGCGGCCCGGAGGGGCGGAGGGGGCGCGCGGCGTGCTGGTGGGGCGGGCACCCGCGCCGGGCGAGGTGGGGGACGCGTACGACGCGGTCGTCATCGGCTCCGGGGTCGGCGGGCTGACGGCGGCCGCCTGCCTCGCCCGGCAGGGGCGCAAGGTGGCGGTCTTCGAACAGCACTATACCGCCGGCGGCTACACCCACGCCTACCGGCGCCGCGGCTGGGAGTGGGACGTCGGCATCCACTACGTCGGGCAGCTCGCGCCGCGCGAGCCGGTCCGCGTCCTGTCCGACTACCTGACGGACGGCGCGCTGCGGTGGGCGCCGCTGGGGGACCCGTACGACGAGTACCGGCTGGCCGACGAGGTGCACCGGGCGCCCGTCGGGTTCGCCGCCTACCGGGCCGGCCTGATCGCCCGTTTCCCGGCCGAACGGTCGGGGATCGAGGCACTGTTCAAGCTCGTCGCCCGCTGCCGGGCGACGCTTCCCGTCCTCGCGCTCGGCCGCCTCTCGGGCCCGGTGGCGCGGCGCCTGACGGGCCTGCTGCGACCGGCGGCCGTCCCGCCCGAGGCGCTGCGGCCGGCCAGGGAGGTCGTCGCGGGCCTCGTCCGCGACGAACGGCTCCGGCAGGCGGTGCTGACCCCGGCCGTCCTGCTCCTCGCCGACTCCTCCTCCAAGCTGCCGTTCTTCCTGGTCGCGGTGCTGTTCGAGCACTTCAGGAACGGCGCCTGGTACCCCGTGGGCGGCAGCGCCGCCATCGGCCGGGCGATGGTCGCCCCCATCCGCGGCGCCGGGGGAGAGGTCTACGTCCGCACGCCGGTCGACCGGATCGAGCTGGACGGGACGCGGGCGGCGGGCGTGGTGCTGGCGGACGGCACCCGCGTACGCGCCCCGGTCGTGGTCAGCGCGGCGGGCGCCCACCACACGTACCGCACCCTGCTGCCGAGCCGGTCCGGCCCCGACGGGCGGGACGACCCGGTGCGGGGCATGCGCGAGGGCTTCCCCTTCGTGCTGCTCTTCCTCGGCCTCGACGGCGATCCGTCGGAACTGGGCCTGCCCCGGCACAACCTGATGGTCACCGACGGCGACTGCGACGCCTTCTTCGACGGTGCCGGCGGGCGCACCAGCGGCCTCTTCCTGTCCTTCTCCTCCGCCAAGGACCCGACCTGGACGGCCCGGCACCCCGGCCGGTCCACGGGAGAGATCCTCGCGTACGTCGATCCGGACCTCTTCGCCCCCTTCCGCGGCTCGCGCCGGCGCGACCGCGACCCCGCCTACCTCGCCCTGAAGTCCGAACTCACCGAACGCCTCCTCGACCGGCTGTACGTCCACCTGCCCCGCACCAGGGGCCGGGTGGCGTACCACGAACTCGGCACCCCGCTGACGGCCGAGCACTTCACCCGCTGGCCGGGCGGCAGCCTCTACGGCCTCGCCAAGGACGTCGCCGCCTTCGGCGACGGCACCCGCCCCGGTCTCGCGGACCGCCTGCGTCCGCGCACCGAGTTCGACGGGCTGTACCTCGCCGGCCAGGACGTCCTGGCCGGCGGCTTCCTCGGCGCGGCCACCGGCGGCCTCCTGGCCGCCCACGAAGCCCTCGACCGCCCCGGCCGCAGCCGCTTGTGGGGGGCGCTCCTGAGGAACGTCCTCCGCCCCACGGCGTAGCACCGCCGCGGACGAATCAGGATGACGGCCGGGGAGGGGGCGGGCTAGCGTTCCGTCCGTGACCGCGGCCGACGAGGACATCGACGACAGGCCCGGCGTGTCGATCCGCTGTCAGGAGAACGCGTCGGTGGGCGTGCGGCTCTGCGACCGGTTCGACTTCGACGCGGACTCGGTGCGCCACGCGGTCGAGCTGCGGGCCCCGGGGCTGACCGCCCGGGCCGACGGGGTCGTCGCCTGGAAGCGGGGCAGCGGTCTCGCGCCCTTCCTGGAGGCGCTCGCCGCCGACCACCGGGGATGGGACGGGGAGCGCACCTGGCAGACCGACGACCGGGATCTCGTCGTCTCGGCGGTGTTCCGGTCCGGCGGGCACGTCGGCTTGACCTGGACGCTCAGGCCGTGGCGGACGGCCGCCGGCGGATGGGGCGCGTCCGTGACCACGTGGGGGGAGGCCGGTGAGCAGATGGGCTCCCTGGCGGCGGACGTGCGCCATTTCCTCACGTGACGGCCGGCGTGCCCGAGTGCCCGCCCGGGCTGTTGCCGCTCCGCTCCGGCTCTCCGTCGTCAGAGCGAGGCGAGCCGGTCCACCAGGAGGTCCGTCCTCCGCTCGGCGTCCTCCGGCGGTAGCCGCCGCGCCTTGGTGAGGGTGGCGAGGCCGTGCAGGGACGCCCAGAACACCTCGGTGAACAGGCCCGGGTGGACACCGGCCCCGGCGACCTCTTCGAGGTTCTCCAGCAGGGCGGCGAAGGCGTCCTTCAAAGGCTGCGGGGTGGACTCCTGCGCGAAGGCCAGGCCGCCGTCGAGCTGGAACATGGCCTCGTAGACCGCCGGGTTGCGCAGGGCGAAGTCCAGATACGCGCGGGCCAGGGCGGCGGCCCGGCCGCGGGGCCCGTCGGCGGCGGAGGCCGCCGCCCGCATCGACACGGCCAGTTCGGCGGCGCCCTGGAGGGCGACGGCGCCGATGATCTCGCGCTTGCCACGGAAGTGGCTGTAGAGGACGGGCTGGCTGTACTCGATGCGCTCGGCGAGCCGGCGGGTGGTGACCGCGTCCCAGCCCTGCTGCTCGGCGAGTTCACGGGCCGTGGCCACGATGAGCCGCTCACGGTCCGCCCGCTCGCGCTGCTTGCGTTCCTGTACCGACATGCCCTGACCCTAGCACTGCTAGACAATCGAGCGACAGTAGGTCTAGTGTTGACCTGTCAGCTAGCAACGCTAGATGTCAGGAGGGGTGGTCATGCTCGACGCGCTGGAGGTCCTCACCACGGTGGTGGTCGGAGTGATGGTGGGGGTGGAGTTCTCCGTCGCCTTCGTCATGAACCCGATATTCAACGGACTCCCGGACGACAGCACCGTGCTCGCCCGGGCCCACGGAGGCCGGATGCTCGGCGCCGTGATGCCGGTCTGGTACCTCGGCTCGCTCGCCCTGGTGGCGGTCTGGGCCGTCGCCCGGCGGCACGACCCGGGCACCGGTCTCGTCGTCACCGCCGGCGCGCTGCTGCTCGTCAGCGTGATCATGTCGGTCGCGCTGCTCGTCCCGATCAACAACCGCGGCAAGACGTGGACGCCCGAGAACCGGCCCGCCGACTGGAAGCAGCAGGCAGGCCGCTGGGACCGGTACCACTACGTCCGCGTGGCGGTCATCATCGCCGCCTTCGCCCTGCTCGTCGCCGCCCTGAGCTGAGCCGGACACCGGGACCCGGCTCGTCGCCGCGCGGGGAGCGCGCGAGGACGGCGAGGGAGTCGGGTTCCGGGACCCAGGTCCCGGAACCCGTGGGTCAGGAGAAGACGACCGACCGCACCAGCAGCCGGTCCGAGGCGCCGCCGCCCGGGCGCAGGCTGTAGAAAGCGTCGCCCTCGCAGTTCGCCTCCAGGAAGACCACGGCCGTCGCGTCGGTGCGGTTCTTCGGCGCGTAGGCGGCCGAACCCGGCTCCGAGCCCGACCCCTGGATGTTGATGCAGGTGCCGCTCTCGGGGTTGTTCAAGAAGCCGACCGCCTCGTACCCCTCGGCCGTCCGGTACGTGTAGCGGAACTGTCCCTCGGCGGCGAAGGCCGAACCGGGGGCGGTGACGAGGAGGAGGGCGGCGCCGGCGGCCGAGGCCAGGGCGGAGCGAAGACGCATGGGGTTCCTTGTTCGCGATCGGACTCCGCCGAGAAGCGGAGAGGGCACTGCGAGCGCTGCCCCTCGCGACGGCGCGGCACTCCTGATGTCACCCGGACGGGTGCTGCGGAATCGTTTGCCCAGCTCAAGTGGCGGTGCGCGCCCCGAACCGGCGTGATCGCGTGCAGCCTCCGGCCCGCCGCCGAGGCCGCCTCGACCGGGCCGTCACGCCTGCCGGCGGAGGCGCGGCAGAACCCCGTCGCTCACGGGGCGGAGGCGTTCGGGCGGCAGCAGGTCGCTCTCGCTGACCGTGTACGCGAGGGCGGGGTAGGTGAAGTCGGTCTCTTCGTTCTCGCGGCGTCGCAGTCGGTAGAACGCGCGCCGCTGTTCTTCGTCGGCGGAGGTGAGGCGCGCGCCGTGGGGGAGGTACGGATGGCCGTCGCGGAAACGAAGGATCGTTTTGGACGTGCGGAACGTGACCCCCAGCCATACGTGGTCGTCGGTCCCCGTCGCCAGGGGCGCGTCGAGGACGATCCTGTGCCTGAAACGGCGATTCGACGCGACGGAGAACGCGACGACACTGTTGTGGGTGAGCGCGATCTCGTACGTCTCGCCGTCGTCCTCCTTCGACTCGAAGACCAGTTTTCTCGGTGGGCTCGCTTCGGGCGTTCGGTAGCAGGAGAAGACGGCGATGGAAGAGTCCTCGGCCAGGTCCAGGGCCTGGTCCGAATGGCTGCCCATTTTCCGGTAGGCGGCCGTGTAGCTCTCGATGAGCGCGTTGTCGAAGCGGGTCGGAATTCCGGCGCACGCCTGAATCCGCTGCGCCAGCCACTCGTGTACCGCGCGGAATCGTTGCGTCGGTCCGTCGTAGCGGGTGGTGGTGCGTACCAGAGGTACGCCGCCCGACTCGTCGACCTTGGTGAGCGTGGCGCCCCGCCGGCCCTTTCCCAGGTCTTCGAGGCGGGCCGAGGCGGACAGTTCCTCGAAGAGGTTCCCGTCGACCCGCAGGGTACGGAAGGTGATCTCGTCCGGGATCCTAGGGGCGGGGCGCAACGTAGTCTCCCGTGTTCATGCTGAACAGAAAATCGTGTCCGTAGTCGATGAAGGACGACGTCCTGTTCTCCTCGGCGTACAGCCGGCGGAGCTTGTCCATGCCCTCCTCCGTGGGGGGCTCCAACGGCACCAGGTCCCCGGCCGCTTTGAGGAACGTCCGACCGCCCTTGTGCACGGCTTCCGTGCCGGAGCAGCGCACCACGTATCCCAGGCGGGTCGGGAGCAGGGTCGCGTCCAGAGCCGACGGGCGGATCTCGTGGGTGTACAGGCGGTTGGTGGACAGCGGCATGAAGAACACCGAGCCCGGATGGAGGGTGAGGGTGAACCGCGACGGCAGCGCCGCCCCGTCGAGTCGGGCGTCCGGCTCCTTCAGGCGGAAGCGCAGTCTGGTCAGCCCGCTGATGCCCTTCACGCCCCGGTCGAAGGGGTCCTCGTCCAGGGGGCGCAGCTTGTCCAGGCCGTCGTAGAAGGTGCAGAAGGCCATGATGCCGTCGGCGGGCATGTCCTTGGTCTTGTCGGCATGCGCGGAGATCTTCGCCTTCGACTGCTTGCGCTCCGCCGTGGCAAGGGTGTTGTGGTAGATCTGGGCGAGGACGTGGTTGAGCGGCGCGTGGTTCCGGAAGACGGTGGCCGCCTCCCGGTTCAGGTCGTCGACGACGAGCGTGTCGGTCGGCCGGAACCCTTCCGTCGGTCCCGACAGATTGGTCGAGCAGCGGAGCAGCCGGAAGTGCAGGTCGTCACCGACCCGCGTGACGGGCGTCAGGTAGATCCCGCTGCGGTGAGCCGTTCCGGGCTTGGTGGACTCCGTCAGCGACTGGAACGCGTGCTCGGCCCGGATCCGCCCGAAGTGATCGGCGTCGGGGTCGAAGAAGCGGCGGTAGTGGACACCGACGCCGTGGACGCGGAGGGGGACCCGGCCGAGATCGATGGAGGTCCGGGGCGGGTGAGCGTCGTCGCGGTGGGCGTGCGACGGCTCCCGGACGACGAAGACGCGGGCAGCCGTACGCAGATGAGGGTCGTCGAGGCCGGAAGCGTCTCCCCAGAGATACACGGTCCTGCCGGTGAGGTCGTGCGTCCCGGAAGCCAACTCCTCCGGGGTGAGGACGGTCCCGAAGAAGTCCCTGACCACGTCGTGATCGCGGGACAGGGCGGAGGGCACCACGAGGACATGGCGCGCATCGTCGAGGCGCGCTTCCACCGACGCCGCCGAAGCCGGAGCCGAGGTCGATGCCGAGGTGGCAGCCGAAGTCGAAGCCGAAGGCGAGTTCATCGATCGTTCCCCGTCTTTCGTCGTCAGAAGGCGTAGGTGCTGGGGCGGAGTTCGGCGAACCGCACCGGCGCGCGCAGATTCCCGTCGCCGGTGCCCGGATAGACCTTCAGCCAGGGGTGACCCCAGTCGTTCGGGGCCGCGGTGTGGGCGACGACGTCGGGACGCCCGTCTCCCGTCACGTCGCCGAGGCCCAGCAGCTCCTTGTGGGCGTTCCAGCCGCCGGTGCCGATCAGCTTCCGGGGGTGGAAGGCGCCGCGACCGTTCCCCGGGTAGAGCCACAGCACGCCCGACCGGTCGCGGGCGTAGAGGTCCTCCCGGCCGCAGGAGGAGGACGCCGCTTCCTGCCCGACGTCGACGGAGCTCACGGCCAGGTCGAGGTTCCGGTACTCGCCCTCGTGGAAGGACGTCGAGCCGTAGAGGTTCCCCGTGCCTTCGGGTGCGAGACCGGGCTCCGGGTGCAGGCACACGCCCGGCAGCGGCTTCAGGTGATCCGGCTCGAAGACGAAGGGCCGGATGCGGTTGTCCCAGGAACCGAGCGACAGCATGGGCCCCGTGACGACGAGCATCTCGCCCCGGTGGCCCGGTTCGCTGAAGACGCACAGGCGCCCGTCCGGGCACCGGTCCGCACCGGTCGCCGCCGCGGCGGGAGCGGAGAGCGCGGTCGCGGACAGCCCGAGGGCGGCCGACAGCGCGAGCGCGCCGCGCAGCAGGCGCGCCGAGGGAGAAGGACGCACGGAACCCCCAAGTCGTGTGCGTACGACGGTGGGCGGATCGTACGTCACCGGCCGTCGCGCCGACGCGAGGGGTGCCGGCGGGGACGGCGCGACGAGGCGCGGCACGGCACGTACGGTGGCCCCGACGAGTACGACGACGATCGCCGCACCGCGCACGGCGGGGGACCGACCCGCCCGGCCCGTGCGGAGGTGTCCGGCAGCGAGAGTGATGAGGCCACGATGAGCGAACCGACGAAGCCCGGGGTCGAGGTTCCCGAGGGCGACGCCCCCACCGAGCTGACGGTGCGCGACCTCGTCGTCGGGGACGGCGCGGAGGCGAAGCCGGGCACGGTCGTCAGGGTCCACTACGTCGGGGTGACGTTCGAGACCGGGAAGGAGTTCGACGCCTCCTGGGACCGGGACGAGCCGTTCAAGTTCGCCGTGGGCGGCGGCAGGGTCATCAAGGGCTGGGACCGGGGCGTGCGGGGCATGAAGGTGGGCGGCCGGCGCGAGATCGTCGTCCCGCCCCGGCTCGGCTACGGCAAGCAGTCGCCCACCCCGCTGATCCCCCCGGGCTCGACCCTCGTCTTCGTCGTGGACCTCCTGTCGGTCGTGGCCCCCGGGGCCGGGCGGTAGGCGCGGGCGGCGGGGGTGCTGCGTCCCGGGCCCCGCGGTGGGCGGCTTCGGCCCCGGGGTGAGGGGGAGAAGCCCCTGGCCGAGGCGTCGTCTCCTTCGTGGTCGCGCGCGTGGGGCCGGACGGGGCGACGCTCGGCGTCGGCCACGACGCACGGCGCCCGCGCCTGACCGGACCGCCGACCGTGGCCCGCGCTCCGAACCCCGTCTGCGACGCCTCCGGCGGCTTGGCGCCTGCTCCTGCCCCGCTGATCGCCGGGGCCGCATGGCATGCGCCGGTCTCGGGGAGAGCGGCTCGGCGGACGTTTCTCCGGATGGTTCTTGACCGATGAAGCCGCGGGGCCCTAGTTTCGTGCGCACCGACTCGCGGGCACGGAAAGGGGGCGAGGGCGGATGTCGATCTTCTCCGACCTGAACCGCCTCGCTCACCGGGCTGCCTGGGTTCCGGGTCGCGTGGCGCACGGCTGCTGAAGCGGCCGCTTTTCCGGCGGGCCCGTCGTGGCGCCGCCGTTTTCCTTCTTTCCTCTCAGGTGCCGGCTCCTGCCGTGCGTCGTCGTGTGGGCATCCGACGCGCGCGCCCCGGGCCGGTTCTCTCCCCGCGCACCGATACAGAAGGCCTGACATGGTGAACCATTCCAGCCCCCGTTCCTCTTCCTGCCCCTGTCCCAGTCCTCGTCCCGTCCGTACGACCCTGCACCGAAGCGAGGAAACGTCGTGACCGAGGCGCGGATCACCGTGAACGGGCAGGAGGCGCCGATCGCTCCGGCCGCGGCCCACACCACGGTGCTGGACTTCCTGCGCGAGCGCGGCCTCACCGGGACCAAGGAAGGCTGCGCCGAGGGCGAGTGCGGTGCGTGCTCGGTGCTGGTGGCCCGGCCCGGCGTGCACAAGCCCACCGACTGGGTCGCGGTCAACGCCTGCCTGGTGCCGGTGGCGGCCCTCGACGGCCAGGAGGTCGTCACCGCCGAGGGGCTCGCCACCCCCGGTGCGCCCGGCACGCCCCCCACCCTGCACCCCGTGCAGGAGGAGCTGGCCGTGCGCGGCGGCTCCCAATGCGGCTACTGCACCCCGGGATTCGTCTGCAGCATGGCGTCGGAGTACTACCGGCCCGACCGCGTCGCCGGCCTCGATGCCGCCGACGACGCCGACGACGTCCTTGACGCCGATCACCGTCACGAGCACGGTCCCAACGGCTTCGACCTGCACGCCCTCAGCGGCAACCTCTGCCGCTGCACCGGCTACCGGCCGATCCGGGACGCCGCCTTCGCCGTCGGCGACCCCGCCGCGGACGACCCGCTGGCGCGGCGCCGCGACCAGGCGCCGCCCGAGCCGGTCGCGACCCGCTACACCCAGGACGGCGGTACGTTCCTGCGGCCGGGCAGCCTCGCCGAGGCGCTCCGCGTCCTGCGGGAACGCCCCGAGGCGGTGGTCCTCTCCGGCGGGACCGACTACGGCGTCGAGGTGAACATCCGCTCACGCCGAGAGAGTTGCGTCGTCGCCGTCGACCGCCTCCCCGAACTGCGCGGCCTGCGCCGCGAGTCCGACCACATCGAGATCGGCGCGGCCCTGACCCTCACCGAGATCGAGCGCCGACTCGACGGCGAAGTGCCGCTGCTCGGGGCGCTGTTCCCGCAGTTCGCCTCCCGCCTGATCCGCAACAGCGCCACCCTCGGCGGCAACCTCGGCACCGGTTCCCCCATCGGCGACAGCCCGCCGGTGCTGCTCGCCCTGGAGGCGTCACTGGTGCTCGCCGCCGCCGACGGGGAGCGGGTGGTCCCGCTCGCGGAGTACTTCACCGGCTACCGGCAGAGCGTGCGCCGCCCCGACGAGCTGATCCGCGCGGTGCGCATCCCGCTGCCGCAGGCGCCCGTCACCGCCTTCCACAAGATCGCCAAGCGCCGCTTCGACGACATCTCCAGCGTCGCCGTCGCCTTCGCGCTCGACATCGACGCCGAGGACGGCGCCGTCCGGAAGGCGCGGATCGGGCTCGGCGGCGTCGCCGCCACCCCGATCCGCGCCCTCGCCACCGAGGCGGCCCTGGAGGGCCGGCCGTGGACGGCGGAGACCGTCGAGGCCGCCGCGCGCGAGCTGCGCGGCGAGGGCACGCCGATGGACGACCACCGCGCCAGCGCCCTCTACCGCTCCGCGATGCTCGGCCAGAGCCTGCTGAAGCTGTACACCCGGACCACCACCGAGGCGGTGTCGTCATGAGTCATCTCTCCGAGCGTCCCGAGAAGGCCGTCGTCGGCGTCTCGATGCCGCACGAGAGCGCCCACCTGCACGTCACCGGCGCGGCGCTGTACACCGACGACCTGGTGCACCGCACCAAGGACGTGCTCCACGCCCACCCCGTGCAGGTCATGAAGGCCCACGGCCGGATCACCGCGCTGCGCACCGAGCCCGCGCTCGCCGTGCCCGGCGTCGTCCGGGTCCTGACCGGCGCCGACGTGCCCGGCGTCAACGACGCGGGCATGAAGCACGACGAGCCGCTCTTCCCCGACGAGGTCATGTTCCACGGCCACGCCGTGGCCTGGGTGCTCGGCGAGACCCTGGAGGCCGCCCGGCTCGGCGCCGCCGCCGTCGAGGTGGAGCTCGACGAGCGGCCCGCCCTGGTCACCCTGGAGGAGGCGATCGAGGCCGGGAGCTACCACGGAGCCCGGCCGCTGATGGAGACCGGCGACGTCGACGCCGGGTTCGCGGACTCCGCGCACGTGTTCAGCGGCGAGTTCCGCTTCTCCGGGCAGGAACACTTCTACCTGGAGACCCACGCGGCCCTGGCCCTGATCGACGAGAACGAGCAGGTGTTCGTCCAGAGCAGCACCCAGCACCCGTCGGAGACGCAGGAGATCGTCGCGCACGTGCTCGGCGTGCCCGCCCACGAGGTCACCGTGCAGTGCCTGCGCATGGGCGGCGGCTTCGGCGGCAAGGAGATGCAGCCGCACGGCTTCGCGGCCGTCGCCGCGCTCGGCGCCAAACTGACCGGACGGCCCGTCCGCTTCCGGCTCAACCGCACCCAGGACCTCACCATGTCCGGCAAGCGGCACGGCTTCCACGCCACCTGGCGGATCGGCTTCGACGCCGACGGCCGCATCCAGGCCCTCGACGCCACCCTGGTGGCGGACGGCGGCTGGAGCCTGGACCTGTCCGAGCCGGTGCTCGCCCGCGCCCTGTGCCACATCGACAACACCTACTGGATCCCGAACGCGCGCGTCGCCGGCCGCATCGCCCGGACCAACACCGTCTCGAACACCGCCTTCCGCGGCTTCGGCGGCCCCCAGGGCATGCTGGTGATCGAGGACATCCTGGGCCGCTGCGCCCCCCTGCTCGGCCTCGACCCGATGGAGCTGAGGGAACGCAACTTCTACCGGCCCGGCCAGGGGCAGACGACGCCGTACGGCCAGCCGGTCACCCAGGCCGAACGCATCGGCGCCGTCTGGCGGCAGGTCCAGGACGACGCCCACCTCGCCGACCGCAGGCGCGCGATCGACGCCTTCAACGCCACGCACCCGCACACCAAGCGGGCGCTCGCGGTCACCGGCATCAAGTTCGGCATCTCCTTCAACCTCACCGCCTTCAACCAGGGCGGCGCGCTGGTGCTGATCTACAAGGACGGCTCCGTCCTGATCAACCACGGCGGCACCGAGATGGGCCAGGGGCTGCACACCAAGATGATGCAGGTGGCCGCGACCACGCTCGGCATCCCGCTGCACCGGGTGCGGCTGGCCCCGACGCGTACCGACAAGGTGCCCAACACCTCCGCGACCGCGGCCAGCGCCGGCACCGACCTCAACGGCGGGGCCGTCAAGAACGCCTGCGAGCAGCTGCGCGAGCGCCTGCTCCAGGTGGCCGCCACCCAGCTGGGCGCCCCCGCCTCCGACGTACGCGTCGTCGACGGCGTCGCGCGCGCCCTCGGCAGCGACAAGGAGCTCGCCTGGGACGACCTGGTGCGCACCGCGTACTTCCAGCGCGTGCAGCTGTCGGCGGCCGGCTACTACCGGACCGAGGGCCTGCACTGGGACGCGAAGACCTTCCGGGGCTCCCCGTTCAAGTACTTCGCGCACGGTGCCGCCGCGACCGAGGTGGAGGTGGACGGCTTCACCGGCGCGTACCGGATCCGGCGCGTGGACATCGTCCACGACGTCGGCGACAGCCTCTCCCCGATGATCGACATCGGTCAGGTCGAGGGCGGCTTCGTGCAGGGCGCGGGCTGGCTGACCCTGGAGGACCTCCGCTGGGACACCGGCGACGGCCCGCACCGCGGCCGGCTGCTGACGCAGGCGGCGAGCACGTACAAGCTGCCCAGCTTCTCGGAGATGCCGGAGGAGTTCCACGTCAGGCTGATGGAGAACGCCACCGAGGAGGGCGCCGTGTACGGCTCCAAGGCCGTCGGCGAGCCCCCGCTCATGCTCGCCTTCTCCGTGCGCGAGGCGCTGCGGCAGGCCGCGGCGGCGTTCGGCCCGACCGGCGTCAGCGTCGAGCTCGCGAGCCCGGCGACCCCGGAAGCGGTGTACTGGGCCGTCGAAGCGGCCCGCGGCGGCGGGTCCGGTGCGGGCCGGAAGGACGCGGAGGGAACGAGAGGGAGGACCGGCACGACGGGCCCGACGGGAACCGCGGGAACAACGGGAACCACGGGCACGGGAATGGACGACGTGCCGGAAGCGAACGTCCCGAGCCATGCCTGACATGACCTGGATCGCCGCGGTCGCGCGGCTGCGGGGACGCCGGGAGGCCGGCGTCCTCGTGACCGTCGCGACCGTGCGCGGTCACGCTCCCCGCAAGGCCGGCGCGAAGCTCGTCGTGGGACGGACGGGGGTGTGGGGCTCGATCGGCGGCGGCAACATCGAGGCCGTCGCGATCGACCGGGCCCGGGAGCTGATCGACGTGCCCGGGGCGGAGGCCCAGCCGGAACTGATGGAGTTCGCCCTGAACGACAAGGTCACCGGCCGCCACGGCGTCCAGTGCTGCGGCGGCACGGTCTCGGTGTTCCTGGAACCCCTGCCCGTCCCGCCGGCGGTGGCGGTCTTCGGCGTCGGACACGTCGGCCTGGAACTGGCCCGCATCCTGGCCCGGCACGATCTCGACCTCCACCTGATCGACAGCCGCTCCGACATGCTCACCGCGGAACGCCTCGCCGTCCTCGACGACGCGGTGGCCCACCTCCACGTCCACCACGCCCCGCTCCTCCCCGAGGAGGTCCTCGAAGAACTCGCGCCCGGCACCCACGTCCTGATCGCCACGCACGACCACGCCGAGGACGCCGCGCTGTGCGACGCCGCGCTGCGCACGCCCGGCCTCGGCTCGATCGGACTGATCGGATCGGCCGCCAAATGGGCCCGTTTCCGGCAACGCCTGGCCAAGGAGGGCGGCCACGATCCCGCCACCATCGACCGGATCAAGACACCGATCGGCCTCCCCGGGATCACCGGCAAGGAACCCGCCACGATCGCGGTCAGCGTCGCGGCGGACCTCCTCCTGACGTTCCAGAAGACCGGCCCCTGAACGGGACGCCCTGCGCGGAGGTCCGCGAAACGCGGCCCGCTCGCGGGTGTCGGACGGAGCCCGCCGCCTCCGTCCCCGGTATACCGGTGGCTTCGAAGGCCTGAACGGCCGAGCGGCCCACGGCCCGGGGGCTGACGGTCCCGGGGCCTCGCGAGTCAGAGGGAGAAGCGCCATGACGCTCCACCGGATGGACAACGTCGGCATCGTCGTCGAGGACCTGGACGCCGCCGTCGCCTTCTTCACCGAACTGGGCATGACGCTCGACGGCAGGGCGCAGATCGAGGGCCTCTTCGCGGACCAGGCCGTAGGCCTCGACGGAGTCCGCAGCGAGATCGCGATGCTGCGGACCCCCGACGGCCACGGCAAACTGGAACTCGCGCAGTACCACACCCCGGAGGCGATCGCCGACGGCTCTCCCCACCCGCCGCCGAACACCCTGGGCCTGCACCGGGTCATGTTCGCCGTCGACGACATCGACGACACCCTCGCCCGCCTCCGTCGCCACGGCGCCGAACTCCTCGGCGAGGTGGCGCAGTACCGAGACGTCTACCGCCTCTGCTACCTCCGCGGCCCCTCGGGCATCATCCTCGCCCTGGCCCAACGGACGAACTGACGAACTGACGAACCGACGCCACGGCATCAAGGTCGGCTTTCCGATCTCCGCCACCCGCCGCACCCGCCGACGGACCGAGGATCCGTACACGCCGCGCCGCGTCATGACCGTGGTGCGCGTACGCGCGCGGCGGTGGCGAGGTGCCCGTGGCGCCGCCGTTCACGCCACGAGACACGTGGGGGGTGCGGTTTCGGCGACCGTCGGCTCACGGCGAGTGATGCCGCACACATGCGGCGGGGCCGCTGCCCGGGACGTGTTAGCTTCCGGCAGTGATATCCCCGGTCGCGGATGCCCGCGAAGTCGACGACGCAGTCAGGTCCGGTTCCTTCCCGTCGGACGGCCTGGCGGCCGGCGGCGCCGTGCACGCGGCCGAGTCCCTGGGGACGCTCGACCTGTTCGGCGACTCCTTCGTCCGTGATCCGTACCCGTGGCTCGACCGGCTGCGCGCCGAGGCGCCGGTGCACCGGGATCCCGGTACGGGACTGTGGCTGGTCAGCCGGCACGAGGACATCCGGCGCGTCCTGCTCGACACCGACCGGTTCCTGCCGGACAACGCCCAGAACGCGGTCACGCCACTGCCCGTCGCCGTCATGCGGGTCCTCGTCCGCGCCGGGTTCACGCTGCCGCCCGCGCTCGCCAACAACGGGACCCCGAGCCACGCGGGGCTGCGCCGGGTCGTCATGCGGTTCTTCGACGCGCGGAGCGTCGCCGCCACCGTCCCCATGATCGAGCGCGTCGCGGACGAACTGATCGACCGGCTGCCCGACGGGGCGACGGACACGGGCGACGACCTCGACCTGTTCGCCCCCTTCGCCCAGATCCTCCCGTGCCGGGTGCTGATGGAACTCCTCGGCATCCGCGGCATCGATCCCGCCACGCTGATCGCCTGGAGCGACGCCGCGCTGGAACTGTTCTGGGGGCGCCCCACGCTCGCCCGCCAGCTGGAGCTGGCGGAGCTCGCCGCGGAGTTCCACCGATGGCTCACCGCGACCGTCCGCGACGACGACGCGCCGCCCGGCTCCTTCCTCCGCGCCCTCGCCGACCACCGGCTGCCCGACGGTGCCCCTCTGGACACGGCCACCGCCGTCGCCGCCTGCTTCTTCGTCTTCGTCGCCGGCCAGTCCACCACCGGCCAGCTCATCGCCACCGTCCTCCGCAGGGCGCTCGCGGACCCGGGGGCGTGGCGGGGCGCCGCCGAGGAGGAGGGCCTCGCCGAGGCGTGGGTGGAGGAGGTCCTGCGCCGTGAGCCGCCCGTGACCACCTGGCGCAGGGTGACCGCCGAAGCCACCCGGCTGGGCGGCGTGGAGCTGCCGGCGGGCGCGCAGGTGCTGCTGATGCTCATGGGAAGCGGTTCCGATCCGGCCGTCTTCCCGGACCCCGGGCGCATGTGCCCGGGACGGTCGAACGCCCGCCGCCACCTGGCGTTCGGAGCCGGCCGCCACCTCTGCCCCGGCGCCACGCTCGCCCGCACGGAGGCGGCGGTGGCCCTGAGGGCGGCGGCCCGGCGCCTGCCCTCCCTCCGGCCGGCGGACCCCTCGGCCGAACCTCCCATGCTGGGCCTGCTGTCGTTCAGGGCCCCGCTGAGGGTCGCGGTGGAACGGCGGCCCCGGCGTCCGTGACGGGTGGGCGGGCCCCGGCCACGCAGGCCGGAAACCTGCGCTCCTATGGCACCGCGCGCCACATTCCGGCCCACGGAAGTGGCGGCACGACATGTGGGCCGGGTCCCCGCCGTTCACCAGGATGTCCGCATCTCGCCCCCACCCGCACCCGGAGATGCGCATGAGGATCACAAGGACCGGAAGCGACGGCAGGACCAGAAGGACCGGCAGGATCGGGAAGTTCCTCGTCGCCGCCCTGGCGGCCGTCGGCATCGCCGCCACGCCGGCCGGCGGGGCGACGGCCGCGGTTCCGACACCGACGCCCGGCACCCTCCAGCAGTACGACATCAGCGCGACGTACGTGAGCGGCCTCTCGTCCGGCGGCTTCATGGCCAACCAGCTGCACGTCGCCCACTCGGACGTCTTCGCGGGGGCCGGCATCTTCTCGGCCGGCCCGTACGACTGCGCGCAGAACAACCTCAACACGGCCCTGTACGCGTGCATGGACACGTTCATGGCCCGCAAGACGCCCGCCCAGCTGGAGCAGCTGACCCGCGACAGGGCCGCGGCGGGCAAGGTCGACCCGGTCGCCAACCTGTCGGGCGACAAGGTCTGGCTGTTCCACGGCACCAACGACGCCACCGTCAAGGCCCCCGTGAACGACGACCTCGCCACGTACTACCGCGACTTCGGCGCCGACACGGTCTACGACGACACGTCCGCGGCGGGCCACGCCTGGGTCAGTCCGATCGGACCCAACGCGTGTACGTCGACCAGTTCGCCGTACGTCAACAACTGCGGCGGCGACCCGGTGAAGGCCATGCTGACGCATCTGCTCGGGAGCGTGAAACCGGCGACCTCCTCCACGCTGACGGGCAAGCTGGTCCGGTTCGACCAGAGCGCCTACGCCCCCGGCGGCAACCCGGGCGCGATCAGCATGGGCGACGAGGGCTTCGCCTACGTGCCGCAGTCCTGCCAGAACGGCGCCTCCTGCCGGCTGATGGTCACGCTCCACGGCTGCTACCAGTACTACGGCCTGGTCGGCGACGCCCTCATGGACAAGGCCTACCTCAACGAGTACGCCGACACGAACAACATGATCGTCCTCTACCCGCAGGCCACCACCATGACCGGCAACCCGCGCGGCTGCTGGGACTGGTGGGGCTACAAGTCGGCCGACTACGCGCAGAAGAGCGGCCCCCAGATGACGGCCGTGACGAACATGGCCAAGGCCCTCGGCGCCGGCAGCACCGGCACCCCCGCCCCCGGCCTCCCCGCCCCCACCGGACTGGCGGTCACCGCCACCACCGCTTCGAGCGCCTCGCTCTCCTGGAACGCGGTCCCGGGCGCCGCCTCGTACGACGTCTACCGCGACGGCGCCAAGGTGAACGCCGCCCCGGTGACGTCCACCGGCTACACCGACTCCGGCCTGACCGCCGGCACGGCGTACGGCTACACGGTCGCGGCCGTCGACGCCTCCGGAGCGCCCGGCACCAGGACCGCACCCGTCAGGGCCACCACCACGGGCGCCGCGCTCTGCGTGACCGCCAGCAACTACGCCCACACGCAGGCGGGCCGCGCCCACCAGTCCGGCGGCTACGCCTACGCCAACGGCTCGAACCAGAACCTCGGTCTCTGGAACGTCCTGGCCTCCAGCACCATCAAGGAGACCTCGCCGGGCTACTGGGTCACGTGCTGAACGCCCCGAGCCGCTGAGCTCTGAGCCGCTGAGCGATCCCGGGCCGCACCGTCCGGATCCCCGGCCACGGCCCGGCCCCGGCTACGGCTTCGGCTTCCGCGGGTACTCGACCGGATCGGGTTCCCAGTACCAGTCCTCGCCCTGGTGGACCGCCCGTCCCGGCCGGGGGTTCGGTCCGCCGTCGCGGCCCGCGTGCCAGTGGATGAAGGCGACCACCGCGAAGAGGAACAGAACCATGCCGAGGACGGTCCACGCCGCCGGATCCCCCTCGGCGAGCCGTGGCCCGCCCGTGGTCCACAGGTACCGCCCGAGCCGCCAGGCCGGCACGTACACCAGCCCCAAGAGGAACGGCAGGAACACCAGGCCGACGCCGAGACAGTCCTTGTCCACGCCCCTACGACCCATTCCCGCCCCCATGCGACCCGTCAGGTGTGGCCGAAGCCGGGGATACCCCGCCGTAGGGACCCCGACACCGGGCACTCCACGGCGGCGAGACCGACCGACCGGCCGCGGCGCTGCCGCCCCCGGCCGGAGGAGAACGCCGATCCCCGCAGGACGTGGGACGTGCGGCGATCCGTCCACGGCGTCCCCCGCGGCATGAGCCGAAGCGATCCCGGCCCCCTCCCACCGTGAGCACGGCATGATCACCACCGTGGGGCGACCGGAGGGGTTCCCGACGGCCGACGACTGTGCGAAACGAGGGAGAAGATGCGCGAGGACTCCGCGGCCCGTGCGGACCTTTCGGCGGCCGGAGTCCGGCTGCGGCCGGCTGTGGCCGGCGACGCCGGGTTCCTGATGGAGATGCTGCTGGAGGCGTTCAACTGGGATGGTCCGCGGTTCAGCCGGGAGGAGATCCTGGCGACGCCGCACTTCGCCCACTACGTCACGGGGTGGCCCCGGGCGGGGGACTTCGGCGTGATCGCCGAGGACCCCTCGGGCGCCCCTGTCGGCGCGGCCTGGGCCAGGACGTTCCCCGCCGACGACCCGGGGTACGGGCATGTCGACCCCCAGGTGCCCGAGCTGACCGTCGGGGTGCTTCCCGGGCACCGGGGCCGGGGCGTCGGCGGTGCCCTGCTGGGCGCGGTGGTGGAGATGGCGGCGCGGTCGGGCGTCGACCGCCTGAGCCTCAGCGTCGAGGACGGCAACCGCGCCGCCTCGCTCTACGCCTCCCGCGGATTCGTCACGGTCGGGCGGGACGGCGGCTCGGACACCATGGTGCTCCACGTGGACGGGCACTGAACCGCCGCCGCCCGGACGCCGCGACGCGTCTCAGCCCCGACCCCGCGCCGACCACCGCTCCGCACGGCCCCGTTCGCCCGGGCCGGCGGAGCGCCGCGCGTGCGCCTGCCGCAGCACGCCGTCCAGCGCCGTGGCTCCGTCCACGCCCGCCCCCTTCCCCGCCCCGGCGCGCCCCCCGCCGCACGCAGCCCGATCCCGCGGCGCCTCCGGGCCTCCGCGCAAGCCGCCCCCCGGTTCAACCGCGCACAGTGTTGGGTCCTGCCCGCGGCACATGACGGCCATTCGCCTGCGGCCACCGCCCGGCATCCGTCACCGTGGAGGGAGGAGGCGGCGATCGCCGTACGTGCGGCGGTCGTCGTACCGACACCCAGAAGGGGAGGACGAACCATGTGGGAGCCGGACGGCGCGGAAGGACACGTGGGCAAGGTGGGCGTGCTGCTGGAGGACGGCACGGTGCCCGGCCCGGTCTCCATCGACATCGGCAGCGGGTCGTACGTCCCGAGCTTCACGGACTGGTGGTACTACGACGGCGGTCACCGCCGCCCGCTCGCGGACCGGATGCGCGCCGTGTGCGCCTGCGGGTGGCGGTGCGAGACGACGTACCCGATCGACTGGAAGCGCGTACCGCACCGCGAGCCGTACCTGTACGACACCTCCGCCCCCGAAAAGGACTGGGAGGACCACACCCGGCAGGTCAACGCCGCCGCGGTGCCCCTGCCGGAGGACGTCGCCCGCCTCATCTCCCGGATCCGCGAACGCCTCGACGACATCGAGGACACCGACCCCCTCACCGCCCTGCGCATCGTGGGCGCGCTCGACGCGGTCGTCGAGACCGACGGCCCGTACGCCACCCGCCTCGCCACCCGCAAACACACCGACGAGGAGATCGCCACCGCCCTCGGCAGCACCGAGAAGGCCCTCGCGGCCCGCCTCCGCCGGTACGACGACACCCGCTACTGACCCCCGCCCCACCCACCGCGCGCCCGGCCCCTCGCACGGAGGGGCCGGCCGCCGGGGCGCGGTGTCGATCGGAACGCCGGCCGACCGTGCCGCACGGGACGAGCCGACCGTGCCGACCGCGCCCGCGGCAACGGCCGTAGTCGCGCAGCTCGCCCCCGGCGAAGCGGTAGTCAAGCGTCCGCCGGGGGGCGAGGCGTGCGCGTACTCGGTGTCCGCGGACGGCCATGACGCCACCGCGATGTGCAGGAACCACGACAACCACCCCATCGAGTTCCGCGCCGTCATCGTCTGCGGCTGGACGGGGGACACGACCGGCCCGGTCGACCCGGTGGTGCCGTCGACGCTCAGGAGTCCTGTGCGGCGGATGTCCGGACGAGCCGGCGGAGCCACGCGTGGGCGGGGTCGTCGTCGATGCCGCGGTGCCAGATCGCGCTGACGTCGTACCGGGGCATGGGGAGCGGCGGCTCGGAGGCGCGGAGGTCCAGCAGTTCGGCGTAGACGGTGGCCGCGTGGGCGGGGAGGGTCGCCAGGGCGGGCAGCGTGGCGAGCTGGAGGGCGGCGCCGGCGAAATGGGTGGTGGAGGCGATCACCCGGCGGCCGAGGCCGCGCGCTTCCAGGACGTCGTCGACGATGCCGCGCCGGCCGTCGTAGGAGACGAGCAGGTGCGGGTGGGCCAGGTAGTCATCGAGGGCGAGCGGCGTCCGGAGCGGCAGGAGGCGGGGGTTGAACAGACAGGTGTAACCGGAGGAGAACAGCTTCTCGCCGCGGTGGTCGCTGCCGTGGGCGGGCGCGGCGGCCACGCCGAGGTCGATCTCGCCGCGGTCGGTCATGGCGGCGACGGTGTTGCGGTTGGCCTGTCGTACGGCCAGCCGGATGCCCGGCAGGTCCGCCGTGGCGTCCAGCAGCCGGGGCAGCAGCGCCGTCTCCAGGTCGTCGGACATGCCCAGGGTGAAGGCGCGCCGGGCGGTCGTGGGGTCGAAGCGGTCCCGGGAGGTCACGGCGCCGTGGATCAGTCCGAGGGCCGGCTCGATGCGACGGGCCAGTTCGACGGCGCGTGGCGTGGGCTCGACGCCGGTGCGGGTACGGGTGAACAGCTCGTCGTCGAAGAGGCCGCGCAGGCGGCCCAGGGCGGCGCTCGTGGCGCCCTGGCTCAGGTGCAGCGCGGCGGCGGCCCGCGTGACGCTCCGCTCGCGCATCAGGGCGGCGAAGACTACCAGGAGGTTGAGGTCCGCCTTCCTGAATTCGGTCTCATAGATGTCGATCATGGTGAGGATCAGTTTGCCGGATGTGCGGTGGGGTTCCTACCGTCGACGCATGACTTCGACTGCCGCAGAGCCCGGTCGTACCGTGACCGTCGCCGTCGTCCAGGCCGCCGCCCCGTTGTTCGACACCCCGGCCGCGGTCGCCCGGGCCGAGGAGCTCGTCCACGAGGCCGCGGGGCGCGGCGCCGAGGTCGTCGTGCTGCCCGAGGCGTTCATCGGCGGCTACCCCAAGGGGCTGGACTTCGGCATCACCGTGGGCAGCCGCACCCCGGCCGGCCGCGAGCTCTTCCGCCGCTACCACGCCGCCGCGATCGAGGTCCCCGGCCCGGAGACGGAGGCGATCGCCGCCGTCACCCGGGAGGCCGGTGTCCACGCCGTGATCGGCGCGGTCGAACGCCACGGCGGCACCCTGTACTGCGTCGCCCTCTTCTTCGGCCCCGACGGCTACCTGGGACTGCACCGCAAGCTCGTGCCCACCGCCGCCGAACGCTGTCTGTGGGGGCGGGGCGACGGCTCCACCCTCCCCGTCGTCGACACCGGCACCGCCCGTCTCGGCGCCGCCATCTGCTGGGAGAACTACATGCCCCTCCTGCGCACCGCGATGTACGCCAAGGGTGTCGACCTGTGGTGCGCGCCGACCGTCGACGACCGCGACGCCTGGCAGGCCACCATGCGCCACATCGCCCTGGAAGGCCGCTGCTTCGTCCTCGGCGCCAACCAGTACCTGCGCCGTGACGCGCTGCCGGACGACGTCCATCCCGTCCAGGGCGACGCGCCCGACACCGTACTGATCGGTGGCGGCTCCGTCATCGTCTCCCCGCTCGGCGAGGTCCTCGCCGGCCCGCTCCGCGACGGCGAGGGCATCCTGACCGCCGAACTCGACCTCGACGACCTGGTCCGCGCCCGTTTCGACCTCGACGCCACCGGCCACTACGCCCGCCCCGACGTCTTCACCCTCCACGTCGACGAGACCGCCCGCCACACCGTCACCCGTCCGGGGACGGTGGACGACGTCGCGTCGGAGGCGTGACCCACCCACTCGGCCGGGCGGGTCGCGGTCGTCTCGTCCCGTGGAGCCGGGCGCGGCCAGGTCGCCGGGCCGGCCCGCAGGGGGGAGGGGCGTCGTCAACCCGGCGCGCGGCCAGGGGCTTTCGCTCTCCGTCGCCGTCCGGTCACACTCGGTGGCATGATCCGGTGTGTGGACTACCGAATGTGCGTCGACACGCTGGCGAAGGTGCACGAGAACCCCGGCGGGGTTCCCCGGACGGTGCGACAGGCGAACGTCTCCCGCCTGTTGGAGGCGCTGGGCCGTCCTGAGCGGGGACTGCGCGGGATGCTGGTGGTCGGGACGAACGGCAAGGGGTCGACGTGCGCGTTCGCCGTGTCGGCGGTGGCCGCGACCGGGGCACGGGTCGGCAGCATGCCCAGCCCGCACCTGCAGGAGCTCAGGGAACGGATCCGGATCGACGGGGTTCCCGTGACGCGCGCCGCGTACGCGGCGGCGTTCTCCGAGGTCTGGCGGGCGGTCGAAGGGCACGACCTGCCCGTCCTGCCCCAGGGCGTCCACGCGGCCACCGCGGCCGTGCACTTCCGGCGGGCGGGCGTCGCGCTGGCCGTCGCCGAGGCGAGCATCGGCGGGAGCCGGGCGGCGGCCGCCGAACTCGGCCTGGACGTCAAGGTGGTGACCGGCATCGGCCTCGACCACACCCGTCTGCTCGGCACCTCCCTCGCCGAGATCGCCGAGGCGAAGGTCGCGGCCGCGCAGGACGGGGACCACGTCGTCCTCGGGCGCCTGGACCCGGAGGCGTCCACGGCCGCCGAGCGCGTCCTCGAGGAACGGGCGGGGCTCTCCGTCTGGCGCGTGGGCCACGAGATCCGATACACCGCCCGCCCGGCCGGTCACGACGGTCCCCGCGGCCCGGTGGCGCTCGTCGACGTCTCCACGCCCCGTGCCGTGCACCGCGATCTGCCCTGCCCGCTCCCCGGAGCGCACCAGCACCACAACCTCGCGGTCGCCATCGCCTCGATGGACGCCCTCGTCGGCCGCGGCCACATCCAGGAGCCGGACGGCGACCGGCTCCGCGCCCGGCTGGCGGGCACCCGCTGGCCCGGACGCCTCGAACTGGTCGAGACCCGCCTCGGCGGCTGGACGGGCCGCCTCTTGCTGGAAGGCGCCACCAATCCCCAGGGCGTCGCGACCGTGGCCCCGGAGATCTTGCGTCACGCCCGCGGCGACGGACACGGGGGACCGCCCGTGCTGCTCTTCGCCTCGATGGACGACAAGGACGTCTCCGGCATGCTCGCCCCGCTCCCCGCCGACTGGCCCCTCGTCCTCACCCGCACCGACGCGCCCCGGGCCGCGGACCCCGCCGCCCTGCGCGCCCGGCTCGCCCCGGACCGCCCGGGACCGTGCGTGACCGCCGAGGACACCCGTTCCGCGCTCCACCGCGCCGCCGAACTCGCCGGACCGGGCGGCCTGGTCGTCGTCATCGGCTCGCTGCGCCTGGTCGGCGAATCCCGTACGGCGCTGGGCCTGCCGCCCGCGTGACGAGTCACGGGGGCGGCAGGGGCGTCAGACGGGCAGCGCGTGCAGCTTCTTGCCGTGCAGGGCGAACACGTGCTTCCCGTCGGTGGCGACCAGCCAGGCGTGGTAGTCACCGGAGCCGTCGTTGAACGTCCAGCGCACGGCGCCGGTCCTCGCGTCGATGGCGATCACCCCGCCCCTCTGGTCCAGGTCCGTGGCCGCGTACAGGACACCGCCGGCCTTCACGTACTGCCGCGGCACCGTGAGGTTCGCGTCGGCGAGCGCCTGGGACGTCCAGATCTCCTTGCCGGTGCGGGGGTCGAGGGCGCGCAGGGTACGGCTGCTGTCCGCGAGGTAGAGGACGCCGTCCAGGACCGCCGGCTCCTTGAACGAGACGTAGCTCTCCGCCGTCTCCGCCGACCACTTCAGCGAACCGTCGGCGAGGGCGAAGGCCTGGAGTTTCGGTCCCTGCGGAACGATCACCAGGTTCTCGTGCACGGCGAAGAAGCCGTAGTTGGTCCTGGTGGTCTTGTGCGTCCACACCTGTCTGCCGGTGGTGGTGTCGCGCACCGTGAGGTTCTTCTTGAAGTCGGTGTAGACGAGGTGGCGGCCCTGCGCGTGGGCGTGGATGCCGTTGCCCTCGGTGCCGACGTCGCGCCGCTCCTTCCACGCCGGGCGGCCGGTACGGCTGTTCAGCGCGGCGATCACATTGGTCCTGGACGACCCGTCGGCCTCCAGGACCTCGGCGATGACGTACACCTGCTCGTCGTCCACCGCGATCGGCCTCGGCTGCCGGTAGCCCTTGCCCAGGTGGCTGCGCCAGGTCTCCTTGCCCGAAGCCGGGTCGTAACCGGCGACCGTGCCGTCGTACGTGGCGCTGGCCAGGTACAGCGTGCCGTTGCCGAGCAGCATCGGCGCACCGGGCACCGCGCCGTCCTCCAGCGACCACCGCTCCGCGCCCGACGCGGCGTCCAGCGCGGCCAGGGGCTCGCCGCTGGCGATCACCACGCCGCCGGTGGCGACGAGTTCGTCGTTGTCGCCGTAGGTCTGCGCGGACGTCGTCCTCGTCCAGAGCGGCTCGGGTGCCTGCCCGTCCTTGCCGGCACCGCCCCCGGCGGGCGCGTCGCCGCCGACCGGCTTGCCGTCGCCGGGGCCCTTGGAGGCCCCCGACCCGCCCGGCCCGCCCGAGCTCCCCGATCCGCCGAGGTCGGAGCCGTCCTCGCGGCAGCCGGTCGCGCCCACCGTCAGGGCGGCCAGGGTGAGTCCGCCGCCGGCCAGCCGCAGTGCGCGACGCCGGGAGAGTCCGCCGCCCGGCACGCCGTCGCCTCGCATGGTCATGTCGCTGTACCCCCGTGGAGCCGTCGGATCGGAAACGCGCCCGGGTCGACGTCGTACGGACGTGCGACCCCGCGGCCTGGAACGCTATCCGTCGTCGCAGGCCGGAGGAGGCGTCGGGGTCCGATCGGGACGTCCTCGTGAACCAATCGGGACACTGCGGGGGAGGGGCACGGCTCTTCGCCTACTGCGTCCGTGTCCGGGTCTGCGTCTGCGTCTGCGTCTGCTTCTGCTTCTGCCGGGCGTAGTAGGCGCGGGCGCGGTTGCGGTCGCCGCAGTCCTTCGTGTCGCACCAGCGGCGGTTCCGTCGCGGTGACGTGTCGAGGTAGACCCATCCGCACGTGGCGTCCTCGCACTGGTGCAGGCGGTCGAGGTCGTCGCGCCGGGTGAGGGCCACCAGCCCCCGGACGATGCGGTGGCGGGGGAGGCGGAGGTCGGTCTCCCGCTCCCGCCACTGCCAGCGGCCGTCCGCGGGGACCAGGTCCGCCGCGGCGATCGCCGCCCGGTACAGCCGAGCGAGGCCGGCGGCGGCTTCCGCGTCGTCGGCGAAGAGGACTCCGTAGACCTTCTCCCGCGCGGCGACGACCTGTTCGCGTTCCCGTTCGGCCGCGGCGCCGTCCCGCACGGCGAGGTCGCGCAGGGCGACGGCCTCGTCCTCGTCGATCAGCTCGGATTCGAGGCACCACTCGACGACGTCGGTGTAGGTCCTCAGGGACTCGGTGCGCCGGGGTCCGCCCAGCCGCCACGCGACGGTGTTCACCAGGTCGAGCATGCGGTCGCCCGCGATGTGGCCGAACCTCACCATCCGCTCCTCTCGTCGATGCCGACCCCTCATGGGTGAATTCATCATTGCATGTGAGGTTCCCTTCTGTGATCATGACGATTCTTCTGTTGTCATGCCTCAATGGCGCATCACCCATGAGATTTCACGAGGGGATCGATCGTGCCCGTCGCCGCCGTCAGACCGTTCACCGCCCTGTGGGCGTCCCAGGCGTCCTCGAACCTCGCCGACGGCCTCCTCCAGGCAGCGGCTCCCCTCCTCGTCGCCACCCTGACCCGCGACCCGCTCGTGGTGGCCGGCATGACGGTGGCGCAGTTCCTGCCCTGGCTGCTCGCGACCCTCCCCGCGGGCGCGCTCGCCGACCGCGTGGACCGACGACGGATCCTCGTCGCGGGCAACCTGCTGCGCGCGGCGGGATTCGCGCTGCTCGCCCTCGCCCTGGCCGGCGGATGGCGCCACGTCGGCCTTCTCTACGCCGCGGTGTTCCTCGCCGGCTGCGCCGAGACGATGGTCGACAACGCCGCCCTGGCCATCCCGCCCCGCCTGCTGCCCCGCGCGGAGCTGGAGCGCGCCAACGGCAGGCTGTTCGCCACGCAGTCGCTCGTCCACACGTTCGTCGGCCCACCCGCCGGCGCCGCACTGTTCGCGCTGGCTGCCTCGGCGGCCTTCTTCACCGGCGCGGCCGCGTTCGCCCTCGCCGGACTCGCGGCCCTGCTGCTGCCCGTCCTGCGCCCCGTCGGCGAGAAGGACGAGCCCGCCGGCCCCCGCTGGACCACCGTGACCCAGGACATCCGCACCGGATGGACCCATTTCTGGCGCCACGACCTGCTGCGCCGCGTCGCGTTCATCTCGGCGGCCATCAACTTCTTCGGCGCGGCCACCGGTGGGCTCCTCGTCCTGCTGATCACCGGCCCGTACGCCGTGGCCATGTCGCACTACGGCCTCTTCATCGCCGTTCCCGCGGCCGGCGCCATCGCCGGATCACTGCTCGCCGAGCGCGTCGTGCCCCGCATCGGCGGCGGCCCCACCACCTGGCTGGCCGCCCTCGTCCCCGCCGCCGGCTACGCGGTCCTCGGACTGGGGCACGGCACGCCGCTCGCCCTGGCCGCGATGTTCGGCGCCGCGTTCGCCGGCTCGCTCAACCAGATCGTCGTCAGCACCCTGCGCCAGGCCGCCGCGCCCGACGCGCTCCTCGGCCGCGTCACCGCCGCCTACCGCCTGATCGTCCTGGGCGTCGTCCCCCTCGGCGCGCTCGGCGGCGGCCTGCTCGGACGCCACCTGGGAGTCCGCGCCGTCTTCCTCGCCGCGGCCGCCGGACTCGCCCTCGCCGCGGTTCCCCTCGCCTCCCGGGTCACGACCCGACGCCTCCGCGACGCCGAGACGTTCCCCGTGGGCGCGTCCCGCTCAGACGAGTGACGACGTGTCGGCCTCGACGGCGCCGACGGGCACCCGCACCTTCACGGGCTCGCCCTGCGCGGTGAGGCTCAGCGTGGTCGTGGACTTCAGCAACCCCTCCAGGTCCATCCGCAGCCGCACCCGCACGAGCCGGCCCCGCTGGTCGATCCACACATCGGCGGTGGCGGGAATCGGGCCGCCGAGCATGTCGCGCATCTGGTCGGCCTTCTTCCGGGCCTCCGCGGACATGTCGAGGGTCAGTGCGGCGTGGGTGAGCGTGCCCTGGTAGCGGGTCGCGGAGACGCCGGTGACGTCCTCCACCGCGAGCCGTCGGTAGCGCTCGCCCAGGAGCACCTGGCGCATCAGGAACTCGGGGTCGTTGCCCGGCGCCTTGAGGATGCGTTCGGCCTTGATCCCGGCCCGGTCCACGTACGTCCAGTCGACCGATTCCTTCGTCGTCGTCCCCCGCAGGTAGAGCCGCTCCGGGGTGAAGACCTCCTCGAACCGCGCGACGTCCTCCAGCCCCACGGCGAACGTCCCCCGCCTGCGCGCGAAGTCGTGCCCGCCCTCGCCGGTGAGGGCGTACGTCCTGCCGCCCGTCTGCCCGACCTCCCAGCGGTACGCCGTACGAGCCGTGGTCAGCCCCTCGACGGCGGCGCGTACCGTCCGCAGGTGGTCGACGTCAGCGGTCGCGGTCGCGGTCGCGGCCGGAGCCGAGGACGCGGACGTCGTGGGCGCGGCGGCCGTGCTCGCCGGTCCCTTCGCCGCGCACCCGACGGTGAGCAGTGCGACGCAGAGAAGTGTCGAAGGCAGGGCGCGGCGCATGGCGGTGGAACTCCAGGGAAGGGCAGGAAACGGCGGGAACAGGCAGGAGCAGAAGGGCGTGACGACATCGCACGCACCCGGCTCCTGGCCTGTGCACGTCGAGCGTTTCCGCAGCCTATAGGGGACACGAACCGCCCTCGACCTGGGGTTCGCCGCCTCCGCGTCCTGGTCGGGAGAGGCCGTCCCCGTGGGTGAGGGCTCCCGGGCGACGAAGAGGTGTCGCCGCCGGCCGGCCGGCGGCGCTCCGTCAGCGCCTCGGTGCCGGTCATGGCGAAGCCGAGACGGTGGTGCGGGGCGTCGCAGCCGACCGCCGCGACGGGACCGGGCCCCAGGCACGGGTGCCGCCGCAGAGCGTGCTCGGCACGGTCTTCGACAGCGTGCCGTCGGAGGCGAGGTACGCGGAGGCGGCGGTGCGCGTGCGGAACTTCGCCTTGGTCTGGTCGTACGACGCCCTGTCCTCCGGGAGGACGGACATGCCGACGGCGGCCTCCGTCATCGACAGCTCCCCGTTCCCGTTGGACCACGAGGAGCCCGCCCGGCCGGCCCGCGGAGGGGCGTTGCCGCGGGCGTGATCCGTGATGCCGGCGGACGGGGCCGGGGCGTGGGCGGTCACGCCCGGGGCGCCCCGCCCCGTCGCCTCGGACGACCCGAGCCTCCTGGTCGTCCGAGGCGCAGCGGCCTGTGACGCCGTCCCCGCAGAGGTGAGCCGGCTCAGCACCGCACGTCGGTGTCGGGGCGCTCGCCGGTCAGCAGGAAGCGGGTGACCGTCCGGTCGCCGCAGGCGTTCCCGGTGCCGCCGGCGGCGATCAGGTACGCGCCGTGGCCGCCCCGGTCGACGGAGACCATCCGCGCCCGGTCGCCGAGGGCCCGGCGCATCTTCAGGCCGGAGGAGTAGGGGGTGGACGGGTCCCGCAGGTTCTGGATCATCAGGATGTTGGACGGCCCGTCGTCCGTGAGGCGGACCGGCTTCTCCGGCGCCCCGCCCTTCCAGAAGGCGCAGGGGGTGATGTTCACGGGCATGCCGCCGGTCAGCGGGTGACGCGCCCGGTCCGCCGCGACCGCCCTGGCGTACGCCGGCACGGAACGGGGCCAGCCGACGTCGTTGCAGACCACGCCCACCGTGACCGCGGCGGCCTCGTCGGGCATCGCCCCGGTCAGCTCCGGCGGCAGCACGGGCACGGCCTCCGGGTCGCGTGCCTGGCCGACGAGGCGCGCGAAGCCGGGGAAGGCGGCGTCCGCGTAGAGGGCGGACTGCAGCGCCTGCCGGAGGGCGGTGCCGGTGAGGAGGGCGCCGGGCACGCCGGTGGCACGGGGCTCCCGGTCGAGACGTGCGGCGAGGTCGAGGACGAGGGCGCGCACCTCCTCGGGGCGGTCGGCCAGCCGCAGGCCTTCCGCCTCCCGGTCCGGGTGCGAGGCCCAGGCCGCGAAGTCCGGGAACCGGTCCTCGGCGCCCTTCGCCATGTCGGCGAGCCAGCCGTGCGCGAGCCGGCGCGGGTTCGGGTCGGCGCTGCTGTCCAGGACCCAGCGGTCGGTCCGGCCCGGGTACTCCTGGGCGTACCGGGCGGCGACGTACGTCCCGTAGGAGTTGGCCCACGCCGAGACCTTCGACTCGCCGAGCGCCTGCCGCAGGACTTCCATGTCCCGCACCTGGTCGGCGGTGGTGAGGCTCCGCAGCAGGGCGCCGCCGTTCCGCTCGCACGCCCCGGCGATCCGGCGCGCCCGTTCGACGTTGGAGCCGATCGAGCCGTCCGCGGCGGGCCAGGACCGCAAGGTCACCACCCACCGGTCCTCGGCCGCGAGCCCGCACCGCGCCTTCGCCGAGCCGCCGACCCCGCGCGGGTCGAAGGCCACGAGGTCGTACGCGCCGCCGGTCTCCCGCGCGAGCGCGGCACCCTTCTGCGAGAGCCGCTGCACCCCGGAGCTCCCGGGCCCTCCCGCGATCACGAGCAGCGTCCCGCGGCGGGTCTCCGGCCGCGCGGAGACCAGGCGGGAGACGGCGATGTCGACGTGCGGCCCGGTGGGGTCGTCATGGTCGAGCGGCACGGCGAGCGTCGCGCACTGCTGTCCCTCGCCCGGCTGCGCGGAGGCGGGGCAGGCGCCCCAACGCAGGTTTCCGGCAGCCGCGTTCACGGTCCCGGTGGTGGATGCGGGGACGGTACGGGTCTGGCCACCGGTCGCGCTCGCGGGTCCTCCCGCAGTGGCGAGTCCCACGGAGGCGAGGGCCGCGACGGCCAGGGCCGAGGCGGCAAGTGACGTGATCGGACGGCGTGTTGTCATGCCTCGACCCTGCCGCCGGAAGGCCGGGCGCCCCATCCGGCCACCGGCCCCATCCGGGGTGAGGCCACCCCCCCCACCCACCCACCCACCCACAGAGACGGCCGTTCTGTCCTCGGCGGTGTCGTCCGCGCCGTCGATCGCGTGGATCCGCCGGCCAAGCCGCTCGGCGGCCCGGTCCAGGCCGACGTCCAGGTCGAACCGGTGCCGATTCCGGCGGACGCCCGGCGGCGCGAGGTCCACCGCCGCCCACGAGAAGACCCCGAGGAGGACGGCACGACCGTGCTGTGCGGTACGCACGGACAGCACGAAGGACGCGGCGAGTGCCGCGCGGGTCATCAGCAGGGTCCGCTCGTCCGCGGAGCGGGGCCGCCCGGCCGTGAGGAAGCGCGGCGTTTCGAGGACCTTGACCCACTCGACGACCGCGTCCGCCACCTGCGCGCGCAAGGGCTCCCCGATGCCCGCCGCCGGCTCCTCCGACCCCACGACCCGAAACGTCCCACGTGCGCCCCCCTTCGTGTTCCTGCCTGCCCGGTCGACCGCGATGGTGCCGCACGCGGTCGACGCCGCCGGGGGGCACATGGGGAGAGGGGCGCGCCCCCTGCCGCACGCCGCCCGGCGGTTGGGTGAGAATGATCGCCGTGTCATGTCGGCCGACGACGGGTCGGACGGCGACGAGAGCGAGGAGCGGGCGATGGCCCTTGAGCGACCGGAGATCGAGTCCCCCCGGGGCAGGCCGTCCCCCTATCTGCACATCGAGGACCTGGTGGTCGGGGACGGGGCCGAGGCCACCAAGGGATCCGTGGTCGGGGTCCACTACGTGGGCGTCGCCCACTCCACCGGCGAGGAGTTCGACGCCTCGTGGAACCGCGACCAGGCCTTCGAGTTCGAGCTGGGAGGACGACAGGTCATCAAGGGCTGGGACATGGGTGTGCGCGGCATGAAGGTCGGCGGCCGCCGGAAGCTGGTCATCCCGCCCCACCTGGCCTACGGCGACCGCTCGCCGTCGGCGGCCATCAAGCCGGGCGAGACGCTGGTCTTCGTCGTCGACCTCCTCTCCGTCGGCTGACGCCACGCGCGCGCCCTCCGGCGCGTGACGGTCGTGGGGGCGGGCCCTTCCGGAAGGCGGGGCCCTGCCGAGGGAACGGCGGAGGCGCTCGACCGAGAGGTCGACGGCGACGGCATTGCCCGCCCCCTGTGTCGTCGTTGCCGTCGCGGTCAGGCCGGGAGAGGGTGGCGCGGATCCGGGACGGGGCGGGGCAGGCCGGCACAGCGCGCGCGGTGGCGGGTGTTGTCCCGCCGGTCGTTCAGAAGGGTTGGCACGACGGCGTCGGTCTCGTCGTGCCCGGCTGTGCCCCAGGCGCCGCCGCATGGACGAGGTCCCGGCGTTGCCCGCGCTCCACACGGCCGCGTCGTTCCGCTCGTTCCGGGCGTTCAGCTCCGCCTGCTCGGCCACCGGGGTCCCTCGCGGACGCGCCGGCATCGGAGCGGCGGCGGACCCGATCCGGCCGGCGAGGTCGGTCGCGTCGACGTCCCGAGGGCGGTCGGGGAGACCGTCCGGCAGCGATACGACCTGCTCGGGGCGGCGTTCGAGTTCCCCCGGGGCACGCGACGCGGTCATGCGCGCCTCCGCGCGGCCCGTCGTGACGGTGAGGCCGTCCGCGTCGACCGGCGGCCACGACGGCGTCGGCAAGGGCAGGCACGGCGTCCACCGGGTCCCTCTCCGAGACCGGCGAGAACGGCCAGGGCGGGGGCCGGAGCCGCGGCGCTGACATCGGGCCGTACCCGGGAGTGATCGACCTCGGCGGGCGGGCAGGCGAACGGGCGGGGGAGTTCCGTGGCGGCTTGGAGGAGGACCTTTGCCGCGGGCACCGCGCGCCGGGCGTCGGTGCCGGTGGCCGGCGCGACCAGCAGGCGGGGCAGGGCGCGTTCGTCGCCGGTGCCACGACGGTCGATCGACGGAGACGGCGCAGAGCGCGGTGCGGGCTCGCCCACGCGTGCGGCCGGTGCGGGGAGCGGTGGGCGGTGACGCGGCCGGGGAGGGTTTTCCCGGCCGGTTCGGCGAGGGTGGCGAGCCCTCCGAGGACCCTTCGGTCGCAGCCGCGGAGGTGGCGAAGTCCTCCGCCCGCGTCATGCTCGGCGTGACGCGGGCGGGCGACGAGTGACGCCGCACCTCCTCCGAGGGCCGACCCCTGCGCGGATTGACAACCTAATGCCCCTAGTTTAAAGCTAGGGGTATGAGGAACGGAGGGGTGCATGGTGCGTGCGGGGCTGACGGCGGAGCGGGTGACCGCCGTGGCGGCTGAACTGGCGGACGAGGTCGGGTTCGACCGGGTGACCATGTCGCAGGTGGCACGGCGGCTCGGGGTGAAGGACGCGAGCCTCTACGCGCACGTACGGAACCTGAACGACCTGCGTGGCCGGATCGCGCTCCTGGCGGCGGACGAGAAGACCATCCGCATCGCGGAGGCGACCGCGGGACGGTCGGGCAAGGACGCGCTGGTGGCGTACGCGAACGCCTGGCGCGCGTACGCCCACGAGCACCCGGGCCGCTACGCCGCGACGCAGACCCCCATCGAGATCGCCCCGGAGCTGGCGGCGGACGCGCCCGGACCACGCCGCGCGGTCGGGCTGACCTACGGCGTGCTGCGCGGCTACGGACTGGCCGAACCCGATCTGACCGACGCGGTCCGGCTGCTGCGCAGCACGTTCCACGGATTCGTCGCCCTGGAGGCGGCGGGCGGCTTCGCGCACGCGCGCACCCCGCAGGAGACCTGGATCCGGGCCCTCGACGCCCTGCACTCCCTCCTGGAGAACTGGCCCTCCGCCCGAGAAGGAGCCCCCTCATGACCGAGCCCGTCATCGGCAGCCTGCGCGTGGACGGCGCGACCCTGTACTACGAAGTGCGCGGCCAGGGCCCGCTCCTGCTGCTGATCCCCGGCGGTACGGGCGGCGCGGCCGCCTTCGACGGCATCGTCGACGCGCTCGCCGCCGACCACACCGTCGCGGCCTACGATCCGCGCGGCATGGGGAGCAGCGCACTGGACGACGCCGAGGCCGAGCAGCGCGTGTCCGTCCACGCCGACGACGCCCTGCGGCTGCTCGACCGGCTGTCTCCCGGCGAGCCCGCCCGGGTGTTCGGCGCCAGCTCGGGGGCGATCACCGCACTGCACCTGCTCACCGCTCACCCCGATCGCGTCGAACGGGTCGTGGCGCACGAGCCGCCCGTGGTGGAGGTCCTGCCGGACGCGCCCGAACACCGCGCGCTCCTGGCGCGCGTGCAGGACACGCTCCGTACCCGGGGGCTCCTGCCGGCGATGGCCGTGTTCGCGGCAGGGCTGAAGGACGGCGGCGACACCACGGCGTCGAAGGCCGCGCCGCAGACCGGGGTGAAGGCCGGGCCGGAGGCGGGGTCGAAGGCCGAGCCGGAGGCCGTGCCGGAGCTGCCGCCGCAAGCGGCCGCGCGGGCCGAGCGGACGATGGCCGGCCTTCCGTACTTCCTCGGACGCATCGTCCCCGCCTTCATGGCCTACACTCCGGACGTCCCTCGCGTGGAAGCGCTGTCGGACCGACTCGTCCTCGCCGCCGGCCAGGAGTCGCGCGGCGAACTCCCTCACCGCGCGGCCGCGTTCCTCGCCGAACGCCTCGTCGTCGACCTCCGGCACTTCCCCGGCGGACACACCGGCTCGACCACGCACCCCGCCGAGTTCGGCGAACTCCTGCGGAAGACCCTGCGCGCCTGAGCCCGCGCTCCCCGGCCGTCCGGGCGCCTCGATCGCGGCCCGGTCGGGGGAAGTGCCCGGCCCGCGGCCCGGGCTCCGTGGAGGGCGCGAGGGCGGCGACGACGGTGTCGAGGGGAGACGCGCCCGCCTCCGGTGACGACACCCGGTGGTCGTACCCGTCGGGAGGGAGGGTGGCTCAGGCGGTGGGCTGGGAGAGGAAGACCCGCTCCAGCAGGCTCCGCAGGCGGTCCCGGTCCCGGTCGTCGAGCCGGTCGAGGCCCGCCTGGGTGGTGCGCATTTTCGCGCGGATCGCGTCGGCGACGCGCTCGCCCTCGGCGGTGAGGACGACGTTCTTCACGCGGCGGTCGGACGTGCCGGCCTCGCGGCGCACCAGGCCGCGCTTCTCCAGCCGGTCGACGATCCCCGTGATGTTCGAGGCGTCGCAGGTCATGGTCTCGGCCAGGGCCCGCATCGCCGCGGGTCCCCGGCGCAGCACCGTCAGGGCCTTGCCCTGGCTCGCCGTCAGGTTCTCGCTCGCCGCCGAGGCGATGAACTCGCCGTAGTAGACGCCGAGGGACAGGGAGAGCAGCTCCATGAGCTGGGCCGTGTCGGCGCGGGGAGCTTCGGTCATGGGGGCACTCTACCCGGAGATACTTGACTACCTCAAATATCGAGCTCTACCGTCTTCGTCATTGCATGAGGTTCTCAAGCATCGAAGTTGTCAAGCAGTAGTCCTGAGGAGCGTCCCCGTGACCGTCACCGCGTCCCCCGCCTCCCGCGCGGCCGAGATCCTGTCCCGGCCCGTCACGCTGAACGGCCTGACCGTCCCGAACCGCATCGCGATGGCGCCGATGACGCGCATGTTCTCCCCGGGCGGCGTCGCCGGCGAGGACGTGCGGTCCTACTACGCCCGCCGGGCCGCCGCCGGCGTGGGACTGATCGTCACCGAGGGGACCTACGTCGGCCACGACTCGGCCGGCCAGAGCGACCGGGTGCCGCGTTTCCACGGCGAGGAGCAGCTGGCGGGCTGGGCGAAGGTCGCCGAGGCCGTCCACGCGGAGGGCGGCACGATCGTGCCGCAGCTCTGGCACATCGGCATGGTCCGCAAGGAGGGCCAGGCGCCCTACCCCGAGGCCCCCGCCGTCGGCCCCTCCGGCATCCGCACCGACGGCACCGAGGGCGCGGGCAAGGCGATGACCCGGCGCGACCTGGACGACGTCATCGGCGCCTTCGCCGAGGCCGCGGCCGCCGCCGAGCGCATCGGCTTCGACGGCGTCGAACTGCACGGCGCCCACGGCTACCTCATCGACCAGTTCCTGTGGGCGGGGACGAACCGCCGCACCGACGCGTACGGCGGCGACCCCGTGGCCCGTACGAGGTTCGCGGCCGAGATCGTGGCGGCGGTGCGCGCGAACGTCTCGCCCGACTTCCCCGTGATCTTCCGCTACTCGCAGTGGAAGCAGGACGCCTACGAGGCCCGGCTCGCCGAGACGCCGCAGGAGCTGGAGGCGATCCTGTCCCCGCTCGCCGCGGCCGGCGTCGACGCCTTCCACGCCTCCACGCGCCGCTACTGGATCCCCGAGTTCGAAGGCTCGGACCTGAACCTCGCGGGCTGGACCAAGAAGCTCACCGGCAGGCCCACCATCACCGTCGGCTCGGTCGGCCTCGACGGCGACTTCATCGGCGCCTTCATGGGCGAGGGCTCCCCGGTCCAGGGCATCGACGACCTCCTGGACCGCCTGGAGCGGGAGGAGTTCGACATGGTCGCCGTCGGCCGCGCCCTGCTCCAGGACCCCGAGTGGGCGTCGAAGGTCCTGGCGGGCCGGTTCGACGAGCTGAAGCCGTACGACGCCGCCGCGCTGAAGACGCTGAGCTAGGGCCGGTCGATGACGGCAGTGGGCCGTCGGGCCTGATGCCCGGGCGAGCGTCATCGCGAGCTCTTCGTGGCGCCGGACGACACGTCAGCGGGTCTGGCCCTCAGGACCGGGCCGGGACGGGCGTGCGCGTCGCTCTCCTTCGGCGGCTTCGATCCCGAGGAGGCGCTGATCGAGTGGGAATGCCTCCTGGCCGGTGGCGGCTTCGAGGAATCGTCGATGCCGGTGAGCCTCGCCCCGTCGCCGGCCAGGACGACGACGGACGCGTCGTCCTCGCGATCTCGCCCCGCCTTTCCGCCGCACTCGCGGCCGTTCGGCCCTCCGGGCCGCGCGACGTCGCCGCCTCGTGGGCTCGGATGCGTGCGGAGGACGGCGAGGTCATCGACACCGGGATCGCCGAGACGATCGTGGGTGATCCGGCCGGTCTCGTCAGCAGCGCCCGGCGCCATGGCCAGGGCGTCTGCTGCCGGGTTGCACGGGAGTCCGCGCCCGGAGCCGGAGGGCGACCGCCGCCGCGGCGGCGGTGCCGGGAAGGCGCAGCCGCGTCCGTCGTGACGCGGGGCGACGGCCCGGGGCCGCTTCGGGCGGTGGACCGCCCGCTCGACGGTGTCGCGCTCCTTGCGGCGGCCCTCGCCGAAGCCGGGCGGCAGTCCGTCGCGTGAGCCCTCGCGCATCGGGCCGCCTGACCGATGACCCGATGGAGGCGACTGCGGGAGTGGAACGGAGCCGGGGCCCGGCAGCGCCTGCGCGAGATGCCGCCGGCCGAGCTGCGGGCGGCCGGCGTGCTGGATCTGTTCCGGGCGTCGGTCGGTTCGAGCCACCTGCGGGCGAGGAAAGGCGGTGCGGCCACCGGCCCGCCCCCCCCGGGGGGACCGGGACAGGACCGGCAGCAGGCACCACATGAGCGTCGAGGCCCACGGCATCCCGCCGGCCGCCACGCTGACCGGCGGCAACCGCAACGACGTGACCCGGCTGGTCCCACCGATCCGAGCCGTCCCGCCGATCCGAGGCAGACACGGCCGACCGCTGCGCCGCCCGAAGCACCTCTACGCCGACCGCGGCCACGACCATGGGCGCTACCGCGATCGGCTCCGACGGTTCCGCGTCGTTCCGCACACCGCCCGACGCGGCACCGAACACGGCTCCGGACCCGGCGTGCACCACTGGGTCGTGGACGGCGCCATCGCACTACCGCATTGGTTCCGCTGCCCACGCATCCGCTGGAAGACCCGCGACGACATCCACCAGGCCTTCAACACGCGCGGTCGCACTGTCATGTGCCGGCGACGGCTGAGGAAGCCGCTCCGACGGCAGGCCGACGTAAGGTGGTGCCCCCTGTCGCGGACCCACGCCAAGCGCAAGGAGGAGCACATGCCCGCCAACTCGTCGGCGCTGGCGGCCGGAAGGCGTCATTCGGTCGGACGGCGGCGGGACGGGACCGTTCTCGCCGTGGGCGACACCGCAGCCGCTGAATGTCACGTCGAGCGATGGGAAGACGTCGTCGCGGTGGCAGCCGGCAACGTCCACGTCGCGACGAACACGGGCAGGTCTCATACGGTAGGACTCAGGTCGGACGGCACGGTGCTGGCGACGGGGTGGAACGGCGATGGGCAGTGCGACGTCGCCGGATGGCGCGGCGTCACGGCCGTGGCCGCGGGCTGGCGCCGCACGCTCGGGCTGCTCGCGAACGGCAACGTGCTGGCAGCCGGCCGGAGTTCAGAAGGACAGTGCGACGTGCGGTCCTGGCGCGAGGTGGTGGCCCTCTCGTGCGGTGACTGGCACTCGGTCGGCGTCCGGTCGGACGGTTCCGCACTGGCCGTGGGGAACGACCGACGAGGGCAGTGTGCCGTTGAGGGGTGGCGTGACGTGGCCGCCGTTTCGGCCGGGTATCTCCATACCGCCGGCCTCAGAGTCGACGGGCGGGCAGTGGCGACCGGAGACCGGGGAACCGGGGCGTGCGCGGTCGAGGAGTGGGAAGACGTCGTGGCACTCGACGCGGGCAGCTACCACACCGTCGGGGTCACAGCGTCCGGTCGGGTCCTCGCAGCGGGAGACAACAGCCACGGACAGTGCGAAGTCGGTGATTGGCGTGACATCGTCGCCGTGGCGGCGGGCGCGATGCACACCCTCGGCCTGCGTGCCGACGGCACCGTGGTGACCGCGGGGAACAACGCCGACGGACAGTGCGAAGTCGATGCCTGGTCCGGAGTCCAGCTCCCCTGAACCGCGGGCGCGCCAAAGAAGACTGACATCCCGTCACGCAGAGCTCAGGCCTCCTTATGATTCCGGCCCCCAAGGCTCGTCGGCCGCGGGGCTGTCGGGCTCATGGCTTGCGGTGCGCAGGCCGGGGAACGCGGCGTGAGGGTTCGCGGCCTGGACCCCGCGCCCTCATGGACGGGGGCGGTTCGCGGGACCGACGGGGCCTGTCGGGCAGGTCCATCGCCGCTGTGCCCGAGGCCCGCCGGCCTTCGGCCGCGGCACCCGTGGCCGGGTCATGACCGCGGGAGACGCGGGTGCGCCACCGGCCCGGCCGGGCACGAGACCGCCATGGTGCCGCCCCGGAGGCAGGCGGGCGGCATCGGCCGCCGGCGACGAGGAGGGGCCTTGGTGGTCGGTCCGCCGCGGGACCGCCCGAGGGCGGCTCGTCCGCTCGCCGGCCGGAGCCGCTCTCGACGGGCCCCGGTGGTGTGCCGCTGAGCAGGGCGGTCGTGGCGTCGGCCGAGACGACCTGTCGATCGGGTGTTGCCGCGTGCCGCGTGTCGCGTGCCGCGTGCCGGCGGATCAAGCGGGCCGACGGTCCACCCTGACCTTGCGGCAGTCGGCTCCCCTCTTCGGGATCTCGAAGCCGGCCGTGGCCGTACCAGAGCCCGCGGGCGCCGTCCGCTCACCGCCCGCGTCCGTCACCGTGCGCTCCAGGACGGCCTCGGCCGGGCCGACGTTCCCGGCGAGCCCCGGGCCGCCGTCGCCCCCTCCCCGCTGCCCCTCCAGCCCGCATCGTTGCCTTCAGGCGGCCCTCGCCCCTCCGTTCCTTTGCCGGACGCCCCTGAGCCGCGTACGGACGAAACGGTTCGCCTGGGGATTCGACGAACCGTTTCTCCTCAGAAGTTCCCCAGGGAGTTCGTCACGCCTTGGAGGGCTGTTGGGCGCGAGCCCTCCGCCGGGTCCGGCGCTCGGAGGAGAACTGCCCGACGAGCTCCCAGAAGCACACCAGGGAGGTGATCGGCGGGATCCCGAGCGTCACGTACGCCAGCACCGAGTGGGACGAGTGGCTCACGCACAGGGCCACCGCCATGGCCGAGGTCACGAGGAGCACCCCCCAGGAGCGCCTCGCCGGCTGGCGCTGTACGGCCGCCCGGAGAATCGAGAGGGCCGCGACGGACCAGGGGCCGTACAGCGTGAGCGGCCACCAGTGCGCGAGGTTCACCGGGAGGACGGACGCCGCGGTCTCCGAGAGCTGTCCGTACGTGTAGGCGATGGACCACACGAGCAGACACGCCGCGCACACGGCGATGGCGGCGAAGAGCGCCGTCACCTGGGTGATGCGCCGGTAGAGACCGAGGAACTGCGGTCTGGGCCGGGTGCGCCGCCGGTCGACCCTGGGCGCCTGCCGGTCCACGGGGTCGGCGTCCTGCGGCGGCCCCGGCTCGGCGGCCAGCAGGTGGGCCAGCTCCTCCTCCAGATTCCTGTGGCTCATCGTGGTCTCGAGCCCGTTGTCGTCCCAGGGCTGCCGGGTGGGAAGGGGGCCACCGTCGTACGGGGCGTGTTCGTCGCGCCCGGAGCGCGGGGGATAGAGCGGAACCTCGCGCCCCGCCCCGGGGTGCTGCGGCATCTCCCGCACCGGCCCCGCGGCGTACAGCGGGACGTCGTCCCCCATACCCGGGTACTCCCGCGCGTGCCAGCCCGCTCCCGTGGGGTACGGCGGGACTTCACGACCCCCGCCGGGGTACGGCGGGACCTCACGCTCCATGCCGGGGTACTGGGGCGTCTCCCGCACCGGCTCCATGGGGTGCTGCGGGACGTAGAAGTTCGTCTTGTCTCTGTACCAGTCCATCTGACTTTCTTCGTGCCCTTGTTTCAGATCGTTCCGTCGAGAGCACGGAGTGCGGAGGCGCGCACGTGATCTTCTCCGGTTAACTCGTGTGTGTGTCCGCGTTCCATAGAAGAACCCTTTCTGCAAACACCCCTTCCGACGTCATGCCCACCTAACGACCGAGGTCGGGGGAAGGTCGCACCACCAATGGGTGGTCACGACGCCTGATGGAGGGATGCGGGATCCGATCTTCAAACGCCCGAGCGAAACGCGTGACAGGTCGCGGAGTGGGGGAGGAGTGCGTGGCTCGTCGGCCGCCCCGACGTCAAGAAGGATTGACCGGGAGAGTTACCGAGATCTTGCAGCATCGTTTCCTCGGGCATGACCTCCTCCCCTCGCGTCACCGTGCCGGCCCTGGGTGAAACGGTTCTGCGCGAGTCTCCGATCTTTGCCGCGCTCGCCTGTCCATGGCTCGAGAACGGCCGGTTCGTCCCGGGCACGGCGAGCCGGGACCGCCCGTCGGCGGTCGTCTCCGGCACCGCGATCCTGCCGACCCCCGTCCTGGCCTTCCCGGCGACGGTCACCCCTGTCGCGCCGGAGCTCGTCCCCGTTCCCCGCGGAGTACGGCACGTGGTGCCGGGGGTGGAGCGCCCATGACCGGACGCGACTCGAAGAAGGCGCCCGGCCGCGCACCGCGGACCCCCGACTGCGTCGTCGCCCTGACCCTGGCGGCGTACACCGCCCCGGACCGGACGACGCCCGTACCCGCCCGGCTGCGCTACCACCGACGGGATCCGTACGCGGTGCACCTGGACTGCCAGGTCGACCGGCCGACGCCGGTCACGTGGGTCTTCGCCCGCGAACTCCTCGCCGAGGGGCTCGACGGCTGGGCGGGACCGGGCGACGTCTCCGTCCATCCGTCGCTCGACCCCGCCCACGACGTCGTCTACTTCTGGTTGCACCCACCCGGCTGTCCGGTGACGTTCCACGCACCGAGACCCGTCATCGAGACGTTCCTGGCGGCCTCGTACGCGATCGTCCCGGCCGGGGGCGAGACCGCGTACGTCGACCTGGAAGAGCTGCTCGTCCGTCTCGGGAACCGCGACGCCCCGCCCGCCGGCTGACGCGCGTCCGCTCGCCGGCGCGGGCGGCGGACCCCACCGGATCGCCCGGGACGTGTGTCACGGCAAGCGCGGCACCATCCACCGGGCGTACCGCGACGGGACGGAGGACCGGCCCGGCGCGCTCGGCCTGGTCCTCGACGCCCTCGTGCCGTGGAGGGCGAAGTACATCGACGCCGCCGTCGCCCGGCTCCGCGCCGAAGGCCACGAGGTCCGAGGCGAGGACATCGCCCGGCTCTCCCCGCTCAGGCACCGCGACCTGAACCCGCTCGGCCTTCGCCCTCACCGGGACGCCAGGCGCGGGGTGTCAGAGGGAGGCCTGCGGGTGTGCGGGGCTGAGGCAGTGGACGGTGCTTCGGGTGGAGTGTTCGGAGAGGAGGTCCCGCAGTTCGTCGGCGGCGGTGGCCAGGAGGCGGCCGTCGCGGGGGGCGTTCAGGGTTTCGATGACGAAGGCGACGCGGGTGGAGTTCTCGGTGACGCGGGTGCGGTGGGCGTCGCGGTGGTTCCAGTGCCGGGTCAGCACGTCGGTGGTGTCGGTGTAGATGATCTCGCCGGTCTTGGGGTTCTCGACGGTGTCGGGTTCGCCGAGCGGGGTGAAGGTCTCGGTGCCTTCGGCGTAGCGGATCTCGACGTCGCCGGTGACGTGGTCGAGGTCGAAGGCGCCGGCGGGCAGGCCGTGGCGGACGGAGACGGTGTTGTAGGAGTCGACGGCCGGGTTGATCCGGGGCAGGGTGCCCTTCTTCACCAGGCGGCGGCCGAGGGCATCGACGCTGGGGCGGATGCGGCGGGGGTTGGTGCCGAAGGAGCGGTAGGCGGTGTGCCACGCCTCGACGCGCGGGTCGTTCTCGTCGGCGGGGGTCCAGGCGCCGGCGGCGAGGTCCTGTTCCAGGATCTCCACGGCGGCGGCTGTGCGGGGCCAGGGCCGGCGGCCGTTCAGGCCGGTGGCGACGACGACGGCGATCAGGGCGTCGGGAAAGGCGTCGGCTACGGCGGGGTTGATGCGGAAGGCGGTCATCGTGAGGGCTGTTCCGTTCCGGGAGCGGGCTGGGGCGGCAGGGGTCAGGGCTTCCAGGTGCCGACGCGGTCCAGGCGGCGCAGCTGCTGGGCCGCGGTGGGCGCGTCCAGTGCGGCGCCGCGTTCGGTGAGCCGGCGGGCGGTGTCGGAGCGCTGCTCGACGGGCTTGTGGTCGTCGTACGTGAACTTGGCGCGGACCTCGGTGACGTGAAGGCGCAGGCCGCGGATGCCGGACAGCATCCGCCCGTAGGGAGGCTGATCGACCTCGACGGGGGCGTGGTCGCCGTCGGGCTGGAAGTGGGCCATCTGGTGGCGCAGCAGTTCGGCCTTGGCTTCGGGTTCGTCGACGACGGTGGCCTGGCAGGTGAACTGGACGGCGGCGTAGTAGCTGGTGGGGACGCCGTCGGTGGGTTCGGTGCCGGCCTTGGCGCGCCAGGGTCCGGGGATGAAGGCGTAGTCGCCGGTGACGGTGAGGGTGACGTTCGGGTCGGCCTCGATCGTCTTCCAGACGGGGTTGGGGCGGGCAAGGTGTATCAGCAGGGCCGTGCCGTCGACGGTGAAGTGGGTGGGCACGGTGATCGGCGCGTTTCCGGGCAGGCCGTTGACGCTGAGGATGCCGAAGTCGTGGCCGTCGGCGATCCAGGTCCGCCATTCGGCGTCGTCCAGGGCGGCGTCCCAGGGCTGGATGAACATGCTGGGTTCCTTCCGTACAGGGGATTCAGGTGAGGGCGAGGAGACTGACGGCGACGGCCGCGGTGCCGAGGCCGATGAGCTGTCCGCGGTGGATGCGTTCGGCCAGGACGCTGCGGGCGAGCAGGACGGTGCCGGCCGGGTACAGGGCGGTGATCACGGCGACGACGGCCAGGTCGCCGCTGCGGGCGGCGAGCAGGAACAGCAGGTTGGCCACCGAGTCCAGCACGCCGGCCGCCGCCGAGATCGCGTAGGCGGGCTTTTCCGGGCCCAGGCGCCGGAACATCACGCCGGCGGCGACCAGGGTGACGGCGGAGGAGACGGCACGGCCGACGATCAGCGGGCCGACGCCGCTGTCGGAGGGCGCCTGGTGCAGGAAGACCAGCTGCAGGGCGATCGCGGCCCCGGCGCCGAAGGCCGACAGCAGCGCGGTACGCGACGGCCGTGCCGACTTCGCGCCGTGCCCCGCGCTGACCAGGACCACCGCCGCCAGTGCCAGCGGCAGACCCATCAGCCCGGCCCAGCCGAGGTGCTCGCCCTGAACCAGCCCGACACCGACCGGAAGCATGGCCGAGACCAGCGCGGTGATCGGCGACAGCACGTTCATCGGCCCGATCGCCAGGGTCCTGTAGAGCAGGGCGAACGCCGCGGCCGACGCGACACCGGAGGCGGCGCCCCAGGCGAGGGTGGCGGGAGCGAAGGAGGCGCCGAGGAAGGGCCACAGCAGCAGCTCGACGGTGAGCGAGGCCGGCGCGGCGACCATCACCGTCCGCAGGACGTGGGCCTTGCGGGCGCCCAGGCCGCCGAGGAAGTCGGCGCAACCGTAGGCCAGGGAGCTGCCCAGGGCCAGCAGCAGAGCGATCACGATACGTACATCCCTTACTATTAATGGAACGACCACACCGTACAACGCACCGACCGCAGGTCGTCAACCGAACGACCGCATGGTGCATCACACCGACCTGCTGCTGGAGGGACGAAACCGATGGCCGAGACCGAGGCGGCACTGCGGACGCTCGCGCACAACGTCCGAGCGGCCCGCACCCGCGCGGGACTGTCCCTGGACGAACTCGGCCGGCGGGCCAAGGTGAGCAAGGGCGCCCTCGTCGGCCTGGAGAAAGCCCAGGGCAACCCGAACTTCGCCACCCTGGTCCGCCTCGCCGACACCCTCGGCGTCTCCGTCTCCGCGCTGATGGAAGGCAGCCCCGAGCAGCGCGTGCGGGTGGTGGGCGCCGACACCGTCATGCCCCTGTGGAAGGGCGAGCGCGGCAGCGAGGCCCGGCTCATGCTGACCACCGGCGGCCCGGCACCCACCGAGGTCTGGCGCTGGACACTGGAACCCGGCGAGGAGTACCCCAGCCACCCCCACCAGGCCGGCGTGACCGAGACCGTCAGCGTCACCAGGGGCGAGATGGTGCTCGTCGTCGACGGCGCCGAGTACCCCGTCGCCGCCGGACAGACCGCCGCCTTCGACGCCGACATCACCCACACCTACCGCGGTTCAGGCGACGAGACCTGCCACCTGATCATGACCGTCCACCTGCCCCCGGGGCCCGCGTAGCGCCCGATGGCCCCGGCCGTCGGATCGCGTCCGCCCTGTCTGTCGTCAGACGATCGTTTGGCGACGGACAGGACCTCGTCCGGAGGCGGCCGGGATCGAGGGCCCGGTCGTCTTCGAGGAGGCCGTCCCGGCCCCGGGGCAGCCGGCCGCCCTCGACGTGCCGGGCAAGGTCGCGGACTTCCTCCGCACCACCGAGCCGGAGCCCGCCGGGCGGGCCGCGCTCGACCGAGGGATGACCGTGCGGCCCGGCCAGGGCGGCCCGGCGGTCCCGGCCCGACGCGAGGTTCGACGCGCGGCGGCGGCACGGCGGCGATGGCGACGTGGCGTCTCTCGGACGGCCTGAGGAGAACGGCTCCCGAAGGCCGTCACCGTGTCTCGGCCGACGGGTCGCCGGGCTGGGAACGGGCGTGAGGCGAGCGGCCGCCGTCGTCGTCGGACCCGTCGGTCGACGGGGCGAGGGCGAAGGCGCCGGTGAGGACGGCCAGGGCCGCGGTCGCCGCGAACACCACGAGGGTGAGGGCGCGTGCCCGACGCTCGCTCGCGGCGCGGACGCACCAGGGCTGGGCGAGGGTGGAGGACGACGCGTCCTTGACGCGCCTTCGGAGCGGGTGGTCCGGGGCGCCGGCGACACCGCCGGGCAGCCGCCCGCTGATGACGGCGCGGGCATGCCGCAGCCGGCCGGCGGTGGCGGCGGTGGTCGCGTGCGTCTCGGCGGCGGCTTCCGCCACGCTCAGGTCGAGGCCGTCGCACAGCAGCGCCGTCCGGCGCTGCCACGGCGGGAGTTCCAGGAGGACGCGCACGACGGGGTCGGCGGCGGGCTGGTCGGTCCGGGGCCTGCCGGGGCGCAGGCGGTGCCAGGGCGCGAGAGCGTACTCGTGGGCCCGGGCCCTGACCCATGCCTCGGGGGCGGGGTCGTGCGCGACCTCGGGCCACTGCTCCCAAGCGCGGTGGAACGCCTGCTCGGCCGACTCGAAGGCGAGGCGGCGACAACCGGTCAGCACGTACGCCTGCTGGGTGAGGCCCGCTGCCGTGGACAGGTAGAGCGCGTCGAAGGCCGCCTCGGCGGAATCGGCCGCTCGGCCCGGCGTGCGGTCCGGACCGGCGTCCCCGACCGCGAAGCCCGCCGCCGGCCGCTCCGGGGCCGGGGCCTCGCCCCCGCGAGGGTCCGTCGCCGTTGCCGAATACGTCCTTTCCGGAGTGTCGCCCGGCCGGTCGATCGGATCGCGATGCATGGGTGTCCTTTTCCCGCGTTGCAGAATGGTTTCGCTTGAAACCGGTCGGTGTGTGGCGGGAACGACAGGGTCGATCGACAGCCCGATGCGGTTGCGCCGACCCGAGGAAGAATCCTTTCTCCGTCCTCGTCTGTCCCTCTCACGTCCACATAACGACATGATCGCGGCATGAGATGTCCGTCGATCCGGTGGCTGATTCACACGAAGGAGTGATGGGACGCCGGTGCAGGTCCGCAACCACGGATACGCCCCCGGAAACGATGCGGCTCCGGTTCGCCGCACCCTTCCTGACCGCGGCGAGCCCGGCGGTCCAGCAGGCCGAACTCATGAAGCCCCGTCCCGGAGGCCGGGAGGAGAGAAGGGCGACGCGCACGACGGCATGGACCTCGTGCCGGCGCAGGGGGCCAACGGTCGACGGGTCGTCGGCCGGAGCCCCCGCAGTGCGAGCGGTCCATGCCGGGACCGCACCCCGGGCGCTGTCGGCCGTCCATGAAGCCCAGCCCCTCGCACGCGAAGCAGGCGCCCCGGCCGACGCACCAGGGGCACAGCGCGTAACCGGGCGCCGGCGTCTCGGAAGCGGCCGCGCGCGGCGGGCGTTTCCAGCGGGTGCGGAACCAGACGGTGGGCGCCTTCCCCACGTGCTCAGCCCGATCCTCGACACGCTGAAGGGGCCGACTTCGAAGCCGTCTTGCCGCGCGAGGAGTCGTGGCCCCCGGGCGTCCTCGCCGACCTCGGTGCGCCGGCCGGCCGTGGTCACCGCGTCGGCCGCCGCGGTCACCACGTCGGCGACGGCTGCCACCAGCCGCCGCAAGGCGCCCGGCAGGCGGTCCGCCGTGCGCGCGAACTCCTCCGCCGCGCCCCCGATCCCCCGCCCACGAGCCCTCCCGCTCACCTCTGATCGTCACGCGTCCCACTGATACGACGCCCGCGTCACCCGCGTTCTGCGCGCCCCCGCCGTGGCCGGGCGGGTGGATGCCCCGCGCGCCGGGCTCGGAGCGCGGGGCGAGTCCTCAGAACACGCCGCCGTACTGGGACTCCGCGAGGGCGGCGGCACGCTGGTCGCGGAAGTTCGTCACGTACGCGTCGTGCATCTCCGGGCCGACGTACTTCAGGAGCGCCTCGTCGTTGGCGGTGAGCGCCAGGCCGGTGTACGTGTGGCTGCCGGTGAAGACCAGCTTCTGGTCCTTCACGCCCTTGTACGAGCCTTCGATCAGCAGGTACTTGGTGTGGGTGGTGGTGCCGGGGACCTCGGGTGCGGCCGGGTTCGTCACCTCGTCGTTCGACAGGCGGTGGAGGGAGATCCTCCCCTTCGCCGTCGACCGCGTCAGCCAGTACGCCGTCTCCCGGTGCGTGCCGGCGGCCGCGTAGTCGGAGAGCTTGCCGTGCACGACGTCGACGTAGCAGCCCGCGTCGGCGAGCCTCCACAGCTTCTCCGCCACGGCCGGCCGTGAGACGTGCCCGTTGGCGATGCGGATCACGGTCCGGCCGTCCGTCGTGCCGTGCCCCGGGGTGTTCCCGTGGCAGACCGGGGCGGCGGTCCCGTCGGCGTTCGGCACACGGGTCTCGACCATGCTCAGGACGTTCTCGACGACGTCGGTCGAGGAGCGCGGGAAGAAGTAGCCCTTGGCCTGCCCCGCCTCCACGTCGATGGCCAGGTCGCTCACCGTCCCCGAACCGTCCGGCTGCGCCTGCGAAGCGGCCATCAGGTCGAAGTAGCGGACGTAGCCGGCGTGCAGGGCGGCGTTGCCGGTGACGGTCATCGCGTCGTTCCAGCCGGACGCGCGGTCCCAGGTGGTGAGGTTCCCGGAGGACTGCACCACGATGTCCTCGACCACCGCGCCCGTGGCCGGCGAGCCGCTTCCGGTGGAGCGGGAGAACAGGAAGAACTTGTTGTGGTTGACACCGCTCGTGCCCGCAGCCAGGCACGGCCGGCCCGCCGCGCACACGCGGAACCATGAGGTCTGACCGGGCGCGGACGGCGCCGCGAAGGCCGCCTGGAGCTTGTCCCGGACCGCCTTCCCCGACGTGCCCATCCACGCCGCCGAGACGGTGGTGTCGTCGACGAGGACCTGCACGTTCACGTTGCGCCGGTGCGCCTGTACGAGCTGGTCGGCGAGCCAGGACGACCCGAACGCGTACAGGGATATGCGGATGGTCGACCCGGCGGGCGCGCCGTTGACGAGGCGTCCGAGATGGCTGAGGATCGCGCCCTGCTCGGCGGTCGTGCCGTTCGGCCTGTTGAAGACGACGCCGGTCTGCACGTACGCCTCGTCCTGCGCGGTGGCGGCCGGCGCGCCGGCCACGAGCAGCCCCACGATGAGGAGGCCGGTAAGGAACCTGTTCTTGATCACGGCCGTCACCCTAGTGCGGGGTGAGGGCCCGGCCCGCCCCCCCACGGGCCGTGAGCGTGTGCCCGCGCTGATGCGTCGTTCGACTCCGTAGAGTCGCTCACGTGTGCGTCGAGCCGGTCCCGTGCGCCTGGAGTCGGTCTCGTTCGCCTGGAGTCGGTCTCGTTCGCGACCGTGGGGCAGGGCCTGGGCGGTCCCGACGGCTTCGCCCACGTAGATCAGCAGCTCGAAAGGCGGGTCTCCTCGAAGGCCGCCGCGGTGGATTCGCCTCGGGTCACCACTGGGCGATGAGCGGCGCACCCGCCGTTCCGCCCTGCCGCCGCCACGCCTCGGTGAGGCGGGTGAGGCGGGCGGGGGCGGCGATGCCGCGCACGGTGGCGATCTTTCCGTCCACGATGTCGAAGGTCACGGAGCCGACGACCCGGTCGCCGACCACGCTGATGACGGCGGGGGAGCCGTTGACGAGCGCGTAGTGGATGGCGGGGGTACCGCCGACCAGGCGCCGCTTCGCGGGGGTGGGCTTGAAGCCGGCCCGTGCGATGGCGGCGACGCGCTGTGGAGTGTCGTACCGCAGCAGCCTCTCGGCCAGACCGGCGCCGTCGGAGATCGCGGTCGCGTCGTCGGTGAGCAGGGCCACCAGCCGTTCGGTGCGGCCCGAGGAGGCGGCGGTGAGGAACTCCTCGACGATCCTGCGGGCCGCCGCCCGATCGACCTCGGCGCCGCGGCGTCGGGCGGCCGTGACGCGCTGCCGGGCCCTGTGGAGGTGCTGCTGGCTCGCGGATTCGGAGATGTCCAGGATCTCGGCGATCTCGGCGTGGCCGTACGAGAAGGCCTCGCGCAGGACGTAGACGGCCCGTTCCATCGGCGACAGGCGCTCCATGAGCATGAGCACGGCCAGGGAGACGGATTCGCGCTGCTCGAACGTGTCGGCGGGGCCGAGCATCGGGTCGCCGTCGAGGAGCGGTTCGGGCAGCCAGGCACCGGCGGTGCGTTCGCGACGCGCCTGGGCCGAACGGAGCCGGTCGAGGCACAGGTTGGTGACGACCTTGGTCAGCCACGCCTCCGGCACCCTGATGTGCTGCCGGTCCGCGGCCTGCCAGTGGAGGTACGCGTCCTGTACGGCGTCCTCGGCGTCGACCGCCGAGCCGAGCAGCCGGTACGCCAGCGAGGCCAGCCGGTTTCGGCCGGCCTCGAACCGAGCGGTGTCGAAGGGATCGGTGACGGTTCTGTCCACGGGGACCACCCTAGAAGATCTCGCGGAAGGGGAGGAAAGCATCAGGCCGCCGCAGGCGCTGCCGGGCCGTCGACGGCGGTCGTGCCCTCGTCGCCGGCTCGGGCTCGGGCGCGCAGGCTGCCGACCAGGGACAGCGCCACCCCGAGCGCGAGCCAGCCCGCCAGGACGGCTGCGGGGCGGGTGGCGCCGTGGCCGTCGAAGAAAGCGGTGGAGCGCAGCAGTTGGCCGCCGGCCCCCGGCGGCAGCAGCTGCCCGAGGGCGCCGGACCGGCCGGGCAGCATCTCGGGCGCGGTCGCGGCACCCGACAACGGGTTTCCGACGAGCATCATGACGGCGGCGCCGAGGCCGAAGCCGACGGACCCGAGGAGTGACTCGAGACCGAGGACGCACAGGGAAGTGGCGGCGAGCGTCAGGGCGATGGCGCCGCCGTTGGCCCACGCGGAGCCGTCGAGCGAACCGAGCCAGAACTGCAGGATCGTCGCCATGGCGAGTCCGCCGGTGACGGCGAAGGCGACCGCTCCGGCGACGCGGCGGGCGCTGCCGCGGACGAGCCTGGTCAGGACCAGGGCGGCCAGGAGGCCGCCCATGACCAGCGGCAGGGCTCCGGCGGCCAGGCCCGCGCCGCGCGGATCGCCGGCCGGCAGCGGTACGAGGTCGCGGACGGCGGGCCCCGCGCCGGCTCCCGGTGCCTGACCGAGGCCGACGGCGAGGCCGGCCAGGGTCTGGGCGACGGCGACGCTCGCGCCGGACGCCGTGATGACCCGGGGCGTGCCGGAGCCGAGGTCGATCGCCCCGTACACCTCCCGGTCACGGATCAGCCGTTCGGCGGCGGCGGTGTCGGCGACCTCGGTGATGTCGAAGCCGCCGGGGAGCCGTCGGCCGAGTGCGGCGGCGAACTGCTCGACGGCGGGCGCGGGCCCGGCGACCGCGATCGGCACCTCGTGCACCGACGAACGGACGGACGGCCAGGCGAAGGCGGTGAGCAGCAGGCTGATGCCCACCGTGAGCAGGGCGACGGCCCTGGCCACGGAGGGCCAGGGCGAGACGCCGGCAGCGGTCCCGGGCCGAGCGGGGGAGCCGCCGGGCCCGGCCTGAGCGGGGGAGCCCCCGGGCCCGGCCTGAAGGGAAGGACCGGTGGGCCCGGGCTGCGCGGAGAAGGGTCGCACGGCTACGCCACCATCGCCTCGGCGGGCGACGCGACCGGTGCGGCGGCCAGGCGGTGCTTGCGCCGGGGCAGGCCGAAGGTCGGGTGAGCGGTGGCCCACAGCGACATCCGGACGATGCCCGCCTTGACGCGCACGGCCTTCCCGCCACCCAGGTACTTCGGCTTCGCCCGGCCCTCGCCGTCGACCATCTGCAGGATCGCGTCCCGCCGGCCGAGGCTGATGTGGTTGCCGACGTACTCCAGCTTGCTCTCCGCCATCGGGCGGCCGGTCAGCCGGGCCACGATCGCGTGGACGGCCCGACGGCCGGTGTAGCCCGCCGAGGCGCAGGACATCGGCAGCGGCCGGCCGTTGTCGCCGAGGGCGAGGGCGCTGTCACCGACGGCGTACACGTTCGGGTGCGACACCGACCGCATGGCGCGGTCGACGACGATCCGGCCGCCGTCGGTGACCTCGAGCCCGCTCGCGGCGGCGAGCGGGCCGACGGCGAACCCCGCCGCCCAGACGGTCGTGTCCGACGCCAGAACGGTGCCGTCGGAGCACACCACCCGTCCCGCCTCGACGGACTCGACCTCGGTGTGCTCCCACACGGTGATGCCCAGCCGCTCGCACGCCCGGCGCAGATGGCCGCGCGCCCCGGCCGAGAGGCGGGCGCCCAGCTCCCCCCGGGCGACCAGCGCCACCGACAGGTCGGGCCGCGACTCGGCGACCTCGGTGGCGGTCTCCAGCCCGGTCAGCCCGTCACCGACCACCACCACCCGCCCGCCCTCGTCCAGGCCGGTCAGGCGCTCCCGCAGGCGCAGTGCCGCGGGTCGGACGGCGACGTCGAAGGCGTGCTCGGCGACGCCGGGGACGCCGTGGGCGTCGCCGTGACTGCCGAGCGCGTAGACGAGCGTGTCGTACCCGAACTCGTCGCCACCGCCGGCGTCGGCCACGGCGACGACCTGCCGCTCGGGGTCGACCGCGGTGACACGGGCGATACGGAGCCGGACCCCCGTGCCCGCGAAGACCTCGGTCAGCCGCGGCGCCGCGACCTCCTGGCCGGCCGCGAACTGGTGCAGCCGCAGCCGCTGCACGAACTCCGGCTCGGCGTTGACCACGGTGATCTCGACGTCCTTCGGCGACAGCCGCCGGGCCAGGGTCCCGGCCACGTACGCCCCGGCGTATCCGGCCCCGAGGACGACGATGCGGTGCTGCTTCATGTCTCGCTCCTGTCGTTGTCTGCGTGCTCTCGACGGCTTGAGCGGGACAGCGTGTCGATTCCTGACAGGAAGAAGATGTGATGTGGGTCACATTGGAGGTGCGTCGTGGACCGAGTCCGACCTCGTGCCGGCCGCCTCGTGCCGGCCGCCTCCGGCCATGACGGCCGAGATGCTCGGCAGCGCGGCAACCGGGGGACTATGTTGGGGGGATGACTACCGGGACGGCCTCGCGCCACACACGGATCGGTGGCCCGGTGTTCTCCTGAGCGCCGTACGGGCCGTCGGGGGCCCGTTGCCCGATCGAGGAGCGTGCGCGGCTGCGCGGGCTCCGCCTCCGTCGTGTTGACCACAGGCTCGACACATCGACCACGACCGGAGGATCCATGCCGCTCAAGACCTTGCAGATCACCACCGCGGACGGCCAGGCCGACGCGTTCGCCGCTTTCCCCGACGACGGCGCACAGCACCCGGGAGTGCTGATGTACGCGGACGGCTTCGGCATCCGGCCCGTACTGCGGGACATGGCCCGCGAACTGGCGGAGCACGGGTACTACGTGCTCGTCCCCAACTCCTTCCACCGGCACGGCCCGGCACCCGTCGTCGAGCTGCCCGCGCACATCGGAGAGGAGGACCGGCCCGCCGTCTTCGCCCGACTGATGCCCTTGATCGAGGCGCACACCCCCGAACGCGTCCTGAGCGACGCCGACGCCTACCTCGAATTCCTCACCACCCGGCCCGAGGTCGCCGCCGGACCGGTCGCCGTGACCGGCTACTGCATCGGCGGCCTCTACGCGATGCGCACCGCCGCCGCCCACCCCGCCCAGGTGGCCGCCGTCGCCGCCTTCCACGCCCCCGTGGGCGTCGACGGCCCGGACCTCTTCTCCCGACTCACCGCTCGGGTCCACCTCGGCCACGCCGAAGGCGACATGACACCCGAGGCGCTCGACGAGCTCCATCGGGCCCTCGACGCCGCGGGCGTCGGCCACACCTCCGAGATCTATCCGGGCACCACCCACGGCTTCACCATGTCCGACACCGACGCTTTCAGCGCCTCCGGCCTGAAGCGCCACTGGGACCGTCTGCTCTCCCTCCTGGACCGCACCCTGACCAAGAGGGGGTGAGCACCCTCCCGGGGCGCGGCTGACGCCCGCGGGCCCGGCCCGGCGCCGGCCGGGTGCCGTCGAGGGGCCGGGAAGCGGCGGGCGAGGCCGTAGGGTTCTGCTCCGTGCCCCAGTTCGAGATATCCGACCTGATCACGGCGGTGGAGCCACACAGCGGCCGCCGGCTCCCGGTCCGCCGCGCCGAGGTGGTCCGGCTGCTCCTGGAGAACGGGGACGAGCGCGCGTCCCGGATCGTCGCCGACCTGCCCGTGGACCGGGACGGCGTGCTCGACCCGGGCGCCGTGGACCGTCTGCTCATCAGCGTGCACACCGAGCTCCAGCGCCTGAGCGAGGAGCTGCGGATCGGCGAACGGCTGGTCCACGTGCTCCGTCCGCTGCTCGCCGCGATCCGGTCGACGACGGGCGCGCGGTCCGGCCCGTACCGCCTGGCCGACGTCGGCTGCGGCCTGGGCTACCTGGTCAGCCGGTCACCGTCCGGCGAGCTCGGCGACGGCCTCCACCCACAGCTTCGGCAGGTCGGCCGCTGCCACGAGTGACCGGTCGTGGACGACCGTGAGGCGAGCGGTCTCCGTCGTGCGGACGAGGGAGAAGTAGCCGAGCATGCCGGGACTGTTCAGGGCGAAGACGCCGCCGCCCACGAGGGGCGCGTCGAAGACGCGGTAGGCGCCGTTGAGGTTGATGTGGCTGACGGCCAGCCGGAAGCCGGCGCGCTCCGTCGCTCGGCAGAGCAAGCGGGGCGGGACGCGCAAAAGGGTCCTCCAGCCGCTCTCCCGCAGCCCGGACTCCTTGTGCGCGAGGGTCTGTCCGGCCAGGTCCTCCAGGCGCCGCCGCGGCGTCGCCGCGGTGCACGGCAGCCGTACGATCGCCGGCAGCGCCGCGTTCCCCGGCGCGAGCGAGGCCCCCCGGGGACGGACCGACATCGGCATCACCACCCGCAGGTCCCTCGCCCGGCCGGTCCGCTGGTTCTGGAGGGCCGCGAGCGCGCCGGCCACCGCGGCGAGGTGGACGTCGTTGACCGTCACCCCCCACCGCGACGCCACCGCCCGCAGTTCCGCCTCCGGGACGTCCGCGTACGCCACGGTCACCTGCCCGCTCCGCGTGGCGCCGGAGCCCGCCGGCACCGTTTCCCGGTCGGGGAGCTTCCCGAGCGGCCACGTGGCCGCCCACGACGCGGAGCCGCGCCGCCTCCGCACGGGCGGCCGGTAGGGGTGCGGCCCTTCACACGGCTCGTCGGCCAGCAGCGCGGCCAGCAGGTGGGCGGCGCCGACCCCGTCCGTGATCGCGTGTTCGACGCGGAAGCACACCCGCTGCACCTTCTCCGTGCGGCACGTCAGCAGCCGCAGGTCCCAGCGGGGCGCGGGGCGGGCGGGCAGCGGCCGGCGCTGAGCCGCGTCGGTCGCCTCCGCGAGCCGGCCGTCCACCCGCTCCGCGCTGACGTGCAGCCCGGCTCGGGGCGGCGCGGTCCGCGTCCACGACCGTGCTCCGGGCACCGCCGCGACATGGAGGGGTTCCAGCCGCGGCGCCCGCTCGGCCACGCGGGCGCGCAGGGCGTCGAGCGTGAACGATCCGGCGGGAAAGTCCAGGACATGGCCGACCATGAACGGCTCGGAACCGCGGTCGGAGAGGAACGCGAACGCCCGGTCCAGCGCGTTCATCCTCCCCGGCCGTACCGACCCGGCGCCGGCCCCCTCGCTCACGCTCTCCGACACCCTCCGGACCCGCACGCACCCACCTCGCATCCGACCGACGCACAACCCGCTGTGCGAACGAGGCGGGCCGGTGAAGGGACACGGCGTGCGGGTGACCGTGCCGCCCGTGGCGCGGGCGCCTCATGCCGGTGGGCACCGCGCGCCGTCCGGCGAGCGGTCCTCGTCACCCGCGGACGGCGGCCTCGATGTGGGCGAGGTGGGCGGCGAGGATCTCTTCGAACGCGGCTCGGCGGTCCACGCCGAGGGGGCGGACGTCCCGGGCGAAGTGGGCCAGGGCGGGGAAGCGTTCGGGGTCCGCGCCGAGTACCGCGACGCGGAACAGCTCCATGCCCTGTTCGTACTCCTCCTCCGTGATGCTGCCGACTCCGGCCTCGGAGGCGATCAGCGCGGCGACGAGGACCGCGAGCCGGTGGTAGTGGGCCGGAACCTCCTCGTCGGGCAGTCCCGCCGCGCGCAGGGACTGCAGCACCTCTTCCATGACCAGCCGGGAGCCGGCGCCGCCTGACGCGTACCGTCCCCAGACCGCCGCGAGCTGGGGCTGCCGGCCGAACGCCTCTCTCACGCGCAGGGCCAGGGCGGTGATGCGCTGCTTCCAGTCGCCCTCGGCGCGGTAGCCGTCCATGGAGGCCAGGAGGATCCGGTCGGCGACCGCGCGCAGCAGTTCGGTCTTGCTGCGGAAGTGCCGGTACAGGCTGGAGGAATCGGTCCCGAGGGCCGCGGCGAGCTTGCGCACGCTGAACGAATCGGCGTCGCTCGTGCGCAGCAACTCCGCTGCCGCATCCAGGATTTCCTCGGTCGTCCAGCGCCTTCGACCTGCCATTTCGCCCCTCTCGTCGGGCCGAGTCTAACCTATGCACTTGGTGTTGCACGCACCGCGTGCATAATGAGGACATGGGCAGGTCGAGGCATCGGCAGCAGGCGGGCCGACGTGCCTCGCGCGCCCCGTCGCCCGCGTCGGGCGACGTCTGTGGAGCTGATTCGAGCCATGCGAAAGGACGCATCGCGTGAAGAACTCACTGGATTCGGCGGCGCTGGACGCCGCCGCCGAGAACGTCCACCGCGCCGGGATCCCGGGCGTGTTCGCCGAGGTGCGCGCCGGTGACCGGGTCTGGCGAGGCGCCGCGGGGGTGGCGGACGTCGCCACCGGACGCCCCGTCACCCCCGGCACGCGGCACCGCGTCGGCAGCGTCTCCAAGACCTTCGCCGCCGCCGCGGTGTTGCAGTTGGCCGAGGCCGGCCTGGTCGGGCTCGACACGCCGATCGGCCGGTACCTCCCGGAGCTGGTTCCCGGGGAGCGCGGTGACGCGATCACGGTCCGGATGCTGATCGGCCACACCAGCGGCCTCGCCGAGTACCTCCCCCACGCCTACCCCTCCCTCAAGGCGCTCCCCGTCGTCGCGGACACGAGCCCCCAGAGCCTGGACGACCACCGCTTCACGCGCTTCGACCCCGTCGAGCTGATCGGAATGGGCGTCACCGCACCCGCCGTCGGCACCCCGGGCGGCGCTCCCGGGGTGTACTCCAACACCAACTACCTGCTCCTCGGCCGTCTCCTGGAACGGGTGACCGGCACGCCGGCCGAGCGGTACATCACCCGGAACGTCATCGAGCGCGCCGGGCTGCGGGACACCGGGTACCCCGCCGGACCGCACGTCGGCGAACCGCACTCGCAGCTCTACGAGGCGTGGTTCGGAATGATCGACCCGCCGCGCGACTACAGCGTCTACGACATGTCGTGGACGGGCCTGTCGGCCTCTCTGATATCGACCGTCTCGGACCTCAACCGCTTCTACCGGCTGCTGCTGGCCGGCGAGATCGTCCGCCCGTCGTCGCTGGCGCAGATGCAGCGCACCGGACCCGTCGTCACCCACGAGGGAGCCGTGATCGACTACGGCCTCGGCCTGTACCCGATGGCGGAGCCCGGCCAGGACACCTTCTGGGGCCACGGCGGCATGGTCTGGGGCGGCGGGACGCTGGCCATGATCAGGGCCGACGGCGAGCGGCAGCTGGCGGTCGCCGTGAACATGCAGCGCTGGAACAGGCTCGACGCCTCCGGCAGTCCGCTGCCCCACCCCATCGACGACGCGCTCGCGGCTCTGTACCGCGTGGCGATGTACGGCTGAACGGCCTGGCGCGGGCCCACCGCCGACCTGCCCGACCTCGGGCGCCACCGGGGAACACCACCGCGCCGGCGCAGCCGTGCCGCACCCTGCCCGAATGAGGCGGCCGCGGCAGGCGGGCCCGTACGCATGCTCCGCCACCCACCCGACGAACCTCGCAGAACGGACGTCCCGACATGACCGCTGCACCGATCGATCTCTTCTCCTCCTTCATCCACCTGGACCCGAGCGGCCGGATGAGCGCAGGACGACCCGTGTTCGACCGCGAGCGGGACGGCTGGCAGCTGATGACCTTCCACGTGGAGACCGACGCCGACGTCCACGGCGACCACTGGGAGATCCACGCCGAGGCGGACGAACTCGTGTCCTGCCTGACGGGCGGAATACGTCTCCGCTTCCGTCCGGAGCGGCCGGGCGAGAAGGAGGAAGAGGTCAGGCTGGCGGCCGGAACGGCGGTCGTCGTCCCGCGCGGGCGATGGCACCGCATCGCACTGGACGGTCCCAGCGACATCATGTCCGTCACCCTCCCGCGCGGCAGCCGCCTGGAGAAGCGCACCGAGGCCTAGGGTCTGTTGCGAAAGTGGATCTTGTTCGTTGATGATCACGTCCTGTGGGACGTGGGGATCTGACGAACGG
>NZ_BMTV01000010.1 GCF_014649855.1 Streptomyces roseolus | reverse complement strand
GGCACGCTGTTGAGTTCTCAAGGTGCGGACGCTTCCTTCGTTCCCGTCTCCGGGCCCTCCGGGCGCTTCCTGCGCTTCCTGCGTTTCCGACTCTATCAGATCTTTCCGATCCGATTTCCTCGGTGCTTTCCGGTCCCTTTCACTTTCGCTCCGGGCCCTTCCGGCTTTTCCGACTCTATCAGATCCTTTCGGCGTCCGATTCCCCGTCGGAAGGGGTTTGTCTTTCCGGCTGTTGGGCCGTTCCGACGAGTGAGACATTAGCGGATTCCCCGGCCCCGAAGCGAATCGGGGTTTCGAATCCTCATTCCGTTTGAAACGCACGAAAAGCAGGACGGCGCGACGAATCGCAGCCGGCAGGCAGGCTGTGCGGATCTTGCGGAGTGGCTGTCCGGGGCCGACCGGAGTCGGTGCTCACGTCGGACAACCCGGAGGACACTACGTATCGGGAAAACGCATGTCAACCCCGCTCCGGGGAGTGTCCGCCGACCCGGGAACGGTGCGGCGTCGGCTCAGGCGTCCGGCGCGGCCCAGGTCTTCAGGGTGGCGGCGACCTCGCGCGCGTCGGCCTCGCCCGTCAGGACACGGTCCACGAGGCCGATCGCGTCCTCGCTGGTGACGTCGACGGGGTGGCCGGAGGCGTGGAGGTAGGCGGCGGCCACGGCGACGGCGAAGAGTTCGTTGGAGTGCTCCAGGGCGGGGACCCGGACGAGCTGGTGGAGGAGGGCCGCGGCGCGGTGGTGCGGCAGGTCGTAGACGGGGGTGCCCATGAGGTGGAAGGCGTGGCGGGCGCGGGCGGCTTCGAGCGAGCCCCAGTCGGTGATCTCGGGGTCGCTGGGGATCATCTTCTGCGCGATGCCGAGGAGCCAGGCCAGGTCGACGTGGACGGTCACGGGCCGCTCCCCCGGTCAGGCGCCGCTGGGGCGGGCTCCGTACCGGGCGGCGAAGGCGTCACCGTGTTCGTGGACGAAGGAGCGGGCGCCCTCGATGAAGCGGGTCCGGGTGAGGTCGGCGTGGAGGACGTCGCCGGCGTAGTCCTCGGCCGCGAGGTGCCGCTCGGCGGCGGCCCGCTGGAGCGCCTCGTACGCCTCGTCACTGATCTCGATGCGGATTTCCCGTGCCATGGCACCACGGTAGCGGCCCGGGGCCCGGCGGGCCGGGCTTCCTGACGATCCGGGTCCGCTTCGAGGGCGGTGGGCCCGGCGGGGCGCTCACGCGCGCGCGGCCGTGTACGCGTCGAGCCAGCCCGCCGCGAGCCGGTCGCCGCGCGTGAAGACGGCCGCGCCGCGGCGGCCCGCCGAGGGGTCGGTCGGGTCGGCGGGCGGAAGCGGAAGCGTGGTCTCGGCGGCGGCGGCGTGGTGGTACGTGGTCGTGGCGCCGTTCCACAGGCGGATCACCGTGCCCGGCGGGGCCGACACCCGGACGGTGTCGTCGTCCACGGTGAGGCGGGTGCCGGTGGCGCGTTCGGCGAGCAGCGCCCGATAGCCCTCGGGGGGCAGGGCGCAGTCGGCGGGCGGGGTGGTGCCGGGCCAGTCGGGGGCGTCGACGCCGCGGGCCCGGGCGGCGTTCCACATGCGGGGGACGAGACCGGGGGCGAGCGGGGCGGTGGCCATGCGCTCGCACATCCACAGGAGCCGTCCGGCGCCCCGGCCGGGGCCCAGGGCGCGCCAGCGGACGCGCGCGGCGAGGTCGGCGGCGACGACGCCCGCCCACGGGTGGACGGTGCCGAGGGGGCCCTGCGCGCCGAGCCAGGCCAGGTAGCGCTCGGCCTCGTCCAGGATGCCGGTCATGGAGTCCACGGGGATGCCGAGCACGTAGGGGCGTCGGCCGCGGAAGAGGTGGGGGCGGGTCGCGGCGAGCATCAGGACGGCGCGGGCGTGGTCACCGGGTTCGGTCCCGCGCGGGTCGTCGTCCTCGGCCCGGTCCTCCCCCACCGGGCCCAGCCCCCACGGGTCGTCCGGAAGGCCGCCCTGGGCGACGTCCTCCCGCTCGGTCTCGCGCAGGACCCGGCGCAGGGTGGCTTTGGCGCGTTCGGTGAACGGCGCCTGCGCGAGGGCCGGGAGGTGGGCGCAGAGCAGGGCCGTGAGCAGCCGCTCGGCGGCGAGCGGAGCGTCGGGCACCGGTGCCCGGCGCAGGGCCGCCGCCAGGTCGTGGGCGGCGTCGGCGTCGACCATGAAGCGGCTGGTCAGCCGTCCGAGGGCGCTGGGTTCCAGACGGCCCGCCTCCTCGGTGGGGCGCAGGCAGCCGGCGGCGGCGAGGAACAGCGCGGCGTGGTGCAGGGGTTCGACGCTGTCGTGTCCCTGATGGGCGGCGAAGGTTCCGGCCCACCAGCGCTCCGCCTCCTCGACGCTCGACACCCGGTCCTGGACGGCCTCGGCGAGGAGGTGGTCGGCCAGGTGCTCGTCGAGGCGGGACCGTACGGCGTACCCGGCGACCAGCCGGGCCTGCCAGTGCGGCCGTTCCACGGGGTCGGTGAGCAGGAAGGCCCAGCCTTCGCGTTCCCCGGCGCCGACGCGCCCGGCGCGGCCGAACATCTGCTGGACCATCGACACCTCGACGCGGTCGAGGCCGAGGGTGGTGTCGCGGACGACGACCGCGCGGGCGGGGAGGTTGACGCCGGCCGCGACGGTGGAGGTGGCGACCAGGACCTCCGCCTCGCGGGCGCGGAAGGCCCGTTCGGCGTCGTGCCTGTAGGGCCAGTCCCGGTAGTGGAGGCGTACCCCGGCCTTGGTGCAGAGCCGTTCCACGGCCTCGGCGTCGTCGGCGTCCACGCCCGCCGTGGGCACGCCGCGGTCGGCGGCGAGGGCGAGTGCCGTGGTCCGCACGCCGCGCTTGCTGCCGCAGAACACGAGGACGCTGCCGCCGTCGTCGGTGACCCGTCGGGCGATGCGGACGGCGGCCCCGGTGCGGGCGGCGGCCCGCGCCGCCCGGTCGTTCGCGTCGACCGGCGGCAGGAGGGGCAGCTGCCAGGTGAGCCGGGTGGGCCGCCAGGCCGTGCGGACCAGGCGGGCGCCCAGCCAGCGGGCGACCTCGTCGGCGTTGGCGACCGTCGCCGAGAGGCCGACGATGCGGGTGGTGGTGCTGTCCTCCCGTACGCGGGTGAGCAGCGCTTCCAGGACGGCTCCGCGCGTGGGGTCGCCGAGGAGGTGGATCTCGTCGACGACGAGGCAGCCGACCTCCGCGAGCGCGTCCCGCAGCGAGCCGGTGCGGCAGATCGCCTCGAACTTCTCGGTGGTGGCCACCCACACGTCGGCCGAGCGGATCAGCTCCGTGTCCACGGCGGACTCGCCGGTCAGCCGCACCACGCGCAGCCCGTGGCTCCGCCACAGCCGGAGTTCGCGGTCGAGTTCGTCGGTGAGGGAGCGCTGGGGCACGAGCCAGGCCGCCTTGCGTCCCCGGGCGTGTGCCTCCAGCGCGGCGACCATCCCGACCGGGGTCTTGCCCGCGCCCGTCGGGGCGACGACGACCAGGTGCCCGGTGTCCTCCAGGACGGCGGGGACGGCGGCGGCCTGCATCGGGTTGAAGGACGGGTGGGGCAGCAGCCCGGCCCAGTCGGCCGGCACGAGGTCGGTGACGGGGACGTACGTCTCGCCCTCACCGACCCCCTCGCCCTCGTCGTCCCGGTCGTCGCCGTCGCCGTCCGGGGGGTCCTCCAGGGCGTCCCACTGGGCGGCGAAGGCGTCCCTGGCCGCCGCCGCCCAGTGGCCGGCGGCGGGGGCCGCGCCCTCGGTGGCGACGGCGACCAGGTCCGTACGGCCTCCGGTGTCGGAGACGGTGCCGACCCGGCCGGTCTCCTCCCAGTAGCGGCTGACGCGGTACGGGACGCCCGCCTCCGCCAGCCGTGCCCGCAGCGGCGCGTACGCCGGGCCGTCGGGAAGGATCACCCGTACGTCCTCGGCCGCGGTGAGCGCCGCGTCGGAGGGGCGCCAGGCGGGGTCGGCGACCTTGCACCACAGCAGGGCGCGCGGCTCGGTGGCGTCGGGCTCGGGCAGGTCCTCCGGCCGGCCCGGGCCGGGTTCCGGGCGCTGCTGCGCCGGGACCCTGAGCCGTACGAGCACGGTGGGCGCCGGGTCGCCGTCCGGGTGGGCGGCGCGTCGGCGGGCGGGCGTCCGCCCGGTGCCCGTCAGTTCGTCGTAGCGCTTCGCGCCCAGGTCCGCGAGGGTGAAGGCGGCGGGGCAGGCCGGGCAGACGAGCGCCGTGTACCGGTAGGTCCTGCCCTGGGACTCGTACGGCCTGCGCAGGGCGTGCAGTTCGCCGGCGCAGACGGGGCACGGGCGCTCGACCGTCGCCTCGTAGCTCCACCCCGGCTCGGTGAACCGCTCCGGGAACTCTCCGTCCGGGGTCACTCCCCAGCGTTCCCGTGCCAGGTCGATGACGGATCCCCGCACGTCGGCCTCGTCGCTGCGCATGACGGGACTCTCGCATCCCGTGATCATCGCCCGCAGGCGATTTCACCGGGCCGGGCGGCTGGGGAAGGGTTCAGGCCTCGTGGGCGGCCGGGCCGTCGGCCTCGGTGTCGCGGACGGGCCGCGCGGTCCTCCTCCTGCGGTACGCGACGGCGCCGCACACCGCGAGGAGCAGGGCGGCGACCACGGCGACGCCGAGCGCGGTACTGCCGGCGAACACCCTGCCCAGCATCTCGAGCGCTCCGAGCCCGACGGTCGCGTAGAGCAGCGCCCAGGCGGCTCCGCCGAGGAACAGGGCGGGGAGGTAGCGCGGCAGCGGCATGCGCATGCTGCCCGCGAGGAAGTTGGCGGCGGTCTGGAAACCGACGGTCAGGAAGGAGACGGCCACCACGGGCGCGCCCCACCGCTGGATCGCGCGCTCCACGCGCTGGAACCTGGCCGAGGTCATGCGCCCGGCGAACCTGCTGCGGCGGGCGCCGGCGCCGGCGAGCCAGCCGACGGCGAACGTCCCTCCGGCGCGCAGCAGCACGATCACGTACAGGGCGCCGGCGGTGAGCACGACCTTATCCACGGCACCCCGTTCCGGCCGCCGGCCGGAAGCCCGCGGTTCCTGTCGCGTGTCCCGCGGTACGGCCGCGTCGCGCCGCGGTGGGCCGACGACGGCCGCGGTCCCGCTCTTCGGCTCTCACCCGCGGTCCGCCCCTGCCCGTTCCGTCACTCCCCACATAGGCCACCCTAACCGACCGCCCGGGCCGGTCCCGGGGGGCTGCGGCCCCGCGGGGGAACCCGGCCGTGCGGCCCTCGTCCGACGGGGTGGCTCACGTCTCCCGTCGTGCGGTCACCAGGCCCGTCTCGTAGGCGGCGATGACCGCCTGGGCGCGGTCGCGGACCCGCAGCTTGGCGAAGAGGGCGGTGATGTGGTTCTTCACGGTGGAGGCGCTCACACCGAGCCGGTCGGCTATCTCCGCGTTGTCCGCGCCGCGGGCGATCAGCCGCCACACGTCCCGTTCCCGCGGCGTGAGCCCCTCGGTGCCGGGGGGCTCCGGGGGCGCCGCCCGGCGGTCGGGGGCCGTGACGTGCCGGGAGATGAGCCGGGTGAGGAGCCTCGGGGCGAGGATCGCCTCGCCGTCGCGGACCACGCGCAGGGCGGCGACGAGGTCCTCGGGCGAGATGTCCTTGGGCAGGAAGCCGCACGCCCCGGCCCTCAGGGCGCCCACGACGTGTTCGTCCATGTCGAAGGTGCTCAGGGCCAGGACCCGGCAGTCGGGCAGTTCGGCGGTGAGCCGCCCGGTGGCCGCGATGCCGTCCAGGACCGGCATGCGGATGTCCATGACGACCACGTCGGGCCGGTGCTCGTGGGCGAGGCGGACCGCCTCCGCGCCGTCCGCGGCCTCGGCCACGACCTGGAAACCGGGTTCGGGGGCGAGCATCAGGGCGAGGCCGCGGCGGACGAGCGGCTGGTCGTCGGCGATGAGGACCCTCACGGTCGCGCTCACGCGTACGCCTCCTGACGGTCGGCGGGCAGCGGCAGCCGGGCCCGGACGGCGAACCCCTCGCCCTCCGGCCCGGCCCGCAGGGTGCCGCCGTGGAGGGCGACGCGTTCGCGCATCCCCATGAGCCCGTGGCCCGAGCCGCGTACGGGAGGACGGCCGGGGCGCGGACCGTCGTCGAGGACGGCGACCCGCACCTCGTGGGCGGCGAAGGTGAGCCGCACGTCGACGTGCGCCCCGTCGCCCGCGTGCCTGCGGGCGTTGGTGAGGGCCTCCTGGACGATGCGGAAGACGGTGAGCGCGACACCGGGTGGCACCGACCGCGGGTCGCCGTCGGTGGTGAGGGTGGTGGGGAGGCCCGCGCGGCGGCTGTCCCCGACGATGCGGTCGAGGTCTCCGATGCCGGGCTGCGGGGCGGTCGTCTCGCCCTCGTCGTTCTCGTCGCCGGCCCGGAGCACGTCGAGGAGGTGGCGCATCTCGCGCAGGGCGGTGCGGCCGGAGCCCTCCAGGGTGACGAGCGCCTCGCGGGCCGTCTCCGGGGACCGGTCGAGGTTGGCCCGGGCGCCTCCGGCCAGCAGCTGCATCGTGGTCAGGTGGTGGGCGACGATGTCGTGCAGTTCCCGGGCGATGCGGCGCCGTTCGTCGGAGACGGCCCGCTCGGCGAGCAGCTGCCGCTGGGTCTCGGCCCTGCGCTGCCACCGGCCGACCACGACGGCGGCGCCGGCCACGAACAGCGCGGACGCGACGTTGGGGACGAGCTCCATGAGGGAGGGGGCGGGCAGTCCCGGACGGAGGAACTGGAGCACCGCGACGCAGCCGACGACGGCCGCCGTGCCGACCGCGGCCCTGTGGTGGCGTACGGCGGTGTAGAGGGCGACGACGGTGGCCGCCCCGTAGTGCTGGCCCACGGTGCTGGACCAGGTGAGCGCCAGGTTCCCCGCGAGGACGCACGCGAGGACGCACAGGGGCGCGCGGCGGCGCGCCAGCAGGAACAGGGCGGCGGCGACCACGAGCAGGCACCCGGTCACCGGCACGCGGCCCCGGTCCATCTGGCTGGTGACGGTGAAGCCCACGAGGTCGAGGGCCGCGGCGCCGACGGCGACGAGCCCGTCGTGCCGGCTCCACAGCCCCGGCCCTCCGCGCCGGCTTCCCGCTCCGGCCGCACCGCCGGGGAGCGTCCCGGTCGTCTCGTCCGGCGACCCGGCGCCCGGCGCGTCCGTCCGGCCCCCGGCCCGCCCGGGGCGCGTTCCGTCCGCCCGCCGTTCCATCTCAGGCCCCCTGCCCATCCACGCTCTCCCCGGAGCCGCCGCAGCGGCGACGACCTGCGGTTCGTCCGCCGAGTGTCCCATGGTGCCGGTGGACGGGGGCGGAGGGCGTCGGGACGGGGAGGGAGCCGGGACCAGGAGCAGGCTCCCAGGGGCCGGGTGGTGCGGGCCCGTGCTCCCAGCGGGTTTCTCCTCCCCGGCTCCGAGGCGGGGGCCCCGGGCCGCTGATGTGCTGGGCACGTGCCGGAACGACCCGGCACGGGGCGCCGTCCGGACCTCCGCGGTTCCGTGGCCCTCCTCGTCCGTACCCCTCCCGGAGGACTCCCGTGATCCGTGCCCTGACCGGTTTCTCGACCCGCAGACCATGGCGGGTCATCGCCGTATGGGGAGTGCTCGGGGTCTTCCTGACGCTCATGGGCCAGGCTCTGGTCTTCCGTGTGACGCACACCGACAGCGCCGGCTTCCTGCCGCCGGAGTACGACGCGGCCGCGGCGCTGCGGGTCGCCCGGGAGGAGTTCGGCGCGGAGCCCGACACCGACGCGGTGACGGTGCTGGTGGCGCGCCGCGACGGCAAGCCGCTGGAGGCCGCGGACACGCGGCGCGTGGAGGAGGTGGCACGTGGACTGAGCGCCGCGCGCGTGGAGATGCCGTGGACGGAGGAGCAGATACGGGGGATCTCCGAGGACTACTCCCAGGTTCCGCGCGTGGCCCTGGTGACGACCGCCCCCGACGGGTCGTTCGCGCTGCTCGGCGTACGGCTGCGGGGCAACTCCACCGACCCCGGCATGCAGTCCGTGTACCGGGTCTTCCACGACCGGGCCCAGCGGGAGTTCGGCGAGGCCGGACTGCGCACGGGGTTCACGGGGGGCCTGGCGGACGTGGTGGACCGGGCCGACGCGGAGGAGACCACGCAGACGGTGGTCGGCCTCGTGATGGTCGGTCTGATCGTGCTGGTCAACGTGTGGGTGTTCCGCAGCGTCCTGGCGGCGTTCGTCCCCTTGTTCGCGGTGTCCGTGGTGGGTGGCGCCGCCGCCGGCACGGTCGTGGGAGCGGCCCTCCTGACCGGTTTCGAGCTGGACCCGGGCACCCCGAGCATGATCGGCACGGTGCTGATCGGCATCGGCGTGGACTACTTCCTCTTCCTGCTGTTCCGCTTCCGCGAAGAGCTGCGGCGGCGCCCTGAGGAGCACCACCGGGCGGTGGCCGCGGACGTGTCCGGACGCGTGGGCACGGCGGTGACCTCGGCGGCGCTGACGATCGTGGCGGCCTTCGCGACGCTCGGCGTGGCGTCGTTCGGGCAGTTCCGGGTGCTCGGCCCCTCGGTGGCGGTGTCGGTGCTCGTGATGCTGGTGGCGAGCCTGACGCTGATGCCGGCGCTGCTGGCGGTGACCGGCCGGAAGATGTTCTGGCCCTCGCGGAGCCTCTCGAAGGCCGAGCGGACCGGGCCGGCCGCCCGTACCGGCGAGCTGGTGGCGCGCCGTCCGCTGCTGGTGCTCGTGGCGTCGGTCGCGCTCCTCGGCGCGCTCTCGGTCGGCGCGGCGGGCGTCCGCATGGACTTCGGCACCGGTGGCACCCCGCACGACACGCCGGCCGCCGCGACGGCGAAGGAGATCGCCGGTGCCCTGCCGCCGGGGGTCTCCGACCCGACGACGGTGTACGTCACCGCCGGCGACGGCCGGACCCTGGACCCCGCCGGACTCGAGGCCCTGCGCCGGGCGCTGGCCCGGGTGCCGGGGGTGGGCGAGGTGGCCGCTCCCGTGCTCGGCACCGACCGCACCGCCGCCCGGCTGGACGCCTACCTGACGGTGGACTCCTCGTCCCAGCGCGCCCGGGACCTCGTGGCGGGGCCGGTGCGCCAGGCCGTACGGGAAACGGCGCCGGCCGGGACGACCGCGCACGTGGGCGGCACCGCGGCCGTGTTCGCCGACGTGGCGACCGCGGTCGACCGGGACCTCAGGACGGTGTTCCCGGTGGCCGCGGCGCTGATCGCGCTGATCCTGGTGGTGCTGCTGCGCAGCCTGGCGGCCCCGGTGGTGCTGATGCTCTCGGTCGGGCTCTGCTTCGCGGCGACCTTCGGCGCCTCCGCCCTGGTCTTCCAGCACCTCGGCGGTGAGCCCGGGGTGAACTTCGTCCTGCCGCTGGTGCTCTTCCTGTTCGTCGTGGCGCTGGGCACCGACTACACCATCCTCATCAGCGACCGGCTGCGGGAGGAGACGGCCGCCGGAGGCCCGGTCCGCGCGGCCGTGGCCCGCGCGGTGCGGCACACGGCGCCGGCCGTCGCCACGGCCGGTGTGGTCCTCGCGGCCTCCTTCGGCAGCCTCGCGGTGAACGCGGACGCCTCCACGCGCCAGTTGGGCTTCGCCACGGCCCTGGGCATCCTCCTCTCCTCCTTCGTCCTGTCGCTCCTGATCGTCCCGGCGGCCGCGGCGCTGCTGGGCCGGGGCATGTGGTGGCCGGTGCGCGGGGCGCGGGGCAGGAAGGACGAGTTCCGGTCCGCGGACGGACGGGACGCGGAGCCGCTCGCTCCGCACGACCGGGAAGGGCCCCCGTGGGCACGACCGCTCGCGGACGACCCGAGGCAGCTCGACCGCACCTGACGGTCCGGGACGTCCGTGCCGGCGCCCACCGGCCTCCACGGAGGCGGCCCCGGCGCTCCTCCGCGTCAGGGGCGTCGGACGACCGGGGCGTCCGTGCGGCGGAGCCGGAGGGCAGGGTCCTCCGGCTCCGCCCGGCGAGCACGGCCCCGGGGCCGTGCGCCACCGCCCGGACGGGCGGCTTGCCTTTCCTCGCCGGGGAGTCGCCTCCCCCCAAGACCGGAAGAGGCGCGGCGCGTTCGGAATGATGCGAACTTTTCACGCATACGGCGCGGGACGCCGGGCACGCGGTCAACAGCCAAGGACCGCGGCCGGGAACTTCCCGGCCGGACTTCCCCGATGACGGACGGGACCATGAGCACGACCGACGGAGAGCAGAACGACAAGACCCGGACGATCGATCTGGCGACGGCGACGCACCGCGCGTCCGCGCAGCTGGCGGAACTGCTGCGATGCGAACCGGGAGCCGTGTCGTCCGTGCGGGCGACGGAGGACGGCTGGTCGGCGGACGTGGAGGTCGTCGAGCTGGCGAAGATCCCGGACACGATGAGCGTGATGGCTTCGTACCGCGTCGCTCTCGACCCGGAGGGCCGGCTGGTCGCGTACGAGCGCACCCGGCGCTACGCACGAGGCCACATCGACCGCCGTTGACGACGGCGGGAACCGCCCTCCCTTGGCAAGGACGTTGCCCCTCCCCGAGGGACAACGGACGGCGAAACGGAAGGAGTTCAGCGTGACACTCGTCCAGCAGAGCAGTACGACGGGCGGCGGCAGCGGCTCGGGCAATCTCTACGACGTCCTGGAACTCATCCTCGACCGAGGGCTCGTGATCGACGCGTTCGTGCGCGTCTCCCTCGTGGGCATCGAGATCCTCAAGATCGACGTGCGCGTGGTCGTCGCGAGCGTGGATACCTACCTCCGCTTCGCGGAGGCGTGCAACCGGCTCGACCTGGAGTCCGGGCGCAAGGCCCCGGCCCAGCTCACGGACATCGTGGGCGAGGTGACGGAGAGCGGCGCGAAGGGCAAGTCGAAGGGCGCCCTGACCGGCGCCGTCGAGGCGTTCACGGATTCCCTCCAGAGCAAGCGGGAGGAGTCCGAGGAGGAACCGAGGAAGCGGCCGGCGCGCAAGTCCGCCTCCGGCCGGACGTCTGCCACCCGGCGGGAGGAGTAACAGTGCCCACCTACGTCTACGCGATCGTCTCGGCCGATCACCCGGCGCCCCTGGAAGGCCTCCAGGGAGTCGGTGAACCGCCGGCCGCGCTGCGGACGGTCTCCGCCGGGGACCTCGTCGCGGTCGTGAGCGATGCCGAGGAAGGACTCCGCGCCAAGCGGCGGGACGTGCTGGCCCACGAGGCGGTGGTCGAGGCCCTCATGGCGCACGGCGCGACGCTGCCCATGCGTTTCGGGCTGCTCGGTCCGGACGACGGGAAGGTGGCCGAGGTCCTGGAGCACGACGGCGACACCTACCGCTCGCGCCTGACCGAACTCGACGGCCACCTGGAGTTCCACCTCAAGGCGTCCAGGGACGAGGAGGACCTGCTGCGCGAGATCGTGGCGGACTCGGTGGAGATCCGCGAGCTCAACGAGCGGACGCGGTCGGGCGACACCCCGCAGGAGGACCGGGTCGCCCTGGGCGAACTCGTGGCCCGCGAGATCGCCGTGCGCAACGCGGGGCAGGCCGAGGAGACCCTGCGGCGGCTGGAGCCCGTCGCCGCCAGGGTCGCGCGGTCCGAGCCCGGGGCCGGCCACTTCCTCAACGTCTCCTTCCTCGTGCCCGCCGGGTCCTCGAAGGAGTTCGTGCACGCGGTGCGGGAGGAAGCGGACCGCGGGGGCGACGCGTGCGCCTTCACGCTGACCGGCCCCCTCCCCCCGTACAGCTTCGTATGACCCGGCGCGAGGCGGGCGGAAGCGACGGCGGGGAGGGCACGGCGAAGGAGGCCGACGTGGTGAAGGAGGCGGACGGATGGGACTGCTCGGCGGAATCCTGACGCTGCCCCTCGCCCCCGTGCGCGGCACGGCGTGGGTGGTCGACCAGGTGCTGCGGGCCGCGGAACGGGAGTACTACGACCCGGAACCCGTCAGGGCGCGGCTGGCGACGCTGGTGGACGACCTGGAGAACGGCCGGCTGGACGCCGAGGAGTTCGACCGGCTCGAAGACGAACTCCTCGACAGGCTCGACGAGATCGAGGCGTACCGACGGAGGACGGAGAGCGGCTGATGGCGACGTGCGGGAAACGGGCGCGGCGAACGGAGGGGGACCGGTGAACCCGAAGAACACCACGGTGGCCGCCGCGCTGGTCGGAGGCTACCTGTTGGGCAGGACGCGGAAGGCCCGGCTGGCCATGGGGGTGGGGCTGTTCCTCGCCGGCCGGAAGCTGGATCCCGACCCCCGGCGGATCGGCCGGCTGATCGCCGCGTCCCCGGCGGCGGGGGCGCTGGGCGAGCACTTCCGCCGGGAGGTGGTCGAGGCCACAAAGACCGCGGCGACCGAGGCGCTCGCCCAGCGGACCACGCATCTGGCGGACTCCCTGCGGAGGCGTACGAAGGCGCTCGGAGGCGGGGACGCCGAGCCGGAGACGACACCGGGCACCGGGAAGACCACGCGCCGGTCCTCGCCCCGCGGCCGGTCCGGGGGCTCGGGCAGGGCCCGTTCCTCGCAGGCGTCCGGCAAGAGGAGCAGCCCGTCCCGGAAACCCTCGGAATCCCGTACGCGCAAGGGCGGGGGCGAGGACGATGGGTGACACGGCCCTGGACAGGAACGAGAAGGGCCTGCTGGAGGGCCCGGCGGCCGAACGGCTCAAGGAAGAGCTCCGGCTGTACGTGACGGCACGCTTCGAGGCCGCCGCGACGCGCCTCGGGGAACGCCTCGGCGAGACCCTCGCGGGGCTGGCCGAACCGGGCGCCGGGCGAGACGCCCTCGTGAAGGGCCTGGAGCGAGGAAGGCGTGCCCTCGGTGAGGGGAAGACGCCGCTGCGGGCCGCCCTGACGGTCGGCGCGCGCGCCGCCAAGGACTCCGTCGGGAAGAAGGCGGTCGAGGCCGTCGGCGGAGGCCGCGGGCCGGACGGCGGCTCCGCGAAGCGCGTGACGGTCGCCGAGGACGTCGACGTGGGGGTTCCCGTGGACGAGGCGTACGACCAGTGGACGCGGTTCCAGGAGCGCGGCGGCTTCGCCCGGGGCGTCGTCGACACCGAGGAGATCCTGGACAAGCGCATCGCCTGGAGCGCGCGAACCGCGAGGGGCACCGTCCACGGAGTCGTCACCTTCCATCGGCTCACCGACGACCTCACCCGGGTCCTCCTCGTCCTGGAGTACGCGCCCCGGGGCCTGCTGGGAAGGGTGGGAAACGTCTGGCACGCCCCGGGCAGGCGTGCCCGCCTGCACCTGGAGCGCTACCGCGCGCATCTCATGCTGCGGGGCGAGGGCGAAGGCGTCGTGGACGAGGTCGACGCGGACGAGGTCGACGCGGACGAGGTCGACGCGGACGAGCAGGAAGCCGAGGACGACCTGTACGAGGACGAAGCGGAGGCGGAGGAGGCGGAGTTCCACGACGAGGACTCCGTCGCGGCCGACCGCTGACGCCGGCCGCGGCCACCGGCCACGGCCACCAACCGCCGACCACCGACCACCGACCACCGACCACCAGCAGAAGCACCACCCAGGACAGGAGTGCACCGTGTCCGAGACCTTCGCGGGCCGCCTGCCGGGCTCGCCCCATGCCGGACCGCCGAGCAGCCGTCAGGGCTCGTCCGCGAACCTCGCGGACATCCTGGAGCGCGTGCTCGACAAGGGCATCGTGATCGCCGGCGACATCCAGATCAACCTTCTCGACATCGAGTTGCTGACCATCAAGCTCCGCCTGCTGGTCGCCTCCGTCGACAAGGCGAAGGAGATGGGGATCGACTGGTGGGAGCACGATCCCTCGCTCTCCTCGCGGGCGCGCGCGCCGGACCCCCTCGACGGCCGGGCCCACCGGGAGCGGCAACTGGTCGACGAGAACGAGCTGTTGCGCGCGGAGCTCGCCCGCCTGCGGAACGGCGAACGGAAGGCCGTCACGGAAGAAGGAACGGAGGAAGCAGGATGAGCACGACCGAGCGGACCGACGCCCGGACCGACGCCCGGACCGACGCCCGGACGGACGGCCGGACCGGCGCCCGGGCCGCGTCGCGGGAGCGTGCGTCCGAGGAGTCCGTCCTCCCTCGCCTCCCGCCCCGGGAGGCCCCCATCCGCGTGTACGTCTACGGCATCAGCCGGGACGACGGAAGTCTCGTCCCCCTCGCGGGAGCCGGCGGCGGGGTGGACGGGCACGACGTGCGGCTGGTCGCGGAGGGCGGCCTCGTGGCCTTGGTGTCGGCGGTGCCGGCCGAGGCCTTCGACGAGGAGCCGTTGCGCCGTCGGCTGGAGCGGCTCCCCGGACTGGAGGAGCTCGCCCGCGCCCACCACGCCGTCGTCGACGCGGCCTTCGCGCGGGCCCCGGTCCTCCCCCTCCGCCTGGCCACGGTGTACACCGGCGAGGAACGGGTGCGCGGGATGCTCCTCGCGCACCGGGACGCCTTCACCGAGATGCTGACGTGGCTCGACGGCCACGTGGAACTGGGGCTGAAGGTCTTCGTGGACCCCGCCGCCGCGTCCTCCGCCGCCCACCCCTCCCCCGAGCCCGCGCCGGAGCCGACGAGCCCCGGCAGGGAGTACCTCCTGCGGCGCCGGCGGCAGCGACGCGGCACCGAGGACCTCTGGCGGGCGGCCGAGGCGGTCACGGCGCAGGTGACGCGGGCGGTCCAGGACACCGTGCGGGCCGCCGTCGCCCACCCCGCGCAGCAGGGCGAGCTGTCCGCCGGGCGCGGTGTGAACGTCGCCAACCACGCCTGTCTGGTGCCCGCGAACACCGAGGCGCGGTTCCGGGCGGAGGCGGAGGCGGCCGGGAGCGGGGTGACGGGCGTCCGGGTCGAGGTCACCGGGCCGTGGGCGCCGTACTCCTTCGCCTCGCCCGTCGCCGAGGGGGGCGAAGGGGGTGCGCCGCCCCGATGAACACCCCCCGCGTGGCCGACGGGCGGCCCGAGCGGCGCGAACGGGGCGAACGGCTCACCGAGTCGCCGCTCGGGCCGCCGGTCGGCCCGCCGGTCGCCCTGATCGACCTGCTGGACCGCCTGTTGACCGGAGGCGCGGTCCTGACCGGCGACCTCGTCCTGTCCATCGCCGACGTGGACCTCGTCCACATCAACCTGCGGGCGGTCATCCGGTCGGTCACCGCCGATGACCCGACGCCCTGGGCGCGCGTCGTCGGACCCGAGCGCCGCGAGGAGGACACCGCATGAGCCCGGACCACGGGAGGCACGACCTGGTGGAACGTCCGGGGGAACCGGACGGCGCCACCGGGGGCCACGCCCTCACGCAGCGGCTCTCCACGGACCCCGACACGGTGGAGCGGGACCTGATCAAACTCGTCCTGACGATCGTGGAGTTGCTGCGCCAGCTGATGGAACGCACCGCCGTCCACCGCGTCGACCAGGGAGACCTCGACGAAGAGGAGGAAGAGCGCGTCGGCATGACGCTGATGATCCTGGAGGAACGCATGGAAGAACTGTGCGGGCGGTACGGGCTGACCATGGACGACCTGAACCTGGACCTCGGCCCCCTCGGTTCGCTTCTGCCCCGGGATCCCCGGGGCCCGGACGGCCGGTGAGCGGTTCCGCGCCGTGGACGCGCGACCGGCCGACCGCTCGTTTCAACTGCTCGACAGAGGCAAGGAGGAATGCCATGACTACATCGAACGGGAGTTCCGACAGTTCCGCGAGCGCCGACGGCACGCCGTCGGCGAAGAGGTCCTCGTCTCGGGGCAAGTCCACCGCACGGGCCTCCAAACGGGCCGCTTCGACCGGGGAGCGCACCCGCTCGAAGGCCTCCGCGGCCACGAACGGGGCGAAGTCCGCCGCTCGGGAGGCGAGTGAGACCACGACCGGCGGCGCGGTGGCGAACGGCCTGCGGACGGGCCGGGAGGCCGTCACGGAGAACGCCACGAAGGTGGCGTCCGCCGCCACCACGGCCTGGGCCGTCGCCAAGAACCGCAAGGCCGTCGCGGCGGGAGTGGCGGCGGGGCTCGCCGGGGTCGCCGGCGCCGCCTTCGCGGCCGGCCGCGCGACCGCCCGGCCGGCCGTCGGCCCGCTGACCCGCCTCGCCGGAGGACGGATCTGACCGCCTCCTCCGTGAGGGCCCCGCGCCCGCACGGCAACCCCTTTCCCGGTCCGCTCCGCACCCGTCGGAGCGGACCGGCGGCATGAGAGGCCCCGCCCGCGCCGGCCGACGGCCCGGTAGGCCGGGGAGCCCGCGGGCTCCCCGGCCAGGTCCCCACGGGAGCCCGGGAGGCCCCCGTCACCTGCTCCGGGCGGCCTCGGCGAAGTAGGCGGCCACGTCCTCCCGGTACTGCCCGTCGGCTCGCTCGGTCTCGGAGAGGTGCTGCGGGGCGTCCTCCACCTGCCCTCGCGTGAGGGCCAGCCGTACGGTCCTCGCCTCCGGTTCGCACCGGACGACCGCGCTCGCGGGGATCAGCAGCTTTCCGAAGATCCACGCTCCCGCGTCCAGGACCAGCCAGGCGTCGCCCGCGTCCTCCGACTGCTCGTCCACGCGTCCCACGAACCCGTCGGTCGCCATCACGCTCCAGCCGGCCAGGTCCATCCCGGTCCGGTGCCCACAGGTCGGGCTGTACTCCCACAGGTCGTCCGCCACCACGGTCCTCCTTCGCTCTCGGGCCCGGCACGGACGCGATCCGTTCCGCCCGGCCGGTCGAGTGACCGCGTGCCCGCCGCTCCGGCGCCGACACCCCCTCGGAAGGCCCGGCCGCACCGCCCGGCACGGTCCCGGTCGGTGCGATCAGCCCAGGAAGCTCAGCCGCACCTGCCGCTGGGGGTTGTCCTTGTTGGTGTCCGCCAACCTCCGTTAGGACAACCCAGACCCTACCGTCGCAGCACATGCCCTCAACACCGGGTGCAGCCTGTCATCCGGCCGGCCGACCACGGGGAAGACGCCCGGGCGCGCCTTGAACAGTCTGGTTTCGCTGGAGAACCCCCGGACGCCGCCTCGCCACCGAAAAGGGATCATTCCCTATTGAAGCGTCGATATCCGGCCATGCGGCCGCCCGGCTCAGGCTCGATCGGTGTCCCTCGGGACGGTCGGAGAGGTGCCCTCGGCCGAGCCGCGCCGGGGGACTCTGCCCTCGTCGGCGCGGCTCGACAGCGCTCAGTTGATGGTGAGGGTGGCGGCACTGTCGATCCGGGAGACCGTCCCCAGGCCAAGAGTGCACGCGAGCACGTCCGCCGAGGGAGCGACCAGTTGATACACGACCGTGTCGCCGGCGAAGAGACCTGATGTGACGGTGCCCGTCACCGTGGTGGTGAGCGCGGAGGCGGCCAGGTTGACGGTCCTGGTCCCGGTGACGACGGTGGTGGCACCGTTGTTCCAGGTGAAGCTGATCGTGGTGGGGGCGGAGTTGAGGAGAGTGAGACACGAGTAGGACGGGATGGTGACCTGGTGAACCGTGACGGGAGCCGAGTTGATCGCCGGCACGCTGAGCGACGTGCAGTTGTTGAGATCCCGGGTGATGGTCACGGTGGTGTTCGCCGGCGTCAGGCCCAGGGGCGGCGAGTACGTCGAGGAGTCGTTGCTGGGTACCGTGCAGAGGATGTCTCCCGGTGCCGCCTGCGCCGGTGGAGCTGCCGTCACCAGGACTGCGGCCAGAGTCAGCGCACTGATCAGACCGAGGCGAGATTTCTGCTTCATGGGGGTCCCTTTCTCGGGCACGCGCCGGTCGGGCATGCGCTTTCCTCGCGCGCTGTTTCAGATCTGGTGAAGCGCCCCGAACCTTTGAGCGAGGCCCTGCATGTCGGCCATGCTGTTCGAAGCCGGTGGCCGTGAACGGAGGAGTACGGCGGCGCTCGGCTCAGCGGCGTCAGATGATCTGGACGCTCAGCACTCCGGAGGAGGTGCTGAGCCCCTCGGGGGTGGTGCACCGGAGGCTTTCCGTGGGCGACGGCACCAGGGCGATCTCGACGGAAATCTGTGAGCCTTGGAAGTCACCGGACCGGACCTCACCCGTGAGGAGGAGCACGGAGACGCCACCGGGGCGGAGGCTGACCCCGCCGGTGAAGTCGAACGCGGTGGCATCCGTCTGGGGGTTCGACCAGTTGATCACGCCGGAACCGGAGGAGTTGCCGCCGGTGCACGCGAGCTGACCTTGGCCCTGGAAGCTGATGCTTCCTCCGGTGTGCTGGAGGTCGGTACCCGTGCAAGGGCCGACAGCTCCAGAAGCCGTGACGATGACCTGCTGTTCGGTGAGGGTCAGCCCGGGCTGGTAGGTCGCTGTCTCGTACCCGGCACAGGCGAGGACGGAGGCAGAAGCCCGGGCGGCAGCGGGGCCGGCGGACAGCCCTGCCGCGATCAGGGCGAGTCCTGCGGCGGCGGTGGCCGTCGTGCCGGGGCGTGGTCGACGGTTGGACATGAGAGTCTCCTTGTCCTCGGTGCGCGGCGCGCCGCGCCCACACAGCATGCCGATGCTTCGGCCGGACGGGCAGCTGCAGTTCAGGACAGACGTGCGGAGGCAGGTGTTGTCCGTGCATTCTGTGCGTTGCGGCGACCTCGGAGGCGTTCGACTCCAGTGGACTCCGCACCTGGAGCGCAGTGGTTCCGCTCTCCAGCTTCATCAGCCCGCCGCACAGCAGGCGACCACAGGTGACGCCCGGCAGAATGTCGGGAATTCGCCTTGCAGATGTCATGGGCGTCGGCCTAAGGCAGATTGAGGAGCACAGAGACGGCGTCGCCTGCCGCGCTTCTTTCGACCACGTATTGCAACGCCTGGTCAAGGGCGGAGAAGCGTCGGTCCGTGGCATGGGGCGCATAGGTGACGATGTCGCGTTCGGAGTGCTGGGAGATCTCGGGGCGGCCGGTGAGTCCGACCAGCGCAGTGCGGCACGTCCGAAGGCGGCGAGCACAGCCCCCAGGCCGTCCGGCGTCAGGGGCAGCGTCGTGAGGGCGGGCCGGAGGATGACTGCCGGAAGTCCCTCAGGATGATCCGCTTCTTGACTCGCAGGAGTTGGCACACCCCGAAGTGCGTGTAGTGACCTCACTGTTGAAGGCGACCGCCAGACAGGAAGGTGTCTCGGGCGCGACGAGGAGCGTTTCGGGTGGGCCATCGTGACGCTTCCGGCCGAACGTCCCAGGGCTTCTGGAATCCGAACGCGGAAGGAATCTTGATGACCGCCTCCTCTTCCAGGGCTGTCGCCGGGAGGCCAGTGTCCATCGACACGCGTTCAACGTCCGCGCACATTCAACAGGTTCGTCCGTCGCGGCGCCCCTGGAAGAGCCCTCATTGGGTCAGTCTCGGATCACGGCTTCCTTGGGGGCCACGCGCAGTCCGCGTGAGTCCCGTTTCCGCTGCGGCCGTGCCCCGTACGTCTCTGGACTGTCTCCGCCGGAAGGGTCAGATGCACACCAGCCTCACGCGCGACGTGGTCCGTCCCCCCGCCCGAGGGAGATCGGTCCACCTGTTCCCAGGGCAGGGGAACTTCTCCGTCGGCTCGCTGACGCGCGCCGTGCGCACGGAGAACCGCCTCTTCTCGGCTGCCCGTCAGGTGTTCCTCGAGATCGACGATGTCGCGGTGGGGTGCGGTCTTCCGCAGCTCGGTCCGTGGCTGCTGGGACCGAACCCGCCGAGTGGGCTCGATCTCGCGAACGCACCGACAGGAAGCTCCCAGCTTGCCTTGTTCGGTGCCTCGATGGCGGTGCACCACGCGCTGTGCGGCGCCTACGGACCACCGGGGATCGTCGTCGGTGTGAGCTTCGGCGAGATCGCCGCGCTGACCGCCGCCGGGGTCCTCAGCCTTCCCGACGGCGCCCGCGCGGCCTACGACCTCTCCCTCGTGCTCGCCTCGTGCGCCGGTGGGCTCACGCTGCTCTCCTGCTCCGAGGATTCCGCCCGTCGACTGCTGGAGCGTTCCGGGGCGGGGAACACGGTCATGGCCGTGGTCAACGACGACCGGTCGGTGGTGCTCTCGGGCCCTGTGTCGGAGCTGGACGGGGTGGAGAAGACGGCCGCGGAATCCGACGTGGTCGCCGTGCGCCTGCGTCTGCCGTTCTCCTCCCACCATCCGTCCCTCGCCCCCCAGGCCGAGGCGTTCGCCGAGTCATTGCGCGTCCGCGCCTGGTCCGAGGCCCGCGTGCCCGTCTACTCCGCCGTGGCCGGCCGCTGCTACCGCCCGGACGACGATCTGCCCAGGCGGCTGGCCGACTGCCTGGTCCGGCCCGCCGCCGTCCCCCACATCCTGCGCCAGGTGGTCCTGCACCGACCGGCCGTCCTCTTCGAGGCGGGCACCGGAGACGCGCTGGCCTCCAGCGCCCGGAGAGTACTGGCCGGATGCACCGAAGCGCCCGTTCACGCCCCCCTCGCCGAGCCCGACTTCCCTTGGTGACCCCGCCCCCGACCCGGAGAACCAGCGATGCCCATCGCGTCCCTGTCCACGGCCGCCCGTGAAGAGGTTCGACGTCTCCTCCACGGCCCCTGCGACTCCTCCTTCCTCTCCTCGCTGCACAAGGCGCTCTCCGCCGACGCCTGGTCCGATGCGGCAAGAGGAGATGCCCCCGGCGACCACTTGCTCCGCCGACTGGGGCGGCTGGGCGATCTCCTCCCGGCGGGGGACCGCCTCTTCGAGGACCCTGCCCGGCTCTCCACCGTCCACGCCTGGGCCGCGGTGGCCGACCCCTCCCTCTGCCTGGCGGCCCTCGTCCACCACACGCTTTGCCTGGGATCCATGGTCCGGCTCACGGACGAGCCGGGCGAACGCCTGAAGCGGAGGATGGAGGCCTTGCGGAGCGGGCGGGTCAAGGGGGCCTATCTCATCACCGAGGCCGGGCAGGCCAACAGTCACCTCGCGACCCGGACACGCGCGGAGTTCGACCGGGACACCGGCGAGTTCGTCCTGCACACGCCGGACCCGCAGGCCGCCAAGTTCGGCAGCGCGGGGACCCTGGACGTGCCGCAGACGGCGGTGGTACTCGCGCGTCTGGTCGTCGACGGTGAGGACCGCGGGGTCTTCGCGTTCGTGGTCGACCTGACCGGTGACGACGGACCGCTGCCCGGCATCGAGGTGTCCTCGCCGCTCGGGCTGGACGCGTTGCCCCTCGACTACGTCCTCGTGCGCTTCCACCACGTCCGGGTGCCGTACGCCGACTGGCTCGCCGACGGTGCGGGCATCGGGAGCGACGGCGGATTCCACGACCCGGCCGGATCGAGCGGACGGCGCCTGCAGCACACCCTTCGCGTAGGGCAGGGCCTGTGGGCGACCATGCCTGCGGTCGCGGCCGCGACCGCACGCCAGTCGGCCGTGCAGGCCGTCAACTACGCGCGGCAGCGCCGTACCCAGAGCAGTCTGGCTCCCGGGGCCCCTCTCCTCGCCTACCGGACGCAGCAGCGGGCCGTACTGGGAGCGTTGGCGGACGCCTTCGCCCTGACATGCGCCGCCGGTGGAGCGCGCGCCGTGTGGACGGACTCTCTCGCCGCCCCGATGGCACCGGCCGGGGAGGAAGCCGGGGCGATGGGGTTCACGCCGTGGGCGGCCGTCAGCCGCCCGCTGGCCGCCTACAAGGCCGTCGCGGTCCGGCTGGCCGCGCGGGTCACGGCCGACTGCCAGAGCCGCTGCGGCTTCTCCGGGCACCTGGACGTGAACCGTCTGGCCGCCTACCACGGTTTCCACCACGCCTTCGACGCCGCCGGCGGGGACAGCCAGCTCGTCTTCTACGACATCGGCCGCTCCCTCACCGAGGAGGCCGTGACGGCGGGCATGGCACCTCCGGCGCCGTCTGCGACGTCCCCGCGCTGGTGGCCCGTGACGGCACGCCGGCACCAGGACGGCCTGACCCGGCACCTGTCGGAACGCCTGCGCGCCATGGATCCGAGCGACCCGTTCGACGCCTGGAACCCGCTGCTGGAAGACGCGGGCATCCTCGGCGAGCTCTACGCGAACGCGCTCGTGGCAGAAGACGTGGCACGGACGGTGGACGGGATACACGATCACGGCCTGGCCCAGGTCCTTCGGCCGTTGGCGGCACTGCACGGCGTCATGGCCGCCCGCCGTTGGTCCGGCTCCCTGCTTGCCCACGGAACGCTGCGACCGGCGGACGTCCAGGAGCTGACGGACGTGGCCGACGAGCTCTGTGACGCGATCGTGCCCCATCTTCCCCTGCTGACACAGGCGTTCGCCCATCCCGAAGACATCGTGGCCGCCCCCCTGGCCGCCACGGACTACGACACCGCGCTGAGGGCCACCCTCAGCTGGACCCGAGGAGGTGCGCGATGACGGGCGGACGCCGCATCGGCGTGCTCGGCATGGGCACCCACCTGCCCCCCACCGTACGCACCAACACCGAGGTCGCCGAGAGCGCCGGCGTGACGGCGCAATGGATCAGCGAACGCACCGGAGTACTGAGGCGGCACGTGGCCGGCCCGCACGAGGCGGCCTCGGACCTGGCGGCGCAGGCGGTATCCTCGGCGGCCGAAGCGGCCGGAGTCGACGTCGCCGACATCGGTCTGCTGATCTGCGGCACCTCGACCCCCGACGAGCTGGGGCCCTCGACCGCCTGCCGGATCCAGACCCTGGTGGGCGCCTCCGGTGCCGTCGCCCTCGACGTCAGCGCCGCCTGCTCCGGGTGGCTGTTCGCGGCCAAGGTGGCCCACGACTGGCTCCGGGGCACCGACGAGATCCGGTACGCGGCGGTGGTGGGCGTCGAGGTCTACTCGAAGTTCCTCGACCCCGCCGACCGGGGCACCGCCGTCCTGTTCGCCGACGGTGCCGCCGCGGCCGTCCTGGGGCCGGTGCCCGCCTCCCAGGGCTTCACGCACTTCAGTCTCGGTTCCGACGGGACCCTCGCCGACCGTGTCCTGATCCCCGCCGGGGGCAGTCGGTTCCCCGCCAGCGCGGCCACGCTCGCCGACCGCGCGCACTGCATCCGCATGGACGGCCGCACCATCGGCCGGTTCATCACGGACGTCTTCCCCCGGTTGATCACCGACGCCCTCGACCGCGGCGGGCTCGGCATCCAGGACGTGGACTGCGTCGTCGCCCACCAGCCCAACCCCGTGCTGCTCAGGCGTATCGGCGCCGACCTGGGCATCCCCGCCGACCGCCTGGTGGTCGTCGGCGACGAGGTCGGCAACATCGGTGCGGCCAGCACGCCGTACGCGCTGGCCCGCGCCGCGGCCCGCGGTCGGCTGAGGCCCGGCGACAGGGTCCTGCTGGCCGTGTTCGGCGCCGGCATGACCTGGGGCAGCGCCCTCCTCACCTGGAGCGGGGCACGAGCCGTTCCCGCGCAGACGCCCACCACGCCCCCACCCGGCGCGACCGGAACCCCGCACGCGGGACCATCCGAATCCGAAGGAGCCCATCGATGAACGCCATGAACCTCTTCCGCCTGGACGGCGCCCGCGCGCTGGTGACGGGCGCGTCCCGCGGCATCGGAAAGGCCGTCGCCGAGGCGCTGGCCGACGCGGGCTGCGACGTGGTGGTGACCGCCCGGACGCCGTCCGCCCTCGACGACACCGTGCGGGCGGTGGAGGAGCGGGGCCGCAAGGCCGTGGTGCTCGCCGGAGACCTCGCCGAGCCGGGCGTCGCGGCGGACCTCGTCGACGGGGCGTCCGCCGCCCTGGGCGGCCTGGACGTCGTCGTCCACAACGCCGGCACCCTCCCCACCGCGGAGGACGGCAGCCCCCTGATGGCACCGCTGCAGCACGCCCGCCAGCAGGACTGGGACACAGTCGTCACCGTCAACCTCAACGCCACGGCCGCGTTGTGCCGGGCCGCCCACCCCCACCTGGCCGACTCGGACCGCGCCAGCCTGGTCCTGATGTCCTCGGTCGCCGGGCTCGTCGGCACTCCGATGATGGAGGCGTACGCCGCCACCAAGGCCGCCCAGGTATCCCTCGCCCGCAGCCTCGCGGTCGGCTGGGCGCGCCAGGGCATCCGCGTCAACGCCCTCTGCCCCGGCTGGACCCGCACCGACATGACGGCCTTCGCCAGCGGTACCGGCCCTCTGTCGGACTGGCTGACCAGCCACGTCCCGCTCGGCCGGTGGGCCACCGTGGACGAGGTGGTCGGAGGCGCTCTCTTCCTCGCCTCCCCGGCCGCGTCGTTCGTGACCGGGCACGCCCTCGTCGTCGACGGCGGCCTCGCCGTACCCGACGGCGGCCTGGCCGGGTACCCCAAGCCCCCCTCTCCCTTCGCCGCGGCATGAACCCCGACGAGACGGCCGACATGCCCCGAGCCGCAACCACCGCCGTCATCACCGGCATCGGAGCCTGCCTTCCGCCACGCGTCGTCGACAACGACACGGTCATCGCGCGCGGAGGTCTGCGCACGGACGACACCTGGATCCGCGACCGCACCGGCATCGTCCACCGGCGGCACGCGGATCCGGGCACCAGCACCGGCGACCTCGCCGTCGGAGCCGGACGGGCCGCCCTCCTCTCAGCAGGCGTCCCCCGCCCCGAGACGCTTCTCCTGGCTACCAGCACACCCGACCACCCCTGCCCCGCCACCGCTCCCGCGGTCGCCCACCGGCTCGGCCTGGGCGCGATCCCCGCCTTCGACATCTCGGCCGTCTGCTCCGGCTTCCTCTACGCCCTGGCCACGGCGACCGCCCTGATCCGCGGCGGCATGTGCTCCACCGTCCTGGTGATCGCCGCCGAGACGTACACGACCATCGTCGACCCCGCGGACCGGGAGACCGCGCCGATCTTCGGCGACGGTGCCGGAGCCGTGCTGCTGGCTCGGGGTGCCCCGTACGATCCCGGAGCCGTCACGGCCGTCGACCTCGGAGCCGACGGGAGCGGCAGCCACCTCATCACCGTCCCGCACGGCGGGTCCAGGCACCCGCGCCACCTGCCGCCGCCCGGCCCGGACGCCCGGTACTTCCACATGCAGGGCCGCGCGGTCTACGCCCACGCGGTCCGGCGGATGACGCAGTCGGCGAGCGCCGTCCTGGGCCGGGCCGGCTGGGCGCCGGACAGCGTACGGGCGTTCGTCGGCCACCAGGCCAACCAGCGAATCCTGGACTCGGTCGGCGACCGTCTGGGCATCGCGCCCGTCCACAGGTTCGGCAACATCGGCGAACTCGGCAACACCGCGGCCGCCTCCATCCCCCTGGTTCTGGCCGACCCAGCCGTTCACCAGGCCGTCGCCCCCGGCGCGCGGTCACTGCTCACCGCCTTCGGCGGCGGACTCACCTGGGCCTCCGCCACGCTGAACTGGCCCGCCGCCGTCCCCAGGTCGGAAGAACCGCCGTCCGGCCCTGACACCACGCCCCTCTACACCTCCGACCTCTCAAGGAGCCATCCGTGGACCGCGTCTACGACCATCTCGTGACCCTTCTCGTCGACAAGTTCGAGGTCGACGGCGACCGCATCGGACCCAGCGCCACCCTCGGCGAACTGGATCTGGACTCCCTTGCCGTGGTGGAGCTGTACGTCACCTTGCAGGAGCAGTGGAGGATCCCCCTCGACGACTCCGCCGCGAACAGCGAACTCACCGTCGGCGAGGTGGCCGGTTCGGTGGCCGCCCTCCTGGCCGAGCCGGCGTCCGGACACGAGGCCGCACAGTGAGCGACACGATCGCCGTCACCGGCGTCGGTCTGGTGACGGCCGGCGGCACCGGAACGGACGCCACCTGGAAGGCCGTGCGCGCCGGCACGTCCACCGCACGGACCGACCCCGTCCTCGGCGGTGGTCCGGTGACCATGTCCTGCCGCGTGCCGACCATGGAGCCCGGACCGGGACGTCTCTGGCGCTTCGACCCCGCCACCCGCTTCCTGCTCACCGCTGCTCGGGAGGCCCTCGGCACGGCCCGGCTGGAACCCGCCGCCTGGGACTCCTCGCGCGTGGCCGTCGTCGTCGGCACCGCGGCCGGTGGCATCGGGTCCCTGGAGGCCCAGCACCGCAAACTCCTCACCGGCGGGTACGGGGTGGTCTCCCCCATGACGCTGCCGGCCTACCTCCCCAACATGGCCGCCGGTCACCTCGCTCTCGAACTCGGCGTCACCGGCCCCGCCCTGCAGACGTCCACCGCCTGTGCCTCGGGAGCCACCGCCCTCGTCACCGCCAGTCTGCTCCTGGAGTCCGGGGCCTGCGACATCGCCCTCGCGGGGGGCACCGATGCCATGATCACCCCCCTGTGCGCCGCGGCCTTCGCCAAGATGGGCGCGTTGTCCCTCCGGAACGGGGATCCGGAAAGCGCCTCGCGTCCCTTCGACGAGGACCGCGACGGGTTCGTCCTCGGGGAGGGTTCCGGGATGCTCGTCCTGGAGCGCGGCCGGCACGCCGCCGCCCGCGCGGCCCGTCCGCTGGCTCTGCTCGCCGGCCACGGCACCACCAGCGACGCCCACCACCCCACGGCACCGCACCCCGGTGGGGCCGGACTTCGAGCCGCGACCCTGGCAGCCCTGGAACAGACGGGGGCCGGACGGGACGAGGTCGACCACATCAATGCCCACGGCACCGGCACGCCCCTCAACGACCGCGTGGAAGCCACCGTGATCCGGGAGTTGTATCCCGTCCGGCCGCCATCGGTCACAGCGGCCAAAGGGGTGCTGGGCCACACCATGGGGGCTGCGGGAGCCGTCGAGGCCGCCCTCACCGTACTGACCATCGCCCACGGCACCGTGCCGCCCACCGCCAACTTCACCGCACCGGACGACGCCACCGCGGGCATCGACATCGTGGCCACGGACTGCCGCCTCCAGCCCGTCCGTCTGGCGCTCAGCCACTCTCTGGGCTTCGGCGGGCACAACACCGTCCTGGCCTTCGTGTCGCCTTGACCGGGCCCCGTCCGATCTCCCGTGTGGCGGGGCCGTCGCACCCGGCGGGAGGAGCGGCGTCTCGGATCGGCCCTCCTCGGGACCGGTTCCGGCGGGGCGGACCACGCGCCGCATGGTGGTCAGCAGGGTGTCTCGCGTCTCAGCCTCAAGATCCCCGGGCGAGACGACACCGAACGGCTGATCACGGTGAGAGGGCCGAGGCCCGTGAGCGCTTGCTCCACTGCGGAAGCCAGTCGGGCGGGGGCGGTGCGTGCCGGGACGAGGGCGATGGTCGTGGCCGACTCGATGAGGCCGGGGCCCACCTGGTCGAGGCGGTTGATGATCCGCGTGCGGGCGGGGAGGCAGGCCCGGGCGAGGCGAGCGCTGTCGGCGTCGGCGGGCTCCCCGAGTACGAGCGCGACGTCGGCGCCCGTACTCGCGACGGAGGCAGCTGCCGTGCGGTCCGAGGAGCGGTGGCAGAGGGCGTCGAAGTGATGTCCGCGCAGGAGCGGGAAACGCTCCCGTAAGGCGGCGAGAACGGGCATGGCCTCCTCGGCGGGGAGTCCTGGCTGGACGACGAACGAGATCCGTTCCGGCCGGGGCACGTCGAGCGCGGCGGCCTCGACCGCGCTACGGACGACCACCGTGTGGTCCGGGCCTTCGGCCTTGAGGGCCGCCACGGCGTCTTCCGATTCTCCGATCAGGACGACGGTGTCACCTCGCTGTGCGTAGGTGCGCGTGTCCTCCAGGGACATGGCTGCGGCGGGGCACTGCCGGGGCTGCCCGTGAGGGGGCGGAAGCACAGACCGGTGCTCCTGCGTCTGAGAGGGCAGCACGGTCCTCGCATCCCGAGGAGGGGCGAAGTCCAGGCAGAGGCACGGACGCCCGACGTCGGCCACGACCAGCCGGCGCGAGCGCAAGGCGCGGCACCACCGCGCCACCGCGTCCGTTGCGAGGTGAGCTTCGTTCGCGTGCGCGCCGATCGCGAAACCCACTGCCTGACCGGCACGGTCCACGTAGGAGGCGGTGTAGACCTTCGCCGTCCCGGGCCTTGGGGTGTCCTGGAGCGAGAGAGAGGCGCGGCGGATCTTGCCGCCCCCGCGACGCAGGTCCACGGCGATCACGTCCCCCGCGGGGCAGGGGAGTCGGCCCCGCCCCGGCATCGTGAAGTCACGGGCTACCACGATCTCGCCCGGGGGGACGGCCGAGGAGGAGAACGTGCGGAGCTGCAGAGTGCGGTTCATACGCGAGCCTTCGCTTACATGGGACGAACGAGGGCCGGCAACGGACACCAGGCATCACGTGGCGTGGCGGCGTTCTGTTCGAGTGGAGAGGCGTGAGCCGCGCGCCCGGCGCCCGTGTGACGCCACAGCGGTGGCTTCGACGAGGAACGGACGCCCGGCGGCGCGGGGGCACACGGCTACGAGGGTGGGCGAACGCCCCTGCATATCGAGGTGCGGCGGCGGCTTGCAATGGGCGGGACGCCGTCAGGCGCGCCCGCGGCGGCCGAAAGCCGGCATCGGCCGCTCGCGCTCTCACGCCGCGCTGTCCTGTAACCCATGGGCCGCTCCCGCGGTGTTCTCCTTGCCGCCTCGCGTCGAGCTGGCGCCGTAAGGGTAGGGCACCTCTCGACATGACAGGCAGTATGAAATAGGACATTTTCCGATCCTCTTGCCCCGTTCCCATCGAGGTGACTGCAATCGAAAAAACGTTCCTCGTTCATCCATGCACCCGATGAAGAGCGGGCGCCGTTGAAAGGGGAGTCGGAGTCTCCGGCCGCAGCTTCCGGAGCCCCTCACCTCGGGGTGAGTCTGACGGCATATGCCCCTGGCGTACCGCTGGCGAGATGTGCCCCGGGAGTTCCCGGATGCGTGCTTGTCCGTACGCCGAGGCGTACCGCAGCCTGAGCGCAGGAGCCCCGGGGTCTGCGCGACCCCGTGCGGAGGAGGTGCGAGTGTCCTCATACCGGCGCCCCAACCAGGCGCTGCGCGGTTTGCTGGGGGAGGCGGGAATGAGCGCCGCGGAGCTGGCCGCGCGGGTCAACGCGATCGCCGCGGAGAGCGGCCTGGTGCTCGGTTACGACAGATCCGCCGTGGCCCACTGGCTTTCGGGCACACGACCCCGGGACAATGCCACCGCCCTGGTCGTCGAAGCACTGTCCCGGAAGCTCAGGCGCCCGGTGACCCTCGCGGACGCCGGCTTCCTGCCCGTACCACCGGGCCGGAAGGACACGACGCACGGAAGCGCGGCGCCCTTTCGCGAGGACCGGGACGAGGACGCGGCCCATGGCCTCGGACAGCTGGCCACGTGGCCCACCGGCCACACCGTCGGCCGCGAAAGGACCGGACGAGGCGCTCCGTTCCGACTCGCCGCGCTGCGGCTACCTCCTTACGAACAGATCGCCACCAGCCCGCTTCCCGCAGGCGGGCCGCCGGAAGGCACACGCGTCCATGCCTCCGAGGTACAGGGCATCGAGGCCATGGCCCGCGTCTTCCACCACATGGACATCACCTTCGGCGGGGGGCAGGGCCGACGAGCCCTCGTCGCCTACCTCGCCTCCGACGTGCGCCCCCGGCTGCACCGCCCCGCGGCTCCGGCGGTACGACGCCGCCTGCTGACCGCCACCGGCGAACTCGCCTACCTCTGCGGATTCATGCACTTCGACGACGATCTGCAGGGACTCGCCCAGAGGTACTACCTCGTCGCGCTCCGCCTCGCCGCCGAGAACGGCTCCCCGCCCGACTACGCGGTGGCGCTGCGGGCCCTGTCCGTCCAGGCCGACGCCATGGGGCACAGGCGCGAGGCGGTGCGTCTGGCGGAGAGCGCAGCCGCCTGCGTGACGGGACCGCAGCTCCGTCGCGCGTTCGTGTACGGACAGCTCGCCGTCGCCCACGCCGGTGAGGGAGCACGGCACGAGGCGCTACGGGCCCTGGCCCACGCCGAGACCATGATCGAGCGGGCGGGCAGCACGCAGGACACCCCGGTCGGCGCGTACCACCAGGCCTCGCTGCTGCACCAGCAGGCGGTCGTCCGCCTGCGGCTCGGTGACGAACGCGGCGCGGCGACCGCTCTGGCCGCGTCGGTCCGGCACCGGCCCGCGGACGAGCGGCGCGCACGGGCCCTCCTCCTCGCAGACCTCGCCCGCCTGCACCTGCGGGCGCGTCGGCTCACCGAGGCACTGGACGCCTGCCACCGCTTCCTCGACGCCCGTTCCGCCCTCTCGAGCAGCCGAGTGGACAGGGCCTTCACCGACATGCGCGGCCTCCTCCGCCCGTACGGCCGCCACCCCTCGGCTCGCGCTCTGCTGGACCGGGCGGCCCGTACGCCACGCGTGCGCGAGCCGCTCTGACCCCCAGCCGGACGACGACCCACCTGGTCACGCCGCAGCGCCAGGGCCGTGTGGCGCTCGCCGTGGTACGCCTGCCTCACCAGCCGGCCGATCGTTCACACGTCCCGCCAACCGTCATGTTCCCACGCCGTCGTGTCCTGTCGGCCGTCGCACGGGCTGCGGGTGTCTGCCGGGCCGCAGGATCGACTCCTCCGGCCGGGCCGTTCAAGGCCCCGGCCCCCGAGCCGCGAAGACAGCAGCACCGCCCCGACGCTGCGAGATCGGCCACATCAGGACTATCCGAAAAAGGACAGGCGGACCTGACGGTTGACATTGTCTTTATTGGTGTCCGCCAACCTCCGCAAGGACAACCCCAGCCTATCCGGATGGCAACGCACGCCGGTCCAGCCGTGGCCGTCACCTCGCGGGGTGACCGCCACGGCTGAAGCGTCCGCTCGGCATGAGGTGGCAGGCCGTTCCCAGCCCATCACGTCGGCGTCACGGCTTCCTTGCCGGCCCGGATCACGAGTCGTAGCGTTCGGTCACCACCATCGCCGTCCCGGCGAGTACCGCTCCCGCGGGCGCCTCAGCCCACTCGGCGAGCAGCAGCGGCTTCTCGTCCACGGACTTCAGCAAGTGAGCGATCTCCTCGGCGGTCGGCGCGACAGGAAGGGCGCAGCCGACCACGGCGTGGCCTGTCGCGCTGGTGTGGTTCCCGGGCTCCTCCTCGGGATCGTCCGGCACCCAACGCCCGACCTCGATCTCCCACGAAGCCTCGTCGTCGCCCGGTTCCGGCGCTTCGATCGTCAGGTAGAAGCCGTCGGAGTCGTACGGCTCCACGAAGAGGCGACAGCTGGGGTCGTCGAGTGAAGCCCACACGTCGCCGCCCTGGGAGTGCGCGGTGACCAGCACCCGGAGGGCGGCGACCGCCTTCTCCCGTTCCTCCGAGGTGAATCCCGACTCACGTCGGTCGAGCTGCTCGCGCGTCTTGTCGCTCAGCGTGTCCAGTCCGTCGTCGTACTTCACGAAGGGGTGCCCGAACTCCCAGCAGCGCTCGGTCTCCGGATCCTCCTCCGAGGAAGTTCCCGAGAAGTCCGCGAGTCCTGCCTGCAACCCGTGCTTATCTGCCTCCAGTTCGGATCGGATCGCCCTGCTGACCGTGTCGGGGAGAGCCGCCACTGCATTTTCCAGGTCGGCGAGCGCTTGGTGAAGCCGCAGGCAGACGTACTCGTACCACAGACTGTGCGCGCCGCCGAGAAGAGCGGTGCGGGCGGCAGGGTCGGTCAGCGCGGCGAGGTGCGTGCGCGGGTAGTAGCCCACACGCCGTTCCCGGCGGTCGTGGATGCTGACAGGGACGGTGGCGAAGGCGGAGATCCGATTGAGGGCGTCGACGACCGGAACCGCGAGGCGAGGCTCGGCAAGACTCGTTACGGTCTTGGACACGACGCCGTCGGGACCCTGGTAGGTCGCCAGGATCTGGGTTTTTCCACGGGTGGCGTGCTGAGAGTAGATGGTCAAGGAAACGCCTTTCGGCTGTCCGGCACACGACGGCCGGACAGAACAGGTGCACAGGAAGCGGGAAGGAGGTGGTGGCGAGGGCGCTTTCCGACGCTCCGTACCTCAAGACGACTGGAGGTGGCCCAGGTACCGTCCCAGGCTCCATTCCTGCCCGCAGGCTAGCGCATACCCTGCGCGCCGCGAGCAGATACTCTCCCCGCTCGGACGCAAGGACGGGTGACTGGCCAAACCGCGTCGCAACCGGACTCGATGACGCCGCCTGCGGATTGAGACAGGCGTGTCAGTAGCGACGCGCGTCGGACAGTGCGGCGGCGGCACTGCGAACCTCGTCGGCAGCTGAATCGAGTTGCGTTGGCAGATCTGCCAGCCGGGCCAGACTGTTCGCAGCCGCTGCCAGGAGAGGCGCACTGTCTTGAAGGTGTCGCAGACCGTCACTCGCCTCGCGGAGCCAGGGAGCGTTGTCCTGCAAGTGACCGAGCCCTTGGCTTGCCTGGTACAGCATCCACGCCGCGTCCTGGGACACGGGACGCATGCCACGCAGTTCGTCCAGATCCGAGCGGAGCAGGCTCACCAGCGAAGCCAGCTCTGGCATGCGTTCCGCGATCGCCCCGAGGAGCGGGCCAAGCCGCTCGACGTACGCTTCCTGCGCCTCATGGATCATCTCGACCAGCCGCCGCTCCGTGAGCCCCGTAAGACCCGCAAGCGCCTCCTGCCCATCCGCTTCACGCTCGGCTTTCCACTCTTCAAGCAGCGCAACTGTGTACCGCTCACCCTCCGCTCCGTCGACCCGTTTGTGGTGGACGTTGCACAACAGAATCAGATTGGCAAAGCTGTTCCGCTGGTCCACCGTCCAGGTCGGGTCGAACCGCTTACCGTCCGGCTTCAAGGCGCGGATGTGGGCGATGTCCAGGTTCATCACCGGTTCCCCGTCAATCATCCGCACAGTCGGGGCCCCACAGCGTGGCGCGTAGCAGCCGCCACGAGCCAGTGTCATCAACGCCGCCACAGTGGCATTGCTGTAGTTCCGGCGGACCTTTTCTCCCATGGCCGTCCTCATCCTCATCGAGCGACATCACCCAGCAACGTAGCGACCACCACTGACAAACGCCCCGACCTACGCAACACCGCAAGGCCATCCTCGGCAGCGTCGCCGAGTCCCACACTTGGCGGCCTGGTTGCGGGCGGCCGGATTGCCCACGACGGCGATGTGCACGTCGCGTCCGGTCAGCCCGCCGCCGATGCCGGCTGCGTACGACGCCGGACCGCGCCCGCAAAGACACTCGTACGCGCAGCTCGGCCGAACACTCTTCCGCCACCGCTGCCCACTGTCAGTGCCCAGGTCTATCGTCATGCGTGACGGTTCGAGAATATGACGGCGTCATGCGTCAGCTGCTGCCGTAACGCGGGTGCGCGGGGATCGGAGTGAACGTGGCGGGTGGGGGCGGTGGCCGGCTGGAGTCGGACGACCTGGTGCAGGATCGGGAGATCGAGGACGGGCGAGGCGACCGACTCGCCCATGGCCATATCGCAGGACAGCTGCACCACCTGGTGTGCTCCGTTCCGACACCGACGAACATCGCCGTGTGGGGGCCGTGGGGGTCGGGCAAGTCAGGTGTGGCCAACCTCCTCCGAGGTGAGCTGGCCAGGGACCGAGGTGTGCGGTTCGTGCGCTTCGACGCGTTCAAGTACGCGGAGAACCCGCTGCGCAGGAACTTCATCATCGCCGTCGCAACCGCGCTCGGCATCGGGGACCGCAAGTATCACGAAGACCTCTACAGCGGACAGGTCACCGCCAGAATCGAGTTCGGCGGTGGTGCCCTTCTGCGGTTGCTGTGGACCTACGCGCGGATGTTCGCGGTAATCGCCAGCGCATCTATGCTAGTGGTAGCCGTGCTGGCGTGGGTGAGGAGTGGCCCGTTCCAGCAGACGTTCATCGACATGGTCACCGACGTCCTCAAGGCCGGTCTGGCGCCGGCAGCGCTGCTCACGTCTTTGACGGTGCTCGTATCCCGCACGCTCACTCGCGAGCACAAGACCGACGCCGCCGACAGCGACGAGCAGTTCGAGAGGCTCTTCAGCTCGCTGGTGGAGCAATCGAAGGTCAAGCGACTGGTCGTTTTCGTGGACGAGCTGGACCGCTGCGCTCCCTCGGATGTCGTGGCGACCCTGGACGCGCTGAGGACGTTCCTCGGCGTGGAACGGTGTGTCTTCATCGTGGCGGCTGACCAGCAGGTCCTTGAGGAAGCGCTGACTCGCGCTCTGCAACAGGCAACGCCTGCCGACACGGTGAACCCTTACTACAGCAGCGGAAGCGGTTACCTCGACAAGGTTTTCCCATACCAGATCAGCCTGCCTCCTCTACTCGTCGGGCGAGTGACCAGCTTCGCTGCCGGACTTGTCCGCGGGCGCGATGGGGTATGGGCGAAGGTGGACGTCGACCTCATCGTCAGCATCCTGATTCCGTCCCACGTCCGCAGCCCTCGCCGGGTGAAGGCCCTGCTCAACGCCTTCGTCCTCACGTACCGTCTGGCTGAGCAACGGGCGGCGGACGGGCTTCTGGAAACCGATCCGTCCTCGCGCGCGGAAGAGATCGCCCGCCTGGTCTGCCTTCGGGTGGAGTTCCCCTTGTTCGCTCGCGATCTGCTGCTGGATCACCGACTGTGCGAACACGTCGTGCGTTACGCGGATGACGCCGAGGCCGAGCTTGACGGATTCGTCTCTGCCGATGTCAAGGAAGCGGCCAAGGCGTATGCGCGAGCACAGGCCTCCGTCGATGTTCATCTCACTGCTGCTGACGAGCGCGCGCGGAGGACCGTGAGGCGGCCCGCACGAATCACGGACGCCAGCTGGTGACGTACCTCCGCAAGACCCGGACGATTCCGGGACCAGGGCGTGACCTGATCTTCCTCCAGAGCAGCGGCAGCATCTTCGGCCTGCCAGCCTCCTTGGCCGAGACCATTGAGCAGCACGCGCAGAACGCAGACCTGGTGGCGTTGAAATCCGTGGTGGCCGAACTCGACGCCCGGGACCGGGTGGCCGTTCTCTCCCTCCTGGCCCAGCAAGCCAGAGAGGTCATCGGCCTGGAGGGCAGGAACGTCGCGCTGGCCGTCCTGGCCATCTGCTCGGACCCTTCCTTCCCTCTCAACGGCGGAGCAGATGCGGCGCTGGAGAGCATCACCGCCCACCTCGTCGGCTCTCCTCAGGAGCTTCCGGCAAATGTGGTACCCGGGTGCTGGCGGCTGGCCATGGCCGGGAAGCGAGGGACGGCCACGGATCTGGGCCGGATCGCTCTTCAGCATGCAGAACTCGACGAGGACGTCGATCTCGCGATGCTTCTCCTCGGCCACGCCTCGGCGGCACTGGCGGCGGACGCGGAACGGGTGCGGCAGCTGCTCTCAGACCACCTCCTGGGTGGCGGAGCCGACGAGGTCGTTGCCATGCTCAAGCAGCTTCCTTCCGGGGAAGCCGAGCGCCTCGTAGAAGCCTGCGCCGAAATCTTGACGAAGGAGCTCACCACAGCAATCGAGAACCACGACGCATGGAAGAGGACGCCGCAGGAACCGGACCCCGCTGTTACTGGCGGGGCGATAGCCACCACCACGCCTGCGGCTGACATGGAAGAGCCCGCTTCACCCGATCCGGCGCTGCGGGCCCTTGCCTCGACACTGGAACATTGGCATGAGGGTGCCCCCGCGGCAGCGCACACTATCGTCGGGATCCTTCTCAATCTCGGCTCAACGGGTGGCCGGAGTTCGGTGGAGGCGAACCTTATGTACGTCCCCGCAGTACGGGACGTGTCCTTGGCCCGGCTCGTTCTCATCAGCGCGAGGCGCCGCGACGTAAGAAGTTGGCCGAAGTGGCTCGGGGTTCTTGCTCCCGGACTCGAACTCGACGCCGTCAAGCCCCAGATCGAATCCATGTACCAGCGTTTGTGGAATCTGGCGACGGAGGACGAGTCTCCTCTGGAAGCGGACATCGTCGGCGATGCGGCGGACGCCTTCGTTCGTCTCGTCAACGACAGGCCGGCCTCCCAGCACCCAGACATCGCTGCCGTCGTCCTGGCCTCACTCGACGGATTCGCGAAGAGCGACGAGGACGCGGCCGCTCGGTCCATCGTCATCGGCGCACTCCATCCCTTGGTGGAGAGCGGGCTGCTCGACCGTCGGGTCATACTCCAGAACGAGAGCGCCTCGGTGGCAGCCACGCTGTCCGAATCCGACACCACGACGCTGCCCGGGGAAGACGGTGAGTTGCTGAACTACCTCGCCGGCACCGTCGTCGAGTGCCTGCGCGACTTCACCACCGCGGCCGAGCACCCGCTGTCCCTAGAGCAGGTCACCACGCTCGTGGAGGCCGTGGAGCACTGCGGGTGGCTTCCCGACCCACAGCGCACCCGGTTGCGCATTCTCTGTAGACTGCACGCTGGCCGGGAGGCCGTGTCACGGATGTCGCTCGACGCGCTCCCGTCCGCGCTGCAGATGGCCTCCTACGCCCGGCGGCATCCCGAACTGGGACCCACCACGGTGGCGGACTGGATCCGTGTGGAGGAGCCGTCTCCCGTAGATCTCCACTCGGCGGCCGCCGCGCTCATCAAGACTTCTCAGTCCTCGGCCATCAGCTCCCTCACCTCGGCCGTCCGGGACCGTCTCAGTTTGCTTCCCGTCCTCGACCAGGCCGAGTTCTGGCGCGAGCTGATAGGCCGGGCCCGCACGGCCCACCCCATCGATGTCCTAGTCGCCGCCGGCTGGCAGCAACTCCCCGACGGGTACGCCGCTGAACTCCTGTCCGATCGTTACGACACCGCGAGCAACAAGCTCGAACGGCAGGCGGTCCTCGACCTGTGGCACGCTGCGGCCGTCACCGACGACACGGCACGTCGTCTCCTCCTGGACCGTGTTCTCATCCCCATGCTGGGCACCAATCAGACCGCAGCGGACACTGCGCTCTCGTATCTCCCGAGATTGGTCCGGTCGATTCCGGGCGGCAGAAAGAAGGCCCTTCGGCAGGCGGTGGAAGGGAGCTTCACGTCATGGCCCGGCCTGAGAGGGAAGGCGATCACAGCGTTGAAGACAATCGGATACGACACCGAGCGCGTGGGGCTGCTTCGCCGCGAGCGCATCAGCGGGGGCAACGACGACTGAAGGCTCGGCTGCTACCGCGCCGTCGCGGACTTCCTCATCCAAGCCCTGGCCCTGGACTCGACCACCGACCGCGTCTTCCTCGCACGTGCCGCCGTCTTGCGCCACCGCGATCTCTGGCCCTGGCTCCAGGACTCGTACCTGACCCCGAATGCCCTGCACCTGCCTGGCACCGGGTTCGAGAGGCCCGATGCGGTACCCGCGCCTCGCAAGCCCGGCGATCACGCCGGCTTGCGGATCACCGGGTGCGCGAGGCCGATGACAGGGATGCCGTTCCCCACCTCTTCGGCGTCCCGTGGGACAAAGAACGCCAACAGCGCACACTCGGCAGCGGCCGATACTCCGACCTCGCCCGAGTCAGGGACACCGTCTTCTACGGCATCAACCCCCGCTCGGACCAGAACCAGACACCCCTCGGCATCACGAAGCTCGACCCCACCCCCCTCCAGAACGCCACCTTGTCCGCCAGCAACCCCCGCCCCCTGGAGATCACCACCGCCTTCCTCCAGGGCAGCGACGACCCTGCCGAGTACGCCATGTACGTCCAGGCCCAGCGCTGCTCCTACACCCACACGGCCAACGACACCCAGTGGCCGGCCCTCATGCACCTGGCAGACCTCAAGGACGAGTACCTCGTGTTAGGTGCGTTTCTCCGTTCTTGCAGACGGTCCTGACTACTGGGGGTGATGCGCGAGCGGGGTGGAAACGGTCTCCAGGCAGTGGTCGGCCATGGCGTCCCGCTGCTGGCGGACCGCGCACCTCTGGTGGCCGGGCTTTGCTGCGCCACTTACAGCGGTCACTTTCGGTCAGCATCCAGCTGCCCGGTGTCCTGATCAGGCCGTAAGCCCCTCAAGCTGATCTCATGGCCGATTAGAGTAGTGGCAGATCAGAGCGTCGATCGAGTGAGGCGCGGCGGAGAAGGTGAGTCGGTACGGATGAGCGGGGTGCCCACGCGGATCGGCCGGTACACGGTGGCGCGGGAACTCGGCTCGGGTGGGATGGGTGAGGTCTATCTCGCCTACACGCCGGCAGGTGATCCGGTTGCGGTGAAGGTGATCCGGAACGACAAGCTTGATCCACTGATGCGTGCGCGCTTCGAGAAGGAGGCGCTGATCGCCCGCACGGTGATCGGCACGAACCGGGTGGCCCGCTTCCTGGATGCGGACCCTTACGCAGACCGGCCGTGGCTGGCCATGGAGTACGTGGCCGGGCGCACGCTGCTGGCCTGCGTGGACAGCGATGGCTTGCTTCCCCTGCCTCTGGTGGCCAGCCTCGGGGCATTGCTCGCCGAGGGCTTGTCGGCAGTCCACTCCGCAGGGCTGCTCCATCGAGACCTGAAGCCGCAGAACGTCATCCTGGGTGATGACGGACCGATGATCATCGACTTCGGGCTGGGCGCGTTCATGGATGCCTCGCAGGAGACGCTGTCGCACAGCGGCATGATCATCGGCACGGTCCGGTGCATGCCGCCTGAGCAGGCCGGCGGCCATCCGCAGGTGTCACCTGCAGCGGATGTGTACGCGCTGGGCACGGTCCTGCTGTATGCGGCGGCTCGCCACTATCCGTATGACGGATCACGCTGGGAGGCGATTGCGGCACAGGTGACCAATGCCGAGATCGCTCCTGATCTCTCTGGTGTGCCTGCGCCGCTGGTGCCCCTGTTGGAGTCGATGCTCGCCTACGCGCCGGAGGAGCGGCCGACTCTGCAGGCGGTCTCCGATGCGTGCGCGATGGTTCTCTCCGACTCCGGGACGACACCGGCCGCCGCGCGGCTCGCGCTGATCGCCCACACCCACGGGGGCGGGGCTTCGTCGGCGCCGAGTGAGCCGCTGACGGTGTCGTTCGAGAAGCTTATCCACGAGCAGGCTGACCGCATCGAGCACGACGAACCAGCAAGCCCGCTCGACGACCCTGCACGCGTATCCCAGGCCGAAGCAGACCAACCGGAGCCGGATCCGGACGAGCCTGAGGTTCTCCTGCCCGAGCCGACCCCGGGCTCCGAGAGGCGGAGCGACCCACCGAAGCCGGCGCTGGCAAGGGGGCGTCCCCTTGCATCGAAGCGGATCGCGGACGAGCTGCGCGCGTTGTATGCCGCCGATCCCGTTCTGTGACTCCTGCGCTGACAGTGTCGGGTGAGAGTCTTTGTCGGAATGGCGTGCCCGGACGGCGTAGTCCGTTGTTTGCAGGCGCCTGGAGTGTGGGCGGCCGTCGGTGGCCGCTGGTGATGGATCGGAGCGGACGTTGAGCGTCGAGGCGGAAGCCGTGGGCGGCCAGGGTGATGCGGCGTGGGACGCCTGGGCGCCGGAGGGTGCGGCGGCTTCGCGGCGGACCACCGGACCCGCCGGCTACGCCCCGGGGTCGCAGGTACTGATCCGCGATGAGCTGTGGCTCGTCCGGAACTCCAAGGACGTCGGCGAAGACGGGTGGATGGTGGAGGTCACCGGCATCTCGTCCTTCGTACGGGGCACGGACGCGGTCTTCTACAGCCGGCTCGACGCGATCCAGGTGCTGGACCCGCGGGAGACGCGGCTCGTCCCGGACGATTCCCCCAACCACCGGCGAGGCCGCCTGTTCCTTGAAGCGGTGATGCGCAAGACGTTCCTGCCGCAGACCGAGCATGGGCTCGCGCTGGCCGACGGCTTCCTCATGGACCAACAGGTGCACCAGTTGCGGCCCGCCGAGTTGGCGCTGTCGCTGGAGAAGAACCCGCAGCCGCGGATCCTCATCGCCGACGTGGTGGGTCTGGGCAAGACCCTCGAGATCGGGGTGCTGCTCGCCGAGCTGATCCGGCGCGGGCGCGGTGAGCGCATCCTGGTCGTGACCCCCCAGCATGTGCTGGAGCAGTTCCAGCGGGAGCTGTGGACCCGGTTCGCGATCCCGCTCGTCCGTCTGGACTCCACCGGCATCCAGCGCATCCAGCAGGACATTCCGGCCGGCCGGAACCCGTTCGCGTACTTCAAGCGCGCGATCATCTCCGTGGACACGCTCAAGAGCGACGTCTACGCGCACCACCTCGAGCACACCAACTGGGACACCGTCGTCATCGACGAGTCCCACAATCTGGTCAACCGGGGCACCAAGAACAACGAGCTCGCCCGTCTGCTGGCCCGGAAGACCGATGCGCTGGTGCTGGCGTCGGCCACGCCCCACAACGGTCGTGCCGAGTCGTTCGCCGAGTTGATCAAGATGCTGGATGAGGCGGCCATCGCCAACCCGTCCAAGTACGAGGTGAAGGACCTCGAACACCTCTACATCCGGCGTACGAAGACGACGGCCGAGGTCCGCGACTCGCTGAAGGGCGCCTGGGCGGATCGTGGACCCTCCCAGCCGATCCACGTAGCGGCCGGTGAGAAGGAACTCGCCGTCTTCCAGGAACTCGCCACACGCTGGATTCCGGCCGCCCCTGACCAGCCGTCGGTCAGTCGGCACCAACTGGTGCCCTACCAGCTCCTGAAGTCCTTCCTGTCCTCGCACAAGGCACTGCTGGAGACCGTGAAGACGCGGCTGGCGACGCTGGACAAGCAACCGGCCGCCGAGTCCGACAGGGGCGGGCAGCGGACAGCACGCCCGGTCGACCCGGCGGCTCGGGAGGCAGCCAGGCAGGCGGAGCGAGCGGCCTTGCTGGACCTTCGAGACGTGGCTGAGCGCATCCAGGACGGGGACTCGGCGAAGCTGGCAGCCCTCCTGGACGAGCTGCGCACCATGGGCGTCGGCCCCGGCTCGGAGACCCGCGTGGTGGTGTTCTCCGAGCGCATCCCCACCCTGAAGTGGCTCGCCGAAACGGTCCCGGCAGCGCTCGGCTTCCCCCGCAGTGCCAGCCCCGACGAGAACAAGCCCTGGCTGTCCTTCGGCGGCGCGGTGCAGGTCATGCACGGGGACGCCACCAGCGACGAGGAGCAGCAGGCCATCGTCGAGAAGTTCGGGCTGCGCGACGACCCCGTACGCATCCTGTTCACCGGCGACGTCGCCTCCGAAGGCGTCAACCTCCACCAGCAGTGCCACAGGCTGATCCACTTCGACCTGCCGTGGTCCCTGATCCGCATCGAGCAGCGCAACGGCCGTATCGACCGCTACGGCCAGGAACACCAGCCTGAGTTCCGGGCTCTCATCCTCACCAGCAACATCCCCTGGCGGACGGACGAGACGACCGGGGAACCTCGTACGCTGGACGACCGCCTCGTGGGCGAGAAGCTACTCAAGCGCGAAGAGGAAGCGCACAAGATCGAGGGCTCGGTGGAGGCCGTCACCGGCCTGTACCGGGCCAAGGAGGAGGAGAACCGCCTCACCCAGGACCTGATCGCCGGCCGGACCGTCGAGGAGTCCATCAAGCAGTCCCAGCAGGGGGGCGCCGCATTCCTCTCCGGACTGCTCGGCCAGGTGGGCGCCGTTCCGGAGCACCCCGAGGTCCGGCGGGCCTACGTGCCACGCCTGTTCTCGTCCACCGCTGACTACTTCGACGAGGCACTGCGTCAGGTCTGCCGTCCCAACCCCGAGGACCAGCTCTCGCTGCGCCGCGACGACGACGGCACGATCGCCTTCGAACCCCCGCGCGACCTGCTGTACCGACTGAAGGCGCTGCCGAAGTCGTACCTCGACGAGCAGCGGATCATGCCCCGGAAGGCCGAACCGGGACGGATGCGCATCACCTTCTCCAAGGACCTCGCAGACCGGCGCCTGAAGGCAGCCCGCGAGTCGTCCAAGTCGCAGTGGCCGAACGTCTCCTACGTCACCGACGTCCACCCGGTCCTGGACTGGCTGACCGACAAGGTGCTCGTCGAAGTCGGCCGCCATCAGGCCCCCGTCCTCGCCGCCTCCGTGGACTCACCGACCTTCCTGGTCCAGGGCATCTGCTCCAACGCGCTGGGCCGGCCCACCATCGTCGAGTGGATGGCCATCCACGGCGACCCGAACGACCTTCAGGTGACACCTCTGACCCCGGAGGTGCTGGAGGACTACGGCCTGGGTCCGACGATGCCCGGCCGCGCCGCACCGCACGACCTCGACGGTCTGACGGAGCTCGTCCCCGGCGCCATCAGCAGGGCGGAGCAGCACCTCCGGGGCCTGAGGGAGGCGTACGGCGAAGAGATCGAGGAGATCCTCGCCCCGTCCCGCAAGCGCGTCGTGCACTGGCAGCAGGAAGCCTTGTTCTCCTCTGACGGGACGGGCAAACGAGGAGTGAACCTCAGCGCTGGCAGGCGGCTGAGCCTGCTCAAGTCCCTGCAGACCACGGGCGAGCCGATGCTGCGTCTGCTCGCCGTCCTGGAACCGCTCAACGCCGCTGAAGGAGGCACCGACCGATGAGCAGCGACTTCGACTCCTTCAGCAACCGCGGCGAGTACTTCGCCGCGCACTACTTCGCCGAGCAGCTCGGAACCGACCTGAAGAAGGGCCTGTTCGCCACCTGGGCCCTGCGCGAAGGAGATGAGAACGACCCACGGAAGACACCTCGGGAGCTGCTCCGCTCGCTGCGCGGCGCCTACCTCTCCGAAGACGTACGCGGCTACTTCGCAGACGCCGCCGAGCGCGACGCCGGGGACGAGATCCGACTCAACACCCACAACAACCCCGAGTGGCGCAAGCGCCTCGCCGAGTGGCACCAGACGATCCTGCACGCCCTCGGCTTCGAGGCCACTCCCACCGAGATCACCGTCCACCGTGCCGGACGCGACCACTCCCTGCCTGTGGCCTACCACGGCCACGGGATCATCGCCCTGGATTGCGGCTGGGCCGCCGACAACGACGCCGCCCTCGACGCGACCGGACCGGGCCGACTGCTGCACCCGTTGCGTGTCAGTGCGAGCGAGACGTACGAGACCGGCCAGACCCTGGCGTCCTGGCTGTTCCAGAGCGAACTCGGCGAGGCCGGCGGGCCCCGCCCCCGCTTCGTCCTGTTGCTGTGCGGCGGCGTGCTCGTCCTCGCCGACCGCCAATCCTGGAACGAAGGCCGCTACCTCGCCGTCAACCTCGACGCGGCCCTGGAACGCAACGACCGCACCCAGCAGGGCGAACTCGCTACCATCGCCGCGCTGTTCAGCCTAGACGTGCTCCGGCCCGGCGAGAACGACCAGAGCCGGGCCATCGACGCCCTGCTGAAGTCCTCCGGCGCCAACGCCGCCGGCGTCTCCGGCGAACTGCGCCACGGGCTCCAGCGCTCGGTCGAAATCATCGCCAACGAAGTCCTCGCGCGGATGGCCGAGCCGAAGAACGGCGTTGCCCCGGCCGACATCGAAAGCCCCAAGATCCCCTTCGCCCGGGAACTCACCCGCGAATCCCTCCGCTACCTCTACCGGATCCTGTTCCTCCTCTACGCCGAGGCCCGTCCCGAGCTCGGCATCCTCCCCGCAGACGACGGAAGCTACGAGGCCGGCTACTCCATGGCCCGCCTGCGTGAACTCGTCGAACGCGACGAGGAGCTCGTCGAGGAGGAGGCCCGCAACGGCTTCCACCTGCACGAATCCCTGGACGTCCTCTTCAACAAGGTCAACTTCGGCCACCGTCCGTACGGCACCGAGGACGACGACGACCAGCCCGGCGACGACGAGGAGACCCGCGCGGCCAAGGCCGCCCGCCGCAGCGAGGACCGTGGCCTGCGTTTCGAACCCCTGCGCAGCGAACTCTTCGAGCCCGGCTCCGTACGCCTCATCGGCAGGGGCGTCGTCGACCCCCGCAGCGACGAGGACGACGCCCCGCGCTGGCTCGACCTGCGCCTCCGCAACGCCGCTCTGCACGAGGTACTGCGCCTGCTCACCATGAAGAAAGGCAAGCGCGGCGAGCGGGGCGGGTTCATCTCCTACCGCAACCTCGGCATCAACCAGCTCGGCGCCGTCTACGAGGGCCTGATGTCGTACACCGGCATCATCGCCGAGGAGGAACTGTGCGAGGTCGCCAAGGGCGGCGACCCGGAGAAGGGCTCCTGGCTCATCCCCTCCCACAAGCAGGACCAGTACCCCGACAAGACCCTCGTCCACTACGACGAGGACGACGCGCGCAAGGGTCTGCGCGGCGTCAAGAAGTACGAGCAGGGCTCCTTCGTCTACCGCCTCGCCGGCCGCGACCGCGAGACCTCCGCCTCGTACTACACGCCCGAGTCGCTGACCCAGGTCACGGTCGAGCTCACGCTCAAGCATCGCCTCGACCAGGAGCGCGACGCCGACGACAACGTCATCAAGACCCGCGCGTCGGAGCTGCTCAAGTACAAGATCTGCGAGCCGGCCCTCGGCTCCGGTGCCTTCCTTAACGAGGCGATCAACCAGGTCGCCGAGGAGTACCTGCGCCGCCGGCAGGACGAGCTGGGCGTCACCATCCCGACCGCGGACGCCCTCACCGAGAAGCAGAAGGCCAAGGCGTACATCGCTCTGCACAATGCGTACGGCGTCGACCTGAACGCCACTGGTGTCGAGCTCGCCGAGGTATCGCTCTGGCTCAACACCATGCACCCGGGCATGCGCGCCCCCTGGTTCGGCCTCCACCTCCGCCGAGGCAACAGCCTCATCGGTGCGCGTCGTGCGATCTACGCGGCTGACGACGTCACCGGCAAGGAATGGCTCAAGGCCAAGGGAGCCCTGGCCCCGACCTCGCTGCCCTTCCTCAAGGACGGCGAGCCCCAGCCACTGCCCCAGGACGCGGTCCACCAGTTCCTACTGCCGAGCCCGGGCTGGGCCGCGGTCGCGGGCTCGAAGGAGGCCAAGGAGCTGGCGAAGGAGGGCGTCGAACAGCTCGCGGCATGGAAGAAGGGCATTCTCCAGCGCCCCAAGCGCAACAAGGCCGGCAGGGCGAAGAAAGAGCCGCTGTCTCAGTTCACCCGCCTCCGGGACGCCGCCCGGCGGGTCGAATTCCTCTGGTCGCTCGTCGCAAAGCGCATGGAACTGTCCGAGCAGGCAATCGCCCGCCGGATAGACGTCTGGGGCGCTGACTCTACCGACCCCGAGTACGCCTTCCTCCACCGCCCTGACCAGGCGGTTACGAAGGAGCAGGTCCTCGAAGACCTCTTCAACGCCGCGGACACTCCGTACTGGCGCCTGAAGAAGATCATGGACGCCTGGTGCGCGTTGTGGTTCTGGCCCGTCGACAAGGCCGGGCTGCTCGATGGGACGGCCGGGGAGTACGCGGCACGGCTGGAGGTGACGGGAGCGGACAGCCTCAGCCGCCTGCTGGACGGCGCGCCTCTGGTTATGGAGCCGCCTGCGCCTCTGGCCGATCCGGAACCGGTCGCCGTGCCGACAGCCACACCCGTTCCGCGGTTCGTCGAGGCGACGGCCCTGTTTGCGTTCGGTCCAGAGCAGACCAGTTTTGAGGACCTTGAGCTGAGCGCCGATGACTCGGTCGTGGAGGTCAAGGAGATCAAGCCGCGGGGAGGGGCCCAGACCTCAGCGCCGAAGCCGAAGGCGCCAGAGCGTCGGGCGATCGTCCCGCTCAAGGACTTGGACGACTGGCTGGAGTTCCTGGAGGCCATGCTCGGCACGGCCGACGTGCCCGAGGGCACCCTCATCGACAGCTTCAAGGACCTCGACGCGCTCAAGAGCTTCGAAGAGACGCTGCCGAGCTTCATGGGCATGGACGCCGGCAACCCGGAGGACCGCTTTCCGTGGCTCCGGGAGGTACACGACATCGCGGAGAACCAAGGTTTCCTTCACTGGGAGCTGGAGTTCGCCCTGGTCTTCGCTCGGGGCGGTGGCTTCGACCTGCAAGTGGGGAACCCGCCATGGGTGCGGCCCCGCTGGAACGAGCCAGTCGTACTCGCAGAGCGTGAGCCGTGGTTCGAATTGGCGGACAAGGCGTCGGCAACCGAGAAAGACCGTCGGCGTCGCGAGGTACTCACGTCCGATGATGCGCATCGATACGTGCTCGGCGAGCTTACGAACACAACTGCGCAAGTCACCTTGTTCAGCTCCCCACAGATGTACACCCTTCTGACTGGCACTCAACCGGACCTCTACCGGGCGTTCATGTCTCAGGTCTGGGCACACGCGTCCGCTGGCGGAACTGCGGGGATGGTGCATCCCGATACACATTTCACGGGAGACAAGGAAGGTCTCCTTCGGGAGGCGGCGTACCGACGGCTGCGGGTGCACGGTGACTTCTTCAACCCCGGGCACCGGTTCTTCCAGAAACCCGTTGGGGAGTCGAGTCACTTTGGCGTTCACATTTACGGCACCGCGGGAGAGATCGGATTCGATCATCTCTCTTGGCTCGTCTCGGCTGACGCCCTACGCCTGTCCTCTCAGCATGATGGTTCCGGAGAGGGCCCCGGAATTCGCTTTCGCGGCGGACCCTATGACGAGCGCCCGCACTTGGCGCGTGTCATCCGGGTAAACTCACGTCTACTGTCCACGTGGCAGAGGCTGCTCGACGAAGTGGACAAGCCCGTGGAGCAGGCTCGTCTACTGTTCCCTGTCAGCACCGGAGAAGCCTCAGCGATCGACGCGCTGGCGAACTATCCACTGCGGCTTGGCTTCCTGTCCCCGCAGATCACACGCGGATACGACGAGAGCGGCGCCAAGAAGGACAACCTGATCGACTACAACCGCCCTGACCCCAGTACGGGCAAGGAGTACCAGCCAGACAGCTGGCGCCAGGTGATTCTTAAGGGCACCCAACTAGGCATCGCAACTCCGATATTCAAGAGGCATGACGCCAATAGCAACGACCCGTACGGCGCAAATCTTGTCAGCCTAGCATCGGAATTCGTTCCAGACACTGCTTATGTACGGGCGCACGGCAGAAGCCATGCCTATCTCGCCGAGCAGGAACGGTGGATTGACCACCGAGCTTTGGAACGGCTCCGCGGAAATGAAAAGGCGACCTCAGAAGCACGAGCAATCGCCGCGGGCACCAGTGGATCATCCGTGGAAAACGTTGACGCTGTCAAAATTGACGACGTGCTGAGACAGCGCGCGAAGCGTCGCTATACAATTTTCCACAGGTTCGCATGGCGCAAAATGATCGCACCTGACACCGAAAGAGCGCTTTACGTCGCTATCGTTCCCCCTGGCGTTTCACACATCGACGGCGTCCGCAGCGGGAAAGCGTCCGACAACCACAACACGGCTCTTATTGCGGGCTTCTGGTCTGCTTTGCCGCTCGATTACTCATTGCGGATCTCCGGCATCGCGAACTTGGACGTTGCCCAAGCGCAGCGTTTGCCGGCCCCTGCGGTTGGACACCCCCTCTCCTCCGCCCTCCTCCTCCGCACCCTCCGCCTCAACTGCCTCACCAACGCCTACGCCGACCTCTGGGCCGAGCTTTACGACCCCACCTGGCCCGCCTACGAACCCTGGGCCTGCGACTGGCCCGACCTCCAACCGCTCCACGAGGTCACCCCGGACTGGCGTCCCGAAACGCCCCTCCGCACCGAGCGGGCTCGCCGCTCCGCCCTGGTCGAGATCGACGCGTTGGTCGCCGTTTGGCTCGGCATGGACGCCGACGCGCTCATCGCCGCGTACCGAGGCCGCTTCCCCGTGCTGCAGAAGTACGAGGCCGTGACCTGGTTCGACGCCGAGGGCTGGAAGATCGCGGGGAATGCCCGCACGATCGGTCAGCGGCAGACGAAGGAGAGCTGGGCACAGTTCGAGGCGTACCGGGACAACCCCGCCAACACACCTGTGCCGGAGGGGTATACCGCCCCCTTCTACAAGGCTGATCGCGAGGCAGAGATGCTCGCGGCACACGCTTACTTCCAGAAGCGGCTCGACGAGGCCATCGCCCGTGGCGAGTGGGATCCGGAGAAGCAGGAGGTGCCGAAGCCGTGAGACCGACGCTTCAGGCACGCGGGCTCAAGGAGAGCCTGCTGCAGTATCTGTCGACGACGTACGCGCTCACGGACGAGGGCGCGCGTGAGGCGCTGCACAGGTTCCTCGGGGACGAGACGTCGGGGATGTTCCGTGGCCCGTATCTGCGGATCCGGACCCCGTTCACCGTGGCCGGCGAGGAGTGGCGCAAGCATCTGGAATGGCAGCGGGAGGGCTTCAAGCCGTACGTGCATCAGGCGGTCGCCTTCGGGCGGCTGACCTCGGCCCACGGTCACACCCCGCAGCCGACGCTGGTCACCACCGGGACTGGTTCCGGTAAGACCGAGTCGTTCCTGTACCCCGTGCTGGACCACTGCCGTCGGGAGCGGGCCGCGGGCAAGACCGGGGTGAAGGCGGTCTTCCTCTACCCGATGAACGCCCTGGCCACCGACCAGGCACAGCGCATCAACGAGCTCCTCACGGAGAACGCCGAACTGGGGAAGCTGTCGGCCGGCCTGTACATCGGTGAGCGCGCGGCGACGCAGTACGAGAAGGTGCGGACCCGGCGCTCGGACATGCAGATGTCCCCGCCGGACATCCTGATAACGAACTACAAGATGCTGGACCTTCTCCTCCAGCGAGCGGACGACGCCCCCCTTTGGGGGGAGTCGGACATCCGCTACGTCGTCGTGGACGAGTTCCACACGTACGACGGCGCTCAGGGCACGGACGTCGGGATGCTGCTCCGTCGGCTTGCCGCCGCCGTGGGAGCAGCCGAGGAAGGCCGCCCGCTGGGGAAGATCTGCCCGGTGGCGACGTCGGCGACGCTCGCTTCCGGCACGCACGCGGACGGCACGGCGCAGCTGCTGGAGGTAGCCTCCCATGTCTTCGGCACGGAGTTCACGAAGGACTCCATCGTCGGGGAGAACCGGCTCACGGTCGAGGAGTTCATCCCGCTCGGCGAGGTGACGATGCAGCCGATGCCGACGCCCGACGAGCTGCTGGCGCTGCCCGATCCGGCAACCAACGACGAGGCGCTGCTGGACCTGATCGAGAAGGTAACGGACGTCCGTGACCTCGATCCCTTCGTGCTCGGTGGGAACCTCAAGCGGCATCTGTTCACTCGCGCGGTGATGCAGGCCCTCGGCGGCGGGGTGAAGACCAGCGCCGAGGTTCTGGATGTGATGTGGCGGGCGGGCGCGGCCGGCTGGTCCCAAGCCGTGGCGCGGCAACCGGAGAAGGCCGCCGAGGCGCTGGCGCGGTTCGTCGCACTGCTGTCGTACGCCCGTGACCCGAAGTCCTCCCCCTCCGAGCCCCGGCCGTTCGTGCACGTCGAGGTGCACCAGTGGGCACGTTCGGTGTCGCGGCTGCTGCGCGGCGTACTGCCTTGGCCGAAGGCGGAGTTCCGCTGGGACACGGCTGGCGCGGCCGACGTGAGCGTGGCCGACAGCGGCCGTATGGCGCCGGTGACGACGGCGACGTCGGGGCAGAACGCGAACCTGTTCCTGCCGGCAATCTACTGTCGTGACTGCGGGCGGTCGGGTTGGGCAGTGTTCTCCCCGGAGAGTGACGACCACGACGTCCAGTTCGACACGTACAAAATCCGGCGGGCGTCGCTCGGTCAGGACAAGGTCCGGGTGCGGAACCTGATCGCCGCGACGGACCGGGAGGCCCGGGAGGGTTCCGGGGCTGCACTGCTGACGGCGACCAGCGGCAAGGGAGGCTCGGCTGCCTCACAAGGTGCCGGCGGGCTGCTGATGGTGCTGGACGGCACCCGTAAGCGGCTGCGGTTGCCTGACCCGCTGAACGACTACGACCGGGAGACCAAGGAGCCCCGACTGACGGCCCGTGACTCGGCGTTCGTACTGGTGAACTTCGGGGAGACCGCGAACACGGCGGCCAAGGAAGACTGGTGTCCCGCGTGCGGTGAGCGCAACGCGATCCGCTACCTCGGTACGGGCGCCGCCGCGATGGCCGCAGCATCCATCACCCAGTTGTTCACCGGCGGGGAACTCAACAAGAAGCTCCACGAGGACAAGACGCTGATGTTCAACGACTCGGTGCAGGATGCCGCGCACCGGGCCGGGTTCGTAGCCAACCGCTCGTACACCTTCTCTCTCCGCGCCCTCCTCACCGATCATCTGCGGCACGACGAGCCGACCGCGCTGAACGACCTGATCGCGAACGTCGTCACCGCCACGACGGACAGAGACACCCTCTCTGCAGTGGTGCCACCGGACCTGCATGGCTTCAAGGGCGTGGACCGACTCCTGTCCGGCCAGGGCCGCGGTGGAGACTTGAAGACGTGGCGGCTGATCGGTCAGCGGCTGGCGTTCGAAGCACTGATGGAGTTCGGCTTCCGGTCCCGTAACGGTCGTACGCTCGAGCTGACGCGGACAGCCGCCGCACAGGTCCGCATCGACGACCCGGCAGCCGTGATCGCACTGGTCAAGCAGCTGCACGAGGAGTGCGTACGGGACGGGCTGCCGCTGGCGGCACAGGACGACGCCCGCTATCTGGCGTTTGTGCGCATCTTCCTGGAGCGACTGCGCACCCGCGGTGCAGTCGCACACCGATGGCTGGACAAGTACATCGACGAGGCGGGCACCAGCCGGTACTACATCTGGGGCAAGCGGGCACCGGGCATGCGGGCCTTCCCGAAGGGCATCGCCGCCCCCGTGTTCCTCCTCGGGCAGCCAAAGAACGACAGCGAATTCGACTTCGCGACCGGTCGGCTGTCCTGGTACGAGCGGTGGGCCGGGCGGTGCCTGGAACTACCGCGCGAACTGGCACCCGAGCTATGGAGCCGATTGCTGCCCGAACTCGCCTCGATGGGGCTGCTGTCGGTACGCACGCCGAACGACACCTCAGTGCGGGTCTACGGGCTCAAGCCCGGCAACATCGAGGCCCGGCTGCTGGACGACGAGCAGGTGCGGGTCTCGTACGTGCGGTGCCCGGTGTGCTTCTGGGAGCAGACGGTCCACCCGTCCCTGCTGGACCAGTGGCACGGCCAGCCCTGCCCCTCCTACCGGTGCCGCCGAGGGCGCCTGGTAGCCGGTGACCGGCCCGAGGGCCTGGGGATACACCACCGCGACCGCGACTACAGGAACGACTACTACCGTCGGCTCTACCTCGGCGCGGGCACCTACCAGGTGGTCACTGCCGAGCACACGGGCATGCTGACGCGTCACCAGCGCGAGAAGGTCGAGGAGGCGTTCAAGCACGGCAGCGGGTTCAAGGACCCCAACGTGCTCTCCTGCACGCCCACGCTGGAGATGGGTATCGACATCGGGGACCTGTCCGCCGTCGTGCTGGCTGCGCTGCCGCGCCGCCCCGCCTCGTACGCGCAGCAGGTCGGCCGGGCCGGACGCCGTACCGGAAATGCCTTCCTGCTGACCATCCCCGACCGTCGGCGCCGTGACCTGTACTTCCTCGAGCGGCCGAAGGACCTGATCGCGGGCACGATCGCGCCGCCCGGGTGTTACCTGTCGGCCGTCGAGATCCTGCGGCGCCAGTACCTGGCACATCTGCTCGACCTCGCAGCGGCCGGCCGTCTCGTCCGCGCGGACGGCATCGTGCTGCGCGCACTGCCGCACAAGGCGCCTCGTCTGTTCGGCCCGTCCGGCTATCTGACCGACCTGGTGGAGCTGGCCCTCGATCAGGGCGAGGAGCTGGTCAAGGGGTTCCTGCGGCTGTTCCCGACGGGCGTCAGCGAGCAGGCCAAGGCCGATCTGGATGCCTTCGCGACGCACGGCCTGCGCAGTACGGTGGAGAAGGCGGAACGCGAGTGGCGATGTGCCGAGGACGCTCTGCGGGCGCGGCTGCGCGAGATCGACGAGGCCCACGGCGAGCTGCACGACAGCGACCCCGACCAGGCCCGCCAGAAGGCGGAGCTGGATGCCGAACGGCGCGGGGTGGGCAGGCAGCTCCTCCATCTGGGCGACATCTCGGCGCAAAGCGCCCTGTGCGACTTGGGTCTGCTTCCGAACTACGCCCTCATCGACTCGACGACGACGCTGTCGGCGACCCTGTACGGCGAGGACGGCATCGACCCGAAGACGGACAAGGTGGTGTTCACGTCCGAGACTCTCTCCTACGAGCGGCCCCGCCGCCTCGCGATCCAGGAACTGGCTCCGGGCAACACCTTCTACGTCAACGGCTACCGGCACGAGATCACCGGCCTGGAACTGTCGACGGGCGGGCGTCAGGAGTGGCGGACTTGGCGGGTGTGTCCGGGCTGCGGGTACGTGCGTACCGAGAACGCCACCGTCGATCGCTCGCCGTGCCCCCGGTGCACGACGAGCCAGATCGCCGACGACGGCTCCTGCCTGTTCCACGTCGTGGAGCCGGCCACCGTGACGTCGCGAGACAAGCGTGAGGATGCCCGGATCCGCGACGACAAGGACGATCGCGATCGCCGCTCGTACACCATCGTGGATGCGGTGGACATTCCTGTGGAGAAGATCGAGCGGGGCAAATCCTGGCGGCACGACCGCGAAACCTTCGGCGTGGACTACTGCCGCACGGCCATGATCCGCCGGATCAACGTCGGGCCGGTCCGCTACGACGCTCCCGCCCGTGACGACTTCGCCGGCCATCTGGTCCGGCTGAACCCGTTCCACGTGTGCACCGCCTGCGGGGCCGCGAGCGCGGACGGCCGTCCCGTCTTCGACCACGACGCCGATGCCATGGAATCGGCAGCGGCTCGTGCCCCGCAGCTCAAGCACCACCGCCCGTGGTGTCCGCTGCGTCGGGGGAAGAAGGACGGCGTCACGCAGGAGCAGGTGCTGCTCGCCCACCAGCTGGAGACCGAGGCCCTGCGGATCCTCATCCCGGCCGCGACAGCCGACGTGGACGCACGGGTGCACTCCTTCCGGGCCGCCCTGCGGCTCGGTGTCGATCTTCACTTCGGCGGTGACCCGCAGCACCTGGACACCACGGTGGCCTCCATGCCAGACGTCGCCAGTGGCGAGCGGCGCTGGTTCCTGGTGCTCTTCGACTCTCTACCTGGCGGTACCGGCTACCTGGACCGGCTCACCGATCGCCATGCCTTCCGAGACACCCTTGCTCGCGCGTACGAACAGCTCAAGGCATGTCCGTGCGCGGAAGAGCAGCGGCGCGCCTGCCACCGCTGCCTGCACCGCTACACCCCCGAGCAGTTCCAGGACCTCGTGTCCCGACAGGCGGCGCTCAGCATGCTGGAGTCGCTGCTGTTCAAGGGAGACGGCGAGGACGGCTGGGACATCAGCGATGTGGAGCACACCGGGCTGGTCGGGCTGGACGCCCAGGTCGAATCAGACCTGGAGGCACGCTTTCTGACCGCCCTGCGGGACTGGGTGAAGGTCACCGACGACGCGGCCCTGGACGAGGACGGCCACGCCAGCGGGCATCTACGGTTCACCGACGGCTCGGACGTGATGCACTGGAGGCTGACCGCCCAGCGGCAGCTCGAAGGCACCCGGACGGACTTCACCTTCACCCGCGTCGGCGGTCCGGTGCAGAGCGTGCACGTCTATCTGGAAGGCTTCCGCTTCCACGCAAGCCGGGAGCACAACCTCATCGCCAAGAACGCGTCCCAGCGCACCCTGCTCCGTGCCGACGGAAAGATCGTCTTCCAGATCACCTGGGCCGACATCGACCTGTTCGAACAGCGTCCGGGGCGCACCAAGCCCGTCTGGCCGCCGTACCGGGGCACCGCCCAGGAGCAGGCCAAGGCCGCTTACGAGCAGTACGGCGGCAACCGTGCCCACTTCGGCGAAGCGATCTTCGCCAACCCGATCGACACGCTCATCGCCTATCTGCGGGACCCTGATGCGACCCACTGGGCCCGGCGGGCCCGCGCCCTGGTCACCGGACTCACCGCCGTTCCCGCCACGGCCCCCGTGGCTGCCACCGGCAAGCGCAGTGAGCTCGTCGCCGCGCTGCGCGAGCAGCTCGGCACCTTCGGAGCCGCCCGACGGGACGACAAGCCGGTCGTATCCGACACTGGCGGCATCGGTCCGGTCCACGTGTTCCGCACCCAGGACGAGCACGGCGTTCCGATTGTGTTCGCGCTGGACGCCGCAGACCCTGACAACCTGCGGTGGACCGCCCTGACGGTCCTCGACGACAGCGACGCCATCCTCGATACGGACGAACACAAGCTGCGGTGGCGGTCCTGGCTGTACTGGACGAACATCACCCAGTTCCTGTCCCTCGCCGGTGGGGACGGAGTACAGCTCGCCGCCAGTCGCGCCGCGGACTTCGAGGTCGAAGTCCTCGCCGTCTGCGGTGGTCTGGGCGAACTCGACTCACTCTCCGCCGCCCTTGCACCGGTACCCGCGCCCACGCCTGCCGTACGGCCTGTGGTCTCGCAGCCGAGCGTCGACTCGCCGGCCGAAGCCGCCCTTCGTCAGATCATCCGGGACGCTGTCTGGGACGAGGACATCCTGGAGATCCTGCGCGAAGACCCCGACGAGGCACCAGACCTCCTTCGCCTCGCCGAGACACTCGCCGACCGCGGCAAGCAGGCTCCAGTCTTCGGATTCGAACTCGGCAACAGCCGCTGGCAGGCGGACTTCGCCTGGCAGACTCCCGGCCTCAAGATTGCCGTCGTCGCCGCCCACCAAGGCGACGAGGACATCGAGTCCCAGCGGCGCGACGCCGCCTACGCCGAGGACGGCTGGACGGTCCGGACCGCCGCTGCATGGGTCGACCATCTCGACACCCTGCTCGAACAGCTCCCCGACACGGAAGGCACTATCCGATGACCGCCCGGCTCAGCCTGTACCGCAAGGCCGAACAGGAGCTGTACAAGCTCGACCGCTCGGTCAAGGCCCAGTTCTACGATTTCTGCCACGTCTTCCGGAACAACCCGAACCAGCCGGGCCTGAAGCTGAAGAAGCTCAAGGGCGACTCGCGTATCTGGTCCGCGCGGGTCAACGACTCCTACCGCGCCCTGCTCACCCCGACCGGGGTCGACACGGACGGCACCGAGAGCTGGCTGGTCATCGCCGTCCGCCACCGCAAGGATGTCTACGAAGAGCTCCAGGTCGCGGTCAACCGCGTCACCGGCGAGATCGAGTTCGTCGACCTCGCGGTCGTCGGCGACAGCGCCCTGCGCCGCGCCGGCATCACTCTGACCCCGGCCGAACCGGACCGGGCCTCGGTGCCGGCCAAGCCCGAGCCGACGCCGCAGCCTCTGCCCACTGCGGAGACCGAGGCTTCTCCCTTGCTCGCCGCGTACGGCGCCGATCAGCTGCGTGAGCTGGGTGTCGCGGACCAGCTGATCGAGCTGGCCCTCGCTGTCACCGACAGCGCCGAGCTGGACCAGCTCGTCGAGGGCGCCCCGCTGCTGTCGAAGGACGTCCTCTACGGCCTCGCCGCCGGTATGTCCATCAACGAGGTCCGCAAGGAGATCACCCAGCCCGTCGAGCTCGGCCACGAGCCCGATCTCGGTGACTTCGCCGCGGCCCTGAGCCGTACCAAGGTCACCGCCGTCGACGATGCCGTGCAGGCGGCCATCGACGAGGGAGACTTCCGGGCCTGGAAGGTGTTCCTCCACCCCACGCAGGAGCGCATCGTCCATCGCCACTACAAGGGCCCTGCTCGCGTCTCCGGCGGGCCCGGCACCGGAAAGACGATCGTCGCCCTGCACCGGGTCAAACACCTGGCCGAGCAGCTTCCTCCCGGCAGCAACAAGGCGATCCTGCTGACCACGTTCACCAAGAACCTGACCACGGACCTGCGCCTGCGTCTGGCGTCGCTCATCGAGCCCGAACTCCTCGCCCGGGTCGAGATCGCTCACATCGACCAGCTCGCCGCGCGCGTTCTGGGCGAGAACACCGCACCCGGCCGAGGCCGACAGCGTGTCTACGACCACGTGGCGCTGAACGAGATGCGCCAGCTCCTCGCCGAACTCGACGACCGCCGCTGGGAGCCCGAATTCCTCTTGGAGGAGTGGGAGCAGGTCATCCTCGGTCAGTCCGTCCCCACCCGCTCCGCCTACTTCCAGGCCCGCCGTGCCGGGCGGGGCCGCTCTCTGACCCGGCCCGAGCGCAACCACATCTGGAAGCTCGTCGAGCAGTTCACCGCCCGCCTCGACAAGCTCGGCGTGGAGACCTGGGGCCAGGCATCGGAACGCGCTGCCCGCTTCGAGATGGAGCGCGCCGCGAAGATCAGGGCCCGGCGCGAGTACAAGGAGGAGGTCGGCGGCAAGGACCTCATCCACCGCGACAACAGCTCCGGCATGCGCTACCTCAACCACCGCTACCAGCACATCGTCGTCGACGAGGCCCAGGACCTCAGCCCCGCGCACTGGAAGATGCTCCGGGCCATGGCCGACCCCGACCTGCCCAACGACATGTTCATCGCCGGCGACACCCACCAGCGCATCTACGACCACCAGGTGGCCCTCGGCGCCCTCGGTATCAACATCCGCGGGCGTTCCTCGCGCCTGACCCTCAGCTACCGCACCACCAAGGAGATCCTCACTGAGGCCCTGCGTGTGGTCGACCCCGTAAAGCGCGGGCAGAAGGTGAGCTACGACGACCTGGACGACGGCACCGACAACCTCGCCGGATACCGTTCCGTCCTCCACGGCCCCGCCCCGGCTTTCACGCCGTACGACACATGGGACGACGAGCTCGCCGGCCTCGCCACCACCCTGGCCGCGTGGCGCAGCGAGCTCTCCACCGACGAGAACGGCTCGCCCAGAGACCCGAGCGGCCACATCGCTGTCTGCGTCGCCGACCGAGACATGGTCAGCCAGACCATGTACTACCTCGTCACCAAGGCCGGCATCACCTGCGCCGAACTCACCAAGGAAGGTCCCAAGGGCGACGGCGAGGTCCACGTCGGCACCATGCACCGATTCAAGGGCCTCGAGTACCAACGCCTCGCCATCGTGGGCGCCAGTGACGGCATCATCCCCCGCACACACGTCATCGACCGCTACCGCACGGAGGATCCGCCCCGGTACGAGCGCGAGCAGCGCAAAGCCCGTTCCCTGCTGTTCGTGGCGACTACGCGGGCCCGGGACGCCCTGAACATCAGCTGGCACGGTAAGCCCAGCCCCTACTTGCCGGTCTGACACAGATGTCGGCCTCCTCTGTCCTCGGGGAGGCCGACATCCTTATGCTCGGTGGGATCAGAAATGCGAGAGGGAACTCGCCTCGTACCGCAGCTGATAGGCCCGCACGCCACCGCTATTCATCCGGTAGATCGTGATCGCGGAGAGGAACTGCTCCTTCACCTCCATGGTGCGTCGCCGCTCCTTCCCATCGATGTCACTGATCCACTCCTCCACATGATTCGGCAGTTTGAAGGCTAGCTCGTAAGCGCCTTCCTCACCCAGCGGCGACAGCGTCCACTCCGCCGAACCGCCACTGCCGCGTCGTCGAATGCGCACTGCATGGTCGGGCTGGGCATCCGCGTACGTCGTAAACGCCAGATGATCACTAGCAGCCAGCGGCAGGATGAACGGCGCCGACGGGAAACCCAGCAGCAACTCGGCACCGCTGTTCTGCTGGAGCGCGGCTGCGAAGCCAGCGATCGCCACCGCAGCCTCATCCCTGAACCTGCCAGACGCCGGCGCTGCCGTCGGTAGCAGTCCCGCAGACGCAGTCCAGGTCCCCAGCTCCTTGCGCAGTTCCGTACGCACCCACGTCACCGGGAATGTCCCGGACGCCCCAAGGTGAAACTGTGCCTGCTCCAGCGTCCACGCAGTGGTTCCGATCGCCCCGAGCAGCCACGCGAACGAGGCACCGGACAGATCCACCAGCGAGATCTGGTGCGCCAAGGCGTATTTCTGGGCGTCCGCCGTGAACCCACTCGTCGAAAACAGGGCGTACGCGTACTGATACCGCTGCCGCGGCCTTCTGCCGGCGTGCACCATGAAGTTCTCGTTCACGTCGTGCAGCACGCCGTGAGCGTTACGCACGATCTCCAGTCCGCAGCGCTCCTGGTAGAACTTCGCCTCCAGGAACAGCCGCACCGGCATCGAGAATGCCGGCGTGAACGCGAACTCCCCCAGTGCGTCCACCTGATGCAGCGCGCCCCGGCCCCGCACCCGAAGTGTGTTCCCGTCGGTCACCAGTTCCTCGGGATCTTGGCTCTCATGCACCAGCAGGCGATAGCCGGAAGAGCGCAGAAGCCAGGCCAGCGCTTCCTCCAACAAATATCCCCGCAGCGCGGCGCCCTTGACCATGGTCAACCCCCTACATCACCAAGCAGGCCCCGCTTGATCATCTCATGGCCCACTCGGCAGACGCCCGACACGCTAACCACCTGGCCTTCGGCCAGCATCCCACCTACCGATACCCAGCGGCGGAATAGCCGGAGCCACCCGTTGATTGGTCTTTGCAGAGATCACGGGAGGGGGCGTCGGTGGCCGAGCTGATGTTGTTCCGGCAGGACGCGGACGGGCGGGACGTGGAGTTGTCCGGGGCGACGGTGGCGCTGGAGGTGGAGCTGCAGCGGCGGGTCGAGGCCGGGCTGGAGCAGATGCTCGGGATCCGGTTCCTGGCGTCGGAGTACGCGACCGGGCCGTGGCATCGGGGGCGGATCGACACGCTCGGGCTGGATGAGAATGGCAGTCCGGTGGTGATCGAGTTCAAGAAGGGCTCCGACAGCGGGGTGCTGTCGCAGGCGGTCTCGTACATGGCGTGGCTGGAGTCGGCGCAGCACGAGTTCGAGGCGCTCGTCCGGAAGGTGCTGGGCGCGGAGGCGGCCGAGTCCGTCGACTGGCGGCGTCCACGGATGGTCTGTATCGCGGCCGGCTTCTCGCACCACGATCGGGTGGCCGTGCAGCGGGTGCCCGAGCGGATCGACCTGGTGCGCTACCGCGTCTTCGAGGGCGGGCTGCTGAGCCTGCTGTTGGTGGACTCCTCGCTCGGCGTGCCGAGCGCGGCGCCCCGGCGGAGCCGCGCTCGGGACGCGGGGGCCGAGGACGCTGCGGTGGCCCCGGCGGCTCCGGCGCCGGCGGGCGCCGGTCTTGTTCCGGATTGCCTTCAGGATCTGTTCGCGGAGGTGGACGAGGCGCTGACGGCGTGGGGCGAGGTCGAGGTGGTGCCCCTCAAGCACTACGTCGCCTACCGGCGGCTGGTGAACGTGGCCTCGGTCGTGTTCCGTCCGAAGCACGAGGTGATCCTGGTCTATCTCAGACTCGACCCGGACACGGTCGTGCTGGAGGAGGGCTTCACCCGGGACATGCGCGGTATCGGGCATCTCGGGACGGGGGACCTGGAGGTTCGTGTCGCCTCGGCGGCAGACCTGGAGAAGGCTGCGCCGTTGATCCGGCGGGCGTTCGAGGCGGCCTGAGACAAGCGGAAGGGCGGCTGGAACATCGGTTCTCGATGTTCCAGCCGCCCTTCGGCGTCTGTGGTCCGCCGGCCCCGGCTTCTCGTTCTCATGATCAGCTCTCCGGTCCGGCGAGGGTGAAGTCGTCCTGTTCCAGTTCGGCACGCAGGCGCTGTTCGGCGACGTCGGCGTAGTGCGGGGAGAGTTCGACGCCGACGAAGTTCCGGCCTTCCCGGAGGGCGGCGACGCCGGTGGAGCCGCTGCCGGTGAACGGGTCGAGGACGGTGCCGCCCTCGGGGCAGACCTGGACGAGCTGCTGCATGATCTCGACGGGCTTCTGGGTGATGTGGACCCGGTCCTTGCGGGGCTGGGAGGCGATGTAGTGCCCGGGGAGGTAGAGGTCGCGGGTGTTGTCGAGGGAGCCCTTGACGCCCCAGACGATGAACTCGGAGTCCTGCTTCGGCCCGCCCTTGCGGGGCCGGCTGGCAGGCTTGATCCACGGGATGGTGCCGCTCCAGGTCCAGCCGGCCATCTGCAGGGCGTCGGTCGTGGTCGGTTCCTGGCGCCAGTCAGTGAAGACCATGGCGACCGCGTGCTCGGTGGAGGCCCGGTACGCCTCGGTGAGCAGTTCGGTCAGCCAGGAGCGGTACGAGCGCTGGTCACGGTTCTCGCCGGGGAAGTTGGCGAGGTCGTGTGCCGAGTTACTGGTGACGTACTTGGCGCGCGCGGTGCGTCCGGTGCGTTCCGAGCTCGTACGGCCTCCGGAGTTGTACGGCGGGTCGGTGATCACCGCGTTGACGCTCGCGTCCGGGAGGGACTTCAGGACGGTCAGGGCGTCGCCTCGGTGCAACGTGTAGCTCATGGGGGAGGGCCTCTCTTCGGGGGGGCGGAGGGACGTGGAACCCATGCCGGAAAGCGCGCAACGGCGCTCGTCTCTGGCGGGGTTGTGCCGGAGGTTAGCCGTGGATTCCGGCCGGACCTAACGAGGCGGCGGTGGCTCGGGGCCGGGGCCGGAGGTCGTTTGGTGCGGCCGGAATCGCGGTCTACTGTCTCGCCGTGTCGCCGGGAAGGAGCCTCGCTCCACCCCGCTGACCTGTGCTTATCCGTGCTGTCTCGTCCAATCGGGCCAGCAGGAAGGCACGTTGCCCACGCGTTTCCCGATGCCGTCCGGAGGCCCTTGTGTACCGCCTGAGATTACGAGCGCGGCTGGCTGCCGCGCGTGACCTGAGACCGGCGTCCGGGAGCTGCTGACTCCTCTGACCCCGGGCCCGCCTGAGCGGCGGATGCACATCGGCGCGGTGCCGGCGGCTTTGCACGAGAAGCCGGCACCGCGTCTCCTACGAACACCGAGGAGCCGCTGCGATGCAGCATGTCCTGATACCCCCGCGCCCCGACCCGACGCCGTCACCCGGCCGGCCCCGCCGCCTCGGTGAACGGCGGAGGCAGTGAACAAGACCACCAAGGGCGTTGTCAGCCTGTTCGCAGCGGGCTCGATGCTGCTGGTCGTGCCGGTCCTCGCCTTCGGCGCCGGTACCGCGTCGGCCTCCTGCCCGACCGACGGCGCGCAGTCCGTGGCCACCGCGGCGGTCGCCGACCAGGTGAAGGCCATCCTGGATGGTGGCGGCAAGGCGTCGGTCTCCGTGCCGGGGCTGGACAATCCGGCCGAGCAGATTCCCTTCGCCAAGACGATCCAGGCCACCGGCGTCGCGATGAACATCCCGGCCCGCGGGCAGGTCGTGGCCCTGGCCACCGCCCTGCAGGAGAGCGGCCTGCGGAACCTGACCTGGGGCGACCGCGACTCGCTGGGACTGTTCCAGCAGCGGCCGTCGATGGGCTGGGGCACGGCGAACGAGATCCTCGACCCGGTGCACGCCTCGACCAAGTTCTACGAGGGACTCCGGCAGGTCTCGGGCTGGGAGTCCCTGTCCGTCACGCAGGCCGCCCAAGCGGTGCAGAAGTCGGGCTTCCCCGAGGCGTACGCCAAATGGGAGCCACTGGCCACGGCCTTGCAGAAGGCCATCGAGCCCCTGCTGCCGAAAACCGGTGGCGGTGGTGCGTCACCGTCGCCGGTTCCGGACGGTCCTGCGCCCGGCGCCACGGGTGGCTGTGCCGCCGACGGGGACGACACCGACTTCGGCACCATCCCGGCCGGCGCGCTCCCCAAGGAGTACAACATCCCCGCGACCGCTCCGCGGGAGGTCCAGACGGCGATCCGGTGGGCGCTCGGACAGCTCGGCACGCCGTACCAGTGGGGCGGGACCTGCACCGACTCCCACGGCGACAAGGCGATGGCCCGGTGCGACTGCTCCTCCTTGATGCAGCAGGCGTACAGGGCCGCCGGGGTCACCCTGACGCGTACGACGTACACGCAGGTCAAGGAGGGCAAGCCGGTCTCGGCCGACGCCCTCCGGCCGGGTGACCTGATCTTCACCGAGGGAACGGCCGCCGTACCCGAGCACGTCGGCATGGCCATCGGTCAGGGCCTGGTCGTGCACGCTCCGCGCACCGGCGACGTCGTCCGCATCACGACCGTCGCCGCCTGGAAGTCCGGGATTCTCGCGGTCCGCCGAGTCGTCTGACCGGCATCTCCCCCCTCCCCCTTTCTCGCACCGCCGCTCCACCTTCACGGGCTTCGGCGTGCCTTCATTCGAACTGGAGTTCCCATGTATCTCGCCGAACAGGTCATACAGCTCGCCTACGACCCCGGGATCAAGCCGAACGAGGGCGGGCTGCCGGGCCTGAACGTCCTCAAGCAGGTGATGGGCTCCATCAACCTCTTCGGGCTCATCGCCGTGGTCGGCTCCCTCGCCGTCAGCGCGGGAGTGTGGGCCTGGGGCCACCACTCCGGCGGCCACCAGGCCGAAGCCAACGGCAAGAAGGGCGTCCTGGTGAGCGCCGGCGCGGCCCTCCTGCTCGGCGCCGCGAACGGCGTGGTCGCGTTCTTCAGCACGCTGGGGACGCAGGTCCACTGATGCCTTCCCACTCCTCCAACCCCGGCGGCGCATCTCGCGTGCGCCGCCGGGCGCTGCTCGGCACCGTCGTCCTGGCAGTGCTCCTCGCCCTCGCCGGCTTGACCGCCTACCTCACCCGCGACAGCAGGGCACCCGCCAAGGCCCCTGTCCCGCGTCCGAGTTCGCCGCCGGCTTCCTCCTCGGCCGTCACGCCGTCCGGGCCGCCCACGGTGATCACCCGCCCCCGCGCCCTGCCGGTTCCGCCGAGGACCACCGACCCGATCGCCTTCGGGAAGGCAGCCGCAGCGGCGCTGTGGTCGTACGACACCCGGGCGTACCCGCAGGCCGAACTGCGGCGCGCTCTGCACGCGTGGCTGACCCCGGAGACCAAGTACGCCGACGCGACCTCCGTCGACCGAGGTATCCCCTCGGCGGTGCTGTGGAAGGAGATGGCCGCCAACGGCCAGTTCGCCACGGCCACCGTGAACGAGGGGCACTTCCCGAACGCCTTCACCCGGGCCCTTCAGGAGGACCCCGGCGCGATCACCCAGGCGTACGTCTACGCCGTCACGGTCTCGGGGAAGCAGGCGATCGCCTGGAAGGGCTCGCCCGCCGGCGGCGCGGAGAGCCGCTCCACCACCCTCGCGGTCCAGTGCCGCCCCCACCAGCCCTGCACCCTGGCCGGCGTCATGCCGTCCGTCGCGCCCTGAGTCCCGTTCACGAAAGGAGGTACCACCATGGACGTCTGCGGCCTTCCGATGATGGACAAGGTTTGCACCGCCGTCGACTTCGTCACCAACCCGGCCGGGGCCGTCACCGACGGCATCGGCGCGTGGATCGCGAAGTCGGCGGGAGAACTGGCGGCCAGCGCGGCGGACCTCGCCGCCAAGGCCGTCAACGAGACGACCGCCATCGACCTCAACGCCGGCTGGTTCCGGGACAACTACCAACTTCTGCTGCCCATCGGGCTCGCGCTGACCGTCGGCATCTTCTGCATTCAGCTCATGTTCGCGGCCTGGCGGCGCGACGAGCGGGCCCTGGCCCAGGCCGCGATCGGCACCATGACCGGCGTCCTGTTCAGCTTCTCCGCCATCGCCTTCACCACCGTCGCCATCACCGTGGTCGACGCCCTGTCCGACGGCCTGTTCCAAGCCGCCAACACCTCGGTCGACGACGCGATCCGCCGCGTCGTGAAGATCAACCAGTTGGGGGCGATGTACGGCCTGGGCTGGGGCGTTCCCGCCCTGGTCGCCTTCGGGTGCGCGATCGGCGCCTTCCTGTACTGGGGCGTCATGGTCGCCCGGAAGGTCGGCGTCCTGATCATGGTCGCCCTCGCCGTGTTCGCCGGCGCGGGCGGCGGCTGGGAGGTCGCCAAGCGCTGGCGTCGGGGCTGGATCGAGGCCACCGCCACCCTGATCGTCTCGAAGCTCCTGATGACCGTTGTCTTCCTGATCGGCGTCTCCGCCATGGGCAAGAGCGACGCCAACGACGGCCTGTCGGCCCTGTCGGACGCGATGGCCGGCATCGTCGTCATGGTCCTGGTGCTGCTCTGCCCGTACGCGACGTACAAGTTCGTCCACTGGGCGAGCGACGGCGGCGGCCACGACGACCTGCACCGCACCGGCGTCGCGGGCATGACCGTCGCCGCCGGCGCGGCGAAGACCGCCGGCAGCCTGGCGATGCGGATCGGGACCGGAACCCCCGCTCCCCAGGGACCGAGCCAGGTACCCGGCGCGGGCGCCGACGGTGTCGCCTCCGGCATCAATCCTGCTGGCGGCAACCTCAGCAAGGAGGGCATCGACGCCGGACCGCCCAAGCCGCAGACCCGCTTCCGCTACGGCGAGGACCCGAACGCGACCGGCGATAAGGGACGGGCCCTGATCCAGCGCCCCGGCATCCCGCCGCTCATCACCCGGCCCGGCGAAGAGGAAGCGGCAGGTTCCCAGCCAGGTGCCCAGGTCGTCAGCGGCAGCTCCGGTCGTCCCCCCAGCACGTCGGCTCCGGGCAACGGCGTGAGCCACATCGGCACCACGCCGCCCGCCGGGCCCTCGGCGGCAGCCACCGGCTCGCCGGCGCCGACGCCCTGGGTGTTCCCCACCCAGCCGCCTGAGGGTTCCTGACCCTCCCCCACCGGGGGCGGGCTGCCCCTCCGCAGCCCGCCCCCTCCCGACTCGACCGTCGAAGGAGCCCGCCCTGTCCTCCAGAAGAGTGCCGCCCGCCCCGTCTCTCGTTCACCTCCACCGTCTGGAACCCTCATGTCCGGTAAGCACCAGGCCGAAGTCCCCTCGGCCACCGTGAAGTTCCCCCACCGCAGCAGGCGCGGCGTCCTGCTCGGCCTGACCGCCCCGCAGCTCCTCGTCGCCGGACTCACCGGCCTTCTCCTTCTCGCCGTGATCCTCGCCCGCGGCGTGGTCGGGGCCCTCGCGCTCATCCCCCTGTGGGCCGTCATCGCCCTGTTCGTCTTCGTCCGCCACCGGGGCCGTGCCCTGGCCGACTGGACCCCGATCGTCGTCCGGTACGCGCTGCGCCGGATGCGCGGCCAGCTCCTCTGGCTCACCCGCCCCTCGCGCCGGCCGACCCGCGAGGGACTGCTCCACCTGCCCGGCACCGCAGCCAGCCTGCGCGTGGCCACCGCCCCGGACGGCCGGTACGGCGCGATCCACGACCCGCACAACGGCACGCTGACCGCCGTCGTCAAGGTCTCCTCCCGCGCCTACGCCCTGCTCGACCCGGGCACCCAGCACGCCAACGTCTCCGGCTGGGGACGGGCCCTGGCCGCGCTCGCCCGGACCGGGCAGATCGCCCGCATCCAGGTGATCGAGCGCACCGTCCCGGACTCCGGCGACAGCCTGCGCCGCTACTGGGAGGAGCACGGCCGCCCCGACACCCCGGTGGCCGGAGCGATCTACAACGAGCTGATCCAGAGCGCGGGCCCGGCCGCCGCCCCGCACGAGGCGTACGTCGCGCTGTCACTGGACACCAAGGCAGCACGCCGGCTGATCAACCAGGCCGGCGGCGGCCTGACCGGATCCTTCAGCGTCCTGGCACAGCTGACCTCCACCTTCGACCAGGCCGCGCGGACCGCCGGGCTCAACCCCACCGGCTGGCTCACCGCCCGCGAGATCGCCGCCGTCGTCCGCACTGCCTACGACCCCAAGGCCCTCGCCTCCCTGGATCGCTGGTCGGCCACCGGCCGCCCCGAGGCCGAACCGGCTGCCGCCGGCCCCGTCGTGGTCGTCGAGAAGGCGGACCACATCGCGACCGACTCCGCCGTCCACGCCACCTACTGGGTGGAGAACTGGCCTCGGACGGAGACGTCCGCGGGCTTCCTGCACCAGCTCCTGTTCACCGGCGGGGTCCGGCGCACGCTGTCGCTCTCCTACGAGCCGAAGGGGCTGGACGCCGCCCTGCGCGACGTCCAGCGCAAGAAGGCCAGCGTCATCGCCGACGCCGCCGAGCGGGCCCGGCGCGGGCAGGTCGACTCCGAGGCGGACTCGATCGAGTACCAGGACATCAAGGCGCGCGAGCGGCAGCTCATCGCCGGGCACGCGGACGTCGCCCTGACCGGTCTGCTGACCGTGTCGGCCGACTCCGAGGAGGAACTGCGCACCGCGTGCGCGGTCGTGGAGACCGCCGCCGTCGGCGCCCAGCTCGACCTCCGGCCGCTGACCTGGCAGCAGGCCGAGGCGTTCACCGCCGCCGCCCTGCCGCTCGCCCTCGCCGCGTAGCCCCGGCGCTCCCCGCATCGCTGAAAGAGCACTCTCGTGTCCCGCACTCCCAGCACGACCGCGCAGGACTTCGTGCCCTTCGCCACCGCCGCGCTCGACTTCCACCGCGCGCTCAACCTCCCCGGCGGTCCGCTCGTCACCACCCGCGCCGAGCTGGATGCCCTTCACTCCCATCTCGTCTCGCTGTACGGGCTGCTCGACGCCCACGCCGTACGTGTCGACCGGCTCCTCCCGGCGGAGGGCGACCACCTGCGCGCCGCCCGTACCCGGATCTGGCAGGCCGCCGACCACCTCCACGCCGCCTACCACTCAGCTCCCCGCCCGGACTCCGGCGAGGTGCCCGAGCGCGAGGCGTGCCGGGCCGGCCTGCCCGAAGGGGCGCCAGAGCTGACCGTCTGCCAGCGCCATCAGCGCACCGCGCGCCTGGTCCGCCGCCGGACGACCCCGGCCGACCTGCACTCCCCGTTCACCGGCCTCACCCGCCGCTGACCCGCCCCCACTCGGAGAAACGTTCATGCCCCGTACCCGCGCCAGCGCCTCCCACCTGTTCGTGCCCCACAAGGCATCGCGCACCCAGCGGCGGGCAGCCCGAGCCGGTTTCGCCGACGCCCACCGCCAGGCCCGCCTCGCCGGGGCTCCCTCGAAGCACCGTGTCCAGGAGACCGCCGATCCGGGGCTGCGGCCGGTCTACCCGCCGACAGGACGTCCCGGTCCGGCCTCGGCCCGCGGCGGCAAGCTCAACCTGCCCGCCCACCGGATGACCACCGCCACCGCTTCCGGGGCCTATCCGTTCGTCGCCGAGGGCGGTCTGGGGGCCGAAGGCGTCTTCATCGGCCGCGACGTCCACGCCGAGGCCGCCTTCTGCTTCGACCCGTTCTCGCTGTACGGCAGTGGCCGGATCGAGGGCTTCACCAACCCCAACGCCGTCCTGGCCGGGATCATCGGCATGGGCAAGTCCGCGCTGGCGAAGTCCATCGCCACCCGGTCGATCGCCCACGGCTACCGGATCTACATCCCCTGCGACCCGAAGGGCGAGTGGACCGGCGTCGCGCAGGCCCTCGGCGGCTACAGCATCGCGCTCGGCCCCGGCCTCCCGGGACGGCTGAACCCGCTGGACGCACCGGCCCGGCCCGTCTCCGTCAGCGAGGACGACTGGGCGAGCGAGGTCCGAAAGCGGCGCCTGCTGCTCCTGGCCGGCCTGGCGCGCACCGTCCTTAAGCGCGATCTGCTGCCGATGGAGCACACCGCCCTGGACCTCGCCCTCGATCTGGTCGTCGCCGAGGCCGCCGCCCGCGGCACGGTGCCGCTGCTCGGCGAGATCGCCTACGTCCTCGGCTCGCCCCAGCGCCTCGACCAGGCCCTCGGCAACTCCTCCGGGCACCTGGGCACGGCCGCCCAGGACGTCGCACACGCCCTGCGCCGCCTGGTGCACGGTGACCTGAGCGGCATGTTCGACGCCCCGAGCACCGTGGCGTTCGATCCGACCGCGCCGATGCTGTCCATCGACCTCTCCCGCCTCGGCGGCGCCGGCGACGACACCGCGCTGGTCCTCGCCATGACGTGCGCGAGCGCGTGGATGGAGTCCGCCCTCGCCGACCCCGCCGGCGGCCGGCGCTGGGTGATCTACGACGAGGCGTGGCGGGTGATGCGACACGTCGGCCTGCTGGAGCGGATGCAGTCCCAGTGGAAGCTGAGCCGTGGTCTCGGCATCGCGAACCTGATGGTCATCCACCGGCTCAGTGACCTGCTCTCGGCGGGCGACGCCGGCTCGCGCGGCCGGGTGCTGGCCGAGGGTCTCCTGGCCGACTGCTCCACGCGCATCATCTACCGGCAGGAGCCCGACCAGCTCGACGCCGCCGCGTCCCTGCTCGGCCTGACCGGAGTCGAGACCCAGGCGGTGTCCGCCCTGACCAAGGGCCGGGGCCTGTGGAAGGTCGCCGGCCGGTCCTTCATCACGCAGCACATCCTCCACCCGGCCGAACGCGAACTCTTCGACACCGACGCCCGAATGTCGGCCTAGACCATGGCCGAAGGAACGATCATGCCCGTCTCCCCCAGCTCTCCCACCCCTGCCGAGAACCAGCCGGCGGCCAGTGTCGACCTGGCGTGGCGGAGGCACATCCCGGCGCTGGCTGCTGCCGTCGCCGGGATCCGGAAGGCGTCCGACGACTGGGACGCGGTCTCGGACTCCTTCTGCGACACCGACGGCTGGCCCGTCGACGAGCACGGGTACGAGGACGGGAAAGTGAAACGCGACGCCGAGGCGTGGCGGCACGTCGAGGTCTTCCTCGACCACGGCCCCGAGGTCCTGGCCGGCGTCCGCGCGACCGCCCGGAGCGCCGACTAGGGGTGCCGGTAAGAACCGTGTCACCAGCCGCAAACGGCGTCCCGCCTACTCCGTCGACTGCGTAGGGTGGGGCAGTTCGGCTGTGGCCGTCGCCTCGGCGACCGTGAGTCGACCGCCCTTCAGCTCGGGCACGTACTTGTAGATGGTTTTCCTGGAGACGCCCAGCAGCTTTGCGATCGAGGTGACGGTGTTTCCCGGCCGGGCGAGTAGGTCACGGGCGTGACGGATCTGCTCCTCAGTCATAGCCGGCGGGCGGCCCAGCCGGGCGCCGCGGGCGCGGGCGGCGTCCAGTCCCTCGTTGGTCCCTTGGACGATGAGTTCGCGGATGAACTCCGCCAGCGCGGCGAAGACGTGGAAGACGAGCCGACCGCCGGGCGTGGTGGTGTCGAGCGCCTCGTGCAGCGAGGTGAAGCCGACGCCACGATTTCGGAGGCCGGAGACGATGGCGATGAGGTCCTGGATGGAGCGACCGAGCCGGTCCAGCGACGGGACGACGAGGGTGTCGCCTTCACGGAGGTAGTCCAGGGCCTTCCACAGTTCTTCGCGTTCGGTGTTCTTCCCGGACTTCTTGTCGGCGAAGATCCGGATGCAACCGGCCTCGGTGAGCGCGTGGATCTGACGGTCGAGCATCTGCCCCTTGGTGGACACACGTGCGTAGCCGACGAGGGCGCCGGCCCGCAGAGCGGGGAAGGGGGCGAGCAGGTCGTCGTAGAGCGGCTCCGGAGGTGACGGCATGGTCTGGAGTGTACGGAAAACGGGGCCGCCCGAGTTCTTGAGCGCACTGACTTTCTGACACCGTTTCTCGGACACGTTCCGGGCCTCGGAAGGCCGGGAACGGCCGGTTGTCGATGTTGTTCAAGAATCGGTCGATAGATGAGCGCCGCGCGAACGTACCGAGTGTGCTCGAACCGCGCGGCGCCTTGCGGTCACCCATACGCTTGTACGGTCTTCGGGTTGGTCTTGACGCTACTCGTCGGCATGTTGCTGATGGGGGTCGGAGCCAGCGGTGCTCGTCGCAGAGGACGACACGGTGTGTGGCTGAGGCGTTGCCGCCGGATTCCGGCGTGTGGTCCCGCTGCGGTGAATCCACAGGAGAGCTGCTGCCAGCAGCAGGGTGCCTCCCAGCAGCCAGGGCATCGGGCCTGACGGAAGGACACCAATGATCAAGCCGGTGAGGGCTGCCACCAGTTGCAGGGCGAGAGACTGGACGGACAGTGCGGTGGCCCGGCCCGAACTTGCGACCCGGCGATGCAAGAGGTCGTTCTCGCTCGGCCCCGCCGCGCCAAGCCCGAGGTAAACCAGGCCATAGCCGACGGCCGCGATGACCATGGAGCCCGCTCCGGCGAACGCCGCGGTGGCGCCGAGCAGAAGCAAGCCGCTCGCGCTCACGCCGAGGCTGACCATGACCGCGCGCTCGCCACTGCCCGCAAGCCGGGCGGTCAGCGGTGCGAGGTGACTGCCGATACCCGCGCAGATGAATCCGGCGCAGGCGAGCGCGGCAAATAGCACCGCCCCCGACTCCGATGCGCCCGTGAGGGCCGCGGCACGGCCCGGCGTGAGCAGTTCGATCGCGGCCAGGGCGCCGCCGGCGGCGCCAGCGCTGAGGAGCACCCGGCGGACCAGCGCGTCGCGGCCCCCCAGCCGCAGTCCGCCCATGATGGTGGCCGGGATGCCGCGGAGTACGTAGGGCAGGGTGGCTGCCGGCCGGGGCAGCTCCCGCAGAGCAGTCACGACGTACAGCACGAAGACGATCTCGATTGCCGCGCCCAGCAGCATCGGGACGGAAAGGGGCAGCACCAGCTCGGACGTCGCTTCGCTCAGTCGCACGCCAAGGGCAGGGCCGAGTCCGAGCAGCCAGGGAAGGGCACCGCCGAGCAGGGTGCCGGTGGCGAGCGCGGCGGATGTCGCAGATCCGCCACGGGCCAGCCCGGTACGCAGTTCGGCGTCGGGGCCGGAGTGCGCCTGGACGGTGTCGACGTACCAGGCTTCGGCCGGGCCACTGGACAGGGCACGGCCCGCGCCCATCAGGGCCATACCGAGGCCGAGCAGCCAGGGAGCAGTACCCAGGCCCACGAGGGTTAAGGCGGCCAGGTTCAACAGCCCGGCGGCGGCCAGAACAGTGCGGCGACCGAGGACGTCGGACAGTCCTCCGGTGGGCAGTTCCAGTGCGGCGGCGGTGAGGGAGTGCGCGGCGAAGAAGCCCGCGATGGCCGCCATGGCCATGCCGCGCTCGGTGAACAGCAGGATCAGGGGAGCGATGCTCAGTCCCAGTGGCAGCCAGAACAGAACGCAGACCGTGATGTAGCGGTGGCGTGCGGCGTGTATGTCCAGCGGCCCGGTCATGACGCGTCCTCGGCATCTGTCACCGCAGGGGCTGAGGTGTCCTCCTCAGCGCCGGGGTCGCGCGGTGCCAGGGGCAATCCGGCGGTGAGGAGTACGACCTGCGCGGCGCGCGGATCTTGTGCGTCGCGGGTGGTCAGTTCCTCCAGCTTCCGGTCGAGCACCTCCCAGAGTTCGGTGAGCGACTCCGGGGTCAGGCGGGGCATCAGGTCGTTGATTCCGGACGGCTCCACCCATTCCTGGCCCAGCCGCCCGTCGGCGATGTCGGCCTCGTGCCGGGCGAGAGATGCCTCCAGGTGCTCGATCTGGGCCCTGCGCGACAGGCTGACGTAGGCGCGGCTGCCCGGTGTGGCTTCCATTGCCTTGTTGTTCCAGGAGGTCACGGAGTGCACCGCCTGCCAGCGGCGCTCCCGCCCGTCACGGTGCTCGGCCTCGGTGACGAACGCGTACTTCGCCAGAACCCGCAGGTGATAGCTGGTGGAAGCGGATGACTCCCCGGTCCTGACCGCGAGTTCACTCGCGGTGGCGGGGCCGTCCTGCCGCAGCATCCCGAGCAGCCGGATACGCAGAGGGTGCGTGAGGGCCTTCAGGGCTGATGCATCTCGCTCGGGATCGAGTACGCGTTTCTGCTCTTCGCTGACCATGACGGGAGGGTAGAGCGGCCCAGAGAGTCCGCAAAAGTATTTTTGCAGAATTTCTTTTGGAAAGTTGCTGGTAGTCAGCCACCGGCACTGCATCGGAGACGGGACTGGACAGCCTCACCCGCCCGTACGTTGCCCGGACGGCTCCTGATCGCCCGCCGTACGGGGGCTGGGCACCGTGACCGCGGTGAGGTTGAGGCGGGCGTCCATGTCGAGGTTCACCTCACCGTATGGGCGTACGTGGGACCAGAACAGTGGGGTCAGGCCACGCCGGTCGGCGGGCGTGAGGAGGTCGGCCCACTCCGGTTCGCCGAGGATGTCCTGGAGCATCAGGGTGTTCACGTAGACCAGGGCGGACTGGAGGATGCGCAGGCACAGGACGAACATTTCCTGCTCGTCGCGCCGGTTCGAGGCGATCTCTCCGCCCTTGCCGTAGGCGATCACGCTGTTGGCGCCGTTGGAGGACTTCATCACGTTCAGGCCCTCCTCGATCTCCCGCTGAAGGTCCCGCAGCCGCAGGTAGCGGGCGACGAAGATGGTCTTCTGAGCGCGGCCAACCTCCAGCATCGCCGCGTAGGTGGGGTGGGAGGCGTTGCGGGTGAAGCGGCGCAGGATCGCCTCGGTGGATGCGGTCCGCGTGCGGATCGCGGTGGCGTACTTGATCATTTGGTCGTACTGCTGGGCGATGAGTTCCCAGCGGATCGGACGGGTCAGCGCCGGGGTCAGCCGCGGGTAGGCGTCCGGTTCGCCGGCCACCGGCCGGTACAGCTTGACCTTGTTGATCCGCTTGATGCGCGGCAGCAGGTCGAAGTTCAGCAGCCTCGTGATGCCGAACCCAATTTCCGACTGGCCGTGCGAGTCGGTGTAGTTGGCCTCAACGTCCATGGTGGTGCCGTGCCGCATCGCGCCCTCGACCATAGCGGCGACCTCGGAGGCGGTGCAGTTGATCAGCTGGGAGTGGATCGCCAGGGACTTCTTCTCCACGTGCCAGTAGATGAGCACCCCGCGGCCGCCGTAGCGGGAGTGCCACTCGGTGAACAGGTTCTGGTCGTAGGCGCGCACGTGGGTGGAGTCGGAGGCGACCGCGGTCGAGCCCTGGCCCCAAAGGTCGGTGCTGCGGGCGGCGAAGGTGGCGTTCGCGATCTGGATGGCGATGGCGCGCGCGGCCTCGGCGGACAGGTAGCGGCGTCGTACGTAGCGCAGTTCGTCCTCGGTGTGGCCGTGGCCGCCGGAGGCGACGGCCTTGATCCCGGTGTTGGTGCCGTAGGCGTAGATCACCAGCAGCAGGCGTTCGGCCAGGACCTCCGCCGAGAGGCTGCCGCCGCCCGAGACGGAGGTGACCGCATCCAGGCAGCCGGTGCGCAGCACGGCCTCCTTGAGCATGTCGATGAGCGGCACGATGCCCCACCGGCGCTGTACCTCGCCCTTGATCCTGCGCAGGTTCTTCGGCTCGGGCTGGGCCTCGGCCGGAGTCAGCCGAATCGCCCCGGACTTCCGCTCGGCGATGTCCAGCCAGCTCAAGCGTGGCATCTGGTTGTTCAACAGCATCAGTTCGGTGGTCATCTGCTCGCGCAGCTCGTCGATGAAGACGGCCGGGTCCAGCGGCTTGCGCAGCTCGCGATAGTTCTCCTCGCGCCGCTTGGCGAAGTCCTGGGGCAGGTCCTCATCCGGGTTGCGCCACTTGTCGGCGCCGACGACCCAGACCTCCTTGCACTTGAGCTGGTCGCGCAGGGCCTGAAAGGCGACGACCTCGTAGACCATGCGCACCACCCGGCGCCGGCCCCGCTTGTCGATGCGGTGGACGACCTCGGCCCAGTCCCCGCCCATCGCCTTGTGTACCGGCACGGTCTCGCCCAGCGGGTAGTACGTGGTGTTGCCCGCCGCCGCGTACCGGGCCACCAGCGCCAGGGCCTCGATCACCGGCTGGTGGGTGTGGTTGGACGAGCGGAACTCCAGCACGTCCAGCAGCTTGATCAGCCCGCGCCGGTAGTGGTTGGTGTACGACGCCTTCAAGGTGGTCTGCACCGTGCGCCGGTAGACCGGGCCGCGGGTCTTGAACTCGTGCACCAGCTCCCGCAGCGTCTGCTCACCGCCGGACACCGCCGGGTAGACGACCTCGCGGACCGTGCCCTCCGGCTCGCCGATCGACGCCTCGGCGAGCTTGAAGAGGATGTTCTCCTTGCCCGACACCTTCTTGAAAGCGTTCACCAGCTGCTCGGTGACCTTCTTCTCCGCCCGCGCCCCGATCCGGTGCACCGTGGAGATCAGCAGCTCGACCAGCGTGTCCGTAATTTCCCGCTCCCGCTCGTACAGCAGGGCGGCCAGCAGCGTCACCCGCAGCGGCAGCGGGTGCGTGCGCAGGTGGGAAGGGGACTCCACCGCGGCCCGCGCCCGCCACCCGGCCACCACCTTCGGCGCGACGTCGGCGAACAGGTCCGGCGGCAGCCCGACCGCCCGCACCGCGAGCAGCTTGTCGATCTCGGTGAGCATCGTCTCCAGACTTACATTCCCCGGAGCCTCCTTGATCTTCCCCAGGACCGGCGGGCCGTCCTCGCCCTCACCGGCACCGGCACCGGCACCGGCCTCACCAGGTACGGCATCGTCCGCCTGGTCGGCGCCGGCGACCAGGGCGACGATCCGCTCCGTGCTCTCCAACGTGAACCGCGCCGAGATCCGTGCCGTCAGCGCCTCCTCGGCCACTCGCAGCGCGGCGCCCACGATCCGGTCACACCGCCCCGGAGTCGGCGGCTCAATGCTCTCCGTGCGGCAGCGAGCCAACAGTTCCACCCGTACCTGCTCCGGCCGTCGTTCCTTGCACGCGACGTGCTCGGCGAGCCAGGCCGTCAGCTTCTCCGCGTCCGCGACGCTGCATTCGCGGAAGCCCAGGTGCTTGCGGATCTGCGCGCGGTGGTACTCGATCGTCCGACCCGTCCACTCGTACGCCTCCAGCGCGGACGCGGGCACCCGCACCTGACGGGCGACGAACTCCACCGCCTCACCCGGCAGCTCGAACCGGCTCCTGGGGAACCGCCCGTACTGGGTGTAGAACTTCAGCAGCACGGCAAAGCCCAGTCGCGTCGCACCGCGCTTGCCGGACACGAGCTCGTGCTCGTCCTTCAGCAGCGTCCAGTGCTCGACCAGTTCGTCCAAGTCCAACGGGGTACGGGCCACGATTGTTGATCGTCCTCGCGGGGCTTCATCCACCGCAGCCGTACAGCCCCGGACTCACCCACATAGGTGACGTCCTCACAAGATCACCGCGGTTTGCGGCTGGTGACAGGGTTCTTACCAGCACCCCGACTACGCCGAGGGGCCCATCAGCGACGACCTCCGCTGGCTGCGCGGCATCGACGCCACCCTGGAACACGCAGGGCAGCTCCAGCGCGAGTGGGACGACATCCTGGTCCTCATGGACGCCTCCATGCCCGGTTCACGCAAGCTCTACGAGGACCGGGCGAAGGAGGAACGGAACGCTGACGGCTGGCACTACGCCGATGAGCTGGCCATCCGCGGCCCCGCCCTCGTCCGGGCCGCCGACCACCTGTCCCGCCGGGCGGACGCCGAGCACTCCGCGCACACGACGCGGGCGCGTGCGGCTCTCGCCCGCTCCGCCTCCGGAATTCGCGGAACCCCGCCCGCCTCTCCCCCAGCGCCGCCGGCACCCGGCGCACCGGTTCCACACCGCTCCCGCTGACCGCCCGTAGCACCGAGTCCCGGCCGGACCAAACCGCCCGATCACCAGATCCTCATGGACCACCGCCCGCCCGACGCGGTCCGGTCTGCGCTCACCGCGGCGTCGGCCGCCGGGACGTCTCGCCACGGAGAAATCCCATGAACCCAGACCACCCCCTGGTCACCGCACGGACCAGCTCCTTCTCGCCCCTCCTCGACGCGGATCCGAAACAGGATCGTGGGTACGGCTACCTCACCGGTCCCCTCCGCCGGCGGGGCCTGGAGGTCACCGTCGAGCACGGCCTGAGCGACTACATCGTCGACGTCGCCCTCCCCGACGGCAGTTCGATGATCATCTCGCCGCCGCAGGAACCGCCTTCCGAGAACCCCGGATTCCCCGAGAGCTGGACGGTGGTCCGCCACCGGGAGACCGGACCCCCGGTGTACGAGGTGATCTACGACTCCGAGCCCGACGGTCCAGACGCCCGGCACGGCGGCAGCGTCTCAAGCCTGCTCGCCGCCGTCGACACGTGCCTGGACCAGCTCGGCGTACCGCCACGCCGCGAGCAGTACCGCTCCTCACAAGAGCACGCCGCCGACCCCGTTCCACCCAGGGTGAGCGCTGCTCTCTCGCCGTCCCCGTCGGCCGGATCACACAAGGTCCGCACACCTCTGGCGGCGGAATCACCCCCTCGCGCCGCGCTGCCTCCCTCGCGCTCGTCCACCGCCCCTGGTCGCTGACCTCTTCCCGTCTCGGAACACGCCGTATGCCTCGCACCAGCAGAACCGTTCCGGCCCTCGCTCTCTCCCGTCATCGAGCCCGCACCGGATGGATCAGCCGTGCTGCCCAACTCCGCCGAAGAACTGCTCGCCGACGTCACCGTCGGCCGCCACCCCGACTACGGCATCGTCGCCGCGAACCCCAAGAACCTCCCCGCCGGCACCTGGATGCTGGAACGACTCGACTTCCGCCCCGTCCCCGGCGAGCCCACCCTGTACGCCCTGACCGACCAGCAGCGTGACGGGCAGGGCCGCGCAACCCGGGCCGTCGAGCTGCTGCGCAACGCCGACTTCCGGGTCGATGCGGACGCCGTGTTCGAGCCCTCCCTCGCACCCGGCGCAGGCCCTGCCCCGAGCCGAGTCCCGCTCGGCGAGCCCGAGGTCGCCTTCGCCGAGCATCCGCAGCTCGGCATCATCGCGGCCCTCGACGATCGCGCCTCCGGCATCACCGGACTCGCCCTCCTCGACCACGGCTGGCGACACGACCCCCGCCTGGACATCTACACGCTGCCCCCTGCCACCGGCCGGGACGAGGCCCTGGGGAAGGTCGCCGGCGCCACGCTGGATCTGTACCGCTCGGATGTCCGGGTCGCGGTGCACCCTCGTCTCGCCCAGGAGGTCGCGAACCGTCGCGCCGCACCCGCGCCGCACCCGTCCCCAGACCGCGACCGCGACCGCGGTGCCGACGCCCGCCGTTCTCCGATCAGCGCCGCCGCGCTCGCCTCCAGCCCAGCCGTCGCTGGCCTCCCGGGCAAGCGACCAGTGGCCGCCCCCGCCATCCCCGTCACGGCGGCCCAGCCTGTCGACCCGCGCATCGCCTTCTCCCGCAACCGCTGACCCAACACCCCTAAGGAATAAGCCCCATGGCTGTGAAGACCATCTGGCCGATCGATCACTCCTGCGGCCATCACTCCAACCGTGACCTGTCCGATCGGCCGGCCGACCGCCGCACAGGCTTCGCCGAATGGCTCGCCACACAGGAGTGCACCGCCTGCTGGCGCACCTCTAAGGAGGCCAACGAGCAGGACAAGGCAGCCTGGTTGGAGACCAAGCGGGCTGAGGAGCATGCCGCGTCCGAAGCCTGGTCGCAGCAGTACCGGATGCCTCCGCTGGAGGGAACCGAGCGGGCCGTCTCCTGGGGTGTGCGCTGCCGCCACCAGATCCTGGCCGCCGCCTACACCGCCCTGGTCGTCGAAGGCTTCACCAGCGAGGTCGACTGGGAGGCCGTCGAGGAGTCCGCACGCACGATCACCCGCGCCGGCTGGTGGATCGACCAGCGCTCCTCCGAGCCCGAAGACCTCCCCGAGCTAATCCAGGCTGCCACCGACGCCGACCGCCCCACCGAGAACCCTTACTTCTAGCCGTCCGGTGCCCCGCTGCGACGGGGCACCGGTCTCTCGCTTCCCATCGCCCGAGGGAGGCCCCGGTGCGGCTCGCGGTCTCTATCAGTGATCCCCGGCCGGGCCAAATCACGGATTCTGCGGATCCTCTCCCCTGTCGATCCGATTTCCCCACGTCCAGGAGCCCGTGTGCCCACCCCTTCGATCACCATCTCCTCCGAGTTCAGCGGCAGCGTCGTGGCCAGGGGTGCCGCCGACGACCTGTCCGCGATGCTCCTCAAGCACGCCGGCTTCCAGCAGATCCAGGACTGGCACGGCCGGCGCCACCGGCTTCCCACCACCACGCCGGTCGCCGACCAGGTCGCCATCGCCAGCCACGCCGCCGACATGCTCCGCGCCGCCCGCTACGACGTCGCCCTCGCACCCTCCCTGGACAAGGCCCGGATGCGCCCCCCGGCGAACCCCCTTGAGCCCTACGCCGCTGGTGCCGCACTTCTCCAGATCACCGACGAGATCAGGTCGGCCGAGAACGGCGAGGGCCTTCGGCGAGCGGTCGACCAGCTCCTCCACCCCGAGCACGGGGCCCTGGAGCGCGTCCGGGAAGCGCTGGAGGCCACCGGCGAGCACATCAACGACCTCGACGACGAGGCGTACCGGCTGGCCGACCGGTTCGGCTTCGCGGCGGACTTCGTCTGCTCGGCGCAGTCGGAGCTCGTCGACTCGGAGGACGAGCTGCGTCGTGTCGGCGGACCGTCCCGGCCCGAGGCCGAGTCGGCGACGCGCTCCTCGAACCCGTCCGCCTCCCGGAGCGCGGCGCTGGCCGTCTCGCCCGCGGCGGCTCAGGCCGACGTCGCCACCGTGGCCTTCGGTAGCGATGTCGCGGAACTCCGTTCGTCCGCCCGTCCGTCACACCTCTCCGGCCCCCGGCGGTAATCGGGATGCTCTCTTCCGCCGCGTCCTCCGCCGGTCTGTCCCGTACGTATCTCATGCGGGCGACCGACGCCATGGCCAGTGCGACGGCCACCTACGCGATCCCGCTCCTGGTCCTGGTCACCACCGGTTCAACCACCGTGACGGGTCTGGCCTTTCTTCTGGAGTGGGTGCCTCGGCTGGGTGCCTTCGCCTTCTCCGGCTCGCTGGTCGACCGGTGGGGTGCCGGTCTCGTCTTTCGGATGTCGAACCTGGTGCGCGCCACCGTGGTCGCTCTGGTCGGCGGCCTCCTGTTCGCCCTGCCGAGCGCGGGGGCGGTGACGACCGGTGTCGTGCTGGTCTTCGGCGCGGTCTCGGGCCTGCTCGCGGAGGTCTCCTTCGTCGCGGTGGAGACGCTCGGGGCGGAGACGAGCCGCCGGATGGGCGGGCAGGCCCACCGCGTGCAGGCCGTACAGACTGGCATCGACCAGGGTGCGGTGCTCGTCGGCCCGCTCCTGGGAGGCGTGCTGCTGCTGATGTCGCCCGCCGTGCTGCTGGCCGTCGTCGCCCTGCTGGCCATGATCGCCGCCGTGAGCGCATCGGGGGACGTGAACGGGATGGAGCGCAGCGCGGTGTCCAGCAGTCTGCGGACCGGGTGGGCGACGTTCCGCCGTACGCCGGCGCTCGTCTGGCTGATCGGTGGGCTCGCCGCCTCCAACCTGGCCACGGGGTTGCTGCAGGCTGCCGCCCCGATCACGGTCGTCCGCCACTTCCACGCCTCGACCGCCGCCGTGGGGGCGGTGTGGAGCGCTGCGGCCGTGGCCTCCCTGGTCGCCGTGTGGGTCAGCCGCCGGGCGATCGACCGCTTCGGCATCTGGTGGGTCGGCGTGGTGTCGGCCGCTGCCGCCACGTCGGCGTGCCTGGCGACCGCGCTGGCGCCGTCCTTCGCCGTGTACACGGTGACGATGGCGGTGGTCATGGCGGGCGAGGGCGTCATGGTCGTCGTCCTGCGCACGCTGCGTGCCCGGCTCATCCCGGCCCAGGCGTACGGCTCCACGCTCGCGGTGACGATGATCCTGGTGCTGCTGCCGATTCCGCTGGCCGGCGCCCTGGTCGCGGCCGTCCCCGCTTCCGGCCTGCCGCACCTGCTCCTCGGCTGCGCCGCCGTTCAGGGCCTGGCACTGGCTGCGTGCTTCGCCGGCCTGCGCCGGCGCCAGGACGCCTGCGAACCGCCCCGCCCAACGGCCCCGGCGCACCGCGAGGAGACCTCCTCCCCCGTGGGCGTCCTGTGACGGGCCGTTGAACGGCCCCGTACACCCTGTTCCTTCCCCTCCCCCTCTTCCCCTGACAGCCCTTTGGAGGCTCCCGTGTCCCGTTCCACCCGTCCTCTGCTGATCATCGTCGGCGGCACCGATGCGGTGTACCGCGGCTACTGCGTCGAGCGGGCCGCCGCCGCGTACCCGATCGCCCTGATCGACACCAAGCCGCCGTCCGTGCCGGGGTACCCGGTGGTCGACCACGAGGTCGCCGACACCCGCGATCCGCAGGCCGTGGTCGCCGCCGGCCTGGCGCTCGCCGCCCGGCATCCCGTCGCGGGCGTGGTGACCTGGGACGAGTACGCGCTCGTGCCGGCCGCCGAACTCGCCGCCCGCCTCGCGGTGCCCGGCAACAGCCCGCAGGCGATGACCGCCTGCCGGGACAAGGCGACCAGCCGCCGCCTGTTCGCCGAGCACGGCGTTCCCTCTGCGATCTCCACCCGGGTCGACACCCTCGCCGAGGCGACGCTCGCCGCGCGTCTGACCGGCTTCCCGGTCGTGCTCAAGCCCTCCTCCCACGCCGCCAGCATTGGCGTGGTCCGCGTCGACCGCGCAGAAGACCTCCCTTCCGCCTGGGAGTTCGCCGCGTCGGGGGCCGGTGAGCAGGGCCCGGAGGGCAGCGGGGTGCTGGTCGAGGAGTACCTGTCCGGGCCGGAGATATCGGTGGAGTGCGTGACGCGGAACGGTGTCACCACCGCGCTGGCCGTGACCCGCAAGGAGGTCGGCTTCGCCCCGTACTTCGAGGAAGTGGGCCACGTCGTGGACGCGGGTGACCCGCTCCTGGACGAGGTCGCTCCCGTCGCCGCCCAGGCCGTCCGCGCCCTGGGGATCACCTCCGGCGTGCAGCACGTCGAGATGCGCCTCACCTCGTCCGGTCCGCGGATCATCGAGGTCAACGCGCGGATCGGCGGCGATCTGATCGGTGAGCTGGTCCGCCTGGCCACCGGCCTCGACCTGCCCCGGATCGCGGCCGACGTCGCCTGCGGGAACGATCCCGACCTGGTGCGTACGACGCACTCCACCGCCGCGATCGAGATCCTCTACCCGCCGGCCAGCGGGACCCTCTCCGCCCGAAGCCTTCAGGCCGCCCCGGGCCCGGCATATCCGTGGCTGCACCAGGTGGCCTGGTTCCGCGAGGTCGGCGAGCGGGTCGTGCTGCCGCCGGCGGGCGACCTCGACACGGGCCGGGTCGGATTCCTCGTCGTCACCGCCGACAGTCCCGCCGCCGCCCACGAGCGGCTCGCGTCCCTCAGCGACGGCCTGGTCCTGTCGGTCGCTCCGTGACCCGGCCGCCGCGTTCCTCCGCCACAAGACCGGACTCGTCTCCTCGGGTGGGAGCGCGTGCTCCCCCCGGCCCGTCAGCGCCACCCTTCAGGAGGACCCGTGCCCGAGTACTACTCCAGCATCGGCGAGGCGATCGGCGCCGCGATGCAGCACAACATCCGGCTCGCCCACAGCGGCCGGAGGCCCATCGACGATCCGCCCCTTCAGGTGCGTCGTCTCCCGTCGGCCGCCGCCGACCCCTACTCCGTGCCGGGGATGATCGCCCGGCTCACCGAGGACGCCTCGCCCGACGAGGTGGCCGGGATCATCGAAGAGGTCAACGGCGCGCTCGTCGGTGCTCTGCCCCAGCTGACCGAACTCGTCGCCGCTGCCGCCGACTGGGTCCGCGTCCGCCTGGCCTTCGACGACCCGCACCACAACCCCGCCATGGAGACCTGGACCCGGCTGGCCGCCGCCCACGGCCTACTCGAAGACGTACGGGAACAGCTGGAGGCCGCGGAAGACGGCGTCGCCGCGTTCCCGGCCGAGCGCACCGATCCCCGGCACCACAAGATGATCAGCGTCCTTCGGACGCGGGAACTGCTCGACGACGTTCTCGGTGCCGGCCCGGCTGCCTCGCCTCGCCCTGCCCATGTCCCGGAACCGGACCGACGGCTCTCCGCGAGCACAGCATCGGTGCCGGTGCCCTCCTCCACTTCTCTTACCCCGCCCCGTTCTGCGGAAGGATCCCCGATGGGCAACTTGGCCGACACCTACGGCACCGACGTCGAGATCTACACCTGGGCCGACGGCCTGGTCTGGGCCGACGGACGCACCGACCTGCCCGAATCGGCGCACCGCGTCCTGCGCTCCTGCGGGTTCACCGCCCCGGCCGACCCGGGCAACCCCGCCTCCTACAGCCTCGCGTCGCACATCACCGGCCCGGACCGGCAGCTGGCCGCTTCCGCTGCCGCGAGCCAGCTGACCGACCTGGGGCACCGGATCGCGATCGACCCGGGCCTGGCCGTCGGCTACGTCGGCGAGACCGTCGACACCGACGCCCGGCGCCAGGCCGCCGCCTGCCAGACCTCGCCCGTCGCGGCGAAGGTCCGCCCCGGCACCAGTACCCCGCCGCCCGCCGCATCGCCTCCGTCCGCGGGCCGCACCTCCCCTCGTTCCCGCTGAAACGTTCCCGCCCAATCCGTAAGGAGTAGTCCCGTGGCCTGCACGAGAGCCGAGCGCGCCCCGCCCCCGCCCGCTCGCACCCCAAGGAACCGCCCGTGCCTTCCACGCGCACCAGCGCGCCGTCGACGACCACCGGCTCCGACGCGCTCCTTTACCTCCTGTTCGGCGTCCTCGGCGCCGCCATGGCCTTCGGCTCGCTGGCCTGGCTGACCGGCAACCTCACCAACTCCCTCGTCGGCAGCGGCCCGTGGGCCCCGTTCCGCGCCACCGACGCCCTGCTCCACCCGGACATGCTGTGGCCGGCCCTGAGTACCACCGCGCTGCTGGCCGGCGCCCGCGTCGTTCCCGCCCTGCTCACCCTGGCCCTGCTCACCACCGGCCTGGTGCTGTGGCTGCGCCGACGTGCCGGCGCCAAGACCGGTCTCGCCCGCAAGGGCGACCTGGCGCCGCTGCTGGACAAGGAGATCACCGCCAAGGCCAAGAGCCTGCGGCCGTCCCTCGGCGACCGGGACGACAAGGAGGTCGCTCCCGCCGACCGCGGCATCCTGCTCGGCACCCTCGACCCGGGCCGTGCCGAGGTCCGGGCCTCGTGGGAGGACGTGATCGTCGCGATCATGGCCCCGCGTTCCGGCAAGACGTCCGGCCTGGCGATCCCCGCGATCCTCGCGGCCCCCGGCCCGGTCCTGCTCACCTCCAACAAGGCGGCGAACGACGCGTTCACCGCGACGGTGGACTCCCGCGCCGAGGTCGGCACGGTCTGGACGCTCGACCCCCAGCAGATCGCCCACCACCCGCGCGAGATGTGGTGGGACATCCTCGCCGACGCCCGCGACCTGGCCGGGGCGAAACGCCTTGCCGGGCACTTCGTCGCGGCGAGCGTGGACGAGTCGAGCGGCTCCGACTTCTGGTCCACCGCCGCGTCCAACACGCTCGGCGCCCTGTTCCTCGCCGCCGCAAGCCACCGGTGGCCGATCACCGACGTGCTGGCCTGGCTCGCCTCCCCCGCTGACCGGACCCCGGTCGACCTGCTCACCGACGCCGGCCACGACGCGGTCGCCGCCCAGCTCCAGGGCACCGTCTCCGGTGCGACCGAGACCCGCGACGGCATCTATGAGACGGCGAGGCAGTACGCGAGCTGCCTGCTCGACCCGGACGTCGCCGCCTGGGTCACTCCGAACGAGGACCTCCCCGAGTTCAAGCCCCTCGCCTTCGCCACCTCCCGCGACACGCTGTACCTGCTGAGCAAGGACGGCGGCGGCAGCGCGTCGGCGATCATCGCAGCGGCGGCCGACGCCGTGATGCGCGCGGCCGTGATCGTCGCCGAGCGCTCCGGCGGACGGCTCGACCCGCCCGCCCTGTGTGTCCTCGACGAGGCGGCGAACGTGTGCCGCATCAGCGATCTGCCGGACCTGTACTCGCACCTGGGCAGCCGGGGTGTCATCCCGGTGACGATCCTGCAGTCCTACCGGCAGGGCCAGCGGTGCTGGGGCGAGGCCGGGATGGACGCCCTCTGGTCCGCCGCCACCGTCAAGATCGTCGGATCGGGCATCGACGACGCCGACTTCGCCGACCGCCTCAGCCGACAGGTCGGCGACCACGACGTCCAGACCGTCTCGGTCTCCACGAGCGAGGGAGGCAAGTCCACCTCGGTCAGCATGCGCACCGAGCGGATCCTGCCCCCGGACGCGATCCGCGCCCTGCCCAAGGGCAAGGTGCTGCTACTGGCCACCGGTCTGCGCATCGCCATGCTCAGCATCCGGCCCTGGTACAAGGAGCCCTCCGCCAAGGTGGTCGGGCCGGCCTCCGCCCGCGCCACGAAGGCGATCACCGAGCGGGCCCTGGCGAAGACCGTCGGCCACGACGACTTCGGGCGTGCGGCATGAAGGCGTCCCCGCTTCCCTCCGCGCGGCTTGCGCAGTCGCCGGCCGCCCTGTACGACGGGCGGTGGTGGCTGGTCGGCGAGACCGGTTCGGTGCCGCTCTCCGATCCGTCCTTCGTCGCCGTGCTGGACGGCTTCGCCGAGGCGCTGGCCGCCGCCGACCATGCGGTCGCCGCTCTGCGTGCCCGGTCGGACGAGCCGGTCGGCCCTCGTGCGGGAGGCCGACGGTGAACCCGCTGATGGACGCTGAGCAGGCGGTCCTCGGCGCGGTGCTCCTCGACCCCGGCCAGCTCGCGCACCTGGAGTGGCTCGCGCCTGACCACTTCTACCGGCCGGTTCACCAGGCCCTGTTCGCCGCGCTGCGCAAGCTCCGGGGCGACGGCCACCCCGCGGTGGAGGGCGAGGGGCCGGTGCCGCTGTCGTGGGTGACCGACGCGGTCGCCAAGGCCGGCCTCCATGTCAGGGGGCTGACCGCGTCGTACGCCCACCTGCTGATCTCGGCCTGTCCGCGTCCGGCGCACGCTCCGGTGTATGGCCGCATGGTGCTGGAGGGGGCGATCCACCGCACCGTCACCGAGCACGCGGTTCGACTTCACCAGGAGGCGCGCACGGGTGCGCTGCGCGGCGAGGTCGAAGGCACACTGCACCACGCGGACGTCCTGACGGAGGTGCTCACCGATCTCGCCCGGCGGTGGGGCACCGAACCGCGGCCGGTCGCGCCCGCCGCCCCGCCGGCTGTCGTCCCGTCCGCCGTTCCGTCGGCTCAGGCCGCTCGGGTGGCCGAGGACGAGACGTTCCTCCTGGCCGTCCTCGTCGAGCGGCCGGGGGCCATGGGCGAGGTGGTGGACTGGCTGCGGTCGGGGGATTTCGCCGACCCGGCCCACGGGCAGCTCTACCGGTGCCTGGGGGCGTTGCACCACCGGGGCGAGCCCGTCGATCGCCTCACCCTGCTGTGGGAGGCCCAGCGGCGCGGGCTGCTGGCCGACGGCACGCTGACGCGGGACCGGTTCGCCCTCATCTGCGGCGGTGTGGGGGCCGGCGACGCCGAATGGCTCGGCCAGCAGGTGATGCGCTCCTCGCTCGCCCGGACCGCCGCCGTCTCCGCGCGTGCCGTCCAGGCTCTGGCCGAGGATGAAGCCCTCGGTCCCGGGCGGCTGATCAACCACGCCCTGCACGCGCTCGTCCCGTTCGGCGAGGTCCGCACCCGCTGGGAGGCCGCGAACGGCCTGCCGGTCCCCCGACCGCCGGCCTCCGCAGCTTCCCCCGAGGGACCGCCGACGGCCCGGGTGCAGGCCGCCCGCAGCCGCAGCGCACCACACCCAACCCCCTCGTCCTCCGCCCGCGCCAGCCCGGTCTCCGCATCGACCACCGCTCGGCCGACTTCTCGCGGCCACCGCTGAAGCCCTCCCTTCTACGCATGGAGCACCTCATGAACAAAGATGCCCTCGCCGATGCCCTGGCCGTACGTGCCATGGCCTGGGCTTTCGACGCCCAGCGCGGCAAGCTCCCGGTCCCCGGCGACCCTCACCGCCTCCCCAGCAATGTCGCCGTCGCCCAGCAGATCTCCGAACTCGGCAAGCTGATCTCCGAGCTGGGGGACGAGGTCCTCTTCCGCACCGTCAATAACTCGCCCGGCTCGGCCACCTCCCGGACCGTCTCCAGCTTCTCTGCCGCCGTACGGCCTGCTGGGGAAGCGGCGTCCGCCCTCGGGGAAGTGGCGGAGCAGCTCGTGTTCCTGGAGCAGACCGAGCACCTGCAGGATCGGCCCGACGCCCAGGACGCCCGAAAGGCAGCAGGGCGGGTGATCGACGAGATGCTCGAGACGGCGTACACGGCCCTACGAGAGGCAGGTGACTCCCTGCACGCCGCCTCGACGGCGCTCTCGCCGCCGTCCTCGCGATTCCGAGCCGCCCTCGGCCGGACCACCACCCCCTCGCGCCCAACCGCGCTGGCTGTCACCGCACGAGCGACGACGCCCACTGTCCCTGCGGCCCGGATCGTGCGGAGCCGGTGACGTGGCCCCCGTCCCGTCCCCTCCGCTGATCGGGTCTCTCTGTTCCGGGTACGGGGGCCTCGACCTGGGGGTGCAGGCCGTTCTCGGCGGCACCCTGGCCTGGCACGCGGAGGTCGATCCGAACGCCTCGCGCGTCCTGGCCCGCCACTGGCCCGGCGTCCCCAACCTGGGTGACATCACGACCGTCGACTGGTCCACCGTCCCCCGGGTGTGCGTCCTGACGGCCGGCTTCCCCTGTCAAAGACGTCTCGGTCGCCGGCCGCCGGGCCGGACTCAACTCCCACACCCGCTCGGGGCTGTGGCTGCACGTCGCCCGTGCGGTCGAGGCCCTCCGACCCTGCTTGGTAGTGATCGAGAATGTGCGCGGCCTCCTCACCTCGCCCGCCGGTTCCCCTGGCGACGTGGAACCCTGCCCGTGGTGTCTGGGAGACACCGCAGGTCAGCCTCCTCTGCGGGCACTCGGTGCCGTACTCGGATCCCTGGCCGAACTCGGGTACGACGCGAAGTGGCTCGTGCTTCGCGCCTCCGACGTCGGAGCCCCGCACCGGCGCGAGCGGACCTTCCTGGCGGCCTGGCCCGCCGGAGACCCTGCTCAAGACGCCGACCAGCAACATCGGCAGGAACGGCGGCTCCCAGCATCCCGCGAAGAGGAAGAGCGGGGGGCATGGTCCGAACCTGGCCGACGAGGTCGAGTGGCTCCTGCCGACCCCGAAGGCGTCGGACGGCGTCAAGGGCTCGCCCAACCAGCGGCACGGCAACGGGGACATGACTCTGCCCAGTGCGGCGGCCTCGCTCTCCCCCGCCCGGCGGATGACCGGCACGGGCCGTCGATCCGGCAAGGAACGGCGCCCGCCCCTGCCGACGGTGTTCCTGCCGCTGTGGGCGGAGCCGTGCCCGGAAGCCGGGGAAACGAGCGGCGATGGGGACCGTACGCAGCCGCCATCACCCGATGGGAGAGGCTCACCCGTCCCGCGCCGGCGCCCACCGACGCGGCTGGTCGGCTGCGCGCCGACTTCGTCGAGTGGATGCAGGGCCTTCCCAGCGGCTGGGTCACCGCCACCCCGGGACTCGGACGTCCGGCGCAGCTCACCGCGCTCGGCAACGGCGTCGTTCCCCAACAGGCGGCACGGGCCCTGCAGCTGCTGGCCCCGCCGTTCCCGCGCTGCCCACGCTGCACGGGCGATGGAGCCTGTTGAATCCCCCACTCAATGACTGTTCTTGTCCGGTGTGCCAACGGTTGCTGTCGGCATCGATGAAGACGGGAGAACGCACGCAGCACAGAGCACCAGACGTTTCCGGCACCGTGGCGGACACGAGACTGGCCTCATCGATGCCCAGCAACCCGACGTGGGGCACCTGGCTGCGCAGGCAGACACGTCCCGGCGACCGCCTACCGAATCACCTGGCACACCCTGTTGTCGTCCATCACCTCGTACACATCGATGCGCAGCAGCTCGCGGACATGGAGCGGGACTCGTTCGGCAGCCTTGACTGACGGCGAGGGCACGACGAGCGCATAGCGTATGTGAGGGTCCTGGCTCGTCATGCGGCGTAGCAGCTGGCCGTAGGCGATGTCGGCGTCGATGCCTTTCTCGCTGGTGCGGCCTTTGGCTTCGCAGATCAGCCGCTCGTGGTCGCGTACGGCCTCCAGGTCGGTCCAGCGGTCCGTGGGGTCGACCGGGGTCCAGCCCTCGGCCAACAGCCACGTGCGGAAGGCGTCGGTGACGCGGTCCTCGTCGCTGTCGCGGGCCAGGAGCTTCCGCAGCGACTCCAGGTCGGCCTTCTCGTTGCGGCGCAGCCGTCCGCGGCTGTCCGCGTCGAGGTCGGCCGGGCGGACGACGATCAGCCGTAGCCCGTGTGCGGGGATCTCCGTGTCACGTCGGGCGTCGTACAGGGCCCGCTGCTCGCCCCGGTGGACACCGCTCACGGTCAGCCGGTCCGGCTTGTCGAAGTGAGGCATCGGCTGGTCGTGCTGCAGTTCGCGGTACTCGACAACGAGCTCGTGACCGGGCCAGTAGGCGTCGACGGGCAGCTTGACCCGGCGGCCGTTGGTTCCAGGATCTCCCAGCAGCCAGTCGAACTTGTGCTGCGTCAAGGCGCTCTCGTGGAGGATCCGGTTGCACAGATCGACGACGTATGCCTCGTCACTATCATCTCTCGTTCCCATGACCGGGCATCCTGCCACCCCCGACTGACAACTGCCCCCAGGCCAGCGAGCCTCACCTCACGGACCGCACCCAGCGCCAGAGCACCGCGCCCGGGGAGGGGAAGACCGACGTCCCCGCCCAGGGCTCGCGCGCCCCGTGAGCGTTCACGGGTTGCGCCGTTCGGTCTCAGGCGGAACGCAGCAGATCAGCCGCCTGACGCAACGTGTCCAGGATCTCCTGGCGGGCCGCAGGCCGGGAGGCAAACACCCGCGGACTGGGATGCCATGTGGCGAGAGTGTGGACCTTGGGCGCGTACTGCTCCTGATAGGCAGCCCAGCCGGCTTGCGCCTTGCGCCCCATCAGGACGACCACCTCCAGCGCGGGAAGCATCGAGATCACCTCATGCAGGAACGGCGCCGCGCGCTGTATCTCCGTCCGCCCGGGTGCGGCAATCCGGTCCGCGGTGCCCAGGTACCACGGCACGACGTTCCAGTGCACAGACAGCTCATAGGGCAGACCCGCCTCGTCTCGCAGTGTCCAGCAGTTCTGCGCGGTCGGATCGTCGTTGTCGATGGAGATCATGCCGCTGCCCGTACGGCGCAGGGCAGCTTCCGCCCCCATGGACTTCTGGCCGGGCGCCTCCAGAAGGAACAAGCTGCGCGCTTCAACGCCCCCGGACGCGGGATCGAACCACGGCACGGACTCGCCGTCCCCGAGACGTTCGCGCAAATTCTCCACCCAGTCGTTCAAAGGACGTACGGCAGGTACGGTCCGCACAGCCTCCAGCCGTGCCTGCAGGGCTTCGGGATCGCGCAGAGCCCGAGGAGCCGTGGAACGAAGATGATCGCGTGACGTCATGGACCGCAGTGTGCCAGGCCCATCTGACATCAGTAGCCGGCCTCCAAACACCCCACCTGTCCCTCCCCCATCCGAAACCGGATCAAGCGCGGAAGGGAAACAGCTCCGGCCGTTTTCAAAATGCCTCACCAGCGGCCGAATAGTAGCGCTCTACCGGGTTTTTCCGGCCGGGCCAAACCGCGGTTTCTCCAGATCCTGTCGGGCATGTCGCCGTCTCACAGATGGAGCACGCTCTCATGTCCGACACCAGCCCGACCACCCCTGCCCCCGGTTCCGGTCCTGAGCCGTTCCGGGTCTCCGACGAAGACCTCGACGACCTCGCCAGCGCCCTCGCCCAGACCATCGCGGAGGTCAAGCGGCACGGCGTCATCCTCGACCGCCTCGGCTCCGAACCCGACCCCGTGCCTCCTGCCGACCAGCAGGAGGACGGAGCTGCGGAAGCCGAGGCGGACGACCCGGAACAGACCGACGGCCCTGCCTCAGTGTTCATCGTCGCCCTGGGCGGCGAGGCGTACGCCGTCGAACTCGCCGCCCTCAGCAACTGGGTGAACCACCTCCTCCTGCCGGTGTACGGCCGGGAGATCAGCACAACGCGCCCGTGGTGCGCGCAGTGGCACGACCACCCCGAGGCCGTCGCCCGCCTCCACGCCCTCTGGCTCGCATGGCAGCAGCTCACCGACACGCAGGCCGGCCTGGCAGGCCCCTCCACGTGGCACCGCGACCACCTGGACCAGGCCCTGGTGCACCTGCGCGCCCCGGACGGTCCGTTCGCCGCGTGCACGACGAGCCCGACCCGGCCCAACCACCGGGTCCTGTCCACTCCCGCTCCCGAGCACACGGAGGCGGAGGCATGAACGACGACTTCGACTTCGACTTCGATCTCGACGAACTCGCCCCCGCCGATCCCGCCTCCGCGGACGCAGTGGAGCGATTCTGGTCCGGCGACCTGAGGGCGCTGTCCCAGCACCACACCACGCCCAACGGCTCCCACAGCTTCGTCGTCGCCCACGATCAGTCCGTTACGTGGGGGGTGCCCGGCGAGCCACAGATCATGGCGATCGCGGTCGCGCGAGACCTGAGCCGGTTCACGTTCACCCTGGAAACGAGCTACCACGCCACGGTGTCCTTCGCCCAGGCGTGGCTGGTCGAGCGCGGCTGCCCGCCCGAGAAGATCGCCAAGATCCACGGCGACGCCGTGAAGCCTGCCGACGATCTCACTCTCCAGGTCGAGCAACAGATCCGGGGATCGGGCACCCGGTACGAGGTCCTCGACACCCACACCTCGGACTTCGACCCGAGCGAGACGTGGACACTGACCCGGGACACCCAGCCTTCCGAAGCGCCGATCCGGGTCTTCCACGAAATGTGGGACCACGCCGCCGGCACGTACACGATGCGCGAGGGCGCGTTCGCAGACGAGGACGCCGCCCACGCCTGGCTGGACGACCGAGACGGCCCGCTGCCCGAGCCACCGGAGTACCGCTACGCCGACGGCGCCGTACTCCGGGCCCGCGCCGCCCTCTCCCGGTCGGCCGACACCCCCGCGATACCGAAGGCCGGCGTCGCCGCCCCCCGCACACCGCCAGCCGCACCAGGCCGCCGCCCGGCCCAAGGACAGCTGCTGTGAGCCGTGCCCGCTTCGCCTTCGCCGCGCACCCCGACGCCATCGCGGACCTGCGGGAACTCCCGGACACCATCCGCGACCTGGCGCTGCTGGAACTGCAGAACCTGGTCCACGGAAGCGACGACTGCCTGCCGTTGAAGGGCCGCCTCGCCGGCTACCACAAGGTCTACGTCGACCCGTCCGTGTCCTACCGGCTGGTCATCCAGTTCCGCCCGGCCCCTCCGACCTCGAACCACAAGCGCGAGATCTACCTGGTCGCCGCCGGGAGCCGGAAGGACTACGCGGTCTACCGCACGGCCCACCTACGCACCGCCCCGACGCAGGACACCGCGGCGGCCTCCGCCGCCGAGGCCCGCGTCCAGGCCGCCCGGTCCCGCTCCTCCCTCACCGCCGGCCGCCCGCCAGCCTCCCCGGCAACTCCCGTCCCGGCGGTCCCCGCCACGGCCGCCGCCTCCCGAAAGGCCCCCTCGCGATGACCGACGACCGCGCCCCCCTGTCCCGTAACGAACTCGCGGGCCTTCTCACCGAGGCCGCGCAGAGCGTCTCGGGCATCGTGACCGCCGAGTACCCGACGGCCGCCAGCCGCTCCTACCTGCACCCTGTGCTGGGCCCGCTGTCCGCCGGACCCCGGGTGGTCGGTGAGCTGAACGACCGGCTCGAAGGGCTGGTGGCCGCCGTGCCCCGCCCGGCCACGCCGGCAGGACTGTTCACCCTTGCCTCCTACGCCGCCGCGCTGGGCTGGCTCACCGAGTCCTTCACCGAGCTGACCGCCTCGGTCGACCAGATATGCACCCGCGTGGGCATCCCCTCCGAGCCCCGGGACCCGGCCTTCGCCGTGTCCGGCGATGCCGGCCAGGACGGCGAGTTCGATCTCGCGTTCAACGCGCTGGAGCTGGCGGCGATCCGGACCGCCGCCGAGGCCGCCGGCCTCTCACCGAACGACTACGTCGAGGTCCTCTCCCAGTCGCTGCTCGCCGCCTCCCGGATCACCGACGCCTGCACGGAGATCTCCAGCGGCCTGCTCGAAGACGCCGCGTACGTCCTGGACGAGGCGAGCGACCACGTCCGGACCGACGACGGACCGAACAACCTGCCCACCCTGGTCCGTTCCCTGCTCGCCCGGATGGAGACGGCCCGGTGAACTCCTACGACCCGAACGAGGAGCCCGGTCTCCACCTCGTCGCCGAGACGCTCGGCGTCTCGGAAGTCACCACGCTCAACACCACGTACCGCCCCGGCAGTCCGCTGTACCGGGCTGCGACACGGGTGATCGGGGCCGCGTACGAACTTGATGCCCGGCACGACCAGGTGACGGACGCCGCCAAGGACGCTCTCCGGCTACTCGGACCCGTCGGGGACGGCAAGCTCAGCGGTGCACGCGTCTCGTACGCGAGCCTGCGGAGTTCGATCCCGAGGCTCGGAGACCTCATCGCTCAGCAGGATCGGGCCTACGACCGTCTCGTCGAGGCCGTCTCCGCGTACCGGCGTCTTCTGCCCGAAGCCGGCACCGAGCGCTCGACGGTGAAGGCCCGCGAGGCGGACCGGGAGCAGGATGCCGGCCGGGACGACGACTGGGCCATCGCGGGTGATCGCCGGCTCAGGGCTCTCGAAGCCGCCGAGGCCGGCGGCCTCCGATTCCACGAGAGCGCGCTCTACGGCTACGCCTACCTCTCGAACAGTCGACGCCCGAGCGCCGCCCCTCGGGTCTGGCCCGAGACCGTTCAGCGGCTGGTCGCCGACGGACTGCTGCACCAGGACACCAGCGAGAGCCTGTACCGGCCCGGACAGCTCCTCTCACTCACTCCGCGAGGCGAAGTCGCCCTGCGGGAAGCGCGTACGGCGGCACCGCGCGTGAACGCCGCCCTCATCCGCAGCAGCCCTCCGGCCGGCCCCGGTCTCGTCGCCGACTCGACCGCCGCGCCCGTCGCCGGGACGGCCAGCACGGCCTCCCGCTCTCGCTGACTCCATCCCGACAGGACGCTTCCATGCCCACTCCCGCTCAGCCCCCCGCCTTCTCCTTCGCATCGATCGACGCGCAGCACGTCGAGGACGCACTCGCCCTGATGGGGCCGAATTGGACCACCTGGATGGTGATGACCCTGGCCCAGGAGCGCAGCCCCCTGCGTGTACGGGATGCCGCCGCCCGGCTCCCCTTCATCAGCGAGCAGTACGTCGGCAGGCGGCTGGCCACGATGCACTCCAACGGGCTGGTCGTCCGGGCCGACGAACGTCGTGGAGCCCCGTACCGGCTCAGCGCGCTCGGCGAGTCCCTGATACCGGTCTACCGCACGCTGGCCGACTGGTCCCGCGCCTACCTGTCACCCGGCGCGATGGCCGAAGCCGAGCGCGTCGAGGACGCCGTGCAGCGCCTGCGGCTGCGGCACACCACCGCCATGGTCCAGGCTCTCGACGTGAACGGCCCGATGCGGTTCGTCCACGTCGCCGAGCAGACCGGCCTGGACTACAGCCACACCCAGCAGCGCCTGCTCCGGCTCCAGGCCGACGGCCTGGTCACCCGCACGGACCCGCGCCACGGCGCCCCCTACGTCCTGACCGACGCAGGCCGGGCACTGGGCCCCGTCTACGCGGTCGTCGGCCACTGGAGCGCTGCCCTGCCCACACAATGGGCCCCGCCGCCTCCCGCCCCCGTCGCAGCAGCCCAGCGAACCCACCCCAGCGTCCCGTTGGGGGCGGACGGTGCCCGGACCGCAGCGGCCCTGCGCCGGAGCACCGCTGTGCCGGCCTCCCTGTTCAGCCACGCCCCCCAGCCGCAACCGCGGGTGCCGTCCTACGTGACCGCCCAGTCCACTCCGGGGCGGTCACGGTGAGCCGGGTGGTGCCGAGAACCGCGGCGCCCCTCCGTCGACACGGCGTCCGCGCGCTCCTGCCGTCCAACTCGCTGCGCGCGCGGGCCCCTCCCTCCTCCCTCCGCGCCTGGAGCTTCGACTATGTCCCCCTTTTCCGACCCGTCCCGCTATGAAGAGGTACTGGTCAGTCCCCTGTACCTTGCCGGCTCCAACGGGGCCGGTGACGCCGGCTTCGCCCCCGTGGCCCACTGGCCGCACCATTACCTCGACGACGGCCCCTGCCAGCTCCTCGTCACCTCGCCCGACCAGCGGATCCGGATCGGCTGGTTCGGCGACGACTTCGAGCTGTGGAAGATCACCGCCTCCGAGGAGGCCGTCGCCCTGCCCCGCTGGACGGCCACTTTCAACCACGTCACCCCGCCCGAGCTGGTGGGTGCCTTCACCGCCGCCCTTGCTGAGGACTACGCCGCGTCCGACCCGTACGAAACCAACGGCCGCTTCCTGGCAGACCCGTCGGTCTACTGGACCGATTCCCTCCAACTGCTCCTCGACGACGGCTGGCGCCGTGAGCCTGCCATGCACGGCACCGTCACCGTCAGGGCTCCCGACGGACAAGCAGGCGCTCTGATCCGAACCAGCCATCCCCGCTGGGGCGACGAGACCGTCACGTTGTGGGCCGGTCCCCGGGGCTGGGGTACGCGGGCGGAGGCGGTGTTCACGTCCCGTACTCCGTCCCATCTGATCGCTGCGACGGCTGCGGCCATGGCGAGTTCGGCCCCGGTGATCCGCGAGCGGCACATGATCCACCGCGAAGTGGAACACCTGGTCACGCTGACCCCGGTCGCCCCGGCTGCCGCTCCTCAGGGCTCTCGTGCTCCGACCCCGCTCGACGTGCGACGTACCGCCGTCACCGAGGCCGTCCGCCGCGCCGCGCGCGCTCCACGGACAGCCGCCGACCTCCGCGTGATGGCGGCTCAGAGCCGCACCACGTCCTCGGCCCGCATGCGGTCCTCCACCCTTGCGCCCGCCGCCGCAGCCCGGCCGCCGGTCGCTTCGCCGCCGCGCCGACACAGCCGCTGACTCCCACCCGGCCCCACCCAGACGCCCCCCTTCGCCCCTCCGCACGCCAGGAGCCCTCTCATGCCCGACACCACCGCGCTCGACCAGGCCACCTCCATGATCGAGAAAGCCTGGGCCCAGCCCATCGAAGTCCTGGAGGTCCTCGCGGTCCGCCGCCCCTGCGACGTCCCGCTCCTGCGCTCCGCCATGCACATCCGTACGGCCCTGGCCATCACCGACAACACGGCGGCCGTTCACCAGGAACGGCTGCACGCCCTGACCCAGCCCGGGTACGTGCCGGCGTACTACGAGCTGGACCGGATCGTCAGCTCGGCCGCCGACCTTCGCGTCGCGCTCGCGGAGAGCGGTGCGCACGTGCAGGCGATCCGGCGCGTGGTCGAGGCACGTGAAGCCTCCTCGACGGCGGACCGTGGCCCGGCTGCGAGCCTGTCCCGGGCCGCCATCGCCCGATCGGGGCTCGCCCCGCACGCCCCGGGCCGGCTGCCCGACCAGCCCGTTCCTGCGGCTGCCGCCGTGCCGTCGGCGCCCACCTCGGGGCCGCGTCGCTGACCGGTCAGGCGAGGCCCTCGTCGCGGTCGGCGTCCTCGGTACGGACGCCCACCGCGCGGGCCAACTCCTCCACCGTCAGCTCGACGCGCCGGCCGTCCGCGACCCGGTGCCCCACCATCATCTCCTCGTCCGGCCACCGGTCGGACTGCGCTCCGACGCCCCACTGACCGTCGGCGACCATCGCGATGTCGCCGACGGTCCACGGCCGCCCGGCGGCGCGGATCTTGCGCTCCAGCCCGGCCCCATCCAGTGTCTGATCGGCTCCGTCATCCCTGCTCCCCCTCCGGTCCTGTACGGCTCGCTGCCGTAACCCGGTTACGACAACTCCGGCCGCCGTTCCATTCCCGCGCCGCCGGCGTCCTGGACTGCTGCCCGTGACCAGTTCGCCCACGGCAGACGGGTCACTCCCGGAAACGACTACGGACTTCGGCACACCCCATGTCAACGTACGGGTGTCGGAAAAACCGCAGGTCAACGAAGGGATCCTCCAACCGTGAACGTCTCCGCCACCCTCCTGCCCTCTGTCGTCCGCCCCTCCGTGGAAGACCGCCACTGGCTCTCCTCGGACCACTGCGCCACCCCGGTCCTCGAACTCCTCCACGGCCTCGACTGGGTGGTCGTCGAAACCCCGGAGGCCAACGTCCACGCGACGAGCCCGGACGGTCGCGTCTACGTCGGCTGGCTCCCCGAGGACCCCGCCGCCTGGACGCGCGACATCGTCTGGCCCGTCCAGGTGCTGCCCGCCGAAGGCGACGCGTGGAACCAGGAGTTCCGCACCCATACCCCCGCCGAAGCGGTGGCCGGATTCATCTCCCCTCGTCGCCCACTCCTCCCGCTGAACCGGTGGCATGGCGGCGCCGACCCTTCGAATGACCAAGCTCCCGGCCTCCACCTGCGGAGGCCCGGACCTCCTACTCCGCCCAAGGGCCTCAACATGGCATTCCACGCTCCGCTCACCAACCACCATGCCGACGGCACCCTCTGCCCGGCGGACCACAAACACACCAGCTCCGGCAAACCGCTCCACGACGACTGTTCGGGCCGCGCGTACACCCAGGCCGTCTGCTCCTGCGGCTGGGAGATGAAGCAGCCCGGCAAGGTCTACGTCGCCGAATGCCGCCAGCGGCACCTCGCCAGCCACGCCCAGGGGCCGAAGGTCCTCCGGGACCTGCTCCGTCTCGACGCCTCCTGACGCTCCCACCCCGTACGCCCGTACTTCCCCCGGAGGCTTCCGTGCCCCAGCACCTGACCGTCGGCCACCTGCTGAGCCAGCTCCAGGACCTCGACCCCACGCTGCCGATCCGCCTCGCCGTCAACCCTGACTGGCCCTTCGCCCACTACGTGGCGGCCGAGGTCGCCGTCCGGGACGGCAAGGCGTTCATCGTCGACGACGGCCAGGAGGACTACCTCCCCCCGTCGGTGCGCAACGCCCTCTCCTGGTCCTGACCTCTCTCCTCCCCTACCCCTCGGAGGCTTCCATCTCGCCACACACACCCGCTGCACGGCCTCGCCGTATGCCCCATGCCGGACGGCGTCCGCGGCGCGCTCATCCAGCGCGTCTCTCCCCACTGCAACGGCCCTCTCGACGTCACCTGGCTTCCCGCCGACGCGCCGAAGCTCCCCCTCGGCCGCATCCGCCTCCACTGGGAGCCCGCTTCCCGCGCCGGTTGGAACGTCAGCGCCCACCTGGGCCTGGCTACCACCGAGGTGCACCTCGCCTCCTGGCCCGCCGCCCCGGACGACTGGCCGCGCCTGGTCCGCCCGACCCTCCACGAGGTGACCGGCCTCTGCGCAGCCCTCACGCTCGCGACCGACGCCCTCGACCTCTCGAACCGCCTTGCCGAGGTCTGACCGACAAGCGCACCAGGCCGCCTCTCGCCGACCAGGCAGGGGCGGCTTCGTCATGCCGTCCCGCCCGCGCGTGCGTACGCTCATCCCCGAGGAACAAGGAGGACATCGTGGCCGACCAGCCGCTCTGGGGGTACCCGGAGGTCGCCGCCCACCTGGGCATCAGCGTCCAGGCCGCTGTAGGCCCCATTCGGAATGTCCCATTCTGATGCGATGACCTGGGCTTTCCCGCCGATCTCATTCGGGGGACACGTTGCTTCTGTCTCACGATCTTGTCCGTTGAGGCCTGTTGCTGCCGCGTACGGTGGCCCCGAACGGGTGGGCCTGCCGGTTCAGGACTTGGCGGTGGAGTCAGCGCGGCGTTGCATTCGCGCCAGTCTGGGGACTCGTGGAAGGCGGGACGCCTGCTGACTGCCGAGCAAGGTCGGCTGTCCGTGATAGCCATGCCGGATTGTCATGGCCGGGGTTGGCGCCCGGCCGGCTGCTGACCTCCGGCTCACGCGATCGTTCCGCCATCGACCGCGGGAATGACAGGGCGCTGGAGTAGGTCCGTTCCCTGACATGACTAACTCTGCCCGGCAAGTGCTCAGTTCTGTGGACGAGCGTCATCCATGAGTGATTCGATCAAGCGTTTGTATCTCTCCTTGTGTCGATATCGACTTTCTCTTCTGTGATGTGGAAATGGAGTGTGGTGTGGCTCGGAGATCTAGATTTGGCCGTATGGCATTGAGGGGCCTGCAGGCGACCCTTATCGCAGGTGGCGCAGCCTTGGCTGTGGGTATGGCCGTGCCTGCCGTTGTGGCCTCCGGAGCTGCAGCCGAGGCAGGGCCGATGCCCGGCGTCGCACATCCTGACACTGTGGCGGCTGCGGCGAGTGCGGCGACCGTGAACATGGCTGAGGTCGTGGTCGCTGACGTCGACGGTGACAGGGTCGACGACGTGGTGGCAGTCGAGCGGTCCACCGGCAAGTTGTGGATGTATGCGGGTGCCGCCCGGGCGGAGATCGGTACCGGCGGTTGGAACGGTATGCATGACCTGGCGGGTGGTGACTTCAACGGCGACACCAAGGTGGACCTCATTGCCGTGGAGCAGGCCACCGGGAAGCTCTGGTTGTACCCGAGTGTGGGCAAGGGGCTTACGACCCGGGTCGAGATGGGGAGTGGTGGCTGGAACGGCATGCATGACCTGGTGAGTGGTGAGTTCACCGGGGACGGCAAGGCTGACGTCGTCGGTGTCGAGCACTCCACGGGAAAGCTCTGGCTCTACCCGGGTAACGGTGCCGGATCGATCGGCGGCGGCGGTCGCGTGGAGATCGGCACTGGTGGCTGGAACGGCATGCACGATCTGGTCGCCATGGATCTCGGTGCCGACGGCAGGAGCGACGTCGTCACGGCGGAGACCTCGACCGGCAAACTCTGGTGGTACAAGGGCACCGGCACAGGCCTTAGTCCTCGGGTCGAAATCGGTAACGGGGGCTGGAACAGCATGCGCGACCTCGCCGGAGGAGCCGTCGTCGGGAGCGCGGACGACGACCTCGTGGGCGTCGAGACGGCCAGCGGCAAGTTGTTCCTCTACCCCGGCAAGACGACGGGGCTGGACGGGCGCATGCAGATCGGCACCGCGGACTGGTGACCGCTGCGGGGACGCTCCGCATTCCACACTGCGCGGGAACGCGGATGTGCTGAACGTCCACGATATGCCATATGCCTTGATCGAACTGTTTTTGGGGTGGGGATGAGTGTGAGATGGAGACTGGCTGCTGGCTCCGTGCGCGGCAGAGGGAGAACCTATGCGGTAGCAGGCGTTGCCGCGGCCATGGTTCTGTCGGTTGTACCGGCACTGGATAGTGACGCGACGGCGGCGTCAGCCACCGCGCCTGCGGCCACGACGGCCACGGGGGAGCTGACGGAGGCGCAGCGGGCCCTGGCAGATGCCAAGGGGACGGGCGTCCGGGTCGAGGTGGCAGGCGAGCGTTCTGAACGTACGACGGTCTACGCGAACCCGGACGGTTACAGCTTCACCCTGGAGGAGTCCGCCGTACCTGTCCGCGCCGCCGCGCCTGGTGGCGGATGGCAGGCTCCCGACGCGACGCTGGAGCGGAGAACCGATGGGACGGTCGCGCCCAAGGCGTCGGCCGTGGACATGGAGTTCTCCGGTGGTGGGGCTGATGAGCCGCTGGTGAGGATCGAGGAGGAAGGCCGTTCTCTGGCCCTTGGTTGGCTGGAGGAGCTTCCGGTACCGGAGCTGGACGGAGCAAGCGCGGTCTACAGAGAGGTCCTGGAGGGGGTCGACCTTCAGGTGATCGCTTCGACGGAAGGCTTCCGTCACCTCCTTGTCGTGAAGACCCCCGAAGCTGCGGCCAATCCGAAGCTTCAGCAGATCGACTACTCCCTGAAGGCCGAGGGCCTGCAGATCGTGAAGGGGCAGGCGGGCAACCTGGCCGCGGTGGACGTGGACGGCAACCGTGTCTTCCGTGCACCGCCGGCTCAGATGTGGGACTCGGCGGGCACCCGCGATGCCACAGAGAGCACCGAGGCCCCGGTCAGCCAGTCCGCAGCCGTCCTCGGATCCGAAACAGAGCCAACGTCGCCGGAGCCCGCCTCTGGCGGCGACGCCGAAGAGCCGTCGAACGGGATGCCTTCGAGTGGTGACACGGTGACGACGATGGACGTGAAGGTCACTTCTGACTTGTTGTCCGTCGTGCCGGACGCGGACATGCTCCGTGGAACGGAGGCAGAGCATTTCCCTCTGTACATCGACCCCACGGTGACCTGGGGAGGGGCGGAGCGGACTCTGCTGCGTTCGGACGGCTACGAGTCGTACAACTGGGAAAACGGCGACCAGGACCGGGGCCAGGGCGTCGGCAAGTGCGGCAGCTGGAACGGCTACTACTGCGGTCCCGGCTACGTCCAGCGGCTGTACTTCGAGTTCTCGCCGGAAAAGCTCAAGGGCAAGCATGTCCTGGACGCGACTTTCCGCGTCACCGAGCCGTGGGCCTTCCAGTGCGACCCCCGCTGGGTGGACCTGGTCCGGACGAACAACATCTCCTCCGCCACCACATGGTCCTCCCGGCCCAAGGAACTCGACTGGATGGTCGACAGGAACATTTCGGCTGGCCGTGGTTCCCTGTGCGACCCCAATTCGCCCACCGCTCCCATCGAGTTCCACGACAACCCCGAGGAGCCCAACGAGAATCTCACCCCGACCGTCCGGGCTTTCGCGGCGGGCAGCATCTCCCGGCTCACCCTGCAGCTGAGGGCGCAGGACGAGTCTGACGCCTCGGCGTGGAAGCGGTTCCGGAACGACGCTGTTCTCGCGGTGGATTTCGTCGGTATTCCCGACAGGCCCACAGGAGTGGGTGTGAAGGCGGGTTCGGGCACGGTCTGCAACAGGTCCGAGGCCGACCCGGCGGTGGTGTCCGATCCGAAGCCGACGCTCAACGCGGTCGCGCAGACGAAGGCCGGCGGTGAGCAGGAGGCCCAGCTGCGGATCTACTTCGACCTGGACCACAAGAACTCCGACGGTACATGGAGCGAAACGCCTGCCGGGAACGGCTCCGTGGCGCCCTCGACCAGCTACCTCCAGGACGGGCAGCGCGCCGCGCTCGTGTGGTCCGCCCTCACCGACGGGAAGTTGTACCGGTACCAGGCATGGACGCACTCCTTCTACAACGGAGGGGCAAAATACCGGTCCAGTAGCACGTCGGGGTTCTGCTACTTCAAGGTTGATTCCTCGGCTCCCAAGCCGCCGAAGATCCTGCTGCGCGGCCCATATAACGAGTGCCTGTCCGAAGACGATCCCGGAGTCGACCCGGAGGAGCCTTGTAAGGATTCCGGCGGACCGGGAGTCAGGGCCAACTTCCTCTTCGCGCCCGCGGCCGGTGATGACAACGTCACGGACTTCCAGTACCGGCTGAGCCAGTCGGTTGCCTGGACGAACACGTGTCAACCGGGTATGCCCTGTCTCTTCACCGCCAGCTACCGACCTACGAAGTCTGGCGATTACACGATCTACGTCCGTGCCAAGGACAGCCTCGGCCGCTGGGGCGGGGAGGGCACGCTCATCTTCAAGGTGGCCCGGGGCGAGGACCCGGTTGCACGCTGGCACTTCGACGAGACCGATGGCGGTGCTGCGCTCGACAGTGCTCTCGGTGGTGGCGGGATACGCCAGGACGCAACCCTTGCCGGCGGCGCTGTGCGTGACGGTCGCGGACGGCTCGGGATGGTCACGCACAACGCACAGGGAACGCCGCTGGCAACCCCGAAGAACGACCTGGGGCTGCTGCTGAACGGCACCGGAGCGTACGCGACGACCACCACGCCCGTGGTAAACACCGGGCTGGCGTACACCGTGGCAGCGTGGGTGCGTCTGGACGGCAAGTCCCAGAACAGTGCCGTCCTCTCCCAGGACGGCGCACAGTACAGCCCGTTCCTCCTCTCCTACGACAAGACGAGCGACCGTTGGGCGTTCGGAGTGAAGGAGAAGGACGCGGACAACGGCGCTGCACACATCGGTGTGGCAAGCAAGGACGCTGCGCTTATCGGGATGTGGACGCACCTGGCGGGCAGCTACGACCCTGCCACGAAGGAAGTCCGCTTCTACGTCAACGGCAAGCTACAGGGCACGAAGGTGGTGGCCGGCTCCTGGTCCGCCACCGGTCCGTTCAACATGGGCCGGCACCTCTGGGCAGGTACCCGCACCGCACCCTTCAAGGGTTCGATTGACGAGGTGTCCGCCTGGCAGCGTGTACTGATCGACGAAGAGATCCCCGTGCAGGCGCGGGCTCTGATCTCGCAGCAGTACGCGGGCGCCGAACTGGTGGCGAACTGGTCTGCCGACGCCGCTTCCGGGACCACGATCCCGGACACCACCTCTGGCTACGGCAGGCCGCTGACCCTGGCCGGCGGTGCGGCGGTGGTGAACGGTGAGATCGTCCTCGACGGTGTGGATGACTCCGCCACAGCCGCCGGCCCACTGGTGGACGACACGGGTTCGTTCACGGTCACCACCCAGGTGGAACTGGACGAAGACAAGCTGGCCACCAAGGACGCCAGCCTGGAGAACCCTTTTGTGGGCCAGGTACTGGGACAGCGTACGGCGGACGGCTCGGCATGGGGACTCTGGTTCGAGATGGTCGGCAAGGATGTCAACCCCTATGAGGACAGCGTCACTTTGGTCGGCAAGTGGCACTTCGGACGACTGAACGCCAATGGCACGTTTTCCTCGGTCGTCTCCACAGATGAAGCAAAGCTGAATGGTCTGGTCCGTCTGACCGGTGTTCACGACGCACAGTCGGGCACCATCAGCCTCTACCTGGGCCATAACGAGAACGGTGAGACGCAGTTCACCGCGCAGCTCGGTTCAGGTGATTTCACACTCGGCAAGGGCTACACCTCGGGCGGCTGGGCACATTACCTACCTGCCAAGATCGCGGAAGTGCGGGTGTGGGCCGGGGCGATGGCCAGCTCCGACCAAATCAGTAACACCGTGAGGGACTGAACGAATTGAGCGTGCGGGCAGCGGCGGGCGTCCCTGCTGCTGCCCGCAGCCGCGGCCGTGTGCGGCCTCGGCTATGACGTGTGACGAAATTAATTCTGGACGAGCAGGGGCGGAGCAGATGGCTTTTGACATAGGCACTACAAGAATCCAGGCTGGTGGTGAGAGACGGGGCCGCAAACGGCTCCTTGTCCACTCGCTGGCTCTGGCACTGATGGTTCCGATGGGGCTGGTGCCGATAGCGCAGGCCGCGGACGGCAATGGGGGGCTGGGCCGTCCAGGACTGCCTGATCAGCGGGTGAGCAAGGTCAAGGCGGTCGACTCGCCGGGGGCAAAGAAGGCCCGGGCGAAGGTCGCGCAGGATCTGGCGACCAACACCGAGCAGGCCCGCCGTGCCCTGGCGGAGCAGAGGGGCGCCTGGCCCGCCCCCGGTGAGGCAACCATCGCGCTTGCCAAGGGCGGGGCAGGCAAGGCTGCACCGGGTGGGATGCCGGTGACCGTCAAGTCGGAGGCCGGGAATCGGGCCGGAGCGGCAGCTTCTACGGCCCGGCTCACGGTCTTGGACCAGAAGGAGGCGGACACGGCCGGCATCACCGGTGTCCTGCTGACTGTAGAGGCGAACGCCGCCGGCCGGGTCAGCGTCTCCGTCGACTACTCCGGCTTCGCTTCGAAGGTGGGCGGCGGCTGGGCGCAGCGTCTGCAGTTGGTCCAGCTGCCAGCTTGTGTGCTGACGACTCCGGAGAAGGCGGAGTGCCGTGAGCAGACCCCGTTGAAGTCGGCGAACGATGTGCGTGAGCAGTCCGTCTCGGCCCAGGTCGCACTGCCCGAGACTGCCGGTGGCGTCTCGACGCAGCTGGCTTCCGAAGCCTCCAGCGCGACGGTGCTGGCGGTCACGACGGCTGGGGGCGGCGGGGGCCAGTCACCGTCGGGCACGGGCGACTACTCGGCGACGGGGCTGGCGGAGTCCTCTTCGTGGGAGGCAGGCGGCAGCTCGGGGTCGTTCACGTGGTCGTACGGTTTCACGATGCCGCCCGCTGCGGCCGGCCCGGCGCCGTCGCTGTCGCTGTCGTACGACTCGGGGAGCATCGATGGGCGTACGGCGACGACGAACAATCAGGGAACCTCGGTCGGTGAGGGCTTCTCCCTGACCGAGTCCTACATCGAGCGCAGCTACGGCTCCTGTGACGACGACGGCCAGGCGGATGTCTTCGACCTGTGCTGGAAGTACGACAACGCCAGGCTCGTCCTCAATGGCAAGTCCTCCCGCCTGGTGAAGGACACCGCCACGGGCACCTGGCGTCTGGAGAACGACGACGCCTCGAAGGTGACCCGGTCCATCGGCGCCGACAACAGCGACGACGACGGCGAGTACTGGACTGTCACCACTGGTGACGGCACGAAGTACATCTTCGGTCTGGACAAGCTCGACGGCGCCACAACCGAGCGGACCAACTCCACCTGGACGGTGCCAGTCTTCGGTGACGACTCCGGTGAACCCGGCTACTCGGGCGGCAGCAGCTTCGCGGACCGGTCCCTGACGCAGGCATGGCGCTGGAACCTCGACTACGTCGAGGACGTCAACGGCAACGCCTCCACCTACTGGTACGCCAAGGACAGCAACTACTACAAAAAGAACAAAGCCACCACCGCAGAGGCCTCCTACGTCCGCGGCGGCTACCTGAAAGAGATCAAGTACGGTCTGCGCAAGGGCGCGCTGTTCACCGATGACGCTGACGCCAAGGTGACTTTCGGGTACGCCGAGCGGTGCACCGCGTCGGACTGTGGTTCGTTGACGAAGGAGACGTCCGACAACTGGCCCGACGTTCCCTTCGATTCAATCTGCTCCAAGGGGGACGACGAGTGCCTGGCAACGGCACCGGCGTTCTTCTCCCGCAAGCGTCTCACCGCGGTGAACACCTACTCCTGGACTGCCGCAGCCAGTGCCTACGACCCGGTGGATTCCTGGGCGCTGACCCAGCAGTACCTGGATGGTGGCGACATTGGCGACACCAGCGATCAGGTCCTCACGCTGCAGTCGATCAAGCGGACGGGCAAGGCCGGCACCACCTCCATCGGGCTGGACCCGATCTCGTTCACGTACCAGATGCGACCCAACCGGGTCGACGCGACCGATGACATCCTGCCGCTGACCCGTCCCCGTATCTCCACCATCACGTCGGAGACCGGGGCGATCACCACGGTCACGCTCTCGTCGCCCGAGTGCGTCCGCAGCGAGGTGCTGGGCGCGGCTCAGGACACCAACACCCGCAGTTGCTATCCGCAGTACTGGAACATCAACGGCTCCTCGGAGGCGTCGGTGGACTGGTTCCACAAGTACCGCGTGCTCGCGGTCTCCGTCTCCGACCCCGCCGGACACAACGAGGCCGTGGAGAACGCCTACGAGTACACAGGTGCGGCCTGGCACTACAGCGACGAGCCGTTCACGCCGAAGGACGAGCGAACCTGGTCCGACTGGCGTGGTTACCGCCAGGTCACCGTCTACACCGGCGCCCTGCAGAGGACCCGCTCCAAGACGGTCTCGCTCTACATGCAGGGCATGGACGGAGACAAGAAGAAGGACGGCACCACGAAGTCGGTAACGGTCACTCCACTGGCCCAGCCCACCGTCGGCATCGCCAACCTCACCGACAGCGACCCGTACGCAGGTCAGCTGCGCGAGCAGGTCGTCTACAACGGCACCCAGCCGATCTCGGTCACCGCCCACCAGCCGTGGTCGAAGGAGACCGCGCGCCAGACCGGGGTACCGGATTCGGGCGACCACGCCGCCCGGTATGTCCGCACCAAGCAGTCCACCACGTACACGTACCTGACCGTGCCGGGCACCTGGCGCCACCGGGCCGTTGCGACCAGCTACGACGCCTACGGGATGCCAATAACTCAATACGACTCGGGCCTTTACAGCACCGCTGGTGACGAGACCTGTGCCCGCACTTGGTACGCCCGCAACGACACCCTCGGACTGACCTCTCTGGTCTCGCGGACCCGCGTAGTAGGCCGGACGTGCAGTGTGGCCGACGCTGATATCGACCTGCCGACGGACTCCACCCGCCGCGGCGACGTATTGACAGACGAGGCCGCCGCCTACGACGGCGCCACCACCTGGTCGGCGACGATGAAGCCGACCAAAGGCCTTGCAACATGGACCGGCCGCGCACAGGGCTACGGGCCCGAAGGGGCTGTGACCTGGCAGAAGACACGCACCACCGCCTATGACGAACTCGGTCGACCGCTCAGCGTGACCGACGCCGACGGTAAGACCACGAGCACAGCCTTCACTCCCGTTGCTGCCGGCCCGCTGACCAAGACCATCACCACGGACCCCAAGGGTTATCGGTCGGCCACCTTCCTGGATCCGAGGCGTGGAAAGCCGCAGCAGGTCTTCGACGCGAATGTGAAGAAGACAGAGCTGGCCTACGACGCTCTCGGGCGGCTCACCGACGTGTGGCTGCCCAACCGGAACAGGACCGCCGGCTACAGCCCCAACAGTAAGTTCACCTACTCCCTCAGTAACACCGAGCAGTCCTGGGTGTCGACCGCGACGCTGAAGAAGGACGGCACCACCTACAACACCACCTACGCGATCTTCGACTCCCTGCTGCGTCCGCTACAGACCCAGTCGCCGACCCCCCACGGAGGCCGGCTGCTGACCGACACCCGCTACGACACCCGCGGCCTGGCGTATCAAACCCACGCCGACATCTTCGACACCGCAACGACCCCAACCGGCACGTACGCCCGCGCCGAGTATGGCGAGGCTCCCAACCAGACCGAAATGGTCTTCGACGGCGCCGGCCGGGCGACCACCAGCACGCTCTACGTGTACGGCAAGCCGAAGTGGTCCACGTCCACCAGCTACACCGGCGACTCCACCGCCACCACAGCACTCCAGGGCGGCTCCGCGACCCGAGCCATCACCGACATCCGCGGCCAGACCATCGAGACCCGCGAATATGCCGGCCCCGATCCCGCCGATAAAGACTATGGCGCCAGTCTCGGCGTCTCGCACACGTCCACCAAGTTCACCTACACATTGGACGGCCAGCAAACGTCGATCACCGGGCCGGACGGAGCGACGTGGTCCTACGGGTTCGACCTGTTCGGCAGGCAGACGACGTCTAACGACCCGGACAAGGGTAAGTCCACCACCGTCTACAACACGCTCGACCAGGTCATCAGGACCACTGACTCGCGAGGCCAGTCCGTCCTGACCGACTATGACGAGCTCGGCCGACTGGTGGGTACTTGGTCTGGCACGAAGAGTGACGCCACCCAGCTCACCGCTTACACGTACGACACCCTACTCAAGGGCTTGCCCACATCCTCGATACGCTACGTCGGTGGCAAAACGGGGCAGGCGTACATCAAGAGCATCACTGCCTACGACACCCTCGCCCGTCCAGTCGGAAGCAAGCTCCAGCTCCCCGCGAACGATCCGTTCGTCCAGGCAGGCACACCAACCACGCTGGAGTACTCCAGTTACTACAACATCGACGGGACCCTGCAGAACACCAAGGAACCGGCTCTGGGCGGTCTGCAGGCCGAGGTCATCGGCTATGACTACGACACCCTCGGCAATCTCACATCGATAGGCGGCTCCACTGGGTACCTCCTGGGGGTTGACTACTCCGCCCTCGGCCAGGCCCAGCAACTGATCATGGGTACGGCCGACTCCGAGGAACACAAGAAGCTGTACGTCACGCAGACCTTCGAGGAAGGAACCGGCCGCCTGACCCGCAGCCGCGTGACGGACCAGACCCACCCGTACATGCTGCAGGACCTCAACTACACCTTCGACCAGGCTGGCAACGTCACCGCAATCGCCGACCCCACCACCCTCGGGGGCACCTCAGCGGCCGAGACCCAGTGCTTCACCTACGACGGCCACCGCCGCCTCACCCACGCATGGACCCCCAGCTCCCGCAACTGCTCTGACCCGCGCAGCGCCTCGGGCCTGTCCGGCCCGGCCCCGTACTGGACCAGCTACACCTACAACCAGGCCGGCCAGCGCGACACCGAGACGGTCCACAAGACCACTGGCGACACCAACACCAAGTACTGCTACACAGGCACCCAGCCCCATACCCTCACCGGCACCAGTACCACGGCCAACTGCATCACCCCCACACGCACCTATACCTACGACACAGCCGGGAACACCACCAAACGTCCGGGCAAGACCGGAACCCAGGACCTCACCTGGTCCCCAGAGGGCAAGCTCAGCAAGCTCACCGAGTCCGGCAAGAGCACCGACTACCTGTATGACGCCGAAGGTAACCTCCTGACCCGCACCACCCAGGGCGGCGAACGGATCCTGTACGCCGGAGCCACGGAACTGCACCTCAGGGCCAACGGCACCACATGGGCACAGCGTTACTACACGGCCAGTGGTGTCAGCATCGCTCTCCGATCCAACGCAAGCGGGACCCAGAAACTCACCTACCTCGCCGGCGACCATCACGGCACCCAGAGCTTGGCCGTCTCTGCCGACGCCACCCAGTCCTTCAGCAAGCGCTATATGAGTCCCTTCGGGTCCGAACGCGGTACTCCGACAGGCGCTGCGTGGCCCGACGATAAGGGCTTCCTCGGCAAGATCGACGACAAGACCACAGGTCTCACACACGTCGGAGCACGCCAATACGATCCTGGGATCGGCCAGTTCATCAGCATCGACCCGCTTCTGTCGGCTGACCAGCACCAGTCCCTCAACGGCTACAGCTACGCCAACCAGCATCCGGCCACCTCCTCCGACCCCACGGGCCTGAGGGAAATGTGCCATGAAAACGGAGGATCCTGCGCACCGCCACCCAACAACACAGTAAGCGGCGGCAACCCGGGAAGCCCGGGGAATAGTGGCAGCAAGGCGCCTTACGGTGGCATGCTGGGCGGTCACGAAGATGCGCCCGAAAGTTCTGACCACGTCGTGGCCTCTTCCGCCCCTGCTGAGACCAGCTGGTTCAACACTGTTGGAGCCCCCGGCGCCGAACCGGAGGGCTTCGAAGAAGCATTCTCCAAGACGTACGACGAAGTATTGAACAACCGGATGTACGACGGCCTATGGCCCAGTCAGCACATCGCGGTCGCAGGTGCAGGAGTTTGCGAGGAACTCGTAGAATGCACGGATGAGCAGCACGACTACTTCGTTTTCACCCTGTTCTACAGCCCCCCGGGGTTTGTAGAATCGCTCGGAGCGCCCAATTCGGCCGGCATGGCTGATGTAGGCACTGGTCTTGGCCTGGTTTTCGCGGCGAAAATAGCTAGCAAATCCGGGAAGCCCACATGGACAGGCAAGGCAGCGCAAAACAGAAAAGGCACCCTGACTGGCCCCACTTCCCCTACGACCCATTGGGCGAGAGTGGAAGTGAGTCACGATGGTGTGATTACACTTGCATACACGGTGAGGAGTGGTGCCACTACAGCTGCGGAATCTGCTCTGGGTGAAGGCATGGCCAGACAGGCGGTGCACACGGAGCGCCGCGTGATTCGTATGGCAGGGGGCAAAGCCCTTCAAATCAACAACGACCCCTACGCCAACCTGGCTCGAGTGAAGCCGGGGGATACAATCACGATCTACGGCTTGAGACGTCCTTGCAGCAACTGTCGGGGCGCTATGAAGGTAGCATCAAAAGAGCTTGGCGTTACCTTCGATTACAGGTGGGGCAAGAAGAGTTGGAGCACGAGCGAATGAGCAACCCGCAAACTCCTGACTGGATCATTCGGCATATGGAGTTCTTGGGGATTCCTGGCCAGACGTTTACCGTCTACATCTCGGAAGGCGTCGGTGAAGATGGGCAGTATTTTGATCTGCAGCGGATGCTGGAAGAGCCGGGTCGGCAGGAAATCGATCTCGAGCTAGACAGCTACTGCGTAGTTACCGGCGAGGAAGTGGTTGACTACGGCAGCCTCGAGGAAGTAGAACTCCTCCCGGAGAGGCTTACTCTCATCTTCAGGGAGGAGTCGATCGACGAGCTGGAATTGCCTTCGAATGTAATCACCTTGGGCATTGACTCGAAAATCGATGTCGATTCCCTGCGAGAAGGCCTCAAAAAGGTACTTACATACGGAAATCCCGTGAAGGTTCCAAGGATGAACTTCTAGCCTCCTCGCCGCGACCGGCCGATCCTTCGCAGGGCTGCGGGGGTTTGGTAGCCGGCCAGCAGAATCAGCGCGCTCTTGGCGGATTTCCGGGGCGGGCTGCCGAAAAGCACCCGGCGCGGCTGACCACCTTGAACGCCGAGGGGCGCCACCGACGTATCGGTGGCGCCCCTCGGCGTTTGCCCTCTCGCTCGTCTACTTCAGGTAGATGCCCGCGAAGGCGCCGTCGAAGCCGAGCGCGGTGAGGGCCTGCTCGACGGTGGGGTAGTTCGTGACGTCCGGGGCGCCGATCAAGGCGTCGAAGTCGGCGCGGCTGATCTCGGGTTCGAGCCACTGGTCACCGCACCGGCAGCAGACCCAGACGTTGCGGCCGTGATTGATGAGCAGCCAGTCGCGTCGGGCCTCACAGCCCGAGCACATCGTGGGGATGCCGCCGAGGGCCAGCTCGTGCGGGTGGCTGAGGCAGCGGGTCGCGCCGGGGCCGTCGGCCGGCTGCGTCTCGTTCTGGAGGTGCAGCAGGGGGTCGGTGCCGGCGAGGAGGGCGGGCAGCACGGGTGCCGGCTCGGTGGTGTGGTCGGTGGTTCTGAGCACGAGCGTCATCTCCCGGTCGAGGGCTTGCTGTTTTCAGCCGTAACAGCCGGTGGAACCGCCTGCCCAGGCATTTCGAGGCATCCGGCGGCCGGTGACCGGCCTTCCGGGCGCACTGGTCAGCGGCGCGGCGGGCGACTGCGCGGGGCAGGGACGGCAGGGCGCGGCGCCGCTGCGGATACGTTCCGCCCGCTGGTGGGGCTGGCCGAGAGCCTGTTCGGCCGGGTGCTGGCCTGCTGGCGATGAGTAGCTTCCCCTGGGTGGGCGGGGAGCTGGGCGATCCGGCGCAGGCGCCAGACCAGGACGTCGTTCACGTCCGCGGCGGTGTCGAGTTCGCGCATGTCGATGGCCTGCTGGAGGAGGACCTCGGGATCGTGTCCTGCTGCTTCGGCCTGGGCGAGGGTGGCGGCCAAGGCGTCCGTCTTCGTCGAAGCGCCTTCTGTGCGGACGTCCTGTTCCTTCAGGACTGTTCGGATGGTGCTCTCGTACTTCCGCCGGTCGGCCTCGGGCAGGGCGCGGCCTTGGTCGTGGAGTGCTCGCATGGGGATGTTGGCGGCGAGGCGGTAGGCGGTGCGGAGGTGTTGGGCTGTCTGCCGGGCGGCGTGGGCCTGCTGGGCGTGGCCGTGGGCGGAGTGCCAGCGGGCAGCGGCGAGGGCGACCAGGACGAGGGTAGAGACGAGCATGGCGGTGGTGCCGCCGTCTTCGCCGCGCCCGAGGGCGCCGCCGGCCTGGATGACGCCTCGGGCGGCGGAGCGGATGGCTCGGGTGTCGGCGCGCTCTGCTCGCACGTGGCTGCGGGTCGCACGTTCGAAGGATCGGGCGGCGGCGGCCAGCTCGGCGCGGGTGGCGGCGGGGGAGGTCTGGGCGAGGGCGTCGAGGAGTTCTCCGACGCCGACGAGGTGGGCGGCGGCTTCGTCGTCGTCGCGGTCGAGGAGGCTGGCGGCGTGCTCGGCGGTACCGGTGGCGCTGCGGCGCGCTCGGGCGGGTGGGGGCCAGTCCGGTCGGCCTTCGGCAGCGGGGGGCGCGGCCTGGTCGGTGAGGCCGTCGGCCAGGTGGTGGCGGATCTTCGGAAGGGACAGGTCGGGGGCGAGCTTGGAGCCGGGGTACCAGATCGGGTCGCCGTGGCGGTTGCGGTCGCCGGGGAGGGCGACGTTGTAGCCGAGGGCGTCACCGGACGGTGCGTGGCGCATCTTCACGCGCAGGCCCGCCTCGTGAAGGCGGGTGAAGAACTCCTCTTCGGTGGCGGCTCCGGCGAGGGCTTGGCGGACGGCTTCGCGGAGCGTCTCGCGGGAGGTCTCGGGGCGGCCGGTGCGTTCGGCCTTGAACTTCTCCGCGCTGGTGGGGTTCTTCGCTGCGGTGCCGTCGCCGGCGTTGAGGCGGCGCAGGCCCATCTCCTTCTCGATGCGCCGGCACTCGGTCTGGGCCTTGTTGAAGTCGTAGTTCAACCGCGGGTTGCGCAGGTCTCCTCGGACCAGAGTGGCGACGATGTGGATGTGGTCTTCCGCGTGGCGGACGGCGATCCACCGGCAGCCGTCGGGGTCACCGTCCGGGGCGATGCCGGTGGCGTGGACGATGCGCTGGGCGACGGCGTTCCATTCCTCGTCGGAGAGCCGCTGGTCGCCAGGGGCGGTGCGGACCGAGCAGTGCCACACGTGCTGGGCGGGCGCACGGTCGCCGGCCTGCTTGACCCGGAGGTCGAGGGCGGCGGTGAGACGGGCGAGGGTGACCTGCGGGTCGGGGTCGCGGCCGGGGTCAGGGGCGAAGCCGTCCCAGGAGCCGACGAGGTGTGCGTCGGTGTGCTCCTCGCGTCGGCCGGGGCCGTAGAGATAGACGAGGAGTCCGTGGGTGCGGGAGCCGCGTCCGATGTCGGGGACCATCACAGCCTCCTGGTCACCAGGTCGTTCGCCGCGTCGTCGAGACGTGCGAGAAGCCGGATGAGGGCCATGAGGGCGTGGTCGAGTTCGCCGACCCGCGGGCGGCTGCCGCTGTTGAGGATGTAGGCGATCTGGTTGATGTTGTTGCCGATCCGGGCCAGGGCGGTGCGCAGGGCGGCGAGTTCGTCGATGGCCGCGTCGAGTTGTTCGTTGGTGTGCAGGGCGGTCGAACCGCGGGCGGCGGCGAGGCCGGCGGCGGCGAGGAAGCGGGCGACGGTGACGTTGCGCTGTGCGGCGGCGGCGTCGATCTCGTCTTTCTCGTCGTCGGAGAGGCGGGTGGTCGTCTTGCGGGTGCGCTCGCTCGGGTTACGGGGGCGGCGGCGCGGTGTGCGGTCGGGGAAGGCCGGCGGGCGCGGGCTCGGACGCGGGCGCGGCTGCTCGCGGTGGTCGTCGTGGTCGGCTTCTCCCTCGGTGACCGGCGCCCCCTGGTGCCGGTTGCCCGGCTGGTCCCCGTGCGCCCTCGCTCGGGGACCAGCCGGGCTTCCCCCGCCCTCCGGAGCGGGGGCAAGTGCGTACGACGGGCCGTAGGACCGTCGTACGCGATAGCTTGCTCCGCCAGGAGCCGTCGTGGGGTCACGCTGCTCTCCGGCCGGGGTCGCTGCCGGGTCGTCGGTGGTCACCGGCTCGTCTCGGGGTTCTGCTGCTGGATTTCGCGGACGAGTTCCTCGATCCAGTCCATGGCGAGGACCGGGTGGTGGAGGGTCCAAGGGCGGTCGTGCTGCCCGCGCTGCACGATCCAGGTGGTATCGGGGCCGGATTGGGCGCGGTGGAGGTGGCCGCGCTGGTGCAGGACGGTCAGCCAGGACTCGACTTCGGCGGACGTGGCCGGGTGAGTGCGCATCAGGTGTGCTCCACCTTCTGTTCGGGAGGGGTGTCCGGAGCGGGTGACCGGTCGGTGACCGGCTCGGTCACCCGCTCCGTGGAGGTTCGGTCAGGGGCGGGTGGAGGTGACCGGCTGTCCGTGCTGGGCGCGGAGCTGGGCCATCAGGGTGGTCAGGGTGTCGCTGGAGAGCGGGATCTGCTGACCGCGGATCGCCTCGGCGACCACCTTGCGGGTCAGCTTGTCCTGGGTCCTGACCGCCGACCGGGCGATCTTCAGCAGCTCCTCGGTGTCCGGGTCGGGCCGCCGGTCACCGGGTGTCCGGGTACCCCGGTCAGTGACCGGCGGCTGGGTGACCGGCTGACCGGAATCCACCGCCAGGCTGTTCTGGTCACCGGTGACCGGGTCAGTGTCTTCGGCGCGGTCAGTGACCGGCCGCGCCATGTCCGGCTGACCGGGGTGACCGGGGTGACCGGTGACCGGCGTCGGGCTGTCCGCCGGGGTCGTGTCCCCGGTCAGTGACCGGGGGGCGGGGGCCTTCTTGTCCAGGGGCAGCGGGGGTCGGTCGGTCAGTGTGGTGACCGGCTGACCGGGGGTGACCTGACCGGCCACCGGCTGCTGCCGACCGACCCGGTCAGTCCGGGTGGCCTCAACGGCCTCACCCCGGTTGACCTGACCCGGCTGACCGGCCTGACCGAGGTCCCCGCGGTCACTGCCCTTGACCGGCCTCCGGGCGATGAGGATGTAGAGGTGGACCGCTCCGGCCAGGGCGAGCGGGGCGATGGTGGACAGCGCCGCGACCACCGTGTCGCCTAGCCGGAGGCCGGTGCCGGCAACCGCGTCCTCGTTGAGCCGGACGGCGTGGAGGGCGTTGGCCCAGATGCTGGCGGCGGTGGCCGTGCCGAAGAGCGTCCAGACGTAGAGCCGGGCGCGCAGCGGCGCGTCGCGCAGGACCAGGAGCGCCCGGACGCCGTAGGCGATGAACCCGTCGATCACCAGGGGGAAGAGGTAGGTCAGGAAGCCACGGATGTGGATGGCGACGGCCATCTGCTGCAGGGCGTCGTACGACAGGGCGCAGCCCGCGCCGCCGAGGGCGATGACGACCGCGCGGTCCCAGCCGGATATGTGCGCCGTCTTCGGCGCGGTCGTGGCGCTCACGCCGCCGTCCCGAAGTCGTCGCGGCCCAGGCGCTCACCGCCGGCCTCGGGCGTGGCGGTGGCCGTCTCGGTCTGCTTCAGATCTCGGTTGCGCAGGGCGCGGCGAAGTTCGCGGTACCGCTTCTGGGCATGCTCCTCGCTGATCTTCAGGAGTCGGGCCAGGCGCTGCTCGGGCACCCCGTGGCGGAAGGCGGCGCGGATGACCGCGCGGCGCTCGGCCTTGGTGAGGTGGATGTCGCGACCGGCGATGGTGTCGTTGACCCGGCTGTAGTCGAGGCGGTCGGCGATCTTCTCGTGGAGCGGCTGGCGCTCCTCCTCGGTCAGTCCGCCTCGGATGCCGTCGGCATCGCCGCCTTCCAGCGCCGCGTCCAGGCAGGTGCGGCGGACCGGGCACTGGTTGCACAGCGCCTTCGCTTCGGTGATCTTGTCGGTCTCGTCCGGCTCGGGGAAGAAGATCTCGGGGTCCACCGGGTTGTACTCGGTGCTCTGGCAGACGGCGTCGGCCCGCCAGGTCTGGTCACCGAGGAGGCGGTGGCGAGTGGGGCTGTTCGTCGTGGGGGTCATGCGGAGTGCTCCGATCGCTCTCCGCGCGCAGGGGCGTCGGCGGAGAGGTGCGCTGGGTCGGGGAAGGGCTCGGGGCGGCGCGCAGCGGGCGCGGCCCGGCGTGGTGACTTGGGGCTGGTCAGGCCGCGAGGCGGTGCCGTCTGCGGTCGACCTGCTCGAACTCGACCCGGGTGGTCATCTGGGCGAGCCGGGAGGCGACGCGGTCGCCGAGCTGGGCCCGGAGATCGCTGATGCGCAGGTTGGTGGTGATCAGGGTCGGGAGCTCGTAGTTGTACCGGCGGTTGAACAGCCGGTACGTCACTTCCTCGGTCCAGTCGCTGGCCTTGGCGGCGCCGAGGTCGTCGATGATCAGCAGCGGGCAGCGGCTGACGGCGGCCAACTCGCGCTCGCTGTCGGCTCCGGGCCGGGGCCGCAGGTCGGCGTACAGGTCGGCGGCGGTGGTCGCGCGCCAGCGCACACCGACCCCGCTCTGCACCAGAGCCCGGACCGCGCCGTACGCCTGGTGCGTCTTGCCCGCGCCAACGACGCCGGCCATCAGCAGGCTGGGTCCGGTGGTGACCTGCCGTCGGGCTCCCTGGTTGGGGGCCACGGCAGCCTCGGCGACGGTCCGGACCCAGTTCAGGACCTGGGGGTGGTCGGCGACGGCTGCTCGATAGCGCGGGGGCACACCGGCCGACAGGGCCTCCAGCGGGGAGACGGTCTCGGGCTCCGGGGCCGGTGCGGCAACGGTGGCGGAGTCGATGTTGCGGGCGGCCAGAATCCGGGCCATCCGGTCCAAGGTTCCCTCGCCGAGGGTCTGCGGTTCGCGGTGACGGGTGCGCATCACAGCTCCTCGGCGTAGGCGGCAGCGGCGTCGGTCGGGTTGGTCCACGCCTGGTGGGCGGGGACGTTAGGCCGGATTCCCGGCCGTGCCAAACCGCTGAGGCGTGCGTTCATGGCCTCGTTGACCATGCTGGCCAGCACGCTGGGGTGCTTGGGGTTGGCCGCGAAGTTCGCCAGTCCGGCGCGGATGTGCTCCGGGGCGATGCCTTCGCCCAGGAGCTTCTTGGTGATCCGGCCGAGGTGTCCGATCACGTCGCTGGGCGGGCGCTCGTCGCAGGCGGCGACGTACTCGCCGACGAGCTGGTTGGCCGAGACGCCAGCTGCGGGCGCCGTGCGCCCCGTAGGGACAAGGGATCCAGGATCCAAGATCCTAGATCCAGGCGCCGAGCCCTCCCCGACGCTTCGGGGAAGGTTCGGAGAACCCTCGGTGAATGCGCTCTGACCTGAGCTTTTCTCCGCCTCGTGCTGTGAGGCTCCGATCATGCCGTCGAGGGCGTCCTGGTGGGCAGCGGGAGCCTCGCCTGCGCGGTCTTGAGGGGACGCGGTGGCCGGAGCACCCGAATCGAGGGTTCGAGGAGTATTCGGCGAACCCTCGGCGAGCCCTCGGCGAGTGATGGACGAGTCCTCGGTCCGCTTGCTGCAGGTGCCCTTGCAGGGGGCGCACCGGGCAGCGGCCTGGTGCGCCGGGCAGGTCGGGATGCGCGACTGGCTCGGCTTGTCGATCTTCTGGTGCTCGGACCAGGTCACGATGTGGAGATAGCGGCGACCGTCACAGCCGGTGTACCGGCAGATCAGGCCGGCGTTCGCGAGCTGGTGGAGGTCGTCCTCGACATGGACCGAGGTGTGCTCGGCCCGGAGGGGCCAGAGGAGCCCGGCGATGATCGCGGCGTTGTCGCGGTGGCGGCCGTGGTCGTCGGACTGGGTGAGGAGTCCGAAGAAGGTCCGCTCGGCCTCGACGCTCACTTCGGCGAGCGATTCGGAGACGAAAGCCTCCGGCTTGATGGTTCGTATCCGCGCCATGTCAGCGGCCCCGGCCGGCGGCGACCGAGTCGCTGCGGGTGAGGGTGGCGTCGGCGAGGTCGAAGACGTGCGGCCTGGTCCAGTCCGCCTCGGGCCAGGCCCGCAGGATCCAGCGGGCGGCGACCCTGGCGGTCGTACGGTTCGGCGTCAGGATCCTCCCGGACTCGTTCCTGACGACGGCGTGCAGATGGGGCCACCTCTGCTTCGGGTCGTCGAGACCGACCCGGACCGTGGCCGCGCCCGGGATCATGTGGGCGAGCTGGGTGGCGAGGCGGTGCTGGCGGCCGGTTTCCGGACAGGCCAGAGTTCCACTCGGCATGGCGAGCATGCGATACTCCGTTGTTCGTAGGAGCGCGGTGCGGTGGTTCTCGTGCAAAAGCCCCGCCGCCCGCGTGATGTGTTGGACACCTCTTGAGGTGTCGGCCCGGCGCTTGGGAGTTAGCAGCTCCCGGGCGCCGGTTCTTTATTGCTGGCGTTCATCACGGGTCGTTCGCCTGCATCGTCCACCTCTCCTGTGCTCTGCCTCTGCGCACGCCTGCCCTTGAGGGCAGGGGTGCGCATCCCTGCGTTTTTCGGTAGCCTGAAGCTATCTTGACCAGCTCGAAAGGTCAACGTCTCGAAATTTCTTCGGCTCTCCCGAAAACGAGGTCTGATGCCAGCTCGCCGCTTCGACAGAACTCGCATGCGCTCGGTGCGCCGGGCTGCCGAGATCTCTCAGTCCGACGTGGCGTCCGCCCTGGGTGTCGCGGATTCGACGGTGGCAGGGTGGGAGCTCGGCTCGTCCACGCCGGATCAGGAGAAGCTGTCCGCCCTGGCCCAGGTGCTCAAGCAACCGGTGGACTCTCTGTTCCCCCGGGACGGCCTGCCCGACCTCACCGACCTGCGGTGCGACGCCGGCCTGCACCGGTACGAGATGGCGGCGGTCATCGGCACCAAGAGCGACGGCCCAGTGGCCGGCGCGGAACAAGGAGTGCGGCGCCTCAAGGACAAGTACCTCCCCTCTTTGGCCGAGGCGTACGGCGTCACCGTGGACGAGGTGAGACGGGCGCAGGAACGTTCCATGGCCAAGGCTCGCGGCGAGGAAGTACAGCGGGAGGCCGCTTTCGTTCCCGAGACCGAGGAGCCCCCTCGTACGCTGGCCGGGAAGATCACCTTGCTGCTCGAACGCTCGTATCCCGAGGGAACGGCGCCAGGGGACGCGGAGATCGCCAAGGCCGTGAACGCGTACGCCGGGGCGGAGGTCTCCAGCCCCGAGATGATGGCAGCCCTCCGGACGGGCTCTGCCGGAACCCCTGCTCCCGTTGTTCTGGAGGGGCTCGCCGACTTCTTCGGTGTCGCGCGTTTGTACTTCGAGCCTGACGATGCCGTCGTGCGCCAGGTCTATGAAGGGCTGCGCCTGATGTCAGCCGCCAAGCGCGGGAAGGTGGGTCGCGTCCGCGCCCGCGGCCTCGGCTCCGAGGGTCTACCCGCAGAGGTCCTTTCCATCCTGAACGAATTCGCGACCGAGTTCGAGAAGAAGGCCGGCCCCACCGACAACGAGTAGTGCCCTGACTCCGGCTTCTCAGCTTGGGAGGCAGGGCACTTGGGCAGGCGTCCCCTACTCGGCCGCCGACGTCGGCTCGTAGTGCTCTCCGCCGACGAACACGGCACGGACGTTCTTCAGCGCGCCCAGGTCCGAAAGCGGATCGCCGTCGACGAGGAGTAGGTCGGCACGGTGCCCGGGAGTGATCCGCCCGGTCGTGGTGTCCAGCCCCAGCGCCGTGGCCGCTTCGGACGTCGCCATGTCGATGATCGCGGCGGGCGTCAGGCCCAGGTGGGCGTAGAACGAGAGAGCCGGGACCAGTCCGTCGAATCCGGCACGCTGCACGCCGGCGTCCGTGCCGGCCACCAGGCGTACGCCCGCGTCGGCCATCCGGCGCACCATGTCGAACATCGCGGCGGCTCGCTCCTCTCCGAAGATTCGGGGAAGCATCTGCCAGTGAGGGCTGACCGCCGGGCAGACGGCGATCCCCCGGTCGATGATCTGCTGCACCACGTCCTGCCGGAAGTCGAGGCCGCCGCCGGTCATCCAGGTGCAGTGCTCGATGGTGTCCACCCCCGCCTCTACGGCGGCGGCAATGCCATCGGCTCCGTGCGCGTGGGCAGCGACGGGAACGCCTGCCCGATGGGCCTCGTCGACGAGGGCGCCCAGTTCTTCCTTGGTGAACTGGGACTCGTGGCTCTTGGGACCGTCCTTCGTCAGGCCGCCGCCGGTGACCATGGCCTTGATGACTCCGGCGCCGGCCGCGAGATTGCGACGGACAAGGTCGCGGGCCTCGGCTTCACCGGTGATCTCGCCTCCGAGGAAGTGGCAGTGCCCGCCCACTGTGGTCGCCGGCGTGCCTGCGGACACGATCCGCGGCCCCGGAGTTCGGCCCTCGCTGATCTCGGCGGCCAGCCTGAGGGCCAGCCCGCCGCGGTCGCCGAGGTCGCGGGCCGTGGTGACGCCGCTGCGCAGAAGCTGCTCCGCGCGATGGCGCATGTCTTCGAGCAGGACTTCGTCCGTCGAGGTCTGGAGGCCGGCCACCGGGTCGGGGCTGCCGTCAAAGACCAAGTGGACGTGAGCGTCGATCAGGCCCGGCATGATCGTCCCGTCGAACGCGAACCGAGGTGTGTCGGCGCCGGCCTGCTCCTCGACCTCCTTGCGCGGTCCTACAGCAGCGATCAAGCCGTCCTTGACGAGGACGGCCCCGTCTTCGAGGTACGTCCCCGATCCGACGAGGACTCGTCCGCCGGTGATCAGCATGCTGGCTCCTTGGGCGTGGGGGTCATACGGCGTTCCTCAGAGCGTCGGACACCTCTATCAGTTGTTTCACATCCGACTCGCGGTCGCTTCCCAGCGCCATCGCGAGAGGGACGGCACGGCGCGGCGCCGGAATCCCTTCCTCGATTCGTCCGGCGGCCCTCCAGAGTCGGGCCGCGAGTTCGTCGGTGTCGAGGTCGAGCATCGCGCTGTCGTCGCCGTCGTCCAGAAGGTACGGGCTGATGTCCACCAGGCCGTCGCGGCATTCGACGATGCGACGGTGGTAGCGGCGGTGCACACCGCGGGCACGCCAGCGGTCGAGCGCCGCCGGGGAGGCCGGCCGCAGCACAGTGTCGGGATACGCCTCCGTCAGCAGTTCCCACAGGGGGGTGAGGCGGCGGTGGTCACGTCGATGCCGGAGCCAGAGCCGCAGGGAGGAGAGCCGTGCTCGCGCGCCGGAGTAGGTGATACCGGCCGCGAACAGCAGGATGGATGCGACCAGGAGGAAGGCGACGGCTGCCATCACGGGATGAGGCACCTCGCCGCCGCCCCATCGAACGGCGACGATGACGGCGCGGATCGCGCAGGCGACGGCCATCGCGCCCAAGCCGACGGCCGTCATCCACAGCCCGGTGGAATGCGGCCGACGAGACATGCGCGCGTACTGGGTCGTCCAGCGGTACGCCATGCCCAGGGCGTACATGAGGTAGAGGCCGGCGCCGGCGTAGAAGAAGGCGATCTGCGGGACCGTCATGTCGGCCGTGCTGAAACTGCCGGCGAAGACCTCGTGCGGGACCGTCAGCGCCGCCGCGCTGATCGCGATCACGACGAGGCCGACGGCGACCGCTTCCTTGCGCGCCCGCCGGCGCCCCGCCTCTTCGTCGGCAGCCGAGAAGAGGTAGAAGCACATCAGGAAGTAGACCGTCAGGAGCAGCAGGACGTTCTGGATCAGCTTGGCCGCTCCGTGGCCGGCGACCGTGTCGACGCCGGAGGCGCCTCCCGGCATGGCGACGGGGTACGAGAGCGTGGCGCAGAGAAGACAGAGCGTGACGGAGCGCAGGGGTGCGTCGTGGGGAGAGCGTTTCAGCTGGTAGACCTTCCAGCCGAGGGCGGCGACAAGCACCAGAAGGAGCAGTTCCACGACTACAGCCACCCTCGCCGGTCACCGAGCGCCGCCTCGACACGGCGCAGCGAGGGGTCGGTAGACAGCGGCGTTGCGCCGGCCAGCAGGGACGACCATTCCAGAATGATCGTGGCCACCAGCTCGACGGAGCACTCCTCGCTGTCGCCGTACGAGCAGCGACGCGCCACGCGCTTGATGGTCTCGGGCGCGAAGACGGGCAGCATGGCGGCCCAGCCTTCGACGAAGACGGCGGTCTCCTCCTCGGCGGCGACCGCAGGATCCGCCTCCGGCCGAGCCTTGACGGCTTCTTCGTTCTCCGCGACGAAGATGTGGCCTACTTCATGGAGGATGATGTGCTCTTGGTGCATACGGGTCGTTTCCTGCTGGTACAGGATCACGTCGTAGTCGTCGTACTCGACCCACATTCCCGAAGGACCCGGCTTCGGCAGAGGGGCTTCCCGCAGGTACAGAGGTCGGCCCCGGCGTCGGCTGAGCGCCTGGCACAGCTCCTCGATATCGAGTGGCGGCGCGATCCCAAGGTCCTGCAGCTCACGCCGAACCAGCCGATGCAGGTCACCTTCCACGGTGCGGTTCACGGCCGGCCGCCAACGACTGAGTCGCCCGGCTCGACCGCCTCCGCCTTGCGAAGGAACCGACTGCTCCACCGTGCCTCGGGCACGACTCTCTGACCACACTGGGTAATCCTCCAACCGTCTGGTGATCGCTCCCCCGAGCAGGGGTGAATCCCCCTTGTTGACGTTTGATCTCTGAGCCCAACCGACCTTGGTCGTATACGCCTGCAAGCGCCAAGAGGCCCCAACGGACCTCGGCCGCCCCGGCCGCCAGACCACTCCACCTCATGCCGATATCGCATACGCGAACACCACGAACCTACGGATGAGGCACCTTCGGCCAGGTCTCGGGAACCTGATGGACGGTACGTGATCGCGGGGACGAACCACGAACCCCAACTCGCGATCCACTCAGTCGGCGTAAATCGCTCAAAACGGCCATCAATATGCCATCAAGCACCCCCGACCTGGCGTTTTACGATCTCGCCGCGTGCACCTCAGACGCTGAGCAGCAATAGCGAGCTGTTACGAATCCGAGATGTTTACGCCTGGATGGAATCAGACAAATAGCCCACACTTTCATGAAACACTCACCCGATGACCACGTGTGGCGCCGGTCGCTCCGGGGCGTATCGGGCAGTCATGGTCATTGCGCTTTCCGGCACACCGAAGGCCCTCCCTGAGCAAACCGATGACTACAAGAAGTTGTGGATCGAATACCAGCCGTGCACGCTCACTACACTGCGGCCTGTCGGCGGACCGCACATGGCCCCGGTCGGAGTGACCATCGACCCTGCCACTGGCATCGTCTAACTAACTGATCGCAAATCAAGCAGGAAAGTCGCCGATATCCTGGCCGGCGGCGACCAAGTGCGCGTTGCGGTATGCCAGGTGGACGGAGGTCGGTAGGCCGCACTCGAAGTCGCAGCACCAATGCTGCCGAAGTCGCAGACACCGTTGCCGGTTACGCAGGGCGATATGGGCGCACACCAGCTCAGACCCCGAGCGCGTTGTCATCCAGATCGCCGTGGAGAGAGCTCTGGGGCAAGGTTTCCGCCCGGCGCCATGGGGCCGCCTCAAGGGCTGCGGCGGTACTGCTCGACGGGGATGGAGGCGACGCCGTCCTCGCCCGCTGGCACCGGCCCCAGGTCCGCCTCCGCACCGTGCCCGGTCCGGTCGCCGACCAGGTCCTGCGGCTCCTCTACGGCGCCGCCGGCGCGGCTCTCGTCGCCCGCCGGCCGGGCGTGGGCAAGGAGTCGGGGATCGTCATGGACGCCGCCCGTCTCGGCGTCCCACTCCTCGTCCCAGCGGCCACAACAACAACTGCGTCGAATTCCTCACCCCCGCCGGATCAGGCCGTCATCCGTGACTCGAAGAATCCAGATCGTCAGGCAATCGCATTCCGTGCCTCGTCCTGGATCTCGTTCATGCACGCCTGCCGCACGGATGGCCTGACGGCCGCGACGCCGAGGTAGGGCGGAACCGACCGCAGCGCCCGAAGCCCTCGCCCAGATCTACGATCGCACCTGGACCAACGCGTGGGTACCGCTCGTACGCCAGGCGTCCCCGGCCAGTTCGAGAGTATCCACGGTTTCCTGCTCCAAGCCGACGATGACGTCGGACTTCAAGGTCCGGAGCACAGCGACGGCCCCCGGGAAGTACGCGGTGCGTTCGGCGAAGGGGGTCGTGGGGCGCCACAGCTGGTCGCCCACCAGTCGGCGGTAGTTGAGATCGCCCTTCAGGATGGTGAGCGTGGCGCTCGCGAACTCGACGCGTAGGTCTTCGGGCATCTCCTCGTACGGCAGTGGAGCGCAGAAGAACGGGTGGGTGCGGACCTCGAGGCTTCCTGCCGCCATGGCCTTCCAGAGTCGGCCGCCGATCCGGCCGGCTTCTCCGGGTGCCTCGGTGAGGCGTCGGAGGCAATCGACCACGTCCGCGGTCATCGCGTCGGAGACGTAGTACGGGTAGGGCTTGACGTGCAGCACGACCCGCTCGGCACGCCCGTGCTCGAGGAGGTGGTCGATGAGGACGAGGTCGGGAATCAGCTCACGACCCGCGTTGTCGGCCACCACTGCCACGGTGGCCGAGGTGCCGGCGGGCATGAGCTGCCACAGCGTGGCGCTCTCGTCGGCGACCAGCGCAGAGGTCGTGAAGTCACTCGGTCCGGGCTCCCCCGCCGAGATGCTGAAGCCGAGGTCCGCGCGGTTGCCCCAGAGCGAGGCGTACAGCAGCGCCGTAGCCCGCTCCTCGACCGAAGCATCGGCGAGGGGGTCCAAGGCCCGCAGCTCCTCCTCCACGGCCTCGCCGCGCAGTTCGGCCCGCTTGAACGGCGCGAACGGATCGACTCCCTGCCATGGGCCGGTGCCGAAGTACCCGACCGCGCCGAGGAGCCTGCGGTAGAAGTAGCCCTCCGCCCACAGGAACGGGGCGTCGTACCACGAGCGCCCGAAGTACTCCTTCCCCCAGTCCGCCCAGCACTCACGATCGTGATCCGCGGCGGCGAGAGGTTCGATGACGCCGTTGGTGGTCTCGTCCAGCAGGGCGTCGAGGGCCTCGTGCTGCCGGCGGCCGTACGGGAAGGCGTCTCGCATCTGCTGGATGAGGGCAGGGTGGCGCTTGGCCAGCACACTCCAGGCGAACGAGCCGGGCTCGTTGCTCAGGATGACCGGCGCACCCATAGGACCGACGTCGCGACTTGACTCGTCGTCCAAGGCGCGGGAGGTCTTCTCATTCATGGTGTCCAAGCCCTTCGCATGTCACTCACGTGGCCGTGATCCCCAGGGGTGTGCTCGCTGTCAGTCCAGCCCGCCGGTGGCTTCGAGATGAGCGAGGAAGGTGGCCACGAGGCGGGGGCGGGGCACGTGGGGGACGAGCGCGTCGGGCAGGTCGGCTTCCAGGCCCCACTCCGTGTTGAAGGTGATGCTGCTGCCGTCCGGGACGACGCCCCACATCCACTTGACGAACTCCGCTGCGGCATGGGCCGTGCAGTCCTCGATGGCGATGCCTTCCGGGGACAGCTTGGCCATGCCCTCCAGCTCGTCTTCGCCGACGGTGATGCCGAAGTGCATGATGGACCCGCGCGCGGGACCTTCGTCCGCCTCGTCGATACGGACGAACGTGTCCGTCTTCCGTTCGCGCAGCTTGGTCTCGATCCCCTCGTAGGTCAGGCCCCATGTGGAGCCCTCGGCAGGGCCGAAGACGTACATGGTGCGGAGTTCGGCCAGTTCGGACGCGTCCACGCGTTCGCTCCCTCATCGTGTGCTGCCGTTGGTCAGGGTACGTACCGGGCGTAGCCCTTGACGCCGTAGGCCGCCATCATCACGCGCCAGTAGGCCACGGAATCAGCGTTGTTGGTGACCGTCTCCACGCCCCGCATCTCCTTGTTGCGCGGGTCGTTGAGAGCGGCGTTGTACTTCGTGAGCTCCTTGCGGTCCTTGTCGTACAGAAAGTCCTTCTTGCCGGACTGGTGGTTCGCGCGGAGTTCGTCGAGCGAGCGGTAGCACGGCTTGTTCGGGTTGTTGACGTACTTGGCCTCGATCGCCATGCCGTCGCGGTCACGGAAGCCGTCGACCATCAGGGTGCTGTTGGCGCTGATGCCGAGCGGGATGGGGACCTCGTACTCGGGGTATCCAGCGACCCGCCTCTGGTAGGCGACCTCGGCGGGCTTCCCGCCGGACACGTCTCCGGCACGCAGCGAGTTCAACCACGTCTGGAAGTTCTGCTGCTCGGGGGCGGTGAGGAGCGGGAAGCGCGGGTCCGGCGGCGTCGGCGGAGGCATCGGCTGTACGCGGGGGCCGTTCGGTGGACGGTAGCCCACGGGGACCACGAGGGGCACCCGGATCAGCGGCGCGAGGAAGGGCGGCAGGGACGGAAGGGGCAGGAAGCCGCCCCCGTCCGGCTGCGGCATGGGGACCTTGGCCTGTGAGCTGTCGAGCGCCGGCGGGATGTTGCCCAGGCGCGCGATGCGCATGTCGCCGGTGACGAGCTCGTGCAGGCCGCCGTCGTGTCCCTCGCCGCCGAACAGCGGCCGCTCCCAGATGGCAAGCGGCTCGCCGAAGAGCGGGCTTTCCTCGTCCGGGATCCGCTTCAGCGCCGTTTCGATGTGATCCGCGTACGCGTCGCAGGCATGGGCGATCATCCGGCAGGCGGACGGCAGGTTCGCCATCAGGGTCTCGTCCTCGCCGACCGCGGAGGGAGGCGGGGTCTTACCGACGAACACGGTGAAGAAGGTCTGGACGGCTGCGGTGGTCTCGCCGAGCTGCTGGGCGGTCGCAATGCGCCAGGCGCTTTCGGAGTCCCAGTAGGCGTCGTCCAGGATGCCCGCCGCCGAACGCCAGGCGTTGGCCGTCTTGCGGAGCTTGTCCCGCTGACCGTGGAAGCGCGAGCTGAGCAGGTACTGGTCGGTCCAGCTGGTCTCGCCGACGACCTCGGGCAGATCCTCGGCGTTGTGGCTGGCGCGCGGATTGCAGTCCGGCCTCGCCGGCTGCGCCCCGATGTCGGGCGCCACGCTCTGGCCGAGCAGGGACGCGGCGATCGCGCTCTCCTGCTTGAGGAACTCCTCGGTGGCCTTGAGCATGGCGCCCGCTCCGTTCGCCATCACTTGGTGGGCAAGCCCGGCCGCCTCGAAGACGGTCTTCACGGCCGGCTTGTAGACGGCGGCGAAGGCCCGGCCGGCGTTGTCGTCACCCGCCATCCCGCCATGGGAGCTGAGCTCCGTGAACAGCAGACCCAGCATGTCGTAGATCAGGTCCCGCAGCCGCACCATGGTCCACGAAGCGTTGACGTAGTTCCCTGCCTTGTGCTGAAGATTCAAGACTCCCCTGTGCCCTTGGCCACCAGGCTGTTCGATGGACCGTACATGTCGGCGAGGGGAGGAGCTCCGCCACACCGGGCACGTGGAGCATCTGTGTCCGATTCCTGCCGGAAGCGGGCCTGACCGCTGCCATCGTGGGATTCTGATGTGTTGTCAAGCTGCCGGAGCTTCGACTCGTTCCCGGACCGGGATGCCCGAGTGCCGTCCGCGTCACTCCCGTCGGGCGGGTCCGGCAACGCCGGGGCCAGCACGATCCAGGCGGCCTTGGCGCCACGTTCCGTGACGTGGAACCCCCACTGCCCCTGGGCCAGCTCGTTCACGATGCGCAGACCCCGGCCACGCTCGACGAGCAACCCGCCCTCCTCCTCGGCCGGTTCGTCGTCCGACGACGACGTGGCACTGCGGTAGAGGCCCCCGGGAAGGACCGGGTCTCCGTCATGGATCTCGCAGATGTACCGCCCGGCGGCCGAGCGGACGTGTACCTCGTAGGGGCCGTACGCGTGCTCGTGCGCGTTCGCCACGAGCTCCGAGACGGCCAGGACGCCGTCACTGACGACGTCCCCGGACAGCCCCAGGTCCCTGAGGACACGTCGCAGGACCACGCGGGCTTCGCCCGTCGGGTTGGGCGTGCGGTCGGTCCAGCGGTACACGAGGCCGAGAGCGGCGGATGGCGCGCTGATCATCGGGCGACGGACCTCCTATGGGTGACAGCGATGGCCTTCTCCCGGGGGCTGCGACGCGGTCGCGGAAGTACGGCCAGTACGCCGCTGAGAGGCATATGGCCGCAGGAAGCACCTGGCTTCGGGAACGCGGCCCCGGAAGGATCGTGGCTCAAGCACCGGCCACGAGGCCGGTCGCGAGTCACGCACTCAACGATGGATGCTGGTGTTCCTGATGCTCATGGGCGTTTATGAGCGCAGGGGGTGCGAACGGGCGACATGGCCCTCCAGCGAGACGGCCGACCCGCCGCCGGCCTTCGCCTCCGCCCCTCTGATCGCTGGGAGTATGGGCGGGTGAGTGCTGACGTGTTGGGACGCTGGGTGCCGAATCGTCCCGAGGATATGGCCACGCTGTTCGCCAAGGCGGACTTCCCGTGGTGGATCGCTGGTGGCTACGCGATCGAACTCGCGGTCGGCCGCGAGCTGCGCGCACACGGCGATCTCGATGTCCTCGTCCTCCGGCGCGACCAGGCCCTCGTACGTGCCCTGCTGGCCGACTGGGACCTGTACGTGGCGGACCCGCCCGGCCAGGGGGAGCTTCGACCGTGGCGTCCTGGCGAGGTCCTTCGGCCGCCGCTCCACGACATCTGGTGCCGCCGCACGCCCAAGGCGCCCTGGTCGGTGCAGCTCATGCTGGACGAGGCCGAGGGCACCCAGTGGGTCTCGCGGCGTGACCCGGAGATCCGTCTCCCGATCGACCGGCTCGGACGCACGACCGAGACGGGCATCCCGTTTCTCGCGCCCGAGGTGCAGCTCTTCTACAAGGCGAAGGCGACCCGGGACAAGGACGAGACCGACTTCGCCGCAGTGCTGCCGCTGCTCGATGCTCCGGCACGCGCCTGGCTGGCGGACGCGATCAGGGTGATCACGCCTGGCCACCACTGGCTCCGCCGGCTCCTGCCAGTCAGCCGAACGTGAGCAGCGGGACGTCGTAGAGGTCGGGATTCCGGGGCCGGGTCATTGTGGGCGACGTGACCTCCACGACCATCAGTTCGCTGAGGAACTGGACCTTGGCGCTGAGGAGGTGGCTCGTCCTGCCGTCGGCCGACTGGGCCTTCAGGCCGGCGGAGACGTGGATGTGCGGGAGTATCCCGCCGGTGACCGGGTCGTGGGCGAGCGTGCCGGCGCCGAACGCCTCGACGTTGGTGACGTACGTCTTGGCCCAGACCGGTGCGTCCGGGTCGGCGAGTTTTTCGCAGGCGCCTACGATCTCGGCCTCCGCGAAGGCGCCGATGAACGAGGGGATGTAGCCCTGCCGTACGCCGTTGTCCTGGCAGAAGGTGGACAGCGCCTCGAAGAAGTCCTCCCCGTGGTCGAAGGTGACGCCGAAGGTACGGCCTACGGTCAGCTCGTGAGCACGCATGTGTGGGTGTCTCCTGAAGAGGTGGGGTCAGCGGGCGAAGGCGGTAGTGAAGGTCTCTCGGACCGCCGCCCCGTCGGCGCCCTGGGCGAGCAGGGCCTGGAGCAGGAGCCGGGCCTGGTACGGGCCGAGGTCGCCGGCGCCGATGAGTCCTCGTCCGAGGAGGTCCTTCTCGGAGCCGGGGAAGCCGTACGTGTCGGACAGGACGGGGCCGTTGCCGATACGGGAGGCGAGGACCACGGGGACGCGGGACGCGAGCTTGGTGAGCCCTTCCACAAGACGCTCCGGGACGTGGCCCACGCCGAAGGCCGCGACCACGAGCCCGTCGCAGTTGCCGTCCCACAGGTCGAGCAGTGCACCGTCGTCGCCAAGGGTGACGACGTAGAGCCCGACACGCGCCTCCCGGTCGGGGGCGCCGACCAGCGGTCCGCGGGGCGGTAGGCCGCCCGCCATCCGCACCCGGTTCTCCGCGACCCGCGCGATCGGTCCGCACGACGGGGAGGTGAAGGCGGCTGGGCTGGTGGTGTGGGACTTGCGGACGGTCCGGGCCGAGTGGATCTCGTCGCCGAGGACGACGAGGCAGCCGGCGCCCCTGAGTCCAGGGGCGGCGGCTGCCAGAACAGCGGCATAGAGGTTGGCCGGGCCGTCGGCGCCGGGGAGGGTGGGGTTGCGCATCGCGCCGGTGACGACGACCGGCTGCTCGTGGCCGTGGTAGAGGTCGAGGAGGAAGACTGTCTCCTCGATGGTGTCGGTGCCCTGGGTGATGACGACGCCGTGGACGTCTCCGGTCTCCAGCTCCGCCGTGATCGCGGCCGACAGTGCGGTGAGGTCCTCGAAGGTCAGGGAGGCTCCGGGTAGGCGTCGGAAGTCCCGCACCTTGAGGCCGATGCCGCTCGTGGCCAGGGCGGGTACCGCGGCGAGGAGTTCGTGGGCGGAGAGCGCGGGTACGACGCCTCCGGTGGTGGGATCGGTGGTCATGGCGATCGTGCCGCCGAGAGAGAAGACCGCCACGTTCCTGACCGACTCCGTCATGTCCCCTGCTCCCCTGTCCGGACGCCGCCGAGCGCGGCCTCGCGAGTGGTTCACGCAGGCTATCGGGTCGGCGCCGTACGGGTACGCGGAATGATCACCAGCTGTTCAGCCACGAACCGGCAGGCAGCCTCCAGCCCTTCGAGGCCCAGCAGCCGGCTGCGCGGCCGGGCCAGCCGCTCCGTGCTGGCGGCCGACAACTGCGCGCACCGGCGTCCGAGCCAGGAGGCGTCGAGACCGAGGTACTCCGCCGTTGCCGCGAGGCGCTGTCCGGCCTGCTCGGCCGCCGTGGCCGAGTGGTGGCTGACGTGGCCGGTCACGTCGGCGAACGTCCGCAAAGCCCCCGGCCGCGCGGTGACCGCGAGGTGGGACGCCCCCTCGGTCCGTACCCATGAGGCGATGACAGCTCGGCGCCCGTGAGAGAGGACGAAACCGTCGGTGTGTGCGAAGCCTCCGTCGTCCGTCACCCAGGTACGGATACCGAAGGACTCCATGAGCGCGATGGCAAGGAACATCAGGACGCGCTCGTACGCCGGCGAGGAGGCGACCGCCGTCTCGGGGACGCAGAACCCCCGGCCGCTGGTACCGCCTGGACGCCGGGGCGCCATTCGTTCGAGGTAGCGGTACTTGTGCCGGAAGAACAGCCAGGTGGCGGCCTCCTCGCCGCGCTGTTCCCTGGTCCAGAAGACGGGCGCGTCGCCCAGGTGGTCACGGTGACCCAGGATGTACCGGGCTGCGGTCTCCGAGCCGATCAGCATCGTGGACACTTCGGTCAGGCCGTGGTCGGAGGCGAGCGGCGAGCCTGGGGAAGCGGTGAGCGAAGCCAGCGAGGTGTGCAGGGCCTGGTCGTCGCCGAGCAGGGCCGCCTCGAATCCCGACATGGCCCACAGGATGCCGTAAGTCAGGTCGTCCAGTTCGTACGCGGCCGGGACGTCGACCGGATCGGAGGCGATGCCGCGTACGCCGCTCGGCCTGGCGTCGGTAACGAACTGCCGGACCGCCCCGTCCACCGTGCGGTTCGCGACGACGAGCGCGCGCATCGGCATGGTGCGCCAGGCGTTCAGTTCCGGGCGGGAGTCGAGTCGCAGGCTGTCCCCGATGAAGGAGGCCGCGGGAAGGGTCAGCACTGGCAGCGCCGTCGTCGAGACGGACCGGCCAGCGGGTAACAGAAGCTGGCCTGGGCCTTCGGGCAGCGCCACGTACCCACGGGCTCCGGTGTCCGCCGTTCCTGGCCGGCTCGTGGCATCTGGGGTGTGCGGATCGGCTGTGGGGAGGAGCCCGAGCAGTTCCTCCGGAACTCCCAATGCATCGGTCCATTGAACGAACTGCCGTCGGTCGCGGATCTGTTTGAGCCCACGCTCGAGTCTGCTGACTTCGGCCTGGTCGATGCTGACCATCCGCGCCACGCCGGCCTGGGAGAGGCCCGTGTGCTTCCTGAACAGCTTGACGACGGTGCCGAGTTCCCATGCGGCCACGGCTCGCCGGACCGTCGGATCACGCCAGAAGGCCGGGTCGGCCCGTCGGGCGGCCGACCCGTCCTGGCACGAGGCGCATCGTGTACCGGCGTTGAAGCGACTGAGAAGGGCACCGCAACGCGTACACCGCCGCTGTCCGCTGTCGACCATGGTCGGCATTCTCCCTCGCTCTGCGACCACCCGGACACGTTCCGCTGGTGGCGCTCATAAACACTCATGAGCGTGGGCCTTCGTGGCGGCCATCGTGGTGGAGCACCACCGACCGGAGCCGCGTGCCGCGACTCCCCGGACGTGAGGATCCGACCTGTGACCTCCTGGACCCTGCCGCCCCGGCCACCCGGTTCGCCGCCTCTGGCCCATGCCTGGCAGACGCTGGCGGACGGGCTGCTGACCCAGCGGCTCCATCTCCACCTCGACGAATGGCGGGCTGCCGTCGCCGAGGGAAAGGTGCTGCCGGACGTGCCGGGCGCCGATGTCTCCGTGCCGGCCCAGCGCCCGTCTCCGCTGCCGGCAACCGAAGGGTCCGCGATGGCGCTGCTGGAGGCCGCCGGGCTCGGCTTCTGGTGGGAGCTGCCCCAGCGGCACGGAGCGGAGTCGCGGAACCAGCACGGGGCGCTTCACCGCGCCGCCAACACCGCCGCCCAGAACATCCTCGCGGAGCAGTCCGGGATGGCCTGGTCCGACGCCGTGACCGCTGTCAGCGACGCCGCCGCGTGGTGGGTGGGCTTCTTCACGGTCATCCGCCACCGCGGGGTGCACCACATCACGCTGGAGCCGCACCCGAGCCCGCTCCATGAACAGGCCCTGGGTACCGCGGTGAGCGTCGTGGCCCACGGCATGGCCACGCGGGTGCTGGAGGAGGCGCTGCGTAACTCCGACGACGACCCGGACGTCCGCGCCGCGTATTGCCGGGCCATCGAGGCCGGAATCTGCGTCGAGCCCGAGCTGCCCCGCCTCATCGACGAGTTGGCGGAGCTGCGGCTGGTGGACCTGGTGTCCACCACGGCCCGCTGGCGTGGTCGCTTCACCAAGTACGCCGGCGGCACGGGAGCGGGGCAGGTCGAATGAACCACCGCTATCCGTTCATCGTCATCGAGGGGCTCGACGGCACCGGCAAGACGACGCTGCGCAAGGGTCTGTTCCGGCTCTGGGAGGGGCTCTACGGCGTCACCCCGCTGTGCATGCTCACCACCAACTTCCTCGCCGCCAACCAGGCCACCGCAATCGTCACCGGCAAGTACCAGCCGAACGCCGGGAACCGTGACGCCTACCTGTCCGCGATCGCGGCGGACAAGCGGGCCACGCTGGATCGCCTCGTGCTCCCCCAGCGGCCGGCACGGCCCGTGATCGCGGATCGCTGGCTCCTCAGCGAGCTGGCCTTCTTCGCCGTGAAGCACGACATGAGGGTGTCGGAGACGTACGAGGCGCTGGCCGCGCAGCTCACCGCGGCCCCCGATCTCACGTTCGTACTGGACCTGGAGACCGACGCCTCGATGAGCCGGGCGCAGGCCCGGCAGGGTGACGCCGTCCGGGCCGACTGGGACGTGCACGACGTCCAGAGCCGGGTCCGCGAGACCTACGAGGCCGTGGTCACGAAGCCCGACGAGTTCCCGCTCCTCGGCGACGTGGTCCGCCTGGACGCCCGCCGGCCCAGGTCCGAGGTGCTGCTCGCCGCCTGGGACGTACTGCGTGAACGGCAGCTGGTGCCGCCGGTCGCCGCCCGCACGGAAGGAGGAGAGAACCATGGCTGACGGCACGAAGGCGATGCATCTGCGCAGGGCCCTCGCCGACAGCGAGCGGAAGCACCCGCTCCTGGCGATCGGTGCAGTGAACGCGCTCGCCGCGCACGTCGCGGCGGAAGCGGGCTTCGACGCCCTGTGGGTGAGCGGTCTGGAGGTGTCCGCGGCCTCCGGGCTGCCGGACGCCAACGTCCTAGGCCCCCGGGACCTGTCCGACGTGGTCGCCTCGCTCGGCCGTGTCACCGAACTGCCCGTCGTCGTGGACATCGACAACGCGGGCGGCTCGGGGCGCACGGCGGAGCGGTTCGCGTACGACCTGATGCGCGCCGGAGCCGCGGCGGTGTGTGTCGAGGACAGCGCGTACCCGAAGTGCAACAGCTTCGCCGCCCACCGGGCCCAGAGCCTCGCCGACCGGGACCTGCTGTGCGAGCAGGTGGGGCGCATACGGAAGATCGCCGGTGACGGCCTCGTGGTCGTGGCCCGCACCGAGGCCCTGATCGCCGGCGAGGACATGGCCACGGCGATCGCCCGTGCCGAGGCGTACGCCGAGGCCGGAGCGGATGCGGTACTCATCCACTCCAAGGACGCGACCGGTGATCAGGCACGGGCCATCGGGCGGGCGTGGAGTCACGGCGTGCCGCTGGTCAGCGTGCCCACGGCGTTCCCCGACCTGAGCGCCGCCGAACTCGGCGAGGCCGGCTTCCACCTCTGCATCTACGCGAACCAGCTCAGCCGTGCCGCCCTCGCGGGTATGCGCGCCGCCGCCCGTCAGTTCCGACGCGGAGGGAGTTTCCGCTCCACCGTCGCGGGGTCTCTGGCGGAGGTCGGCGACCTGATGCGCGTCGGCGAGCCGGAGGCGCTGTCGTGCGTCTGACACCCGAGCTGCCTCGGATCAGTGTCTCCGTGAAGGCGGCGGTCGTGCGCGACGGCGCCGTCCTACTGCTGTCGTACGACGACGAGGCCGGGTTCCACTACAACCTTCCCGGCGGCAAGGCCCAGGTCGGCGAGGACCTGCGCCAGGCCGTGAACCGCAAGGTCGCGCAGGAGACCGGCCTGCAGGTCGTGGCGCGGCGTCTGTTGTGCGTCGTCGAGTACGTCCCCGAGTCGTGGCAGGGCGAGTTCGGAGACGTACAGAAGGTTCAGTTCAACTTCCTCGCGGAGCAGGTGGACGACGCAGAGCCGCGCATGCCGGAACCGCCGGACCCCATCCAGGTGGGCTTCGAGTGGGTTCCGCTGGAACGTCTGGGCGACGTGTACCTGTTGCCCCGGATCAACCGCCCGCTGTCGGCGGCATTGAACGGGGAGCTTGCCGACCCCTTCGTGGACAGGTGGTGACCTTCATGGATCCGAGGCTGAAGGATCTGCGGGAGTGGCTGCTGCGGGAGCACGCCGGGACGGTCTGTGCCGACCGGCTCCGCGTGATCGCCGACGAGCTCGCCAACCTGACCGTCCGCGGCGTGCCGGGCGCCGTGGTGGAACTCGGCTGTTACAGGGGCGCGATGGCCCTCTGGATGCGTAGCGTGCTCGACTCGCTGGGCGACCGTGACCGCGAGATCCACGTCTACGACTCCTTCCAGGGCATGCCCGCGCCCGGCGCCGAGGACTCGGGCCACCTGGCGGCGGGCGAGCTCCGGTCGTCCCCGGACGACGTGCGGGCCACGCACACGGCCTGGGGCAGGCCGGCACCGGTCATCCATCCGGGATGGTTCGACAAGACCCTTCCCGATGAGCTGCCTAAGGAGATCGCGTTCGCCTACCTGGACGGCGACTTCTACGACTCGACCCTCACGGGACTCACGCACTGCGTCACCCGCCTGATGCCGACGGGTGTGCTGCTCGTCGACGACTACGCGGACACGGCGGTCAATCCACGGGCCTGGGACGGGCTCCCGGGAGTGAAGCGCGCCTGCGACGTGTACTTCGGCGCGCCTTCGCCCGTGACCGTCGTCGTCGGCGAGGGCGATCTCGCCTTCGGCCGGTACGAGAAGCCGGAGTTCCCCGGATGAGCGCTGTCCTGGTGCTGCGCGGTGCGGCGGACGCGAGCGCGATCCGCCGCGCCCTGCCCGATGTCCTCGTACACGAGTTGCCGGACCTGGACTCGCCTCCACCCGCCGACACGGCCGTGCTCGTCCTGCGTTCCGGCGTCCGTCTCGGCGAGAGAGAGCTGGACGCGCTCCCCCGCCTGCGGCACATCGTACGGACCGGCTCCGGCATCGACCACATCGACGTGAACGCCCTCCGGCACCGTGGCATCACGCTGCACCGCAACGCCGAGGCCGGCGCGGACGCCGTGGGCGAGTGGGTTCTCGCCGCTGCCCTCTCCCTGGCCCGACGGATCCCTTTGGGGCAGCACGCGCTCCTGCTCGGCCGGCACGAGAAGCAGGCGTGCATGGGAGCGTCACTCGGCACCCTGGCCGCGGGTATCTGGGGCGCAGGCCCGGTGGGGCTGGCCGCCGACTGGGCCCTGGCCCCCTTCATGGGCGGGACGGCCTTCGCCGCGTGGCCGTCGAACCCGCCCGGTCTGCGGGAGCTGTCGCCGACAGCCCTCGTGGAACAGTCGCAGGTACACGTGATCGCTCTGCCACTGCGCCCCACGACCGAACAGCTCATCGGCGAGGACTTCCTCGCACGCGTCACACCGCAGCGGCCTCTACTCATCTGCGCAGGGCGGCTGGAGACCCTCGACGTCGCCGCCTGCCTGCGGGCACTGGCGGACGGAAGGCTCTCGGGCCTTGCACTCGATCCGGTCGAGCGGAAGCACCTGCCGCTCCTCACCGGCTCCACGACACCGCTCAACCTCCTGGCCTCACCCCACATCGGGGCCCAGCGCTCCGACGTGCGCGGCGCGCTCGACATATGGGCCATAGATCTCCTCAAGGAGATCACCGCTGACGACAAGATCCTGATCGAAGGAGGCCACCAGTGAACCCATCGGCTCGACTGCGCCGGGAGATCGCCGACAGAGTCGCCCAGGCGCTGGTCGCGTCCGGCGAGGCCGGCGAGGTCTGGCTGGAGGGAGCCCTCGCCTGCGGCTTCGCCCACGCGGCAAGCGACATCGACCTGCGTGGCATCGTGGACGGCGACCTTCCGACGTGGGAGTCACGCATCGTGGACGGCGTCCGCGTCGACCTCCAGGCGACGGCGCCGCAGCGGGCGGAGGAACTCCGGCACCTGCTCCGCTCCTTCGACGTGCGCCGCGACGACCTCGGATCGTTCCGCCGGGTACGCGCCTCGATGCACGACCTCATGTGTCTGCGCACCGCCCTCTCATACGGCTCCGGGGGCTGGGATCCGGTACTCGCTCCCGAGGAGCGCCAGGGCTACCGACACTGGGCGGTCGCCGACCAAGCCGAAGTCGCGGCGAGTCTCGCGGAGGACCTGACCGGCCTCGTCGAAGACGGCCTGACCGAATCGGCCGGCGTCGTGTGCCGGAAGCTGGAGACCTGCCTCACCGCGCTCGGCTGCGCGGCGGCCGGCCACCCGGTCCTTGGCGACAAGTGGCTGCCGCTGCTTGCCGGCGCGCAGCCCCGCCCGTCGATCGACCCGGCCCGCGCAGAGAGGTGGGAGTGGTTCCGTCCGGTTCAGCGAAGCGTGACGAGAGCGCTCCTGGACTGCTGGCCCGTCGACGACCCGCTACAGAAGCCTCCCAGTCTGAATGCCCCTGACGCCGGTTGGCTGCCCCAGCGGTATGCCGACGGATGGTTCCTTCGCCATGGCGACGTCCACATCCCCATCACCGGCGGACAGCTTCTCGGGTGGCTGTCCACGGTCTCCACCGATGGCGCGTAGACCGCGCCTCTCCTCCTCCGGAGTCCTCTGATGCCCGTCACCCCCACCGCCTCCATCGACCTGGAGAGTCTCTACGCCCCGCTGTCGAGCACCGGGCCGGACACTGCCGTCTCCGTCATCCTCAAGCTCCGCGGGGAGACCTGCGACATCGACTGCCTGTACTGCTTCGAGAAGCGCAAGGAGTCACCGGGCGGCGCCCGGATCAGCGCAGAACAGGTCCACCGCCTCGGTTCGATCTTTTCCGGGCGTCCGCTCAGCGTCGAACTCCACGGCGGGGAGCCCCTGACCGCCGGCCGGGAACGGATCGCAGAGATCCTGGACGCGCTCGCCGCACAGCCGAACGTCATCCGCGTGAGCCTCCAGACCAACGGCCTCCAGCTCGACGACGCCTGGCTGGACCTGTTCGAGCGGCACTGCCCCCAGCTGGAGATCGGCATCTCCCTCGACGGGGACGCGCTCGGGAACTCGTGGCGCGTCGGTTACGACGGCAGCCCCACATACCCCCGAGTGATCGAAGCCCTGGAACTCCTCGGCCGTCGGGAACGCCGCGTCGGCGTCATCTGCGCCGTCACCCCGTACGTCCTCGGCCGGGCCTCCGAGGTCATGGAGCATCTCGCCTCCTTTCCCGCTGTGACGACGGTCAGCCTGGTGCCGTGCTTCGACGCGGCGGTCACCCGTTCGACCACAGTGGCGGGATCCCGTACGCCGACCAGCCGGGCACTCCAGCGACGGGCCGTCGGCCCCACCGGCCCGGCCTGGGCCGTCACGCCGCGTCAGTACGCCGACTTCGTGCTGGAGGCCGCCCACCACTGGGTCGCCGACGGCCTGTTCCGCCGCTTCAAGCTGGAGCCCGTCGTCTCCGTCATCCGCCGCCTGCGGGGTCTGCAGACCCGTTCCTGTCACTTCTCCGACTTGAAGTGCGCCCACGTCCTCACCCTCTATCCCGATGACCGCCTGGGAAGCTGTGATGAGCTGCCCTGGCCGCAGGCCGGCCTCGCCGCGCTCGGTGCCGTACACGCTGAGGCGGACGTGGCCGGCGCCCAGGGCAGCTCTCCCCTGCTCCGGCAGGCACGCTCCCTGATCACGAAATGCACGACCTGCGGCTACCGCGACACCTGCGGCGCGGGCTGCCCCGCGGTCCGCCTCCGCTTCGCCGCCGCGGGCGACGAGGACGCGTACTGCGACCACCGTATGCGCCTGATCGACGGCGTCGCCGCCCTGCTCGCCCAGCCGGATCTCCCGCCCGGTGCCTCCTGTTCCCGGCTGCACTGGCGTCCCGTCCGCCCCAACGACATGCACCACGTCGGGGCGTTCCTGGCCCGCTGGGATGACCCCGCCGCACCGCGCCCGCCCGCGCGCCTCCAGGTCAGCGCCCACGGCAACATCAACACGGTCGGCCTCCCCGGCGTGCACGAGGCGGACGATCTCGACCCGCGACACCCCCAGTGGTACGAGGGCATCGAGCCCGGCGTCCGTCCGGTCGTCGACGCGCTCACCGCAGGCTGGAACACCGTCACCTATGACAGCTGCCAGGGCCACGCCTACGCCGACCTCCCCGCAGCCGAGCCCCGATTCCTCTCGGTCGGCATCCTGCCGCGCGACCGCGCCGAGTACGCCCGAACAGCCGCGCGCCTGTGCCGCGCCGCCAGCCGAGCCGAGTCCTCCCTGCCCGGAGCGTGTTCGCTGGTCCTCGGCCGCAACGAGCTCACGTGCCGCACCACTGGCCGGGTGTATCCGACGCTCGACCTCCATCTCGTACCCTCTGCCGGCACCACGCCTGCCGAGTACTTCGAGAACCTTACCGACGCCGTGCACGTACTCACGGAGGCCCTGGCCGAAGCCGCCTCTGCCCCGCCGTCCACCCTCTGCGCCTGCGCGACCGAAGCCCACTCCAGCGATGGAGGCGCGCAGTGATCCACATCGCCGAGACGCTGTCCATCCGGACCGTGGAGAGCTTCCTCAAGTCGAACGAGATCGAGCGCCTCAACGACGTCATGGACGACGCGCTCGGCTCCCTCGGGCGCGACCGGTACGGCGCGGATCGCCATACGACCATCCATGAGATCCCCGGTCATTCCCCCGCCGAGGCGCAGGACGTCTACGAGCCAGTCGGTCGGATCGAGATGACCGACATCCCGTACGAGGCCATCTCCCTCCTCGACCAGGCCCTCAAGCTCCACATGGCCGCCATCACGCGCACCCTGCCGTCGGTCACCGGCCACCGGCCGTGGATCTACCTCGAGTACGGCGCCGGCCAGTACATCACCCCGCATGCGGACGGCATCGCCCCCGATCCCCTCACCCATCCTCGGCAGATCGCCGCCGCGACAGTCACGCTCACGGACATCCAGGACACAGGCGGGGCGTTCTACGTGGAGACCACAGGCAGCGACTCGGTCTGGACCACCGACGAGGCGCCGACCGGGTTGGGTTACGCCCCAGGGATGCTCTTCGCACACGACGGAACGGACATGTCCTCCCCCTGGTTTCGCGCCATGCCCCGCACCCGATGGAGCGTCGCACCCGCTCCCGGCACTCTCGTGGTCTTCGGCAGCCAACTCGTCCACGGCACCGAACCGGTCCGCGCCGGCCGCGTTCGCAAGTTCCTGACGCTCTTCGTCTCCGAGTAAGGAGCCGTGCATCCGTGACCGGCCCCCGCGGCCCGCCCGCACCAGCCCTTCGCCCCGACCCACCGCCCCTACCTGAGGAGAGAGAGCGAGCAGTGGCAGACGACAAGACGTTCGACGAGTTCCTGGAGGCGGTCGCGTCCCTGCGTGACAGCGACCCCGTGCGCACCACCGCGCACACCTCCAACGCGGCCACCGAGACCTGGCTGGCCACCACGGTGCAGCCTGACGCCGCTGAGCCCACCACCGAGTCCTGACCCGCCACGGGGCCGGGCCCGTCCCGGTCCGGCCCCGTTCCACTCCCGGAGCCCCAGATGAGCGCTCTCTTCCCGGAAGCCCTGGTCGCCCTCGGTGGCATCGCCCACCACCAGCGCCAACGGACCAACCGCATCGCCTCCGTGCTCGGCAACCGCCTCGGCTCGTCCGCTCTCGACTACGCCGTCGCCCACCACCTCCTCGAAGGCGCCGAACACGCGGCGCGCGCCCGGGACGCGGACCGCCTCGCCTGGTCCCGCCGTACGACGGTGCGAGACCTGACCCACCTGTCGACCGGCCCGCACATCGTGCTCAACCCGCACCCCGCGGACCTGCTCCGCTCGGAGATCTCCGAAACCGCGTACTACCTCCTCGGCCCCGACACCCGCCCAGCCCCACCCGAGGCCCTTGCCCTCGTGCGTGCCGCCCTCGCCTCCGCGACCGAGCACGGCTTCGGCACCCTGCTCACCCAGCACGCCCCCGTCATCTGCCTGCTCAACCGCCGCCGGCTCGACGAGACCCTCCACAGCTGGGCCCTCACCCGCCTCCCCGGAACCGTCTTCACCGACTACACCACCCACCCCGAGGTCCTGGCCCGCGACCTGATCCACGAGGCCGCCCACAACTGGCTCAACGACGCCCTGGCCGCACACGACGTGCGCCTCCCCGCCGACGTCAGTTTCTTCTCCCCCTGGCGAGGAACCCCTCGTCCCGTATACGGCTTCCTGCATGCCTGCTGGGCCTTCTCCCTCACAGTGCTGTACGCGCGGCGGGCCTGCTGCGGCGCCACGGGTGCTGTGGCTTGCTTCCTTGACACCCACCTGCGCCAACAGGAGGGCCGGTTCGTCTCCGTACTCGATTCGCTCGCGGGGGCACTCTCGTTCGTTCCCACTGAAGCAATCCGTGATCGCATCAACCGGGCCGTGGGCGGGGTCGTGTCACCGGCGTAACCGCCATCGGTTGTTCCGGCAATGCCTCCAGCTCGACTGGCCACGGGCCCCGTTCCCAGGGGAACGGGGCCCGGACCGCGTCACGCCGCCAGCGACCAATGAACGTTCTCCGAGAACGGATCGAGAACGGCAAGCTGAGGTTGGACGAACACCACCGACATTCCCGACCGGGTCGTCATGCGACTCGTTTGAATACGCACCGCGACGCGCACCCGACCACCGGGAGGAACTACCTCAGCCGACAGCGTTCGCACGGCCTCGGAAAAGTCCCAGGATTCCGAGGTCAGTCGGAATACACCAAGGTCTTCCGCTCCTGCGATGCTGAGCATCAGCGACACTGCAGGGCGCGAGCCGGTGCCTGCCCGCGCCTTGACCATCTCGTCGCAAGTCCTTATGCGCCCTTTGGCCTTGCTAGCCTCCGACCGAGTCAAAACCGCGGAACCCGCCTGGTCCATTCGGACGGTAGCGGGCCCCCGCCGTCGGACAGAGTTGCGAACGAGTGGAGTCGGGCCGGCGAGTGTCGCTTCGACGGCACTCCGGCCCAGAAGCACCTCGGTGGCTCCGGCCTGCCCCTGCGCTTCCCTCATCCTTCCTCCGAGCCGGGCGGCCAGGTCCGCAGCCTTCGCCTCGTCGTTGGTCAGGATCGCCCATGTGGGCTCGTCGGTAGACCGACCGTGCTGGTAGGCAATGTGCAACTCACCCGTGATCAGTGCGGTTTCCGGGTTCGACATTTGAGCTCCTGGCGTTCGCTCGATTGAGGACCACCAGGATGCGCCCGATGCCCGGACTTGACAGTGCCGCGCGATCCGTCAGAGGCCTTCAGAGGCCTGCAGTCCGGAAACTGCCGCTCAGGCTCAGGGGGTCCTGCTCGGGACCGTGCAGGATTCCCGGCACCCACCGCACCGGGGCAGATGCCGAGAACATCGTCACCCTGACCCCGAAGTCCAGCAGAATCTCCTTGCGGCCTTGGACATCCGGGGCCTTCATCCATCGGTCCTCCACCGTTTCGCCAGTGGGGCGCTGCACCATGCCGGGCGGTCGCTGAGGCTCGCTCTCCAGCTCCTTCAGCTCGCGGGAGAGCTCGATGTAGCGCTCGCGATACCACTCGGCGTCGTCGGACTGGTCGTAGAGGCCGGCCTCACGGTCGGCGCGCAGGCGCTGCTGGCTGGCCTTGACCTCGGCGATGCGATCGGCAACGCCGTTTCCGGAATCGTAGACCGTCTCCACGATCGCACCGTGCCCGAACTTCTCCAGGAACCACCCCTCGACCAGGGCGTCGAGATTCGCGACGCGCATATTGGGAGCCGGGCGGCAATGCTGCGCGCGCTTCCAGCCCTTGTTCCGGGCGGTGCACGCGTAGCGGGGCGGAGCATCGGCGGACGTCTGGGTGAAGAGACGGTTGTGGCACTGGCCGCACAGCGCCACTTCCGTCAGGAGGTACGACCGGTTGGTCTTGCGACCCCGATACGGGGTGTCCCTGGCACGGAGCACCTCCTTCAAAGCGTTGTGCGTGGTGCGGTTCCACAAACCCTCGCTCAGGCGCACCGGGTTTCCCGTCCGGTCGATGACGGGCTTGCCCTGGTGGACGAGGTAGCCCATGGCCGCCTCAGACAGCAGCATGTTGCGCAGGCTCGTGGGGTACCAGGGGCGCCCACCGGCCGGCTTGCCGTACATGACGGCGAGGTGATCGGTCGGCGAGAGCTCGCCAAGACGGTTGAGGCGAGCGGTCTCGCTGCTCACCGACACGTTCGCGGGGTCGGCGAGGATGCGGTGGGCGACGGTGCGAAGGACCCCGGCCGCGTGCGGGTGGAGCTCGACGCGGTCGACCCGGCCGTTCGGCACGTTGCGGACGTACTGGAAGCCGTACGACGGCTTGCCCTTCGGGCGGCCCGCGGCGCGCATCTTCTTGGTCGCGTCGCGGTTGCGCCGCTGGATGGCGCGCAGCTCCATCTGCGCGCCCCACGCCTCCATGGTGAAGCGGTTCTCGTCGTTCGGGTCGTCGAGGTTCCAGACTCCCTCGTGCCCGTACGTGACGAGGAGCTTGCCCTCGTCACGCATCTTGTAGCCGGTGTTGAGGCAGTCGACCACGTTGCGGCCGAGCCGGTCGACGGCTGCGGCGACGAGCCCGTCGTACTTGCCCCGCTCGTCGCGGAGCCACGGACCGAGCTTCGGTCGGGTCATCGGGTCGGTGGCGCCGGACACCTCCCAGTCGTCCGCCCAGTCGATGATGTGCCCGCCGATGGCGGCGGCAGCCGTCAGCACGTCCTCCCGCTGCCGCTCCGGCGAGGTCGTGGCAGCCTTGACCCGCGACAGCCGGCGTACTCCGAGCAGGCACTTTCCGCAGCCGTCGTACGGCCGCTCGATCTCGTCCATGGTGGTATCGCGCATCTTTCTCCCGTTTCGCCGGAGCGTAAGGAGAATCGGCGGCCACACCCAGGACGATCTTGATCAGCTCGATCAGCCCAGGAAGCTCAACCGCACTTGACGGTTGTCTTTGTCTTTATTGGTGTCGACGAGGCAGATCGACTGCCAGGTGCCGAGGCTGAGGCGGCCCGCGATGACGGGGAGGGTGGCGTGGGGCGGGAGGAAGGCGGGGAGGACGTGGTCGCGGCCGTGGCCGGGGCTGCCGTGGCGGTGCTGCCAGCGGTCGTCGGCGGGGAGCAGGTGGTGGAGGGTCGCCAGGAGGTCGCTGTCGCTGCCGGCGCCGGTCTCCAGGACGGCGAGGCCGGCGGTGGCGTGGGGGACGAAGAGGTTGAGGAGGCCGTCGCGGCCGATGGCCGTCTCCGTCAGGAAGTCCTCGCAGGCGCGGGTCAGGTCGGTGACCGTCTCCCGGGGGCCGGTGGTGAGGCTGAGGACGCGGGTGGTGAAGGACTGGGACATGGGGCCATCCTGCCGTCCGGACGGCGGTGGCGCGCGGCCTCGGGGCGGGGTGTCGGCGGCTGGTGGGGAAGATCCCGCACCCCGGCACAGTTGGTAGAAGCGTGAACGAATCTTGGGTGGACGTGGTGGTGGTCGGGGCCGGTCAGGCGGGGCTGTCCGCCGCGTTCCATCTGCGGCGGGTGGGGCTGGAGCCGGAGCGGGACTTCGTGGTGCTCGACCACGCGCCGCGCCCGGGCGGGGCGTGGCAGTTCCGGTGGCCGTCCCTGACGTACGGGAAGGTGCACGGGATGCACGCGCTGCCGGGGATGGAGCTGGTGGGCGCCGACGCCGCCCGGCCCTCGTCCGAGGTGATCGCGGGGTATTTCGACGCGTACGAGCGGCGGTTCGGGCTGCGGGTGCACCGGCCGGTCGACGTGACCGCCGTCCGGGAGGGCGCCGGCGGGCTGCTGCGGGTGGAGAGTTCGGAGGGGGCGTACGCGACCCGGGCGCTGATCAGCGCCACCGGGACGTGGGACCGGCCCTTCTGGCCCCGGTATCCCGGGCAGGAGACCTTCCTCGGCCGCCAGCTGCACACCGCGCGGTACCCGGGCCCCGAGGCCTTCGCCGGGCGGCGGGTGATCGTGGTGGGGGGCGGCGCCTCGGCGACGCAGCACCTCCTGGAGATCGCGGAACACGCCGCCGGGACGACCTGGGTGACGCGGCGCGAGCCGGTCTTCCGGGAAGGGTCGTTCGGCGAGGCCGAGGGGCGGGCGGCCGTCGCCCTCGTCGAGGAGCGGGTCCGGCAGGGGCTGCCGCCGCGGAGCGTGGTGTCGGTGACCGGGCTGCCCCTCAACGACGCCGTCCGGGCCGGTCTGGCGAGCGGCGTGCTCGACCGGCAGCCCATGTTCGAGCGGATCACGCCGACCGGAGCGGTCTGGGCGGACGGCCGTACGGTCGACGCGGACGTGATCCTGTGGGCGACCGGCTTCCGGCCGGCCATCGACCACCTGGCCCCGCTGCGGCTGCGGGGTCCGGGCGGAGGCATCCGGCTGGAGGGGACCCGCGCCGTCCTCGACGAGCGCGTCCACCTGGTGGGCTACGGCCCCTCCGCCTCGACGATCGGCGCCAACCGGGCCGGTCGCGCCGCCGTGACCGAGATCCGCCGCCTGCTGGCGCGCGGGCCGGAGCGCGCGCGGGAGACCGTCACGGTCTGAGCGAGCCGTCGCGCGGGCGCCGCCACTCGCGCTCGGGCGCGTACCCGGGCCCCTCCTCCAGGAGGACGGCGCTCCGGCTGAGGAGGACCTGGGTGAGGACGTCGTGGGCGAGGGCGAGGTGACGTTCGTCCGGGTGGGTGGTCAGCCGGATCTCCACCCAGGCGTCGTCGAAGTCCACCCCGCTGACCCGGGCCACCCGCCTCGCCTGCCAGGAGGTGATGGGAGACCAGATCCAGCGACGCCGCCTGAGTCGTCTGAGCTGCTTCATGCGCTGCCCAACGAGCCGGCCGCCCTCTCGATGCGATGGGAATCGGACGATATCGGGGCAATTCCACCGCCGGTCAGTCGCCGCCTTCCTGTCGTCGCCTCTCGTTGAACTCGGTGACGTTCGCCTGATGGGTCGCGTAGTCGGCGGTGAAGCGGGTGTCGCCGGGGGTGACGGTGACGAAGTAGAGCCAGTCGCCCGCCGGTGGGCGGAGTGCGGCGGCCATGGCCTGCTCGCCGGGGTTGCCGATGGGGGCGGGCGGGAGGCCCTTGTGGGCGTAGGTGTTGTAGGGACTGGTGTTGCGGGTGTCCTCGACGGTGGTGTCGACCGTGCTGCGGTCCAGGGCGTAGTTGAGGGTCGAATCCATCTGGAGGGGCATGCCGCGGGCGAGGCGGTTGTGGACGACGCGGGCGACCTTGGCCATGTCCTCGGGGGTGTCCGCCTCGGCCTGGACGATGCTCGCGACGATCAGCGCCTGGTGGGCGGTGAGGCCCTGGGCCCGGGCGGCCTCGGCGGTGGCCGGGGTGCCGAAGCGGCGATCGGCGGTGGCGACCATGTAGCGGAGCAGCCCCTCGGCGGTGGTGCCCTCGGGGAGCGGATACGTGGCGGGGAAGAGGTAGCCCTCGGGGTTTCCCGCCGCCTCGCGCGGGAGTCCGAGGGCCGCGGCGGGGGCGGTGGCGGCCTTGCGGGCGGTGCCGTCGGGCAGGGCGAGGGCGCGGTCGACGGCCTCGTACACCTGGGTGGAGCGCCAGCCCTCGGGGACGAGCAGCGTGGGCGGCGCGGGCGGGACGGGCGGCGTGGCGGGCTCGTCGCGCGGGAGGAGCAGCAGGAGGGGGACGGCGGTCGCGACGGCGAGCGCCAGCAGCGCCCCGGCGATGACGGCCAGCCGTCCGCGGCGGGTGAGCCGGGGGCGGCGGCGGGGTGCGTACGGGGAGGTCGGCCGGTACGGCATGGGCGCACCGTAACCCGGCGGTCCGGGGATTCCGGGGAGCCCGCGCACACGGCGGCGCCGCCGGCCCCCTGGGACGGGGAGCCGGCGGCGCCGGGAGCTGCGTGCGTCAGACGAGCCAGCCAAGGAAGTGGAGGACGCCGGCGAGCAGATCGGTGATGACGTTCATGGTGGTGCTTCTCCTCGTACAGGTGTTTCGTGGGACAGCGCAGTCGCGGTCTGCAGCCCGTCGCTTGCGCACCGTAATCATCCGACGCCGCACGGGAGTTGAGCAATGAATCCGGGGACGATCACACGTTCGCGGGAACAACCGCTCGTGCGTTCGCCTGTTCGTCGCGGCGGACCAGGGCGGCGTACGTGCCGTCCTTCGCCATCAGCTCCTCGTGGGTGCCGCTCTCCGCGATCCGGCCCGCCTCCAGGACGACGATCCGGTCCGCGTCGCGGACGGTGGAGAGACGGTGGGCGATGGTGAGGGTGGTGCGGCCCGCGGAGAGGGCGTCGATGGCCTGCTGGACCGCGCGCTCGGTACGGGTGTCGAGGGCACTGGTCGCCTCGTCGAGGATGAGCACCGGCGGGTCGCGCAGGATGGTGCGGGCAATCGCCAGGCGCTGCTTCTCGCCGCCGGAGAAGCGGTGGCCCCGCTCGCCGACCAGGGTGTCGTACCCGTCGGGCAGCGAGGCGATGTGGTCGTGGATCTGGGCGGCGCGGGCCGCGGCCTCGATCTCCTCGTCGGTGGCGTCGGGCTTGGCGAAGCGGAGGTTGTCGGCGACGGAGGCGTGGAAGAGGTACGTCTCCTGGGAGACCAGGCCGATCGCGCCGGCGAGGGTGTCGAAGCCGAGGTCGCGGACGTCGACGCCGTCGAGGGTGACCCGGCCGTCGGTGACGTCGTAGAGCCGGGGCACGAGGTGGCCGAGGGTGGACTTGCCGGAGCCGGTGGGGCCGACGACGGCGAGGCTGCCCCCGGCCGGCACGGTGAGGTCGATGCCGTCCAGGGTGGGGCGGCCCGCGCCCTCGGGGTCGTAGTGGAAGCGGACCCCCTCGAAGCCGATCTCGCCCCGGACGGCGTCGGGGCGGACGGGCTCTTCGGGCTCGGTGATGTCGACCGGGAGGTCGAGGTACTCGAAGATGCGCTGGAAGAGCGCGAGCGAGGTCTGGATCTGGACGCCGGTGGACAGCAGGCTCACGGTGGGCCGGAAGAGGCCCTGCTGGAGCGAGACGAAGGCGACCAGGGTGCCGAGGGAGATCGCGCCGCCGGCCTGCGCGGCGAAGCCGGCTGCCCAGTAGAGCAGGGCGGGCATGGCGGCCATGACGATGCCGATGACGGACATCCGCCAGCGTCCGGCCATGGAGGAGCGCACCTCGAGGTCGACGAGGCGCTCGGACTCCCGGGAGAAGGACTCGGTCAGCGAGTCGGCGCGGCCCATGGTGCGGCCGAGCAGGATGCCGCTGACGGAGAGCGACTCGGTGACGGTCGCGGCCATGGCGGCCATCTGCTTCTGGCGCTGGGTGGTGATCCGCTTCCGCTCGTCGCCGACCCGGCGGCTGATCCAGACGAAGACGGGGAGCAGGAGCAGGGAGAAGAGGGTGAGCCGCCAGTCGAGCGCGAGCATGGCGACGACGGTGGCGACGACGGCGGTGAGGTTGGAGACCAGGGAGGTGGCCGTGGAGGTCACGGTGGCCTGCATGCCGCCGATGTCGTTGGCGATCCGGGACTGGACCTCGCCGGTCCTCGTCCGGGTGAAGAAGGCCAGCGGCATCCGCTGGAGCCGGCCGTAGACGGCGGTGCGCAGGTCGTGCATGACCCGCTGGCCCACCGTGGTGGAGATCAGGGTCTGGAGCACGCCGAAGACGCCGGTGAGCACGGCGGTGCCGATCATGCCGAGGACGAGCAGGCTGAGCAGCCCGGTGCGCCCCTGGGGGATCGCGGTGTCGAGGATCTCCTTGAGGAGGAACGGGGAGGCGACCGAGACCAGCGAGGCGGCGGCGACCAGGAGGCCGACGAGCCCGAGGCGGACGCGGTAGGGACGGAAGAGGCCGAGGATGCGCCGCAGCTGGGCGGGCTCCTTCGGCTGCGCGGGATCGCGCGGCGGTGGTGTCCAGGTGGACTCGTCGTGGGGACGCATGGGCTCCTTCGCAGGATCGGGTGCGAGGGTGTGCACTTCGGACTGTAGCTCACACTTACCTATGTTCACAATGAGCGTGGTCCTGATAGTGTTCCCGCATGAACACCCCCGCCCCGTCCGCCCCCGACCCCGACGGGCTCCTCGCCGAGCAGCTGCTGCGGCTCACCCGCCGACTGCACCGCATCCAGAAGCGCCACCTGGAGCCGGTCGGCATCACCCCGGCCCAGTCCCGGCTGCTGCGGACGGTCGCCCACTACGGGGACGCCCCGCCCCGGATGGCCGACCTCGCCGCCCGCCTCGAAGTGGTCCCCCGCGCCGTGACCAGCCTCGTCGACGGCCTGGAGGCGGCCGGGCGGGTGCGCCGGGTGCCCGATCCGAGCAACCGCCGGGTGATCCGGATCGAGCTCACCGACGAGGGGCGCGCCACGCTGCGGGAGCTGCGCAGCGCGCGCCGGGCGGCCGCAGAGGACATCCTGGCCCCATTGACCGTCGAACAGCGCGAGGTGCTCGGAGGCCTGCTGACCGCCCTGGCCGGGCCCGTCCCGGAGGGCGGCTGCTGACGCCGCCGGAGCCCGCGCCGAGGGGAGCCGTGCCATGCCGCTGCTGGAACCGAACCCGCGGGCCCTCCGCCCGGGCCGGAAGCGGACCCCGGCCCCCGACCGGGTCCCGGACCTCCAGGCGCGCGGCACGCCGCGGCGGCTGCGGGAGGAGCTGGGGGCGCTCCTCGGGCCCGAGAAGATCCTGTCCGGCGTCTCCGACCTGGTGCGGTACGCGTCCGACGCCAGTCCCTACCGGTTCCTGCCGCAGGTGGTCGTGGTCGCCGAGGACGTCGACGACGTCTCGACCGTGCTGTCCTACGCGCACGGCAAGGGCCGCGAGGTGGTCTTCCGGGCCGCCGGGACCAGTCTCAACGGGCAGGCGCAGGGCGAGGACATCCTCGTCGACGTCCGCCGGCACTGGGTCGGCGTGGAGGTCCTGGACGGCGGCGCCCGCGCCCGGATCCGCCCCGGCACCACCGTCGTCCGCGCCAACGCGGCCCTCGCGCCGTACGGCAGGGTGCTCGGGCCCGACCCGGCCAGCGCGGTCGCCTGCACGATCGGCGGGGTCGTCGCCAACAACGCCTCCGGGATGACCGCCGGGACCACCCGGAACTCCTACCGGACGGTCGCCTCGCTCACCTTCGTGCTGCCGAGCGGCACGGTCGTCGACACGGCCGATCCGGCCGCCGACGAGGAGCTGGCCCGGGCCGAGCCCCGGCTCTGCGCGGGGCTGCTCGCGCTGAAGGCCGAGATCGAGGCCGACGCGGAGCTGACGGACCGGATCCGCGCCAAGTACCGGATCAAGAACACCAACGGCTACCGCCTCGACGCCTTCCTGGACGGGGCCACCCCCGTGGAGATCCTGCGCGGCCTGATGATCGGCTCGGAGGGCACCTTCGGTTTCCTCTCCGAGGTCGTCTTCGACACCCTGCCGCTCGACCGCTTGGTCTCCACCGCGCTGCTCTTCTTCCCCTCGCTGCCCGCCGCCGCGGCGGCCGTGCCGCGCTTCACCGAGGCCGGGGCGCTCGCCGTCGAGCTGATGGACGGCAACACCCTGCGGGCCTCGGTGAGCGTGCCCGGCGTCCCCGCCGACTGGGCGGAGCTGCCGAAGGACACCACCGCGCTGCTCGTGGAGTTCCGGGCGCCGGACGAGGCGGCGCTCGCCGCGTACGAGGAGGCGGCGGACGAGGTCCTGGCCGGGCTCGGCCTGATCGCCCCGGTGGCCTCCGCCGCCAACGCCTTCACCCGGGACGCGGGCACCATCGGCGGCTACTGGAAGGCCCGGAAGGCCTTCGTGACGGCCGTCGGCGGCTCCCGCCCCTCGGGGACGACCCTGATCACCGAGGACTTCGCGGTGCCCCCGGCACGGCTCGCCGAGGCCTGCGCCGAGCTGCTCGACCTGCAGGCCCGGCACGGCTTCGACGCCGCCGTCGCCGGTCACGCCGCCCACGGCAACCTCCACTTCCTGCTCGCCTTCGACGCCGCGGACCCCGCGGACGTCGAGCGGTACGCCTCCTTCATGGACGACTTCTGCAAGCTCACCGTCGAGCGGTTCGACGGCTCGCTGAAGGCCGAACACGCCACCGGCCGCAACATCGCCCCCTTCCTGGAGCTGGAGTGGGGCCCGAAGGCGACCGAGCTGATGTGGCGGACCAAGGAACTCATCGACCCCGACGGGGTCCTCGCCCCCCGGATCGTCCTCGACCGCGACCCGCAGGCCCATCTGCGCGGCCTGAAGACCATCCCGTCCGTGGAGCGCGTCGCCGACCCCTGCATCGAGTGCGGGTTCTGCGAACCGGTCTGCCCCAGCCGCGACCTGACGACCACCCCGCGGCAGCGGATCGTGCTGCGCCGGGAGATGCTGCGGCAGGCCGACGACTCCCCCGTGGAGCGCCGGCTCCTGGAGGCGTACGGTCACGACGCCGTCGACACCTGCGCCGGCGACTCCACCTGCAAGCTGGCCTGCCCGGTCGGCATCGACACCGGCGCGCTGATGAAGGGGTTCCGGCACGAGCGGCACTCCCCGCGCGAAGAGCGGATCGCCGCCCTCGCCGCGCGGCACTTCCGGGCCGTGGAGGCCTCCGCGCGGCTCGCGGTGGGTGCCGCCGACCGGGTCGGGGACGGCCTCCTGGAGCGGGTGACCGGACTCGCCCGCAAGGCCGTCCGGCCCGACCTCGTACCGGAGTGGCTGCCGGAGATCCCCGGCGCGGCGCCCCGCCGGCTGCCCCGCACCCACCGGCCGGCGGCCGTCGCCGTCTACTACCCGGCCTGCGTCAACCGCGTCTTCGGCCCGCCGGACGGCACGCCCGGCCCCTCCCTCCCCGAGGCCGTCGTCGCCGTCTCGGCCCGGGCCGGGAAGCCCGTGTGGATCCCGGACGACGTGGTCGGCACCTGCTGCGCCACGATCTGGCACTCCAAGGGGTACGCGCGGGGCAACGAGGTGATGGCCAACCGGATCGTCGAAGCCGCCTGGGGCTGGACCGCCGGGGGACGGCTCCCGCTGGTGGTGGACGCCTCCTCCTGCACCCTCGGGATCGCCCGCGAGGTCGTCCCGTACCTCACCGACGACAACCGCGCGCTGCACGCGGAACTGACCGTGGTGGACTCCCTGGTGTGGGCCGCCGGGGAACTCCTCCCCCGCCTGGAGGCCCGCCGGACGGTGGGCTCGGCGGTCGTCCACCCCACCTGCTCGATGCTGCACCTCGGGGACGCCGACCGGCTCACCGAGCTCGCGGAGTTCTGCGCCGACGAGGTCGTCGTGCCGGTCGACGCGGGCTGCTGCGCCTTCGCCGGCGACCGGGGCATGCTCCATCCGGAGCTGACGGCCTCGGCGACGGCCCGGGAGGCCGCCGAGGTCACGGCCCGCCCCTTCGACGCCCACCTCTCGGCCAACCGCATGTGCGAGATCGGCATGGACCGGGCCACCGGCCGCCGTTACCGCTCGGCGCTGCTCGCCCTGGAGGAGGCGACCCGCCCCTGAGCCGTCCCGGCCGTCGAACCCGGCCGTCAGGCCCGGACGTCAGACCCGGACGTCAGACCCGGCCGTCAACGGGAACAGGGCCCCTCACCCTCACAGGTGAGGGGCCCTCCCCATGTTCGATTACCGACCGTCCGGTGCCGCGCATCGGCGGGAGATCCGGAACAGTAAAGTCCAACGACCCGCCGCAGGAGTCCAAACAGGCATCCTTGCGCGCCACAGGTCACAGGGGCCAGGGTCCTGAGCGGGATTCATGAACCAGCCGCCCGGACAGCCTCTGGAGGTTCCATGAACGAGCAGTCTCCCCACGACCCGAGCCGCCGGTCGGTCCTCAGGACCACGGCGGGAGCCGCCGGCGCGAGCCTCGGCCTCGGTGCCTTCGCCGCCGGTACCGCCCACGCCGCGGCCGGGGCCGCCGCGGCGCCGAAGCGCCAGGGCGCCACCATGGCCGGCGTGCCCTTCGAGGGCCGCTCCACCGTCCGGGTCGGCATCATCGGCCTCGGCAACCGCGGCAGCAGCATGATCGACAACTTCCTCGTCGTCCCGGGCGTCCGGGTGGTCGCCGTCTGCGACCCGGTGCGCGCCAAGGCCGAACGGGCCGCCGCCAAGGTCACCGCCTCCGGGCAGCCCGCCCCCGCCGTCTACACCAACGGCGAGGACGACTACGAGAAGCTGTGCGCCCGCACCGACCTGGACTTCGTGTACGTGGCCACGCCCTGGGAGCTGCACTTCCCGATGGCCCGGGCGGCGATGCTCAACGGCAAGCACGTCGGCGTCGAATGTCCCGTCGCCATGGAGCTGCAGGAGCTGTGGGACCTGGTCGACCTCTCCGAGCGGACGCGGCGCCACTGCATGCAGCTGGAGAACTGCTGCTACGGGCGGAACGAGCTGCGGGTCCTGCGGATGGCGCACGCCGGGAAGTTCGGGCAGCTGCTGCACGGCGCCGGGGCGTACAACCACGACCTGCGGGGCCTGATGTTCTCGCCGACGTACTACGAGGGGCCCTGGCGGCGGCGGTGGCACACCCGGCTGCGCGGCGACCTCTACCCCAACCACGGCTTCGGCCCGGTCGCCAACTACATGGACGTCAACCGGGGCGACCGCGTGGTCAGCATCAGCAGCTTCGGCACGCCGGCGCTCGGGCTCGCCGAGTACCGCGCCGCCCACGTGCCGGCCGGCGACCCGAGCTGGAAGGAGTCGTACATCGGGGCCGACCGGACCATCAGCATGGTGCAGACGGCCAAGGGCCGGGTCATCCGGCTCGAACACGACGTGTCCACCCCGCACCCGTACAGCAGGATCAACAGCCTGGGCGGCACGAAGGGCGTCTTCGAGGACTACCCGGCCCGGATCTACATCGAGCCGGACCACACGGACGACCGGTGGGCCGACTTCTCCGCGTACGCCGACGAGTTCGACCACTGGCTGTGGAAGGAGCACGCCAACCCGCCCGGCGGGCACGGCGGCATGGACTACATCATGGTCTTCCGGCTGATGCAGTGCATGCGGCTGGGGCTCGTGCCCGACTTCGACGTGTACGACGCGGCGACGTGGACCGCGCCGGTGCCGCTGAGCCACGCCTCCATCCGGGCGAACGGCGCGCCGCAGCAGATCCCCGACTTCACGCGCGGCGAATGGCGCCGGGCCCGCTCGGGGATGGACTCGCCCCGGCCCGCCTGAGCCGCCGGCCCGCGGACCCCTTGCCCCTGGACCACCGGGCCGATGGACCGATGGACCTATGGATCCACCGGCACGAAAATCGATTGCCCCTCTCCGGCGGAGGGGGCCAGGCTGGAACGGTTTCCCCGGCGGCGCCGCAGACCGACGGCCCGCCCCCAGCCACCCCCGGAGACCGTGGGACGCCATGCAGATCCAAGACCTTCCGTATGCCGACCCGGGGGTGCCCGACGTCCGTTCGGGCACCCGCCTCCTGCTCTGGCTGGGGCGCATGCAGCTCGGCGGGCAGGTGAGGTCGCTGCTGTGGGGGCTGCTGCTCCAGCTGTCGATCGCCGGGCTGCCGGTCGGTGTCGGCATCGCCGTGCAGGCCGTCGTCGACGGCGACGGCGGACGGCTCGCGGCCGGCTGCGGGACGGTCGCGGCGCTCGGCGCCGGGATCGCCGTGGGTGACACCATGCTGCACCGCACGGCCGTCACCAACTGGATCACCGCCGCCGCGCGGGTCCAGCAGCTCCTCGCCCGCAGGACCGCCGAGCTCGGCTCGCTGCTGACCCGGCGGGTCGCGGCCGGAGAGGTCGTCTCCGTGTCGACGGCCGACGTCGAGAAGATCGGCTGGTTCGTGGAGGCGTTCTCGCGGTTCGCCGCCGCCGTCCTCACCCTCCTCGCCGTCTGCGTCGGGCTGATCGTGTACGAGCCGGCGCTCGGCGTCGTCGTCGCGGTGGGCGTCCCGGCGCTCGCCCTGGCCGCACTGCCGCTGCTGCCGCGCGCCACCCGGCGGGCGGACGAGCAGCGCGAGAAGGCCGGCAAGGCCACCGAACTCGCCGCCGACACCGTCGCCGGGCTGCGCGTGCTGCGCGGGATCGGCGGCGAGGAGCTGTTCCTCGGCCGCTACCGGGCCGCCTCGCAGGAGGTCCGCCGCGCCGCCGTGCGCAGCGCCCGGATGTGGGCGCTGATCGCCGCCGTCCAGGTGCTCCTTCCGGGGCTGCTGCTGATCGCCGTGGTGGCGTACGGGGCGGGGCTCGCGCTCGACGGGCGGATCACGGTCGGCGCGCTGGTCACCGTCTACGGCGCGGTGGCGCTCACCCATCATCCTCTGCGGAACGTGGAGGAGATCGCGATGGCGTACGCCTTCTCCCGGCCCTCCGCGAAGCGCGCCGCGCGGGTGCTCGCCCTCAGCCGGACGACCGGACCGGCCGGGGGCTCCCGGGGCCGGCGGGCGGCCGGCGACCTGTACGACCCGGTGAGCGGGGTCATCGCGCCCGCCGGGCAGTTCACCGCCGTGGTGTGCGGGGACCCGGACGCGGCCGGCCGGCTCGCCGAGCGGCTCGGCGGGCATCCAGCCGAACCGGGCGACGACCACGTCTCGGTGCGTCTCGGCGGGGTGCCGCTCGACGAGCTGTCGCTGGACGCGGCCAGGACGGCCGTCCTGGTCCAGGACAAGGAGCCGGTCCTGCTGTCCGGCACCCTCCACGAGCTGCTCGACGTGCCGTCGTCCGACGCGGTCCGGCCGGAGGAGGCGCTCGCCGCGGCCCAGTGCGGGGACGTCCTCGACGCACTCGCGCAGGCGTCGGTGGACACCGACGGCGACCCGATGCGGACCCGGATCACCGAGCGGGGCCGCTCGCTCTCCGGCGGCCAGCGGCAGCGTCTCGCGCTGGCCCGCTCGCTGGTGACGGACCCGGAGGTGCTCGTCCTCGACGAGCCGACCTCGGCGGTCGACTCGCACACCGAGGCGCGGGTCGCGGCGGGCGTGCGCAAGCTGCGCGCGGGCCGCACCACCGTGGTGCTGGCCTCCTCGCCGCTGCTCCTGGACCTGGCGGACCGGGTGGTCCTGGTCCACGGGGGCCGGGCCGTCGCCCACGGCACCCACCGCGAACTGCTCACCGGCGATCCGCGCTACCGGGCGGTCGTCACCCGGGAGACGGGCGACGGATCGGCGGACGGATCGACCGACGGAACGGCCGACGGCACCGATTCCGAACTCGCCGCGACCACCGCGGCCGGACACGAAGCACGGAAAGGGGAGACGGCATGATCGGCCTGGCGCCGCCCGCGTACGACCCGGCGGCCCCGACGACCGCCACCACCCTGCCCGTCGCCGCCGGGGCGACCGTGCGGGCCTACGTCCGCGAGCTGCTGCGCCGGCACCGCACGGCGTTCGCGGTGCTCGTCGGCGTGAACACGGTGGCCGTGACCGCCTCCATGGTGGGGCCGTACGTGCTCGGCCAGGTGGTGGACCGGCTCGCCGAGGGCGCGCGGGAGCTCCATCTGGGGCCCGCGGTCGCGCTGTTCGCCGTCGCGCTCGCCGTGCAGGCGTTCTTCGTGCGCCTGGTCCGGCTGCGCGGGGCGATGCTCGGCGAGGAGATGCTCGCCGACCTCCGGGAGGACTTCCTGGTCCGCGCGGTCGGGCTGCCGCCGGGGGTCCTGGAGCGGGCGGGCACCGGCGATCTGCTCTCCCGGATCACCACCGATGTGGACCGGCTGGCCAACGCGATGCGCGAGGCCGTGCCGCAGCTCGTCGTCGGCGTGGTGTGGGCGGGGCTGCTGGTCGGCGGGCTCGCGTTCACCGCGCCGCCGCTCGCGTTGGCGGTGGTGATCGCCGCGCCGCTGCTGATCGCCGGCTGCCGCTGGTACTTCAGGCGGGCGCCGTCCGCCTACCGTTCGGAGGCGGCTGGGTACGCGGCGGTGGCGGCCGCGCTGGCCGAGACGGTCGACGCGGGCCGCACGGTCGAGGCGCACCGCCTCGGGGCGCGCCGGGTGGCGCTCTCGGACCGGCGGGTCCGGGAGTGGACCCGGTGGGAGCGGTACACGCTCTACCTGCGGGCGGTGCTGTTCCCGGTGGTCAACCTGACGCACACGCTGGTGCTGTGCGGGGTCCTCGCCATCGGCGGCTTCTGCGTCTTCCGGGGCTGGATGGACGTCGGGCAGCTGACGACGGGCGCGCTCCTCGCCCAGATGCTGGTGGACCCGATCGGGATCGTGCTGCGCTGGTACGACGAGCTGCAGGTGGCTCAGGTGTCGCTGGCCCGCCTCGTGGGTGTGCGGGACATCGAGCCGGAACCCGGGGACGCGTCGGTGCGGCCCGAGGGGCGGTCGGTCGAGGCGGCCGATGTGCGCTTCGGGTACCGGGAGGGCGTGGACGTGCTGCACGGGGTGTCCCTGACGGTGGCGCCGGGCACCCGGCTCGCGCTGGTCGGCCCGTCGGGGGCGGGCAAGTCGACGCTGGGCCGGCTCCTCGCGGGCATCTACGGCCCGCGCGCCGGCGAGGTGACGCTCGGTGGGGCCGAGCTGGCCCGGATGCCGGCCGAGCGGGTCCGCGAGCACGTGGCGCTGGTCAATCAGGAGCACCACGTCTTCGTGGGCACGCTCCGCGACAATCTGCTGCTCGCCCGCCCGGAGGCCGGGGACCCCGAGCTGTGGTCGGCCCTGGCGGCGGTGGACGCGGAGGGCTGGGCGCGGGCGCTCGACGCGGGCCTGGACACCGAGGTCGGTTCGGGCGGCCGGGCGCTGACCCCGGCGCAGGCCCAGCAGGTCGCGCTGGCCCGGCTGGTGCTGGCCGATCCGCACACGCTGGTCCTGGACGAGGCGACCTCGCTGCTCGACCCGCGCGCGGCCCGTCATCTGGAGCGTTCGCTGGGGCAGGTCCTGGACGGGCGGACGGTGGTGGCGATCGCCCACCGCCTGCACACCGCGCACGACGCCGACCTGATCGCGGTGGTCGAGGACGGCCGGATCAGCGAGCTGGGCAACCACCACGACCTGGTGGCGGCGGACGGCGCGTACGCGGCGCTGTGGCGGTCCTGGCACGGCTGACCGGCTGACCGGCCGTCCGCCGGCGGCCCGGGCCGGGCCGGGCCGCCGGCGGACGGCCCGGCCGGGCGGCGGTCAGACGCCCGCGATCGACTGGATCCAGGACCGGTAGGCCGTGACGTTGGTGTACGCGGTCGTGGTCTGGCGGTCGCTGGTGGAGGCGACCCCGACCTGGACGCCGTTCGCCATCATCGGGCCGCCGGAGTCTCCGCCGGCGGTGATGCCGTCGCCGCGGCGGGCGCAGATGGCCGAGCCGTTGTACGCGTCACGGCAGCCTCCGGTCACCGTCACGTTGGCGACCTTGAGGTAGCGGGACTGGCAGGTGGCCTCGGAGCCGCACTGGGAGGTGGCTCCCCAGCCGTAGACCTGAACGGTCTGCCCGACGCTCACGGATCCGGGCTGGCCGAGCCGGGCGTAGGACGCCGTCACCGAGCGGTCCAGGCGGACCAGGGCGAGGTCGGAGCTGTGGGTGTAGGTCTGGACCCCGTTGGCGACGGTCCCGCCGCTGTGCTGGTCCAGACTGCCGATCCGGAAGGACAGCCCGCCACCGGTGACGCAGTGCTTGGCCGTCAGGATCCAGGTGGGAGCGATGATCGTCGCGGAACAGGTCTCCCGGCCGTTGGAGAAGAGCCTGGCCGCCCAGGGGCCGCTCTGGGCGTAGCCGCCGCCGATGATCGGCTGGACGGCCGCGGCGTCGGCGCGGGCGGGGGCCTGCTCCGCCGCGGTGGCGGAGGGCGCGAAGAGGGCGAGCACGGAGAGCGCCGCGGCAGCGGCGGACGCCCATATGCGGTGCGTACGCAAGGTTCCTCGTCTCCGACGGCGCGCGGAGGCGCCGCCTGTGGGGGGAGTGGGTGGAACCAGCGTCGTCACGCGTCGGATCCCGGGGTAATCCCGTTCGTCCATAACACCGTGCTATCCCCCGGGCAGGGGCACGAGACCCCTACAGGAATCCGAGGGCCGAGGCTCCGCCGATCCCGCCGAGGACCATGAAGGCCGGCATGAGGACCTTCAGCTCGACCCAGCTGCCGGCGCGGAAGCGCATGCCCTTCGGGGGGCCGATGGGGTACCAGCGCTTGCGGCCGATGGGGATCGGCCACAGGATCGGGCAGCCGGATACGGTGAGCGCGTCGCCGACGTCGTGGACGAGGGCGCCGAGGACGATCGGCAGGCCCAGCCACAGGTATTCCTGCCCGGCGCCGGTGAAGAGCCAGTCGGAGCCGTTGCCCGGCTGGTCGAGGACGCCCGCGAGGATCCAGGCGCTGGTCGCGCCGAGCAGCCACACCAGGATGTCGCTGGACATCCGGGCGGCCCGCCACAGCAGGCCCTCGACCGCGAGCACGAGGTGGACGAAGAGGATCGCGAGGACCGCCCAGCGACCGCCGGTGACGGCCGCGACCGAGCAGCCGCCGCCGATGAGGACCGCCCACACCCAGGTGTGGGTGAGGGTGCGGTGGCCGCCGGAGCGGCGCGGGTCCCGGGGGCTGCGGGTCGCCTTGTAGACGGCGTACGACAGCTTGTCGACGATCTCGCACAGGCCCCGGGAGACGGGGCCGAAGGCGCGCGAGATGGTCGCCGACTTGTGGTCCAGGTCGGGGGCGAGGGCCGCGCCCGCGCACAGCAGCGCGCCGACGAGCAGCACCGGCCAGGGCATCGGGTGGTCGAAGGCGGCCGCGGCGGCTCCGACGCCCAGCCAGGCCGCCGCGCCGGACAGCGAGTGCGCCGGTCCCATCATGGTCGGTGTCGCCCCGTTTCTCCCCTGCCGGCGCCGAATTGACGACCGGTCGACGGACCAGCCTATCGGGCGTGATCTTCACGTCCGGCGGCCGGTTCCCTCATCCGAGCGGAATGCAGGCAAGATGGGAGGGTGACCCTTATCGATCAGCTGCCGCCGACCGCCGACCCCGACGCCCTCTTCGAGGCCTTCTCCGCCTGGGCCGAGGAGCGCGGCATCTCGCTCTACCCGGCGCAGGAGGAGGCGCTGATCGAGGTGGTGTCGGGGGCCAACGTCATCCTGTCGACCCCCACCGGGTCCGGGAAGTCGCTGGTGGCGGCGGGCGCGCACTTCACCGCGCTCGCCAACGACCAGGTCACCTTCTACACGGCGCCGATCAAGGCGCTGGTGTCGGAGAAGTTCTTCGACCTGTGCAAGATCTTCGGCACCGAGAACGTCGGCATGCTGACCGGCGACGCGTCCGTGAACGCCGACGCGCCCGTCATCTGCTGCACGGCCGAGGTGCTGGCCTCGATCGCGCTGCGCGACGGCAAGGACGCCGACATCGGCCAGGTCGTCATGGACGAGTTCCACTTCTACGCCGAGGCGGACCGGGGGTGGGCCTGGCAGATCCCGCTGCTCGAACTCCCCCAGGCGCAGTTCGTCCTGATGTCGGCGACGCTCGGCGACGTGTCGATGTTCGAGAAGGACCTGACCCGGCGCACGGGCCGGCCCACCTCGGTGGTCCGCTCGGCGACCCGGCCGGTGCCGCTCTCGTACGAGTACCGGCTCACGCCCATCACGGACACGCTGACCGAGCTCCTGGAGACCAAGCAGGCGCCCGTCTACATCGTGCACTTCACGCAGGCGCAGGCCGTCGAGCGGGCGCAGTCGCTGATGAGCATCAACATGTGCACCCGTGAGGAGAAGGACAGGATCGCCGAGCTGATCGGCAACTTCCGCTTCACCACCAAGTTCGGCCAGAACCTCTCGCGGTACGTCCGCCACGGCATCGGCGTGCACCACGCCGGCATGCTGCCGAAGTACCGGCGGCTCGTGGAGAAGCTGGCGCAGGCCGGCCTGCTCAAGGTGATCTGCGGGACGGACACCCTCGGCGTCGGCGTGAACGTGCCGATCCGCACGGTGCTCTTCACCGCCCTCACCAAGTACGACGGCAACCGCGTGCGCACCCTGCGGGCCCGCGAGTTCCACCAGATCGCGGGCCGGGCCGGCCGGGCCGGCTTCGACACCGCCGGCTTCGTGGTGGCGCAGGCCCCCGAGCACGTCATCGAGAACGAGAAGGCGCTGGCGAAGGCGGGCGACGACCCGAAGAAGCGCCGCAAGGTGGTCCGCAAGAAGGCCCCCGAGGGCTTCGTCGCCTGGAGCGACACCACCTTCGAGAAGCTGATCGCCGCCGAGCCCGAACCGCTGACCTCCCGCTTCAAGGTCACCCACACCATGCTGCTGTCGGTGATCGCCCGCCCGGGGAACGCCTTCGAGGCGATGCGGAGGCTCCTGGAGGACAACCACGAGCCGCGCCGCAACCAGCTGCGGCACATCCGCCGGGCCATCGCGATCTACCGCTCGCTGCTCGACGGCGGAGTGGTGGAGCAGCTGGACACCCCGGACGCCGAGGGCCGCCACATCCGGCTCACGGTCGACCTCCAGCAGGACTTCGCGCTGAACCAGCCGCTGTCGACCTTCGCGCTCGCCGCCTTCGACCTGCTCGACCCGGAGTCCCCCTCGTACGCGCTCGACATGGTCTCGGTCGTCGAGTCGACGCTCGACGACCCGCGCCAGATCCTCGCCGCCATGCAGAACAAGGCGCGCGGCGAGGCCGTCGGACAGATGAAGGCGGACGGCGTCGAGTACGAGGAGCGGATGGAGCGGCTCCAGGAGATCTCGTACCCGAAGCCGCTGGAGGAGCTGCTCTGGCACGCGTACAACGTCTACCGGACGTCGCACCCGTGGGTCGGCGACCACCCGGTGTCCCCGAAGTCCGTCATCCGTGACATGTACGAACGGGCCATGACCTTCACGGAGTTCACCTCCCACTACGAGCTGGCGCGCACCGAGGGCATCGTGCTGCGCTACCTGGCGAGCGCGTACAAGGCGCTCGACCACACCATCCCGGACGACCTGAAGACGGACGACCTGGAGGACCTGATCGCCTGGCTGGGCGAGATGGTGCGCCAGGTGGACTCCTCGCTGCTCGACGAGTGGGAACAGCTCGCCAACCCGGAGGTCCAGACCGCCGAGGAGGCGCAGGAGAAGGCCGACCAGGTCAAGCCGGTCACGGCGAACGCCCGCGCCTTCCGCGTCCTGGTGCGCAACGCGATGTTCCGGCGGGTGGAGCTGGCGGCGCTCGACAAGGTCGGCGAGCTGGGCGAGATGGACGCCGACTCCGGCTGGGACGCGGACGCCTGGGGCGAGGCGATGGACGCGTACTGGGACGAGTACGACGACCTGGGCACCGGCCCGGACGCGCGCGGCCCGAAGCTGCTCGCCATCGAGGAGGACGCGGCGCACGGTCTGTGGCGCGTCCGGCAGACCTTCGCCGACCCCAACGGCGACCATGACTGGGGCATCAGCGCGGAGGTGGACCTGGCGGCCTCCGACGAGGAGGGCCGGGCGGTCGTCCGCGTGACGTCGGTCGGACAGTTGTAGAGGAGTTCTGTGGTGACCAATCCCGCCGAGAGGCTCGTGGACCTGCTCGACCTGGAGCAGATCGAGGTGAACATCTTCCGCGGCCGCAGCCCGCAGGAGTCGCTGCAGCGGGTCTTCGGCGGGCAGGTCGCCGGGCAGGCCCTGGTGGCGGCCGGGCGGACCGTGGACGCGGACCGGCCGGTGCACTCGCTGCACGCCTACTTCCTGCGGCCGGGCCGCCCGGGCGTGCCGATCGTCTACCAGGTGGAGCGGGTCAGGGACGGCCGGTCGTTCACCACCCGGCGCGTCACGGCGGTCCAGGAGGGGCGGACGATCTTCAACCTGACGGCCTCCTTCCACCTGCCGGAGGAGGCGGGCTTCGAGCACCAGCTGCCGCCCCGACACCTGGTGGACCCGGAGAGCCTGCCGAAGCTGCCGGACGAGATCCGCGATCACCTCGGGGCGCTGCCGGAGGCGCTGGAGCGGATGGCCCGCCGCCAGCCCTTCGACATCCGGTACGTCGACCGGCTGCGCTGGACGAAGGACGAGGTCAAGGGCGCGGATCCGCGCAGCGCCGTGTGGATGCGGGCCGTCGGCCCGCTGGGCGACGACCCGCTGGTGCACACCTGCGCGGTGACGTACGCCTCCGACATGACCTTGCTCGACGCCGTACGGATCCCGGTCGAACCGCTCTGGGGCCCGCGCGGCTTCGACATGGCGTCCCTGGACCACGCGATGTGGTTCCACCGCCCGTTCCGGGCCGACGAGTGGTTCCTGTACGAGCAGGAGTCCCCGGTCGCGACCGGCGGCCGGGGGCTGGCCCGGGGCCGGATCTACGACCGGGAGGGCCGGATGCTCGTCTCGGTGGTCCAGGAGGGCCTGTTCCGCTCCCTGGGCTGACCGGTCACTCGTACTCGGTGCCGCCCTTGCGGGTCAGGTAGGCCGGGCTGACCGCCTTGGCGACGGCCCGGCCGCCCGTGACCGGGCTGTACCGCTCGACGGCCGGCCGGACGACGACGCCCTCCCGGAGGTGGGCGGCGCGCCCGGAGACGGTCTCGGTGCCGCTCGCGTGGGCGAGGACGGTGTCCGGGTCGTAGGGGCCCTCGTACAGGCGCGGTACGAGGGGGACCTCGCCCGGTTCCAGGACCTCGGCCGGGTCGAACCAGCGGACCCGGCCGTCGATCTCGGCGGAGACGTCGAACAGGGCGTAGCCGATCGCCTCGCGGCGGGCGTCGGCGCCGTAGGCCAGGTCCTGGACGCCGGAGCCGTACACCTCCCCGAAGAAGCCGACCCGGGCCGCCCCGAGGCGGGCGGCGAGCCGCTCGGCGACGGCGGGCAGGCCGTGCGCGTGGACGGCCCGCCAGTACAGGTTGCGCGGGTCCTCCCGGAGGGCGAGCCCCTTGGCGCCGAAGCCCTTGGAGGACACGTACGTCCGGCCCTCCCCCGCGACGTGCGTCAGCAGGCAGGCCGTGCCGTGGATCTTCTCGGTGAGGACGACCGGCTCGCCGGGCTCGAAGATGCCGGGATAGCGGTGCAGGTTCTCGATGTCGACCCACGGCAGCAGCTCGGGCGCCGCCTCCACGTCCCCGCTCATGGTGGGCGGTACCGGCGGCACCCACTTGGTGATCCCGAGCGCCTCCGCGAAGTCGGTGCCGTCGGCGGCGGCCCGGTCCAGGTCGATCCCGGCGAGCGCGCCCGGCCGGCAGACGATCCCCTGCGACAGCTCCCCGCGCAGCCGTACCGCCTTCACCCGGTCCGAGGTCCTTCCGGCGAGCCGCCCGGTCAGCCCCAGCTCGTCGACGAGCGCGGCGGGCAGCACGGCCTGCTCCGGGATGTAGACGGCGGTGTCGCCGGTCCGGTAGGCGCCCTTGGCGACGACGGCGCGGTAGAGGCCGACCTGGGCCAGTTCGAGGGCGTCGGCGTTGGGATGGGGGTGGACGGTGAGGACTTCGGCGGTGACGCGCAGGGTGGACATCTTCAGTGCTCCGGATGCTCGGGTTTCGGTCTCATCGCCGCCCACCCTGACGGGCCGTGAAATCCCTGCCCACCGCTTTTGCGGGCTGGTATCGTCGCGATCTTCGCCGGGCCCGGCCCGGACGGAGTCCCGACAGGACCACGCCGTGGCCTCTCCCGCACTGACCGCCGCCCTCCGCCGCGTCGACGCCGTCTTCGGCGGCATGACCGCTCCCGCCGAGGGGTGCCTCCACTGCTACGGGGCGGAGGAGCTGGCGCTCCTCGCGATACCCCGGGCGCCGCTCGGCGACGACCTGGCACGCCTGTTCTTCCACAAGACGCCCGACCACTTCGACGACCACCCGGCGCTGCTGCGGCGGGTGCTGCCGGAGTTCCTCGCCTGCGTCGCCGACGGCCGGTTCTCCGGCATGGGGTACGCCCCCGCGGGCCTCGGCCGGGTGCGGTGGCAGGAGTGGCCCGCCGAGCAGGCCGGGGCGATCGCCGGCTTCCTCGACGTGTGGTGGCGGGAGACGCTCGCCGACCCCGAGCCCGCGTACGGGGCGGGGGCGGTGTGGGAGCTGTGCGTGGAGATCCACCGGTCGCTCGCGCCCGTGCACGACGTCTGGGCCGCCGCGCCCCGGGGCGGGACGGCGGACCGGCACCTGGGCGACTGGGTGGCGTACCGGATCGACGACCTGCTCAACGACGACTCGTCCGTCCTGCCCTGGTACGCGGACCTGGACGGCGTCCTCCTGCCCGAGCTCCAGGCCTGGCTCGTCGAGCACGCCCCCGCCCGGCTCGCCGGCCACCCCGATCCGCTGCTCGCCCGGAAGGTCGCGCTGCTGGCGCTCGGGGAGGAGGAGCGGTGGCCGGCGTACGCGGAGCTGGTCGCCGGGGCCGGCTAGCGGTCCAGGCCCGGGAGCGGGTCCTGCTCGACCTCGTGGCGGCGGGTGCGGATGTCGGGGGCCGGCGGGTGGAGCTTGGCGTCGCAGGTGGGGCCGAGGCCGGTGCGGCGGGAGCCGGCGCCGGTCAGGGGGCGGCCGCAGAGGCGGCAGCGGACCGTGCGCCGCGACGCGCCCTCGGCGGAATCGACCGCGATTGCCAGCGGTTCTTCACTCATGTTGTCATCTCACCCTAGTCTCGACGAGGAGCTCCCCCATGAGTCTGTACGACATCCCGCTGAAGAACCTGGCCGGCGAACCGGTCTCCCTTGCCGACTACCGGGACAAGGCCGTGCTGGTCGTGAACGTGGCGTCCAAGTGCGGTCTCACCCCGCAGTACGAGGGCCTGGAGCGGTTGCAGAAGACGTACGGCGAGCGCGGCCTCACCGTCGTCGGCGTGCCCTGCAACCAGTTCCTCGGGCAGGAGCCGGGCTCGGCCGAGGAGATCCGGTCCTTCTGCTCGACGACGTACGGCGTGACCTTCCCGCTCCTGGAGAAGACCGAGGTGAACGGCGACGGCCGGCACCCGCTGTTCGCCGAGCTGACGAAGGTCGCCGACGCCGAGGGCGAGGCCGGTGACGTGCAGTGGAACTTCGAGAAGTTCCTCGTCTCCGCCGACGGCACCGTGACCCGCTTCCGTCCCCGCACCGAGCCGGAGGCCCCCGAGGTCGTCGCGGCCATCGAGGCGCTCCTCGTCTGAGACCGCCCCCGGGGGCCGCGCCGGGCGACCGTCCTGCGCGGCCCCTGGGGTACGATCATCGGGCTCTGCACACGGCAACCGGAGGAGGTGGGTTCGATCCGCACCGCACAGGCAGGAAGCTCCCCCTCGGCGGCCGTACCACCGGCTCGGTCGTAGCGGCCGCGGGAGCCTCCGCACGGCTTCCCGGAAGGTCCCCATGTCGCTCGACCCCATCGTCCCCCTCCGCTCCGCCACCGTCGCCCGGCTCCGCGCCGCGGGGTGCGTCTTCGCCGAGGAGGAGGCGGAACTCCTCATCGAAGCCGCCCGTGACGCCGCCGCGCTCGACCTGCTCGTCGAGCGGCGTGCCGCCGGGCTCCCCCTGGAACACGTCGTCGGCTGGGCCGGGTTCGGCGGGCTCCGGATCGCCGTCGACCCCGGCGTCTTCGTGCCCCGGCGGCGCACCGAGTTCCTCGTCGAGCGGGCCGTCGCGCTCGCCGCGCCCGGCGCGCTCTGCGTCGACCTGTGCTGCGGCTCCGGCGCCGCCGGCGCGGTGCTGCTCTCGGCCGTCCCGGGCGCCCGGGTGCACGCCGCGGACATCGAGCCCGCCGCCGTCCGCTGCGCCCGCCGGAACGTCGAGCCGCGCGGCGGCCGGGTCCACGAGGGCGACCTCTTCGCGCCGCTGCCGGACGAACTGCGCGGCCGGGTGGAGATCCTGGTGGCCAACGTGCCGTACGTACCGACCGAGGAGGTCGGGCTGCTGCCGCCCGAGGCGCGCGAGCACGAGCCGCTCGTCGCGCTCGACGGCGGCGCCGACGGGCTCGACGTGCTGCGCCGGGTGGCCGCCGGGGCGCCGGAGTGGCTGGCGCCGGGCGGGCGGCTCTTCGTCGAGACGAGCGAGCGGCAGACCGGGGCGGCGGCCGAGGCCGTCGCCGCGCACGGCCTGACGCCCCGGTTCGAGGTCTGCGAGGAGCGGTACGCGACCGTGCTCGTCGCGACCCGGGAGGGCTGAGCCGCCCGGTCGGGCCCGCTCAGCGGCCGAAGGTGTCGATGCCCTCGACCAGCCAGCTCCCGTCGCGCAGGACGATGTCGACCGCGAGCATGGCGCCCGCGTAGGCGCCCTGGTCCCGGTCCTTCTTCCGCGCGGTTCCGGCCGTGCTGACGCTGCTCTGGTCGGCGTAGACGAGGACGCGGGCGCGGTCGCCGTCGATCCGCTCGACCGCGCTGTCGGTGACGGTCGTGGTGATGACCGACTTCTGTTCGGCGGCCTGCGCGAGCACCCCGGCGAACAGGGTCCGGTGCTGCTCGACGGCCTTGCCGGTGAGGAAGGTCTTCGCGGCGCGGTCGAAGGCGGCCGCGTCGGTGTGGTCGTAGGAGAAGAGGGCGGCGACGGCCTCGGCCGTCCGGCCCTTGATCTCGCTGGTCCGCGCCGGGTCGGTGAGGGCCGTGTTGGCCCGCGCCGGGTCGTCGCGCAGCTCGCCGGCCCTGCCGTGCGCCCACCCCGCGAAGCCGCCGAGCAGGAGCGTGAGGGCGCAGAGGACGAGGAGGAGGGGGGTGCGGTGCCGCGCACGCGCCGCCGCCTCCTTCTCCTTCGCCTTCCCTTCTTCCTTCTGCTCGCGGTCTTCTCGTACGGGCTTCGCCGCCGTTCGCCGTCGCGTCGCCGGCGCGGGCTCGGTCAGGAGGCCCACGGGGCCCTCGGGGCCCGGGGCCGACTGGTCGGCGCGGGCCTGGCGGCGGCGCTCGCGGTTGAGGTGGTGGCGGGGCGTCGGCATGGTGTGGTTCCTTTCGGGTGCTGGCGGCTCTCGCGGTGCGGCCCGGGCCCTGTCCCGGTCAGCCGGTCGCGGTGCCGCCGACGGGGGCCTGCCCCAGACCGCTGAGCTTCCACTGCCCGTCGGTGCGGGTGAGTTCGCCGAGCATGCGGCTGTCCTTGTCGGTGCTCTTGCGGTCCGGCGTGGTGACGGTGACGCGCAGGGCGACGAGCAGCCGGGCGCGTCCGGCGCGGTCGTCGAGCTCCGTGACCGCGCCGGCGAGCACCCGGGCCGTCGTCACCGTCTTCGCCGCCTTCACCTGCCCTTCGAACTCCTCGCGTCCGTCGACGAGTTGCCGGTGCAGTTCGCCGGTCGTGGACGACTCCCAGAGGTCGAGACCTCGGTCGGTCTGCCGGTGGTCGAGCGTGTTGAGGTTCTGCACGGCCTGCTCCCCCGCGGCGAGCGCCCGGTCGCGTTCGGCGGCGTACGCGGCGGAGTCGTCGTGGGCGGCGGCGTACCAGGCCTGGCCGGTCCAGGCCGCGAAGCCGCCCGCGACGAGGGTCAGGCCGAGGGCCGCGGCCAGGACGGGCCGGGCGCCGGCCCGGGGGCGGACGGCGCGTGTCATGGGGTGCTCCCGTCTCCCGCTCATCGTCAGCGGGTCCTGAGGTCGGTGATGACCCAGCGGTCGTCCTGGAACCGGGCGGTGACGGTGAGCTGGGCGGCCGCGGTGGTGGGGGCGCCCTCGTCCCGCCGGGAGACCTGGTCGAGGAAGACGAGGAGGCGGGCGCCGTCCCCGTCGAGTTCGATCACGCCGGTGCGGACGGCCTGGGTGGAGAGGGTGACGCGCTGCGCGACGAGGGTCTCGCGGACCTGGGCGAAGAGCTCGGTGTACTGCCGGGCGGCACGGCCGGCGAGGACGGTGCCGGCGCTGCGTTCGGCGGCGTCCGAACTGGTCGGCGTGTAGGAGAAGATCCGGGCGAGCCCCTCGCCGACGTCGCCGCCGACGCGGGCGGTGGCGGCGGTGTCGGTGAGGGCCTGGTTCCGGGCCGAGGGGGTGGTCCGGAGCTGGTGGGCGGCGTAGAAGAAGGCGCTGCCGCCGAGGAGGAGCGCGGTCAGCGCGGTGGCCAGGGCGGCCGTGCGCCACCGGGAGGCGCGGGGCTCGGGCCCGGTCTCCTCGGTGGTGGCGGGTTCCGTCTCCGGGGCCGTCCGTGTCGCGGTCATTCGGGGGTGGCCTCCTCGGTTCCGGCGACGGGGACGGCGCTGAGCGCCGACACCCGCCAGGTGGACTCGCCGGTGCGGGTCAGGACGGCCTCCAGGCGTTTGCGGTCGCTGGTGGCCGCACCCCCTCGGGGCGTGACGTCGACCCGTACGGTCGCGATGAGCTTCGCCGTGCCGGCGCGGGTGTCGAGTGCGGTGAGGGCGGCCTCGGTGACGGTGGCGCGGGCCGAGGGGCCCGCCGCGGGCTCGGTGCGGGCGAGTTCGGCGCGGAGGGGGCCGGTGGAGGCGTCGCGCCAGGCCTCGATGCCCGCCGCGGCGTGCTCGCGGGTGGAGGCGTCGAGGGTGTGGAGGACGGTGAGGCGCTGCCGGCCCTCGGCGAGGGCGGCGTCCCGTTCGCGGCCGAAGGCGAGCTCCTGGTCGGTGCGGGCCTGGGTGTAGGTCCAGGCGCCGGTGGCGCAGAAGCCCAGGGCGACGGTGAGCGCGCCGGCGGCGAGGAGCCGGCCCCGCCTCATCGGGCGCTCCCGGGGACGCCGAGGAGTCCGGCCAGGTCGGTCGGGCCGTCGGCCTGGCCCGGGAGGGCCAGGGCGCCGGGCAGCGGCCGCTCGCCGCCCGCGGCGCGGTCGGGGCGCTGGGCGAGGGAGCCGGGGACGCGTGCCGGGGCGGGGGCGGCGTCGCCCTTGGGCGCGTGGGCGGAGCCGCGGACGTTGGTCCCGGTGGCGGCGGGGGCGGTGCAGGCGGCGCCGGTGTTGAGGGCCGGCGCGGTGCCGAGGTCCAGGCCGTTGCGGTAGCGCGTGCCGCCGTAGCCGGAGGTGCAGGGCAGTGGCTTGAAGAAGGTGACGGCGAGGCCGATGTTCAGGCGGCCGCCGTCGACGGCGGTGGCGCCGGCCGAGACGGCCGCCGGGTACGTCACGAGGAGCTCCTCGATGCCGCGCTGCCGGGTGAGGGCGAGTTCGGAGGTGGTGAGGAGGTTGGCGAGGACGACGCTCAGGCTCGGGTCGAGGTCGTCGAGGAGGCCGCTGACCTGGCCCGCCGCCTCGGGGGTGACGGTGAGGAGCCGGCGCAGGTCGGCGTCGGAGCCCTTGAGGGTGGCGGCGAGTTCGCGGGCCCCGCCGGCGAAGTCCCGGATGGCGCGGCTCTCTTCGGCCTGGGTGCGCAGGACGACCTCGCCGTCCCGGATGAGGCGGGTGGTGGCGGGGAGGGAGCGGTCGGCGGCCTGGACGAAGGCGCTGCCGCTGTCGAGGAGGACCTGGAGGTCGTCGCCGTGGCCCTCGAAGGCCTTGCCGAGTTCGTCGACGACCGTGCGCAGCGAGTCCAGGGGGACGGAGCGGGTGAGCGCGTTCATGCTGCCGAGGACGTCGGTGACGGGGGCGGGCACCTGGGTGTCGGACTGTTCGATGCGGGCGCCGTCGGCGAGGAAGGGGCCGCCGTCGCTCTCGGGGCGCAGGTCGATGTACTGCTCGCCGACGGCGGAGAGCCCGGCGACGACGGCCTGCGCGTCGGCGGGGATCCTGGGCGCGGACTTCTTGATGCGGAGTTCGGCGACGACGCCGTCGGCGGTGAGGTCGAGGGCGCCGACGCGGCCCACGGAGACGCCCCGGTAGGTGACGTCGGAGTGGGTGAACAGTCCGCCGGTGCGGGCGAGATGGACCCGGACGGTGTAGTGGTCGGCGACTCCGGCGTACCGGCCGAGATCGGCGTAGCGGACGCCGACGAAGGCGAGGACGGTGACGGCGATGACGAGGAAGGCGAGGTTCTTCAGCCGTACGGCACGGGTGATCACCGGCGTTCGCCTCCGTCCTTCGGTTCGCTCGACGTGGTCGGTCGCTTCGGTTCGTCCGCTCGGTTCGGTGTGAGGGCCGGCAGGGGCAGGGGGTCGCTGGGGGCGGGGGTCGGGGTGGGCGTGGGGTCGGTCTTCGGGACGAGGGGCGGGATCACCTCGGTGCCGGGGGCGGCGGCGAGGTGGAGGTAGGTGTTGAGGTAGTCGCCCTTGATGCCCTTCATGACCTCGTCGGTGAAGGGGTACGTGAGCAGGACCTGGAGCGAGTCCGGGAGGTCGGCGCCCGCGTCTGCGAGGGCCGTCAGGGTGGGGGCGAGGGCCTTGAGGTCGGCGATCATGTCCTTCTTGCTCGCCTCGACGGTGGAGACGGCGACTCCGGAGAGGGTGTCCAGGGCGCGGAGCATGGTGATGAGGGAACCCCGCTGGTTCTCCAGGGCCTTCAGGCCGGGCGAGAGGTCGGTGAGGATCGTGTCCACGTCCTTCTTGCGGCCGGCGAGGGTGGTGGAGAGCCGGTTGAGGCCGTCGAGGGCGCGGGTGATGTCGCCGCGGTGCGCGTCGAGGGTGGTGACCAGGGTGTCGACCCGCTCCAGCATCGACCGGACCTGGGGTTCGCGTCCGCCGAGCGCCGCGTTCAGTTCGCGGGTGATGGTCTTGAGCTGGTTGACGCCGCCGCCGTTGAGCAGGAGGGAGAGGGCGCCGAACACCTCCTCGACCTCGGTGTTGCGGCTGGTGCGGGCGAGCGGGATGACGCTGCCGTCGGTGAGCCGGGCGCCGGTGTCCCGACGGGCGGCGGCCGGGCGCACCCCGCCGCGTGGCGCGGCCGCGGCCGGGGCGACCAGCTGGACGTACTTCTCACCGAGGAGGCTGGACTGCTCGACGCGGGCGCCGGCGTCGGCGGGCAGCCGGACGTCTCCGTTGATCTTCAGGGTGACGCGGGCGGTCCACGTGCCGGGGTCCAGTTCGATGGCGGTGACGCGGCCGACGGCGACGTCGTTGACCTTGACCGCGGACTGCGGCACCAGGCTGAGGACGTCGGCGATCTCGGCGGTGACCGTGTAGGGGTGGTCGCCGAGGTCGGCGCCGCCGGGCAGCGGCAGGTCCTGGATGCCGTCGAAGCGTACGGACGGCACGGGGAGCGCGCCGACGGCGAGGGCCAGGCCGAGGCCGAGCGCGACCGCGCCGGCGGCCGCGGCGCCGGCGGCCCTGGCCGAGGGCAGGCGGGGGCGTCTCACCGGTCCTCCTCTGCGGGGGTGGTGGGCGTGGAGCCGGTCGCGGAGCCTCCGGCGACGGGCAGCGGGAGCAGCGGTCCGCCCATGCTGATCTCGTTGAGGTTGGCGCGGCCGTGGACGGTGCGGGTGGTCTCGTCGTAGGCGTTGACGAGGTTGCCGGCGGCGAGCGGGGCGACGTCGAGGGCCTCGGCGAGGGAGGCGCGCTGGTCGACGAGGGTCTGGGTGAGGGGGACGAGCCGGTCGACGTTCTTCTTGAGTTCGCCGCGGTTGTCCTTGATGAAGGTCTTCACCTGGGCGAGGGCCCTGCCGAGTTCCTTGAGGGCGCCGGCGAGGTCGTCCTTGTTCTCGGCGAAGTGGCCGACGACCTCGTCGAGGCGTTCCTGGGCGGTGCGGACCTCGGTGTCCTTCTCCTTGAGCATGGTGGTGAAGCTCTGGAGCCGGCCGAGGCTCGCGAAGAGGTCGTCGCTGCTGCCGTCGAGGGTCTTGGCCGCCTTGCCGAAGCGGTCGATGGAGGTGCCGATGGCGGCGCCGTTGCCCTTGAGGTTCTTCGCCCCGGTGTCGAGCAGTTCGGTGAGGGCTCCGGCGGCGTTGGCTCCCTCGGGGCCGAGCGCCTCGCCGAGGTCGGTGATCGAGGCGTACAGCTGGTCGATCTCGACCGGGGTGCGGTTGCGGGAGGCGGGGAGTTCGGCGCCGTCGTCGAGGGTGGGGCCGCCGCTGTAGGCGGGGCTGAGCTGGACGTACCGGTCGGCGACGATGCTGGGGGCGACGACGAGGGCGCGGGCGTCGGCGGGGACGCGGACGTCCTCGTCGAGGCGGAGGGCGACGCGGACCCGGGTGCCCCGGGGTTCGACGGACTCGACCTCGCCGACGCGGACGCCGAGAACGCGCAGGTCGGAACCGGCGTAGATGCCGATCGCCCGGTCGAACCAGGCGGTGACCCGGATGCCGTCCTCGTCGAGGGCGCGGACGGTGACGAGGCCGCAGGCGGCGAGGACCGCGAGGGCGAGCCCGATGACGAGGGGTTTCCTGGTGCTGCTCATCGTGTGCCGTTCCCCTTCGCCGTGGCCTGCTGCTTCGGCGGCATGCATCCGGTCGTGGGCGGTGAGCCCTCGGGCAGGTAGTTCCGGGGGACCACGCCGCACAGGTAGCTGTCGAACCAGCGGCCGTTCCCGAGGGTGTTGCCGACGAGCCGGTAGTACGGGCCGACGAGCGCGAGCGTCTTGTCGAGCTGTCCGCTGTTCTTCTCCAGGACGTCGGTGACCCGGCCGAGGGCCTTCAGGGTGGGGCCGAGCTGCTTGTCGTTGTCGCCGACGAGGCCGCTCAGTTCGGTGCCGAGGGCGCGGCTGCCCTTGAGCAGGGCGCGGATGGCGTCGCGGCGCTTCTGAAGCTCACCGAGGAGGGAGCCGCCGTCCTCCAGGAGCACCTCGAAGCTGGACTTCTTGTCCTTGAGGGTCCGGGTGAAGGTGGCGCTGTTCTCCAGGAGGCGGGCGAGTTCGTTGTCGCGTTTGGAGACGGTCAGGGAGAGCCGGGAGAGGCCGTCGGCGGCGCTGCGCACGTGCGGCGGGGAGTCCTTGAAGGTGTCGGAGATGGTGCGGAAGCTCTCGGCGAGCTTCCCGGTGTCGATGTCGTCGATGGTGCCGCTGAGGTCCTGGAAGGCCTGGGTGACGTCGTACGGGGAGGTGGTGCGGGAGAGCGGGATGCGGCTCCCGGGGTCCTGGCGGGCGGAGCCGAGCGGGTCGAGGGCGAGGTACTTCTCGCCGAGGAGGGTCTTGATGGCGATGGCGGCGGTGGACCGGTCGCCGACCCAGGCGTCGCCGACCTCGAAGGTCACCTTGACCTTGGGGCCGTCGAGGGCGACGCCGGTGACCTCGCCGACCTTGACGCCGGCGACGCGGACCTCGTCCCCGGCGTCGAGCCCGGCGGCCTCGGAGAAGTCGGCGCTGTAGGTGGTGTCGCCGCCGACGAGCGGCAGCCGGTCGGCGTGGTACGCGAGGGCGGCGAGGAGGCCGAGGAGGACGAGTCCGACGACGGCGACCCCGATGGGGTTGCGTTCCTTCACCGGCTTGATCCGGCCGAACAGGCTCATCCGCGGCACCTCGGTTCGGTGACGGCGATGCCGGTGGGCGGCTTGGATCCGTCGGAGGTGGTGACGCCGCTCACGCGCGCCTCGCAGAGGTAGAGGTTGAACCAGGAGCCGTACGAGGAGAGGCGGGCCAGGGCCGTCAGCTTGCCGGGGGTGCGGTCCAGGAACCGCTCGATGCCGGGGGTGTGGTCGCCGAGGGTGGTGGAGAGCCTGCCGAGTTCGCGGATGTCCTTCTTGAGGGGGGCGCGCCCGTCGTGGAGGAGTCCGGCGGTCGTGGTGGTGAGGTCGCCCATGGCCCGGACGGCCTCGCCGAGGGGCTTGCGGTCGGTGTTGAAGCCGGTGACGAGCTTCTGGAGGGTGACGACGAGGTCCTCGAAGCCGGCCTCGCGGTCGTTGAGGGTGGTGAGGACGGTGTTGAGGTGGGTGACGACCTCGCCGACGACCTTGTCCTTGGCGGCCACCGTGCCGGTGAGGGAGCCGATGTGGCGCAGCAGGCTGTCGACGGTGCCGCTCTCGCCCTGGAGGACCTGGACGAGCGAGCCGGCGAGGTCGTTGACGTCGGCGGGCGAGAGGCCTTCGAAGAGCGGTTTGAAGCCGTTGAAGAGCAGGGTGAGGTCGAGGGCGGGGGTGGTGCGGTCGAGCGGGATGGTGTCGCCCTCGGCGAGGGTGCCGGTGAGCTCGCCGCTGCCGCGGCCGAGGGAGACGTACCGCCGGCCGACCATGTCGAGGTACTTGATGCCGGCGGTGGCGGAGCGGGGCAGCGGGCGGTCCTCGCGGACCTCGAAGGTGACCTGGGCGAGGCGCCGGTCGACGACGCGGACGTCGGTGACCTCGCCGACCTTCACGCCGGCGACGCGCACCGAGTCACCGGCGACGAGGCCGGTGACGTCGGTGAAGAGCGCCTTGTAGGCGTGGGTGGCGGAGCCGACGCCGGTGTCGGCGATGCTGAGGCCGAGGACGGTGGTGGCCACCGCGGTGACCAGGACGAACGCCAGGGACTTGAGGACCGTGCCGGTGAGTCCGCGGCGGCGTGAGTACGCCGCTTCCTTCGCCTTCATCGCAGGGTCACCTCCGTTCCGCGGAAGGCCGGGCCGGCGAGCAGGCTGCTCCACTCCGGCAGTTCGCCGGGGTGTTTGCCGGCGGCGGGGGCGAGGAGTTCGGTGACGAGGTCGTTCTCCTGCGGGGAGTTGGCGGGGCCGAGGTCCTGGTCGGCCGCCGCGGAGGCGCGGGCGGCGGGGGCGACGGGGACGCCGAGGTAGGGCACGGGGTGGCAGCGGGGGCCGCCGCCGGAGCCGTACCGGGGGGTGTCGCGGCCGGGGACGTACGCGCCCCCGGCGGGGACGGCGGTGACGTCGACGTGCAGTCCCGGCCGGTCGGTGCCCTTGCCGAGCGCCTTGTCCATGGCGGGCACGAACCGGGCGAGGGTGCCCAGGGTGCAGGGGAAGGACGAGGAGTACTCGGAGAGCAGTTCCAGGGTGGGCCGGCTCGTCGCGCTGAGCCGGATGACGGTGTCCTTGTTCTTCAGCAGGAAGGCGGTGAGGTCCTGGGCGGTGCGGGTGGTGGCGCCGAGGGTGCCGGAGAGCGCGGCCTCCTGCTCGGCGAGGGTGCCGCTGGTGGTCGTGAAGTCGGTGAGCGCGGTGAGGATGTCCGGGGCGGCGTCCGCGTAGAGGTGGCTGACCTTCACGAGTTCCTTGAGGTCCCGGGTGAGGGCGGGCAGTTGGGGGTTGAACTTCTTCAGGTGGGCGTCGAGCCGGGCGAGGGTGTCGCCGAGCTTCTCGCCGCGGCCTTCGAGGGCCTGGGAGACGGCCGACAGGGTGGCGGAGAGCTTCTGCGGCTGGACGGCGGTGAGCAGGGGCATCAGGTCGTCGAGGACCTGCTGGAGTTCGATGGCGTTGCCGGAGCGGTCCTCGGGGATGACGTCGCCGGGGCCGAGCGGCCGGGACGAGGGGTTCGCGGGCGGGACGAGCGCGACGAACCGCTCGCCGAAGAGGGTGGTCGGCAGCATCTGCGCGCGGACGTCGGAGGGGACGTGGCCGAGGGCGCCGGGCTTCATGGCGAGGGTGAGCCGGGCACCGGTGTCGGTGGCGTCGATGGCGCGGACCTCGCCGACGACGACGCCGCGGAGCTTCACCTCGGCGCCGAGGTGCATCTCGTTGCCGACGCTGCCGGTCTCGACGGTGACCGGGTCGGAGTCGGTGAACTTCTTGTCGTAGACGGCGACGGCCAGCCACGCGAGCAGCGCGGGGACCAGCAGGAAGACGACGCCGGCGGAGCGGCGGCGCAGGGTCTGGCCTCGTGGAGCGTTCATGTCACCCCGCCACCTTCACGGTCGTGGTCGCGCCCCAGAGGGCCAGCGACAGGAAGAAGTCGGTGACGCTGATCAGCACGATGGCGTTGCGCACGGAGCGGCCGACGGCGATGCCGACGCCGGCGGGGCCGCCCGCGGCGCGGAAGCCGTGGTAGCAGTGGGCGAGGATCACCATCACGCTGAAGATCAGCACTTTGAGGATGGAGAGCAGGACGTCGGTCGGGGACAGGAACAGGTTGAAGTAGTGGTCGTACGTGCCCTGGGACTGGCCGTTGAAGAGGACCGTGACGGTCCGGGAGGCCAGGTAGGAGGAGAGCAGGCCGACCGCGTAGAGCGGGACGATGGCGACGACGCCCGCGATGATCCGGGTGGTGACCAGATAGGGCATGGAGCGGACGCCCATGCCTTCGAGGGCGTCGACCTCCTCGTTGATGCGCATCGCGCCGAGCTGGGCGGTGAAGCCCGCGCCGACGGTCGCGGAGAGGGCGAGGCCGGCGACGAGCGGGGCGATCTCGCGGGTGTTGAAGTAGGCGGAGACGAAGCCGGTGAAGGCGGCGGTGCCGATCTGTTCGAGCGCCGCGTGGCCCTGGAGTCCGACGACGGTGCCGGTGAAGAGGGTCATGGCGACCATCACGCCGATGGTGCCGCCCACGACCCCGAGGCCGCCGGAGCCGAAGGCGACCTCGGCGAGCAGCCGCTGGACCTCCTTGAGGTAGCGGCGCAGGGTCCGGGGGACCCAGAGCAGGGCCCTGACGTAGAAGAGGAGCTGGTCTCCTGAGCGGTCGAGCCAGCCGAGCGGGGAGGCCACCGTCAGCCTCCCTTCGGCGGGACGATCTGGAGGTAGATGCCCGTCAGCACCATGTTCACGAAGAACAGCAGCAGGAAGGTGATGACGACGGCCTGGTTGACGGCGTCACCGACGCCCTTGGGGCCGCCGCGCGGGTTGAGTCCCCGGTAGGCGGCGACGATGCCCGCGATGAACCCGAAGACCAGCGCCTTGAATTCGCTGATGTACAGGTCGGGCAGCTGGGCGAGGGCGGAGAAGCTGGCGAGGTAGGCGCCGGGGGTGCCGCCCTGGAGGACGATGTTGAAGAAGTAGCCGCCGAGGGTGCCGACCACGGAGACCAGGCCGTTGAGGAGGACGGCGACGGCCATGGTGGCGAGGACGCGCGGGACGACGAGCCGCTGGACCGGCGAGACGCCCATGACCTCCATCGCGTCCAGCTCCTCGCGGATTTTCCGGGAGCCGAGGTCGGCGCAGATCGCGGAGCCCGCCGCGCCGGCGATGAGGAGGGCGACGATGAGCGGACTGGCCTGCTGGATGACGGCGAGGACGGAGGCGCCGCCGGTGAAGGACTGGGCGCCGAGCTGCTGGGTGAGCGAGCCGACCTGAAGGGCGATCACGGCGCCGAACGGGATGGAGACGAGCGCGGCCGGCAGGATCGTGACGCCGGCGACGAACCAGAACTGCTCGATGAACTCCCGGAACTGGAAGGGCCTGCGGAAGACGGCCCGGGTCACCTCGGCGGCGAGCGCGAAGAGGCGGCCGGTCTGCCGCAGCGCCCCGCCGATCACGCGCCGCCCCCGGGGGACGGGGTCGGCACGGTCCGCGCCGCGGCCTGCCGCGCGTAGGTGTCCTCGATGGCGGCGCGGGCGGCGGGCGGCAGGGTGTCCAGCATGCCGAGGACCCGCTCGCGGCGGCGTACGACGGCGGCGCGCGGGGGCAGTCCCGGCGAGGGCTCCAGCTGCGGGACGATGACGCGGGGCCCGTCGGGGCGGCCCGCGGCGCTGTCGGCCTCGGCGGCGAGGGCGGCGGCGTCCTTCTCCTCGGACATGCCGATGGGGCCCTCGCGGCGGCCGGCGAGGAACTGGGTGACGACCGGTTCGTCGCTGGTGAGGAGGACTTCGCGCGGTCCGAAGGTGACGAGGTTCCGCCGGAAGAACATCCCCATGTTGTCGGGGACGGTGGCGGCGATGTCGAGGTTGTGGGTGACGATCAGCATCGTCGCGTCGATCCGCGCGTTGAGGTCGATCAGCAGCTGGGAGAGGTACGCGGTGCGCACCGGGTCCAGGCCGGAGTCGGGTTCGTCGCAGAGCACGATCTGCGGGTCGAGGACGAGCGCGCGGGCCAGGCCGGCCCGCTTGCGCATGCCGCCGCTGATCTCGCCCGGCAGCTTGCCCTCGGCGCCGAGCAGGCCGACGAGTTCGATGCGTTCCATGACCATGCGCCGGATCTCGGACTCCCGCTTGCGGGTGTGCTCGCGCAGCGGGAAGGCGATGTTGTCGAAGAGCGTCATGGAGCCGAAGAGGGCGCCGTCCTGGAACATGAGGCCGAAGAGCTTCCGGGTCTCGTAGATGTCCCGTTCCCGGCCGCCGACCATGTCGACGCCGTTGATGAGGACGCGGCCCCGCTGGGGTTTGAGCAGTCCGATGAGCGATTTCAGGAAGACCGTCTTCCCGGTTCCGGAAGGGCCGAGCATGACGCTCACCTCTCCGGCCGGCAACGTCAGCGAAACGTCCTGCCAGATGTTCTGCTTGCCGAAGGACATGGTCAGCCCCTCGACGGCTACTTCGATTCCCATCTCACCTCCAGCAGACGTGCGTGACGCATGCGCCGCGGGCGCACGGTAGGCCGTTCCGGATCACCCGGACAATAGCTGTGGCGCAAACTCATTGATCCGCTTCCGCGTTTGTCACCGCGCAGACAAACCGGTCTCCCGACTTGTCTCCTGGGCGACAGATGAGGGCGCCGACCTGCGACTGAGCGTCGGCTCCCGGGAACGCTACGACTGAGTAACCTCGCGGGGCAATACCGGATCCGGAGTTTTCACGGAACAGGCCCCCGGCCGGGTCTTTTTATCAGGCGGGAGACAATTCAGAGCGCCGGCTTGTCACCGGCCCGAGGAATGCTCGGGGCGGGAGTACGAAAATCCCCTCCGACCTCGCATGATCGATCAGAATTGTCGACATTGCGCACCACGGAACCAAGCGGATTCCCGCCATCGCTCACCCTCTTGACAGGCAATACAACAAGTTCAAAGAATCATGGTTCACGCCATTGTTCGGCTAAGTTTCCCGCAAGTAACGTCTCGTTTCGCGGCAGGGAAAGCGTCAGGCCGCCGGCCTCTCTGCCCCCACCGCAGCACCCCCACGAAGCACCCTCTGCCGGTCAATCCCCAAGGAGAGTCCCAGAGTCATGAAGAAGCCGATCAGAAACATCGCCGTGGTCGCGGGAGCCGCGTCGGCCGCGTTCGCCCTCACCCTCAGCCCCGCCTCCGCGGTGCCCTCGACGGTCTGGACCGTCAGCCCCAACCCGGCCAACATCACCGCCGTCAACAGCGGGAACATCGTCCTCAGCGTCAACGGTCTCGCGATGACGTGTACGAAGTCGAACGGCGCGGGCACCGGCGCGAGCACCACCGGCAACCCTGCGGTCGTCGGCAAGATCAACTCCATCGCCTTCGGCGCCTCCGGCGCGCCCTGCACCAGCGTCCTGGGCCCGGTGACCACGGTCCCGACCACCCCCTGGACGATCGTCGCGCAGGACTACGCCGCCGGCGTCACCAAGGGGTACGTCGGCAACGTCAACGCCAAGGTGACCGTCGGCGCCTGCGTCTTCCGCGTCACGGGCAAGGCGTCCGGCACGTACACCAACTCGACGGGCGCGCTCGCCGTCAACAGCCTCGCCGGCGAGCTCACCGTCGTCGAGTCGGCCGGCTGCGGCGCGGCGGTGCCGCTCGGCGCGAAGCCGACCTTCAAGGGCACGTACCTCTTCAAGGTGGGCACGGCGATCCCGACGATCGTCGGCTCCAACCCGTAAGGCACCAGGTCTCCGCGTCCGTCCGGCCGGCCCCCCGGCCGGGCGGACGCGGGCCTGTCCGCACCCGCTCCGAGGAGACCCGCACCATGAAGAAGCCGCTCGGAAGACGCGCCGCGGTCGCGACGGCCGCGGCCGCGGCCGCGTGCGTCCTCGCCGTCCCGCCGGCGACGGCGGCGCCGTCGACGGTCTGGACGGTGACCCCGTCGCCGGTTGGCGTATCCGCCGCCAACACCGCGAACGTGGTCATGATGATCGAGCTCGTGCCGGGCAACGGCATCGCCATTGCGTGCTCCCGGTCGTCCTTCTCCGGCAGCCTCCGAAGCGCCACCGGCAACCCGGCGACGGTCGGCACTCTCCATGCCGTCGCGTTCGGCGCCCCCGGGGCACCCTGCACCAGCGTCCTCGGCCATGTGACCTTCGCCCCGGCCACGCCCTGGGCGATCGCCGCCCGGGACCACACCGCCTCCACCGGCGTGACGCAAGGTCACCTCGGAGACGTCGATCTCAGGGGGACGGTCGGCGCCTGCACCTTCCGTGTCCGGGGACAGCTGCCCGCCACCTACACCAACGCCACGGGCAAGCTCGCCGTCACCGGTACGACCGGCGGCCTGACCGTCGTGTCCCAGGCCGGCTGCGGCGACGCCGCGCCGGTCGGCGCCAGCCTGATCATCACTGCCGACTACCTGGTCAGAACGACGGGCACCACTCTCGCCCCGGCGATCGTCGGCACCCACCCCTGAGCCCCCTCCGAGCGGAGCACCAGATGCCAGGCCCCCGGCCCACACCACGCCCCACCCGTGCGCGCGTGCGCGGCGCGACGATCGCCGCGTTCGTGGCGCTCGCCCCGCTGCTCCCCGCGGCCGCCGTCGCCGTCGGCACGGTGGAGGTCGACGCCGCGCTGCCGTACGTCTGCACCCTGCCCTCGGGGCCGCAGCAGGTGACGGTGCGGATCACGGCCGCCTTCCCCGAACGGGCCTCCGCGGGCGAGGAGATCCGTCCCGTCGACGTCGCCACGACCGTCGAGCTGCCGGCCGCGGCCGTCGCCGGCCTCACCACGCCCGAGGCCACCGCCGTACGGGCCGAGACGCGCCTCGCGGTCGGCGTGGCGCAGGACGAGCAGCGTACGGAGGTCACCTGGAGCGGAACGGCACAGCCGGTCGCCGTGCCCGCCGAGGGGGCCCTGGTCCTCACCACGACCGGAGACGCGCCGTCCCTGACCACGGGTACGGCCGGCGAGCTGGTCCTCACCGCCGGGGCGCTCGCCGTGGACCTCGCGCCGAGCGCGGCCGACGGGGCGGCCACCACGCCCCCGTCGCTGTCCGCGGCCTGTGTCCCCGCCCCGGACGCGGAGGGCCGTACGGTGCTCGCCCGGGTCCCGGTCGGTGCCGGCGCCTCGACCGGTACGCCGTCGGCCCCGCCGCCCTCGACCACGGCGCCCTCCTCGCCGTCCCCGTCGCTCCCCACGGACCGGCCGGCCCCGCCGACCGCGCCCGGAACCACCCGCGCGACGCCGGACGTCCCGACGTCCCCCGGGGCGGGCCCCCGGCCGGGGGGCAGGGGGCTCGCGACGGCCGAGGAGGAGGCACCCGGCACGCCGGCGCCCCGGCCGGACGCGCCGCCCTGCGTCACCGAGAAGCCGACGCCGATGTCGCTGTCCGCGTACGTCACCGGCTACGCCAACGTGCGGAAGCTGAACGGCGCCTCGCTCATTCCGGTGACCTGCATGCTGATCGAGCAGGGCGAGATGCAGATACCGGACACCCTGCCACCGGAGGGCGAGTTCCACTTCACCACCCTCTCCCCGGGCAACCTCTCCTACCAAGGGCGCAAGCAGACCCCGCCGTTCACCGCCACCTTCCTGACCTTCGACTTCCAGCCGGTGACGGCGACCATGGTCCTGGAGCAGGTCGGACCCATCACGATCGACACCCTGGTCCGCGTCATCTTCAGCACCTTCGACAACCACTTGGAGAACACCGTCCGGGCGCCGCTCGTCCTCCGCGTCCTCGACGTCAAGGTGAACGGCGTCGACCTGGACGTCGGCCCCTCCTGCCGCACGTCGGCCCCGCTCACCTCGCCCGAGCCCGAGCCCGACAAGTTCCCCGGGAAGCACCTGGTCCTGCTGGGCCTGGGCAAGATCCCCTACGGCCAGCCCGCCGAGGGCTACGTCCTCACCGGCGGCGGCCCCCTCACCGGCACCGTCACCATCCCGCCCTTCAAGGACTGCGGCGCGGACGGCGAGGACCTCGACCGGCTGCTGACCGCCGCCATCTCGGGGCCGGACAACCACGTCAAACAGATCCAGGGCCAGACCTGCTCCGTGGGCATCGAGACCCCGCCTCCGGACCAGTGCACCGAGGACCGCCAGCCCCTCGTCGTCCCCAAGCCCGAGCGCTGAGCCCCGGGCGCCACCCCCGACCGAAAGGCCCGCCATGCCCCTCGTCACCGCCCGCACCAAGCTCGCCACCGTCTCCGCGCTCACCGCGCTCGGCGCCTTCGCCTCCATGGGCACGGCGACGGCCGCCACCCCGGTGCTCAACGGCGGCTGGGCGCCGTCCACCCGGTGTCCCGTCGACGCCACCCCGATGATCTCCACGGACGGTCTCGACACCTCGCCGCAGTGCGTCGTGTCGTACTCCCTCAGCGGCTCCATCAAGCTCGGCAACACCACGGTGCCCACCGGGAAGACCAACCTCCAGATCGGCGTCGTGCAGAACGCCGACGGCACCAACTCGGTCGTCGCCCCGGCCGGAGGCGCCCTCATCGCCGACTCCGCCACCGTCCCCGGCGGCCTGATGGGGCTGATGTGCCCGAGCGACATCCCGTTCGTCACGGACATCTGCCGGCAGCTGTCGGACGCGAAGCTCAACAAGATCACCGCGACCATGGAGTCGGTCGGCACGCCCTCCGAGTTCGACCAGATCGCGGGCGTCCTCACCGACCAGCCGATCGTGACCATCCCGGTCCGCATCCGCCTGCAGAACCCGTTCCTCGGCGACAACTGCTACATCGGGTCCAAGAGCAACCCGATCCTGCTCCGCCCGAAGAACCTCACGGCGCCCGGCTTCGGCGTCACGCGCTTCGACGGCGACGGCACCGCCAACGAGGAAGGCGAGATGAGCCGCCTCGACCTCCTCGGCGCCACCCAGTACGACGACGGCTTCGCCGTGCCCGGCGCCAGCGGCTGCGGCCTCGGCTGGTTCGGGATCATCGACGCGGCGGTCAACCTGAAGACGGGGCTGCCCGCCGGAGCCGGGAAGAACAAGCTCCTGCTGAACGACACCCAGACCCACCTCACCGGTCTGTTCGCCCCCGGTGTCCTCGCCCCCGACGCCGGCAAGGTCTTCTCGCGCAACTGGCACTCGGCCGTCAACTAACGGCCACTCAGGAGTCATTACCGGCCGACTCGGCCCCGTACGGCCACCTCGCGTACATGACTCTTGCTCAAGTTGTGTACAGCACACACGAGGTGTCCTAGCTTTTCGGCGAATCCACATCGGTACGTACCTGATGGCTCCTGCGGCGTCCGCCAACCCGGCCGGGCGCCGCAGCGCCGCTCCCCCACCGGTCACGTAGCAGAGCAAGGGATCGGTCCATGCCCTCCATCGCACAGTCACCGGAGCTCGGTGAGCCGCTCGATCCGCTGCCGCGGGAGTTCGCCGCCCTGATGCGACCGGAGATCCCTGGTCTCGTCAAGGAGATCGGCTTCGAGATCGAGCGCGCCTACCCCGTGTACACCCACCTCTTCAACGGCCCCCACTGCGACGCCATCCGCCAGGGCGTCGAGCAGGCCCTGGCCGCCTTCGTGGACCGGGTCGACACCCCCGGGACGAACTCCACCCTCCGCGACGAGCTGCTCCGCCAGTTCGGCCGGGTGGAGGCGTACGAGGGGCGCGCCCTGGACTCCTTACTGGGCGCCTATCGCCTCGGCGCCCGCGTCGCCCTGCGGCGCGCCAAGAGCATCGGACGCACCTACAACCTCTCCCCCACCCTGATCCTCGCCTTCGCGGACGCGCTCTTCGCGTACGTGGACGAGCTGGAGTCCCTCTCCCGCGAGGGGTACGTCTCCGTCCGGACCCGGGCGGTCTCCGACGTGGCGGCGCTGCGCAGGAAGCTGCTGCACCTGGTCGTCGCCGGGCCGCCGCTGCCCCGGGCCGCCGTCGCCGAGCTGTGCCGGGAGGCGTCCTGGCAGCTCCCCGCCGAGTGCACCCTGGTCGTCCTGCGGCCGCCGGCCGCCCGGGTGGTGCCCGACCGGCTGGACCGGGACGTCCTCGCCGACCTGAGCCTGCCGCACCCCCATCTGCTGGTGCCGGGGCCGCCGACCGCCGAGCGCCGGGCGATGCTCGACGCGGCCCTGGCCGGCACCCCGGCCGTCCTCGGGCTCACCGTGCCGCCGGCGCAGGCCGCCCACTCGCTGCGCTGGGCGCGGCGGGTCCTCCAGCTCGTCGACGACGGCATCGTCGCGGACGCGCCCGTGGTGGCCTGCGAGGACCATCTGACGACGCTGTGGCTGCTCTCCGACCCGGCGCTGACCGCCCAGCTGGCCCAGCGCGAACTGGCGCCGCTGGACGGCCTGTCGGGCACCCGCCGCGAGCGGCTCATCGAGACGCTGCGGGTGCACGTCTCCACCCGTGCCCCGGCCGAGCAGGTCGGCGAGCTGCTCGGTGTGCACGCCCAGACCGTCCGCTACCGGCTGCGGAACCTCGACAACCACTTCGGCGACCGGCTCCTGGACCCGGAGCGCCGCTTCGCCCTGGAGGCGGCGCTGCGCTCGCTCCACCTCCACGGCCGGCGGGCCGCCGACTGACCTCCGGGGGTCACGCCGTCCGGGGGACGAGCCGGCAGCGGGCCGGTCCCGCGGCCTGGAGGGTGATCGCGGGAGCGACCGGCACCTCGGTGTCCACGGCCTCGAAGCCGTGGCGCCGGAGGATCGCCGCGAGCGCGATCACCGACTCCAGCATCGAGAAGTGCTGGCCGATGCAGGCCCGGGGGCCGCCGCCGAAGGGGAACCAGGCGTAGCGGGGGCGGGCGGCCTCCGCCTCGGGGGTGAAGCGGTCCGGGTCGAAGCGCTCGGCGTCCTCCCAGTAGGCGGGGTGCCGGTGGGTGACCCAGGGGGCGACGACGACGTCGGCGCCGGCCGGGACGGCGACGCCGCCGACGGTGGTGGCGGCGACGGCCCGGCGGCCGATGACGGGCGCGGCGGGGAAGAGCCGCATGGCCTCCTTCAGGACCCGGGTGACGTACGGGAGGCGGTCGAGGTCGGCCGCGCCGGGGGCACGGTCGCCGAGGACCCGGTCGACCTCCTCGTGGGCGCGCCGCTGGGCCTCCGGGTGGCGGGCGAGGAGGTGGAGGGCGAAGCCGAGGGAGGTGGCGGTCGTCTCGTGGCCGGCGAGCAGGAAGACGAGGACCTGCTCGCGGAGTTCGGTGGCGTCGAAGGCGCCGTCCTCGGCGGACTCGGCGCGGACGAGCAGGGACAGCAGGTCGTCGCCGTCCTCCTCGGTCCGGCCGCCGGCCTTCCGCTCGGCGATGATCCGGTCGCACTCCTCGTAGAGCGCCCGGTGGAGGGCGGCGGCGCGGCGGTTTCCGGGGGTGGGCCAGTCGCGGGGGATCCTGACCGGGGCGTAGCCGCGGCTGAGCACGTAGGAGCCGACGCCGGGGAAGCAGCGCTCGACGACCTCGACGGCGGAGTCGACGTCGGTGCCGAAGAGGATGCGGGCGACGGCGCGCAGGGCGAGCCGGGTCGACTCGTGGAGGACGTCGACGGTGGTGGCGCCGGAGGCCTCCCACTCGGCGAGGAGGGTGGTGACCTCGGCGGCGACGGCGTCGGCGTAGCCGTCGACGCGGCGCTTGGTGAAGAGCGGCTGGACGAGCCGGCGCTGGCGCAGGTAGTCCTCGTCCTGGCTGGTGAGCAGCCCGTTGCCGAAGGACTCGCGGACCTCCTGGTAGAAGGCGTTGTCCTTGCGGAAGTTGGCGGACTCGCCGGCGAGGACCTGCTGGGCGCCCTCGGCGGAGAAGACGGCGTAGACCTCGGCCCGGGCGCCGGGCGGGCCGGCGGTGATGCGGACGACGTCGCCGTGTTCGCGCCGGGCGCGCAGGAAGGTGCCGAGCGAGTCGTTCCTGAGGTCGAACATCGAGCCGAGGACGGGCAGTCCGGAGAGGACGGGTGCTTCGGTGGCCATGTGGTTTCCCCCTTGGTCGCGGCGCCGTGGGGATTGTCCCGCACGAAGTGACCGATGGGTAGCTTCCGTTGACGGGGCATCCGGTTCCGGCCCGTTGTCAGTGGCCTCTGGGAGGCTCGGCGTCATGGACGAGAACCTCACGGACGACGCACCGGGCGAGCGCCCCTCACTGACCCTCCAGCTCACGGTCGACTGCGCGGATCCGGCCCGCCTCGTACCCTTCTGGGCCGAGGCGCTGCGGTACGTGCCGGAGCCCCCGCCGGAGGGGTACGGGAGCTGGCGGGAGTACTGGGCGGCGTCCGGGGTGCCGGAGGAGGAGCTGGGCGACGGGGCGGGGGACCTGCCGGAGTCCCTGGTCGACCCGGCGGGGGCGGGGCCGCGGGTCTGGTTCCAGCAGGTCCCGGAGCCGAAGGCGGTGAAGAACCGCGTCCACCTGGACCTGAAGGTCGGCGGTGGGCGCGGGGTGCCGCTCTCCGTGCGCCGGGCGCGAGTCGACGGGGAGGTGGCCCGGCTGACCGCGCTCGGCGCGACCGTGCTGCGCGTGATGGACGAGCCGCACGGGATGGAGTACTACGCGGTGGTGCTCCAGGACCCGGAGGGCAACGAGTTCTGCGTGGTGTGACCGCGCGGTCAGTCGGCGTCGCGTGGGTCGAAGGAGTCGGTGTCGACGGTCAGCGGCTCGGGGAAGGCCCCGGCGACGTCGTCCCAGCGGGTGAACTTGAAGTTGGTGCCCTCGCGGTCGCCGTCCGCCGGGGTGGCCTCGCCGTCGTGGGTGACGAGCAGGCCCTTCGGGAAGGCTGAGCCGAGCGGCACGTTCACCACGGTGGCGCCGTCGGAGTGCTGCACCCCGTCGGTGGCGGGCCCGTCGGTGACGGAGAAGGAGCCGAGGTAGGCGTGGGCGCCCTCGCGCGCGTAGACGGCGAAGGTGTCGTCGCCCTGGCTGGAGGCGAGGACGTAGCCGGTGCCGTCGCCGCCGTGGTAGACGGTGACGCCCTCGGCGTCGGCGCTCAGGTGCTCACCGCCGAAGCCGGGGTCGTTCGCGGTGTCGAGGACGCATTCCTCCTCGGCCTCGTCGTAGGTCCACGGGGTGCCGTACTGGCGGACCCGGTCCAGGAGTTCGGGCCGCTCGAACTCCTCGTCGTCGATCTCGACGCGCCAGAGGCCGACGGCCTCCTGCGCGGCGTAGAGGACGTGCTCCTCCTGGTCGACGGCCATGCCCTCGACCTGCGGCAGCTCGCCGGGGTCGGCGCAGGGCCGCCAGGCGGTGCCGTTCGGGAGGGTGAAGGACCGGGGCAGGTCGAGGGTGTCCTCGGTGCGGTAGCCGACCCGGCCGCCTCGGTCCTCCAGTTCGAGCAGGCGCAGCCGGCTGCGCTCGCGCTGCGAGACGACGACGTAGGCGTCGTCGCCGTCGCGGTAGGCGGAGAGGCCGTAGGCGGTGGTCTGCTCGTCGACCTCGGCCTCGCTGCCGGCGAAGACGGGGGTGACGTCGGCGGCGGTGACGTCCCGCAGCGGGGCGCGGCCGGCGGCGAGGGCGGCCGGGTCGATGGCGTAGGCGCGGATCCGGTCGCGGCCGCGGTCGCTGACGACGGCCAGGTCGGTGGGGCGGCCGTTCAGCTCGAAGCCGTACACCAGGTCGACGTTGTTGAACCGTCCGGGGGCGGCGTCCTCGCCCGGGGCGGGCGGGGCGGCGATGTGCTGGAGGCGGCGGCCGTCGAGCTCGTACACGTCGAGGCCGCCCTCCTTGAGGGTGCCGATGACGAGGCTGCGGCCGGGCCGGGTGGGGTCGACCCAGACGGCGGGGTCGTCCGCGTCGGCGTTGCCGCCGGCCTCGTCGTCGTACACGACGGGCGTCTCGACGCGGGCGGTGACGCCGACGGGCTGGGGGGTGGCGGGGACCGCGGCCACGACGCTGAGTGCGGCGGCCAGGGCGGTCAGAGCGGAGGCGCTCACGGTACTCCTCGGTAGCTTTCTCGGACGGCCGAGACGCTACGGAGGCGGAATGGAGCGGGCCTTGCGGACCCGTGAATTCCGCGCGACCGTCCGAGCCCCCCGTTTAGCATCCGGTTCATGGGGACGGACATCGAGGGCGCGATAGAGGTGCGCGGGGCCGAGGGCCGCTGGGAGGTCCGGGACCGGCTGCCGGACTGCGCGCTGGTGCGCGACCGGGACGCGCGGGAGTGCCTGTTCGGGTACGGCGGCAGCGGGCTCCAGATCGAGCGGCCGCTCTTCGACATGCGGGGCCTCCCGCCGGGCGCCTCCGCGGACATCCCCGACGACGAGGTCAACCACAGCCATTCGTACGCCACCTGGGCCGAGGTGGCGGCTGTCGACTGGGACGCGCCGCTGAACGACCGCGCCGACGGCAACCACGTCGGGGTGTGGGTGCCGGGGCCGGACGGCGAGCTCGTCCTGGACCACGTCGCCTGGACGCCGCTCGCCGTCCTGGACGCGGCGGAGGAGCTGTTCGGCGAGGACCTGTGGCCGTACGAGTGGCCGCCCGGGGGCGAGGTCCCGCTGGACGGGGCGGTGTACCGGCCGGTGGTGTACACGGCGCGGATGTTCGCCCCGCCGGACGGCGACCGCTGGGGCCCGGTCTGGGCGCTCATGGGCGATCTGGCGGCCGTCCACGGTGACGAGAACGTCCGCCTGATCGTCTGGTTCGGCTGAGGACTACCTGCCGACGGCCCGGCTGATGACCATGCGCTGGATCTCGCTGGTCCCCTCGAAGATGGTGTAGATGGCGGCGTCGCGGTGCATGCGCTCCACCGGGTACTCGCGGGTGTAGCCGTTGCCGCCGAGGATCTGGACGGCCTGGGCGGTGACGGACTTGGCGACCTCGCTGGCGTACAGCTTGGACATGGAGCCCTCGGCGTTCGTGAAGGGCTTGCCGGCGGTGGCCATCCAGGAGGCGCGCCAGACGAGCAGGCGGGCCGCGTCGATCTGCGTGGCCATGTCGGCGAGCTGGAAGGCGACGCCCTGGTTCTCGATGATCGGGCGGCCGAACTGCACGCGGGTCTTCGCGTAGTCGAGGGCGACCTCGTACGCGGCGCGGGCGGTGCCGACGGCCATGGCGCCGACCGCCGGGCGGGAGGCCTCGAAGGTGGCCATGGCGGCGTTCTTGACCCTCTCACCACCGGACTTGGCCTTCTCGCGCGCGCGGGCGAGGCGCTCGTCGAGCTTCTCCTTGCCGCCGAGCAGGCAGGAGCCGGGGACGCGGACGTCCTCCAGGACGACCTCGGCGGTGTGCGAGGCTCGGATGCCGTGCTTCTTGAACTTCTGGCCCTGGGAGAGGCCGGGGGTGTTCGGCGGCACGATGAAGGAGGCGTGGCCCTTGGAGCCGAGCTCCGGGTCGACGACGGCGACGACGACGTGGACGCCCGCGATGCCGCCGTTGGTCGCCCAGGTCTTGGTGCCGTTGAGCACCCACTCGTCCTTGGCCTCGTCGTAGACGGCCCGGGTGCGCATGGAGGCGACGTCGGAGCCGGCGTCGGGCTCGGAGGAGCAGAAGGCGGCGACCTTGACGTCGTTCGCGTCGCCGTACATCTGCGGCACCCAGGTGCCGATCTGCTCCTCGGTGCCGTTGGCGAGGACGCCGACGGCGGCGAGGCCGGTGCCGACGATGGAGAGGGCGATGCCGGCGTCGCCCCAGAAGAGCTCCTCCATGGTCATCGGGACGCCGAGGCCGGTCGGGTCGAAGAACTGCTGGGCGTAGAAGTCGAGGGAGTAGATTCCGAGCTTGGCCGCCTCCTGGATGATCGGCCAGGGGGTCTCCTCACGCTCGTCCCACTCGGCGGCGGCCGGCCGCATGACGTCCGCGGCGAAGCCGTGGAGCCAGTCACGGACTTCCTTCTGGTCGTCGTTGAGCTCGAACGTGAACTCGGCCATGTTCCCTCCCAGCAGTACGTTACTTGCGGTAACACCCAGTCTGTTACCGGCGGGTACGGCTGTCAACCTGCGGGTCCTTCCCCGCGAAGGGCGATCGGGCGGTTCGGCACAGCATGCCGGTCGGGTGTTACGTTGCGACAGCCTCAGGTCATCGCACGGGCGGGGAGACACGCTTATGGACATCGCACACCGGACCACCGACCAGCAGAAGAGCGCCGAGCAGCGGCGGCGCGAACTGCTGGAGGCGGCGGACCGGGTGGTGCTCCGCGACGGCCCCAAGGCATCCATGAACGCGATCGCGGCCGAGGCGGGCATCACCAAGCCGATCCTCTACCGCCACTTCGGCGACAAGGGCGGCCTCTACCGGGCCCTCGCCACCCGCCACACCGACGCCCTCCTCGCCTCGCTGCGGGCCGCGCTCGACGCCCCCGCCGACCGGCGCCGCCGGGTCGAGTCCACCCTCGACACCTACCTCGCCTCCATCGAGGCGATGCCGCAGGTCTACCGCTTCCTCATGCACCCGGCCGAGGAGACCCACCAGGCCGAGCAGGGCTTCGACGTCGGCCGCCACTCGGCGCCGCTGCTGCGCCGCATGGGCGAGGAGCTCGGCCAGGTCATCGCCGAGCGCGTCGACCTCGGCCCGGCCGCCGAGGCGCAGGCCCGGATCTGGGGCCACGGCATCGTCGGCATGATGCACGCCGCCGGCGACTGGTGGCTCGGCGAGCGCCCCTGCTCCCGCGCCGAACTCGTCCGCGCCCTGGCGGACCTCCTCTGGGGCCGCCTCGCCGAGGCCGACGACCGCGCGGACGGCCCGGGCTTCTAGCGGACGGCCCGGGTTTCCAGGAGCACGCTCCCGAAGCCGGCCGGGGGCCGGCGGCCGGAACGGTCTCGGGGGTGCCCGGGGCGCCGGGCCCGCGGGGCCGGCGATCCCGGGCGGTCGCCTTCGGAGCCGTGCCGGGAAAGGAACGGCCTACGCCTCCAGGGCGGACGCGCCCCCGCCCCACGGCTGTTTGCGGATGGCGCGCAGGAGTCGTGATCTCCGCCACCCGGTGACGTGCTCCGCGTAGACGTGGCCTTCCAGGTGGTCCACCTCGTGCTGGAGGCAGCGGGCGAAGAAGCCGGTGCCCTCGACGCGGACCGGGGTGCCGTCCGTGCGGACGCCCTCGACCACCGCGCGGTCGAAGCGGGCCACCGGCGCCTCCAGGCCCGGCAGCGAGAGGCAGCCCTCGGGGCCGCGGTACACGTCGCCGTCCGCCTCGACCAGCCGCGGGTTCACCACGTGCCCCAGGTGACGGACCTCCTCGTCGTCCGGGCAGTCGTACACGAAGACCCGCAGCCCCACGCCCACCTGGTTGGCCGCGAGCCCGACGCCGTGCGCCGCGTACATCGTGGCGAACATGGACTCCACCAGCCGGTCGAGTTCGGGGCCGAACTCGGTGACGGGGGCGCAGGGCGCGTGCAGCACGGGGTCGCCGAGCAGGGTCATCGTCCGGACGGCGCCGGAGCTGCCGGGGATGGGGCGGTTTCGCATGGCGGTAAGGGTACGGTCCGCCGTGACCTCCTCATTTCATACGGTCGGCACGGTGCCGCGGTTCGGGCTCCTGGCCGGTTCTCGATAGGCTGAGCCCTGACCGACGCAAGGAGGATCAAGGACGATGTCAGGACACCCCGGTAATCCAGAGCCGCTGACGCCCCGCGCCAAGCTGGCCGTGACCGCGGGCCGGGCGGCCGCCGCGGTGTCGCGGGCGGCCGGCCGCGGCAGCGGATCGGTGATCGGCGGCCGGGTGGCGCTCAAGCTCGACCCCGACCTGCTGGGACGGCTCGCGCAGCACCTGGACGTCGTCCTCGTGTCCGCCACCAACGGCAAGACCACCACGACCCGGCTGATCGCCGAGGCCCTGCGGGCCGCGGGCCCCGTGGTCTCCAACGCCCTGGGCGCCAACATGCCCGCCGGCATCACCTCCGCCCTCGCCGGCGGCGGCGACGCCCGGTACGGCGTGATCGAGGTCGACGAGAAGTACCTCGCCGGCGTCGCCCGCGACACCACCCCCAAGGCGATCGCGCTGCTCAACCTCTCCCGCGACCAGCTCGACCGCGCCGCCGAGACGCGGATGCTCGCCGAGAAGTGGCGCGAGGGCCTCAACGGCTCCAAGGCCGTCGTCATCGCCAACGCCGACGACCCGCTGATCGTGTGGGCCGCCTCCTCCTCCCCCAACGTGGTGTGGGTCGCGGTCGGCCAGGAGTGGAAGGACGACGCCTGGTCGTGCCCCTCCTGCGGCGGCGTCCTGCAGCGCCCGGGCGACGACTGGTTCTGCGGCGAGTGCGGCTTCCGCCGCCCCGCCCCGAGCTGGGCGCTCAGCGGCGACCACGTGCTCGACCCGCACGGATCGGCCTGGCCGATCCGGCTCCAGCTGCCCGGCCGCGCCAACAAGGCGAACGCCGCCACCTCGGCCGCCGTCGCCGCCGTCTTCGGCGTGCCGCCGCAGGTCGCCCTGGAGCGCATGTACCAGGTGCAGGCCGTCGCCGGCCGCTACGACGTGGTCACCTTCCAGGACCGTCAGCTGCGGCTGCTGCTCGCGAAGAACCCGGCCGGCTGGCTGGAGACCTTCTCGCTGATCGACCGGCCGCCGACGCCGGTGATCCTCTCGGTCAACGCGCGCGGCGCCGACGGCACCGACACCTCCTGGCTGTGGGACGTCGACTACGGGCGGCTCGCCGGGCACCCGATCATGGTGATCGGCGACCGCAGGCTCGACCTGGCGGTCCGCCTGGAGGTCGCGGGCGTCGACTTCCGCGTCTGCGAGACCCTCGACGAGGCCGTCGCCATGGCCCCGCCCGGGCAGATCGAGCTGATCGCGAACTACACCGCGTTCCAGGACGTCCGCCGCCGCGTGGGCAACTGACCCCGCCCCGACTCGCAGAAGGACTTGCAGCATGAGTGACAGCAGCCTGCGTGTGGTCTGGGTCTACCCGGACCTGCTCAGCACCTACGGCGACCAGGGCAACGTCCTCGTCGTCGAGCGCCGCGCCCGCCAGCGCGGCCTGGCCGTCGAGCGCGTCGACGTCCGCAGCGACCAGCCCATCCCCACCTCCGGGGACATCTACCTGATCGGCGGCGGCGAGGACCGGCCGCAGCGGCTCGCGGCCGAGCGGCTGCGCCGGGACGGCGGCCTTCCCCGGGCCGCCTCCAACGGCGCGATCATCTTCTCGGTCTGCGCCGGCTACCAGATCCTGGGCCACGAGTTCATCAACGACCTCGGGGAGCGCGAGCCCGGCCTCGGCCTGCTCGACGTGACCACGGTCCGCGGCGAGGGCGCCCGCTGCGTCGGCGACGTGCTCGCCGACATCGACCCGCAGCTGGGCCTCCCCCAGCTGACCGGCTTCGAGAACCACCAGGGCATCACCCACCTCGGCCCGACGGCCCGCCCCTTCGCGCGGACCGTCATCGGCCGGGGCAACGGCACCGGCGACGGCACCGAGGGCGCGTACAACGACACCGTCTTCGGCACCTACATGCACGGCCCCGTGATGGCCCGCAACCCGCAGATCGCGGACCTGCTCCTGAAGCTGGCCCTCGACGTGAACGCGCTGCCGCCGACCGACGACCGGTGGTACGAGGCGCTGCGCGCCGAGCGCATCGCCGCCGCCGCGCAGCCCGCCTGAGGCACTGTCACCAGCCCCGCGGAAGCGCACTTCTGAGCGGGCTGGCGCACATTGGATTCGTAAGTAAATACGGTGTCCAATCTGCGGACATCCGGTTCGGCCCCGCCACCCGGCAACGATAGGGTGGCGGGGATCCAGCCGGACGACGTGGTCCGGGAGTCGGCCCACGTTGCAAAGGTTTTTGGGCTATGCGCATTGGTGTGCTCACCTCCGGCGGAGACTGCCCCGGTCTGAATGCCGTCATCCGGTCCGTCGTGCACCGGGCCGTGGTCGACCACGGGGACGAGGTCATCGGCTTCCACGACGGGTGGAAGGGCCTCCTGGAGGCCGACTACCGGAAGCTGGACCTCGACGCGGTGGGCGGCATCCTCGCCCGCGGCGGCACCATCCTCGGCTCCTCCCGGGTCCAGCCCGCGCACCTCGTCGACGGCGTCGAGCGGGCCAGGGGCCACGTCGCCGACCTCGGTCTCGACGCGATCATCCCGATCGGCGGCGAGGGCACCCTCAAGGCCGCCAACCTCCTCTCCGAGGCGGGCCTCCCCATCGTCGGCGTCCCGAAGACGATCGACAACGACATCGCCTCGACCGACGTCACCTTCGGTTTCGACACCGCCGTGACCGTGGCCACCGAGGCCCTCGACCGGCTGAAGACCACCGCCGAGTCCCACCAGCGCGTCCTCGTCGTCGAGGTCATGGGCCGTCACACCGGCTGGATAGCCCTGCACTCGGGCATGGCCGCCGGCGCCCACGCCGTCGTCGTCCCGGAGCGCCCCTTCGACATCGACGAGCTGACCTCCCGGGTCGGCGCCCGCTTCGAGGACGGCAAGCGCTTCGCGATCGTCGTCGTCGCCGAGGGCGCCAAGCCGCGCGAGGGCTCGTCCATGGACTTCAAGACGGCCGGCACCGACATCTACGGCCACGAGCGGTTCACCGGCGTCGCCAACCAGCTCTCCGTCGAGCTGGAGCGCCGGCTCGGCAAGGAGGCCCGCCCGGTCATCCTCGGCCACGTCCAGCGCGGCGGCACCCCCACCGCGTACGACCGCGTCCTGGCCACCCGCTTCGGCTGGCACGCCGTCGAGGCGGCGCACCGCGGCGAGTTCGGCATGCTGACCTCGCTGCGCGGCACCGACATCGTCATGGTGCCGCTCGCGCAGGCCGTGGAGACCCTGAAGACGGTCCCCGAGGACCGCTACGACGAGGCCGAGTGCGTGCTCTGAGCACCCCCGCGCGCCCCGTGCGCCCGACACCCGCCCCCGGTCGCGAGCGCGACCGGGGGCGGTTCTAGTCTGGTGCGGACAACAAGCGCGAAACGGGCTCGGCGCGCAATGGGCTCCAGGAGTAAGCGATGGATCACAGCGGGCACGGCATGACCACGGATCTGCCGCCGTTCACGCTGGGGCGGGGCCTGGAGTTCTCTCCCGACCTCTTCTTCCTCGTCGGGTGCCTGGTGGCGCTCGGCCTGTACGGGTGGGGGGTCGCCCGGCTGCGCGGGCGCGGGGACGCCTGGCCGGTCTCCCGGACCGTGCTCTTCACCGCCGGCGTGCTGTCCGTCGCCCTGGTGATGTGCACCAAGCTGAACGACTACGGCATGGTCATGTTCAGCGTGCACATGGTGCAGCACATGATGATCTCCATGGTCTCGCCGATCCTGCTGCTCCTCGGCGCGCCGGTGACGCTGGCGCTCCGGGCGCTGCCGGTGGCCGGGCGCGGTTCGCTCGGCCCGCGCGAGGTGCTCCTCAAGCTGCTGCACAGCCGGTACATGAAGGTCATCACGCATCCGGTCTTCACCATCGGCATCTTCATCGCCAGCCTCTACGGCCTCTACTTCACCCCGCTCTTCGACACGCTGATGGCGTCGAAGCCGGGGCACATCGCGATGATGGTCCACTTCCTCGCGGTGGGCGTGGTCTTCTTCTGGCCGATCATGGGCGTGGACCCGGGTCCGCACCGGCCGGGCTACGTGATGCGGATGCTGGAGCTCTTCGCCGGCATGCCGTTCCACGCCTTCTTCGGCATCGCCATGATGATGGCGTCCCAGCCGATGGTGAAGGCGTACGAGAACCCTCCGGCCTCGCTCGGCATCGACGCGCTCGCCGACCAGAACGCCGCGGGCGGCATCGCCTGGGCGTTCAGCGAGATCCCCTCGGTGCTCGTGCTGATCGCCCTGGTCTACCAGTGGTACCACTCCGAGCAGCGGCAGGCGGTCCGCAAGGACCGGCAGGCGGACCGGGACGGCGACAAGGAGCTGGCGGAGTACAACGCGTACCTGGCCTCGCTGCAGGGGCGCGGGCGCTGAACCGCCCCCGCCGGATCCCCGCACGGGAGTAGCGCCCGCCCCCCGCGGGGGGTCACCATGGCAGGGAGGCTTCCCTGGCCCCGGTCGGGAGGAGGGCGGGCAGATGTCCGGTTCCACGAAGGCGATGACGATCGTCACCTGCGCCGCGCTGGTGCTGATCAGCGCGTACACGGTGGCGCTCGGGAGCAGCGGCTGGCTCTGGTTCGGCTGGATCGTGCTGATGGTGGCGACGATCGGGATGGCGGCGGCGGACAGCACCGAGTCGGTCGCGGGGCGCGGGCCACGCGCGGGCGGGACGGGTCCGGCGCCGCGCTGACGGCCCGGGCCGTCGTCACATGTGCCGGTTCCCGTAGTACTGCTCGACGAGCCGGATGAAGGTGACGTCGTCCTCGTTCCGGCCGGACTCGAAGTCGGGCGACTCGCGCACCTCCCGCTTGGTGCAGTTCACGTGCACGGTCTCGTTCTCCCGGTCCACGCGGCCGACGAGACCGGCGGGCAGGACGACCTTGTGGCCGAGGATCCACGGGCCGGTGTCCACGACCAGGTAGGACCGGTCGACGTCCTCGGTGTGCCGGTCGACCTTGCCGATGCCGCCGTCGGTGGCCTCCACGGCGTAGCCGATCAGGGTGTCGCCCGGCACGTGGCCGGAGGACTCCGCGTAACCCCACATGCCGGTGCTCATGGCACGCCTCCTCGCCGGCTCGGTCGCCTCGTGTGCCGCGACTGCCCCCGCCCGGCGCGTTCATCCGCCGGTCAGCGCGGGGCGAGGACGATCCAGACCTGTCCGGGCGCGAAGGCGAGGGGGCGGCCGTCGGCGGTGAAGGCGGTGCCGCCGGCCGGGTCGGGGCGGGACCAGCGGGCCTCGTACGCACGGCCGTCGCGCAGCACGGTCGCGGTGCCGGTGCCGGTGGTCTCGGTGTACGGGGAGACGGCGCCGTTGACGTCGCGGAACGCGGAGGGGCGGACGGTGACCCGCTGGACGACGACGGTGGCGGGCGTGAGCGGGCCGCCGTCGGTGGTGGTGGCGGGGCGGCCGTCCATGGCGACGCGCCAGCCGCGGTCGGCGGCGGACCAGGTGAAGGCGTAGCGGGCGGCCGGGAAGCGGACGGTCTCGGTGGTGGTGGCGGTGCCGCCGGCGGGCGCGGCGCCGAAGCGGAACCCGACGGGCCGGACGTCGGAGGCGTCCGGGGCGGCGGCCAGGGCGCGCTCGGGGCGCAGGTACAGGTTGTGCGGGGCGGGCCGGTCCGGGGAGCGGCGGAAGGCTCCGGGGGCGTTCGACTGGTGGACGAGGTCGAGCGGGGCGGCTTCCAGGAGCGGGTTCAGGGCGCGCTGGGCACCGGAGTAGGCGAGCGCGGGATTGCCGAAGGGGCGCAGCAGGGAGATGTCGGACTCGCGGGCGCTGCGGACGGGGCCGATGCTGTCGGGGAGGCGGGAGGAGTAGACGGCGAGCAGGCGGGTGACGCCGCCCTCGACCTGTTCGACGTAGACGAGGTCGGCGGCGCCGAGGCCGGTGTGGGGGCGGGCCGCGGCCACGTTGTCGATCTTCACGGCGAGGACCGGGCCGGTGCGGGCGGGCAGTCCGGTGAGCGGGGAGACGGCACTCGGGGCGGTGCCGGTCCGGTCCGGCTCCCCCGGGCCGGAGTCCGAGCAGCCGTACAGTCCGGCCGCGGCCGCCGCGCAGAGCAGGGCGGCGAGCAGGCGGCGGGGTCCCCGGGGTGCGGGGGCGCCTGGCATTTTCGGCCTCCCGGGTGAGTCGGGCCACTCCGACCAGTGGACCACGGGCGGGCGGGGGGTTACAACGGGCGGGACGGACGACGAACGGGGGTTTTTCGGTGTTCTACCGGCTGCTGAAGTACGTACTGCTCGGGCCGCTGCTCAAGCTGCTGTTCCGGCCGAGGGTGGAGGGGATCGAGCACGTCCCCGAGGAGGGTGCGGCGATCGTCGCGGGCAACCACCTCTCCTTCTCCGACCACTTCCTGATGCCGGTGGTGCTCGACCGGCGGATCACCTTCCTGGCGAAGCAGGAGTACTTCACCGGGCCCGGGCTGAAGGGGCGGCTGACGGCGGCGTTCTTCCGGGCGGCCGGGCAGATCCCGGTGGACCGCTCGGGCAAGGAGGCGGGGCGGGCGGCGATCCGCGAGGGGCTCGGGGTGCTGGCGAGGGACGAGCTCCTCGGGATCTACCCCGAGGGCACCCGCTCGCACGACGGACGGCTGTACAAGGGCAAGGTGGGGGTGGCGGTGATGGCGCTGACGGCGGGGGTGCCGGTGGTGCCGTGCGCGATGGTCGGCACCTTCGAGATCCAGCCGCCGGGGCGGGTGGTGCCGCGGATCCGGCGGGTGACGATCCGCTTCGGGGAGCCGCTGGACTTCTCGCGCTTCGCGGACTCGGCGGACGAGCGGGCGGTGGTCCGGGCGGTCACGGACGAGATCATGTACGCGATCATGCGGCTGTCGGGGCAGGAGTACGTGGACGAGTACGCGGCCGTGGTGAAGGCCGACGGGTCCTGAGCACGGCGGAGGGGCCGTCGCCGGGTGGCGACGGCCCCTCCTCACGTCAGTCGGCGGCTACGGCCGCGGGGCGGCGTGCGGGGCGCACGTCTGGTCCGTGGCGTCGAGCTTCCCGCTCAGCAGGTACGCGTCGACCTTGGAGTTGAGGCACGGGTTGACGAGGCTGGTGATGCCGTGCGAACCGGCGTCCTTCTCGGTGATCAGGCGCGAGCCCTTGAACCGCTTGTGGAGCTCGACGGCGCCCTCGTACGGGGTGGCGGCGTCGCGCTCGGCCTGGGCGATGAGCACCGGCGGCAGGCCCTTGCCGGTCTTCACCTGCACGGGCTTGTGGCTCGGGACCTTCCAGGTGGCGCAGGGGAGGTTCATCCAGGCGTTGGCCCAGGTCATGAACGGGTACTGCGCGTGGAGGCGGGAGTTGTCCCGGTCCCACTTCTTCCAGCTGGTCGGCCAGGGGGCGTCGGCGCACTCGACCGCGGTGTAGACGGCGTTGCCGTTCTCCGAGGCGATGTTGCCGGCGGTGTCGGTGAGGTCCGCGGCGGCGTTGTCGATGAGCGGCTGCGGGTCGCCGGCGGCGTACGCGCTCCAGGCCTCGGCCACGGGGGCCCACATGGAGTCGTAGTACGGGGCGCTCTGGAAGAAGCCGATCAGCTCGGCCGGGCCGACCTTGCCGCCGAGCGGCTCCTTCTTGGCGGCGGCGCGCAGGGTGTCCCACTGCCGGCGGACCTCCGGCAGGGTGGAGCCGAGGTGGTAGGTGGCGTCGTTCTGGGCGACCCAGGTCATCCAGTCGGTGAGCCGGCCCTCGAAGGCGATGTCCTGGCCGAGGTTGGCCTCGTACCAGATCGACCGGGTCGAGGGGTTCACGACGCTGTCCAGGACCATGCGGCGGACGTGCGTCGGGAAGAGGGTGCCGTAGACGGCGCCGAGGTAGGTGCCGTACGAGACGCCGACGAAGTTGAGCTTCTTCTCGCCGAGGGCGGCGCGGATGACGTCGAGGTCGCGGGCGGTGTTCGGCGTCGTCATGTGCGGGAGCATGTCGCCGCTCTTCTCGAAGCAGCCCTCGGCGTACTCGGCGGCGAGCTTGCGCTGCGCGCGCTTGTCGGCCTCGCTGTCGGGGACCGGGTCGAGCTTGGGTCCCTTGACGAACTCGGTCGGGTCGACGCAGGAGATCGGGGCGGACTTGCCGACGCCGCGCGGGTCGAAGCCGACGAAGTCGTAGGCCTTGGCGACGTTCGTCCAGACCTTGTGGTTCGTGGTGACGCGGCGCGGGAAGCGCAGGCCGGAGCCGCCGGGGCCGCCGGGGTTGTAGAGCAGCGCGCCCTGGCGTTCGGCCGGGGTGCCGGTGGCGCCGATCCGGTCGACGGCGATCTTGATCGTCTTGCCGTCGGGACGGGCGTAGTCGACGGGGACGGTGACCCAGCCGCACTGGATCGGCTTCTCCAGGCCCCAGTCCTCGGGGCAGTCCTGCCAGTCGATCCCGGCGCGGGCGGCCCGGTCCGCGGCGAGCGCGACGCCGTAGGCCTCGGCGTCGCGGCCGTGGCGCTCGCCGCTGTCGGCACTGGCCGCCGGAGCCGCGAGCGCTCCCGCGACGAGCGTGGCGGCGATGAGCGTGCCGGCGGAGCCGAGCACTGCCGTACGTCGTCTCAAAGGTCCTCCCCCTGTAGGTGGTCGTCTGTTCGAGTGATCCTTTCGTCAACGAGGGCGCCACGTCAGTCCGAACGCCAGTTTCTTTGCCGAACCCATAACCGGATCGGGGTGTCCGCTGAGCGGTACACCCCGATCCGTCTCATTCGGGGGCGAGTTCGGCCAGGGCGGCGTCGAGGATCCGGCGCAGGGCCAGCGCGTCGGGGGCGACGGCCGTGACGAGCGCCGCCGGTCCGGCGAGCGGGGTGAGCACCGCGTGCTCGCCGAGCGGACGCGCCGCCGGCGGCTCCTCCCCGTAGGCCGGTTCGACCACGAGGAGCTGACCGGTGGCGCGGTGACCGGCGAGGACGGCGCCGCCGTCCCAGCCGCCGGGGGCCCCGGGGCCGTACGCGAGCTCCTGGTCGAGCAGGGGCCGGCCGGCGCGGCGGACGGTGAGCCGGGAGACCAGGGTGCCGGGCGGTTCGCCGTGCCGGCCGAGGACCTGTTCCTCGCGCAGCACCAGGCGGGCGGTGGGGGCGAGCTCGACGGCGGTGCGCACCCGCAGGTGGGAGCCGTGGGCGCTGACGAGCTGTTCGGGCAGCCAGCGCAGGGACGCCGCCGCGCCGACGCGGAGCCGGAGGTCGTACGCCGCCGGGGCCGGGTCGCGGCCCGGCAGGGCCAGCGTGGCGGCGGCCGAGTCGACCCGCAGCCGCGCCCCGTCCCGTACCTCGGTCTCGATCGCGAGCCGGTCGCCGCCGAGCGGTGCGCTCATCGCGCCGACCACCGTCACCCGCGACCAGCCGGGGGCTGCGGCACGGGTGCGGCGCAGGGCGAGCGGCCCGTCGCTCTCCAGGACCGGCAGGGAGCCGTCGGCCCCGGCGGCGATCCGGGCGGTGGCGCGGAGGCTCACGCGGTGGGCGCCGGGGCGGCCGTCCAGGCGGCGAGCCGCTCCCCCACCCAGGCGGCGACCGGCCCGACGCCCTCCTCGGACCGCAGCGAGGTGAAGACGACGGGGAGTTCGCCGCGCTGCTCGGCCGCGTCGCGGGCCATCCGGCCGAGGTCGGAGCCGACGTACGGGGCGAGGTCGGTCTTGTTGACGACGAGGAGGTCGGCGGTGGTGACGCCGGGGCCGCCCTTGCGGGGGATGTCGTCGCCGCCGGCGACGTCGATGACGAAGACCTGCGCGTCGACGAGGCCCCGGGAGAAGGTCGCGGTGAGGTTGTCGCCGCCGGACTCGACGAGGATCAGGTCGAGCGGGCCGACCGCGTCCTCCAGCTCCTCGACCGCCTCCAGGTTGGCGGAGATGTCGTCGCGGATGGCGGTGTGCGGGCAGGCGCCGGTCTCGACGGCCCGGATCCGCTCGGGCGGCAGCACGGCCTCGCGGAGCAGGAACTCGGCGTCCTCCCGGGTGTAGATGTCGTTGGTGACGACGGCGAGCGAGAGGGTGTCGCGCAGGGCGCGGCAGAGCGCGGCGACGGTCGCGGTCTTGCCGGAGCCGACCGGGCCGCCGAGGCCGACGCGCAGGGCGCGCCGGGTGCCGTCGGGCCGGCGGGCGTCGGCGGAGATCGCGCCGTGGTGGGTGTGGCCGTGGTCGAGGTGCATGGACGTACTCCCGTGTTACGAGGCGAAGAGGCGCACGGGCCAGGCCGCGTGCTGTTCGGCGGTGATGTCGAGGAGTGGCGCGGAGGCGGCGGGCAGCGCGTCGACGCCCTCGCGGGCGGCGGCGGTCGCCCGGGCGGCGACCTCGTCCATCTCGGGGGCGAGCCGGGCGAGGACGGCGGTCGCCCGGTACGGGTCGAGGCCCAGGAGCCGTACGGTCGCGGTGGCCGGCCCGCCGACCGCCTCGTACGCGGCGCAGTGCGCGGCGTCCTCGGGACCGAGGCCGGCGGCCCGCGCGGTCACGCCGAGGACGACGGGCTGGTGCGCGCCGCGCGGGAACGCGGCGGCGAGCGCGTCGAGTCCGGGTCCCGGCCAGGTGGCCCGGGCGGCCCGCATCAGCTGCCGGCCGAGCCGGCGGGCGGCGGCGCGGAGCGCGGGCGAGGGGGTGCGGGCGTCGGCGGCGGCGTCCAGCTCGTGGAGGTCGAGGCCGAGGGCCGCGCCGGCGGCGAGACCGGCGGCGGTGAGCCCGGCGGTGTGCAGCCGCCCGCGGCAGAAGGCCTCCAGGCTCGCGGCGTCGCGGACGCGGCCGGCCTTGACGGCGGCCTCCGCGCCGCCGGAGTGGGCGTGCCCGCCGGCGGGGAACCGGCCGTCGGCGAGCACGAGGAGGGCCGAGCGCGTCATCAGAAGAGGAAGTAGCGCTGGGCCATCGGAAGTTCCGCGGCGGGGGCGGGTTCGACCGCTTCGCCGTCGATGGTGACGGTGAAGGTGTCGGCGTCGACCTCGACGCGGGGCACGGCGTCGTTCTCCCGCATGTCCGCCTTGGTGACGCGGCGGGTGGAGCGGATCGGAGCGAACTCCTTGGCCAGGCCGAGCCGCTGCGGCAGGTCGTCCTCGATCGCCGCCTCCGCGGTGAAGTTGACGGAGCCGGCGGCGGCCGCCCGGCCGAGCGCGCCGAACATCGGCCGCGGCAGCACCGGTTGGGGCGTGGGGATGGAGGCGTTGGCGTCGCCCATCTGCGCGTACGCGATCTGGCCGCCCTTGAGGACGACGAGGGGCTTCACGCCGAAGAAGGCGGGCTCCCACAGGACGAGGTCGGCGAGCTTGCCCGGCTCGACGGAGCCGACGAGGTGGTCCATGCCCTGGGCGACGGCCGGGTTGATCGTGTACTTGGCGACGTAGCGGCGCGCGCGGTGGTTGTCGGCGCGGCCGTCCCCGGGGAGGGCGCCGCGCCGCTTCTTCATGACGTGGGCGGTCTGCCAGGTCCGCAGGATCACCTCGCCGACGCGGCCCATGGCCTGGGAGTCGGAGGAGATGATCGAGATCGCGCCGAGGTCGTGGAGGACGTCCTCGGCGGCGATGGTGGAGGGCCGGATCCGGGACTCGGCGAAGGCGAGGTCCTCGGGGACGGCGGGGTTGAGGTGGTGGCAGACCATCAGCATGTCGAGGTGTTCCTCGATGGTGTTGACGGTGTGCGGCCGGGTCGGGTTGGTCGAGCTGGGCAGCACGTGGGGCTCGGAGACCACGGTGATGATGTCCGGCGCGTGCCCGCCGCCCGCTCCCTCGGTGTGGTACGCGTGGATGGTCCGGCCCGCGATGGCGGCGAGGGTGTCGCCGACGAAGCCGGCCTCGTTGAGGGTGTCGGTGTGGATGGCCAGCTGGACGCCGGTCTCCTCGCAGACCCCGAGGCAGGCGTCGATGACCGCGGGGGTGGCCCCCCAGTCCTCGTGGATCTTGAAGCCGAGGGCGCCGCCGCGCAGCTGGGAGTGCATCGCCTCGCGGGACACGGTGTTGCCCTTGCCGAGGAGGCCGATGTTGACGGGGAAGGTGTCGAGGGCCTCGAACATCCGGGCCGTGTGCCAGGGGCCGGGGGTGACCGTGGTGGCCTTGGTGCCCTCGGCGGGGCCGGTGCCGCCTCCGACGAGGGTGGTGATGCCGGTGGCGAGGGCCTGCTCGACGACGGTGGGCGAGATGAAGTGGATGTGGGTGTCGACTCCGCCCGCGGTGACGATCCGGCCGTTGCCGACGATCACCTCGGTCTCGGGGCCGATGACGAGGGCGGGGTGGACGCCGTCCATGGTGTCGGGGTTGCCGGCCTTGCCGAGGGCGGTGATCCGGCCGTCGCGGACGCCGATGTCGGCCTTGACGATCCCCCAGTGGTCGATGACGACCGCGCCGGTGATCACGGTGTCGGGGGCGCCCTCGGCGCGGGTGGTGCGGGCCTGGCCCATGGACTCGCGGATGACCTTGCCCCCGCCGAAGACGGCTTCCTCGCCGGCCCGGCCGGGTCCGCCGCAGCGGTCCTCCTCGATCTCGACGAGGAGGTCGGTGTCGGCGAGCCGGACGCGGTCGCCGGTGGTGGGGCCGAACAGGTCGGCGTAGACGGCGCGGTGGAGGTCAGGCACGGGGGTCTCCGTTCGGGACCGCGGCGCCCGAGGGGCCGGCCGTGGTCGTCGCGTCCAGGGGGCCGGGCGCGGTCGGCGCGTCCAGGGGGCCGGGCGCGGTCGGCGCGTCCAGGGGCCCGGCCGTCTCGCCGCGCAGGCCGGGGACGATCCGGCGGCCGGCGATCGGCACGAGTTCGACCTCGACGGGGATGCCGGGCTCGAAGCGCACGGCGGTGCCGGCGGCGATGTGCAGGCGCAGACCGCGCGCGGCCGTCCGGTCGAAGTCGAGACCGGGGTTGACCTCGGCGAAGTGGTAGTGGGAGCCGACCTGGACGGGCCGGTCGGCGGCGTTGAGGACGGTGAGGCGGGTGACGGGGCGGCCCTCGTTGAGGGGTACGGGCCCGTCCGCGTGGAGGATCTCTCCGGGGATCATCGGCGGCCCCCGTCAGACGATCGGGTCGTGGACGGTGACGAGCTTGGTGCCGTCGGGGAAGGTGGCCTCGACCTGGACGTCGTGGATCATCTCGGGGATCCCGTCCATGACGTCCGCGCGGGAGAGCACCTTGCGCCCGGAGGCCATGAGCTCGGCGACGGTGCGACCGTCCCGGGCGCCTTCCAGGATGTGGGCGGTGATGAGGGCGACGGCCTCGGGGTGGTTGAGCCTCACCCCGCGCGCACGGCGCCTCTCCGCCACGTCGGCGGCCACGTGAATGAGCAGGCGCTCCTGCTCGTGCGGGCTCAGCTGCACTCTTCCACCTCACAGTCGTCCACCGGGCCGCACCCGGACAGCTGCGGACCCTACCGACCGTCAACACGCTGTTGAACGGCGGAGATGCGGTGGACGGCCGGACATTGCACGTTAGGGCGGAAGTTTTTCCGGCGCGTTAACTCCTGCTTTGCGATTTCATGATCGTCGGACGGCCGGACGGCCGGACGGCCGGACGGCCGGACGGCCGGACGGACCGTGCGGCGGCGCGTCCGGTCGCGTCAGCCGGCGCCGGGGTCGCGGTGGTGGGCGGCGATGCCGAAGCGGCGCTGTTCACCGGTGGCGGAACCGGGACCGCCGACGAGCCCGGTCCCGGAGACGGAACGGATCACCGGCTCCTCGGCGGCGTCCCGCGCCTCGGCCTCCAGTTTCTCGAGTCGTTCCAGGTCGGCGGCGGAGACCAGGGCGACGAGCGGCTTCCCGTGCCGGGTCACGACCACGCGCTCGTCGCCGTACACGACGCGGTTGATGAGGTCGGCGAGCTCCGCCCGCGCTTGCGTCACCGGGATCTCGTAGGTCATGCTCCTCATCTTACGGCCTGTACGTCCTGTACATTTTTGACAGAAGGAGGCCCCATGGAGGCACGTCACGTACTGCCGGAGTTCTCGGAACGGACCTCGTACGGCACCCGGACCCTCGATCCGTACGCGAAGCTCCTGGAGAACCGGATCGTCTTCCTCGGCACGGCCGTCGACGACGTCGCCGCGAGCGACGTGATCGCCCAGCTCCTCCACCTGGACCACGCGGATCCGGGGCGGGACATCGCGCTCTACCTCAACTCCCCCGGCGGCTCGGTCACCGCGATGACCGCGATCCACGACACCATGCGCGGCCTGGTGAGCGACGTGGAGACCACCTGCCTCGGCCAGGCCGGTTCCACGGCGGCGGTCCTGCTCGCCGCGGGCGCGCCCGGCAAGCGCATGATGCTGCCCGGAGCCCGGGTGACCCTGCGCCAGCCGGTCCTCGACGAGCCGTTCGCCGGGCAGCTCTCCGACCTGGACCTCCAGGCGCGCGAACTGCTCCGGCTGCGCGGCGTGATGACGGAGCTCCTCTCCGCGCACACCGGGCGGGAGGCGGACGAGGTCGCCGCCGACACCGAGCGCCTGACCGTCCTGGACGCGCCGGCGGCGCTCGCGTACGGCCTGGTCGACACCGTCGTCGGCACGCGCCGGGCCGGTTCCGGCGCGCCGGCGGCGTGGTGAGGCCACGATGGTGCCGGAGCTTCCGCCGCTGCCCGCGCTGACGCGCGCCGAGGGGCAGTTGATCGACGCGTACCTCGAAGTCGTCGACCTCCTGGGAAAGATCAATCCATCCAGGGGTTCGCATACTTATGGGGCCCTGCGGGCCGCACAGGCGCTGGTCGGGCGGGCGGAGGCGCTGCGCGAGGCCCTGGCGCTCATGCACCTGCGGGGCGAGAGCGAGGTGCACGCCACGACATTGGCCTGCGCGCTGCGGGTGTTGGACGGCGAGCGGCGGGCCGCCCGCGTCACGGTGCCCGACACACGGGCCAATTGACATTCCGTCGTGTCGTGTCGAGCCCCGTACGGCCGACACGGGACGCAGGATCGCTCCCCCGTCCGGCGTAGTCGCGCGATCGACAGATGAAGTGTGCGAGTTGCACAACAGGTGTACGCATTTGGCGGAATCGGGCATTCCGGTGCTGGTACGGGGCTCGTCGGCCAAACCTCGACGATCACGAAACCCTCTTGTCCACCCGTATGGATCAGTCGTGAGGAGCCTCACATAACGTTGTTTCCACTCGGTTTTCGACCGTCTCGTGGGACAAGATCCTCGACGACGACAAGCCCCCGCCACCCAGGCGGGGCGGTCCGGGCGGACGCCGAGTCCTGCCGCCGTCCCGGACGTCTGGTCGACAGGATTGGACCGGCAGGAGTGGAGGACCCGAGCAGTACGGGTCGATCGCGCCGTATCCCCGGCGTGACCGTCCCTTGGGGTGAAGCCGCAGCCGCGGCCGGGCATCTTCGCCTGCCCGAACCCGACAGGTCATCCTTCACAGGCGGCTGACGAAGGGTTGCGCATGACTGCGCAGATGCATGTCCCGTCCCTGCTGTCCCGGGCCGGAGCCGTCTCGGCTCTCACCCTCGCCGCCGTCGGCGGCACGCTCCTCGCACCGGGAGCCGCTCCCGAGGCCCAGGCGGCCACCTCCCACGCGACGAAGGCCCTGAACGTGGCGGCGTCCAAGAAGGGCGCGCCCTACCGGTACGGCTCGGCGGGCCCCACCCGCTTCGACTGCTCCGGGCTGACGCTCTACGCGTACAAGAAGGCGGGAAAGACGCTGCCCCGCACCGCGCAGCAGCAGTACAACAAGACCCGGCACATCTCCGCCGGCAGCAGGCAGAAGGGGGACCTGGTCTTCTTCCACTCGGGCGGCAGGGTCTACCACGTGGGGATCTACGCCGGCAGCGGCAAGATCTGGCACTCCCCCAAGACCGGCTCCTGGGTGAAGCTCGACCGGATCTGGTCCTCGAAGGTCTCCTACGGCCGCGTGCGCTGACCCACCGGCGCCCGCGGTGGTGTCCCCGGGTGCGGTGGCGCCGCCGCACCCCTCACCGCGGGCGCTCTTCCCCCCACCTCTTCACGCCCCGCTCATAGGATGCGGCCATGACACTCGATCAGGAACTCGTCGACGCCGCCATAGCCCAGCTGGACCGCCGCTGGCCCCCCGAGGAGCCCGGCGGGGCCGCCGCCGTCCGTCTCGACGACGGACGGATCCTGACGAGCGTCGGCTTCGACAACATCCACGCGAGCGTCACCCTGTGCCAGGAGACCGGCGCCTACTGCCAGGCGTACACCCTCGACCGCGCGGTGACCGCGTCCGTCTGCGTCTTCCGCGACCCGGAGGACGGCCGTCACGTCATCCTGCCGCCGTGCGGCGTCTGCCAGGAGCGCCTCGCGCTCTGGGGTCCCGACGTGGAGGTCGGCGTCCCCGACCCCGAGGACCCGACCCGCTGGATCGCCCGCAGACTCGAAGAGGTCAATCCCTACTACTGGGCGCCCCACTTCGCCGGCGGCGCGTGGCCCTCGACGAAGCAGCACTCCGAGTGAGCGGTCCGGTCCCGGCGCATCGGTTCAGCAGGCCGGAACGGCTGCCGCGGCCCAGGGCAGCGTGATCCAGACCGTCTTGCCTCCCTCGGCGGTCGCCGTCACCGAGAGCCGCCCGCCGGCCTCCGCCGCGAGGGTCCGGATGATCGACATGCCGCGGCCGTTGTCCTGCTGGACGGCGGCCGGGAGCCGGCGCGGGAAGCGCGGATGGCTGTCGGTGACGCCGATCCGCAGCACCTCCTCGCGGTCGAGCCGGAGTTCGACGGTGAAGGTGGGCGACTGCCCGAAGGTGTGCAGCACCGCGTTGGTGGCCAGCTCCGAGACCATCAGCCGGATCGAGTCCGCCGTGTCGCCGTCGTCGTCCAGACCCCAGCGGCCGAGCACCTCCGCCACGAACCTCCGCGCCGTGGCGACCGCGGCCGGATCGCTGGGCAGGGTGACGGATGCTTCCTGGTGATCTGCCATGGCGACGTGGTCCCTTTCCCGCCGGGGACGTCGCCCCGGCTCGCGCTCCGCGTCAGCCTGCCACCGATCGGGCATCCGGGTGGGTCGTTCTCCCGAGATATGCCCCGTTCTGTCGCCCGAAGCGGTGAACTCTCGGCCTGTCGACGGCGCGTGGGCGGCATCGGGGGCCCGGGGTGCGCGCGGTCCTCAGCGGGCCCCGGCCGGCGCGGTCCGCACGATCGTGGCGACCGCGCGCTCGACCTCCGCGTCCGTGAGGTCCGCCCGGGCCGTCAGCCGCAGCCGCGAGATGCCGTCCGGCACCGACGGGGGCCGGAAGCAGCCCACGGACAGGCCCTGTTCGCGGCAGTCGGCCGCCCAGCGCAGGGCCTCCTCGGGCCCCGGGGCGTGGACCGAGACCACGGCCGCGTCCGGTCGGGCCGAGACGAACCCGGCCTCGGTGAGCCTCCGGTGGAGCGTCCCGGCGACCGCGCGGACCCGCTCGGCGAGCCCCGGGTCCGCGGCGATCAGCCGCAGGCTCGCGAGGGCCGCGCCGGTGGCGGCCGGGGCCAGGCCGGTGTCGAAGATGAAGGTGCGCGCCGCGTTGACCAGGTGCTCGATCACCCGGGCCGGGCCGAGGACCGCACCGCCCTGGCTGCCCAGCGACTTGGAGAGGGTGAGGGTGGCCACCACGTCCTCGTCGCCCGCGAGCCCGGCGCCGTGGAGCGCGCCCCGGCCGCCCGCGCCCAGGACGCCGAAGCCGTGCGCGTCGTCGACGACGAGCCCCGCCCCGTGCGCGCGGCAGGCGGCGGCGAGCTCCTCCAGTGGGGCCCGGTCGCCGTCGACGGAGAAGACCGAGTCGCTGACGACGAGTGCCCGCCGTCCCTCGTGCGCCTCCAGCGTCTTGCGTACGGCGTCGGGGTCGGCGTGCGGGACGACCTCGGCCTCGGCGCGGGCGAGCCGGCAGCCGTCCACGATCGAGGCGTGGTTGGCGGCGTCCGAGACGATCAGCGCGCCGGGACCGCCGAGCGCGGTGAGCGCGGCGAGGTTGGCGGTGTAGCCGGACGAGAAGACGAGGGCGGCCTCGAAGCCGCAGAAGGCGGCCAGTTCCTCTTCGAGCGTGGTGTGCAGCCGGGTCGTGCCGGTGACGAGCCGCGAACCGGTCGCGCCGGCGCCCCAGCGGCGGGCGGCCCCGGCGGCCGCGCCGGTCACCTCGGGATGCCGGGTCAGACCGAGGTAGTCGTTGCCCGCCAGGTCGAGGAGGTCCGAGTCCGCCGGGCGCGGGCGCAGGGTCCTGACCAGGCCGGCCTCGGCCCGGCGGCGGGCCTCCGCCCCGGTCCAGTCGAAGGCGGCGCGGTGCGCGGGCGGGGTCGGCTGGGCCTGGGGCATGCGGCGTTCCTTCGGTCGGCACCGGGGGCGGGCGCCTCGGGCCGGCACCCGTACGGCGCCAGGGGTCGACGCCTTTTGTAGGCAGCGCACAGACCCTAACGGCAGGAGGCCGAGGTCGGGATGTGGTCATACACACACCTCGATCACGCCCGTTTGTTCAGATCCTCCTTGGCCCGGGGGTGTGCCGTAGGCAAGGATCAGCCCTTATGGACCTGCTGAACACGCTGGTGGAGAAGGGGCTGCGGCGCGAGACGCCGACCCGTGAAGAAGCGCTCGCCGTGCTGGCGACCTCCGACGACGAGCTGCTCGATGTGGTGGCGGCCGCCGGGAAGGTGCGCCGTCAGTGGTTCGGGCGGCGGGTGAAGCTGAACTACCTGGTCAACCTGAAGTCCGGGCTGTGCCCGGAGGACTGCTCGTACTGTTCTCAGCGGCTCGGTTCGAAGGCCGACATCCTCAAGTACACCTGGCTGAAGCCGGACGAGGCGTCCCAGGCGGCGGCGGCCGGCATCGCCGGCGGCGCCAAGCGCGTCTGCCTGGTGGCGAGCGGCCGCGGTCCGACGGACCGGGACGTCGAGCGGGTCGGCAGGACCATCGAGGCGATCAAGGAGCAGAACGAGGGCGTCGAGGTGTGCGCCTGCCTCGGTCTGCTCTCCGACGGCCAGGCCGAGCGGCTGAAGACGGCCGGCGCGGACGCGTACAACCACAACCTCAACACCTCCGAGGGCACGTACGGCGAGATCACCACCACCCACACCTACGCGGACCGGGTGGACACCGTGCAGAAGGCGCACGCGGCGGGCCTCTCGGCCTGCTCGGGCCTGATCGCGGGCATGGGCGAGACCGACGAGGACCTGGTCGACGTGGTGTTCGCGCTGCGCGAGCTCGACTCGGACTCGGTGCCGGTCAACTTCCTGATCCCCTTCGAGGGCACGCCGCTGGCGAAGGAGTGGAACCTCAGCCCGCAGCGCTGCCTGCGGATCCTCGCCATGGTCCGCTTCGTCTGCCCCGACGTGGAGGTCCGGATCGCGGGCGGCCGCGAGGTGCACCTGCGGTCGATGCAGCCGCTGGCGCTGAACATCGCCAACTCGATCTTCCTCGGCGACTACCTGACCAGCGAGGGCCAGGCCGGCAAGGCCGACCTCGACATGATCGCGGACGCCGGCTTCGAGGTGGAGGGCGCGGGCACCACCACGCTCCCCGCCCACCGCGCCGACGCGCTCGCGGCGGCCGGCGGCGGCTCCGGTTCGCACGCGTCGGCGGGCGGTTGCGGTTCCGAGGCGTCGGCCGGCTGCGGCGGGCACGGGGAGGCGGCCGGCGGCTGCGGTCCGTGCGGCGGCCACGCGGCGGCTCCGGCCGACGCCCCGGCCGAGGTGCCGGCCGCGGCGTCGGAGGCCCGGACCGACCTGGTGGCGGTGCGCCGCCGCGGCGCCGGCACGGACCTCGCCCCGAACACGTAACGGGTGACGATGCGCAACGACGAACTCCTCGCCCTGGACCGGGCGCACGTGTGGCATCCGTACGGCCCCATGCCGGGCCGTACGGAGCCGCTGGTGGTCGCGTCCGCGTCCGGGGTGCGGCTGCGGCTCGCCGAACCGGCCGAGGGACACGACGAGCTGATCGACGGCATGTCCTCCTGGTGGTCGGCCGTGCACGGCTACAACCACCCGGTGCTCAACGAGGCGGCGCGCGGGCAGCTCGGCCGGATGAGCCACGTCATGTTCGGCGGGCTCACCCACGAGCCCGCGGTGCGGCTCGCCGCCCGGCTCGTCGAGATCACCCCGGAGCCGCTGCGGCACGTCTTCCTCAGCGACTCCGGCTCCGTGGCGGTCGAGGTAGCCGCCAAGATGTGCCTGCAGTACTGGCGTTCGCTCGGCCGTCCCGGCAAGCGGCGGCTGCTGACCTGGCGCGGCGGCTACCACGGCGACACCTGGCAGCCGATGTCGGTGTGCGATCCCGAGGGCGGGATGCACCGGCTGTGGTCGGGCGTGCTCCAGCAACAGCTCTTCGTGGACGAGCCGCCGGCCGCGTACGAGGAGTCGTACGCGGAGCTCCTCCGTGCCACCGTCGCGCGGCACGCGGACGAGCTGGCCGCGGTGATCGTGGAGCCGGTGGTGCAGGGCGCGGGCGGCATGCGCTTCCACGACCCCGGGTACCTGCGGGTGCTGCGGGAGGCGTGCGACGCGCACGGCGTGCTCCTCGTCTTCGACGAGATCGCGACCGGCTTCGGCCGCACGGGCACGCTGTTCGCCGCCGACCAGGCCGGGGTCTCCCCCGATGTGATGTGCCTGGGCAAGGCGCTGACGGGCGGTTACCTCTCGATGGCCGCGACCCTGTGCACGAGCGCCGTGGCCGACGGCATCTCCCGGGGCGAGGTGCCGGTGCTCGCGCACGGGCCGACGTTCATGGGCAACCCGCTGGCCGCGGCGATCGCCTGCGCCTCCATCGACCTGCTCCTGTCCCGGGACTGGGCGCTGGAGGTCAAGCGGATCGAGGGCGGGCTCCGCGAGGGCCTCGCCGGCGCCGGGTCGATCCCGGGCGTCCGCGACGTGCGGGTGCTCGGCGCGATCGGCGTCGTCCAGCTCGACCACGAGATCGACATGGCGGCGGCCACGCGGGCGGCGGTCCGGGAGGGCGTGTGGCTGCGTCCCTTCCGGGACCTCGTCTACACGATGCCGCCGTACGTCACCGAGGACGCCGACCTGGCCCGGATCTGCGCGGCGGTGCGCGCCGCCGCGGCCGCGGGCTGAGCGGCAGGAGAGGAACAGCATGGGCATCGTCGTCGTCAGCGGGACGGGTACGGAGATCGGCAAGACGGTCGTCACGGCGGCCGTCGCCGCCGCGGCGGTCGCCGCGGGTCGTTCGGTGGCGGTCCTGAAGCCGGCGCAGACCGGGCTCGCGCCCGGCGAGCGGGGCGACGCGGACGAGGCCGTGCGGCTCTCGGGCGCGAAGACCGCCGCCGAGCTGGCCCGCTACCCGGAGCCGCTGGCCCCGGGCACGGCCAGCCGGCGGGCGGGGATGGCCCCGGTCGGGCCCGAGCGGGCCGCGGAGGCGGCGCGGGCGCTCGCCGACGGGCACGACCTGGTGCTCGTCGAGGGCGCGGGCGGGCTGCTCGTCCGCTTCGACGAGGACGGCGGCACGCTCGCCGACGTGGCACGGCTGCTCGGCGCGCCGGTCCTCGTGGTGGCGCCGGCCGGGCTCGGGACGCTGAACTCGACCGCGCTGACGGCCGAGGCGCTGCGGGCGCGCGGGATCGAGCAGCTCGGTGTCGTCGTCGGCAGCTGGCCGGCGGAGCCGGACCTCGCCGCGCGGTGCAATCTCGCCGACCTGCCGGAGGCGGCCGGCGCGCCGCTGCTCGGCGCGGTGCCGGAGGGCTCGGGCGCGCTGGCCCCGGCGGCCTTCCGGTCGGCGGCGGCCGGCTGGCTCGCCCCGGCCCTCGGCGGCACGTGGGACGCGGGGGCGTTCGGGCGCGCGGCCGGCGCCTGACCGGCGCGCGTCCCCTCCCGGCGCGCGTCCCCTCCCCTAGGGTGAGGGGATGCGCGCACAGGTACAGGAGCTCGTGTACGACTGCGGCGATCCGGCCGCGCTGGTCCGTTTCTGGGCGGGGCTGCTCGGCGGGGAGCCCGTCGACCGGAGTCCCGACTGGTCGTACGTGGAGCCGCCCGGTTTCGTCCGCGTCGCCTTCCAGCGGGTGCCCGAGGGCAAGGCCGTGAAGAACCGGCTCCACCTCGACGTGGAGGTGGACGATCCGGAGGCAGCGGCCGACGAGGTGGCGCCGCTGGGCGCGGTCCGCGTCGGCGGTCCCGTCACCGACGAGCAGGGTTCCTTCCAGGTCATGCGGGACCCGGAGGGCAACGAGTTCTGCTTCGTCACGGGGTGACCGGCGGCCGCGTCCACGGTGCGGAACCCGCTGGCCGGGCTCCGTGCCCGCGTGATGGGATCGGGCCGTGATCGAGACAACGCTCCGTGCCGCCGTGCCCGCCGACGCCGAGGCCGTCCTCTCCTTCTGGCGGGAGTCCGCCGAGGGCACCTCCATATCCGACGACCTCGACGGGGTGAAGCGGCTCCTCGCGCGTGACCCCGAGGCGCTGATCCTCGCCGTGGACGGCGACCGGATCGCCGGTTCCGTGATCGCCGGCTGGGACGGCTGGCGGGCCTCGCTCTACCGGCTCGCGGTGCACCCCTCGTACCGCAGGCGCGGGATCTCCAAGGCGCTGCTCGCGGCGGCGGAGGAACGATTCGCCGCCCTGGGCGGGCGGCGGGCGGACGCGATGGTCCTGGAGGAGAACGAGCGGGCGCACCACGCCTGGGGTGCGGCGGGGTACGCGCGGCAGGACCAGTGGCGCCGCTGGGTGAAGCCCTTCGCCGGGTGACGGACCGTCCACCGGGCAATCCGTCAGTCGCTTTGCCGATCCTTTACCATGAGATCTCCTTCGGACGGCCGAGAGACCGACCGAGACGACCGAAAGGTGTGAACGTCCGCCCATGGGCGAGCCTCCCAGTAGCCGACATCGACACAGCCGACATCGCGCACTCCGTGCCCCGCTGACCGATCATGGGACGGAGGTGAACCGATGACCGAAGTGCTCCTGCTCCTGGTGGCGCTGCTCCTGTCGCTCGCGTGCGGCGCGTTCGTGGCGGCGGAGTTCTCGCTGACCACCGTCGAGCGGGGCGAGCTGGAGGCGGCCGTGGAGCGCGGCGAGCGCGGCGCCGCCGGCGCCCTCAAGGCCGTCAAGTCGCTCACCTTCCAGCTCTCCGGCGCCCAGCTCGGCATCACCGTCACCAACCTGGTCGTCGGCATGCTCTCCGAGCCCTCGATCGCCGCGCTGATCAAGGGCCCCGTCGAGGCGCTCGGCTTCTCCGACTCCGTGGCCTCCTCGATCGGCCTGGTCCTCGGCACGGCCCTGTCCACCGTGGTCCTCATGGTGGTCGGCGAGCTGGTCCCCAAGAACTGGGCGATCTCCTCGCCCCTCACGGTCGCCAAGGTCGTCGCGACCCCGCAGCGCGTCTTCACCGCCGCGTTCAAACCGCTGATCGGCCACCTCAACAACACCGCCAACCGGATCCTGCGCCGCCTCGGCATGGAGCCGGCCGAGGAGCTGGCCTCCGCCCGCTCCCCGCAGGAGCTCGTGGCGCTCGCCCGCCACTCGGCGAAGGAGGGCGCGCTGGAGGCGGACACCGCCGAGCTGTTCGTCCGCACCCTCAACCTCGCCGAGCTGACCGCCGAGAACGTGATGACCCCGCGCGTCCAGGTGACCGCCCTGGAGGTCCAGGCCACCGCCGAGGACGTGGCCAACGCCACCCGCGCCACCGGCCTCTCCCGCTTCCCCGTCTACCGGGGCAACCTCGACACCGTCGTGGGCATCGCCCACATCAAGGACGTCCTGGCCATACCGGCGGACGAGCGGCGGCTGCGTCGCGTCGGCGACATCGCGCGCGAGCCGCTGCTCGTGCCCGAGACGCTGACCGTGGACAAACTGCTCGACCGGCTCTCCGGCAAGCAGACGATGGCCGTCGTCATCGACGAGTACGGCGGCACGGCCGGTGTCGCGACCCTGGAGGACATCGTCGAGGAGGTCGTCGGCGAGGTGCGCGACGAGCACGACCCGCACGAGACCTCCGACCTGGCGCGCGCCGGGGCGGACGAGGACGGCCGGCTCCTGTGGTCGGCCGACGGAGCCGCCCGCACCGACCAGCTGGAGCGCATCGGCCTGAAGGTGCCGGACGGGCCGTACGAGACCCTCGCCGGCGTCCTCGCCACCGGCCTGGGCCGCATCCCGGCCGTCGGCGACACCATGGAGATCGGCGGCTGGCGCCTCGACGTGGTCGACGCCTCCGGGCGGCGGGCCGCGCGCGTCCTGATGCACGCGCCGCTCCCCGAGGACGAGGACGAGAGCGGGGAGGACCACCGATGACCGCGATCCAGCTTCTGATCGGTCTGCTCACGCTGGTCGTGAACGCCTTCTTCGTCGGCGCCGAGTTCGCCCTGATCTCGGTCCGGCGCAGCCAGATCGAGCCGCTCGCCGAGTCCGGCGACCGGCGCGCCCGCAGCGTCGTCTGGGGCCTGGAGCACGTCTCCGCGCTGCTCGCGGCGGCGCAGCTCGGCATCACGCTGTGCACCCTGGTGCTCGGCATCGTGGCCGAGCCGGCCATCGCGCACCTCCTGGAGCCCGTCTTCGACGCGGTCGGCGTGCCGCACGGCCTGGTCCACCCGATCTCCTTCGTGATCGCGCTGACCGTGGCCACCTATCTGCACATGCTGCTCGGCGAGATGGTCCCGAAGAACATCGCGCTCGCCGAGCCGGCGAAGACGGCGCTGATCCTCGGCCCGCCGCTGGTCGCCCTGGCCCGCGCCCTGCGGCCGGTGATCTTCACGATCAACGCCTTCGCGAACGCCCTGCTCAAGCTGTTGCGGGTGGAGACGAAGGACGAGGTGTCGGCGACCTTCTCGGACGACGAGCTGGCCCGGATGGTCTCCGACGCGAGCGACGCCGGGCTGCTCGACGACCGCGCGACGGAGCGGCTGCACGACGCCCTGGAGCTGGGCCGCCGCCCGGTCCGGGACGTGGTCATGCCGGTGGAGGCGGTGCGGTACGCGCGGGTGGGCGCCACTCCGGAGGAGCTGGAGGCGCTCTCGGCCGAGTCCGGCTTCTCCCGCTTCCCGGTCGTCGACTCCGACCGGCGGATCCTGGGCTACCTCCATGTGAAGGACGCCCTGGACATCACCCCGCGCGACCTGCCGTTCCCGGTGTCGGCGCTGCGGCCGATCGCCCGGGTGCGGGCGGCGACGCCGCTGGACGACGTGCTGACGGCGATGCGCCGCAGCCGGACGCACCTGGCCGGCGTGCTCGACGAGGACGGCAAGCTGGCCGGCCTGGTGACGATGGAGGACGTCCTCCGCGAGCTGGTGGGGCGCCCTCTGGCGCCGTGACGCCGGCCCCGACGCCGCGCGGGAAGGGCCCCGGGAACTCGGTTCCCGGGGCCCTTCCCGTCGTACGGCACCGCTCAGAGCGCGCCGGCCGCGAGCCAGTCGTCGAGGAGGCCGCGGTCGCCGGCGAGGGTGAAGCGGGGATCGTCGGCGTCGTACCGCCGGTGCATCAGGAGCAGCAGGTCGCCGGCGTCCGCCGTGACGGTCGCGGTCGGCTCGGTGCCGCCGCTCCCCCGGCTCCAGGCGAAGCCGCCGCCGCCGAGGACGAGCGTCCAGGCGGCGCCGCTGTCGCGCGCGTCCAGGCGCAGCACGGCGCCGTCGCGGTCGAGGTGGGCGAGCGGCTCGGCGATCCAGGGGATGTGGGGCGCGGTGGCGAGGTGGTGGTCGAGGGCCTCGGCGGCCGGGCCGGGGGCGAGCGGCCGGGCCGTGCCGGTGAGCGCGATCTCGGCGTCGGCGAGGTGGACGACCGTCTCGGCGAGGACGTGGCGCGGGTAGTGGCGGACGTACGGCTCCGCTCCCGGCGACCAGACCGGTGCCGCGGGGTCGGCCGCGCGGGCGGCGGCGGCGAAGCCCTCGGCGCGGGCGGCGAACCAGCCGGGGTACGAGGCCGGGTCGGCCGGCGGGTCGAGGGCCAGGTCCCCCGGGCGGACCCGGGTGGCGGGGCGGGCGGTCACCAGGTGTTCGGCCCAGCCGTGGATCGTGCCGAGGTGGCGGGTGAGGTCGCCGAGCGTCCAGCCGGGGCAGGTCGGGACGGGTGTCGCCGGGTCGGCGCCGCGGACGGTGTGCGCGTACCGGAGGGCGTGGTCGGCGACGGCGTCGACGGCCGCGAGATGGGGGTCCTCGTCGAGCCCGAAGCCCTCGGAGACCAGGAGCAGGTGCGCGCGCCGGGGGCCGGGCGGCTGCCGGAGGGCGGCCTCGCGGAAGAGCCGGTCGAGGGCGTGCCGGTCGGCGGCGCCGAGGCCGCGGAGGACGTGTCCGGTGTCCTCCAGCCACTTCACGGCGGTGTCGGGGTCGAGGACGTCCTCGTCGCTGGTCTCGACCGCGGTCACCAGCCCGGCCAGTGCCTCGGCCAGCGCGTTCAGGAGCGCGTCGCTCATCGGGTTTCCCCTCCCGGGTTCTCCTCGGCGACCGCGCATACCGCGCGGTATGATCGGCTCCGCCATGGAGATCAATGCCACGTACAACAGTCTCGTCGCCGTCGGGGACAGCTTCACCGAGGGTATGTCGGACCTGAGGCCCGACGGTTCCTACCGGGGGTGGGCGGACGTCCTCGCGGGCCGGCTCGCGGCCCGCGCGCCCGGCTTCCGGTACGCCAACCTCGCCGTGCGCGGCAAGCTCATCGGCCAGATCGTCGAGGAGCAAGTCCCCCTGGCCGCAGGGATGGAGGCCGACGTCGTCACCCTCGTCGGCGGGCTCAACGACACCCTCCGGCCCAAGGTCGACATGGGCCGCGTGAAGGGCCTCCTCACCGAGGCCGTGGAACGCCTCACACCGTCCTGCGGGCAGCTCGTCCTGATGCGCAGCCCCGGCCGGAACGGCCCGGTGCTCGACCGCTTCCGCCCCCGCATGGAGGAGCTCTTCGCCCACATCGACGACCTGGCCGCCCGGCACGGCGCCCTCGTCGTCGACCTGTACGGGGCGCCCGTCCTGGCCGACCCCCAGCTGTGGGACGTGGACCGGCTGCACCTCACCGCCGAGGGCCACCGGCGGGTGGCCGAGGCGGTGTGGCAGACGCTGGGGCTCGCTCCCGGACACGACTGGCGGGAGCCGCTGCCCGCCGCCGTACGGGCCGGCTGGGTGACCCGGCGCGTCGCGGACGCCCGGTTCGCGAGGGAGCACCTGGGCCCGTGGATCGGCCGCCGGCTCACCGGCCGCTCGTCCGGCGACGGCCGCCCGCCCAAGCGGCCGGAGCTGCTGCCGTACGAGACGCGGTCCGAGGTCTGACCGGCGGGGACGGCCGGCGGCGTGACCTGGGTCTCGTAGCAAGCTCCAGCCCGGGCCACGGCGCTGGCCTGCAGAAATCACCAGTAAACTCTGGACCCGTGACTGCTGCGACTGTGAAGCCCCGTATCCCCAACGTCCTGGCCGGCCGCTACGCCTCCGCGGAGCTCGCCGTCCTCTGGTCCCCCGAGCAGAAGGTGAAGCTGGAGCGCCGGCTGTGGCTCGCCGTGCTGCGCGCCCAGAAGGACCTCGGGATCGAGGTCCCGGACGCGGCGATCGCCGACTACGAGCGGGTGCTCGACCAGGTCGACCTGGGCTCCATCGCCGAGCGCGAGAAGGTCACCCGGCACGACGTGAAGGCCCGGATCGAGGAGTTCAACGCCCTCGCCGGCCACGAGCACGTACACAAGGGCATGACCTCCCGTGACCTCACGGAGAACGTCGAGCAGCTCCAGATCCGCCTCTCCCTGCAGCTGGTGCGGGACCGCACGGTCGCCGTCCTCGCCCGCCTCGGCAAGCTGTCCGCCGAGTACGGCGAGCTGGTCATGGCCGGCCGCTCGCACAACGTCGCCGCGCAGGCCACCACCCTCGGCAAGCGCTTCGCGACCGGCGCGGACGAGCTGCTCGTGGCGTACGCCCGCCTGGAGGAGCTGCTCGGCCGCTACCCGCTGCGCGGCATCAAGGGCCCGGTGGGCACCGCCCAGGACATGCTCGACCTGCTCGGCGGCGACGCCGGCAAGCTCGCCGAGCTGGAGCAGCGGATCGCCGGTCACCTCGGCTTCGCGCACGCCTTCACCTCGGTCGGCCAGGTCTACCCGCGCTCGCTCGACTACGACGTGGTCACCGCCCTGGTGCAGCTGGCCGCCGCGCCGTCGTCCCTCGCCAAGACCATCCGCCTGATGGCCGGCCACGAGCTGGTCACCGAGGGCTTCAAGCCCGGCCAGGTCGGCTCCTCCGCGATGCCGCACAAGATGAACACCCGCTCCTGCGAGCGCGTCAACGGCCTCATGGTCATCCTGCGCGGTTACGCCTCGATGACCGGCGAGCTGGCCGGCGACCAGTGGAACGAGGGCGACGTGTCCTGCTCCGTGGTCCGCCGCGTGGCCCTGCCCGACGCCTTCTTCGCGCTGGACGGCCTCCTGGAGACCTTCCTCACCGTGCTCGACGAGTTCGGCGCCTTCCCGGCCGTCGTCGCCCGCGAGCTCGACCGCTACCTCCCCTTCCTCGCCACCACCAAGGTGCTCATGGCCTCGGTCCGCGCCGGCGTGGGCCGCGAGCTCGCCCACGAGGCCATCAAGGAGAACGCGGTGGCCTCGGCCCTCGCCATGCGCGAGCAGGGCGTCGAGCGCAACGAGCTGCTCGACAAGCTCGCCGCCGACGAGCGCATCCCGTTGGACCGCGCGCGGCTCGACGAGCTGATGGCGGACAAGCTCTCCTTCACCGGTGCCGCCGCCGACCAGGTCGCGACCGTCGTCTCCCGGATCGAGGAGCTCGTCAAGCAGCACCCGGAGGCCGCCGCGTACACCCCCGGGGCGATCCTCTGACCCGCGCCCGCCGGTTCACCCGCGAGGAGCTGGAGGCCGCTCGCGACCGCGTCGTCCCCGACGTGGCCGGGGGCGGCCTCGCCGTCCTCTTCTGCGGCATCAACCCGGGCCTGATGACCGCCGCGACCGGACACCACTTCGCCCGCCCCGGGAACCGCTTCTGGCCGGTGCTGCACCTGTCGGGCTTCACCCCGCGCCTGCTGCGCCCCGACGAGCAGGACGAACTGCTCGCGTACGGGCTCGGCATCACCAATGTCGCGGCCCGGCCGACCGCGCGCGCCGACGAGCTGAGCCGCGAGGAGTACGTCGAGGGCGGCCGGATCCTCACCGCGAAGGTCCTGCGGCTGAAGCCCCGCTGGCTCGCGGTCGTCGGCGTCACCGCCTACCGCACGGCCTTCGGCGAACCGAAGGCGGCGATCGGCCCGCAGGAGCGGGCCATCGGCACGACCCGGATCTGGGCGCTGCCCAATCCCAGCGGGCTCAACGCGCACTGGACGACGCGGACCATGGCCGAGGAGTACGCCCGCCTCAGGGAGGCCGCGGGCCTGCCGCCGGCGGCCGCTACGGCGGATCCGCCTCGGTGACGACGGCGAGGAGCTGGAACGGCAGCTCCTTGTCCCACTGCGAGATCCCCAGCCCCAGCCGACGGGCGCCGATCCGCCACAGCACCAGGTCGGGGACGTGCGCGCAGAGCACCCCCCAGGGCTCGGGCAGCTCCTCCCCCTCCATGCCGCGGGCGTGCAGCGGCCACAGGCTCATCCGGTCGGGCTCGCCCCAGCGGGCCGTGAGCACCGCGGCCAGCCCGTCGCGCTCCGCTTCGTACCGCTCCTCGACCGCCTCCCGGCGCTCGGGGCCGGACTCCCAGAAGTCCTCGCTGGTGGCCAGCGCGGCGACGTGGAAGCCGGGCCCGCTGTCGAGGTCGCCGGAGCGCTCCGGAGACGCGGGGAACGCCCGCGTCCGCAGCGAGTCGAGCTCCGACAGGAGTCGTGTCGTCGTCATGGCCCCAGTGAACCGCCCCCCACTGACAGGTGGCCTCCCGTCAGCCCGCCCCCCGGGTCCCGGCGCGGACACGTCGCGGGCACGTCGCGGACACGGGCCGGGGGCGGCTGTCGCCGCTTCCGGAACCATTGAGTACCATCCGGCTGAGACGGGCACGAGCTGGGAGGACACACGGTGGGGCGGCTGACCGGCGGGGATCCGTCTCTGCTGCGGCGGATCAATTCCGCCGTGGTGCTCCATGCGCTGCGGGGCTCCGACGCGCGCACGCTGACGGACCTGACCCGGATCACCGGCCTGTCGCGGCCGACCGTCGAAGGCGTCGTCGAGGGTCTCATCGAAGGCGGTCTGGTCGTCGAGGTGGCGCCCGAGGAGGGCGAGGCCCGCCGTCAGGGCCGCCCGGCCCGCAGGTTCCGCTTCCGCGCCGAGGCCGGCCATCTGCTCGGCATCGAGATCGGTCCGCACCGCGTGGCCGCGCTCCTCTCCGGCCTGGACGGCCGGATCATCGGCGCCGGCGCCCGCGAGGTGTCCGAGACCGCGCCCGAGGACGAGCGGCTCGACAAGGTGCGCGCGGTCGTCGCCGACGTCCTGCGCCGGGCCGGGGTGCCCCGGTCCAGCCTGCGGGCGGTCGGCGTCGGCACCCCCGGCATCGTGGAGGCCGACGGGACGGTCCGGCTCGGCACCGCCCTCCCCGGCTGGACGGGACTGGCCCTGGGCGAGCGGCTGCGCCGCTCCTTCCGCTGCCCGGTGATCGTGGAGAACGACGCCAACGCGGCGGCCGTCGCCGAGCACTGGAAGGGCGCCGCGACCGACTCCGACGACATCGTCTTCGTCCTCGCCGGGCTGAGCCCCGGAGCGGGTTCGCTGATCGGCGGCCGGCTGCACCGCGGGTACGGCGGCGCGGCCGGCGAGATCGGCGCGCTGCACCTGCTGGGGCGGGGCGTGACTCCGGAACACCTGCTGTCGACGACGGACGAGCCGCTGCACCCGCTGGACGAGCAGGCGGTGGCGGAGGTCTTCGCGCTGGCCAGGCAGGGCGACGCGCGGGCCAGGGCCGCCGTGGAGCGGTTCACCCAGCGGCTGGTGCACGACGTCGGCGCGCTCGTCCTGGCGCTCGACCCGGAACTGGTCGTGGTCGGCGGCTGGGCGGCCGGCCTGGACGGGGTGCTCCCGCCGCTCCGCGAGGAGTTGGCGCGCTTCTGCCTGCGCCCGCCGCGGGTGGTGCTCTCGCTGCTCGGCGAGGCCGCCGTCGGGACGGGCGCGCTGCGGCTCGCCCTCGACCACGTCGAGGAGCAGCTGTTCGCGGTCGAGGGCGGAGTGACGGCCCGCCGCTGAGCGTCCCGCCCGCGCACGACGACCCGGTACGACGAAGACCCGGCCCCGGTGGGGCCGGATCTTCGTCGTACCGCTCGCGGCGGCGGGCGCTCCTGGGGTCAGGAGGCCATCGCCAGGTCGGCGGAGTCGCCGAAGGTGAGGCGGCAGGTGTCGGCACGGTAGGTGGCGACGGAGACGGCCGCGGTACGGCCTCCGGAGAGGTAACGGGTCGTCACGACGAGCACCGGCGAGCCCGGCAGCCGGTCGAGCTCCTTGGCGTCGTCGGCGCGCGCGGAACCCAGCTCCACGGAACGGTCCTGGCCGTCCAGGGCCAGGTGCTGGAGCTCGCGCAGCACGGCGGGGGCGCTCGCGGACCCGTCGGCGTCGGCGGTGAGCCCGGCGACCGAGCCGGCGGGCACGTACAGCAGCTCGGCGGCGACCGCCTGCCCCTGGCTGAGCCGCACCCGGCGGACCACGTGCACGGACGCGCCGGCCGGGGCCTCCAGGAGGCGGGCGACGGCGGCGGGCGCCGTCCCGAGGACCGAGTCCTGGGCCTGCCAGGCGTCGTCGCCGACACCGGGCCAGGCCTGCTGCGTGGTCGAGACGTCGACGCCGACGCGCGGGGGCGCGACCGTGGTGCCGACACCGCGCCGGCGCTGGAGGCGCCCTTCCAGCTCCAGCTGCTCCAGGGCCTGGCGGAGCGTGGCCCTGGCGACGCCGAAGCGGGCCGCGAGCTCGCGCTCGTTGGGCAGGATCTCGCCGACCGCGAAGTCGGAGTCGAGAGCTTCGCCGATCACCGTCTTGAGGTGCTGGTACTTCGGTTCCTGGACCGTTTCCAGCTGCGTGGTCCCCACCCTGTCCTCCGAATTCGCCGTGTCCCGCGGCGTTTCCGCGCCCTTGTTTATTAAAGGTTCCTGCACTAACTCTGCGACGATAAGGCGAGCCACCACCTTGGTCAAGACCAATCCTCCGCCGAACGTCCGGAAATGTGACCCTCTGACCTTGATCGTTCACAGGACGTTCGCACCTCCGTGAGGTGCGCGCAGCACGAGGCCCCGTCCGCCGGGTCGGCGGACGGGGCCTCGGACTCGTCGGCGCACGGCTCTTGAACTCGCGCCTACCGACCGGCAATGCTTGCTGACAGGACGTCTAAGACGATGTGCGAGGGAGTCGGCATGCCTGCACGGATCGCGTTCGAGTTCGAGACCCCGCGGGGTCCGCGCACCACGTCCCTGACGTACGAGCGCCGCGGGGCGGGCGAACCGCTGCTCCTGCTCCACGGCATCGGACACCACTGGCAGGCCTGGGAACCCGTCCTCGACGTGCTGGCCGCCGAGCGCGACGTCATCGCCGTCGACCTGCCCGGTTTCGGCGCCTCCGACGGGCTCCCGCCCGGCTGCGCCTACGACCTGTCGACCGTGACGCCGGTGCTCACGGCCTTCTGCGCGGCCGTCGGCGCCGAACGCCCGCACGTGGCGGGGAACTCGCTCGGCGGACTGCTCGCCCTCCAGCTCGGCCGCGAGAAGGCCGTCCGCTCGGTCACCGCCCTCTCCCCCGCCGGATTCTGGTCCGAGGCCGAGCGCCGGTACGCCTTCACGACCCTGCGCGCGATGCGCGCCTCGGCCCGGGCGATGCCCGTCCCCCTCATCGGCCGGCTCTCCCGCACCCCGGCCGGCCGGACCCTGCTCACCAGCGCCATCTACGCCCGGCCGGGCCGCCGTTCACCCGAGGCGGCCGCCGCCGAGACGATGGCGCTGCGCGGGGCCACCGGCTTCGACGAGACCCTCGCGGCGGGCCGCACCGTCCTCTTCCGCGACGACCTCCCCTCCCTGCCGGTCACCCTCGCGTGGGGCGGCCGGGACCGGCTCCTCCCGCGCCGCCAGGGCGTCCGCGCCAAGCGGACCCTGCCCGGCGCGCGCCTCGTGCGGCTGCCCGGCTGCGGTCACGTGCCCATGAACGACGACCCCGCGCTCGTGGCGCGCGTCGTCCTCGACGGCAGCGCCACCGGCTGAGCCGGTCGCCGCCTTCCGCCGGGTCAGCAGCCCGGTGCCGAGCGCGGCCCCGGCGCCGACCAGCAGGCCGCCGGCCGCCTGCGGCAGCCCGAGGGCGGCCTGGCCGACCACGGCCGCGCTCAGCGCCGCCGCCACCGGGATGGCACCGGTGTAGAGCGTGGCGCGCTCCATGCCGATGCGCTGGACCCCCATGTAGAAGAGGACGAAGCCGACGACGGTCGCCAGGACCGCCTGCCACAGCAGCGCCCCCGCCTCCACCCCGGTCGGCATCCGCACGAAACCGGCCCCGTCCACGACGAGCCCGAGCAGCGCGGCCTCCACCGCGCCGACCCCGCAGACGGCGACCGTGAGCAGTCGGGGCCCGAGCGGGCGCAGCACCGGCACCGCGAGGACGGTGAAGCCGACCTCGCCCGCGAGCGCCGCCAGCGACCAGCCGAGCCCGGCCGGATCGGTGCGCCCCCATCCCTGCACGGTGAAGGCGCCGGCGGCGACGAGCAGCGCCCCGTACAGCACGGGCGGCGCGGGCCGCCGTCCTTCGAGGAGCGGGACGAGGACGGCGACCACGATCGGCGCGCAGCCGACGACGACCCCGGGGACGGCGGGTTCGGCGGTGCGCTCGGCCGCGAGAACCGCGAGGTTGAAGCCGATCATGCCGACGGCGGCCAGGGCCGCGATCCGTACCCACTGGCGGGCGCCGAGGAGCCGCAGGTGGGCGAGCCCGCCGCGGCCGAGCAGCGGCAGGAGGAGGAGACAGGCGGCGCCGTACCGGAGGGCCTGCCCGCCCGCGTACGGGTAGTCGCCGAGCAGGCCGTTGGCGGTGAAGGAGGCTCCGACGAGGGCGTAGGCGAGGGTCACGAGGAGAACCCCGCGCAAGGCGTTCGCGTTCATGGTACTGACGCTAGGGAGCCGGGCGGTCCCGGTTAAGGTCCACTTCCATGACGCCATCGGGGACCACTTCGGCCGTGACGCCTTCGGGGACCGGTTCGGGCACGGCGGGAGCGCCCGCCCGCGACAGCGGGGCGCAGCCCGCCTGGGAGCTGCTGCTTCCGGCGGCCGGGGAGCCCGCCCGCCGACGGGGCCGGGCCCTCCAGGAGGCACTGCGCGAGGCGGTGCGCTCGGGGCGGCTCGCGGCCGGCACCCGGCTGCCGTCGAGCCGGGCGCTCGCCGCCGACCTGGGGGTCTCCCGGGGCCTGATGACGGAAGCGTACGAGCAGCTGACGGCCGAGGGCTATCTGCGCAGCGGCCGGGGCTCGGGGACCTGGGTCGGCGGCACGGTGCGCACGGGGCGGGCGGCGGCCGCGGCCCCGGACGGTCCCCCGGTGCCCGCGCCCGGGGTGTGCGCCGACTTCCGGCCCGGCACCCCCGATCTCTCCCTCTTCCCGCGCGCGGCCTGGGCGGCGGCGCAGCGCGCGGTCCTCGCCGAACTGCCGCACAGCGCGCTCGGCTACCCGGACCCGCGCGGGCTGCCCGTGCTGCGCGCCGCTCTCGCGGCGCTGCTCGCCCGGCGGCGGGGCGTGGTCGCCGACCCCGACCGGCTGGTCGTGTGCTCCGGGGTGGCGCAGGCGACGACGCTCCTCGGCACGGTCCTGCGGGCGCGCGGGCACCGCGCGGTGGGCGTGGAGGACCCCGGCAGCCCGGAACACGGCCGGCTCTTCGCGGCCACGGGCCTGGACACGGCCTGGCTGCCGATCGACGCGGAGGGGCTGCGTCCCGGGCCGCTCGCCGCGTCGGACGTGCGGGCCGTGGTGGTGACGCCGGCGCACCAGTTCCCGTCGGGGATCGCGTGGTCGGCGGAGCGGCGCGGGATGCTCCTGGACTGGGCACGGGCGGTGGACGGCCACGTCCTGGAGGACGACTACGACGGCGACTTCCGGTACGACCGGGCGCCGGTCGGCGCGCTCCAGGGCCTCGATCCGGAACGGGTCGTGTACACGGGCTCGGTGAGCAAGTCGCTCGCGCCGGGGCTGCGGCTCGGCTGGATGGTGCTGCCGGAGGCGCTGGTCGACGAGGTCGTCGAGCGGAAGCGGACCATGGACCTCGGGCATCCGGCGCTCGACCAGGCGGCGCTGGCGCACCTGGTGACGAGCGGCGGGTACGACCGGCAGCTGCGCCGCTGCCAGCGGGCGTACCGCGAGCGGCGGGACGCGCTGCTCGCCGCGCTCGCCCGGCACTTCCCGGGGACGTCGGTGACCGGCATCGCGGCGGGGCTGCACGTCATCGCGTGCCTGCCGGCCCGGTACGGGCCCCCGGCACGGTTCGTGGAACGGGCGGCGGGTGCCGGGGTGGTGCTGCGCCCGCTGGAGGAGTACGGGACGGCGCGGCCGGCGGACGGGGCGGTGCGGCTCGTGATCGGCTACGCGCACCTGGCGCCGGCGGTGATCGCGGAGGGGATGCGGCGGACGGCGGAGGCGCTCGGCGGCCGGTGAGGGGGCTCGGGGCGAGCTGTTCACGCGGGGTTCGCGCGGGCGCCGTTCCCGGCGGCTAGGCAGGGGGCGGCCGGTGCGGACCCACGCACCGGTGACCGGCCCCGACGTCCGGCCGCCGTGACGTCCGGTCCCCCTGACGCGCCTTCGGAGGCACCGCATGACCATGAACCCGACCGGTTCCGACCCCGCCGCCCCCTCGTCCGTGCCCGTGCCCGCGCCGGCGCCCGGCTCCGGGCCCGCGCGCCGCGGTGTGCTGCGGGGCTCGCTCGCGGTCTCCGCCGGACTCGCCCTGGGCGGCGCCGGGTTCGCGGCGCCCGCCTTCGCCCTGTCCGGGCGCCCGGAGGCGCGGTGGGGCGTCCAGGCCGGCGACGTCACCGCCCGTTCGGGGCTCGTGTGGGTGCGGTCGGACCGGCCGGCCCGGATGATCGTCGAGACCTCGGCGACGGAGTCGTTCCGCCGGGTCCGCCGGCACGCCGGCCCCCTGATCGGTCCGGGCACCGACTTCACGGGGACGACCCCCCTCCACGGGCTGCCGGCCGGCGAGCGGATCCACTACCGGGTCGTCCTGGCCGATCCGCACGACCCGCGGCGGACGAGCGAGGCGGTCACCGGCACCTTCCGGACGGCCCCGGAGCGGCGCCGGGACGGCGTGCGGTTCCTCTGGTCCGGGGACATCGCCGGGCAGGGGTGGGGCATCAACCCGGACATCGGCGGCTTCCGCGCCTTCGAGGCGATGCGCCGCCTCGACCCCGACTTCTTCCTGTGCAGCGGTGACGCCGTGTACGCGGACGGTCCGCTGCAGCCGTCGGTGACGCTCCCCGACGGGCGGGTGTGGCGCAATCTGATGACGCCGGAGAAGGCGAAGGTCGCCGAGACGCTCGACGAGTACCGCGGCGCCTTCCGCTACAACCTGCTGGACCGGAACGTCCGGGCCTTCAACGCCCAGGTGCCGACGGTGGCGCAGTGGGACGACCACGAGGTGCGGAACAACTGGTATCCGGGACAGATCCTCGACGACCCGCGCTACACCGAGAAGGACGTGGACGTGCTCGCCGCCCGGGCGTCCCGCGCCTTCTCCGAGTACTACCCGGTCTCCACGCTGCGGCCCGGCGCCGGCATCGGGAGCGGCGGCCGGATGCACCGGGTGGTGCGGTACGGGCCGCTGCTCGACGTCTTCGTGCTCGACATGCGCTCGTACCGCAACGCCAACTCGCCCGGCCGGCAGGCCGACGACGCCACCGGCATCCTCGGGGCGGAGCAGCTCGCCTGGCTGAAGCGGGAGCTGTCGGCCTCCCGGGCGGTGTGGAAGGTGCTCGCCGCCGACATGCCGATCGGGCTCGTCGTCCCGGACGGGGCGACCGCCTTCGAGGCGATCGCGCAGGGCGACCCCGGCGCACCGCTCGGGCGGGAGCTCCAGATCGCCGAGCTGCTGCGGTTCGTCAAGCACCGGCGGATCACCGGCACCGTGTGGCTGACCGCGGACGTCCACCACACCTCGGCGCAGCACTACGCGCCGGAGCGGGCCGCCTTCCAGGACTTCGCGCCCTTCTGGGAGTTCGTGTCGGGCCCGCTGGCCGCGGGCGGCTTCCCGGCCAGCCGGCTCGACGACACCTTCGGCCCGGAGCGGGTCTTCGTGCGGGCGCCCGAGCGGGCGAACGTGTCGCCGATGGAGAGTCCGCAGTACTTCGGCGAGGTGGACATCGACGGCGGGAGCGGGGAACTGACGGTGCGGCTGCGCGCGGACGACGACGCGGTGCTGTTCACGAAGGTGCTGCGGCCGGGGCTGGTGGGGCAGTGACCTCCCGGGAAAGGACTCCGTCGGGGGACCGGTCACGGCACGACAGAAGTGGACTGAATCGGACTGAAATGCGCCAGATCGCCACTTAACCCGCCAGTCACAAAGCGTTCGTGATCACGCAACACCACTCGGTCACAGTGAAGTCATGACCGACGTGACGTCCTCGAAGAGCACCCGCCGCCCGCACCACTGGCGGCACGACCTGATCGAGCTCGCGGCCCTGTTCACCGCCGTGGTGGTGGCCGACACGATCGCCAAGACCATCGTCAAGGGACCCGAGGGCCCCTACCTGCTGGTCTTCTCGGCGATCGCGCTGGTCGCCACCGCGGGCTTCCACACCTGGTGGGCGCGGAGGCACAGCCATGCCCCACCCTCACCGGTCTCCGCCCCGACCCCCGCGCCCGCCCCGGCCGGAGCGCCGGAGTCCACCGGCACCGCGCTGTGGCGGCTGAGGACCACGGTCGACGACGCCCCCGGCAGCCTGGCCGCGCTGTGCACCGTCCTCGCCCGGCTCGGCGTCGACATCCTGACCCTCCAGACGCACCCGCTGACCCGGGGCACGGTCGACGAGTTCCTGCTCCGCGCCCCGGCGGGCCTCTCCGCCGCCGACCTCGCCCGCGAGACCGCCGCCGCCGGCGGACGCGACACCTGGACCGAGCGGGCCGACGCCCACGACCTCGTGGACGTCCCCACCCGCGTCCTGGGCCTCGCCACCCGCACCGCGCTCGACGCCGCCGAACTCCCCCTCGCGCTGCGCCGGCTCCTCGGCCGGTGCACCCTGCACTCGATCCCGGCGGTCTCCCTCACCGGGCGGCCCACCGGCGAGGAGACCCCCGTCGAGGGCGTCCTGGAGGAGACCGTGATGAAGCTGCGCGACCCCGGCGGGGGCACGCTGCTCATCGAACGGCCCCACCTCCCCTTCACCCCCACCGAGTTCGCCCGGGCCCGCGCCCTCGTCGAGCTCGACGCGCGGCTCGGCCCCCGCGTCCCCCGCAGCCAGGACGTCTTCACCCTCCCCGAGGGCAACGAGATCACCGTCCGCCGCGCCGACCAGCGCGACCTGCCCGCCGCCCGCGCCCTGCACGAGCGCTGCTCGGCGCGCACCCTGGGCCTGCGCTACCACGGTCCTGTCGGCGACGCGGACCGGTACCTCGACCACCTGCTGAGCCCCCGCTTCGGCCGCACCCTCGCCGTGCAGACCGCCTCCGGACGGCTCGTCGCCCTCGGCCACCTGCTGTGGGACGGCGACGAGACCGAGGTGGCGCTGCTCGTCGAGGACGACTGGCAGCGCCGCGGGATCGGCTCCGAACTCCTCGGCCGGCTGGTGGCGATGGCCGAGGAGGCCGGATGCGAGAGCGTCTACGCCGTCACCCAGGCCTCCAACACCGGCATGGTCGCGGCGATGCGGGCGCTCGGCCTGCCCCTCGACTACCAGATCGAGGAGGGCACCCTGGTGATCACGGCCCGCCTGGAGCCGGCACCGCGACGGAGCGAGCCGTCCCGGCCGCCGGCCCGTCGGACCGAGCGCTGAGCGCTTCGTCGAGGTCGCGCCACAGGTCCTCGACGTCCTCCAGGCCCACCGACATCCGCAGCAGCCGGTCGCTGACGCCGGCCGCCCTGCGGTCGCCCTCGTGGACGATGCGGTGGCTGATGGACGCCGGGTGCTGGATCAGGGTGTCGACGCTGCCGAGGCTGACCGCCGGGGTGACGAGCCGGACGCCGGCGATCACCTCGTGCGGGTCGCCGTACACCTCGAAGGAGATCATCGCCCCGCCGATCGCCGGGTAGTGGACGCGGGCGACCCGCGGGTCGCCGGCCAGCCGGCGCACCAGCTCGGCGGCGGTCGCCGAGGCGGCCCGCACCCGGACCGGGAGGGTGGACAGCCCCCGGAGCAGCAGGTAGCCGGCGAAGGGGTGGAGCACCCCGCCGGTGGCGAAGCGGACCCGGCGCAGCTCGCGGGCGAACTCCTCGTCGCAGGCGACGACGCCGCCCATGACGTCGCCGTGGCCGCCGAGGTACTTGGTGGCGCTGTGCAGGACGATCCGCGCGCCGAGGCCGGCCGGGCGCTGCAGGACCGGGGTGGCGAAGGTGTTGTCGACCAGGAGCGGCACCGAGCCGCAGGAGTGGGCGACCGCGCGGATGTCGACCTCGGCCAGCGTCGGGTTGGCCGGGGACTCCACCATCACGAGGCCGGTGTCGGGGCGGATCGCGTCGGCGACGCCCGCCGGGTCGGTCCAGGTGACCTCGGTGCCGAGCAGGCCGGCGTCCAGGAGGTGGTCGCTGCAGCCGTAGAGCGGGCGGACCGCCACGACGTGCCGCAGGCCCTGGCTCGCGCGGGCCAGGAGGACCGCGGTCAGCGCGGCCATGCCGCTGGCGAAGGCGACGGCGGCCTCGGTGCCCTCCAGGCGGGCCAGGGCGTCCTCGAAGCGGGCCGTGGTCGGGTTGTCGAGCCGGGCGTAGACGGGCGGGCCGTCGGGCCGGGCACCGGTCGCGGCGAACTCGTCGATGCGGGCGGCCTCCCCGCGGGCGTCGGACGAGGGATAGGTGGTGGACAGGTCGAGCGGCGGGGCGTGCAGCCCGAGCGCGGCGAGGTCTTCCCGGCCGGCGTGCACGGCTTCGGTGGCGAGCGCCTTCGGGGTGGCCGAAGGGGCGTGATCCATGGCGTCCATGGCCCGCACTGTGAACGGATACCGGTAAGTAGCGGCAGATCTCCGTGCTACGTTCGGCAGATGGCCGAATCTGTCGTACTGGACGCGGTCGATCTGCACATTCTCCGCCTTCTGCAGAACGACGCCCGGAGCACCTACCGCGAACTCGCCGCCGAGGTCGGCGTCGCCCCCTCCACCTGCCTGGACCGGGTGGCCCGGCTCCGCCGCACCGGGGTGATCCTGGGCCACCAGCTCCGACTGGATCCGGCCAAACTCGGTCGCGGTCTGGAGGCGCTGCTGCTCGTCCAGGTCCGGCCCCACCGGCGGGAACTGATCGGTCCGTTCGTCGACCGGATCCGGGCCCTGCCCGAGTCCCGGGCGCTCTTCCACCTCACGGGACCCGACGACTACCTCGTGCACGTGGCCGTCGCCGACCCCGCCGACCTGCAACGACTCGTGCTCGACGAGTTCACCTCGCGGCGCGAGGTGGCCCGGGTCGAGACCCGGCTGATCTTCCAGCAGTGGGAGTGCGGCCCCCTGCTGCCGCCCGGCGCGGGAGCGTCCTTGTCAGCCGTGTGAGACCGGACGAGGGTGACGGGAGCACGGCGGAGGCACCAGGATGAGTCACATGCCAGAGAGTTCCCGCAGCCAGCTGCCCCGTCAGGTCGCCGACGCCTATGTCGACGACCTCATCGCCCTCGACCCGATCACCGGCACCCACCTGGGCGTCCGGGAGTGCGCCGGCCGCCTCCCCGACTTCTCGCCCGCAGGCCAGGAGGCCGTGGCCGAGCTCGCCCGCCGGACCCTCGCCCTGCTCGACGAGGCCGAGCGGACCCCGGGCGCTGACGGCGACGCCGAGCGGCGCTGCGCCCGGCTGCTCCGGGAGCGGCTCACCGCCGGACTGGCCGTGCACGAGGCCGACGAGGGCCTGTGCGCGGTCAGCAACATCCACTCGCCGGTGCACAGCCTCCGGCTCGTCTTCACCGTGATGCCCACCGACACCCAGGACGACTGGACGGCCGTCGCGCAGCGGCTGCGGGCCGTTCCGGCCGCCCTGGAGGGCTACCGGGCCTCGCTCGCGCTCGGCCTGGAGCGCAAGCTGTACGGCGGGCCGCGGGCCACCGCCACCTTCGTGGAGCAGCTCGCCGACTGGGCGGGCCGGGACGGCGGGCCGGGCTGGTTCGAGGAGTACGCCGCCGAGCGCCCGGACGCGCTGCCGGCGGAGCTGCGCACCGAGCTCGCCGCGGCCGCCGCGGAGGCGAGCGCCGCCCTCGCCGCGCTGCGGGACTGGATGCGCGACGTGTACGCCCCCGCCGTCGCCGGGGCCCCCGACACCGTGGGCCGCGAGCGCTACCGGCGCTGGAGCCGCTACTTCAACGGCACCGACCTGGACCTCGACCAGGCCTACGCGTACGGCTGGTCCGAGTACCACCGGCTGCGCGCCGAGATGGTGGCCGAGGCCGACCGGATCCTGCCCGGCTCCGACCCGTGGGAGGCCCTCGCCCACCTCGACGAGCACGGCACCCACATCGAGGGCGTCGACGAGGTCCGCGAGTGGCTCCAGCGGCTCATGGACGAGGCGATCGACGCGCTCGACGGCACCCACTTCGAACTCGCCGAGCGGGTGCGGAAGGTGGAGTCCCACATCGCCCCGGCGGGCGGCGCCGCCGCCCCGTACTACACCGGTCCCTCCGAGGACTTCTCGCGCCCCGGCCGGACCTGGCTGCCGGTCGACGGGCAGACCCGCTTCCCGGTCTACGACCTGGTGTCGACCTGGTACCACGAGGGCGTGCCCGGCCACCACCTGCAGATCGCGCAGTGGGCGCACGTCGCCGACAGCCTCTCCCGCTACCAGGCCACCATCGGCATGGTCAGCGCCAACGCCGAGGGCTGGGCGCTGTACGCGGAGCGGCTGATGGACGAGCTCGGCTTCCTGCCGGACGCGGAGCGCCGGCTCGGCTACCTGGACGCGCAGATGATGCGGGCCTGCCGGGTGATCGTGGACATCGGCATGCATCTGGAGCTGGAGATCCCGGCGGACTCGCCGTTCCACCCGGGCGAGCGGTGGACCCCGGACCTCGCGCAGGAGTTCTTCCAGCGGCACAGCAGCCGGCCTCCGGCGTTCGTGGAGAGCGAGCTGACCCGGTACCTGTCGATGCCGGGGCAGGCGATCGGCTACAAGCTGGGCGAGCGGGCCTGGCTGCTCGGCCGCGAGCGGGCCCGCGAGGCGCACGGCGAGGCCTTCGACGCGAAGGCCTGGCACATGGCCGCGCTCAGCCAGGGGCCGCTGGGCCTGGACGACCTGGTGGACGAGATCTCCCGGCTCTGACCCGGCCCTCGGAGGGTTTCCCCGGCAGTCGGCTTGATCCGCCGGGGAAACCCCTGTTGGCTCTGGTGCCATGAACGGTCCCCTGAACGACTACGCGCCGGACGCCACCGACTGGCGGATCCTCGACGCCCTCCAGGCCCAGGGCCGGGCCAGCTACGCCGACCTCGCCCGCGCCGTCTCGATGTCGCCCTCCGCGGTGACCGAGCGCGTGCGGCGGCTGGAGGACGCCGGGGTGATCACCGGCTACACCGCCGTGGTGGACCACGAGCGGCTCGGCCTGCCGATCCTCGCCTTCGTACGGCTGCGCTACCCCACCGGCAACTACAAGCCCTTCCATGACCTCGTCGCCGTCACCCCCGAGATCCTGGAGGCGCACCACGTCACCGGCGACGACTGCTTCGTGATCAAGGTCGCCGCCCGGTCGATGCGCCACCTGGAGGAGATCTCCGGGAAGATCGGCACGCTCGGTTCGGTGACGACCAGCGTCGTCTACTCCTCGCCGCTCCCCCGCCGCTCCGTCAGCCGCTGAGCCCGTCCCCGCCGACGCGCAGGCGCACCGAGGAGCCGCGCCGGTCCTTGGCGACCTCCAGCTGGGCGGGGATCCGACGGCGCAGGTCGGCGACGTGGCTGACGATGCCCACGCTCCGGTCCCGTTCGCGCAGCGAGTCCAGGACGTCGAGTACCTCGTCGAGGGTCTGGTCGTCGAGGCTGCCGAAGCCCTCGTCGATGAAGAGGGTGTCGAGCCGGACGCCGCCGGCCTCGTCGGTGACGACGTCGGCGAGGCCGAGCGCGAGGGCGAGCGAGGCGAAGAAGGTCTCGCCGCCCGAGAGGGTGGCGGTGTCCCGTTCGTTGCCGGTCCAGGCGTCGACGACGTGCAGTCCGAGGCCGCTGCGGCGGGTCCCCGTCCGCGCGTCGGAGTGGACGAGGGTGTAGCGGCCCGAGGACATCCGCTGGAGGCGGGCGGAGGCGGCCGCGGCGACCTGTTCGAGCCGGGCGGCGAGGACGTACGACTCCAGGCGCATCCGGCGCTCGTTCTCGGCGGAGGTGCCGGCGGTGAGGCCGGCGAGCCGGGCCACCCGGTCGTGCTCGGCGCGCAGCGGGCCGAGGCGGCGCGCCTCTTCCTCCGCCCGGCGGGCGAGGGAGGCGAGTCCGGCGACGCGCTCGCGGGCCGCCGTGAGCGCGGCGCCCGCGGCCCGCAGGGCGCGCTCGGCGGCCGCGTGGGCGGCCTCGGCCCCGGCCGGGTCGGCGGGCGGCAGCGCGGCGGCCTCGGCGACGCCGGGCTCGGCGAGCCGGTCGGCGACGGCGGCGGCCTCGGCCTGCCAGACGTCGAGCCGGTGCTGGCGGGCGCGGCGGCCGTGCTCGTCGAGGAGTGCGGCGGAGGCTTCGGCGGGGGTGGTGAACCCGGCCCGGTAGGCGGCGTCGGAGAGCTGGGCGTCCGCCTTCTTCAGGCGGTCGGCGGCCAGTTCCTCGGCGCGTACGGCTCCGGCGGCGCCGACCAGGAGGGCGATGCGGCGCTCCAGGAGCCCGGCGTGCTCGGCCACGGTGGCGAACGCGCCGCGGCCCCGCGCCAGTTCCTCGGCGAGCTCGGCCCGCTGCCGTTCGAGGCCTTCGCGGTGGGAGGTGCGGGCGGCGACGCGCCGCTCGGCGTCCCGCTGGGCGGCGACCCGCTCCTCGTGCTCGCGCTCGGCCCGGGCGAGCGCCTCGCGCGCCGCGTGGGTGCGGCCGGCGAGGGCGTGCGCCTCGACGTGACGGGCGGTCAGCTCTGCGGCCTCTTCGGCGAGTTCGGCGACGGCGGGCTGGCCGTCCGAGGGTCCGGAGGTGCCCAGGGAGCGCACCTCGTCGCGGGCGGCGGCGAGCGCCTCGCGGGTGCCGGCGAGGGCGCGCTCGGCGGCCCGGCCGCGCTCGTCGGCCTCGGTGTAGCGGGCGTACGCGGCCTCCTCGGCGGCCCGGTCGACGTGGCCGGCCGTGGGAGCGGTCGGGGCCGGGTGGCTGGTGGAGCCGCACACCTGGCAGGGGTCGCCGTCGGTGAGCGTGGCGGCGAGTTCGGCGGCGATCCCGCGCAGCCGGCGGGACTTGAGGTCGAGCCAGGTCTCGTGGGCGGTGTTGCGGTGCTCGCGGGCGGTCGCGTACCGCTCCTCGGCCCGGGCCAGGTCCTCGGCGAGGGCGTCGCGGCGGCGGGCGGCGGCGAGCCGGAGGCGGAGGGGTTCGAGGCGGCCGGCGAGCTGTTCGACGCGGGCGGCGGCCTCCTGCGCGGTGTCGACGGCCTGCTGGAGCGCGGCGCGCCGGGGCTCCCAGTCGGCGAGCCAGCCGGCCGCCTCCTGGAGGGCCTCCTCGTCGGCGCGTGCCTCCCGGTCGAGGAGGGCGCGCTCCGCGGCGAGTTCGGCGGCGCGGCTCTCGGCGCGGCGGGCGGCGGCGAGCCCGCCGAGCTGCTCGCGGAGCCGGTTCTCCAGGGTGGAGAGGTGCTCGGCCGGGGACTCGGCGAGCTCGGGCGGCAGCTCGGCGCGGGCCGCGTCGCGGACGGCGAGCGCCCCGGCGTGTTCGCGGGCGGCCTCGTGGCGCAGGGCGAGCGCGGGGGCGACCCGTTCGGCCTTGAGGGCGAGGTCGAGGGCGCGCCGGTCCCGGTCCCGCTCCGGGACGCGGGCGGTGAGCGCCTCCTGGCGGCGCACCGCCTCGGCGTGCCGGGCCTGCCGGGCGGCGAGGTCCCGGGCCTCCGCCGCGGCGGCGCGGGCGAGGCCCTCGGCGTGCTCCGCGGCGGCGAGGCGGACGGCGGCGATGTCGGCGGCCTCGCGGGCCTCGGTGCGGGCGACGGCGCCCCAGCCGAGGACGGCGTCGGCGAGGCCCGGTTCGCCCGGCCTGCCGTCGACGGGGGTGCTCGCGGCGGGCAGCCCCCCGGCGGCCTGCGCCATGCGGTGGGCGAGGGCGAGGAGGCGGGCGTCGCCCTCCTCGACCCGGTGGGCGGCGGCGCGGCGGAGCTCGGCGAGGCGTTCCTCGACGGCGGCGAAGCGACGGGTGTCGAAGAGACGGCCGAGCAGCTTGCCGCGGGCTTCCGCGTCGGCGCGCAGGAAGCGGGCGAAGTCGCCCTGCGGGAGCAGCACGACCTGGCAGAACTGGTCGCGGCTCATGCCGAGGAGCTGGGTGATCTCCTCGCCGATCTCCTGGTGGGACGTGGAGAGTCCGGTCCACGCGCGCGTGGCGGGGTCGTACGCGCGCAGGGTGCTCTGCGCCTTCTCCATGGTGAAGCCGCCGCCGCGCTTCTTGGGGCGCGGCTGGGCGGGCCTGCGGACGATCTCCAGGCGGCGGCCGCCGACGGTGAGGTCGAGCAGCACCTCGGTGAGGGTGTCCACGGGCGCGTGGTCGGAGCGGAGGGTGGCGCCGGAGGACTGGCGGGCGCCGGGCACGCTCCCGTACAGGGCGAAGCAGACCGCGTCGAGGACGGAGGTCTTGCCCGCGCCGGTGGGTCCGTGGAGGAGGAAGAGCCCGGCGGCGGACAGGGTGTCGAAGTCGACGGTCTGGGTGGTCCCGAAGGGGCCGAAGGCGGTGATCTCCAGCCGGTGCAGCCTCATCGGCCGGCCTCCCGTTCGGTGGTGGCGGCCTCGACGCGGACGTCGTCGAAGGCCCCGTGCAGCACGGCCCGTTCGGCCGGGTCGAGGCCGCCGCCGGCCCGGACGTGGCTCACGAAGTCCTCGGCGATCTGCTGGTCGCTGCGGCCGCGGAGCCGCTGGGCGTAGGAGGCGAGGGAGTCGGTGTCGGCGCGCTCGGGGTCGAAGACGAGGCTGAGCGTGTGCGGGAAGCGGGCGGTGAGCCGCGCCATCGGGTCGTGGGGCCGGACGGCGTCGGTGAGGGTGGCCTCGATCCAGGAGTCCCGGTGCCGCTCGTGCGCGGGGTCGTCGAGCAGCTCCTCGAGGCGGCCCCGGAGGCGGGCGAGGGGGCGGGGCACCGGGCAGTCGACGCGCTCGGCGGCGATCCCGCCGTCGGCGTCCAGGTCGACCAGCCACATGGTCTTGCGGTGGTCGGCCTCGGAGAAGGAGTAGGCGAGCGGCGAACCGGAGTAGCGCACCCGCGGGGTGAGCGTCTGGGACCCGTGGAGGTGGCCGAGGGCCACGTAGTCGACGCCGTCGAAGACGGCGGCGGGGACGGCCGCGACGCCGCCGACGGTGATGTCGCGCTCGCTGTCGCTGGGCGCGCCGCCCGCGACGAAGGCGTGCACGAGGACAACCGAGCGGGTGCCGTCGGGGCGGGTGGCGAGGTCGGCGCGGACCCGGTCCATGGCGGCGGCCAGCACCGCCTCGTGCCCGGACCTCGCCGCGCCGAGCTGCTCCCGGACGAGTGCGGGCTCCAGGTACGGCAGGCCGTACAGGGCGACCTCGCCGTGGGCGTCGGCGAGGACGACGGGGGTGCCGATGCCGGCCGGGTCGGTCCGCAGGTGGATGCCCGCGCGGCCGAGGAGTCCGGCGCCGACGCCGAGGCGGCGGGCCGAGTCGTGGTTGCCGGAGATCATGACCGTGGGCACGCCGGCCTCGGCGAGGCGGTGCAGCGCCCGGTCGAACAGCTCGACCGCGGGCAGCGGCGGCACGGCCCGGTCGTAGACGTCCCCGGCGACGAGCACGGCGTCCACCTCGCGGTCGCGGACGGTGGCGACCAGGTGGTCCAGGAAGGCGGTCTGGGCGCCGAGCAGGCCGACGCGGTGGAAGGACCGGCCGAGGTGCCAGTCCGAGGTGTGCAGGAACCTCACGTCGTCGTCCCACCCCGCATGCGCGTGCCGCTCCTCGCCCCTGTTACTGGATCCGAAATTCTGGATCCAGGATCTTGTGTCCCGGACGTTGGATATTGGATCCCGGATTCTGGATCCCGGGTCCCGGATTCTGGATCCCGGGTCCCGGATTCTGGATCCGGTATCCCCTCCCGTGCCGTCCGCCCACCACGCTATCCCGGCGGGGGCGGTGGCCGGGGCCGCACCGGAGAGTTGCCGGCGGGAAGCGGGCTCAGGCGTCGCCGTACGCCTCGCCGCCGAGTTCCACGGTGGCCGTGCCGGCGGTCACGTCGGCGAGCCAGGCGCGGAAGGCGGGCACGTCGGCGTCGGGGAGTCCGATCTCGAGGGTGACGGCCTCGGCGTAGCGCACGTCGCGCACGGCGCGGCCGGTGGAGCGGAGGTCGTTCTCCAGCTTTCCGGCCCGCTGGTGGTCGACGGTGACGGTGGCGAGCCGGTAGCGCTGCCGGGTGAGGGTGCCGAGGGCGTCGAGCGCCTCGCCGACGACGCCGCCGTAGGCGCGGATGAGGCCGCCCGCGCCGAGCTTCACGCCGCCGTAGTAGCGGGTGACGACGGCGGCGACGTACCGCATCTCGCGGCGCAGCAGCATCTGGAGCATGGGGACGCCTGCGGTGCCGCCCGGTTCGCCGTCGTCGCTGGCCTTCTGCACGGAGGCGTCGGCGCCGAGCACGTAGGCGAAGCAGTTGTGGGTGGCCGTGGGGTGCTCGCGGCGGATCCGGGCGACGAACTCCTGGGCCTCCCGCTCGTCGGCGACCGGCGCGAGCGCGCAGAGGAAGCGCGAGCGGTTGATCTCGGTCTCGTGGACGCCCTCGTGGGCCAGCGTGCGGTACTGCTCCTGCATCCCGCCAGCCTACGTGCCGTACGGTCCCGGTCGGCGCCGCCCGGGACCGGGGGCCGGCGACGGGCGGGGTGACTCCCGGCACGTCGCGGCGGCCGGGGACGGCGTCCGGCCCGGGCCGCCCGCCGTGTCCCCGCCGGGCCCGGTGCGGGAAGGATCCGGGGGCACGGCGGGTTCGTACCGGGGAAAGGGCCGTACGGAACGTAAGGAAGGCATCTGGGATGAGCGTCGACACCACGACCACCGAGGCTGCGGAGCGCTCCGAGGAGGAGGTCGCCCGCCGGATCCTGACGGGCACGGGCGACACCTGGGCGATCGTGGGCCTCTCCGCGAACCGGGAGCGCGCCGCGTACGGGGTGGCGGCCGTGCTCCAGCGCTTCGGCAAGCGGATCGTGCCGGTCCACCCGAAGGCGGAGACGGTGCACGGGGAGCGGGGCTACGCCTCCCTCGCCGACATCCCGTTCCCGGTCGACGTCGTGGACGTGTTCGTCAACAGCTCGCTGGCCGGCGCGGTCGCCGACGAGGCGCGGGAGGCCGGCGCGAAGGCGGTCTGGTTCCAGCTCGGCGTCGTCGACGAGGCCGCGTACGCCCGCACGACGGAGGCGGGCCTGGACATGGTGATGGACCGCTGCCCCGCGATCGAGATCCCGCGCCTGGGCTGAGGCGCCGGGGAGCGGCCCGCCGACGGACCGTCACCCCACGGGCCGTCACTCCACGGGCCGGCCGAGCCCTTCCAGGACGACGGCGCCGGGGAGCTGGGCGAAGGCCTTGCCGGGGAGGATGAGCTTCCCGCGGCGGCGGCCGCTGCCGACGAGCACCCAGGGGGTGTCGACGACTGCGGCGTCCACGAGGAGCGTCCATGCGGCGGGGAGGCCGACGGGGGTGATGCCGCCGTACTCCATGCCGCTGTCGCCGGTGGCGGTCTCCATCGGCGCGAAGCTCACCTTGCGGGCGCCGAGTTCCCTGCGGACGACGCCGTTGACGTCGGCGCGGTGGGCGGACTTCACCACGCACGCGGCGAGCGTCGTCGCCTCGCCGCGCTTCCCGGCCACGACGACGCAGTTCGCGGACCGGTCGAGGAGGGACGGGCCGTGGTGCTCCACGAAGACGGCGGTGTCGGCGATGGCCGGGTCGGTGTCGACGTAGAGGATCTGCTCGGCCGGCACCGGTCCGGTCCAGGCGCGGACCGCCGCGGCGACGGGCGGCGTGAGGAGGTCCAGGCAGTCGGGGGCGGGCAGGGCGTCGTCGAAGTCTCCGATGGGTGCGCGCATGCGCGCCACGCTAGCGGCTCCCGCCCGCCGGACGGCCGGACGTCTCAGCGTACGGGCGGCACCGAGACGGCCATGGTCAGCTCGACGGTCTCGTCGCCGTCGTTGCGGTACGTGTGCGGGGCCGAGGCCTCGAAGACGGCGGAGGTGCCGGCGGGGACGGCGTGCTCGACGCCGTCGACGACGAGGGTGAGCACGCCGGCGGTGACGTGGAGCAGCTCGGTGGTGCCGTGCGGGTGCGGGTCGGAGGAGCTGCCCTCGCCGGGCACGAGGGTCCAGGACCAGAGTTCCAGGGGGCCGCGGGCCTCGGTGCCGACGAGCAGGGTGGTGCGGCTGCCGGCCGGGGTGGACCACATGCGGACGGCCTGTTCCGGGGGGACGAGCCGGACGTGGGTGCCCTGCTCGTGGTCGAGGAGGGTGGTCAGGGAGACGCCGAGGGCGTCGGCCAGCTTCACGGTGGTGCCGACGCTCGGGTTGGTCCTGGCCTGCTCGATCTGGATGATCATGCCGCGGCTGACGCCGGCCCGGGCGGCGAGCGCGTCCAGGGTGAAGCCCCGTTCGTTGCGCCAGCGCTTGAGGTTGCGGGCGAGCGCCTGGGTCAGCTGGTCGAGGTCCGACACATTCCGTCCAATATTCTGAATGACAGAGTTCAATGCACTGCACTACGGTGAAGCGCACCCGATCGTGCACCGCACTGTACTGCCCCGGCTCCGCCCGTACCCGCCTGCGAGGAACTCATGACCGCCGTGTTCGCCCTGGCCACCGCCTTCCTCTGGGGCCTCGCCGACTTCGGGGGCGGACTGCTCACCCGGCGCGTACCCGCCCTCACCGTCGTCGTGGTCTCGCAGGTCCTCGCGGTCCTCGTCCTCGGCGCGGTCGTCCTCGCGACGGGCGCCTGGACCGAGGCGGGACCCGAGCTCTGGTACGCGGTCGCCGCCGGCGTCGTCGGCCCCGCCGCGATGCTCGCCTTCTACAAGGCCCTCGCGCTCGGCCCGATGGGCGTCGTCTCGCCGCTCGGCTCGCTCGGCGTGGTCGTCCCGGTCACCGTGGGCCTGGTCCTCGGCGACCGGCCCGGCCTCTTCCAGGTCGGCGGCCTCGTCGCCGCGATCGTGGGCATCGTCCTCGCCGGCGGCCCCGAGCTGCGCGGCGCCCCCGTCCAGCGGCAGGCCGTCGTCCTCACGCTCTTCGCCGCCTTCGGCTTCGGCGCCGTCATGGCGCTCATCGCCGAGGCCTCGACCACGGTCACCGGCCTCTTCCTCGCGCTCTTCGCGCAGCGCGTCACGAACGTCGCCGTCGGCGGCGGCGCGCTGTACCTCTCCGTGCGGCGCGGCGGCCGGGCGCTGCCCGAGGAGGGCTTCCGGGTGATCCGCGGCGCGCTGCCGGCGCTCGCCTTCGTGGGCCTCGCCGACGTCGCCGCCAACGGCACGTACGCGCTCGCCGCGCAGCGCGGCCCGGTCCTGGTGGCCGCCGTGCTCGCCAGCCTCTACCCGGTGGTGACCGCGCTCGCCGCCTTCGGCGTGCTCCGCGAGCGGCTGCGCGCCGTCCAGGCGGCGGGGGCGGGGCTCGCGCTCGTCGGCACGGTCCTCATCGCGGGCGGCTGACCCGCGGGCCTCAGGCCGACGGCGCCTCGGCCTGCTCCTGCTCGACCTCCCAGGCCGCCAGCGCCGCCAGCTGCTCGGAGGTGACGTCCTCCGGTATCGGCCGCGGGGCCGGCGTGCGCAGCGGCGGCTGCCAGCCCAGCTCCGGGTCCCAGCGGCGCACGACCCTGGCCGGGGCGCCCGCCACGACCGCGTGGTCGGGCACCTCGCCGCGGACCACCGCGCCGGCCGCGACCACGACGTTCCGGCCGATCCGCGCGCCCGGCAGGATCACCGCGCCGGTGCCCAGCCAGCAGCCGGGACCGATCGAGACGGGTTCGGAGCGGGGCCACTGGCGGCCGATGGGCTCGTGGGGGTCGTCGTAGCTGTGGTTCGTCGAGGTGATGTAGACGTACGGACCGCAGTAGGTGTCCGAGCCGATGGTGATCGTCGTGTCGGCGATGACGTGGCTGCCCCGGCCGAGGACGACGCCGTCGCCGAGGGTCAGCACCGTCTCCGTGCCGAGGTCGAGCCCCGGCAGCATCCCGGCGGTCAGGGTCACCTGCTCGGCGATGATGCAGCACTCGCCGATCTCGATCCACCGCTCGCCGAAGACCGTGCCCTGCGGGAAGGCGAGCCGGGTGCCCGCGCCGAGCCGCCGGAACCGCAGCCGCCCGGGGTGCTCCGCCGTCACCGCGCCCGCCTGCTGCGCCCAGCGCAGACCGCCCTGGAGGGCGTGGGCGACGAGCCGGCGCCGCCAGGCGGTCAGGGACGAGAACGTGTTTCCGTTTCTGGGCACCCCGACACCGTAGTCGGCGGCGTCCGGGCCGGTCGGCGCCGTCCCCTGTGATGTCCGTCATGGGCCCGGCATAAGGTGCCGTCGGAACACCGGTTGGCGCGACACCACCACGGCCGCACGGGCCGTACGGACCCCAGGAGTGAGACCCATGGCAGAGGCGTTGATCAAGGCCGTCGGCGGCAAGGAGCCGAACGTCGACCCGACCGCCTTCACGGCCCCGACCTCGGTGGTGCTCGGCGAGGTGACGCTCGGGGCGCGCGCCGGAATCTGGTACCACGCGGTGCTGCGCGCCGACTGCGGCCCCATCACCGTCGGCGAGGACTCCAACGTCCAGGACAACTGCACCGTCCACGTCGACCCCGGCTTCCCCGTCTCCATCGGCGACCGCGTCACGATCGGGCACAACGCCACCGTCCACGGCTGCGTCATCGAGGACGACGTCCTGGTCGGCATGGGCGCGACGGTGCTCAACGGCGCCCGGATCGGCGCGGGCTCGCTGATCGCGGCGCAGGCGCTGGTGCCGCAGGGCATGGAGGTCCCGCCCGGCTCGCTCGTCGCCGGCGTCCCCGCGAAGGTCCGCCGGGCGCTGACCGAGGAGGAGCGGGCGGGCATCCGGCTGAACGCCGAGATGTACCTCCACCTGGCCAAGACGCACGCCGAGGCGTTCGAGGACTGACCACGCCCGTCCCCTTCCGCGCGTGACGACGGAGGGCGGCACCCGGAACGCTCCCGGATGCCGCCCTCCGTCACGTACGGACGCGCCGCGCGCTCACTCCGCCGCGACCGGCTCCCGCAGGGCCTCCGGCTCCGGCCGCGGACGCGCCTCGGCGGCCGCCTTCCTGGCGCGGTTCCTGATGACGAGCATCGAGGTGACGCCGACGAGGACGGCGAGCACCAGGCCCAGCCAGGAGAAGCGCTTCAGCCACGCCTCGGCGACGATGCCGACGGAGTAGACGACGGCGGTCGTGCCGCCCGCCCACAGGATGCCGCCGAAGACGTTGGCGACGAGGAACTTCCAGTACGGCATCTTCAGGACGCCCGCCAGCGGGCCGGCGAAGATCCGCAGCAGGGCGATGAAGCGGCCGAAGAAGACCGCCCACATGCCCCACTTCTGGAAGGAGCGCTCGGCGAGCGCGATGTTCGCCTCGCTGAAGTGCTTGGGGAACTTCCCGCCGAGCCAGGCGAGCAGCGGACGGCCGCCCCTCCGGCCGATGGCGTACCCGATGGAGTCGCCGATGATCGCGCCGGCGGTGGCACAGCCGCCCAGCACCCACGGGTCGATGTCGCCGTGCTGCGAGGCGAGCAGGGCCGAGCTGACGAGGACGATCTCGCCGGGGAGCGGGATGCCCAGGCTCTCCAGTCCGATCACCACCCCCACCAGCGCGTAGACGGCGACGGCCGGGATCGTCTCCAGCCACTCCTGGACGTGCAACGCGGGTTCCTCCCGTTGAGCCGGCACGGCCCCGGTCGCGGGCCGCTGCGGTGGCGCGCCCCGCGTCGGGCACGCCGGGGCAGCCTACCCGGTCGGCCCGGACGGGCCCCGGTCACGGCCCGGGGCCCCGGGAGGGGCCGCGGCCGGTCCGCGCACGGCGTCCCCGGGGCGGGCCCGGGGCGCGTCGAGGCCCGGGACCGCTCCCGGCGTCCCCGGGACGCGGCCGCCCCCGCACCCGGGACGAGGGTGCGGGGGCGGGGAGGCGGTCCCTGCCGGCGGCTCACTTGCCGGAGTCGTGGGGCCTCAGCGTCCACAGGACGGTCATCTCACCGGTGACGGCGCCGTCCTCGCGGGTGATGTCGATGCGGACCGGGAACTCCGGGCGCTCCCCGGCGTCGAGTTCGGCGACGACGTCGGCGATCGGGCGGCCGAGGGTGGCGGTCGCGGTGACGACGCCCATCGCGAGCTTCTTGTACGCGATCTCCGCCTGGACGGCGAGCGGCACGGCGCGGCCGAGCTGGTCGCCGAAGGCGGCGAGGACGATGGCGCCGCTGGCGGACTCGGCGAGGGTGAACATCGCGCCGGCGTGCGGGCCGCCCACGTGGTTGTGGTAGGCGGGCTGGTCGGGCAGGCGCACGACGGCGCGCTCGGCGGTGGTCTCCAGGAACTCCAGGTTGAGGGTTCCGGCCATGGGGACCGTGGCGGCGAGCATCTCGCCGACGGACTTCTGGTCTGCGCTCATGGACCGCGATGTTACCCGTGAGTAGATGTCTTGGCCATGCCTTCACGGACCGGAGCGCGCGCGCCCGGGGCGGGGCCGGGCGTGGCCGGTCCGGCGCCGCCCCTCTATCGTTACGGCCCATGTGGCCAGGACAGCAGCCGCCCGGGGGCGAGCAGAACCCGCAGGACCCGAACCAGAACCCGTACCAGCAGCCGGGGTACCAGCAGCCGAACCCGTACCAGCAGCCGACGCAGCCGTCGTTCCCGCAGCAGGGCGGCTACCCGCAGTACCCGCAGCAGGGATACGCGCAGCACAACCCGTACCAGCAGCCGACCGTGCCGCAGTACCAGGTGCCCGGCCCGGTCCCGCCGCAGGGCCCGGGCGGCGGCCGGAAGCGGACCACGCTCGTCGCGATCGTCGCCGCCACGGCCGTGATCGTCGCGGGCGGCGTGACCGCCTTCCTCGTCCTGGGCGAGGACGACGAGAAGGTCGTCGCCGACAAGCCGGCCGCCTCCTCCTCCTCGGCCCCCTCCTCCCCCGCGACGGCCTCGGACGAGCCGTCGGAGGCGCCGACCTCCGAGATCGACAACCCGCGCGGCGCCGGCGAGGAGTTCCAGCCGACGATCCCCGGCTGGAAGGTCGTCCACAACCCGACCTACGGCACCCTCTTCGACGTGCCGCCGGAGTGGGAGGTCGGCAAGCCCACCATGAGCGTCGGCTTCGAGGACGCGAAGAAGGGCGACGGCAGCCCGCTCGTCGTCATGTCCGGGCCCGCCGACTTCAAGAGCAAGTGGTGCGCCTTCGACTCGGACAAGAACGGCAGCCCCGAGTACTCGGGGCTGGCGGGCGCCGGCACCAAGGGCACCCAGGGCGCCAAGGACACCGCCTCCGCCGCGCGCGGCCAGGCCGGCATGTGGGTGTGGGCCGCGTTCGCCCAGCACATGCCGGAGAGCAGCATCAAGATCAGCACGCCCGTCCCGTACACCACGGAGTCCGGTCTCAAGGGGAGCATGGCCACGGCCACCGCCCCCGGCGTGAAGAAGCGCAACAAGTGCGAGACCGACGGCAAGTCGATGGCCTTCGCCTTCCTCAACGCCAAGAACGACCCCGCGGCCTTCGTGCTCTACGCGGCGGACGGCGTGAAGGACGAGCTCCCGGACGCGACGATGCAGAAGATCCTCTCCACGGTCCGCCTCACGAAGAGCCCCTGAGCGTCCGGCAGGGCGTCCCGCCCGGTCCCGGCGCCGGGACCGGCACCGTCCGGCACCGGGTCCGGCGCCCGGGTCGGCGCCCGGCCCGGCCAGGCATCCGGTCATCGGTTTGGCAGTTCGGGGAGGAGGCGGGGATAGTCCCCCAGTGACGATACGCTCCGCCTCCCCCCGCTCCACCCGCCGCCCCGCGTGGGCCGGGCGCAACTACGTGCTGCTCACCGCCGCCACCATCGTGACGAGCCTCGGTGCGAACGGCGCCCTGATCGCCACCACCTGGGCCGTCTTCGAGTCCGGCGGCGACGCGGGCGACGTCGGCGTCGTCGCGATGGCACGCTTCCTGCCGCTCGTCCTCTTCCTGCTCATCGGCGGCGCGGTCGCCGACCGCATCCCCCGGCACCGCGTGATGGTCGCGGCGAACACGCTGAACTTCGCCTCCCAGGCGGTCTTCGCCGTCCTGGTCCTCTCCGGCACCGCCGAGATCTGGCAGATGATGGTGCTCACCGGGCTCTGCGGCGCCGGTCAGGCCTTCTTCAACCCGGCGGCCGAGGGCATGCTGATGTCCAGCGTCTCGGGCGAGCAGGCGAGCCGGGCCTTCGCCTTCTACCGGATGGCGATGCACGGCGCGGGCATCGGGGGCGCCGCGCTCGGCGGCGCGCTCGTCGCCTTCGTCGGCCCCGGCTGGGTCCTCGCCGTCGACGCGGCCGCCTTCGCCGTGGCGGGCGCCCTGCGGGCCTTCCTCGACGTCAGCGGGATCCCGGAGCGCAAGCCCGGCGGCGGACTCCTCGCCGATCTGCGCGAGGGCTGGCAGGAGTTCATCGGCCGTCCGTGGCTGTGGTCGATCGTCGCCCAGTTCTCCGTCGTCGTCGGGCTCATCGGCGCGGTCGAGTCGGTGTACGGGCCGCTGGTCGCCCGGGACGAACTCGGCGGCGCGACCCCCTGGGGCATCGCGCTCGCGGGGTACGGCGTGGGCACGGTCGCCGGCGCCGTCCTGATGACCCGGTGGAAGCCGCGCCGGATGCTCCTCGTCGGCACCCTCGGCGTCTTCCCCATCGCGCTGCCCTCGGCGGCGCTCGCCGTCCCGCTGCCCGCGATCGGGCTGACGGTGGTGATGTTCGCCAGCGGGGTGGCGATGGAGATCTTCGGCGTCTCCTGGATGACGACGATGCACCAGGAGATCCCGGAGGAGAAGCTGTCCCGGGTCTCCGCCTACGACTGGTTCGGCTCCACCGCGCTGCTGCCGCTGACGACCGCCCTCGCGGGGCCGGCCGAGTCGGCCTTCGGCCGGACCGCCTCACTGTGGGGCGCGGCGGCCCTGATGACCCTGGTCACCGGGCTCGTCCTGCTGGTCCCCGACGTGCGCAACCTGACGCGGCGTCCGCCTCAGGAGGCCGCCCCCGTGGCGGGCGGCGGCACGACGCTCGACGCCCTCCCCGCGCAGGCCGGGTCAGCCGATGCCGAAGGCGCCCTCGGGCGGCGCGGGTGAGCCGACGGCCTCCGCGTCCTCGACCGGGGCCGCGTCCCCGGTGAACCGCGCCAGCGCCTCCCCGTGCTCCACGCGCGCGGGGAAGGCGTCCGCGGCCGCCCGGCGGGTGAGCCCGGGCACGTCGAGCGCCTCGTCGGAGGCGACCAGGACCGCGTTCCCGAACCGCCGGCCGCGCAGCACCGCCGGCTCGGCGATCAGGGCCAGTTCGGGGAAGACCGCCGCGAAGGTGGCGAGCTGGCCCCGGAGGAAGGCGAACGGCGCCCCGTCGGCGAGGTTGGCCGCGTAGGTCCCACCCGGGCGCAGCACCCGCCGCACCTCGCGGGCGTACGTGAGCGAGGTCAGGTGCGCGGGGACGCGCGAGCCGCCGAAGACGTCGCCGACGACGAGGTCGGCGGAGGCGGTGGGCGCCGCCTCCAGCCAGGCGCGCGCGTCGGCGGTGTGCACGGTGACGCCGGAGCCCTTCGGCAGCGGCAGGTGCTCGGCGACCAGGGCGACGAGCCCGCCGTCGGCCTCGACGACGTCCTGGCGCGAACCGGGCCGGGTGGCGGAGACGTACCTCGGCAGCGAGAGCGCCCCGCCGCCGAGGTGGAGCACGTCCAGCGGCGCCCCCTCGTCGGCGGCGCCGTCGACGACGTGGCCGAGCCGGCGGGCGTACTCGAACTCCAGGTGGCCGGGGTCGTCGAGGTCGACGTAGGACTGCGGCGCCCCGTCGACGGTGAGGAGCCAGGCCCGCTCCCGGTCCACGTCGGGCATGAGGCGCGCGGTGCCGAGGTCGACCTCGCGGAGGACGGGAATCTGCTCGTTCACCCCTTCATTGTCCTCCCGCGCGGATCATGCCCGCGCCCGCCCTGCACGGCCCCTCCCCCCACCGCGCCCTCCGGTCACCGCATCCGCCGTCACCGTGCCCCGAGGGCGGCGACCGCCTTCGCGTGCGCGGCGGCCTGGGCGCGTCCCGCGCGGGCGGCGGCGCCCCGCTGGGCGGGGTCGAGCGCCCGGGCTCCGATCACGGCCTTGGAGTCCGCGTCGGGGGTGATCACGACGACGCGGCTGCCGGCGGCGGTGAGGTCGGCGGCCTGGCGGGCCGGGGAGTGCACGGCCTTGCTGCCCATGGCGCTGGGCGCGACGACGATCACGCGCTTCCGGCCGGAGGCGAGGTGGGCGTTGGCGGTGGAGTGGATGCCGCCGTCGATCCAGCGCCGTCCGGCGAGGCTCGCGGGCGGCCACGCGCCCGGGATGGCGCAGCTCGCGGTCACCGCGTCGACGAGCCCCACCCCGTCCGGGCCGCCGTCGAACACGCCGAGCGCGCCGCTCTCCGCGTCGACGGCGGTGAGCCGCAGCCGGCCGGCGCCGGGCCAGTCGGTGGCCTCGCCGAGCCGCTTCGCGACGACGGCCCGCCGGGCGGCCTCGCCGGGGCGCGGGACGCCGTCGAGGACGGCGCGGGAGAGGGCGCGGCGCTCCGGCGACCGGATGCCGAGGAAGGGCGCCGCGCCCTTCATGTACGCGACCATCTCCTGCGCCCGGAAGGGGTTCCCGGCGGCGGGGTAGAGCGTGGTGAGCCGGGCCAGGACGACGTCGGCGAGCCCGCTGTCGGGGACGCCGTCCGGGAGCGGCCCGGGGACGGCGTACGGGGGCTGCCCCGGCGTGTCGTCGAGCGGCCGGCCGGGGTCGGACATGGCGCACATTACGGCGATCATACGGAGGTCTCCGTTACTCTCCCCGGATGCTCGCTCCCGCGCCCCGGCCGATGGCCCCGTTCGCCGTCCGCTGCTCCCGGGCCCTGTCCTCGCCCCGGTCGCGCCTCGCGCTGCTCGCCGTGGTCCTGCTGACCGCGGGCACCCTGGTGGTGCTGTTCGAGCCGCAGCGCCTGCTGGCCTCGGGGTGGCCGCGGACGGGCGGCGCGGGCGCGGTCCTGCTGTTCGGTCTGGCGTACGGGCTGTGCACGGCGGCGTTCGTGCCGCGCCCGGTCCTGAACCTGGCGGCGGGGGCGCTCTTCGGTACCGCGTACGGGCTGACGGCGGCGGTGGCGGGGACGGTGCTGGGCGCGGGGATCTCGTTCACGCTGGGCCGGGTCCTCGGCCAGGACGCGCTGCGGCCGCTGCTCAAGGGGCGCTGGCTGCGGGCGGCGGACGGGCAGCTGAGCCGGCACGGCTTCCGCTCGATGCTGGCGATCCGGCTCTTCCCGGGCGTGCCGTTCGCCGCGGCCAACTACGGCGCGGCGGTCTCGCGGATGGGGTACGTGCCGTTCCTGCTCGCGACGGCGATCGGCACGGTGCCGAACACGGCGGCGTACGTGGTGGCCGGTGCCCGGGCGGGCGAGCCCGGTTCGCCGGCGTTCCTGTTCTCGGCCGGGTTCATCGTGGTGTCGGGGCTCGCCGCGGCGGTGGTCGCCTGGCGGAAGCGGCACGCCCTGCGCCGGCCGGCCGTGCCCGCGACGGCCGACGCCACCTGATCACGAACACGTCACCTCGGGGCGGTACGCTGCGCTCGACCTTCTGACCGCACACGTACATACGGGACGGCCCAAGCCCCATGAGTTGGTTCGAATCGTTCATCCTCGGACTCGTCCAGGGGCTGACGGAGTTCCTTCCCATCTCCTCCAGCGCGCACCTCCGGCTCACCGCCGCCTTCGCCGGCTGGGAGGACCCGGGCGCGGCCTTCACGGCGATCACGCAGATCGGCACGGAGACCGCCGTCCTGATCTACTTCCGCAAGGACATCGGCAGGATCCTCTCGGCGTGGTTCCGCTCGCTGAAGGACAAGTCGATGCGTTCCGACCACGACGCCCAGATGGGCTGGCTGGTGATCGTCGGCTCCATCCCGATCGGCGTCCTCGGCGTCACGCTCAAGGACCAGATCGAAGGCCCCTTCCGCGATCTGCGGCTCATCGCCACGACGCTCATCGTGATGGGCGTCGTGCTCGGCATCGCCGACCGGCTCGCCGCCCGCGACGAGATCGGCGGGCGCCACCGGGTGGTCAGGGAGCGCAAGACGCTCAAGGACCTCGGCGTCCGCGACGGCCTGATCTACGGCTTCTGCCAGGCGATGGCGCTCATCCCGGGCGTCTCCCGCTCGGGCGCGACGATCTCCGGCGGTCTGCTGATGGGCTACACCCGCGAGTCCGCCGCCCGGTACTCGTTCCTCCTGGCGATCCCCGCCGTGCTCGCCTCGGGCGTCTTCGAGCTGAAGGACGCGACCGAGGGCGGACACGTCTCCTGGGGGCCGACGGTCTTCGCGACGATCGTCGCCTTCGGCGTCGGCTACGCGGTGATCGCCTGGTTCATGAAGTTCATCACCACGAAGTCGTTCATGCCGTTCGTGTACTACCGCATCGCGCTGGGCGTCCTGCTGTTCGTCCTGGTCGGCACGGACGTCCTCAGCCCGCACGCGGGCGAGTCCGGCCACTGACCTCCGAGGGCGCAGAGCCCCGCCGGGGGCGGGTCCCGCGTCTCGCGGGACCCGCCCCCGGTTCGTTCCTCAGCCCTGGTAGGGGATCCGGGCGAGCTCCCTGACCCCGCCGAGGGTGCCCCACTCGTTCTTCCCGAGCCGGGTCAGCGGGCGCATCCGGGTGACCTCGGGGTGGCCGTCGTCCAGGAACGCCTCGTCGACGGCGACGTGCACGACACGCCCGAAGACCACGGTCGAGTCCCCGATCCGCAGCGTGCTGTGCAGCTCGCACTCCAGGGCCACCGGCGACGCGGCCACCCGGGGCACCTTCACCCGGTGGCCCGGTTCGCGCTCCACCCCGCAGGCGTCGAACTCGCTCGTGCCGCGCGGGAAGTCCGTGGCGGTGGCGTTGATCTGCTCGAGGAGTCCCTCGGGGGCGAGGTTCACCACGAACTCGCCGGTCTCCTCCACGTTGCGCAGCGAGTCCTTCCGGCCGACGGAGGTGAACTGCACGACCGGCGGGTTCACCGAGGCGATGGTGAAGAAGGAGTGCGGGGCGAGGTTGTCCGTTCCGTCGGCGGAACGCGTGGAGACCCAGGCGATCGGCCGGGGGACGACCGTCGCGGTCAGCAGCCGGTAGACGGCGGTGGGATCGGTCCGGGCGGGGTCGACGTCGATGCGCATCCGGCCAGTATGACCGCGGCCGGGGACGGGGGGCGCACGCCTCTTGGCGCCGTGCGCCCGCTGCCCGACACTGAGGCGATGACGCAGCGCGTGGACCTCGCGGACGTGATGGACCGGCTCGCCGTCGACGACCTGGTCACCGGGTACGCGGCGGCCGTGGACGACGCCGACTGGCCCGGCTACCGCGCCCTCTTCACCCCGGACGGGCGCGCCGACTACTCCGGCTCCGGCGGCATCGAGGGGCCCGCCGCCGAGGTCGCCGACTGGCTGGCGGCGACGATGGCCCTCTTCCCGGTGCGCCAGCACCTGATCGTCAACCGGCGGGTGACCCTGCACCGGCCCGGCGGCTACGCCGAGACCGGCGACGCCGCCGAGGTCCGCGCCGACTACGTCAACCCGATGCGGACGGCCTCCGGCGACGACTTCGTCTGCGGCGGCCGGTACGCCTTCGCGGCCCGCCGCACCGCCGACGGCTGGCGGCTGCGCTCGGTCGTCGTGGAGGAGCGCTGGCGCCGGATCCCGTAGCCGGGCGCAGACTGGAGGCGACGGGCGGGAGGCACACGATGCGGAACCCCCTGGGGCGGGCGAGGCCGGTGCGGTCGCTGTGCGCCGTCGTCTGCGGCGCGCTGCCGGCCCTCGCCTTCCCCGCCCCCGGCCTGTGGTGGTGGGCGTACGTCTGCCTGGTGCCCTGGCTGCTCCTCGTCCGTACGGCTCCGGGGGCGCGCCGGGCGGCCCTGGACGGGTGGTGCGGGGGCGTCGGCTTCCTGCTGGCCGTGCACCACTGGCTGCTGCCGAGCGTCCATGTGTTCCTGCTGGTGATGGCGGTGCTGCTCGGGCTGCTCTGGGCGCCGTGGGGCGTGCTGGTGCGGGCGGCGCTCGGCGGGGCGCCGACTCCGGGGCGGGCCGCCGGCGCGCTGTGCGCGGTGCCGTCGGGGTGGCTGCTGATCGAGCTGGTCCGGTCGTGGGAGGGGCTGGGCGGTCCGTGGGGGCTGCTCGGCGCGAGCCAGTGGGAGGCGCCGGCGGCGCTGCGGCTCGCCTCGGTGGGCGGCGTGTGGCTGGTGAGCCTGCTCGTGGTGGCGGTGAACACGGCGGTGGTGCTCCTGGTCGCCGTGCCGGGGCTGCGGTCGGTGGGGGTGGCGGGGCTCGCCGCGTGCGCCCTGGTGGCGGGGACGGCGGCGTGGGGCGTCGGGGTGCCGCGCCCGTCCGGCGCGGTGCGGGTGGCGATGGTGCAGCCGGGGGTGCACGGCGGGCCGGAGGGCGCCGAGCGGCGCCTCGACCGGGCCGTGGAGCTGACGCGGGGTCTCGCCGGGCAGCGGCTCGACCTGGTGGTGTGGGGCGAGAGCGGGGTGGGCCGGGACCCGGCCGGCGATCCGGCGCTGGCCGCCCGGCTGACCGCGCTCGCGCGGACGGTCGACGCGCCGCTCCTGGTGAACGTGGACGCGCGCCGGGCGGACCGCCCCGGCATCCACAAGAGCGCGCTGCTCTTCACGCCGGACGGACCCACCGGTGAGCGGTACGACAAGATGCGGCTCGTGCCGTTCGGCGAGTACGTGCCGGCCCGGGGCCTGCTCGGCTGGGCGACCTCCGTGGGGAAGGCGGCCGAGGAGGACCGGCGACGGGGCACGGCGCCGGTGGTGATGCCGCTGCCCGGCGCGGGGCGGCCCGCGGTCGGACCGCTGGTCTGCTTCGAGTCCGCGTTCCCCGACATGGGTCGGCGGCTGGCCCGGGACGGGGCGGACGTGATCGTCGTCCAGTCCTCGACCAGCACCTTCCAGGGCAGCTGGGCGCCCGCGCAGCACGCCTCGCTCGCGGCGCTGCGGGCGGCGGAGACGGGCCGCCCGGTGGTGCACGCGACGCTGACCGGCGTCAGCGCCGCGTACGGCCCCGACGGCCGGCGCGTGGGACCGCCCGTCGGCACGGACGCGAGCACGGCCGTCGTCCGCGAACTGCCGCTGTCGGGGACGACGACGGCGTACGTCCGGTGGGGCGACTGGCCGCTGTACGGCGCCTGCCTCGTGATCGGCGGGGTGTGCGCGGCGGCGGGCGCCGGTGCGGTCAGGAGGCCTGCTCCAGGGCGTCCCGGACGACGCGCTCGCACAGGGCGTGGGTGAGCAGCGCGTCGCGGGCGCTGAGGACGGTGCCGTCGCGGACGGCGTCGAGGAAGGCGTGGACGGCCTGTTCGATGCCCCGCTGGCGGGCGACCGGGACCCAGTCGCCGCGCCGGCGGACGCTGGGCTGGCCCTTGTGGTCGACAATCTCGGCGAGGTTGAGGACCTGGCGCTTGGTGTCCTGGCCGGAGACCTCCAGGACCTCCTCGGTGGAGCCGTTCATCCGGTTCATCACGCCGATGGCGGTGAAGCCGTCGCCGGAGAGCTGGAGCACCACGTGGTGCATGAGGCCGTCGCGGACGCGGGCCCGGACGTCGACGTGGTCGGCCTCGCCGGGGAGCAGGAAGCGGAGGGTGTCGACGACGTGGATGAAGTCGTCGAGGACGAAGGTGCGCGGGTCCTCGGGGAGCCCGATGCGGTTCTTCTGCATCAGGATCAGCTCGCGCGGGTGGTCGAGGCACTGGGCGTAGCCGGGGGCGAGGCGCCGGTTGAAGCCGACGGCGAGGGAGACGCCGCGCTTCTCGGCCAGTTCGACGATCCGCTCGGATTCGGCGTACTCGTAGGCGAGCGGCTTGTCGACGTAGGTGGGGACGCCGGCGTCGAGGAGGCGGCCGGCGATCTCGGGGTGGGCGGCGGTGGAGGCGTGCACGAAGGCCGCGTCGAGTCCGGCGGCGAGCAGCCCGTCGAGGTCCCGGTGGCGGCGGGCGGCCGGGACGTGGAAGGTGTCGGCGACGCGGTCGAGGGTGGCGGGGGTGCGTGTCTGGAGGTGGAGTTCGGCCCCGGGGAGGGTGGCGAGGACGGGCAGGTACGCCTTCTGCGCGATGTCGCCGAGTCCGATGCAGCCGATCTTCACGGGGTCTCTCCCTCTGGGGTGGTCCGACGGCCCGTGGGACGGGGGCCGTTCGCGCTGGTCAGCTTACGCGGGAGGGCTCCGCGACCGGGGGCCGCCAGTCGGCGACGCCGTCGAAGCCGCGCAGGACGAGACCGGGGCCGAGGCGGCAGACGGTCCGCAGGAGCGTGTCGCGCAGGGCGACGGCCGGGCGGGCGGACACGAGGGTGAGGGCGCCGGTGCGGGCCGCCTTGCGGACCAGGGCGGTGGTGCGCGGCAGCCGGTCGGCGGTGTACGCGGCGAGGGCCGGGCCCGGGTCGAACGCGGCGGGGACGCGGGCGTGGTGGGCGAGGACGACGGCGTCCTCGATGGCCTGGTTCCCGCCCTGCCCGAGGCTGGGCATCATCGCGTGGGCCGCGTCGCCGAGGAGCGCGGTGCGGCCCCGGTGGAAGGCGGGGAGCGGGTCGGCGAGGTGGTGGACGTCGTGGCGCAGCACCTCGTCGGGGTCGGCGGCGGCGAGGATCTCGGGCACGGGGTGGTGCCAGTCACCGAAGAGCCGGCGGAGTTCGGCGAGTTCGCCGTCGGGGGCGTGGGCCCCGGCGGGCGCGGCGGCCATGGCGTAGGCGTAGATCCGGCCGTCCTTGAGGGGCTGGGTGCCCCAGATGCGGCCGGGGCCCCAGGTCTCGTGGGGGGCGAAGGGGCGGGCGGGGGCCGGGGTGACGATCCGCCAGGTGGTGCGGCCGGAGTAGCGCGGTCCGGGGTGGCCGGGGAAGAGCGCCGTGCGGGCGGCGGAGCGGATGCCGTCGGCGGCGACGGCGAGTTCGGCCTCCAGGTCGCCGTCGGGGGTGGTGACGCGGGCGGGGGTCCGGGCGTCGCCGGGGTGGGCGAGGGCGGCGGGCGCGCCGGTGCGGACCGCCCGCGCCGGAAGGGCGGAGGCGAGGATCTCGACGAGGGTGGCGCGGTGGAGGAGGACGAGGGGGCCGCCGAAGCGCTCGGCGGCGGCGCGGGCGTCGGTGCGGACGAGCCAGCGGCCGTCGGGGGAGCGCATGCCGCCGTCGCCCTGCCAGGCGGCGAGGTCGCGGACGCGGTCGCCGAGGCCGAGGGTGTCGAGGGCGCGCAGGGCGTTGGGGGCGAGGGCGATGCCGGCGCCGACGGGGGCGAGGTCGGCGGCGCGTTCGAGGAGGGTGACGTCCCAGCCGCGCCGGTGGAGTCCGACGGCCGCGGTGAGGCCGCCGATGCCCGCTCCCAGGACGACGGCGCGGTGCTGTGTCATGACTGCTCCCTCGGTGCGACGGCTGCGGGGCTCCGTCGACTACAGCTGTAGTAGCCGACGCCACGACCGTACTACAGCCGTAGTCACACGGGAAGGCGGGGAGGCCCGGGGGACGGCCCCATGACCTAGGTTGGTCCCCATGACCGCGCACACCCCGGCCCCCGCCCCGGCTCCGGAACCCGCCCCGACCCGCGCCGACCGGATCGGCGACGCGGCCCTCGACCTGCTGGTGGAGCGCGGGATGCGCGGGCTCACCCACCGCGCGGTGGACGAGCGGGCCGGACTGCCGCAGGGCTCCACCTCCAACCACGCGCGCACCCGCCAGGCCCTCCTGGAGACGGCCGTCCGCCGCCAGGCCGAGCGCGAGGCGCGGGTCCTCGCCCCGGACGAGCTGCCGCCGCCGGGCGCGAGCCCCGAGCTCCTCGCGGACGCCCTCGCGCTCGCCCTGCACCGCTATCTGACCGACCACCGCTCGCTGCTCGTCTCCCGCTACGAGCTGGCCCTGGAGGCGACCCGCCGCCCGGAGCTGCGCGACTTCTTCGACCGCGCCGGCGCCGCCTTCCGCGGCCCGGTGATCGCGATGATGCGCGGTGCCGGCTCGTCCTCCCCGGAGCGGCACGCCCTCTCGCTGATCGCCTGGTGCGAGGGGCTGATGTTCTCCTGTGCCGTCGGCTCCTTCCACGCGGCCCCGCCCGGCCGCGAGGAGCTGCGCACCGGATTCGACGAGTTGTTGCGCGGGATGCTCCCCGGCCCCTCGCGCTGAAAGGCCTGGCGCGCCGCGACGGGCTTCCGCCACGATGTCCGCATGACCACCGATCACATGGCAGCACCCGAGCGCGTCGATCCGTCCACCACCGCGGACGAGCGCCAGGCCCTGGAGCAGTGGCTCGACTACCACCGCGCGACCCTGGCGACGAAGTGCGCCGGCCTCACCGACGAGCAGGTGCGCACCGCCTCCGCCCCGCCCTCCGACCTCAGCCTCCTCGGCCTCGTCCGGCACATGGCCGAGGTCGAGCGCGGCTGGTTCCGCCGGGTCCTCGCCGGCGAGGAGGCCCCCTGGCTGTACGCCACCGAGGAGGACTTCGACCGGGACCTCCACGTCACCCCGGAGGACGGCTACGCGGAGGCGTACGCCACCTGGCAGGACGAGATCGCCCACGCCCGCGAGGTCGCCGCCGGGCGTTCCCTGGACGACCTCGGAGCAGGCGTCCACCGCAGCGGCGAACTGTTCAACCTGCGCTGGATCTACCTCCACATGATCGAGGAGTACGCGCGGCACAACGGTCACGCCGACCTCATCCGCGAACGCATCGACGGCGCCACCGGCGACTGACCCGCCCGGTCAAGGAGGGTGACCGGCCGCTCACCCGTGCGGGGCATTCCCCGCCGGTAGGGGTTCGAAGACCGGCGCCGGACCAGCAGAGTGACGCGGGTGCAAGGAACCCGAACCCCCGCGCGGCTGCTGGCCGGTGCCGCCGTCGCCGTCGCCCTGACCGGGTGCGTCGCCGTCGACGGGCCGCCCCCGGCGCCCGCGCCGTCTCCCGCGCCCGCGACCGACCCCGTACGCCCTCCCCAGGAGGTGGAGCCGCAGATCGTCCTCCAGGGCCCGGCCCGGGAGGCCCTGGAAGCGGCGCTCCCGGCGCCGGCCCGGAGCGCGGCCGCCCCGCCGCGCGGCGAGACCCGCCGCGCCACCGGTCACGCGGCCCCGTCCCGCACCCCGCCCCCCGTGGCCCCTTCCTCCCCCTCCGCCTCCCCCGCCCCCGCCGCCGTCCGGCCGCCCGCCGGGCGCGTGGCACGGGTGTCGCCGCCCGCCACGCCGGAGGTCCGGGAGCTGGAGCGGCTGGCGGAGCGGCTGCGGAAGGCTCCGCCGGTCACCGGGAAGGACGTCTGCGAGCTCGGCGAGCGGTACGGCGCCCTGGACCCCGCGACCGTCCGGGGCGGGCTGTGCCGGGGCGCGTACGAACGCTGAGCCGGGCGGCCACCGAACGACTCAGCCTTCGCGGAGCCGCCGGTCGAGGCCCTCGATGGCAGCCCTGACCCCTCTGCCGTACCGGTCGTCGTCGAGGGCGTCGGAGGCGGCGCGGGCCCGCTCCAGATGGGCCCGCGCGGCGTCCGGTCTGCGCAGCTTGGCGTAGTCGGCGGCGAGGTCGAGGTGCAGCTTGGGGTAGAGGGCGCGCAGGGCGGCCGCCGAGTCGTGCGCGGCGAGCCGTCCGTCCTCCAGGCCCTCGGCGGCGCTGAGGGCGCGCAGGTCCCAGGCGAGCTCGGTGTCGGGGTCGTCCTGGGTGTCGGCCAGGTAGTGGGCGAGGGTGCAGCGGTGGAGCGGGTCCCCGTCGGGGTCGAGCTGCTGCCACAGGGCGCCGAGGCGGTTGCGCGCCTCCTCCCGGTCGCCGCCGTGGAGGAGCATCCTGGCCTGGCCGATCCTGGTCAGGACTCCCTCGTCCGACGTCCGCTGCTGCTCGGTCACCGCGGCCTCCCGGCGCTCACCCTGCGTGGAGATCCGACGCTAACCGGCGACGGCCCCGATCGCGCCGAGGCTCAGCCGAGGTCCGGGATGCGCCAGTCGATCGGCTCGTGGCCCTGGGCGGCGACGGCCGCGTCGATCTGGGTGAACGGCCGGGAGCCGAAGAACTTCTTCGCCGACAGCGGCGAGGGGTGGGCGCCCTTCACCACGACGTGCCGCTCCTCGTCGATGAGCGGCAGCTTCTTCTGGGCGTAGTTGCCCCACAGGACGAAGACGGCCGGGTCCGGGCGGGAGGCGACGGCCGTGATGACGGCGTCGGTGAACTTCTCCCAGCCCTTGTTCTTGTGCGAGTTCGCCTCGCCGGCGCGGACCGTGAGGACCGCGTTGAGCAGCAGGACGCCCTGCTCGGCCCACGGCATCAGATAGCCGTTGTCCGGGATCGGGTGGCCGAGCTCGGCGTGCATCTCCTTGTAGATGTTCCGCAGCGACGGCGGGGTCTTCACGCCGGGGCGGACGGAGAAGCACAGGCCGTGGCCCTGGCCCTCGCCGTGGTACGGGTCCTGACCGAGGATCAGGACCTTCACCTTGTCGTACGGAGTGGCGGACAGCGCCGCGAAGACCTCGTCCTTCGGCGGGTAGACCGGCCCGGCGGCCCGCTCCTGCTCGACGAACTCGACGAGCCGGGCGAAGTACGGCTTGTCCAGCTCCTCGCCGAGGACGCCTCGCCAGGACTCGGGCAGCATGTTGATGTCGGTCACGGTCCACAACCTCCGGTGGTTCGGCAGTTCCGGATACGGAACCTACCGGGGCCCACTGACAACGGGCCCCGGCAGCCCTCCGCGGCGCCGGCTACCAGCTGGCGCGGCGGTGCAGCTCCCACAGCTGCATGACCGTCTGCGGGTCGAGCGCGCGCTCGCCGCCGCCGATGTCCTCGCGGGCGGCGATGTACAGCTTGCCCTGCCACAGCGGCAGCAGCCGGACGTCCTCGACCATGATCTCCTGCGCCTCCTCGAACTCGTCGGTGACGGCCCCCCGGTCGCTCTCGCGGCGGGACTTGGGCAGCAGCTCGTCGGTGATGCGCGGGCTCAGGTAGGGGGTGCCGAGCACGTTCTTCTTGCCCAGGAAGGGGGCGATGAAGTTGTCCGGGTCCGGGAAGTCGGGGAACCAGCCGCGTCCGAAGACGGCGTACTCGCCCTGCTGGTAGGCAGCCTGGTACTCGGTCCACGGCTTGCCCTGGATGGTCACCTTGAAGAGGCCGGACTCCTCCAGCTGGCGCTTCAGCTCGGCGAACTCGGCGGCCGTGGCGGAGCCGTACCGGTCGGTCGTGTACCAGAAGTTCAGTTCGACCTTCTTGGTGATCCCGGCCTTCTCCAGGATCTTCGCGGCCTTCTTCTTGTCCGGGTGGCCGTAGGTGTCGAAGTACTTGGTGGTGTGGGCGGCGATGCCCTTGGGCACCATCGAGTACAGCGGCTCGGCGGTCCCGCGGTAGACCTTGCTGACCAGCTGGTCGCGGTCGACGAGCTGGGCGATGGCGCGGCGGACGGCCGGGTTCGCCACCGACTCGTCCTGGGTGTTGAAGACCAGGTAGCGGATGTCGGCGCCGGTGGACTCGACGAGCTGGAGACCCTTGTTCTCCTCGCTGTCCGACTCCAGGGAGGTCACCTCCTCCGCGGTCAGACCGCGGTAGGTGGCGTCGATCTCCTCGTCGCGCAGGGCCTTGACCATCGCCTCCGACTCGTCGAAGTACTTGATGGTCACGCCGCCGTTCTTGGGGTCGGCGAAGCCCTTGTAGTTCGGGTTGCGGGTCAGCTCGGCCTGCTTGCCCACCTCGTAGGCGTTGAGGACGTACGGGCCGGAGCCGGCGATCTTGCCGTCCTTCGGGCGCAGCTTGTCGGCCGGGTACTCGGCCGGGTCCACGATCGACATCGCGGGGGTGGCGAGGACGAAGGGGAAGGTCGCGTCGGCCTTGTTCAGCTTGAAGACGACGGTGCGCTCGCCGACCGTCTCGACGGAGGAGAGCGAGCCGAGCATGCCGTTGGGGCCGCCCTCGGCGTCGATGGTGCGGATGCGCTCGATGGAGTGGCGCACGGCCTCGGCGTCGAGCTTGTGGCCGTTGGAGAACTTGAGACCCTCGAAGAGCGTGCACTCGAAGACCCGGCTGGACGCGTCGGTGAATTTGCATTCGGCCGCGTCGGGCTTCGGTACATTGGATCCCGTGGGGAAGCTCACCAGGGTCTGGTAGACGTTCCGGAAGATCTCCCAGGAATTGTCCCAGGAAGCCGCGGGATCGAGCGTCGTGGGGGAACTCGTCGTCCCGATGGTGATCCTCTGCTCCCCGGCGGACTCGGTATCCGAGAAAACACCGCATCCGGATACCAGGGATATGGACGCAAGGGCTGCAGCGGCCTGCAGACTCGTCCGGTTGAACACGTGCACGCTCCTCGTTCAGCCTGGGGTCGGCCGACGATACCGCAGTACCCCGCCAGGTCAATGGGCGAGCCCGGCGGGGCACTTGAGACGATCGAGACGCAACCGGGGCCAATCCGGACAGGAAATTCCGGAAAGTGTCCGATAATCGGTCACCCGACTCCGGCGTTCAGGAAAATGCCGCCGTCGACGACCAGGGTCTGGCCCGTGATCCATCCGGACTGGTCCGAGGTCAGGAAGGCGGTGGCGCCGCCGATGTCCTCGGGCACGCCGAGCCTGCCCATGGGGTACGCGGCGGCGGCCTCGGCCTCACGGCCCTCGTACAGCGCCTGCGCGAATTTCGTCTTCACCACGGCCGGGGCGATGGCGTTCACCCGGACCACCGGCGCGAATTCGTGCGCCAGCTGCTGGGTCAGGTTGATCATCGCGGCCTTGCTGACGCCATAGGCTCCGATGAAGGGCGAGGCGGAGATTCCGGCGACGGAGGCGATGTTCACGATCGTGCCGCCGTTCTCCTTCTGCCACGCGTGCCAGGTCCGCTGCGCGAATCCGAGCGCCGAGACCACGTTCGTCTCGAAGACCTTCCGGGCCACGTCCAGGTCCAGATCGGCGAGGGGGCCGAAGACCGGGTTCGTGCCGGCGTTGTTCACCAGGTGGTCGATCCGGCCGAAGGCGTCCATCGCGGCCTCGACGGCGGCGGCCTGGTGGGCGGTGTCGTGGGCCTTGCCCGCGACACCGACGGCGCGGTCGGTGCCGAGGCGCTCCACGGCCTCCTTGAGGGCCTCCTCGCCGCGTCCGGTGATGACGACCCGGTCGCCCCGGGCGACGAGCGCCTGGGCGATGCCGAAGCCGATGCCCCGGCTGGCGCCGGTGACGAGCGCGACCTTGCCGGAGAGCTCCGGCGGCTCCTGTGCGGTCATCCCGCTCTCCTTCTCTCTCGTCGCCGTGGTCAGTTGAGCGGGCCGCCGGCCACGTACATGACCTGGCCGGAGACGAAGCCGGCGTCGTCGCCCGCGAAGAAGGCGATGGCGTTGGCGACGTCCTCGGGGCGGCCGACGCGCTGGACCGGGATCATGGAGGCGGCGGCGGCCTGGAAGTCCTCGAAGCCCATGCCGACGCGCTCGGCGGTCTGGGCGGTCATCTCGGTGACGATGAAGCCGGGGGCGACCGCGTTGGCGGTGATGCCGAACTTGCCGAGCTCCTTGGCGAGGGTCTTGGTGAAGCCCTGGAGGCCGGCCTTGACCGCCGCGTAGTTGGCCTGGCCGCGGTTGCCGAGCGCCGAGGAGGAGGAGAGCGAGACGATCCGGCCGAAGCCCGCGTCCACCATGTGCTTCTGACAGGCCTTCGCCATCAGGAAGGCACCCTTGAGGTGCACGTTCATGACCAGGTCCCAGTCGGCCTCGGACATTTTGAACAGCAGGTTGTCGCGGAGCACGCCGGCGTTGTTGACGAGGATCGTGGGCGCGCCGAGCTCGGCGGCGACACGGGCGACCGCGGCCTCCACCTGGGCGCCGTCGGAGACGTCGCAGCCGACCGCGAGGGCGCGGCCGCCGGCGGCGGTGATCTTCTCGACGGTGTCCTTGCAGGCCGCCTCGTCCAGGTCGAGGACGGCGACGGCGCGGCCCTCGGCCGCGAGGCGGATCGCGGTGGCGGCGCCGATGCCCCGTGCGGCACCGGTGACGACGGCTACGCGCTGCTCGGTGGTGGACATGGTTGCTTCTCCTCGCCCTCAGGGGGTCCCGGGCTCTCCCCCGGGACATGAGCGACCGCTTAGTACGACCGCTGGACGAGACGCTAGAAGCCCTGGCACCCGGTGTCAACGGCCCACCGGGTGCACCCCGTCACTCCGCCGTCACCCGGCGGGAACGGTCAGACAGGCCCTAACGGACGAGGACGTCGAGCAGGCGTTCCACCTCGGCCTCGGGGTCCCCGGTGAGGCCGGTGTGCACCGGGCCCGGCTGCACCACCGTGGAGCGCGGCGCGATCAGCCACCGGAAGCGCCGCCCGGCGTCGTCCCCCGAAGCCTGGCCCGCCGCGTCGCCGCCGAGGCAGACTCCCTCGACGGCCCGCAGGGCGGCGCGGACGCCGGTGACGTCCGCCGCCGGGTCGAGCGCGGCCAGCTTGGCCTCGTCCAGGTGGGTGCGGGCGGCGACGAAGGACCGGGCGCGGCAGTAGACGACCACGCCCGCGTTGAAGCACTCGCCGCGCTCGACGCGCGGCACCACGCGCAGCAGCGCGTACTCGAAGACATCGCGGTCGGTCACGGGGTGGTGTCCTTCTGGGCGGGGCGGGGGGCGAGGCGCTCGGCGAGCCAGCCGGGCGGCTGCTGCGGGCGGCGGTCGGTGCGCGGGCCGAGGGTGATCCGCTCGTGGATGGTCGCGGCGCGCGGCAGCAGCGCCTCGACGTACGCGGCGCGCAGGGCGTCGGTGGAGTCGAAGCCGGGCTCGTCGACCAGCCACTCGTCGGGCACGTCGGCGGCCACCTCGTCGAGCAGCTCCCGGGTGACGAGCGGCGCGAGCTCGGCGGCGGCCGCGGCCACGTCCGGGCCGAAGGGGGCGAGGGCGTGGTCGGAGGCGTCGTACGGCTTGGCGGCCGAGGCGGCGGCGCCCGGCCAGTTGTGGTGCCAGATCATGGTGGCGCCGTGGTCAATGAGCCAGAGCTCGCCGTGCCAGACGAGCATGTTCGGATTGCGCCAGGACCGGTCGACGTTGTTGATCACCGCGTCGAACCAGACGACCTTCCCGGCCTCCGCCGGATCGACCTCGTACGCCAGCGGGTCGAAGCCCAGCGAGCCGGGCAGGAAGTCCATCCCGAGGTTGAGCCCGCCGCTCGCCTTGAGCAGCTCCTGCACCTCCTGGTCGGGCTCGGAGAGCCCGATGACCGGGTCGAGCTGGAGGGTGACCAGCTCGGGCACCCGCAGCCCGAGCCGCCGGGCGAGCTGCCCGCAGATCACCTCCGCGACGAGGGTCTTGCGCCCCTGTCCGGCGCCGGTGAACTTCATGACGTACGTGCCGAGGTCGTCGGCCTCGACGATCCCGGGGAGCGAGCCGCCTTCACGCAGGGGCGTGACATAGCGGGTCGCTACGACCTCTTCCAACACTTCTCCAGGCCACCCATCTCTTCAGCCTTGCAATCCGCGGCCGACTTCTCCGGAGCGTGGGGGCGGGAGTCACCGGTCGACGGCGCTGGGAGAGTCCGGGGGTCCGGCCGGCGAGCCGGTCTCCCCGCTCCCCCGGAAGGCCGCCGGTGAAGACCGCCGATGGTGCCGTGCCCCTTGCTGCCGGTTTCCGGCATGAAGGGAGCATAGTAACCGAGGGTGATCTTCGGCGAGGAGCGGCCGGCGCGGTGCGCCCGCGCTCCGGTGCCGGCCCGGCCCGTTCGCCGCTCGCGGCCGCCCGCGCGTGCGCCCCGGTCGGGAAAGGGGGGCCTTTCCCGACCGGGGCGCGGGGCGGCGGCGCGGCGCGCCGCCTGTTCTCCTACCTGGTCCTGACGCGCAGGAAGGTGACCGAGTGGGCGGGGAAGGTGTGGGTGAAGGTCCGGCCGATGCCTTCCAGCGTCGTCGTCCGCGGCCGGATCGGCTGGGCGTCGGCGCTGTTCACCGCGTCCGGCGCGCCTTCGAGGACGGTCAGCCGGGCCGTCGGGGCGACCCGGGAGGTACCGAGGTCGATGCTCGTGCGGGCCGCGGCGGCCTGGGCGTTGACGACCTTGACGACGAGGTCGCCCTTGTCCCGGGTCACCACCTGGCGGAAGGGCTCGGCGGCCTTGTCGTCGGTGAAGGAGCCCCACTTCCGCCCGTCGAGGTAGAGGGTGACCTGGCGGCCCCGCACCTGGACGCGGATGTCGTAGGTACGGCCCGTCTCGATGGTGGTGGGGTGCTCCAGCAGGGTCTGCTTGCCCCCGTCGACGGCCTTCTCGACGGCGGAGCGGGTGTTGGCCCAGCCGCCGAGATTCCACCAGTAGTGGTTTCCGGTGTCGCGCACGCCGAAGGCGACCAGGAACCCTTCCTTGCCGGACTTCTTGGTGGCCTTGACCTTCAGGTCGTAGTCCTGCCAGCCCGGGTCGCCCGCGGTGACCAGGGTGTCCTCGGCGGCCTCGTCGGTCTGGACGTACGCCCCGTCCCGGACGGCCCAGGTGCCGCGCCCGGCCGCCGGCGTCCATCGGGAGTCCCCGGCGGAGAAGTCGTCCTTCAGCAGGGTGGCGCCGTTCGCCGCGGTGACCTCGACGTCGTCGTAGGCGGCGCTGGTGGCCCAGGTCGACAGGCCGACCGCGCCGGTGATCGGGCCGGAGACGGACGGGGTGGCGGAGGCGCGGCTCGGCACGACCCGGTCGCCGGTGTTGTTCATGAACAGCTTCTGGACCTCGTAGCTGGTGGAGCCCCAGGAGCGGTCGTTGTCGAACCAGATCATGTCCGGCCGCCACTGGTTCTTGTCCACGTCGGCGAGCAGCGGCGCGTACGAGGCGAGCTTGACGACGTCGGCGTTGCGCTCCAGTCCGGTCATGAACGCCGCCTCGGACAGGGCGTTGGCGAAGAGGTTGTCGCGGGAGGCGTACTCGCCGAGGAAGACCTTGGGGCCGTTGCGGTCGTAGGAGTCGTAGCGGTCGTTGTTCTCCAGGAACCACTGCGGGGAGTTGTAGTAGTGCTCGTCGACCATGTCGACGCCGGCCCGGCGGTTGAGGTCCCACAGCCGGTCGAAGGTGGCGCCCTCGGAGGCGGGGCCGGAGTTGGAGACGATCGTGATCTCGGGGTGCTCGGCCTCGATGGCCTGGCGGAACTCGGTGAAGCGGACGAAGAAGGCGTCGGGCAGGTTCTCCTCGTTGCCGACGCCCAGGTGGGTCAGGCCGAAGGGCTTCGGGTGGCCCATCTCGGCGCGCTTGCGGCCCCAGGTGGAGGTGACGGGGCCGTTGGCGAACTCGATCAGGTCCAGGGTGTCCTGGACGTGCCGCTTCAGCAGGGCCGGGTCGTCGGTGGCCTGGTTCTGTCCGCAGCCGGTGACCAGGGCGGGCACCACGGGCAGCGGCATCGCGCCGATGTCCTCGGCGAACTGGAAGTACTCGTAGTAGCCGAGGCCGTAGCTCTGGTGGTAGCCCCAGAAGTTGGCGTTGACGGCCCGCTGCTCGACCGGGCCGATCGTGTCCTTCCACTGGTAGGAGCGGCGGCGTTCCCAGTCCGGGGCCTCGTAGGCGTGGTGGCTGCCGGTGTTGACCAGGCACCCGCCGGGGAAGCGCAGGAAGCCGGGGTTCAGCGCGGCGATCTTCTCGGCGAGGTCCTTGCGCAGCCCGTTCGCGCGGCCCTTGTAGGTGTCGCGGGGGAAGAGCGAGACCATGTCGAGGCGGAGGGTCCCGGAGCCGGCGGCCGTCACCGCGAGCCGTCCCGCGGTGGTGGTCACCTTGGGGACGAGCGTGCCGGTGTACTTGGTCCACCGGTCGCCGCGCACGGTGACGCCGAGCGGCGCGGTCAGGACGGTGCCGTCGGCGGTGCGCAGGTCGGCCGTGAGACGGGTGCCGGCCGGGGCGTCCGTGCGCGCCCAGACGGAGAAGTCGTACCGCCTGCCCTCCTTGAGGGCGATGCCCGCGCCGTAGCCGCTGTTGACGACGCCGAAGCGGCCGGTGGTGCCGCCCGTGCCGGCGAGGTCGACGCGCAGGTGGTTGCGGTTGCGCTCGTTCAGCCGCTCGGCGTCGTCGACGACCTCGAGGGTGCCGGTGGCGCCGCCGGACGCGGTCTGCTGCCAGGAGGTCAGCGGGGTGTAGGACCGGTTGTCGGCGGGGCCGAACTCGAAGGAGCGGTTCTGCACGAGCTCGGCGTAGAGGCCGCCGTCGGCCGCGTTGTTGATGTCTTCGAAGAAGACGCCGTACAGGGTGGGGTCGATCGCCGGCCCCGTGCCGGCGGCGTCGACGGAGAGGGTGTAGTCGGTCACGGCGGGGTCCGCCGCCGCCGGGGTCTGGGTGAGGAGGCCGGCTGCCAGTGAGGTGGCCAGCAGGCCGCCGGTGAGGACACCGGCCTTTCCGGTGGTGCGGTTGCGTGGGCGCAAGGCGGCTCTCCTTGAGACGGGAGGTGCGGGGGCGTCGTGCTCTCTGTGCGCGGTGCGGTAAGGGCGGGACCCGGGGCGCTCGTCGGTGCTCGGGCTCCCGCGGCCCGGGGGCGGGTGTGCGCCGCCGCCGGGCCGTCGCGGCGCGGCACGCCGGTAGGGGGGCGCGCCGCGGCCGCGCCGTCGTGGTCACGCGGTGGCCGACGGGCCGTGGCGGGCGTCGGGCCGTGCTCGCGTGCGAAGGAGCGGTCCGAAAGGTGCGGGGCGGGGAGATGGGGGTG
>NZ_BMTV01000009.1:156706-279067 GCF_014649855.1 Streptomyces roseolus | reverse complement strand
CGTTCGTCAGATCCCCACGTCCCACAGGACGTGATCATCAACGAACAAGATCCACTTTCGCAACAGACCCTAGCCGGGTCGGTGGCCAGCTCGTACGGGGCGTTGTCGAGGGCGCTGAAGAGCACCTCGGCGGGGAGGCCGAAGCGGTCGCGCAGTCGGGCCGCCATGGCGAAGGCCAGGGATTGTACGAGCTAGGTGCCGATGTGCGGGGCGCCGTTGATCTGGGTGCCGACGACCAACACGATCCGCTCGGGCGGGGCAGCCAGGATGCGCGGGGTCAGGACGTCCTCGGCGTGGTGGAGGGCGTTGGCGAGAACGGTGTTCGGCGAGACGGGATGCGTGGTCACGAGGTGTCTCCCTGGGGGCCGGTGGTGTGGGGCGGCAGGGGAGCGGCCCTGTTCTTGGCACGGTCGAATGCGGCCCAGACGCACTTTCCGGGGCCCGTCCGCTCCTTCACGCCCCAGCTGTCGGCGGTCGCGGCGACGATCAGCAGACCGCGGCCATCGACGGCGGACTCCTCGGGAACGCGCTTCGTCGGCCTCTTCTCGCCGCTGTCGTGGACCTCGATCCGCAGCTCCGCGTCAAGGGATTCGACGCGTACGAGGACGAGGCGGCCCACGGGCGCCCCGTGCAGTACCGCGTTGGTGACGAGCTCCGAGGTGCACAGCCGCATGTCGTCGAGGCGGCTCGTCTCACCCCATTCGGTCAGCGTGGCGGCGACGAAGTCGCGAGAAGTACGCGGCGTGGTCCGACGGCGGGGGAAGAGCATGGTGCGGTGCCGGCCCGTGCCCGGAAAGAGATCCGGGGCGGCGTCGGTCGCCTGGTTGGTGAGTCTGCTTGCCATGGTCAACAGCAAAGCGACTTAACTCATTTGGGTCGGGAGCCAGCGTGGGGGCCAAGACGGGGGCCACTATGGGGGCCAGAGGTCACGTGTTCCTGGGGGACGGCATGGGCGACACCAGGATCGGCGCCTTGCTCGTCCGGCTGCGTACCACGCGCGGCTGGAGCCAGCAGAGGGTTGCCGACGAGTACAACGCCCTGGAGGGGCGCTCCGCGAAGACCGGCAAGGAGATCGGGCGGTACGAGCGCGAAGCGCGAGTTCCCGTTCCCTACGCCCGGAAGTACCTGGCGCAGGTCTTCGGCGTCGATGTAGCCGTACTCGACCAAGCCGTTGCCATCAGCAAGGGGCAGCGGGACGGGGCCGAGGCCGAGATTGTGCCGCCAGCGCTGCTGCCCGAAGACACTCACGTCCGTGGAGACCCGCTCTCGGAGGACGCGGTGCGTTCGGCGGACTTCGCCCGCTTCATCGCGCAGCGGAACGCCGACGAGTTCGTCGTGGAGCAGCTGGAGGCAGACGTCGGCCGGCTCGCCCGTACGTACGTCAGCCACCCGTTGATGGAGCAGTACGTCGAGATCAGGCGGTTACGGGACGGGGTCTTCGAGCTGCTGCGCGGGCGCCAGCACCCCCGGCAGACCACTGACCTCTACCTCTCCGCTGCTCGCCTCTGCGGCCTGTCCGCGCACGTCTGCCTCGACCTCGGCGCCTACGACTCCGCCGCCACCCACGCTCGCACCGCACGCGCCTGTGCCGAGGCGGCCGGGCACGAGGGGATGCTGGCCTGGGTACGGGCCGTGGAGTCGTTGATCGCGTACTGGACCGGGCGGTACGAGCAGGCGGCCCGGCTGGCGCAGGCCGGCCGTCGGCACAGGGCGAGCGGCAGCATCGGCGCACGGCTGGCGAGTCTGGAGGCGCGGGCGTTGGCGATAGTCGGCGACACGGCAGGTGCGCTCGCCGCCCTGTCGGATGCGGAACGGTCGCGCGAGGCGGTCTCGGGCGGGGACGAGGGGGCGGGAGTCTTCGACTTCCCCGCGGCCAAGCAGTTCGCTTACGCCGGAACGACCCTCTTGGCTGCGGGCGGGCAGGAACGCGTCCACCGGGCCATCGTCAGCGCGGAGACGGCGATCCGCCTCTATCGCAGCGCGGACGGAGACGACCAGTCGGTCGGTGACCTGTTCGCCGCGCACCTCGACCTCGCGCGCGGTCACATGCTCCTGGGCGACCTGGACGGCACGGAGGAGATGCTCGGCTTCGTGCTCCAGTCCCCGCCGGAGCGCATGTCGGCCAGTATCGTGCGCCGGCTCACCGTTCTCGGGCGGGAGCTGGAAGGGCCGCAGTACGGTGGAGCCGCCCAGGCAGTGCACCTGCGCGAACGACTCCAGCACACGGCCGTCCGTGCGTCCCTGCCCGCCGCCCACCCACCGGAGTTGCCGACGTGACCGACCTGTCCGCCGCCCACGACGCCGCCGTCACCGACCGGGCCCGCCTGGCGGGCAGCGCCTACAACGGAGACCGGGACCTGGCCGCCCGGCAGTCGCTCTACCAGTGGCAGACACCGCGGTACGACCTCCCCGGCCTCGTGGCCGAGCAGCTGGGCGACGTACGTGGGCGGGTCGTCGACATCGGCTGCGGCAACGGCAAGTTCATCCAGCGGCTCGGACAGGACCGTCCGGACCTGTCCCTGCTCGGCCTCGACATCGCTCCCGGCATCCTCGCCGGCGTCCCCGGCCCGGTCGCCGTGGCGGACGCGACGAGACTTCCGCTGGCGGCGGGCAGCGTCGACGCCGCCCTTGCGCTCCACATGCTCTACCACGTGTCCGACATCCCCCAGGCGGTCAGGGAGCTGGCCAGGATCGTGGCCGACGACGGGCCGGTGATCGTCTCCACCAACAGCGACCGCGACAAGGTCGAGCTCGACGACCTCTGGCAGCGGGCCGCCGGTGACGTCCTCGGCGTCGGCCGGGGTCCGGCTCGGATCTCGCTCAGCGCCCGCTTCTCCCTGGAGAAGGCGTCCGCCTTCCTCGGCGAGGAGTTCAGCCGCATGGAGGTCGTCGAACTCCCGGGGACCATCATGGTCCGGGACCCTGACCCGGTCATCGCCCACATGGCCTCGTACCGTGCCTGGGCCGACCAGCACGATGTCCCTTTCGGCGCCACCGTCGACCGGGCCCGCACCCTCCTCGTCGACCACATCGCTCGCCACGGCACGTACGAGATCACCTGCCTCGGCGGCATCCTCGTCTGTCGTCGGTGACGGGTCCCCCCGTCTCCCGGTTCTCTCCCACAGGACCGTGCAAACGGGAACGGCCCGCGCCGGGGTGTCCGGGCGGGCCGTTCCGTCGTCCTCCGGCCTGCGGTGGGGCAGGGGGAGAGGGGAGACCTGGGTCAGGCCTTCTTCGTCTCCCAGAAGATGCGGTCGATCTCGGCGATGAGCTCGAGGGCCTTCTCGCCGGTCTTCGGGTCGGTGGACGCCTTGGCGGCCGAGAGGGCCTTCAGGGTGTCGTTGACCAGCTGGTTGAGCTCGGGGTACTTCTCGAAGTGCGGGGCCTTGAAGTAGTCGCTCCACAGGACCGAGACGTGGTGCTTGGCGAGCTCCGCGCGCTGCTCCTTGATGACCGTGGCGCGGGCCCGGAAGTGCGGGTCCTCGTTCGCCTGGTACTTCTCCTGGACAGCCTTGACGGACTCGGCCTCGATGCGGGCCTGGGCCGGGTCGTACACGCCGCAGGGGAGGTCGCAGTGGGCGCTGACCTTGACCTTGGGGGCAAACAGGCGGGAGAGCATTGAGCCGTCCTTCCTCGTGATCGTCTTCTCAAGTGGGAGATTACTCGGTGAGAAGGGCGTTTTCGCGAGCGCCCCTGGGGCTTAGGGCAAAAGTCCGGGGTGAGGATGGGACTCGTGTACGAGTGGACGGGTCGATCGAGGGGAGCGGGAGTGGAGCGGGAAGCCACCGCGGCGGCCGAGGCGCCGTTCGGGATCGCCGAGGTGACGGGGGTGTCGATGGTGCCCACGCTGCTGCACGGCGATCGGCTGTTCGTGCGGTACGGCGGCCGGGTCGGCGCCGGTGACGTCGTGGTGCTGCGGCATCCGCTCCAGCAGGATCTGCTCGTGGTGAAGCGGCTGGCCGAGCGGCGGGACGCCGGGTGGTGGGTCCTCGGGGACAACCCGGACGCCGAGGGGGACAGCCGGGTCTTCGGGGCCGTGCCGCCCGAGCTGGTGCTCGGGCGGGTGCTGGCCCGGTACCGGCCGGTGACGCCGGGGCGTCAGCGCTCGGCCGGGGTGGTGCTCTCCTGGCTGTTCTCGGCGGTGCGGCCGGTGATGTCGGCCCGCTCGGCCTCCAGGCGCTTGCGGGCCCGGTAGGCGGCCACGTTGGCGCGGGTGGCGCAGCGGTCGGAGCAGTAGCGCCGGGAGCGGTTGGTGGAGGTGTCGAGGTAGGCGTTGCGGCAGGGCGGGGCCTGGCAGAGGCCCAGCCGGTCGGCGCCGAACTCCGTCAGGTGGAAGGCGAGTCCCATCGCGGAGATCGCCGCGTACCCGGCCGTGGCGTTGGACGAGTGGTCGGCGAGGTGCATGTGCCAGCGGGGCCGGCCCTCGTCGTCGAGGTGGTCGTGGCCGGAGATCTGCGGGCTGACTGGGAACTCCAGGAGGAGCGAGTTCAGGAGGTCGACCGCGCCGGTGTGGTCGCCCTCGTCCGCCGCCGTGAAGACGGCCCGCAGCCGGGCCCTGATCGCGCGGAAGCGGGGCAGGTCGGCCTCGGTGACCCGGCGGGCCATCTGGCCGGCGGGGCCGAAGAGTTCCTTGACCGCTTCCACGGTGGTGAGGCTGTCCCTGCCGCGGGCCGGCTCCTCGGTGTTGACGAGACGCACGGCGTAATCCGAGTAATAGGCCAGTTCCACTTGTAGTCCTTACGGTGGCGGGCTAGGGTCGGCGTCGAGGGGGGTAATTGGTGTTTCCCCTCTGAGGGTATTACGTTCTCGGGTTTTCTGTGGCGACGACGACGGAGGGTACGGGCATGATCGACACCGACTGGGCGGGCTGGCAGCGGAGCTGGGACCGTCAGCAGGAGTGGTACATGCCGGACCGCGAGGAGCGGTTCCGCGTCATGCTCGACATGGTCGAGGCGCTGGTGGGGCCGGAGCCCCGCGTCCTCGACCTCGCCTGCGGTACGGGAAGTATCACGGACAGGCTCCTCCGGAGGTTCCCCGGCGCCGTCTCCACCGGCGTCGACCTCGACCCCGCGCTGCTCGCCATAGCCCGCGGCACCTTCGCGGGCGACGAGCGGGTCTCCTTCGTGACGGCGGACCTCAAGGACCCCGCGTGGACGCGGGCGCTGCCGTACGACTCGTACGACGCCGTCCTGACCGCCACCGCCCTGCACTGGTTCCACAGCGAGCCCCTGGCCGCCCTCTACGGGCGGATCGCCGGGCTGGTGCGGGAGGGCGGGGTCTTCATGAACGCCGACCACATGATCGACCCGGCCACCCCGCGGATCAACGCCGCCGAGCGTGCCCGGCGGCACGCCCGGATGGACGAGGAGAAGGCCGCCGGAGTCCTCGACTGGGCCGAGTGGTGGGCGCTCGCCGCGAAGGACCCGGTCCTCGCCGAGCCCACCGCCCGCCGCTTCGAGATCTACGGCGAGCACGCCGACGGCGACATGCCGCCGGTGGGCTGGCACGCCGACACGCTGCGGGCCGCCGGCTTCGGCGAGGCCCGGCCGGTCTGGTGCTCGCCCTCCGACACGCTGCTCCTCGCCGTGAAGTAGCCGCCGGGCGTACGGCCGTCCGGGGTGCGGCTGCCGGGCGGACCGCTGCCGGGCGCACGGCGGCGGGGGCGTACGGCCGTCGGGTGCGGGGCCGGGGGACGCACGGAGGGACGGTACGGGCTTCGCGCCCGTACCGCCCCTCGCGTACCGCCCGCTACAGCACCTTCGACAGGAACGCCTTCGTCCGGTCGTGCTGCGGGTTCGTCAGGACGTCCCTCGGGTGTCCGGACTCGACCACCACGCCGCCGTCCATGAAGACCAGCGAGTCGCCGACCTCCCGGGCGAAGCCCATCTCGTGGGTGACGACGATCATCGTCATGCCCGACTCGGCCAGGTCCCGCATGACGTCGAGGACGTCACCGACGAGCTCCGGGTCGAGCGCCGAGGTCGGCTCGTCGAAGAGCATCAGCTTCGGCTCCATCGCCAGCGCGCGGGCGATGGCCACGCGCTGCTGCTGGCCGCCGGAGAGCTGCGAGGGGTAGTTCCCCATCCGGTCCGAGAGGCCGACCCGGTCGAGCAGGCGCTCGGCCCGCTCGCGGGCCACGGCCTTGGACTCGCCCTTCACCTGGATGGGCGCCTCCATCACGTTGGCCAGGGCCGTCATGTGGGGGAACAGGTTGAAGCGCTGGAAGACCATGCCGATGTCACGGCGCTGGGCCGCGACCTCGCTGTCCTTCAGCTCGTAGAGCTTGTCGCCCTTCTGGCGGTAGCCGACCAGCTGGCCGTCGACCGAGAGGCGGCCGCCGTCGATCCGCTCCAGGTGGTTGATGCAGCGCAGGAAGGTCGACTTGCCGGAGCCGGACGGGCCGACCAGGCAGAACACCTCTCCGCTGCGGACCTCCAGGTCGATGCCGCGGAGGATGTGGGCGGCGCCGTAGGACTTGTGGACGCCCTCCGCCTTGACCATGAGCTCGCCGGTCATGCCGATGCCTCCGGGGAACGCTTGAACGTGGTGAGGTTCGTCTTGACCCGCTGCCAGGGGGTGGGCGGCAGGTTACGGGTCGAACCGCGGGCGAAACGGCGCTCCAGGTAGTACTGGCCGACGCTGAAGACGCTGGTCAGCGCCAGGTACCAGATGGAGGCCACGAAGAGCATCTCCATCACGGCGCCGGCGGTGGAGCCGATGTTCGAGGAGGCGCGGAGCAGCTCCGTGTACTGCACGGCCGAGACCAGCGACGAGGTCTTCAGCATGTTGATGAACTCGTTGCCCGTCGGCGGCACGATCACGCGCATCGCCTGCGGCAGCACGATCCTGCGCATGGTCTTCGTCTGGGACATGCCGAGCGCGTGCGCCGCCTCGGTCTGGCCCTCGTCGACCGACTGGATGCCGGCGCGGACGATCTCCGCCATGTACGCGCCCTCGTTCAGGCCCAGGCCCAGGAGGGCCACCATGAACGGGGTGAGGACCTGGGAGGTCTCGTCCTTGTAGATCGGCCCGAGGTTGATGTACTCGAAGATCAGGGCCAGGTTGAACCAGACGAGCAGCTGGACGTAGACCGGCGTGCCGCGGAAGAACCAGATGTAGAGCCAGGAGACGGCTCCGGTGACCGGGTTCTTCGACAGCCGCATCACGGCGAAGACGATGCCGAGGACGAGACCGAGCGCCATCGCGGAGACGCTGATGAGGACGGTCTTCCAGAGACCGGAGAGGACGGACGGGTCGAACAGCTTGTCTCCGACCGTCGCCCAGATGATGTTGCCCTGGGAGAAGGCGTAGACGAGCCAGCCGAGGAGGGCCACGACCACGACGCCGCTGACCCAGCGGCCGTAGTGCCGGACCGGGACGGCCTTGATCGCCTCGTACGGCGTGCCCGAGGGGCCGGACCCGGCCGGCGTGGCGGCCGGGTCCTTGCTGAGCTTGTCAGTCATCACGACTGCCCTTCAGTGGTGCGAGGGGGAAGCGGGCGGGTCACTTGCCGGCGTTGATGGTGGCCGACTTGACCGCGCTGCCCTCGACGTCCCACTTCTTCAGGGCCTCGGCGTAGCTGCCGTCCTTGATGCTGGCGTCGAGCGCCTCCTTGATGGCGTCGCGCAGCTGGGTCTTGTCCTTGGAGACGGCGATGCCCATGAGGCCGACGTCCGTCTGGTTGCCGACGACCTCGAAGTCGTTGCCGCCGCCGGAGGTCTTCGCGATGTACGCGGCGACCGGGTAGTCGTTCAGGTCGGCGACCGCACCGCCGGCCTTCACACGGGTCTGGGCCTCGGCGTCGGTGTCGAAGGCCTGGATCGTGAGCTTGTTCGCGCCGCACTTCTCGGCCTGGGCCTTGAAGGTGTCCTCGTAGATCGTGCCGCGCTGGACGGCGACGGTCTTGCCGCAGAGGTCGTCGAGCGAGTTCACGCCCTGCGGGTTGCCCTTCTTGACCAGCAGGGAGACGCCGGAGGAGAAGTAGTCGACGAAGTCGACGCCCTTGCCGATCTTCTTCCCGTTGTCGTCCAGGCCCTCCTGGCGCTTCTTGTTGTCCGTCATGGAGGACATGACGATGTCCTGGCGGCCGGTCTCCAGGGAGGTGATCAGGCCGTCGAAGGTGCCCGAGGTGAACTCGAACTTCACGCCGAGCTGCTTGGAGAGGGCGGCGGCGATGTCGGGGTCGACGCCGACGATCTTGCCGTTCTCGGTGAACTCCATCGGCGCGTACGAGGCGTCCGTGCCGACCTTGATGACGCCGGCCTTCTGGATGTCGGCGGGCAGCTTGGAGAAGAGCGGGGCGGAGTTGGCGGCGGTGCCGCCCTCCTTCGTGGAGCCGCCGTCGGTCTGGTCGCCGCAGGCGGTCAGCAGCATCGAGCCGGCGACCGCGATGGCGGCGACCGCGGCAAGACGGGAGGTGCGGGTCTTGGCGGCGGTCGTCCAGCGCGTGGAGCGTGCGGTCATGGTCGGGATCCTCCGGCGTGTGAGGGAGTTGCCATAGGCGTTGCCAATGGGCCGCGTACGCGTCTTCGAGTGTCGCGACCTCGTGTGATTACGGCATCTTGCCATTCGGACCGCCTCAAACCGACGGCCACGGATGTCAAAATCGGGTAACGGGTCGCGCCCGAATCCCGACAGGCCGGTACATCAAGGCCGGACCATCTTTCGTAGCCCTACCCGTTCGCCGAAGAATCTGCGGCCGATCTCGCCATTCGGACGGCACGAACAGAGCCAAACGGACGCCTGCGGCATCTTTCCTGATATCGAGTGACGAGTCGTTCTCCGTCCGCGTCCGCCAGCACTGGGTATGAGTCGCGTCACCGACCGGATACGGACTCGTCTGCGGTGCCGTCCGTCCGGTAAGAAGGATCCTTACACCCCTCATCCGGGGCTCAGGGCGCGTTGTGCGGCGCGCCCGCGCGGCTGCCCGACACGGCGGCCGCGGGACCCGCCCACCGCTCCACACCAGGAGCGGAAACCCTCGAACAACAGACATAAGGGGTCTCACCCACATGGCAGCGGAGATCGTCAACCCTCTCAGCGAGAGCGCAACGGAAGGAGCTCCCGAGGAGCCCTTCGACCCGGCTTTCGCTCTTCACCGCGGCGGCAAGATGGCCATTCAGGCCACCGTCCCCGTCCGTGACAAGGACGACCTGTCCCTCGCGTACACGCCCGGCGTCGCCAAGGTGTGCACCGCCATCGCCGAGCAGCCCGAGCTGGTCCACGACTACACGTGGAAGTCCCAGGTCGTCGCCGTCGTCACCGACGGCACCGCCGTGCTCGGCCTCGGCGACATCGGCCCGGAGGCCTCCCTCCCGGTCATGGAGGGCAAGGCGATCCTCTTCAAGCAGTTCGGCGGCGTGGACGCCGTCCCGATCGCCCTCGCGACCACCGACACCGACGAGATCGTCGACACCGTCGTCCGGCTCGCCCCGTCCTTCGGCGGAGTGAACCTGGAGGACATCTCGGCGCCGCGGTGCTTCGAGATCGAGCGCAAGCTCCAGGAGCGGCTCGACATCCCGGTCTTCCACGACGACCAGCACGGCACCGCCATCGTCACCCTCGCCGCCCTGCGGAACGCGGCGAAGCTGACCGGCCGGACCCTCGGCGACCTGCGCGCCGTGATCTCCGGCGCGGGCGCGGCCGGCGTGGCCATCGCGAAGTTCCTCCTGTCGGCCGGCATCGGCGACGTCTGCGTCGCCGACCGCAAGGGCGTCGTCAGCAGCGACCGCGAGGACCTCACCGACGTCAAGCGCGAGATCGCCGGGCTCACCAACAAGGCGGGCCTCACCGGCTCCCTGGAGACCGCCCTCGCCGGCGCCGACGTCTTCATCGGCGTCTCCGGCGGCACGGTCCCCGAGGCGGCCGTCGCCGCCATGGCCAAGGACGCCTTCGTCTTCGCCATGGCCAACCCGAACCCCGAGGTCCACCCCGACGTCGCGCACAAGTACGCGGCGGTCGTGGCCACCGGCCGTTCGGACTACCCCAACCAGATCAACAACGTCCTCGCGTTCCCCGGCATCTTCGCCGGCGCGCTCCAGGTCCGGGCCTCCCGGATCACCGAGGGCATGAAGATCGCCGCCGCCGACGCCATCGCCGGTGTCGTCGGTGACGAGCTCAGCGCCGACTGCGTCATCCCGTCGCCGTTCGACGACCGGGTCGCCCCGGCCGTCGCGGCCGCGGTCGCCGCCGCCGCGCGCGCCGAGGGCGTCGCCCGCCGCTGACCCCGTCCGCGGAAGGTCCCCGAGAGGGCCCCGTCCCCGGTCCGCCGCATCGGACCCGGGACGGGGCCCTTTCCCGTGCCGGGGCGGGGCCGGGGGAGGGGGGAGAGGGAAGAGGGCGAGGCCGGAGGCTGGGCCCTTTCGTGTGCCGGAGGCGGAGACGGGGGACGCCACGGGGGGGCGCCAGGGACGAGAACGGGGGACGCGGGGAGACGCGACGGGGAAGGCGGGGAGACGCGACGGGGGAGGCGGGGGACGCGCGTCACACCGGAGTGAGGTTCCGTGTGCTCTCCGTCGCCCCTAGGGTCGGGGCCATGTTCGCTGCCTACGCCGCCCGAATCGACCGCGACCAGCCCCTGAACGGCCTCGAACTGGGCGAACGCCCCGAGCCCGAGGTACGCCCCGGCTGGACCACCGTCACCGTCAAGGCCGCCTCCCTCAACCACCACGACCTCTGGTCGCTGCGCGGGGTCGGCCTGCCCGAGGAGAAGCTGCCGATGATCCTCGGCTGCGACGCCGCCGGGATCGACGAGGACGGCAACGAGGTCGTCCTGCACTCCGTGATCGGCCAGACCGGCCACGGCGTCGGTCCCGACGAGCCCCGCTCCATCCTCACCGAGCGCTACCAGGGCACCTTCGCCGAGCGCGTCACCGTCCCCCGCTGGAACGTGCTGCCCAAGCCGAAGGAGCTCTCCTTCGCCGAGGCCGCCTGCCTCCCCACCGCCTGGCTGACCGCCTACCGGATGCTCTTCACCAACGCCGGGGTCCGCCCCGGCGACTCGGTCCTCGTCCAGGGTGCGGGCGGCGGCGTGGCCACCGCCGCGATCGTCCTCGGCAAGGCCGCCGGCCTGCGGGTCTTCGCCACCAGCCGGGACGAGGCCAAGCGGAAGCGGGCCGTGGAGCTCGGCGCCGTCGAGGCGTACGAGCCCGGGGCCCGGCTGCCGTACCGGGTGGACGCCGTCATCGAGACCGTCGGCGCCGCGACCTGGTCGCACTCGGTGAAGTCGCTGCGCCCCGGCGGCACCCTGGTGATCTCCGGCGCCACCAGCGGCGACCGCCCCCCGCACGCCGAACTGACCCGGATCTTCTTCCTGGAGCTGAAGGTGGTCGGCTCCACCATGGGCTCCAAGGACGAGCTGGAGGACCTCCTCTCCTTCTGTGCCGCCACCGGGGTCCGTCCGGTGATCGACGAGGTGCTGCCGCTGGACCGGGCCCGCGAGGGCTTCGTGAAGATGGCCTCCGGCGAACTCTTCGGAAAGATCGTGCTGACGACCTCTTGATACGGGTCGGTCGACCTGATGGGATCTCCGGCACCGGAAAGGTGAACGACGCTCACTTCCTCGTGCCGGAGGTCTCCTTGCTGCGCACCACCCTTCTGACGGGCGCCCTCGCCGCCTCCCTGCTCGTCCCGGCCGCCGCGCACGCGGAGACCGGGACCGGCGGGGGCGCCGGGGACGACGGGATCCCCGCCCTCACCGACGCCCGCGGCCGCGTGCTCACCCTGCGCGGCTGGAACGTGGAGGACAAGGCCAACCGCGGTGACGCCGCCCTCTCCGCCGTGACCGAGCGGCACTTCCGCGACATGCGCGCCCAGGGCTTCAACTTCGCCCGCCTCCTCGTCTTCTGGGACGACCTGGAGCCGCGGCCGGGCCGCTACAGCCAGGCCTACCTGCGGAAGATCGAACGGATCCTGGACTGGGCCGAGAAGCACGACGTCAAGGTCCTGCTCGACGCCCACCAGGACGTCTTCGGCCCCGCCTTCGGCCATCGCGGCATCCCCGCCTGGGCCACCCGCACCGACGGGCTGCCCTTCACCCCCCGCCCCGACGACTGGTTCTCCGAGTACTTCGAGCCCGCCGTCCAGCGCGCCTTCACCCACCTCTACGAGGACGAGGACCTCCGCCGCGCCCAGGCCCGCATGTGGCAGGTGCTCGCCGAACGCTTCGACGACCACCCGGCCGTCCTCGGCTACGACCCCATCAACGAGCCGATGGGCGAGATCCGCGAGGGCGAGGACCTGCCCACCGCCGCCCGCCGCATCGAGCGCGAGCAGCTCACCCCCATGTACGACCGGATCGCCGACGCCATCCGCACGGCCGACCGGGACGCCTGGATCTTCGTCGAGCCCACCCCGATCGTCGGCGAAGGGGTCCCCACCGGGCTCGGCCGGATCGACGACCCGAAGATCGTCTACGCTCCGCACTTCTACAACACCGGCATGGAGGCCGGCGCCGACTACGACCCCGCCGCCGGCTGGATCGAGAGCTACGAGCAGGCCGTCACCCTCTACCCCAAGGAGCACAAGGTCCCCGTGGTGGTCGGGGAGTGGGGCCCGCTCAACAACGCGCTGCCGAACATGAACCGCTTCTACCGCGACGCCATGGCCTCCCTCGGTCGCTACACCTCCGGCTGGGCCGGCTACGTCTGGTGCTACGGCGGCGGCTACTGCGCCGTCGACTCCGCCGGCGCCTTCCGCACCAACAAGGAGCTGACCGCCGAGCCGTACGCGGAGGCCGTCGCGGGCCGCGTCCGCACCTCCGCCTACGAGCCGGCGTCCGGCGTCTACCGCCTGGAGTACGAGGCCGCCGGCCGCCGCGGCTCCCGGGTCACCGAACTGGCCCTGCCGCCCGGCGACTGGAAGGTGACGGCCCGCGGCGCCCTCGTGCTCCGCGACAAGGGCCGCGGAGAAGGGCACGGCCGGGCGTACGAACGGGTCCGCGTCCTCGCCGCCCCCGACGCCCGGGTCACCGTCACCGTCACCCGCACCGGCCCGGCGCCCCGCTGATCCCTGCGCGGGCCCTGCTCGGGAACGCGGTCAGGACCCCGGCCAAGGCCCCGGCCGGAGCCCCGGTCAGGGCTCCACGCGGGGGCGGAGCATCCCGGTGATCCGGGTCGCCGCCGCGGCCAGGTGGTGGCGGGCCTCGGCGAGCTGGGCGTCCGTCACCCCGTGGTCCCGGGCCGCGTCCCGCACCTCGTCCCGGAAGCGGTCGAGCAGCCGGTCCAGGTCCCGGGCCGGGTCACCGGAGCCCGCGCCCTCCCGCGCCCACTCCGGGACCACGGCCTCCCCGTCCGTGCCCGGCACCGACACGTCCACCGGGGAACCGCCCGCCGACGAAGCGCCCGGCGGAGCGCTCCCCGCGCCCGTGCGGCCCTTGGTCTGGCCCGAGACCAGATCGCTCAGCTGGGCGGTGATCCCCGACAGGCCCTCCCGGACGGCCTGCGGCCACTCACCCCTCGCGAAGCGGTTCTGGACCTCGTCCTGGACCTGCTGGGCGATCCGCTGGAACTCCTTCGCCTGCCGGGCCTGCTCCTTCCACTCCCGCTTGGCCTTGCGCAGCTCCTCCTTGACGTCGGCGAAGGAGCCCTCCTCCGCCGTCCGGGCCCGGCTCGCCGCCGCGCGCATCTCGCTGCGCACCCGGCCGGCCGCGCCGCGCACGTCCTCCCGGATCTCGGAGGCCAGCGCCGCGACGGAGTCCCGGATCTCCCGCTCCAGGGCGTCGAGCTCGCCCTCCCGGCCGGCCAGCTCGTCCCGGCCCGCGTCGGTCAGCGAGTACACCTTCCGGCCGCCCTCGCTGGTGTGGGTGACGAGCCCCTCGGCCTCCAGCTTGGCCAGCCGCGGGTAGACCGTGCCGGCCGAGGGGGCGTACAGCCCCTGGAAGCGCTCCTCCAGGAGCCTGATGACCTCGTAGCCGTGCCGGGGGGCCTCGTCGAGCAGCTTGAGGAGGTAGAGGCGGAGTCGGCCGTGGGCGAAGACGGGGGGCATGTCAGAGCACCTTTCCGGACGAGGGGGCGGAGGGGGTGGAGGGGGTGGAGGCCCCGGGGTCCGGGGCCTCGGCGGACTCCGGGCGGCGGAGCAGGGCGATCGAGCCGGAGACCGTGGTCGCCTTCAGGGTCCCGCTGCCCGCGCCGAGCGTCCCGGTGATGGACTTGGTGCCCCACTCGCCGCCCACCCGCAGGTCCTCGAAGGCGTTCGACACCGCGCCGCTCGTGGTGCTCGCCTCGACCCGGGCGTCCGCCGGGTGCGGCAGCCGGACGGCGACCTCGCCGGAGACGCTGGTGAGCCGGATGTCGGCCGGCGGGGCCCCGGCCGGAGCCGGGTCGAGGTCGAGGACCAGGTCACCGCTGACGGTCTCCGCCCGCACCGCCGAGCCGGAGCCCTCGATCACCGTGACGTCACCGGTCACCGAGGCGACCCGCAGCGCGCCGGTCACCGACTGGGCCTCCAGGGCGCCCGAGACGGTCTCGGCGCGGACCGGGCCCGAGAGACCCACCAGCGTCGTCCCCCCGGTCACCCCGCGGACCTCGGTGCGGCCCCGCAGGCCCGAGACCACCGTGTCCGCCGACACCGCGCCCACCTCGACCTCGGCGCCGGCCGGGACGGCGACCGAGACGACCGCGCGCCGCCGGTGGGCCTTGGTGTCCAGCCACTTGAGGATGCCCTTCCAGTGCAGGTCCTCGTAGGTGATGGTCAGCGTGGAGCCCTCCTGGGTGACGATCAGGGGCGGGCCCTCGATCTCCGAGATCTCCAGCCGTGCCGTGCTCTCCTCCGTGCCCACCACGTTCACCGCGCCGCCCACGACACGGACGCGCAGCCGTGTCACGGGGTCGGCGGGCGCGAGTTTCACCGGTTCGGTGACGGACCACTCGGTCATGGTGCTGTCCTCCCGCTTCCTCGACACATCGCGACTCGACATATCGCGACTTCCGAGATTCACGATATATCGCAGTGTGGTCGAGTCAACCCTGAATCATCCCTGACAGGGTCGAGGCAAACCTCTCCGTATACGGGCAAACTGGCCTAGGTTGGGGGCCATGAACGCGACTTCCGGACCGCGCCCCGCCGGGGCGCTGCTGCTGTGCCGAGCCGATCCCCCGACGGTCCGGCCGCCCGCCCAGCTCCTGCGGGAGCCGCTGCTCCTCGCCCCCGCCGGGGACGGCTGGAGCGTCCTCGTACCGGAGGGAAAGCCCTGGCAGGACGAGGGGGAACCGGTCGAGCGGGTCGTCACCGGCTGGGCCACCGCCCTCGCCGTCTCCGCCGCCGGCTGGCCCGTCCTCGCCCTCTGGTGGGACGCGGACCGCGCCGGGATCACCCTCGCCGCCGGCTTCCGCCGCACCGTCGGCTACACCTGGCTCGCCGACGGCACCCCGGCCGGCGAGGACGAGGCCGTGCGGACCCTCGCCGACCGCCTCGCCCTCGACCCCGTCCTCGACGTCCAGGCGCTGGAGCCGCTCACCCTCCCCGACCCCGAGGCCGATTCCCGGACCCGCCTCCTCGGCCTCGTCGCCGTCCTCGCCCGCACCGGCCTCGCCCTCCCCGCCGGCCTCGACCCCGGCGAAGCCCCCGACCGGCTCCGAGCCACCGCCCTCGGCGCCGGCGCCGAGCAGCTGGAGTGGCCCGGCTGGCGGGAGGCCGTCCGCGACGAGCTCGACGTCGTGGAGGAGGGTCCCCTCGGCCCGTACGTACGCGGCCCCAGGGCGCGTCTCCTCGGCGGCGTCCAGCTGGCCGCGGGCGTCCCGCTGCTCTTCTGGGGCCTCGGCCGGCGCAGCGGCGGCTGGGCCACGGCGGGCGCCCTCCTCGTCGCCCACGGCGCCCTCGGCCTCGCCTACGACCGGCTGCGCGAGCGCTGACCGGCCTCGCCCACGACCGCCCGAGCACGGACGGCCCCGGACGCGGCGGTGCCCCCTTCCGCGTCCGTACGGAAGGGGGCACCGCCAGGTCGTGCTACTCCTCGTCGTCCTCGTCGTCCAGACGGGCCAGCCAGGTGGCGAGGCGCTCGACCGGCACCTCGAAGTCGGGATTGAGATCGACGAAGGTCCGCAGCTGCTCGGCGAGCCACTCGAAGGTGACCTCCTCCTCGCCGCGCCGCTTCTCCAGTTCCTCGATGCCACGGTCGGTGAAGTACATGCGATCCAGGATAGGCCCGTCCGGACACGCCGGAGGCCCGGCACCCCTCGATCCCGAGGGGTGCCGGGCCTCCGCGCGAGGCGCCGGCGTCAGGCGTCGAAGACCTCGTTGACCAGCTGCTGCTGCTCCGCCTGGTGACGCTTGGCCGAGCCGACCGCCGGGGACGAGGAGTGCGGGCGGGAGATCCGGCGCAGGCGCTCGCCCGCCGGGATGTCCGCGCCGACCGCCAGGTCGAGGTGGTCGATCAGGTTGAGCGCGATGAACGGCCACGCACCCTGGTTCGCCGGCTCCTCCTGCGCCCAGATGTACTTCGCAGCGTTCGGGTACTTGGCGATCTCGGCCTGGAGCTCGGCACCCGGCAGCGGGTACAGGCGCTCCAGACGGATGATCGCGGTCTCCGTGTCGCCGCGCTTCTGACGCTCGGCCTCCAGGTCGTAGTAGACCTTGCCGGCGCAGAAGACGACCTTGCGGACGTCGGCCGGGTTGACCGTGTCGTCGCCGATGACCGGGCGGAAGCCGCCGGAGGTGAACTCCTCCACCTTGGACGCCGCGGCCTTCAGACGCAGCATCGACTTCGGGGTGAAGACGATGAGCGGCTTGTGGTGCGGGTTGTGCACCTGCCAGCGCAGGAGGTGGAAGTAGTTCGACGGCAGCGTCGGCATGGCGACCGTCATGTTGTCCTGGGCGCACATCTGGAGGAAGCGCTCCGGGCGGGCGGACGAGTGGTCCGGACCCTGGCCCTCGTAGCCGTGCGGCAGGAGCAGGGTGACGCCGGAGGTCTGGCCCCACTTCTGCTCGGCCGAGGAGATGAACTCGTCGACGACGGTCTGCGCGCCGTTGACGAAGTCGCCGAACTGCGCCTCCCAGACCACCAGGGAGCTGGGGCGGGCCAGCGAGTAGCCGTACTCGAAGCCCATCGCCGCGTACTCGCTGAGCAGCGAGTCGTAGACGTTGAAGTGGGCCTGGTCCTCGGCCAGGTAGAGCAGCGGGGTGTAGTCCTCGCCGGTCTCCTGGTCGACCAGGACCGCGTGGCGCTGGCCGAAGGTGCCGCGGCGCGAGTCCTGGCCCGACAGGCGGACCGGGGTGCCCTCCATCAGCAGGGAACCGATGGCGAGGGTCTCGCCGAAGCCCCAGTCGATGGTGCCGTCGTCGATCGAGGCCGCGCGGCGCTGCATCTGCGGCAGCAGACGCGAGTGGACCGTGATCCGCTCCGGGATGTTGACCTGCGACTCGGCGATCCGCTTCACGACCTCCTGGGAGACCGCGGTGGTGACGGCGACCGGGAACTCGGCCTGCGCGTCCGGCACGTGGGTCGGCGCCGGGGCGGCGGTGGCCTCGCGGACCTCCGCGAACACCTTCTCCAGCTGGCCCTGGAAGTCCTGGAGCGACTGCTCGGCCTCTTCCAGGGTGATGTCGCCGCGACCGATGAGCGACTCGGTGTACAGCTTGCGCACCGAGCGCTTCTTGTCGATCAGGTTGTACATCTGCGGGTTGGTGAACGAGGGGTTGTCGCCCTCGTTGTGACCGCGGCGGCGGTAGCAGATGAGGTCGATCACGACGTCCTTGTTGAACGTCTGGCGGAACTCGAAGGCGAGCCGCGCGACGCGGACCACGGCCTCCGGGTCGTCGCCGTTCACGTGGAAGATCGGCGCCTCGATCATGCGGGCCACGTCGGTGGCGTACATGGAGGAGCGGGACGACTCGGGAGCCGCCGTGAAGCCGACCTGGTTGTTGATGACGATGTGGACCGTGCCGCCGGTGCGGTAGCCGCGCAGCTGCGACATGTTCAGGGTCTCGGCCACCACGCCCTGGCCCGCGAAGGCCGCGTCGCCGTGGAGGGCGACGGGCAGGACGGTGAAGTCCGTGCCGCCCTTGTTGATGACGTCCTGCTTGGCGCGGACGACGCCCTCCAGGACCGGGTCGACCGCCTCCAGGTGGGAGGGGTTGGCGACCAGGGAGACCTTGATCTCCTCGCCGTCGAGACCGGTGAAGGTCCCCTCGGCGCCCAGGTGGTACTTGACGTCGCCGGAGCCGTGCATGGACTTCGGGTCGAGGTTGCCCTCGAACTCGCGGAAGATCTGCGCGTACGACTTGCCGACGATGTTCGCGAGGACGTTGAGGCGGCCGCGGTGGGCCATGCCGATGACGACCTCGTCCAGGCGGGACTCGGCGGCGGAGTCGATGACCGCGTCGAGCAGCGGGATGACGGACTCGCCGCCCTCCAGGGAGAAGCGCTTCTGGCCGACGTACTTCGTCTGCAGGAAGGTCTCGAAGGCCTCGGCCGCGTTCAGGCGGCGGAGGATGCGGAGCTGCTCCTCGCGCTCCACGCGCGCGTGGGGACGCTCGACGCGGTCCTGGATCCACTTGCGCTGCTTCGGGTCCTGGATGTGCATGAACTCGATGCCGGTGGTGCGGCAGTACGAGTCGCGCAGCACGCCGAGGATGTCGCGGAGCTTCATCATCGACTTGCCGGCGAAGCCGCCGACCGCGAACTCCCGCTCCAGGTCCCACAGGGTGAGGCCGTGCTCGGTGATGTCCAGGTCGGGGTGCTTGCGCTGCTTGTACTCCAGCGGGTCGGTGTCGGCCATGACGTGGCCGCGGACCCGGTAGGAGTGGATGAGCTCGAAGACGCGGGCGGCCTTGGTGACGTCGTCGTCGTGCGAGGCGTCGATGTCCTTGAGCCAGCGGACCGGCTCGTAGGGGATCCGCAGCGACTTGAAGATGTCGTCGTAGAAGCCCTGCTCGCCGAGGAGGAAGTTGGCGACGATGCGCAGGAACTCGCCGGAGGCGGCGCCCTGGATGACCCGGTGGTCGTAGGTCGACGTCAGGGTCATGACCTTGGAGATGCCGAGCTTGTTCAGGGTGTCCTGGGAGGTGCCCTGGAACTCCGCCGGGTAGTCCATCGAGCCGACGCCCATGATGACCGACTGTCCGGGCATCAGACGCGGGACGGAGTGGACGGTGCCGAGGCCGCCGGGGTTGGTCAGGGAGACCGTGACGCCGGTGAAGTCCTCCATCGTCAGCTTGCCCACGCGGGCGCGCTTGACGATGTCCTCGTACGCCTGCCAGAACTCGAAGAAGTTGAGCGTCTCGGCCTTCTTGATGCCGGCGACGACGAGCTGGCGGTCGCCGTTCGGCTTCACCAGGTCGATGGCGAGGCCGAAGTTCACGTGCTCCGGCTTGACCAGGGTCGGCTTGCCGTCCTTCTCCGCGAAGGAGTAGTTCATCGACGGCATGGCCTTGATGGCCTGCACCATGGCGTAGCCGATGAGGTGGGTGAAGGAGATCTTCCCGCCCCGGGCGCGCTTCAGGTGGTTGTTGATGACGATCCGGTTGTCGAAGAGCAGCTTCACCGGGACGGCGCGGACGGACGTGGCCGTCGGCATCTCCAGCGAGGCGTTCATGTTCTTCGCGACGGCGGCGGCCGGGCCGCGGAGCGTGATCAGCTCGGGACCGGCGGGCGCCTCGGCGGCCGGAGCGGCCTGGGCGGGCGCCGGGGTGGCGGCAGGGGCCGGCTTCGCGGCGGCCGGAGCGGCCGCGGCGGGCTTCGCCGGGGCCGGGGCCGGGGCGGCGGCCGGAGCCGGCGCGGCCGGGGCGGCAGGCGCGGGCACGGCGGGGGCCGGGGCGGCAGGTGCGGCCTGTGCGGGGCCCGCCTGCGGCGCCGAGGGCGCGGCCGTGGTGGTGGCGGCCGGGGCGGACGGGGTCTCCGCCGCACCCGGCTTGTAGTCGGCGAAGAAGTCCCACCAGGCACGATCGACCGAATTCGGGTCCTGGAGGTACTGCTGGTAGATCTCGTCGACGAGCCACTCATTGGCGCCGAAGGCGGCTGCGGGGCTCACGCCACGCCCGTCTTGGTCGGCCGGGGAGCTCGGGGTACTGGGGGACTGAGACGACACGGCGGCAACCGCCCTCTTCCGCTTCGCAAGGTGATGGACAGCGGAAATAAAGGCTACGCCTGTCCGGCCGGGACGTGCAGGCCGGGCACTCCAACGTCGTGCAAGTCACACTTGACGGCGTGTTTCGATGCCATGAATGGCGGGAAACAACCGTGGTTCCGCTTCTGTGAGGGTACGGAAAAGCCCGGGCCGCGGCCTCCTTCGGCCGCTCCCTGACCACGTCTGCCCATGAACACGCAGAACGTTCGCTTCCGGTTCGAACCCTACGTCAATCGAGAAGGGGAAGGCTGCCTGGAAGAGTGACCCGGATCCGGCATCCACGTGAGGATTCGGCCACGCCGATCCCGCCACCGTGGAGATCCACCGCCCAGCGCGCGATCGCCAGACCGAGCCCCGTGCCGCCGTCGCTCCCCGGCCCCTGCCGGTCCGGGGCCGTGCCGCGGTTGAACCGCTCGAAGACCTTGTGCCGCTCCGACTCCGGGATGCCGGGGCCCTCGTCCTCGACCACCAGCTCAAGCGACTCCGGGTACGGGCCGCGCCGGGCCCGCACCGTCACGCGCCCGTGCGGCGGCGAGTGCTTCACGGCGTTGTCGATCAGGTTCGCCATCACCTGGTGCAGCCGCTCCACGTCCGCGTACGCCGTCAGGTCGGACGGCGACACGTCCAGGTGCAGGTGCACGTCCGTGCGCCGGTGCAGACCGGACGTCGACGGCAGCCCGCGCTGCGCGGCGGCCAGGTTCGCCTCCCGCAGCACGCCGGACAGGTAGGGCCACACCTCGAAACGGCGCGCCCGCAGCTGTACGACACCGTTGTCGAGCCGCGACAGGTCGAGCAGCGTCTCCACGAGGCGGCCCAGCCGCTCCGTCTGCTTCAGCGCCGAGCGCATCGTCTCCGGGTCGGCCTCCGAGACCCCGTCGACCACGTTCTCCAGCACGGCCCGCAGCGCCGCGATCGGCGTGCGCAGCTCGTGCGAGACGTTGGCGACCAACTCCTTGCGGTGCCGGTCCACCGCCTCCAGGTCGTCCGCCATGCGGTTGATCGTGGAGGCCAGGTCGCCCAGCTCGTCCCGGCGGTCCGCGCCCCGCACCCGCCGCGAGAAGTCGCCCCGCGAGATCGACCCCGCCACCGTGTTCATCTCGTCCAGCGGCGCCGTCAGCGACTGCGCCACGAACTGGGTGATGAGCAGCGTCGCGATCATCGCGAAGATCGTGATGTACCGGAACTCGGTGGACGTACGGATCGCCACCAGGGCCAGTCCCGAGGTCAGCAGCACCGCGCCGACGACCAGCGCCCCCAATTTCGTCTTGATCGAGATCGCGATCCGGCGCCTGGACCCCCCCGGGCGCCGCGCCGGCCGGTTCACGACGCCGGGGTCTCCAGCGCGTACCCCACGCCGTGCACCGTACGGATCCGCTCGGCGCCGATCTTCCGGCGCAGCGCCTTGATGTGGCTGTCCACGGTCCGGGTGCCGGAGGCGTCCGCCCAGTCCCACACCTCGGCGAGCAGCTGCTCCCGGGAGAGCACCGCGCGCGGGGTGCCGGCCAGACAGACCAGCAGGTCGAACTCGGTCGGGGTCAGGTGCACGTCCTCGGTCCGCACCCGGACCCGGCGCTGCGCGTGGTCGATCTCCAGGTCGCCCAGGCGCAGGATCCCGCTGCGCGGGGTCACGGCGGCGAGCGCCGCCCGCTCCACCCGGCGCAGCAGCACGTGGACCCGGGCGGCCAGCTCGCGCATGGAGAAAGGCTTTGTCATGTAGTCGTCTGCGCCGACGCCGAGCCCGACCAGCATGTCGGTCTCGTCGTCCCGGGCGGTGAGCATCAGCACCGGCACCGGACGCCGGGCCTGCACGCGCCGGCAGACCTCCAGGCCGTCGAAGCCGGGCAGCATCACGTCGAGGACCATCAGGTCCGGCTGCCAGGCCTCGGCCGCCTCCACGGCCGCGGGGCCGTCGGTGGCCGTCTGCACCAGGAAGCCCTCGGCGCGGAGCCGGGCGGAGACCGCCTCCACGATCGTCGCGTCGTCCTCGACGACCAGGACGCGCCGCTGGGCCCCCGGAGTCGCCGCACCCTGATGACCGGTGTGTGTCTGCTCCATTGCCCCGCCTCGCGTCGCCGATGTCGGTGCAGCAGCCTAGAGGTACCCGCGGCGTCCCGGCTACGCAGGCCTGATGCCGAGGTGGACCGCGTCGGGGACGCCCCGGGCAACGGTGACCTCTTCGGTCCGTACCCCGCTGAATCCGGCATTCCGCAAGGACTCTTCGAAATCGGCGGACGGCCGGGCCGACCACACGGCGAGCACCCCGCCGGGGTTCAGGCGGGCCGCGCAGGACGCCAAACCCCTTGCTCCGTAAAGGGATTCGTTGTCCTCGGTGACGGTCCAGTCCGGTCCGTTGTCGATGTCCAGGCAGAGCGCGTCGTAGGTGTCGGAGGTCGTCTCCAGGTACGCCACGAGGTCCGTGTGCAGGATCACGGTCCGCGCGTCGGCGAGGGCGCGGCCGGACAAGGAGGCGAGCGGGCCGCTCCGGTGCCAGTCGATGATCGCCTCCTCCCGCTCGACCACCGCGATCCGGCCCCAGCGCGGGTCGGCGGCGGCGTGCGCCAGCGAGAAGCCGACGCCTAGCCCGCCGATCAGGACGGACGCGCCCACGCGCGCGTGCTCGGGCAGCGCCTCCATGGCCGCGTCGACGAGCATCCGCTCGGAGCGTCCGTCGGAGGTGTCCATCAGAAAGGTGCCGTTGGCGATGATCTCGAAGTCGGTACGGTCCCCGGCGTCGCGGCGCCGCAGGACGACTTCGCCGTACGGGCCCTCGCGGCGGTCGAGGGTGACGGGGCTGTTCATGGGCGGTCACTCCGTGTCTCGTCGTGTCGGTACGGGCGTCTCCGCCATCCTCGCGGAGCCCGGCCGGCCGGGACAAACACGTTGCGGAGTCGCGAAGTCACGGAGTGACGCCCGAGCGCCGCCCGGTTCAGGGGGAGGTCGGCGGGCCGCCCTCGGGGAGGGCGTCGAAGACGCGCTGGAGGGCGGCGGGGCGCTCGCCGTCGCCCGCGACGACCGTCCGGTCGTGGTGCGTCACCGTGTACTGGAAGCCGTCGGCGACCGGCCGCCCGCTCGGCCGCTCGGGCACGCGCGCGTAGGCGGGGTCTTCGAGCGCGGCCCGCAGTCCGGCGAGACCGTCGGCCTCCATCCGCCCCGTCCGCGGCTCCTTGTCCCGGGAGCGCAGGGTCCAGGACCCGTCCTCGCGCACGGTGAGCCGGTTGTCCACGCCGGCGAAGCCGCCGCTCACCGCGACCTCCACGAGCACGGCCCCGGACCGCGGTTCCGTCGCCTCCGCCGGGGCGCCCGTGCTCGCGCCGCTCTTCCCGCCGCCCGGGACCGGCGGCACGTCGGCGTCCGCGCACCCGCCCGCGCCCAGCACCAGCGCCGCCACGACCCCCGGCACCGCACCCCACACCCGTCGACGCCCCACCGCATGCTCCATGCGCCCGAGCATGCCCGCCCCCGTGCCCCGGCGCAGCCGGAACACGCCACGCGCCGTCACCACGAGAGGTCCCTCAGCCGTGGCGGCCGGTCGGGCTCGAAGCGGATCATCCCCGCCTCCGGGTCCTCCAGCGCGTCGGCGAACCGCGCGGGCCACGCTCCTCGGGCCCGAGGTAGCGGACGAGCTTCCGTGCCGCCCGCCCCCGGTCCAGCGGCACGGGCCGGGCCGTCCCACGGCACGTCACCGCGTGCACCCGCCCCGCCGCCGGGTCGCAGGTGTCGACGACCAGCGCCGCCCGGGGATCCGCCTCGACCAGCCGGCGCAGGCGTGCGTACCCGCCGGTCAGCCACCAGAAGGCCCCCTCCTCCCAGAGGAACCACACCGGCCGCACGGTCGGCCCGTCGGGCCCGGCCGTCGCCACCCGTGCCACCAGGGGGCGCGCCAGGAACTCGTCCACGTCCATGAGGTCACGCTCGCCGCTCCCGGGCGGGCCGATCCGGGTGATCGCTCACAGCGAACAGGCCCCGGGGAACATTCCCGAGCTCACATGCATTGAGTCGGCATAACTCAACTTGACTGCCGAAGGGGAGATCATGGCTTCTGAGTCCAAGCCGTCCGTGCCGCTGACGCTGCCTGTGCTGCCGCTCGACGACGAGGTCGTGCTGCCCGGGATGGTGGTTCCGCTCGACCTTTCCGACAACGACGTGCGGGCCGCGGTCGAGGCCGCCCAGGCCGCGGCCCGGGGCGGCGGCGGGAAGCCCCGGGTGCTCCTGGTGCCGCGGGTGGACGGGACGTACGCCGGGACCGGCGTGCTCGGGATCGTCGAGCAGGTCGGGCGGCTGTCCGACGGCGACCCGGGGGCGCTCATCCGCGGCATCGGACGGGTGCGGATCGGGGCCGGGACGACCGGGCCCGGCGGGGCGCTGTGGGTCGAGGGGACCGTCGTCGAGGAGACCGTGCCCGACCCGCTGCCCGGTGCCGTGACCGAGCTGGTCACCGAGTACAAGGCGCTCGCCACCACCTGGCTCAAGAAGCGCGGCGCCTGGCAGGTCGTGGACCGGGTGCAGCAGATCGACGGCGTCGGCGCCCTCGCCGACAACTCCGGGTACTCGCCCTTCCTCACCGTCGAGCAGAAGGTGGCGCTCCTGGAGACCACCGACCCCGTCGCCCGCCTCAAGCTCGCCACCGCCCAGCTCCGCGAGCACCTCGCCGAGCAGGAGGTCGCCGAGACCATCGCCAAGGACGTCCAGGAGGGCGTCGACAAGCAGCAGCGCGAGTTCCTCCTCCGCCGCCAGCTCGAAGCCGTCCGCAAGGAGCTGCGCGAGCTCAACGGCGAGAAGGACGGCGAGGAGTCCGACGACTACCGCGCCCGCGTCGAGGCCGCCGACCTGCCCGAGTCGGTCCGCGAGGCCGCCCTCAAGGAGGTCGACAAGCTGGAGCGGTCCAGCGACCAGTCGCCCGAGGGCTCCTGGATCCGGACCTGGCTCGACACCGTCCTCGAACTGCCGTGGAACGAACGGACCGAGGACCGGTACGACATCCAGGGCGCCAAGGCCGTCCTGGACGCCGAGCACGCCGGCCTGGAGGACGTGAAGGAGCGCATCACCGAGTACCTGGCCGTGCGCAAGCGGCGCGCCGAGCGCGGGCTCGGCGTCGTCGGCGGCCGCCGCGGGGGAGCCGTGCTCGCCCTCGTCGGGCCGCCCGGCGTCGGCAAGACCAGCCTCGGCGAGTCCGTGGCCCACGCCATGGGCCGGAAGTTCGTGCGCGTCGCCCTCGGCGGCGTCCGCGACGAGGCCGAGATCCGCGGCCACCGGCGGACCTACGTCGGCGCCCTGCCCGGCCGGATCGTCCGGGCGATCAAGGAGGCCGGGTCCATGAACCCCGTCGTCCTCCTCGACGAGATCGACAAGGTCGGCTCCGATTTCCGCGGCGACCCCGCCGCGGCCCTCCTCGAAGTCCTCGACCCGGCGCAGAACCACACCTTCCGCGACCACTACCTGGAGGTCGAACTCGACCTCAGCGACGTGGTCTTCCTCGCCACCGCCAACGTGCTCGAAGCCATCCCCGAGGCCCTGCTCGACCGCATGGAGCTGGTCCGCCTCGACGGCTACACCGAGGACGAGAAGGTCGTCATCGCCCGCGACCACCTGCTGCCCCGGCAGCTGGAGCGGGCCGGCCTGGAGACCGGCGAGGTGACGATCGACGAGGCCGCGCTGCGCAAGCTGGCCGGGGAGTACACCCGCGAGGCCGGCGTCCGCACCCTGGAGCGGGCGGTCGCCCGGCTGCTCCGCAAGGTGACGGCCCAGCACGAGCTCGGCGACCGCGAGCTGCCGTTCACGGTCACGCCCGAGGACCTGCGGGAGCTCATCGGGCGCCCGCACCACGTGCCCGAGTCCGCCCAGGACCCGGCCGAGCGGCGCACGGCCGTCCCCGGCGTGGCCACCGGACTCGCGGTGACCGGCGCGGGCGGCGACGTCCTCTTCGTGGAGGCGTCCCTCGCCGACCCGGAGACCGGCGGCGCCGGACTGACCCTCACCGGCCAGCTGGGCGACGTGATGAAGGAGTCCGCGCAGATCGCGCTCTCCTTCCTCCGCTCGCACGGCGCGGAGCTGGAGCTGCCCGTCACCGGCCTCAAGGACCGGGGCGTGCACATCCACTTCCCGGCGGGCGCGGTCCCGAAGGACGGCCCGAGCGCGGGCATCACGATGACGACGGCGCTGGCCTCGCTCCTCAGCGGCCGGCTCGTCCGCACCGACGTGGCCATGACCGGCGAGGTCTCCCTCACCGGCCGGGTGCTGCCGATCGGCGGCCTGAAGCAGAAGCTGCTCGCCGCGCACCGGGCCGGGATCACCACCGTGGTCATCCCCAAGCGGAACGAGGCCGACCTGGACGACGTCCCGGCGGAGGTCCTGGAGAAGCTGGAGGTCCACCCGGTGACCGACGTCCGCCAGGTCCTGGAGATCGCCCTGGCCCCGGCGGAGGTCCCGGTCCCGGTGGCCGCCTGATCCGCCCCGGCACCGACGGGGCCCCCGGCACGCGCGCGTGCCGGGGGCCCCGGGCGTTCGGGCCGGAGCCGTACGGGCCCCGCCGGCGTGCACGACGGAGCCGTACGACCGCCCGGGTCCGGAGCCGTACGACCGTTCACGCCGGGGTCGTACGGCGCACGGCCTCCACGATCACCGAGGCCAGCGTCGGGTCCCCGGCGCGGGCGGCCCGCTGGAGGTCCGCGCCGGTGCCCCGGACGAGGAGGCGCGCCACCCCCGCCTCGGCGCGTTCCCGGTCGCCCGCCGCCTCCAGGGCGGGGCGCACGTGGTCGAGCAGGGCGTGCAGGACCTCGTCGGCCGGGCGCGGCCGCCAGCTGCGCGGGTCGAGCAGCTCGCCGCCGAGGCCGTACCGGCTGGCCCGCCAGGCCGCGAGCCGCAGGACGACCGTCGAGACCGGGTCGGGGAGCCGGCCCTGCCGCCACTCCCGGGCCGCGGTCTCCACCAGGGCGCGGCTCAGCACCGCGAGCAGGACCGTGTCCTCCAGGTCGAGGCAGACGTCGCCGACGCGGATCTCCACGGTGGGGTAGCGGCGGGAGAGCCGGGCGTCGAAGTAGACCATGTGGTCGTCGATCAGCACGTCGCTGGCGAGCATCTCGCGCGTGGTCCGCTCGTACGTCTCCACGTCCCCGTACAGCTCGCTCGGGCCGGACATCGGCCAGCGCTGCCACAGCTGGTGGCGCCAGCTGGCGTAACCGGTGTCGACGCCCTGGAAGTAGGGGGAGTTGGCGCTGAGTGCGAGGAGCGGGGCGAGCCAGGGGCGGATCCGGTCCAGGACGCCCACGCCCTCCTCGGCGGAGGCGAGGTGGACGTGGACGTGACAGGCGCAGGCGAACTCCTCGTCGACGAGGTGGGCGTACCGGTCGTGGATCCGGCGGTACCGCTCGTCGGGGGTGAGCAGCGGACCGAAGTCCATCGGCGCCGTCGCGAGGGCCGCGACGGCCACCCCGGCCTCCTCGGCGGCGGCCGCCGCCGCCAGCCTGGCCCGGCGCAGCTGGTCGGCGAGCTGGGCCGTGGTGGTGCAGGGGAGGGTGCCGATCTCCAGCTGCTCGGCGTACAACTCGGGCTTCGCCGGTTCCGGTGCCTCGGCGTGGCGCGGCCCGGCGCCGGCGTGCCAGGCGGCGATCTCGGTGACGGTGCCGGAGAGGGGCTGGGGGAGTCCGGTGTCGGGATCGACCAGGAGGAGCTCCTCCTCCACCCCGAACGTGCGCAGCCCTTCCCCGCGGTGGTAGACCCACCGCTGCTGGTTCCGCATGGAGCGCTCTCCTTCACGGGCGGACGGTGGTGCGCTGACGGCCGTTCGAACAGAGCTTTCACCAAGGCTGTCCACGAACGTCCCGTCTTCCACCCGTCCCGGTGCAGATGGCGCGAAATCGCCCCCCGGAGCGGGCTCCGGGGGGCGAAGGGGCGGGAGGAGGGGGCGGGCTTCCCCCGGGGGCCGTCGGAGGGGCGGGACGGGCCCCCGTCCCGCGCTCCTGTCCCGCCGGGCCTCCCGCTCCTAGGAGCCGGAGGGGGCGGAGGGAGCGGAGGAGCCGCGGCGGCGGCCCAGGAGCAGGCTGCCCGCGCCGAAGACGGCGAGCGCGCCCGCGCCGGCCAGGGCCGCCGGCAGCGGGGAGGCGGGGGCGGCGGAGGCCTCGGCGGAGAGCGCCGGGGGCAGCTCGTCGCCGCCGTGGCCGGCGTGGCTCACCGTGGACAGCTCGGCGCCGGCGGCCAGTTCGGCCTCGGTGGGCGCCTCGGCCTTGGCGGCGGTGGCCGCGGCGGTGGTGCCGAAGGTGACGTCCGAGCAGCTGTAGAACGCCTCGGGGCTGTCGTTGCGCTGCCACACCATGTAGACGACGTGGCGGCCGGTGCGCGCGGGCAGGTTGCCGGAGAAGGAGTAGTAGCCGTCGGTGGCGGTGCGGGGGGTGTTGTACACGGCCGCCGGGGTGGCGTCGAGGTCCGACCACTTCAGCGGCTGCGTCGGGTCGAAGCCGGCCTTGGTGACGTACATCGTCATCGTGCCGGAGTGGGCGGCCGTGGCGCGGATCCTGAAGTCGAAGGGGCCGGACTTCACGGGGGTGGCGGCCCAGTCGGTGCGCGCCCAGTCCAGGGCCCGGTACTTCGCGCGGTTCGCCGAGCAGAGCTTGCCGTCCGGGATGACGGCCTTGTGGTTGCCGTCGGCGTTGGCGATGTTGACCTCGTTCCAGTCGTAGAGCGGCTGGGTGCCGGAGTCGGCGACGAGGTCCTTGCAGACCTGCGAGTCGGGACTCTCGGGGCCTTCGGCGAAACAGGCGGCGATCCTGCTCACGGGGTTGAAGACGGCTCCGTGGGCGGCGGCGGTCGTGGGGGTGAGGCCGACGAGGGCGGCGGCGGACAGGGCGGCGACGCCGGCGGCGGTACGGCGGGAGGACGGCATGCGGGGGCTCTCTCTCGTGCGTGGGGGAGTACGGAATGAGCAACGCGCGCGGGGCGCACGGAAGTTGACTCCCGTGCGGCCGGGTAGAGACTCGCATTGGTCCATACCAATCGGCAAGGGGGTGCGCCGAAAAAGCCCCCGACTGCGGCGAGTGGCGGCCCCGGGGCGGAGAAGGTGGCCCCCCGGGGGCGGCGGAGGCGGCCGGGGGCGGCGAAGGCGGCCGGGGGTGGGGAGGGCGGCCCGGGGGTGGGGAGGGCGGCCCGGGGGTGGGGAAGGCGGCCCCGTCTACGGCGAACGGCGGCGCCGGGGGCGGAGAAGGCGGCCCTGCCTGCGGCGAACGGCGGCCCCCGGGGACGGCGAACGGCGGCCCCGGGGGCGCCGCCGCGCCCCCGGAGCCGCCGTCCTCCGCGCCGGACGTCAGCCGTTGGCGAGCGCCTGGACGCGGGAGAGGTCGCCGTTGAAGTGGTTGTGGTCGCCGACCGTCGGGCCGGACGAGGTGTACTGCCACATCGTGTAGTACGGCCAGCCGGCCGGGAGTTCGCCGACCTCGGAGGCGTACCGCGCGATCCACAGCGGGTTGGTCGAGGCGAAGCCGGAGTAGTTGCCGGTGCACTGCTTCCACCAGCTGGTCGCCGTGTAGATGACGGCGTCGCGCCCGGTGCGGGCCTTGTACCGGTTCAGGAAGTCGCGGATCCAGGCGACCATCCCGGTCTGGGTCTTGCCGTAGCAGGTGGCGCCGTACGGGTTCCACTCGATGTCGAGCACGCCGGGCAGGGTCTTGCCGTCCTTGGACCAGCCGCCGCCGTTGTTGACGAAGTAGTCGGCCTGGGCGGCGCCGGTCGTCGTGTCCGGGGTGGCGAAGTGGTACGTGCCGCGGATCATGCCGACGTTGTACGAGCCGTTGTACTGCTGCGTGAAGTAGGTGTTCTTGTAGTAGGTGCCCTCCGTCGCCTTGACGTAGGCCCACTTGACGCCGCTGTTCCAGAGGGTCGACCAGGCGACGTTGCCCTGGTGGCTGGAGACGTCGACGCCCTCCGTCCAGGTGGCGAGGGCGGAGACGCCGCCGGAGGGGGCCGCGCCGCGGCCGTCGTGCTTGAGGACGCCCATGCCCATGTGGGCGGTGCCGCGCGCGGGGACGGAGGCGCGGGCGCCGGGGTCGGCGGCGCCCGCCGGGCCGGCGAGGGGCAGGACGAGGGCGGTGGCCGCGAGGCCGGCGAGCAGGGAGAGGGGGACGGATCTGCGCACACGCATGGCGTGACTCCCGGGGGTGGAAGTGGTGTGGACATGTCAGTCACGTGCTCGACGGCGACTCTACGCACGTAGACAGGGCGGTGGAAGAGGCCCCGGGTTCCGTCGTTGGTCTACTCCTGCGAAATACTGAAGGAGCTGCGGAGATGCCCGTGGCGGCGGGAAACTTTCAGCCGACGAAACACGCGCGGGAGGTGCGGGGTGCACGCAGGCGGCACGACCGGCGAAGACGACGCCCCGCCGGCCCCGGACCCCGGCGCGACCCGATCCGGGAGCGCTCCCGGCGCGGGGACGGCTTCCACGTCTGGGGACGCTCCCGGCGGAGGGGCGGCTTCCGTGTCCGGGGACGCTCCCGGCGCAGGGGCGGCTTCCGTGCCCGGGGCCGCTCCCGGCGCGGAGGAGGCTCCCGCATCCCGGGCCGCCCCCGGCGCAGGGGCGTTTCCCTCGTCCGGGCGGGCCCCCGCGGGCGGGCCGGCCGAGCGGGAGTTCCTCGCCCTGGAGCGGGAGCTCGCGGTGTTCCTGCGGCGGGCCCGGGCCCAGTCGGGGGAGATGGCGCGGGAGGTGCACCCGGAGCTGGAGTCGTCCGCGTACGGCCTGTTCGTACGGCTCGACGACGCCGGGCCGCAGCGGGCCACCGAGCTCTCCGCCTACTTCGGCGTCGGCAAGGCCACCATGAGCCGCCAGCTGCGCGCCCTCGAACAGCTCGGCCTGGTCGCCCGCGACCCCGACCCCGCCGACGGCCGCGCCTCCCTGGTGCGGCTCACCGACGAGGGCCGCGACCGCTTCCGGCACGTCCGGGACGCCCGCCGCGAGCGGTACGTCCGCAAGCTCGCCGACTGGGACCGGGCCGAGGTCGCCGAGCTGGCCCGGCTGCTCCACCACTTCAACCAGCGCTCCGAGGGCTGACCCCCGCCCCTCGGAACTCCACGTACACGGCCGTCGCGTCGTCGTGACGCTTTCCGCGCCGCCCGCCGGCGTCCGTCGCCTCCAGGGCCCGGACCCGCTGGAGCAGCCCCGCCGGGCCCTCCTTCGCGAGGACGCCCGCGCACTCCGCCCAGTCGCCCGCGCCGAACCGCTCGACCCAGCGGCTCGCCCCGTCCGTGAGCGCCGCGAGCGCCCGCACCTCCTCCAGCGGGGTCGTGCCGGTCACCGCCCGCTCCGCCACCGACGGGTCCGCGGCCGCCGTGAAGAAGCCGCCCTCGCGGTTGCGCAGCCGGTCCGCCGCCTCGTGCGTACGCAAAGCCTCCCGGGGGATCCGGTCCAGCCGGTCGTCCACCACCGCCCGGACCGCGCCGTCCGGCGCCCGGAGCAGCAGTACCGAGTCCGAGAGGACCAGGTGCTCGACCGCGGTCGCGTCCCACCGCGCGAGCACCACGGTCGCCTGAGGCGTACGTACGTGAGAAAGGTCACAGGTGTCCGAGTGGAGCTCCGCGGTGCGCCGGATTGCCAGCGCCAGGATCTCGGCCAGTGTCAGATCGGCCCGGGAAGCGGACAGTTCGGTCAAAGCGCCGCCGAGTCGCGCGGTGAACCACGGCACCGTGTGCACACAACCCACCCCGCCCGCGGGGGGTGTGACGCCGTCCAGCAGGACGAGCGTCCCACCGCCGCCCGAGGCGGGCAGAGCTGCGGCGGCCCAGTCCTCGTTGGGCCGTTCGGGACTGCCGGGAAGGGTGGCGACCTCGCTGCGCATGATGTCCAGTGTGCCCGGCTCGCGCGGTCCCTTCACAACACCTGCAAAGGGACGAAAATGGCCTGTACCAACCGGCCGTGGGCGTCGGAGGGGGCGGAATCGCGAGCTCCGGCGAGCTGCGGGCGGGCATCCTGCCAAAGGCCGCCCCGAAGATCCAGCCGGGGGCCGTCGGGGCCCGCCGAAGGGCCCCGGCCGAAGTTGTTCGCCAACTCCGGATTGTTGTTCACTCGTTCGGGTGGCGGAGCGGCCGATGCCCGTCCCCTGCCGAGAAGCGCTGGAATGGTCGGAAGCCGTACCAGGGGTGGGGGCGGAACCTCGTGACCGGCCGTCACCTCTGCTGTGTGGGCGGACGAGTCAAGAATGCGAGCACCGGTGCAGAAGAAGCGGCCTCGGAGCATGAACGGCGCGCGGAGCCAGACCCCCGGTGAGCCGCCGAACCCCGGCACCACGCCGAGCACCCCCGGTGTCACGCCGAGCACCCCCGGCACCGGCGCCGGCACCGCGCCGGACACGGGAAGCGCGCCGGGAAGCACACCCGCCGCAGGCACCCCCGTGGCCGCGCCCGCCGGCGCCCCCGCGAAGACCCCCGGCGGCCGTTCCAAGCGCGTCCGCACCCGCCTCGTCGCCGGGGTCGCCCTCGTCGGCGCCATCGTCCTCGGCGCCGGCGCCCCCGCCGTCCTCACCGCCTCCACCGAGCTCAACGAGTCCCGGCGCCTGGTCACCCTCGCCGAGCTCGACCGGCAGGCCGTCACCCTCGCCCACTCCCTCGCCGACGAGCGCGACGAGGTCGTCGCCTTCGTCGCCGCCGGCCGCGAGGAGCAGACCGGCCCCAAGAAGAACCGGCGGGTCCTCACCCCCGCCAAGTCGGCCCGCGTCGACCGGCAGATCGACGAGATCCGCCCGGCCGCCTCCGACGCGCTGCGCCGCGAGCTCGCCGGCGTCGCCTCCGTCCGCCGCGCCGCCGTCACCGGCAAGGGCACGGCCCTGGAGGCCCACAAGGCGTACAGCGACGTCATCGCCTCCCTCCAGGGGCTCGCCGACGAGCTCGCCGAGCGCACCCCGCCGCGCGCCACCGCCCCCGGCGCCACCGGCACCACCCGGGCTCCCGCCGACCTCGGCCGCGCCGTCGAACAGGCCTCCTCCGCCCGGGGCCTGCTGATCGCCGCGCTCGTCACCCCGCAGCCCGAGTCCACCGGCGAGCTCCGCTACGACGCCACCACCGGCACCTACGTCGCCGACGAGCCCGAGGGCAAGGAGGAGGCCGAGCGCGCCCGCGACCAGCTCAGCGCCGCCGCCCAGCAGGCCCGGGTCCGCGAACTCGCCGCCCTCGGCGACTTCGACCGCTCCGCAGGGCCCGCCGCCCGCGACTCCCTCGCCGCGACCGTCACGGGGCCCGAGGTCAAGACCGCCGAGCTGGCCCTCGGCCGGCTCACCGACCAGCCCGCCCTCACCGAGGCCGAGACCCGCACCTCCCCGCCCGCCCTGGAGGCCGCGCTCTCCGCCCGGATCGAGCAGATGCGCGGCGTCGAGTCCTCCCTCGCGGCCAAGCGGGTCGAGCGGCTCACCGCCCTGCGCGACGACGACGTCACCGCGCTCGAACTGCGCCTCGCCCTCCTCGGCGGCTGCCTGCTGCTCGCCGTCGGCGTCTCCACCTACGTCGCCCGCAGCCTCACCCGGCCGCTCTCCGTGCTCCGCCGCGGCGCCGACCGGCTCGCCGCCGCACCCGAGCCGGCCGCCGAGGAAGCCGTCCGCTTCACCGGCCGCAACGACGAGTTCGCACAGGTCGTCCGCTCCCTCAACAGCCTCCACGGCCGACTCGCCGCCCTCTCCGCGCACACCGGCCGGCTCACCGGCGAGCGGGCCGGCCTGGTCGCCGCCCAGGAGGCCGCCGAGGCCGAGCTCGCCGCCCAGCGCGCCGAGCTCCAGGGCCGGATCGCCGTCCTCACCGCCGACCTCGAACGGCTCCGGGACACCGTCCACCACACCTTCGTCAACCTCTCGCTGCGCAGCCTCGGCCTCGTCGACCGCCAGCTCGCCGTCATCGAGAAGCTGGAGGAGCGCGAGCAGGACCCGGACCGCCTCGCCACCCTCTTCAAGCTCGACCACATGGCGACCGTCATGCGCCGCCACAGCGAGAACCTGCTGGTCCTCGCCGGCCACGAGCACGTCCACGGCCACGCCGGCCCGGTCCCGCTCGTCGACGTGCTGCGCGCCGCCGTCAGCGAGATCGAGCGGTACGAGCGGGTCACCATCCAGTCGCTGCCGCCGCACGCCCAGCTCGCCGGCTTCGCCGCCGACGACCTGAGCCACCTCGTCGCCGAGCTCCTGGAGAACGCCACCTCGTTCTCCCCGCCGGACGCCGAGGTCCAGCTCTCTGGCTGGCTCCTGGAGACCGGCGAGGTCATGCTCTCCGTCCAGGACTCCGGCATAGGGATCCCCGAGCACCGGCGCGCCGACCTCAACGCCCGGCTCGCCGCCGCCGACCCGGAGGCCTTCGAGGGCGAGGGCCTCGGCATGCGGGTCGTCTCCCTGCTCGCCGCCCGCCACGGCGTCGGCGTCGAGCTGCGCGAGCAGAAGCCGGGCGGCACGGCCGCCGTCGTGGTGCTGCCGCTGCCGCTGCTGCCGACCGCGCCGCCGGCGGCCGTCGCCGAGCCGGTACGGATCGCCGGCACCGGCCCCGTACCGGTCCTCCACCTTCCCGGCTCCGAGGCCGAGGCCAACTCCAACACCCTCCCGTCCCGCACCCGCGACCCGCTCGTGGAGGCGGCGGAACGCGCCTTCCAGCAGACGCGGCCCGAACCGGCGGCGCCGGAGCACGGGTCCGAGCAGACCCACGAGCCCGAGCCCGCGCCCGAGCCGGTGTACCAGGCCGAGCCCGAGCCGGCGTACGAGTCCGAGCCCGCGCCGGCGTACGAGCCCGAGGCGCCCGCCCCGGAGCCGTACGAGCACGTCGAGACCACCGAGCGGCAGCCCGCCGAGCACGTCGAGCCCGCCGAGCACGTCGAGTCCGTCTCCGAGACGACCCTCCAGGTGCGGCTCCCCGACCCGCCGCCCGAGCCGGACAGCCACGAGCGGGCCGCCGAGGCGCCCGTCGCGGCCGTGCCGGAGCAGGCGGGACCGGCCGACGAGGCACAGGTGCCGGGGCCGCGCCCCGCGCAGTGGGAGCGGGTCACCGACAAGGGCCTGCCCAAGCGGACCCCCCAGGTGGTCCGGGCGCCGTCCGCGCCCTCCGCGCCCCGGCGGGGCTCGGTCGACGCCGAGGCGCTCCGCCGCCGGCTCGGAGGCTTCCACCAGGGCGCCGTGGCCGGACGCCGGGACGTCGAGGCGGAGATAGCCGCCGAGAGCACCACGCGCACAGAGGAGATGACGGGGGACACAGTCGAGGAGGCACGCAGTTGACCGCCACGGGAACGAGCACCACGAGCACGACCGCGCCGGCCGGCGCCTACGGATTGAGCACGGAGGCCCGCAACCTGCAATGGCTGCTGGGCAACCTCGTGGAGGAGGTGCCCGGCGTCCGCTCGGTCGCCGTCGTCTCCTCCGACGGGCTCCTGCTGCTCTCCTCCGACCCCGAGGAGCGGCCCGGCGCCGCCGATGACGGGCACGCCCGCCCCCGCGGCCCGCGCGGCTCCAGCGCCGACCTGGCCACCATCGTCTCCGGCATCGGCAGCCTCACCGTCGGCGCCGCGCGCCTGATGGAGGGCGGCGGGGTGAAGCAGACCATGGTCGCCATGGAGGAGGGCAGCGTCTTCGTCATGTCGATCAGCGACGGCTCGCTGCTCGGCGTGCACGCCGAGCCCGACTGCGACATGAGCGTCGTCGCCTACCACATGGCGCTCTTCGTCGGCCGGGCCGGACACGTCCTCACTCCCGAAGTCCGCAGCGAGCTGCGCAAGTCGATGGAGGGCCCCCGGTGACCTCGCTGACCGCCGCGGGCCACCGGCTGCCGGTGCGCGGCGAAGGACGGCGCCCCGCGCGCGTGCGCCCGTACTCGCTGACCGGCGGCCGCACCCGCTTCGGACACGTGCTGCTCGTGGAGACCTTCGTGGCCGCCCTGGAGGCGCCGCTCGCCCGCAAGGTCCTCACCGACGGCGGCCCCGGCGCGCGCGGGCTCATGCCCGAGATGCGCGCCATCGTCGAGATATGCCGCCGGATGCGGACGGTGGCGGAGATCTCGGCCCTCCTCAAGATGCCGTTGGGTGTCGTCCGGGTGCTGCTCAGCGACCTGGCCGACCAGGGAAAGATCCGCGTGTACGGGACCGGTCACGACACCGGCCAGCCCGACCGCGCGCTCCTCGAAAGGGTGCTGAGTGGACTCCGCCGTCTCTGACGCCACCGCCGTCGACACCGCCGTCGACACCCCCGCCGCCGCTCCGGCGGAGGCCGTGCCCGCCGCCGCGATCCCCGTCCAGCCCGGGCCCGTCGGGGGGACCGGCGACGCCGGCCCGGGGAAACCCGACCCCGCCGGGGAGCCCGATCCCGAGGACGGCGCGCAGGACTGGCAGCTCGACCACTCCCGCGCCCCGATCGCGACGAAGATCGTGGTCGCGGGCGGCTTCGGCGTCGGCAAGACCACCTTCGTCCGCGCGGTCTCGGAGATCACCCCGCTCCAGACCGAGGCGCTGATGACCCGGGCCAGCGAGGAGACCGACGACCTCACGGCGACCCCGGACAAGCTCACCACCACCGTGGCGATGGACTTCGGCCGGATCACCCTCGACAACGACCTGGTCCTGTACGTCTTCGGCACGCCGGGACAGCAGCGCTTCTGGTTCATGTGGGACGACCTGGTGCGCGGCGCGATCGGGGCGATCGTGCTCGCCGACACCCGCCGGCTCACCGACTGCTTCCCCGCGCTCGACTACTTCGAGAGCTGCGGCCTGCCCTACGTCGTCGCCGTCAACCACTTCGAGGGCACCGAGCGGTTCGAGCCGGAGGACGTCAGGGAGGCCCTGACGATCACCGCCGACGTCCCCGTGGTGATCATGGACGCGCGCAAGCGCTACAGCGTGGTCGAGACGCTCCTCGCCATGGTCGAGCACGCGCTCTCCACCACACCCGAATAGCCACATCCGAATAGCCACACCCGAAGAGTCACACCCGAAGAGCCGCGCCCGAGCAGCCGCGCCCGAGCCGGCACGTTCGAACATCCACACCCGAACAGTCACGCCCGCGTGGCAACTTCCGAGTCCCCCGAGTCCCCCGGGTCCCCCGAGTCGCCACGCCCGGGACGCCGCCCCCGCCGCCCCCTCCCCCCGTTCTCGCCAGGAGCACCACCCATGCGGAAGATCCTCATAGTCGGCGCCGGACAGTCCGGTCTCCAGCTCGCCCTCGGCCTCCAGTCCCAGGGGTACGAGGTCACCCTGATGTCGAACCGGACGGCGGACGAGATCCGCTCCGGCCGCGTCATGTCCACGCAGTGCATGTTCGACACCGCGCTCCAGCACGAGCGCGACCTCGGCCTGAACTTCTGGGAGTCGCAGGCCCCGCGGATCCAGGGCCTCGGCGTCTCCGTCGCCGGACCGGAGTCGGCCCGGGTCGTCGACTGGGTCGGGAAGCTCGACGGCTACGCCCAGTCCGTCGACCAGCGCGTGAAGATGGCCGGCTGGATGGAGACCTTCGCCCAGCGCGGCGGACAGCTCGTCATCCACGGCGTGGCCGTCGGCGACCTCGACTTCTTCGCCCGCCGCTACGACCTGGTGCTCGTCGCCGCGGGCAAGGGCGAACTGGTCTCCATGTTCGGCCGGGACGCCGAGCGCTCCCCGCACACCGAGCCGCAGCGCGCCCTCGCCGTCGCGTACGTCCACGGCCTCGGCCCGCGCCCCGAGCACCCGGACTTCGACGCGGTCCGCTGCAACCTCGTGCCCGGGGTCGGCGAGCTGTTCGTGATGCCGACGCTCACCACCGGCGGCCGCGCCGACATCCTCTTCTGGGAGGGGATCCCCGGCGGCCCCGTCGACGCCTTCCGGGGCGTCAAGGACCCCTCCGAGCACCTGGCGCTCACGCTGGAACTGATGGAGAAGTACACCCCCTGGGAGTACGCGCGCGCCACCAAGGTCGAACTCACCGACGCCTGCGGCACCCTGGCGGGCCGTTACGCCCCCACCGTCCGCAACCCCGTCGGCCACCTGCCGGGCGGCGGCCTGGTCCTCGGCGTCGCGGACGTCGTCGTCGCCAACGACCCGATCACCGGGCAGGGCTCCAACTCCGCCGCCAAGTGCGCCGCGGCCTACCTCGCCGCCATCGTCGAGCACGGCGACCGGCCCTTCGACGAGGCGTGGATGCGCTCCGCCTTCGACCGCTACTGGCGGACCGCCGAGCCCGTCACCAAGTGGACGAACGCGATGCTGGCGCCGCCGCCGGAGCACGTCCTGAACCTGATCGGCGCGGCCGGCGAGCTCCAGCCGATCGCCGACCGCTTCGCCAACGGCTTCAACGACCCGGCCGACTTCGAGAACTTCTTCTTCGACCCGGAGAAGGCCTCCGCCTACCTGGCCTCGCTGGCTCCCGGCGCCTGATCCGGAGCCGCCCCCGCACGGTCGTACCCCTCGTCCGACCCCTCCCGAGCACCGTCCGGGAGGTCGGGCGGGGTGTACGACTCCAGGGGCGTCCCGGCCGGGTCCGGGCGTACGGCCCCGAGCAGCGGGTTCGCGGCGACGGGGGAGACCTTCACCCGGGCGCCGGGGCGCGGGGCCTGCACGACCAGGCCCTCGCCCAGATAGAGGGCCACATGGGTGGCGTCGGGGAAGTACACCACCAGGTCCCCGGGCCGCAGCTCGTCGAGCCCCACCCGGGGCAGCTCCGCCCACTGCTCCTGGCTGGTCCGCGGGATCGCCCGGCCGGCCGCCGCCCAGGCCCGCTGGGTGAGTCCCGAGCAGTCGTACGCCTCCGGTCCCTCGGCCCCCCACTCGTACGGCTTCCCGAGCTGCCCGACCGCGAAGCGCAGCGCCTCCGCGCCCGCCCGGGACGGGGTGCGGGCGGGGCCGAGGACGCCGGAGTCGAGGAGCTCGCGCTGGGCGCCGGCCGTCTGCTCCCGCTCCAGCTCGGTGAGGCGCGCCAGCTGCTCGGGGGTGAGCGCGGCGAGCAGCGCCTCGACCTCCGCGAGCTTCTTCCGGACCTCGTCCCGGCGGGTCCGCTGCCGTGCGGCGAGGGTCCGCTGCCGGTCGAGCGCGGTCCGCGAGGCACCGGCCAGGTCCGCGGCCCGGCGTTCGGCGGCGCGCAGCCGGGGGAGGGCGGAGGCCCGGTCGCGGGCCGTCCGGTCGAGGAGGTGCCGCGCGTCGAGCGCCGACTGGGGGTCGGGGGCGAAGAGCAGCCGCAGCGGCGAGGCGTACGAGGTCCGCCCCTGGTACTGCTCCCGGGCGAGCCGCCCCGCCTCCGTCCGCCCGCGCGCGAGGGCGGTGCGGGCGGTCTCCAGGTCGGCGGTGAGCCGCCGGGTGTCGGCCTGCTGGACCTTCAACGCCTCCTCCGCGGCGTTGTACCGCTCCGTGGCCTCCTCCGCCTCCCGGTAGAGGGTGCGGAGCCGGGCGAGCAGAGCGGCGACGGAGCCCCCGCCGGCGGGCGGCAGGGCCGCGGCGTCGTCGACGGCGGACGCCCCTGCCTCGGCCTCCTCGGTCTCGGCCCGCCCGGCCTCGGTCTCCTCGGCGGCGGCTCCCTCGGGTTCGGCCTCTTCCGCTTCGGCCCCCTCTGCTTCGGCCCCCTCTGCTTCGGCCCCCTCTGCTTCGACCACCTCGGCTTCGACCTCCTCCGCTTCGGCCGACCCGGCTTCGGCGTCCGCCACGCTGTCCGGGTCCACCGGCCCGACGGGTTCCGCCGCGGGGTCCGCCAGGGCGAGCGGCGCGAGGGGCGCGGGCGGTTCGGGCGGCGGGGGCGCGGCCACCGCCGGGCCGGTCAGGACCGTCAGGGCGGCCAGGGCTCCCGTACAGACCGTGCGCAGCAGCCTTCGCGACACGTCACCACCACCTCCAGAGCGGGCTCCGGAGGCATCATGACGCGTCAATTCATCCGATTACCGTACGGATCGGGGTGCGGCGCCCGGTGTCACCCGTTCGGCTTCGACCACGGCCACTTCAGCTCGCGCCGCTCGCGGCCCTCGGGGGCGTACTCGTAGACCCAGCCGCGCTGGAGCCCGAGTCGCCGGGTGTGGCCGGCCGGTTCGCGGCGGTACGTGTGGAGCACGGGCGGCCGGCCGTCGTGGGCCGGGACCGGCACCTCGTACCACTTCGGCGGGTGGCCGGTCATGCCGAGCAGGATGGGCAGCACCCGCCCGTCGAGGGGGCCGCCGCGGAAGGGGGTGTTCTCGCTTCTCACCCCACCAGTCTCTCCCGGCCGCGCCCGTCGCGGGGGGTCACAGCAGGTGCGCGGCCTCGCCGGCGAGCGGCACGAGCCGTCCGGCCAGGTCGGCGACGGGCCCGTCGGCCCGCTCCTGGGCGAGCAGCCGCCGGACGACCCCGGCGGTCTCCGGATCGCGCGCGGAGCCGGCCGCCAGGACGGCGACCAGGTGGTCGACCAACCAGTCGCGCAGCTCGTCGGCTGGCGGCCGCTTGCCGTCGTCCAGCCAGATGAGCGAGGCCGCCTCGACCGCCGCGATCCAGGTGCGGACCAGCATCGCGAGCCGCGGGCCCGGCCGCTCCGCACCCAGGTGCAGGAAGATCTGCGCGGCGGCGGCCCGCCGCACCTCGTCCACGATCGACGTGGTGTTGGAGGTCTCGACGACGCTGCCGCCGCGCAGCAGCGCGCTGAAACCGGCGTCGTGGCCGTCCACGAAGGCGAGGTAGCGGTCGAGGACCCGGCCGAGCCGCTCGGTGGGCGGCCCGTCCTCGGGCTCGGCGAAGCACCGGTCCAGGGCGTCGGCGGAGGAGCGCAGCGCGGCCTCGTACAGCTGCTGCTTGCCGCCGGGGAAGTAGCGGTAGACCAGCGGCCGGGAGACCCCGGCCGCCTCGGCGACGTCGTCGAGCGACACGTCCTCGGGGGCCCGGTGCGCGAAGAGCCCCAGCGCGGCCTCCAGGAGCTGGCCGCGCCGCTCCTCGACGCTGAGCCGGCGGTACGCGGGAGAGGCGGCGCTCGTCATGGCGGCAGCGTAACCCCGGTGCCTCCCGCTCCGGACCCCCTTCCCGCACCCCGCGGGAGGGGCGGGGTCCCGTCAGGCCAGCAGGCCCGACGAGCGCCAGAGGCGGCGGCCGGGGCCGCGCAGGACGCCGATGTCGTCGAGGAAGTCGGTCAGGCGCTTGGCGCCGGCCTGCATGACCTCCCGGCGGTGGCCGCTCGCCCGGACCTCGGCGACCGCCTGCCGGCGGTCCAGGCCCACCGCGTCGTAGACGGCGGGGTTGACGAAGCAGGTGGAGAAGACGCGGGCGGCCTCGCCGCAGCTCAGCCGGGTGAACTCCCGCTCCCAGCGGGGCGCCGTCACCATCTGGCGGCGCAGCTCCTCGCGGGCGTACCGCACGTGCCGGGCCTCCTCGACCACGTGGATCCGGGTCACCCCGCGCACCAGCGGCTGGATCCGCTCGTCCGGGAAGGTCAGCCGCTGCATCCAGTCCAGGATCTCCTCGCCGAGGAGGGTCGCGGCGAAGGAGCCGGGGGTGGTGGAGACGGTCTTCAGGACGCGGGCGAGGTTGTGGTAGACCCGCGGCACGGGATACTCGCCGGTCCCGCTCTTCCGGATCAGCCGGGCGAACATCATCGAGTGCCGGCACTCGTCCGCGATCTCGGTGAGCGCGTAGCCCACGTGACGGCTGGTCAGCGGCTTGTCGTAGATGTGCCGGACGAGCAGCTGCATCAGGATGACCTCGAACCAGACGCCGAGCGAGGCGAGCGAGGCGGCCTCGTGGCGGGAGAGGTCGATCCGCTGCTCCTCGGACATCCGGCTCCACAGCGGGGTGCCGTAGAGGGAGACCAGCTCCGGCGGCCAGTACCACTTCCCGGGTTCGAAGGGCGCGTCCCAGTCGAGCTCGGTGTCGGGGTCGTACGAGTGCTTGCGGGAGGCCTCCAGGAGCCGTTCGGCGAGCCGCTCGCGGTCGCGGAGCGGCCCGAGCGCGTCCCGCAGCCGGGTGAAGTCGGGCTCGGTGAAGGGGCTCATGGCGGGACACCTCGCAGGCCTCGAACGCGGAGTTACCGTCGGTCACTTGCCATCAGACTGCCCGTCGGCAAGGCCGTCAATCCCCTGCGCGCGACTTGTTGACGCTTCGTACAGCAACGTGTGAGCCTGCTGACGGCGGCAGGACGCCGGTGGCCGAAGGAGTGGTCGATGTCGACGCACGAGCTCTACGTGAACCCCCCGTCCGGACCCGGCCGGCAGATCCCGGCGACCGGCGAGGCCCGCTTCTCCTGGGAGTACGACATGGCCGGCGCCGGCCGCGAGCGGCTCCTCGCCCTCTACCAGAAGGGCAAGGACAAGCAGTGGGACGGCGCCCGCCGCATCGACTGGGACCTGGAGGTCGACCCGTACGACCCGCTCGGCACGCCCGACGAGGCGCTCGCCCTGTACGGCACCCGGCACTGGGCGAAGCTCACCGAGAAGGACAAGGGCGACCTGCGCCGCCACTACGCCGCGTGGAACTTCAGCCAGTTCCTCCACGGCGAACAGGGCGCCATGGTCTGCGCCGCGCGGATCGTCGAGTCCGCGCCCGACCTCGACGCGAAGTTCTACTCCGCGACCCAGACGATGGACGAGGCCCGCCACGCCGAGATCTACGGCCGCTTCCTCCACGACAAGATCGGGATGCTGTACCCGATCAACGACGACCTCCAGACCCTCCTCGACGACACCCTCCGCGACTCCCGCTGGGACATGCCGTACCTCGGGATGCAGGTGCTCATCGAGGGCCTGGCCCTCGCCGCCTTCGGCATGATCCGCGACACCACCGACAAGCCGCTGCCCCGGCAGATCCTCGCGTACGTCATGCAGGACGAGGCCCGGCACGTCGCCTTCGGGCGGATGGCCCTGCGCGACCACTACCGGCAGCTCACCGACGCGGAGCTGCGCGAGCGCGAGGAGTTCGTCATCGAGGGCTGCTACCTGATGCGCGACCGGCTGCGCGGGGTCGAGGTCCTGGAGAACTTCGGGATCCCGCGCAAGGAGGCGGAGGAGTTCAGCGAGCGGAGCGACTTCCTCCACCTCTTCCGGAAGCTGCTCTTCAGCCGGATCGTCCCCTGCGTCAAGGACATCGGCCTCTGGGGCGAGCGCCTCCAGAAGGCCTACCTCGACATGGGCGTCTTCGACCTCGGCGACTCCCACCTCGACCTCCTCATGGCCCAGGACGAGGAGATCGCCGACCGCCTCGACGCCGAACGCTTCGCGGCGGAGGAGCGCGCCCGGGTCGCCGAGGTGGCGGAGGCGATCGCGGAGGGCGCGAAGGAGTGACGGGCTCCGCCCGCCCGGGCCACGGCGCGGGCGGGGCACGCGGGTGCGGGGCGCGCCCGGCCCCTTCCCCGGGACGGACCGTTCCTCCGGTTCAGCCCGTTCCGCGGGTCCGGGCGTCGGAGCCCGGCGCGCCGCGCGGGCGGGTGACCGGCAGCTCCCGGGAGGGCGGCGAGGGCGCCGACTCGGGGGTTCGGGCGCCCGGTGCGCCGCGCGGGCGGGCCGGGGGCGTCGTCCCGGAGGCGCGGGGTGCGCCGAATGCGCCCGGCGCGCCCGGCGCGGCCCGGGCCTCCGCCTCCAGGCGGAGGGCCTCGCGCATGACGTCACGGGCGATCGGGGCCGCGCTGCCGCCGCCGCTGATGTCGGTGCGGGCGGCCTCCGCGTCCTCGACGACGACGGCCACCGCGACCGCGGGCCGGGCCGAGTCCTCGGCCTGGGCCCAGGCGATGAACCAGGCGTACGGGGTCCCCGTGTTGCCGAAGCCGTGCTGCGCCGTGCCGGTCTTGCCGCCGACCCGCGCCCCGGGGATCGCCGCGTTCGACCCCGTGCCCTCCTCCACCGCCCGCACCATCAGCCGCTGGAGCTGGAGCGCGGTCGAGGGGTTCATCGCCTGCCGGTAGGGGCGGCGCGGGGTGCGGTCCACGGTGGTCCCGCCGGAGGTGGTCCTCCGGTCGACCAGGTACGGCCGCGCGATCTCCCCGGTGTTGGCGACGGCCGCCGCCACCATCGCCATCTGGAGCGGCGTCGCCGTCGTGTCGAACTGCCCGATCGACGACAGCGCCAGCTGGTCCGGGCTCATCTCCCGGTCGAAGTTGGACTTCGCCACCCACGACGGCACCCGCAGCGAGGGGTCGTCGAAGCCGAACCGCTCCGCCGCGCCGACCATGCCCTCCAGGCCGACGTCCACGCCGAGCCCGGCCATCACCGTGTTGCAGGACCACTGGAGGGCGTAGGCGAGCGAGGCGTCCTCGCAGCCCCGGGCCTCGTTCGGCAGCACCTGCCGGGTGCCGGGGAGCACGAAGGGGTCGGGGGTGTCCGTCGGCGCGTCCACGTCCCGTACGACCCCGGAGTCCAGCGCCGCCGCCGCCGTCACGATCTTGAAGGTGGAGCCGGGCGGATAGGTCTGCCGCAGCGCCCGGTTGAGCAGCGGCTGGTGGGGCGAGGCGGTCAGCCGGGCCCAGGCGTCCTTCACGTCCGCACCGGTGCCGGAGAGCACCCCGGGCTCGTACGAGGGGGAGGAGACGAGTGCCAGGATCCGGCCGCTCGACGGTTCGAGCGCGACGACCGCGCCGCGCTTCCCGTCGAGCCCCCGGTAGGCCGCCTCCTGCATCGACGCCCGGATGGTCGTCACCACGTCGCCGCCAGGGGAGCGGCCCCGGGTGAGGTCGTTCCACAGCGGCAGCGGGGCGAGCACCGGATCGGTGCCGGCGAGCAGCGCGTCCTCGGCGTGTTCGAGCATCGTGGTGCCGTACGTCTGGGAGGCGTAGCCGGTCACCGGCGCGTACAGCGGGCCCCGGCGGTAGGTCCGTTCCCAGCGCAGCTGCTGCCCGCTGTCCCGGGAGCCGGTCACCGGCCTCCCGTCGACGACGATCTCGCCGCGCGGCTCGGCCCAGTGGGCGATCGCGCTCCGCCGGTTGGCCGGATTCGCGTCCAGCTCCTCGGCCTCGACGAGCATCACCCGCACCGCGTTCACCAGCAGCGCGACGAGCAGCAGGAGGCAGAGCGCGGCGGCCCGCCGGATGTACCGGATCACCGGCCCGCCTCCACCCGCGCCGGCTCCCCGGTGTCCGCGGTCTCCGGCTGCGGCGCCCGCGCCGAGTCGCTGACGCGCACGAGGAGCGCGACGATCACCCAGTTGGTCACCACCGACGAACCGCCCTGGGCCAGGAACGGCATCGCCATGCCCGTCAGCGGGATCAGCCCCATCACCCCGCCCGCGATCACGAAGACCTGGAGCGCCACGATCGACGCGAGCCCGACCGCGAGCAGCCGTCCGAAGGGGTCCCGCAGCGAGAGCCCGGCGCGGTAGCCGCGCGCCACGAAGAGCGCGTACAGCAGGAAGAGCGCGGTGAGCCCGACGAAGCCGAGCTCCTCGCCGGCCGTCGCCAGGATGAAGTCCGACTTGGTGGCGAAGCCGATGAGCACCGAGTGCCCGAGCCCCAGCCCGGTGCCGAGCATCCCGCCCGCGGCGAAGGAGAAGAGCGACTGGGCGAGCTGTCCGGGCCCCTCGCCCGCCCGGATGGAGGCGTACGGATCCAGCCAGTCCTGCACCCGGCTGTGCACATGAGGCTCGACGGAGCCGATGAGGAAGGCCCCGGCGGCGGCGAGCAGCAGCCCGATGGCGATCCAGCCGGTGCGGCCGGTCGCCACGTACAGCATGATCACGAAGAGGCCGAAGAAGAGCAGCGAGGTGCCGAGGTCCCGCTCCAGGACGAGGACGCCGACGCTCAGCAGCCAGATCGCCACGACCGGCCCGAGCACCCGCCAGGTCGGGAACTGGAACCTCCAGATCCGTCGCCCGGCGTAGGCGAGCGCGCTGAGGTTGGCCGAGAGGTACGCGGCGAAGAAGACCGCCAGCAGGATCTTCGCGAACTCCCCGGGCTGGAAGGAGAGCCCGCCGATCCGGATCCAGATCCTGGCCCCGTTCACCGCCGGGAAGAAGATCGGCAGGATCATCAGCGCCAGCGCGGCGGCCACGCAGACGTACGCGTACCCCTGGAGCGCGCGGTGGTCGCGCAGCAGCAGCACGACCACGATGAAGAGCGCGACCCCGAGCGTCGACCACACCAGTTGGGTGGTCGCCGCCTGGTCGCGGGGCGTCTCCAGGTCGAGCCGGTAGATCAGCACCAGGCCGAGCCCGTTGAGCAGCACGGCGATCGGCAGCAGGAGGGGGTCCGCGTACGGCGCCCGGAACCGTACGGCGAGGTGCGCGAGCAGCGCGAGGAGGCCGAGCCCCGCCCCGTACCGCGCGGCGTCCGGCGGCACGGCCCCGTCGTGGGCGAGGCCCACCTCGGCGTAGCCGCAGACGGAGATCAGGGCGGCGCCCAGGAGCAGGACCAGCTCCACCCCGCGCCGTTTCGGGCCCCGGACACCGGGCGGCGACACGGCCGGGGACGCGTCCGGGATCCGAGGTGCGGTCATGGTCGGCAACGTAGCAAGCCGTATGCCGTATGTCCCTTTTGTGTGACGGTGTGCCGTGAGGCTCGTCCGCCGCGCCGGGCTGTCGACCGCTTCGGCCCGCGGCGCGGCGTTCACCCCTCCGGGCGGTCCGTTCCTCAGGGCCGTTCACGCATGCGGGCCGTTCACGTGGCTCCGGGTCGTTGACGCCTCCGGGTCGTTCACGCCGTCGGGTCGTTCACGGCTCCGGATCGTCGTCCGTCGTGAACCGTACGTACTCCGGCAGCCGGATCCGCGCCTCGGCGCCGCCGCCGTCCGGGACGTTGGCGAAGACCAGCTCCGCGCCGATCACCTCCGCCTGTCCGACCGCGATCGTCAGGCCCAGGCCGTGCCCCTTGCCACCGCTCTCGGTGCGGAAGCGCTGCGGGCCGGAGCTCAGGAGGTACTCCGGATAGCCGGGCCCGTGGTCCCGCACCGCCACCGTCGCCCCGTCCACGGTCACCACCACGGGCGGCCGGCCGTGCCGGTGGGCGTTGGCGACCAGATTGCCGAGCACCCGTTCGAGACGCCGCCGGTCCGTCTCCACCGTCGCGTCCCGCGCGATCCGCACCTCCGTCCCCGTGCCCGAGGCGCGCACCGCCCGCTCGACCAGCGGCCCGAGTTCGTGCACGGCCAGGTCGACCGTCTCGGTGCGGGCGTCGAGCCGGGAGATCTCCAGGAGGTCCTCGGTCAGCCCGCGCATCGCCCGCACCCGGTCCCGGACGAGCTCCGCCGGCCGGCCCTCCGGCAGCAGTTCGGCGGCGGCCGACAGGCCCGTCAGCGGGGTGCGCAGCTCATGGGCCACGTCCGCGGTGAACCGCTGCTCGCTCTGGAGCTTGCCCTGGAGCGAGGAGGCCATCGTGTCGAGGGCCCCGGAGACCGCCGCCACCTCGTCCTGCGGGTGCCGGGGGTCCTTCGTCCGCGGGTCGTCCACGCGCGCGTCCAGGTCGCCGGCGGTGATCCGGCGGGCCACCTGCGCGGTGGCGTGGAGCCGCCGGGTGACCCGGGTGACGGCGGCGACGCCGACGGCCAGGGTCGCCGCGATGGCCAGGACGGAGGAGCCGACGATCGACCGGTCGAGCGCGTCGATCGTCCCCGCGCCCACGCTGTGGTCGACGCGGACGGCGAGCGCGTGCCCGTCCGCCGGGCCCGCCGCCCACATCGTCGGCCGGCCCTCGTGGTCGGCGATCACCGTGCCGCGCTCGCCCCGCGCGGTCAGCCGCCGCAGCGGCTCCGGGAGGCCGGCCGGGTCGAGCCCGGCGAACGGCGGCAGCGGCTCGCCCGCCTCGTACGACCGGGTGACCTCGACCAGCCGCGACAGCGCCTTCTCCCGCGCGTCCCGCACGGTCTGCCCCGTCACGGAGACGTGCACCAGGGTGCCGAGCAGGGCGGCGAGCGCGCAGCACATCACGGCGATGAAGACCGCGGCCTTCCAGGTGAGCGTCGCGGTCCAGGCGGGCGCGCGGGGCCGGCGCGCACGGCGCGGCGTCACGACGCGGACTCCGAGCCGGGGGAGGCCGCGCGGGACGGGACGGGGGAGGCCGCGCGGGGTGAGCCCGGGGCGGTGCGGGGCGAGTCCGGAGTGGCACGGGGCGTACGGGGCGTACGGGGCGGGTCCGAAGCGCCGCCCCCGCGGACCGGCACGATCTCGTCCCGGGCCGGCAGCATGCTGTGCTGCCGCTCGTCCCACGACCAGGCGGTGCGGTACTCGTATCCGGGGATCCCCGCGGACGCGGCCCGCACGATCAGGTCGCGCCCGGCCAGCTCCACGCTGACCACCTGGTCGACGGTGGACATGACCCGGGTGAGCCCGCCGTCCTCGGCGAGGTACACCCGCACGGCGACCTGTTGCTCCGGCATCCGGATCCCGACGATCAGCTCGTCCCGGCCGTTCCCCGTGAGGTCCCGGTAGTACGGCGAGAGCACCGGGCACTCCGCCGGCGCGGTGTCGCAGGCGAGCACCGCCCGCGAGGTCTCCTCGTACAGCCCGTCCGCCCCGCTGTACGTGTCGGGGTGCGCCGCCACCTCGGCCCGCACCACCGCGACCGGATCCACGGCCCGCACGTCGGCGCCCCGCACGGTGATCCCCGGCACGCGCTCGGTGTCGGTCTCGCCGTAGTCGGCGGGCGGGTCCGAGGCGGGCGGAAGCCCGGGCCAGAGCCGTACGGGCCCCACCGCCGCCTCCGTCGGCCCGTCGCTCACGAGCCCGCCCTGCCCGGCGCACCCGGCGAGCACCGGAAGGGCGGCCAGCGCGAGGGAGGCGGCGAGCGGGACGGCACGGGGTCTCACGCTGCTCCTCGAAGGGCGACCGTTATTGCATGGAACGATAAGGCTTGCTCATTGATCGTTCGATTGTCGCTCTTGTCCGCCCTCGTTGCTCTTGTTCGCCTTCGTCGTCCTTGTCGTCCTTGCCGTTCGGGAGCGTCGACGAGTCCGCCGGTCCCGTCCGCCGGTCCCTCTAGTTCCCCCGGAGCCCCCGCGGCTCCATCCGGGCCAGGGCCGCCCGGCAGAGGGTCAGGAGCTTCTCGTCGTGGTGGACGTCGTGGCTGCCGGAGGCACCCTCGCGGGCGTTGTGCCGACGGCGGCGGGTCAGCTCGGTGAGGATCGGCAGCCGCGCCGCCGACGCGGCCCGGCCCATCTCGGCGAAGCACTCCACGATCTCCACGCGCGCGTGCCGGTTCTCCTCCCAGGCCGCGAGCAACACCGGAAGGGTCCGCTCCGTCTCCCCGGACACCCGCCACAGCGCCGCCGCGCACCGCACCCGCTCCCACAGGTCCCGGGACGTCAGACCCGGCCGCAGCGCCCGTGCCGCCCCGGCCGCCGCCGGGCCGATCGCGCCCAGCGCCTGGGCCGCCGCACACCGGTCCGTCCCCGAAGAGCCGGGCCGCAGCCACCGCACCAGGACCGGCACCACCGCCCCCGCGTCGCCCTCGACCGCCCACAGGGCGCGCGCCGCCGCAGCCGAGACCGCCGCCGACCCCGAGCCGAGCAGGTCCCGCAGCTCCGGTACGGCCTCCCGGGCCGCGGGCCCGAACGCGCCGAGGGTCCGCGCCGCCGCCTCCCGCACGCAGTCCCCCCGGTACTCCGGCGCCCCGCGCAGCACCCGCAGCACCTCCGGCAGCGCCTGGCCGCCGCGCACCGCGGCCAGCGCGTGCAGCAGCGGTGCGGTCCGGTCGTACAGGTCCTCGTCCAGTTCCACCGCCGCAAGGCGTCGCCGGAGCAGCGGCGCGAGACCCACCGCGGCCGGGCCGAGCCCGCCGACCGTGTACAACAGCTCGCGCCGCACCTCGCCCGGCCCTTCGAGCGCCCGCGCGAGCAGCGGAACCGCCCGGCTGTCACCGGACCGCGCGAGGGCGAGCAGCGCGCCGTCCCGCCCGGTCCGGCCCGTCAGCCGCCCGAGCCCGCCGGGGGCGCCCGGCGCCCCGGCGGCCCGTGCCGTGAGGACGGCCGCGAGCGCGTCGGCGGCCGGGGCGCCCAGCTCGAAGAGGCGCTCCAGGAAGGAGGTGGCGGCGTCCCGCAGCCGGGCGTCCGGATCGGCGAGCTGCGCGCCGACGAGCGCCACGACCTCCTCGTACCGCCCGCGCCAGAGCCGTATCAGCCCCCCGCACAGCCAGATCGCGTCCGACCGCTGCCCCGGGTCGGGGCTGCGCAACTGTGCCAGGATCAGTGCGATCCGGTCGTCCACCCGGTCGTCGAGCGCGCCGTGCAGGGTGCGCAGCAACTCCTCCGTCCACGGCGTCCGCCGTCCCGCCACCTGGTCCTCCAGCAGCTCGCGCACGTGGCCCACCAGCGTCACCGGCGTCCGCGCGGCCCCCGCCTCGCAGCCCTTGTCCTCGGGCTCAGGGCGCGGCGCCGTCCGGATCTCCTCCAGGAGCTCGGTCACCCACCGCACGATGTCCTGCGGGATCCGCCCCGGCGCGCAGCGCGCGAGCTGGGCGAGGGCCGCGAGCCGCAGCCCCGGGTCCTGCGCCGCCCGCGCCAGCCAGGCCAGCCAGTCCACGGTCTCCGCGCGCAGCGAGGCGTGCCGCAGCGCGATCCGCCCCACCGCCGCGACCAGGGCGAGCCGCACCTCCGTGTCCGGCTCCGCGGTGAGCCGCTCCCGCAGCAGGGTCAGGACGAGCGCCGGGTCCGGGTGCAGCGACGCCAGCGCCACGGGCGCGGCCAGCCGCGCCTCGGGATCGGGGCCGTCGAGCAGTCCGAGGAAGACGTCGGCGCCGGCGGCGACGGCGGCGGCCGCCATCGCGAAGTTCGCCGCCGGGACGAACTCGGCGTCGTCCGGCCCCGGTCCGGCCGGTCCGTCGAGGTCGTCGTCCTCGTCGTCCAGCTCGATCCCGCCGATGCTGGTGAGCAGTTCGACGATGGCGCCGCGGTCCTGCACGGCGGGGTCGGCGACGAGTTCCAGGAGGAAGGGGATGCAGGCGAGGGTGGAGTCGTACACGTCGCCCTGGTGGTGGACCGCGCCGTACATGCCGTCGAGGGCCGCCTCGCGCTCGGCGGGGTCGGGCGAGGCGAGACCGCGCAGCAGCTCCGGCACGTCGTCCGCCGGGCCGTAGGCGTGCCCCAACGACGCCCAGTCGACCTCCTCGATCCCCGTCAGCATGGCCAGGCCGCCTTCCCCGTGAGCGCTTACCAGGGAGCAAGTGTGCACCAAGGGAAGGACATCGACGCCGAACAGACGTCACGCACCGTGCCGAGGGCCGACGTTGCGCTCGGTTTGCGCCATGTACGCGCTGTGGCCCGGCCGTTGCGCACCGTACGCGCGCGGTCCGGGGGCGACGGACGGTACACGCGCGGGGAGGGTGACGACAGCCTGTACGCGCGCGTGGGGCGGTCGACGGCGGCCGGTACGCACAGGGGGGGGCGAGGCGCCGCCGACCGGTGCCTGTGCCGGGCGAGGCCACGCCGACCGGTACGCGCGCGTGCGGCGAGCTGGCGCAAAGCAGAGCCCTCGTGTCACATCCCCGAGTCGCACCCCCCGTGCCCTCCGGGCCACGCCCGCGCTCCCGTGTGTCACCCCCTGCCACCCCCTCCGTGTCGCACTCCCTCCCTCCGGAACCGTACGAACGCCGGCGCCCCGTGCCGCCCCGCGACCTGCCGCAGCCCCACCGTCGCCGGACGGGTGATCCGCAGCACCGGCCCGTGCTCGGGATCCGTGGCCGTGACCAGGCCGCCGCCCCTCGCGGCGATCGCGGCGGCGACGTCCCGGACCTGCGCCGGGGCGAACCGGGGCGAGCCGGGGCGTGGTCGTCAGGGTCCGCCCGCCCGCGGGCCGCACCAACAGCGCCCGGGGCCGGTCGGCCGGCCCGACGAGCCCGATCAGCTCCGCGTCCACCGTCTCCGCGCGCCGGACCTTCCGCCAGGGCCAGGCGGCGCCGGAGCGGTACGCCGAGTCCAGACGCTCGGCGACGTTCCCCTCCACGCACGCCCGCCGCAGAGCGCGGAACCGGCCCCGCGCGGTCTCCTCGTCCTCGGCGGCCGGCACCCGCTGGAGCGGCGGGCCCGTCTCGCCCGGCGGTCGCGCAGGGCAGCGCCCGGACGTCCCGGCCGGGCACGGCGAGCAGGTCGGTGAAGCCGATCCGCCCCTCGCGGTACGCACACAGCTCGCCGTCCAGCGCGATCCCGGGCGGCAGCCGTCCGGCCGGCACCGCGGCGCGTCCGGGAACTCGGGGGAGAGGTCGCGTCGGGACCGCGACCGGAGCACCACCCGCCCGCCCTCCGGGACGAAGGCGAGCGCCCGGAACCCGTCGGGCTCGAGGGAGTACCGGAGCTCCCGCGGTGCCGGCGCCTGCGCGGGAACGGCGCCTGAGCGGGAACGGCGTCGGCGGACCGCGGCCGCGTGACGTCCACGGGCGGCACGAGCACGCCCCCGCCACCGGCCGCCGTCCTGCCACCGCGATCGGCGATCCCGCGCCCGCCTCCTCTCCCTCTCCCTCTCCCTCTCCCTCCCCCTCTCCCCCTCTCCCGCCCTCACTTCCGCTGCGGCCCACGGCCCCCTCCCGCCCGTCCCGCGCCGAAGAGGGGTCCGAGCAGCTCCCCGTACCGCTCCAGACGTGGCGCGATGTCGCCCCTCACGAAGACGAGGCCGGCGGGGGCGGCGCAGGCCTCGACCTCCTCCCAGGTGACCGGCGCGGAGACGGTGGGCCGCGCGCGGGCGCGGCGGGCGCAGGGGGCGGCGGCGTTCTGGCTGGGGTCGACGAGGACCTTCCCGGCGCGCAGGCCCCTCGTCATCCGGTGCGTGACGGGCCGCGGCAGCTCCGCCTCCGCCTCGACGGCGAGCCGCTTCACGTAGGTGGGGACGGACTCGGACGGGACCATGATCCCGGTCACCGCCGAGGGCCCGGCCGCACTGCCGTTGCCCACGGCCAAGGCGATCGAGAGCGTCGCCTTCGTCCCGGCGGGCGACATCGACCCGCTCCAGATGGACGCCGCGTACCGCCTCCCGCCAATGGCGTGCCGGCCGCCAAGCCGTGCACCCCCCTGCGCGAGGCGCTGAAGTGCAGCGACAGGGTGGCGGCGGCGAAGTTCGCCCTGTGGGGCCGCGAACGCCTGGGCGTGCTCGGGGTGGTGGACGACGTGATCGCCATGCACGGGCTGCTCCGGCCCGACGAGATCCGCGCACCCGAAGGCGTCGCCCCCGCCTCGCCGGTGACGGGCCGCGACGCCGAACTCGACCTGCCGGACGGCTTGATGGCCGCCCTCGGCGAGGTCGGCATCGGCAGCCTCCACGACGACTGCCGCGAGGCGGTCGAGGAGCTGGTCACGGTGAGGGAGGCGGGCGGTGAGGGCGTGGCGCCTCCGGAGCCGGACGAGGGGGACGGCGGCGGGCAGGTCATCGACCTGATGGCGGCCCTGGAGAAGAGCGTTCGCAAGGCGAAGGAGGGCCGGGGCGAGCCGGCGGAGGTCACGGACATGAAGGGCCGCCCGGCGAAGGGGACGACGGCCGAGGAGGTGCCGGCGAAGAAGACGACGACGGCGAAGGAGACGGCGAAGGCGAAGGCGAAGGAGACGACGACGGCGAACAAGACGACGACGGCGAACAAGACGACGACGGCGAAGAAGGCCCCGACCAGGAGGACCACACCGGAGGAGAAGACCGCCTGACACCACGTCACCGAGCGTCCCGACAAGGCCTGCGAAGGCCCGCCAAGGTCTGCGAAGGGCCGCCGAAAGGCCTTCGGGTCACCCGTGAAGGGCCTCCGAGCGGCCCGACCGAACGGGCCCCCTCTCCTCCGAGGGGGCCGCTCCGCATGCCGCATAGCGGACACCCCTCGTCGCCCTTCGGACAACAGATGGTCAAATTCTTGTTGCATACCTGTCAAAAACCCGTTCCGGCTGGCACGCTCCCCTCCGCGTCACCCCCCACATGACCCCCACGCGTTTCAGCGAAGGAGCCCGCGTGATCCGCCAGCAGTCCTCGCACCGCCGGACCGCCGTCCGCACCGCCGCCCTCGTCGCCACGGCCGCCATGGTCGTCGTCGGCGTCCAGACCGGCACGGCCGGAGCCACGGTGGTCAACGAGACCGGCACCGAGGCCGCAGCCACCGCCGTCGTTCTCGGCGCCCCGCAGCGCGCGGCCGCGATCCGCCAGGCCCAGGCCTCGGCCACCGAGACGGCGAAGGCGATCGGCCTCTCCGCCCGGGAGGCACTGGTCGCCCGCGATGTAGTCAAGGACGCGGACGGCACCGTCCACACCCGCTACGAGCGGACCTACGAAGGCCTCCCGGTCCTCGGCGGCGACCTCGTCGTCCACCACAGGAAGAACGGCACCCGCACCACCACCAAGGCGACGAAGGCGCGCATCGCGGTCCCGACCACGACCACGGCCACGGCCCCGTCCGCGGACGAGGCCCGCGAGGGCGCCCGCAAGGTGATCTGGGCGGCCGACGGCAAGCCGGTCCTCGCCTGGGAGACCGTCGAGAAGGGCCTCCAGCACGACGGCACGCCGAGCGAGCGCCACGTCGTCACGGACGCCGCCACCGGCAAGGAGCTCCACTCCTACGAGGCGATCGAGACGGGCGTCGGCAACACCCAGTACAGCGGCCAGGTCACCCTCGGCACCGCCGCCGGCTTCACCCTCACGGACACCGCCCGCGGCGGCCACAAGACGTACGACCTCAAGGGCGCCACCAGCGGCACCGGCACCCTCTTCACCAACTCCACCGACACCTGGGGCAACGGCCTCGCGAGCAACCGCGAGACCGCCGCCGCCGACGCCCACTACGGCGCGGCCGTCACCTGGGACTTCTACAAGAACGAGCTCGGCCGCAACGGCATCCGCGGCGACGGCGTCGCCGCCTACTCCCGCGTCCACTACGGCAACGCGTACGCCAACGCCTTCTGGTCCGACTCCTGCTTCTGCATGACGTACGGCGACGGCGCCGGCAACGCCAAGCCGCTGACCTCGCTCGACGTCGCCGGCCACGAGATGACCCACGGCCTCACGGCCTCCACCGCGAACCTCCGCTACAGCAAGGAGTCCGGCGGCCTCAACGAGGCCACCTCCGACATCCTCGGCACCTCGGTCGAGTTCTACGCGAACAACGCGTCCGACGCGGGCGACTACCTCATCGGCGAGAAGATCGACATCCGCGGCAACGGCACCCCGCTCCGCCACATGGACAAGCCCAGCAAGGACGGCAACTCCGCCGACTACTGGTCCAGCAGCCTCGGCCGCCTCGACGTCCACTACTCCTCGGGCCCGGCCAACCACTTCTTCTACCTCCTGGCCGAAGGCAGCGGCACCAAGACGATCAACGGAGTGACCTACGACTCCCCGACCCACGACAACTCCACCCTCACCGGCATAGGCCGCGAGAAGGCCTACCGGATCTGGTACAAGGCCCTCACCGCCTACATGACCTCCACCACCACCTACGCCGGCGCCCGCACCGCCACCCTCTCCGCGGCAACGGACCTCTACGGCGCGACCTCCCCCGAGTACACCGCGGTCGACGCCGCCTGGAAGGCCGTCAACGTCAAGTAGCCGCCCCCGCCCGCCCGGCGCCCCGGCGCCGGGCGGCCCGACGGCCGGCGTGGACCAGCTGGACGGCGACCCGGGCGTTCTCGATCCTGCCCGCGGTGCCGGTGTCCTGCCGCCGGACTCCAACGGGGTCGATGCCTTTCTTCAGGGCCTACCCTGTGACCTGCGGCCATCGCATGATCGTTCGTCTCCACACGCCGATGACCAGCGGGGGCCGCACCCGTCTCCACACCGCGTCAGGTCGCGCAGCGTCCGCCTGCCGCCCTGTGTACCGGAGGACTTGTGCAGCGTGGCGAAGTCTGGTGGGTCCAGTTCGACGAGCGGAGGTTGGTCGTACTGCTGTCGGGAGACGACGCGTCCGGGTTCCAGGTGATGCAGGTCGTCCCTCCGGCGGGCTTCGACATCGGCGGTCTGGGCATCGAAGTGACGGTCGGCGCCGATGAAGGGCTGCCGCTCGAAGGCGTGCTGCGGCTCGCGTTCCCGCGCCCGGGCCTCACCCCGTGCACGTGGCTGACCACCGTGTCCCGGGACGACCTGATGGAGCGGGCGGCCATCCTGCCCTCCAGGAAGCTCAGCGAGATCGACGACGCCCTCCGACTCGCCGAACGAGCACAGGAGCCGGCCCCGGCGACGACCGCGAAGCTCAGCGAGATGAGGGACGCCCTCCGTCGCGGTGAACTCGGGTAGACGGAGAAGGAGCCGACGCCCGCGACGGCATGGGCGCTCCCGGACGAGACGACCCACGCCGGACACCTGCCGCCTCGATGCCCCTCACCATCGAGATCACGATCCACGGCCGAAGTACCGGAGGCAGGTGCAGGGCCCTGTTCCCGCGTACCGACTACTCGGTGTCCAGCCGAATCCCTGATCCGTCCCGCCCGGAGCTCCTGGTGATCGACGCGCCCTCGATCACCGAATCGAACGCGCCTGCCGGGCTCGCCGTCGACCGCTTCGCCGGCGCGGAAAGCTTCGATCGGCAGATCGATCCGGCTGCCCCCTGATCACCGGGGGACCACATGAGGCCCAGGCCGCGACCCCTGTCATACGGCCGCCCACCCCGGCACGCGCCCGCACATACGACAAGACCCCGCTCTCAGTGTTTCCGCTGATCACGGGGTCTGTGTGGCACTTCTGCGAAGTGTCCCCGGCAGGATTCGAACCTGCGCACACGGCTCCGGAGGCCGTCGGTGTTTCTGGCGTTTTTAGCAGGTCAGAGGCTTTGCTGATGTGTCGTCAGGCGCCTTGTCCCGCGCATGTCCCGCGAAAATGAAATGTCCTACTTTGTTGTCATTCTGTGTTGGGGTCAGTCGTGTTGGGGTCAGGCCGCGCGGCCTGGTGGGCGGCCGCGACACGCGGACGCCCATGACGGTCAGTGGCTCGCCCTCGCCGACCAGTCCGCCTCATCTGCTGGCCGCCCCGCTCGCCGGCCAGGCCGGGCAACGTGGTCTATGAACGGTGGACTGGTCCGCTCGGGCAGGGTGAAGCGGCCATTCAGGACGATGCTGTCACCCAGTTGCTCGGCAAGGGGCCAGCGTGGCACCGTCTCATGCCGGGACGGATGTAAGGGCGAACAGCGGTGCTGCCGACGCCCCCGGCCTGCGAAGGCGGCGCGCGATGCGACAGCGCGGGTGACACGGTGCGGCTCAGCAGTCGGCGTTCGGTGACGGAATGCCGACTACTGCCACGTCGATGCCCTGCGCGCGCAGCGCCCGGGCTGCCTGCAGCAGGGACACCTGGGCGAAGGTGAACAGGTTCTTCGTGGTCAAGGCTTTGTCGCCCTTGAGTGAGATGGCGTATACGACCTTCCTCGGAGTGAAGTCCTCGCCGACCGGGTGCCCGGGGCGGCGTTCCCGGGCGCGGCGGACGAATTCGGCGCGTGCCTCCGCGTCGTAGCGCAGGGCGTCGGCGGAGATCCTGCCCTGGGCGAAGAGGTGGCTGAGAGGCGCTGAGGAGGCTGCTCTCTTGACATGGATCAGGGTCCCGTCCTCGGCGAGCAGATCCGCGGCCTCGAAACCGTGCGGATGCTGGGGCGTCCGGATCAGCCGACGGTCCAGGCAGACGTAACCCTGCTTCGCTGCCTCCTGGTTGTACTCCTCCTCCGTCGCGAGGCCGGCGGTCCAGGCCGGCAGCGGGCAGTCGGCCGGGGTGGTGAGCAGGGTGTCGACCTCTCTCCGGATGCCCTCCAGATGCTGGTCTCCGATCTCGAACCAGCGTCCCTCGTGGTGGAAATAGCGGCTGGAGTCGAGCGGTATCTCGGCTGTGATCCACTTGTGGGCCTTCACCTGGGCGCTCACCGGATCGGTGCCCTCCTCGTCCCGGTGCATCTGTACGTAGCCGGCGGACAGGGCTTCCAGGCGCCTGCCGGGCGGGATGCCGTCGAGGAGGGCCAGCATGTCGTCGAGCGTCGGGGAAGCCATGAGTCGGCGGACGGGCCCGACCTTCACCTGGTAGGAAAGTGCGGCGTCCTCCTGGTCGAGGCAGGCCGCGGGGACGGCCAGAGCGAGCGATCCGGTGTCCGCCGAGGCGCCCAGCAGATCGTCGAGGCGGGCCTCCAGGACGCTGCGCCGCGGGTCTCCGCTCTTGAGCGGCCGAACGCGAGCGATCGCCTCGAATTCGGGTGCCGGAGACCGGCGGGCGAGGATCGCCCGGATCTGTGTGAGGTCGTGAAGCAGGTTCTCGGGCTCCGCACCGAGATGGATCTTCAGGGCGTCCGTACCGGCGACCTGGGCCGTTCGCCGACTGCGCTTGCCGATCGTGAGCTCCGTCGAGCTCAGGGTGCCGACCAGTCGGCTGACCACTTCGCCGTACTCCTCGATGGGGAACGCGCGGATGTGCTGCCCCTGGGCGGCCGAGCTCCGGTCCGTGCGTCCTCTGGCGTCCATCAGGCTGTGTGTGACCTGGCGGATGGCGTCGGGCTGCGCGGCGCGCAAGACGAAGTCGAACCCGAAGCCGGGGGAGATCCTGCTCTGATCCAGCAGGAGGTGCCCCATGCCGAAGGTGAGGGCGAAGACGTCGTCGGCTACGGGGAGGAGCAGCACGCATGCCGACGTGCGGTTCTCCACAGGCGGCTTGCGCCTGGTGAGGACGTGCACCGCCGATGCCCAGTCGGGCGGCCGGTGGCGGCCGATCACCCCGTGACACAAGAGCGCGGGAGTGTCTGCGGTGGTCACGTCCTCGATGGTGAAGGAGTGATCAAGCTCGTACTTGCCGTTGAGCGCGGCGCGCAGGTCGGCGGAAGACGCGCCTGTGTTCCGGAGCAGGTAGAGGGTGCTGCGCCGGGTCTTGAGGGGGGTGGCAGGGCTGTGGGTGCGGGTCGGGTCGAGTGGCACGGTGACTTCCGGGGTCGCGGGTGAAAGGCCAGTGATAGCTGCGCTCAGTAGATGATCCCGTGAAAGCGCTGTCAAACATTAATCTCCGTTTGACCTCTGGTGTACTGTGTGAGCTGTTCGCCCTGAGGAGAGGTGTCGGCAGGCCATGCCAGAGACAACAGCCCATGTGACAGCCGCGGAGATCTCGCGCATCGCCGGTGTCACCCGGGCCACCGTCAGCAACTGGCGCCGACGCCACGCCGACTTCCCTGCTCCGTCCGGTGGCACCGAGACGAGCCCGCTCTACGACCTCGGGGCGGTACGGGAATGGCTCGGCGCGCGCGGGCACTCGCAGGCCGCCGACCCCCGGGAGGAACTGCGCACGGCGGTCCGCTTCCACGCGCCCGACCCGGACAGGACGACCAGCCGCATCGGCTTCGTCCTCGCTCTCGCCCGCCGCTGCCCGGACGAGACGGTGGCGTCGGCTGACCTCACGGACGCCGAGCTCGCCGATCGCGCTGCGGAAGAGGCGGCCGGGCTCCTGGCCTCACTCCCCGGTCCGACGCCCCCGAGTCCCGTTTTCTCCGCCGCGGACGGCCCCGTCCTGCGCGCGCTCCTTCGCTGCGTACGCGAGGAAGGCGGTCAGGCCGCGCTGACGGTGCTGGCCGAAAGGGAACTGGAGGACAGCGCCGCGACCGGCGTCCACGGAACCCCCGAACCCCTGGCGCGCCTGGTCGCAGCCCTGCTCCCCGCCGGGGTCGAGCGCGTGCTTGATCCGGCCTGCGGCAGCGGCGCGCTGCTGGCGGCCGCCGCCGAGTGCGGTGCCGCCACCCTCCTCGGACAGGACTCCGTGCCCGTACAGGCCCAGCGCACCGCCGTCGGGCTGGCCCTCGCCGCCCCAGGTGCCGAGGTCACCGTACGCGTCGGAGACAGCCTGCGGGCTGACTGCTTCGACGGCCTGACGGCGGACGCGGTGGTGTGCAACCCGCCGTACGGAGACCGCGAGTGGGGCCACGACGAGCTCGCCTACGACCCGCGCTGGGCGTACGGCGTACCCGGCCGGTCCGAGTCCGAGCTCGCCTGGGTGCAGCACTGCCTCGCCCACCTCGCTCCGGGCAGCTGGGCTGTGCTGATCCTGCCTCCGGCCACCGCCTCCCGCCCCGCCGGGCGCCGCGTCAGGGCCGAGCTGGTACGCAGTGGTGCCGTGCGGGCCGTGCTCGCCCTCCCGGCCGGGGCGGCGGCGCCGCTCCACGTGGGCCTGCAGCTGTGGGTACTCCAGCGGCCCGAGCCGGGCGGCCCGGAGCGCAAGGCGGTGCTGTTCGTCGACACGGCCGGTACGCCCTCGTCGAGTACGGGGGGACAGGTGACGGGCGCACCGCGTACGGGCTCCTCCCGTGCCCCCGTCGACTGGGTCGGCCTGACCGCCCGGACCCTCGCCCACTGGCACGCCTTCACCGCCGACCCGGATCGGTTCACGGCCGAGCCCGGCACCGCACGTGCGGTGCCGGTCGTCGACCTCCTCGACGACCTCGTCGACCTCACCCCGGCCCGCCAGGTCCGCATCTCGCGCACGGATGTCGACCCCTCCGAGCTGTTCACCCGTACGGAGACAGGCCGCCGCGAGCTGACAGAGACTGCCCGCCGCCTCCTCGACGCGGCGGACCTCGCCGGCCGGTCCGAACCCAGCGGCTCGCCCCGGGAATGGCGCACGGCCACCACCTCCGACCTCACCAGGGGCGGGGCGCTGACCCTGCTCCGTACAGTGGCGGACACCAAGGGACCGGAGCCGGACGGCGCCTCCTCCGTGCCGGGGGCACCGGTGCTCACCGGGGCCGACATCGCGCGCGGTACGGGCCCGACCGGCGACCCGGCGGAGCTCCGCTCCCTGGCACCCGCCCCGGTGATCGCCGCGGGTGACGTCCTCGTACGGGCGATCGCGGGCGGCACCGGGCCGATGGCCCGCGTGGCCGACGAGATGGACGCGGGTGCGCTCCTCGGCCCCCAGGTCCACCTCCTGCGCCCCGACCCGGCCCGCCTGGACTCCTGGTTCCTCGCCGGCTTCATCGGCTCGGCGGAGAACATCGCGGGTGCCTCCACCGGCAGCACCGTCCTCCACGTCGCTCCGGGCCGGCTGCGGGTCCCGCTGCTGCCCCTGGACGAACAGCGTCGCTACGGGGAGGCGTTCCGGCACGTCCACGAACTACGCGCGCGGGCACGCCGGGCGGCGCGGCTCGCGGAGGAGACGGCGGCTCTGCTGACGGACGGCCTCACGGGCGGCGCGCTCCTGCCGTCCGGGACCCCGGCGGATGCCGACCCGGCCTGAACCCGACTCGTACGCACTCCCATCGACCACACTTGTCCGCACCCGCTCCGGTTGGGCGGGACGGTTCGGAAGGAAACCGGGGAACCCCTTGAACAGCAGTAAGCACACGGAACTGGCGAACCACGCCTGGTCCGTCGCCGACCTCCTGCGCGGTGACTACAAGCAGTCCGACTACGGCAAGGTCATCCTGCCGTTCACGGTGCTGCGCCGCCTGGAATGCGTCCTGGAGCCCACCCGAGACAAGGTCGTGGAGACCGTGGCCCGCTTCGAGGGCCAGGACCTCGACACCGACCACTTCCTGCGCCGCGCCTCGGGCCACTCCTTCTACAACAGGAGCGACCTGACCCTGAAGAAGATCGCGGGCGACCCCAGGAACGCCGCGGTCCTCCTGCAGAAGTACGTGGGCGCCTTCTCGGACAACGCCCGCGAGGTCCTCGACAAGTACGAGTTCGCCCAGCAGATCAAGCGGCTGGACGGCGCCGACCTGCTCTACAAGGTCATCGGGAAGTTCACCGATCTGGACCTGCACCCGAAGAACGTGCCCAACCACAACATGGGCTACATCTTCGAGGAGCTGATCCGCCGCTTCGCGGAGCAGTCCAACGAAACCGCCGGTGAGCACTTCACGCCCCGCGAGGTCATCAAGCTCATGGTGAACCTGCTCATCGAGCCGGACGGCGACGCGCTCACCGTCCCGGGCGTGGTTCGCACCGTCATGGACCCGGCCTGCGGCACGGGCGGCATGCTGTCGGCTGCCGAGGAGTTCATCAGGCAGCACAACCCCGACGCCACGGTGGAGGTGTACGGGCAGGAGCTCAACCCCGAGTCCTGGGCCATCTGCCGGTCCGACCTGATGATCAAGGGCCAGGACCCGGAGCACATCGCCTTCGGCAACTCCTTCAGCGACCCCGGCCACGGCCGTGAGAAGTTCGACTTCCTGCTGGCCAACCCGCCGTTCGGCGTGGAGTGGAAAAAGGTCAAGGAAGAGGTCGAGTACGAGCACAAGCACCTCGGCGAGGCCGGCCGCTTCGCCGCGGGCCTGCCGCGCATCAACGACGGCTCGCTCCTTTTCCTCCAGCACATGATCTCGATGATGAAGCCGGTCGACGTGAAGGGCGGCGGCGGCTCCCGCATCGCCATCGTCTTCAACGGCTCTCCGCTCTTCACCGGCGCGGCTGGCTCCGGCGAGTCCGAGATCCGCCGCTGGATCCTGGAGAACGACTGGCTCGAGGGCATCGTCGCGCTCCCGGACCAGCTCTTCTACAACACCGGCATCTCCACGTACTTCTGGATCCTGACCAACAAGAAGTCCCCGGACCACAAGGGCAAGGTCATCCTCCTGGATGCGCGAGACCAGTTCCAGAAGATGCGCAAGTCGCTCGGCGACAAGCGCAAGGAACTGGGCAAGCAGCACATCAAGGACGTGACGCGCCTCTACGCCGAGGCGAGTCAGATCGCGGCGGACCCCGAGCACCCTCAGCACTCCAAGGTCAAGGTCTTCGACAACTCGGCCTTCGGGTACCAGCGCATCACGGTCGAGCGCCCGCTGAAGCTCCGTTTCGAGGTCACGGAGGAGACGTTGACGGCCCTGGCCGCCGCCAAGCCGGTCCAGAAACTGCCGGACGCGGAGTCGTTCGTGGCGGCTGTCCGTACGCTGCTGGGCTCGACCTGGCCGACCAAGTCCGACGCGCTGGTGGCCCTGAAGGACGCGGTGGTGGCGGCTGGCCTGCTGTGGCCGACGGGGGCGCCCTTCGCGAAGGCGCTGCGGGACGCGGTGGGCGTCCGCGACCCCGAGGGTGAGGTGCAGCGCGTCAAGGGCGAGCCGGAGCCGGACGCGGAGCTGCGGGATTACGAGAACGTGCCGCTGGGCGAGGACGTCGAGGACTACCTGAAGCGCGAGGTGCACCCACATGTGCCGGACGCCTGGATCGACCATACGAAGACGAAGATCGGCTACGAGATTCCGGTGACGAAGCACTTCTACGTGTACGAGCCACCGAGGCCGCTGGCGGAGATCGACACGGAGTTGAAGGCGCTGGAAGCGGAGATCCAGACGTTGCTGGGGGAGGTGACCGAGTGACCGGTACCGCAGTTTCTCTCCATACTCTGATGTCGCTCAGAAGGTTTATCACTGAGATCACGGACGGTCCGTTTGGCAGCGCGTTGACAAGCAGTCACTATTCGGACGATGGGGCGCGGGTAATCCGTCTCGGAAACATTGGTTCAGCAACCTTTCGAGATGAGGACGCTGCGTTCATTCCTTTCGATTACTTCAGGGGATTGCGGCGTCACGAAGTTCGTCCAGGTGACCTGCTGATTGCCGGGCTGGGAGACGAAAATCATCCCGTAGGTCGAGCATGTGTCGCACCTAAAGGAATTGGGCCTGCCATTGTAAAGGCTGATTGCTTTCGTGTGCGCCTGGATGAATCTCGACTCACTCACCGCTACGCGACTTGGGCGCTGAGTTCAATGTTTGTGGCACAGCAGGTGCAGACCATGGCGCGCGGTTCGACGCGAGCGCGGATCAACCTTGAAGTGGCACGCGAGATCAGGATTCCAGTACCAGTCATTGAAGAGCAACGCCGCATCACAAAATTCCTCGAAGCCGAGACGAGGAAGATCGATAATCTTGTTTCTAAGAAGCGCCGCCTGGTCGATCTTCTGGAGGAGCGCAGCGACAGCAGGATTCTAAATCACGTGGGTGCGAGTGCCCTCGTGGCTGGGGCAACTGGTCTGCCTGTCCAGCCTGTCAGGCACCTTCTTGCGAAGGTGGTGAGGCCAGCAGTCGCTGGGGAGGGCACCGTCACGGCCTACAGGGATGGTCATGTGACAGAACGCTCGCTGCGTCGGGCAGACGGCTACACGCTCTCAGGCTCAACAGAAGCGCAGGGGCAGCAAGTTGTGCCGGGTGATGTAGTCATTCATGGTCTCGACGGATTTGCTGGTGCCATTGGAGTGTCCGAGGCTTTCGGGAACTGTAGCCCGGTGTACCACGTGTGCGAGCCCCGGAATGGTGGCGATGCACACTTCTTCGGGCGCTTGCTTCGCCTGCTGGCTCTACAGGGCTATCTCGGTAACTTTGCGACAAGTACTCGTGAACGGGCCGTCGACTTTCGAAACTGGGAACTCTTCGGGCGGATCCCTCTTCCGGTTGTGCCAGTCGAGGAGCAGCGTGAGATCGGATCCGCCATCAGGAGGGTCCGTCCTCTCAAGGAACTGGTCGAGCGCTCCGCAGCGCTGGCGGCCGAGCGCCGCCAAGCTCTCATCACCGCCGCCGTAACCGGCCAGTTCGACGTCTCCACCGCCAGCGGACGCAACGTCACGGAGGGAATCACCGCATGAGCAACGGCCCCGTCCACCGCGAGTCCGCCTTCGGTGACGCGATAGTCGCCGCCATGACCGCGCGCGGCTGGCGCGAAGCGAGCTCCGCCGGCTATCAGCCCGACCTCGGCCTGGACACCCAGGAGCTCTTCGAGTTCCTCGGCAGGACCCAAGCCGAGGAGTGGCACGAGCTCCGCACGGTCTACGGCGACGCCAACGAAGCCCAGCGCGGCTTCGCCCGGCGCCTGGACCAGGCGATCGCCACCGACGGGCTGCTCCACGTCCTCCGGAACGGCGTGAAGGACCGCGGCGTACGGCTCCGCGTCGCCTACTTCAAGCCAAACCTGGTCCCGGACGACTCCGTCCTCGACGGCTACCGGGCCAACCGCCTCACCGTCGTCCGCGAGCTTCCGTACGCCACCAAGCAGCGCGACTGGCACAATCGCCTCGACCTCACCCTGTTCCTCAACGGCATCCCCATCGCCACCGCCGAGCTGAAGAACCCCCTCACCGGCCAGGGCGTCGAGCACGCCATGGACCAGTACCGGACCGACCGCGACCCCACCGAGCTGATCTTCACTCGCCGGGTCATCGCCAACTTCGCCGTCGATCCGGACCTGGTCTTCGTCACGACCACCCTCAAGGGCAAGAACACCCGGTTCCTGCCCTTCAACACCGGCTCCGAGGGTCCCGGGCGCCCCGGTGGCGCCGGGAACCCCGCCCCCACCGCCTTCGGCCAGTACGCGACCTCCTACCTCTGGGAGCAGGTCTGGCAGCGGGACAACTGGCTGGATCTCCTCCAGCGGTTCGTGCACCAGCACAAGACGAAGACCTCCGGCGGCGGCACCACCCGCACCACGATCTTCCCCCGCTACCACCAGTGGGACGTGGTCAAGAAGCTGACCGCCCACGCCGCCACCCACGGCGCCGGGCACAACTACCTGGTCATGGCCTCCGCCGGATCGGGCAAGTCCAACACCATCGGCTGGCTCGCCCACCGCCTCTCCGACCTGCACGCCGACAACGACCCCCGCGCCCTCGACACCGAGGCCCTGGCGTCCGGCTTCGTCAAGCCTGGCGCACCGGTGTTCGACAAGGTCATCGTCATCACCGACCGCCGGAACCTGGACGCTCAGCTCCGCGAGACGGTCGGCGGGTTCTCGCAGACCGACGGCCTGGTCGTGAAGATCGACGAGAAGCACGGCGCGAAGAGCGAACAGCTCGCCCGCGCTCTGTCCCGGGACACCGGGAAGATCGTCACCGTCACCCTGCACTCGTTCCCCGCGCTCCTCGACTACATGAAGCGCCACCCGACGGAGCTCAGCGGCACGACCTTCGCGATCATCCTGGACGAGGCGCACTCCTCCCAGTCCGGCGACGCGGCCACCGCCGTACGCGCCGCCCTCCGCGAACTCGGCCTCGACTCCGACTCCGAGGACGCGGGCGCCACCAGCGTCACCGTCACCGACAAGCTCAAGAAGAAGGCCCTGGAGCGCTCCCGGGCCGCGAACCTCTCCTACTTCGCCTTCACCGCCACCCCCAAGGCCAAGACCCTGGAACTCTTCGGGACCCCGGACACGGTGGACGGCAAGGAGGCGTACCGCCCCTTCCACACGTACTCGATGCGTCAGGCCATCGAGGAAGGCTTCATCCTCGACCCCCTGCGCAACTACGTCACCTACAACACGTACTGGAAGCTGGTGAACCAGAACCGCGACGAGGTCGAGGTAGACCCCTCCAAGGCGAACTCCCTCCTCGCCCGGTTCGCGCTCACCCACGACTCCACGGTCTCCCAGCACGCCCAGGTGATCGTGGAGCACTTCGTCACCCACACCCGCGGCCGCCTCGGCGGCCGGGCCAAGGCCATGGTCGTGACGGCCTCCCGGCAGTCCGCCGTCCAGATGGCCCGCGCGATCAAGAGCTACATCAAGGACCGCGACTACGACACCAGGTATCCCGACCTGGGCGTCCTCGTCGCCTTCTCCGGCTCGCTCACCATCGACGGCGAGGAGACCACCGAGCCGAAGGAGAACGGCGGCCTGTCCGAGAGCGCGCTGCCCAAGGCGTTCGCGTACACCCGCGCCGACGACAAGGCCGTCCAGGCCGGAGCGAAGGGGCAGCCGGAGTACCGGATCCTGGTGGTCGCCGAGAAGTACCAGACCGGCTTCGACCAGCCCTTGTTGACGACGATGTACGTCAACAAGACGCTGACCGGCATCGCGGCCGTCCAGACCCTCTCCCGCCTCAACCGGACCGCCGACCGCAAGTCCCAGGCGGACCTTGCCGTCCTGGACTTCGTCAACGACGCCGAGGACATAAAGGACTCGTTCCGGCCGTACTTCGAGGAGGCGAACACCCTCCCCTCCGATCCGAACCTCCTCTACACCGCCCAGAGCCGGGTCATGTCCGCGCCGATCGTCTCGGAAGCGGAGATGGACGAGTTCGCCGCCGCGTACTTCGGTGCGAAGGAGAAGGCCGCCGGATCGCAGGCCGCGTGGGAGAAGCTGCACGCCGAGCTGTACCGCCGGCTCTCCCCGGCCGTGGCCCGGTACGAGGCCCTGCGCGACAACGACGAGGACGACGACGCGGTCCAGACCGCGGAGGACTTCCGCGCCGACCTCAACGACTACGTCCGCAAGTACGGCTTCCTCGCCCAGATCGTGCCCTACCACGACCCGGACCTGGAGCGGCTGTACCTCTACGGCCGCTACCTCCTCACGCGGCTGCGCGGCAAGGCCGACGGGGGAGTGGACATCGGCGAGGTCGACCTCAGCCACCTGCGGGTGGAGAAGACCGGCGAGCACGACGTCTCGCTGTCCCCCGAGGGAGCGGCCACGATGCCGGGCTTCGGAGACGGCACGGGTGGTGCAAAGGACGCCGAGAAGTCGCTGCTGTCCGAGCTGATCGAGAAGTTCAACGCCAAGTTCGGCACGGACTTCACCGAACAGGACGTCATCCGTCCCTTCGAGGAGGCGAAGGCCGACCCCAAGGTCAGGAAGGCGGCGGTCGCCAACGACGACGTCGACAACTTCGGGAAGGTCTTCGACAAGGTCTTCGCCGACAAGATGGCCGACCACATCGACTCCATCGCCGGTCTCGGCCGCCAGTACTTCGGCTCCGACCGGAACTTCAAGTCCAGCCTCGACCGCAGTGCCCGCCGCGCCGCATGGCGGATGATCCGCCGCGAGGAGGGCGTGGAAGACGCTGCGTAGTTCTTGTCGGTACCTGCTGAGTCCTGTGCACCTCATCGGTGCACAGGACCGATGAGGACAGGCAATGTCACGACGCACAGACGTTTCTCGGCCAGATCTGACAGACCTTCCCCATCTCCCTGGACGGAAGATCAGCACCCCCACCAGACTGGTCCTGACATGTCGGGCCGGCCGACACCACCTGGGGTACCACGTCGGCGACAGCAATACGACGGGGCGGGGGCACGGTGCCGCAGCAGGTGATCGCCGGGCGTTACGAACTCCTGGAGGAGCTCAGCCACGGCGGCATGGGCGACGTCTGGCGCGGCTATGACGCCGTCCTGGACCGGCCGGTCGCCGTGAAGCTCATCCGGGCCCAGGCCGTCACCTCGCCGCAGATGGCGGACGAGCTGGCCAAGCGGTTCCGGCGCGAGGCTCGGATCACGGCCCGGATCCAGCACCCCGGTGTGCCGCAGGTCTATGACGCGGTCCTGGACGACGACGCCCATGAGCACCTGTTCCTTGTCATGGAGCTGGTGGAGGGCGTGCCGCTGTCCGCCTACGTGGACCCGGCCCGCCCGCTGCCGGTGAGCTGGGCCGTGGCAGTGGCGGCGCAGGTGGCCACCGTCCTGTCGCACGCCCACGAGGTCCCCGTCATCCACCGGGACCTCAAGCCGGGGAACGTCCTCGTCGCCCACGACGGGACGGTGAAGGTCCTGGACTTCGGCATCGCGGCGATCCTGCGCACCGACGCGACCAAGCTGACCGCCACCGGTAGCCCGATCGGGACCTCCCAGTACATGGCGCCCGAGCAGGTGCGGGGCGGGCGCGTCACCCCGCGGACGGACCTGTACGCGCTCGGGTGCGTCCTCCACGAACTGCTCGCCGGGCGGGCACTGTTCCAGGCGGACAGTGAGCTGGCGCTCATGTACCAGCACGTCACCAAGGATCCCACCCCGCTCAGACGGCTGCGCCCCGACGTGCCGGCCGCGCTGGAGGAACTCGCCCTGCACCTGCTCCGCAAGGCCCCCGAGGCGCGGCCCGCCGACGTCCAGGAGGTGTACGAGCGGCTGCGCCCCTTCCTCCCGAAGGCGGGCCAGGAGCCGGTGCCGGGCGAGACGGGTCCGGCCGGAGCCCCGGACCCGACAGGGCTGTTCCGTGATCCGTACGCGCCCCGCTCCCGGCCCCGGGCGACGGTCTCCCCGGCGCCTTCGGGAGAGTCGGCGCCCGCGCCCCTTCCCGTACCGGACGAGCTCCGCGCGGACATCAAGGAGGCGTACGCGCACTCCGACGCCCTCCTCGAAGAGGAGCGGTTCGCGCAGGCCGCCGAGGTGCTGAGCGAGGTCATCGACCCGGCCGCCCGTGCTCTCGGCACCGAGAACCGGCAGGTGCTGGAGCTGCGTACCCAGAGGGCGGCGATCCGGCTGCTCGGCGGGGACTACCGGGCCGCACTGCCCGAGTTCACCGCGCTGGCGGACGCGTACGGCCGTATCGCCGGACCCACCAGCGAGCGGGCCCGCGCCTGCCGGGCCCAGGCCGCCCGCTGTCGCGCCGAACTCGGGCAGGTGACGGAGGCGCTGTCGGCACTGGAATCGGTGCTGGCCGTCGTCCGGTCAGTGGACAGCGATGTCAGCGAGGAAGCAATCGAGCTGCGCCGTGACATCGGCATGCTGCTGCTCGCCCAGGGGCGTGCCGCCGACGCCATCGTCGTGCTGGAACCACTGCACGACGACTTGAATGTCGTCTACGGGCCCGCGGACGAGCTGACGGGCGAGGTCGCCGAGGCGCTGGCCCTGATACGGCTGGATCCCGACGGTCAGGAATCCTGAGCCCCGACGAGGGTCTCGTGCACATCGCTGTGAGCGGCGAGGCCGTCGGCCTGCCGTGGGGAGGGGAGAACCATGAAGGCGGAATCGGGCACCGAGCGCGCGACGAAGGTCGCCACTCAGGTGCGTCAGGTCGGCAACGCGCTGAAGAAGGTCTACGAGAGCCTGCTCGACGTCAGCGACCTGGCGCAGTACTCGGGGCAGGACTACGAGAACCGGCTGCTGTCACGGGCGCTGACCGCGCAGGCCGTGCGGATCGTCACCGGCTTCAGCCCCGAGGACGCGGCGGCCACCGTCATCGACGGACACGCCGACCAGGGCATCGACGCGATCGCCGTGGTCGAGGGTGCCGACCCGCACGTCTATCTCGTCCAGGGCAAGTGGAGCCCGGAGGGAAAGGCGGGCGCGGACCGCAAGGCGGTGCTCGAACTGCTCGACGGACTGCGCCTCATCGATTACGAGGAGTACGCGCCGTTCAACCCGCGCGGCCGGCAGCTGGCCGAGTACGCCAAGTCCGTCATGAACAGAGGACCGGTGCCGGTCACCCAGGTCGTCGTCCTCATGCGCTCGGACCCTCCGGGTGAGGGCTTCACGCAGGCCATCGCCAACGGGGAGAAGCAGTTCAACCAGTACGGTGAGGTGCTCGACCACAGAATCATCCTGGCGCCCGAGATCTGGCGGTCGGTGCGGGACGACCAGGCCCCCGAACCGGTCGTACTCACCGCCGAACTGTTCCCCTGGTTCGGCATGGGATCGGACGAGCTCTACGAGTCCTACCAGGGGGTGGTCGACGCCGAACAGGTGGCGGAGTGGGCCCGGAAGGGACCGGACCTCTTCAACCTGAACATCCGTAACCCCCTCGGCCGTACCTCCATCAACAACGCCTTGATGGCGACGCTCACCGAGGAGCCGGCGCACTTCTGGTACTTCAACAACGGCATCACGGTGCTGTGCGACGCGGTGGACAAGGCCGAACAGTCGACCCTGAGTCCCCATCGCAAGCCGATCAGGCTGACGCTGCACAACGCCAGCGTCGTCAACGGAGCGCAGACGGTTCGAGCCGTCGCCGACGCCCTCGCCCAGGACGCCGCCGCGGCCGAGGCCCGTATCAACGTGCGGATCATCGCGACGAACCGCGCCGCCCACTTCGCCAAGGAGACCACCAAGGCGACGAACCGGCAGAACAGCGTCGAGGCGCGCGACTTCATCGCACTCGATCCGGTCCAGGCCGCGATCATGGACGAGATGCGTGCCGAACTGGACCTGGAGTACGGCGTCAGGCGCAGCGAGCTGGATCCGCCGGAGGAGTCGGGCTGCTCGGTCGTGGAAGCCGCCTGCGCCCTGGCCTGTGCCCATGCCGACAGTCAGTACGCGGCCCGGATCGCCCTCTCGTTGGACCCCCTGTGGGAGCGGGGCGGCCAGGGTGTCTACGACGTCCTGTTCCGGCCCCAGCCGGGCGTCTACCTCCTGTGGAACGCTGTCCAGGTACTCCGCCAGGTGCGTCGGAGCCTCCTCGACATCCGCAAGCGCTACCAGGGCCGCGGCGCGGCCCTCACGGAACACGGGACGTACTTCCTCACCCATCTGGTGTTCCGGCTGCTCGACACCGAGGCCATCGGCGAACCCGACCCCGAGCTGACCTGGTCCGAGGAAGCCACGGAGCGTACGAAGGACCTGCTGGAGCGGCTGGTACCGATGACCATGGCGGCCATCGACGACCTGTTCACCGAACGCTCGCAGGTCCGCGCGGTCTGCTCCGATGTCGCCCGGAGCCGGGATCTCGCCGACCATGTGCTCGCCCGCATGGCCAAGGCGGACGACGACATCGTCACCCCGGACACGTACCGGCGCGTCAATCCCCAGCGGAAGCGCCGACGGCCCAACGCGGTCCACGTCCTGGTGGACAAGAAGATCTTCGATGACGGTGAGCCCCTCGTTCTCTCCGCCGGCTACCCGCTGGAGGCGGAGGCGCTGCGGGACTGGCTCGCCCAGGATGAACGACGGGCACGAGCGACCTGGGTGAACCACCGCACCAAGCCGATCCTGTGGGCCGCCGACGGCAGGCAGTACTCCCCGTCCGGTCTGATCACCCGGATGTGGGAGCTCGCCGAGTGGGCGGAACGACCCGTCGCCAACCAGGGCACGGCCAGGTGGTCCACCGCGTCCGGGGAGACGCTCGCCGAGGTGGCCTGGCGGGTGCTCGGCGCCCTGGAAGAGCCGGACGAGACCGACCAGTAGATCCACCGGGAGAGAAGCTCCGCCATGCCCCGCCTCGCCTTCGACATCACCTTCTGCGCCCAGCTCCCCAAGCTCCAGGGCACGGTCCGTAAAGGAGTCTTCGATGCCTGGGAGAAATTCGAACGGCTCACCCTGGGGCAGCTGTTCAAGGATCCCGGCCTGAAGCTGGAATCCCTCAAGAACGCCCGGGACCCGCACATCCGGACGATCCGGATCGACCGCGGCACACGGGGGGTCGTGCTGGCACCCGACAGCGGGGACACCTACGTCCTGCTGCGGGTGCTGCCGCACGACGAGGCGAACGCGTGGGCAGTCAAGCAGAAGGCGAGCATCAACACGGTCACCCGGGCCGTCGAAATCCGCGACATCGCCGTCCTGGAGGAGCTCACCCCCGCGTACGAGCGGACTGCCCCCGCTCCCGAGCAGCGGCTCTTCGCCAGGTTCTCGGACGGAGATCTCGCGGCCCTCGGTATCGACGGCACGACGCTGCGGCAGGCCCGGGTCCTGACCACTTCTGAGCAGCTGGAGGCCTTCGCCCCGTTCTTCCCCCAGGACCAGCGGGAGGTGCTGGAATACCTCGCCGCCGGGTTCACCGTGGAGGACGTGTGGCGCGAGGTGGTGGCGGTCAACCTGGCCGCCGCGGACAGCGCCGGGCCCGTGAACCCCGTCGACTACGCCACCGCCATCCGGCACACGCGTACGCGCATCGCCCTGGTCACGGGGCCGGACGAGCTCCGAGAGATCCTCGACAAACCCTTCGCCGCGTGGCGCGTCTTTCTACACCCGTCCCAGCACAAGGTGGCCTACCGGCCCTCCTACTCCGGCCCGGCGCAGGTCACCGGAGGCCCCGGAACGGGAAAGACGGTCGTCGCCCTGCACCGCGTGCGTCACCTGCTCGGTCATCTGCGCGACGGCGACCGCATCCTCCTCACCACCTACACCAACGCCCTGGTGGCCGCCCTGCGCGCCGGCCTCGCCGAACTCGTCGACGACGAGGCGCTCCGGGACCGGGTGGACATCATGACCGTCGACGCGTTCGCCGGACGGGTGCTGGCCACGTCACGCCGGCCCCTGCGTGCCGACGAGGAGTCGGCCCGCTGGCAGCAGGCCGCCCGGACCGCGGGCTTCACCGGGAGCCCGCAGTTCCTCGCCCAGGAGTACAAGCACGTCGTCCTCGCCCAGAACCTGCGCACCTACGAGGAGTACGAGACCGCTGAGCGTAAGGGGCGCGGCAGCGCGTTGCCGGCGACGGCCCGGCGGCCGGTGTGGCGCGCCGTCGAGGAGTTCACCGCCCGGCTGGCCTCCGACGGGCTGCGGACCTATCTAGGGACCTGCGCGGAGGCCGCGGACCTACTGGAGCGGGCCGGGCCGCGCTACCGGCACGTCGTCGTCGACGAGGCCCAGGACCTTCACCCCGCCCAGTGGCGCCTTCTGCGTGCCGCCACCCCGGCACGCCCGGACGACCTGTTCATCGCGGGCGACCCGCACCAGCGGATCTACGACAGCAAGGTCTCCCTGAAGACGGTCGGGATCAAGGTCGCCGGGCGGTCGACGAAGATGCGCAAGAACTACCGCTCCACGCACGAGATCCTGAGCTGGTCCACCGCTCTCCTCGTCGGCCGCCCCTTCGCCCAGCTCGAGGACGACGGCCGCCACGAAACCCTGCTCGGCTACCGCTCGGCCCTGCACGGGACCTGCCCCGAGACCCATGCGGCCTCCTCCCACGATGCGGAGCTGGCAGCGCTCGTCGCGCGCGTGCGCGGTTGGCTGGAGGAGGGCATCGCCCCCGGTGAAATCGGCGTGAGCGCACGCTTCAACCGGACCTGCGACCAGGTGACGGAGCGCCTGTCGGCGGCCGGCATCCCCGCTCGACGACTGCGGGCGGACCGGCTGTCGGCGGCCGACGCCGTGAATGTCGGCACCATGCACTCCTTCAAGGGCCTGGAGTACCGCTGTGTCGCGGTGGTCGGCGTCCATGACGGCGCCGTGCCCTATCCCAAAGCGGTGACGCCTGCGGACGTCGACCTCCGCCAGCACGAGGCCGATCTGCTGGCGGAACGCTGCCTGCTGTTCGTCGCCTGCACCCGGGCCCGCGACGGCCTGTACGTGTCTTGGGCGGGGGATCCCAGCCCCTTCCTGCTCACGACCGGGATGTGAGCGGCGGCGGACCGGCCTGGCCCCGTAATGACTGGGCACGGGGTCACGACAAGACGAGGAGGAGAAATGGGCGAGCTCGCGGACCGCGTGGCCCGACTGGAAGGTGAGGTCACGGAGGCCCAAGAGGCGTTGCGAGTCGTCGCGAAGATGGATGAGGAGATCGAGAACGCCCTGGAAGAGGTTGAGAGTGTGCAGGAAGCACTCCTCAATCTCTCATGGGAGATCGACGGAGAGATCGCCGATCACAACTATTCGGCCGTCGAGCGATGTGCTGATGAGTTGTGGGGTCTGGTCGACAGCGAACAGGTGCGGCGTGCGGTCGACACGGTCGCCTTGTTGACTGCGGTGCGCGACGGGCATCCTCTCCCCGCGGCCTCCGTGGACGGGCTGATGGACGGGCTGAAGGATGTCGAGGCATCGCATCCCACCCTGACTCAAGAGGCACTCGACCAAGAATTTCAGGCGGCGATGGATCGGGCCGAGAGCACCTGGAAAGAGATTTACGACGATGGCTCATGGGACAGCGAGGACGAGCGCAACGACCATCTTGCGGACCATATGCACGAGGCGAGGCAAGAGGCGACCTCCGACCGTGCGGCGCGGGCGGGCCGCTTTCTGATGGAGCTCTGTGATCACCTCGCGGAGACGGTGTGGCCGGAGGCCACGGGTGCCCTTCGTCGAGCGGACATCGAAACAGTGGCCCGGGCCCTGAAGGAGGCCTCCCTGGCGGGGGAGACGGCTCCGGCGGTGTACAAGCTCTACGAGACCAATCTGTCGGTGCAGTACGAATCCTCGCCGTACTCGCTGGGGGCCGTGGGCGAACAGTTGATGGCCTTCGAGTCATGGCTGGGGACAGAGGGCAGGGGCTGAAACAGCTGCCCGAATTCGCGATCGCGTTTCGCATGGTCAGGCGGTCAGACCTTGATCACTGTGACGCGTCCACCGCACAGGGCGATGAGGTCCTCGGGGTCGGAGGTGAGGATCGTGACCGGCCCGGATGCGGCGAGGGCGGTGGCGGCGAGCATGGCGTCGATGGCGTACTTGTGGCCGTGCAGACCGGCGTCGGCGAGGAGTGCGACGGCGTGGCGGGCGATCGGTTCGGTGATCGGTTCGACGACGAGGCGGGAGAGTGTCCACTCCAGGGCCGGACGGTTGATGCGGGGGTGGACCACCTCGACGAGGGTGGCCGCCGAGGTGATCACGCGCAGGTCGTCGGCGCGGGCCAGAGCGAGCCAAGTGGTGACCATTCTGTCGCGCAGGACAGCCTTCGCCAGACCTTCGCTGTCGAGGACGAGGGTTCCGCCGGGGACCGCGGGGGAGCGGGTCACGCCGCGCTCGCCCCATGCTGGTTCTGCTCACGACGGGCCTGGGCGAGCTGGTCGCGCAAGGCCTGGACCTCGTCGTCTGTGACGGGGCCGTGCCCGGCCTCGGCGACGGTGATGAGTTCGTTGAGGTTGTCGCGTTCGATCTGGCGGGCGACGGCGGCGGCCACGTAGGCGGAAAGGCCGGAGGGGCCGCTGCGGGCCTTGGCGGCTTCGGCGATGTCGCGCGGCATGGTGATCGAGTACTTCCCGGTGGGCTCGCTCATGCTGCTTATCCTACCCTTCATCCTCCTAGTGGGGCTCTCTTGGCTGGCATGGGAGCCGCAGGCGGCGCGTTGAGCTGGAGAGAGGCGGTGGTCGTCATGCGGAGTTCGGCAGGCCAGGTACGAAATGCACCCGGACGGCGTGGGCCGAGGGTGATGAAGCCCCGGCGGCCGGCGATGAAGTGGATGTCAGGGCTCTGGCTGACGAGCTCGGGGCCTCGTTGGTCCGAGCCGTCAGGGAAGCCGCCGCTGACGACTTCGGCCGGGTGAGGAGCGGGCGCGGTGCGACCACCATCAGCTGGTACGCCTTCGCTCTCGAATACCTGGAGGTGCGCTGGGGGCAGGTTTCGGCGAAGACCCGGAACGAGACCAACGACGCCCTCTGCTCCCTCACCATGGCGATGCTCCGAAGGACGCGAGGACGGCCGGATGACGAGCTGCTGCGGCGGGCCCTGCGGAACTGGGCGTTCGTGATCCCCCGGCCCGATGCGCGCACCGCGCCCACGGAGGTGCGGCTCGCTCTGGACTGGGTCGCCCGGGCTTCACGCCCCCTGGACGACCTTCTGGACCCGGTCGTGATGCGCGGCGTGCTGCAGGCTCTCCGGCTGAAGCGGGACGGCACGGTCGCGGCTGCCGAAACACAGCGACGCAAGCGCACGACGCTCGTGAACTCGGTGCGGTACGCGATCGAACTGGGACGGCTCCGCGCCGATCCCCTGGCCCACGTCAGCTGGCGCATCACCGAGACCGTCCAGCAGGTCGATCCCCGTGTCGTCGTCAACCCCGTGCAGGCGCGGAGCCTGCTCTGCGCGGTCTCCTACGTAGGCGGCTACGAGCGGGCGCGAGGGCGAAGGCTGGTCGGCCTCTTCGCCGGGATGTACTACGCGGGACTGCGGCCGGCCGAAGCCGTGGCCGTCACGCTGCCCGACTGCGACCTGCCCGCGACAGGGTGGGGCACCGCGGTCCTGCATGCCACCCACCCCTCCGTCGGCAAGAAGTGGACCGACAGCGGACGGAACCACGACCTCCGCGGCCTGAAGAGCCGCCCGCCGAGCGACACGCGTGTCGTGCCGCTTCCGCCCGAACTCGTCCGCCTGTGGAGGGAGAGTGTCGACACCTTCGGCACCGCGGACGGCGGACGGCTGTTCTTCAACGAGAAGGGCGGCATCGTGGGCTCCAGCACGTACGATCGCGCCTGGCACGAGGCCCGCGAACTCGCCCTCCCGCCGGACCTGGTGGCGTCTCCCCTCGCCGTCCGCCCCTACGACCTGCGGCACTCGGCCCTGTCCACCTGGCTGAACGCCGGCGTCGACCCCACCGAGGTCGCCGAACGGGCGGGCAACAGCGTCGAGGTCCTCATGACCCGGTACGCGAAATGCCTCTACGGCCGTCAGGCCCTCGCCAACAGGCGCATCGACGCGCTTCTGGACGAATACGGATGAGAGACCGTCCACCTCCTCGCGGTCACTCCAGTGGCCCACGGGACCTCGTGCCCCGCGCGTCTGCGGGTGCGCCGATGTCAGAGGGAGCCCGCGCCGTATCGAGGTAAACGACCAGCCGGAGAGGTGAGATGCGAAGCGCAACGGCCCCGCGCTCCGTATGCGGTTGACTCGCGCTGGCGGGAAAAGCGCAGGTCACGGGGTGAGGACGGGGTTCTCCGCCCTCTCCGGAGGTTTTTCGTCCCGCGCATGTCCCACGACGTCGTTCTCGCGGGATCGGACAAACGGGACACCGTACGTCCGGCGCGATAAAGTTCCAGGTCAGGGCGCCGCCCCCGGGAGCAGGAGCGGCAAGGTAGGCCGTTGCTGTTTCAGTCCCACACAAAGAGGGCCTGACCAGCGTTTCCGCTGGTCAGGCCCTCTTTCCGGAAGTGCCCCCGGCAGGATTCGAACCTGCGCACACGGCTCCGGAGGCCGTTGCTCTATCCCCTGAGCTACGGGGGCGTTGTCGCTGCTTGGCGGCGACGGGTGAAACCTTACCAGCTGTCGCGGGGTGCCTGTGAACAGGTATTTCCGGGGCGTCACCGCGGGGGTGTTCGCTCGCACGGGTCGGAAGTGGGCAAAACCCGGACGCAGCCCCTCGGGGCGGCCTACTCTCGTTCACGTGTCAGGCGTGTCCGGGCGGGTGCTCGTTGTCGACGACAACAAGGTCATCCGGCAGTTGATCAGGGTCAATCTCGAACTCGAGGGGTTCGAGGTCGTGACCGCGGCCGATGGTGCCGAGTGTCTGGACGTCGTGCATCGCGTGCGGCCCGATGTCGTGACGCTCGACGTCGTCATGCCGCGGCTCGACGGGATCAAGACCGCCCAGCGGCTGCGGGAGGATCCGCGGACCCGGCATCTGCCCGTGGCGATCATCAGTGCCGGCGGGGAGGGCGAGGGGGCTCCGGCGGCGGACGCGTTCCTCGCGAAGCCCTTCGAGCCGGCGGAGCTCGTACGGGTCGTCCGGCAGCTCCTGCACCGCGCGCCCCGGCAGCGGCGCCAGGCCGGCGGGGCCGACGCGGGAGAGGAGCCGTCCGCAGGGGACGGCTGCGCGGAGAGACCCACCGCCGAGAGATCCGCCGCCCCAAAGCCCACCGCCGAGAGACCCGCCGTCGAGAGACCCACCACCGAGAGTGCCACCACCGAGAGGCCCGTCGCCGGAAGACCCACCACCGAGAGTGCCACCACCGAGAGGCCCGTCGCCGGAAGACCCACCACCGAGAGTGCCACCACCGAGAGGCCCGTCGCCGGAAGACCCACCGCCGAAAAGCCCGCCGGGTCGTCTGCCGCCGGGAGCTTCTGCCCAGGAGGGTGAGCGAGTCGGGCGGCTTCGCTCTTGCCCGGGGCGCCGTGCACCACGGCGAGCTGCTGATCTTGTTCGTGTTTCCCGGGGCCCTTCCGACCTCGGCCTCTCCCTTCTCCGTCCTCCGGGCTGCCCGTATGGCGAAACCGGTTCGCGTTCCTGCCCCCCTCCTCCCCTAGGCTGGGAGCGTGACCCCCGCGGACCTCTCCCTCACCGTGCAGCACGCCGTGCGCCGTGCGGTCGACGACGGTGCGCTGCGGGTCGACGTTCCTCCGCGCGTGAAGGTCGAGAAGGCGCGGCCCGGAGGAGTGGGGGAGTACGCCAGCAGCGTCGCGCTGACGCTCGCGCGGCCGGCCGGGCGGGCCGCCCTCGACGTGGCCTCCCTGCTCAAGGAGCGCCTCGAGGGCGCCGACGGGATCCTCTCCGTGGACATCACCGGGCCCGGGTTCCTCAATTTCACCCTGCGCCCGGGTGGTGGGGCCGGGCTCGTGGCGGCCGTGCGCGCCGCCGGGCTCTCGTACGGGCACGGGGACGGGCTCGCCGGGGAGGCCGTGCGGTTCGAGGGCGTCCGCGAAGAGCGTGCCTCCGTCGTCGTGGAGTGTCTGGTCGAGCTGGTGCGCGCGCAGGGCGGTGACGCCGGCGTCGCGGGCGGGGGCGAGCGGGTGCACGTGCACCCGGGGACGTACGACGGCGAGGCGCTCGGGAGCGACGCCGCCCGGTGGCGGCTGCTGCGCGCCGCGCCCCACGACCGGCCCCTCGACGGGGCCCCGCTCCTCGTGCGGCACGAGCGCAACGGGCTCTTCCGGGTCCAGTACGCCCACTCCCGCGCCCGCCGGCTCCTCGTCAACGGCCGGCAGCTCGACGTCCTCCCCTCGTACGAGACGGAGGTCGAGGATCCGCTGGCCGGGCTCCTTCGCGACCACCCCTCCGTACTTCTCGCCGCCGCCCGCCACCGCGCCCCCGACCGGGTCGCACGGCACCTCGAAGCCGTCGCCGACGCGCTGCTCGGCTTCCAGCACACCGTTCTGCCGCTCGGCGACGAGAAACCCTCGGCCGCCCACCGCTCCCGGCTCGCGCTCGCCGAAGCCGCCGGGACGGTGCTCGCCGGCGGCCTCTCCGTGCTCGGCATCAGCGCACCCGACCGGATCTGAAAGAGCTGACCAGACATGAGCCGTTCCGCCCACCCCGCAGGCCCCCGCCACGCCGACGTCCTCCCCGAGGGCCACTACACCGCCCCGCCCGCCGATCTGAACACGCTCGACCCCAAGGTGTGGGCGCGGACCGTGGCCCGGGACGAGCAGGGCGTCGCGACCATCGGCGGACTGCGCGTCACCGACCTCGCCGAGGAGTTCGGGACCCCCGCCTACTTCCTCGACGAGACCGACTTCCGGGCCCGCTGCCGCGCCTGGGCCGAGGCCTTCGGCACCGAAGCCGACGTCTTCTACGCCGGCAAGGCCTTCCTCTCCCGCGCGATCGTCCGCTGGCTGCACGAGGAGGGGCTCAACCTCGACGTCTGCTCCGGCGGCGAGCTCGCCACCGCCCTCTCCGCCGGGATGCCCGCCGAGCGGATCGCCTTCCACGGCAACAACAAGAGCGAGGACGAGATCCGGCGGGCCGTCGAGGTCGGCGTCGGGCGGATCGTCCTCGACTCCTTCCAGGAGATCGTCCGGGTCGCCCACATCGCCCAGTCCCTCGGCAAGCGGCAGCGCGTGCAGATCCGGGTGACCGTGGGCGTGGAGGCGCACACCCACGAGTTCATCGCCACCGCCCACGAGGACCAGAAGTTCGGCATCGCGCTCGCCGGCGGCCAGGCCGCCGAGGCCGTGCGCCGGGCGCTGAAGCTCGACGGCCTGGAGCTCATCGGCATCCACTCGCACATCGGCTCGCAGATCTTCGACATGGCCGGCTTCGAGGTCTCGGCCCGCCGGGTCGTCCAGCTCCTCGCCGAGGTGCGCGACGAGCACGGCGTCGAGCTGCCCGAGATCGACCTCGGCGGCGGCCTCGGCATCGCGTACACCTCCGAGGACGACCCGCGCGAGCCGCACGAGATCGCCAAGGCGCTCGGCGAGATCGTGACGCGGGAGTGCGAGGCCGCGGGCCTGCGCACCCCGCGGATCTCCGTGGAGCCGGGGCGCGCCATCGTCGGGCCGACGGCCTTCACGCTCTACCGGGTCGGCACGATCAAGCCGCTCGACGGGCTGCGCACGTACGTGAGCGTCGACGGCGGCATGTCGGACAACATCCGCACCGCCCTGTACGACGCCGAGTACAGCGTCAGCCTGGTCTCCCGCGTCAGCGACGCCGAGCCGATGCTCTCCCGGGTCGTCGGCAAGCACTGCGAGAGCGGCGACATCGTCGTCCGCGACGCCTTCCTCCCCGCCGACCTGGCCCCCGGCGACCTGATCGCCGTGCCCGCCACCGGCGCCTACTGCCGCTCCATGGCGAGCAACTACAACCACGCCCTCCGGCCGCCCGTGGTGGCGGTCCGGGACGGCGAAGCAAGGGTCATCGTCCGCCGGGAGACGGAGGAAGATCTCCTGCGTCTCGACGTCGGCTGATGAAATAGTCGGGTGGTGGAATCGATGTCTCAGGATCCGGACAGGCGGCTGAATCCGCCGTCCGGTGAGTGAGACTTGTTCCCACCCCCGTCAGAACCGTAGAGATACGAACCAGAAGTACGAGAAACGAGGTCGGATGATGCGTACGCGTCCGCTGAAGGTGGCGCTGCTGGGCTGTGGAGTTGTCGGCTCCGAGGTGGCGCGCATCATGACGACGCACGCCGACGACCTCGCCGCGCGCATCGGCGCGCCGGTCGAGCTCGCCGGCGTCGCCGTCCGCCGGCCCGACAAGGTCCGGGGCGGCATCGACCCCGCCCTGATCACCACCGACGCCACCGCCCTGGTCAAACGCGGGGACGTCGACGTCGTCGTCGAGGTCATCGGCGGGATCGAGCCGGCCCGCACCCTCATCACCACCGCCTTCGAGCACGGCGCCTCCGTGGTCTCCGCCAACAAGGCGCTGCTCGCCCAGGACGGCGCGACCCTCTACGCCGCCGCCGGGCAGCACGGGCAGGACCTGTACTACGAGGCCGCCGTCGCCGGCGCCATCCCGCTGATCCGCCCGCTGCGCGAGTCGCTCGCCGGCGACAAGATCAACCGCGTCATGGGCATCGTCAACGGCACCACGAACTTCATCCTCGACAAGATGGACTCGACCGGCGCCGGCTACCAGGAGGCCCTGGACGAGGCCACCGCCCTCGGCTACGCCGAGGCCGACCCGACCGCCGACGTCGAGGGCTTCGACGCCGCCGCCAAGGCCGCCATCCTCGCCGGAATCGCCTTCCACACGCGCGTGCGCCTCGACGACGTCTACCGCGAGGGCATGACCGAGGTCACCGCCGCCGACTTCGCCTCCGCCCGGCAGATGGGCTGCACCATCAAGCTGCTCGCGATCTGCGAGCGGGCCGCCGACGGCGAGTCCGTCACCGCGCGCGTGCACCCGGCGATGATCCCGCTGAGCCACCCGCTGGCCTCCGTCCGCGAGGCGTACAACGCGGTCTTCGTCGAGGCGGAGGCCGCCGGCCGGCTCATGTTCTACGGCCCCGGGGCGGGCGGCGCGCCGACCGCCTCGGCCGTTCTCGGCGACGTCGTCGCCGTCTGCCGCAACCGTCTCAACGAGGCGACGGGCCCCGGCGAGTCCGCGTACACCCAGCTGCCCGTGAGCCCCATGGGCGACGTGGTGACGCGGTACCACATCAGTCTCGACGTGGCCGACAAGCCGGGCGTCCTCGCCCAGGTCGCGACGGTCTTCGCCGAGCACGGCGTATCGATCGATACCGTGCGCCAGCAGGGCAAGGACGGCGAGGCATCCCTCGTCGTCGTCACCCACCGCGCGGCCGACGCCGCCCTCTCCGGGACGGTCGAGGCGCTGCGCCAGCTCGACACCGTGCGCGGTGTCGCCAGCATCATGCGTGTTGAAGGGGAGTAAGGACCCATGACCAACCAGGGCACCCACCAGTGGCGCGGCATCATCGAGGAGTACCGGGACCGCCTTCCGGTCACGGACGCGACGCCGGTCGTCACGCTCCGTGAGGGCGGTACGCCGCTCGTCCCGGCCCAGGTCCTCTCCGAGCGCACGGGCTGCGAGGTGCACCTCAAGGTCGAGGGCGCCAACCCCACCGGTTCCTTCAAGGACCGGGGCATGACCATGGCCATCACCCGGGCGAAGGAGGAGGGCGCCAAGGCCGTCATCTGCGCCTCCACCGGCAACACCTCCGCCTCCGCCGCCGCGTACGCGGTGCGGGCCGGGATGGTCTCCGCGGTCCTGGTGCCCCAGGGCAAGATCGCGCTCGGCAAGATGGGCCAGGCCCTCGTGCACGGCGCGAAGATCCTCCAGGTGGACGGCAACTTCGACGACTGCCTGGACCTGGCCCGCGCGCTCTCCGACAACTACCCGGTCGCGCTGGTCAATTCGGTCAACCCGGTCCGCATCGAGGGCCAGAAGACCGCGGCGTTCGAGATCGTGGACATGCTGGGCGACGCGCCCGACATCCACGTGCTGCCCGTCGGCAACGCGGGCAACATCACCGCGTACTGGAAGGGGTACCGCGAGTACGCCGAGGACGGCCTCGCCACCCACCGCCCGCGCATGTGGGGCTTCCAGGCCTCCGGTTCGGCCCCGCTGGTGCGCGGCGAGGTCGTCAAGGACCCGTCCACCATCGCCACCGCGATCCGCATCGGCAACCCGGCCTCCTGGGACTACGCGATCGCCGCGCGCGACGAGTCGGGCGGCTTCATCGACGAGGTGACGGACCGTGAGATCCTGCGTGCCTACCGCCTGTTGGCCGCGCAGGAGGGCGTCTTCGTGGAGCCCGCCTCGGCCGCCTCGGTCGCCGGTCTGCTGAAGGCCGCCGAGCAGGGCAAGGTCGACCCGGGCCAGCGGATCGTCTGCACCGTGACCGGAAACGGTCTGAAGGACCCCGACTGGGCCGTCGCCGGCGCCCCGCAGCCGGTCACCGTCCCGGTGGACGCCGCGGCCGCCGCGCAGCGGCTCGGACTGGCCTGAACCGATCGAGGGCACGCCGGTTCCTGATCGGGCGAAACCCGATCAGGAACCTACATAGATGCACAGGTTGGCGCGCGACACGCATCGTGCGCCTCCCGTGCGCCCTATGTCGCCACGGAACCTTCCTTCGATAGGCTGTACCGAACCCGCCGCGACGCATATGCGTGGTGCCGTTGCCGTTGTCGCCTCCCCGCGACCGAAACGGCCGAAACGGTACTCCGGGTTCCCCAGCACTTCTCTTGAACACCACGTCGCCGCAGTCAAGGAGAGTCATCGAGCGATGGCCGGTCCCGCGTTCCGCGCCGCCGCCGTACGGGTGCGCGTCCCCGCCACCAGCGCCAACCTCGGCCCGGGCTTCGACGCCTTCGGCCTGTCGCTGGGCCTCTACGACGACGTCGTCGTCCGGGTCGCCGACTCCGGGCTGCACGTCGACATCGCCGGAGAGGGCGCCGAGACGCTCCCGCGCGACGAGAGGCACCTCCTCGTACGCTCCCTGCGCACCGCCTTCGACCTGCTCGGCGGGCAGCCGCGCGGCCTGGAGGTCGTCTGCGCCAACCGCATCCCGCACGGCCGCGGCCTCGGCTCCTCCTCCGCAGCCATCTGCGCCGGCATCGTCGCCGCCCGCGCCGTGACCATAGGCGGGGACGCCAAGCTCGACGAGGCCGCCCTGCTGGAGCTGGCCACCGAGATCGAGGGCCACCCCGACAACGTCGCCGCCTGCCTGCTCGGCGGCTTCACCCTCGCCTGGACCGAGTCCGGCGCCGCGCGCGCGATCAGGATGGACCCCTCGGATTCCATCGTTCCGGTGGTTTTCGTCCCCGGGAAGCCGGTGCTGACCGAGACCGCCCGCGGTCTGCTGCCGCGCACCGTCCCGCACGTGGACGCCGCCGCCAACGCCGGGCGCGCCGCCCTCCTCGTCGAGGCCCTGACCCGCCGCCCCGAGCTGCTGCTCGCCGCCACCGAGGACCGGCTCCACCAGGAGTACCGGGCCCCCGCGATGCCGGAGAGCCTCGCGCTGGTCAACCGTCTGCGGGCCGACGGCGTGCCCGCCGTCATCTCCGGCGCGGGCCCCACGGTCCTCGCGCTGGCCGACGGGAAGACCGCCGACAAGGTCGCCCTCCTCGCGGGCGAGGGCTGGGCCGCGAACCGGCTCGACCTCGACGCGCCGGGAGCCAGCGTGCTGCCGCTGGCGCCCTGAGGCGCGGCGGCGGGCGGTGCGGGGACGCCGGGCGGCGTCCTGGACACGCGATTGCCGGTGAGTGAGAGGGGGAATGTTTGTTGGAGCCGGTAGTGTTAACCTCAAGTCTGCACCCGACCTCCTTGTGGAGCGGTGCGGAGTGTCCCCTCAGGGACCACACATTCTTCCGGGAGCCTCCCCAACTGCCTGAGCAGCCTGCCTGAGCAGTTTCGAGCACGCTCCGGAACCGGCACGACACCCCTCGCTCATTCCACGCGAGGGCCGAGCAGGGGGCGCTCGGGCCGGACCCACAGCACGTTTTCTCTCCTCTCGCCGCATCCCGGCGGGACCACCGCCCCGGACACGGTCCACCAACCAGGACCGCTGCCGGACAGCACAACCGGTCGCCGAGCCACAGGGCCGACGTCCGCTCCAGGGAAGGACCCTTCGTGAGCGACACCACCGATCTGATGGGCGTGCCTGCCGACAGCACTGTCGACGCCGCCGCGCCCGCCGCAGGTGCTGCCAGCAGCGGCACCGCACGGCGCCGCCGCTCCGGCACCGGCCTCGAGGGCATGGTCCTGGCCGAGCTGCAGCAGGTCGCGTCCGGCCTCGGCATCAGGGGCACCGCGCGCATGCGCAAGAGCCAGCTGATCGAGGTCATCAAGGAGGCGCAGGCCGGTTCCGGCTCCGCCGCCCCCGCCAAGACCGAGGCCGCCGCCGAGGCCAAGCCGAAGCGCCGCGCCACCTCCAAGGCCCGTACGGGCGAGTCCGCCGAGGCCGCCGAGCCGAAGGCGGAGCAGGCCGAGCAGGCCCCCGCCCAGCAGCAGATCGACATCCCGGGCCAGCCGTCGAAGTCGACCGGTGCCGACCAGGGCGACGAGCAGCCGGCCGGCGAGCGCCGCCGCCGTCGCGCCACGGCCCCCGCCGGTTCGCCGGACGGCGCCGAGGCCCCCCAGGCCGTCAAGACCGAGGCCCGTACCGAGGTTCGTACGGAGACCCGTACCGAGGCCAAGGGCGAGCCGCAGGGCGACAAGGCCGAGGCCGCCGCGGACACCGCCGAGGGCCGCACCCGCCGTGACCGCCGGGACCGTCGCGACCGCCAGCGCGAGCGCGGCAAGGGCGACGACCAGCAGCAGGGCGGCGGCCAGCGCAAGGACCAGCAGCGCCAGGGCCAGGGCCAGGGCCAGGGCCAGGGCCAGCAGCAGGGCCAGAGCCAGCGTCCGCAGGGCGGCGCCCCGCAGGACGACGACGACGACTTCGAGGGCGGCCGTCGTGGCCGTCGCGGCCGCTACCGCGACCGCCGGGGCCGTCGCGGGCGCGACGAGTTCGCCGCCGGCGAGCCGCAGGTCTCCGACGACGACGTCCTGATCCCCGTCGCGGGCATCCTGGACATCCTCGACAACTACGCGTTCATCCGGACCTCCGGCTACCTGCCCGGTCCGAACGACGTGTACGTCTCCCTCGCCCAGGTCCGCAAGAGCGGTCTGCGCAAGGGCGACCACCTCACCGGCGCGGTCCGCCAGCCGAAGGAGGGCGAGCGCCGCGAGAAGTTCAACGCGCTGGTCCGCCTCGACTCGGTCAACGGCATGGCGCCGGACTCCGGCCGCGGCCGCCCCGAGTTCAACAAGCTGACCCCGCTCTATCCCCAGGACCGGCTCCGTCTGGAGTCCGACCCGGGCGTGCTGACCACCCGGATCATCGACCTCGTGTCGCCGATCGGCAAGGGGCAGCGCGGTCTGATCGTGGCCCCGCCGAAGACCGGCAAGACCATGATCATGCAGGCGATCGCCAACGCGATCACCCACAACAACCCCGAGTGCCACCTGATGGTCGTCCTGGTCGACGAGCGTCCGGAAGAGGTCACCGACATGCAGCGGTCGGTGAAGGGCGAGGTCATCTCCTCGACCTTCGACCGCCCGGCCGAGGACCACACCACCGTCGCCGAGCTGGCCATCGAGCGCGCCAAGCGCCTCGTCGAGCTGGGTCACGACGTGGTCGTCCTGCTGGACTCCATCACCCGCCTGGGCCGCGCGTACAACCTCGCGGCGCCCGCCTCCGGCCGCATCCTGTCCGGTGGTGTCGACTCGACCGCGCTCTACCCGCCGAAGCGCTTCTTCGGTGCCGCGCGCAACATCGAGGACGGCGGCTCGCTGACCATCCTGGCCACCGCGCTGGTCGACACCGGCTCGCGCATGGACGAGGTGATCTTCGAGGAGTTCAAGGGCACCGGCAACATGGAGCTCAAGCTCGACCGGAAGCTCGCCGACAAGCGGATCTTCCCGGCCGTCGACGTCGACGCCTCGGGCACCCGCAAGGAGGAGATCCTCCTCGGCAGCGACGAGCTCGCCATCACCTGGAAGCTCCGTCGCGTGCTGCACGCGCTCGACCAGCAGCAGGCCATCGAGCTGCTCCTGGACAAGCTGAAGCAGACGAAGTCGAACGGCGAGTTCCTGCTGCAGATCCAGAAGACGACGCCGGGCGGCAACAACGACTGACGCCGTCGGTGACGCGGGGAGACCCTCGTCACACCACGGGTGACGACCTCGGAGTCGTAACCCCTTCGTGACCTGCGCGAACACGGTGCCCACCGCTCCCGGAGCGGTGGGCACCGTGCGTATGGGGCGGCTCGCTCACCGAAACCTCACAGAACACCGTGCAACCCTTTCGGATGCTTCGCCGTCACAAAAGGTGAACCATGGGCCCGAGGGAAGACGATGACCGAGCAGAACAAGAGCGGGCGCGCACGCGGAGGCGCCACCGGACGCCGCCGCAAACCGACCGCCACACGCCGCCGCCGGGCCGCCATAGCCGTGTCCGGCGCCACCGCCGTGCTCGTCCTGGCCGGCGCCGGACTCGGCTACGTGTACCTCAAGCTCGACGGCAACATCGAGGGCGTCGACATCAACGCCCAGCTCGGCACCGACCGCCCCAAGAACATCGACGACGGCTCGATGGACATCCTCGTCCTCGGCTCCGACTCCCGCTCCGGCGACAACGGCGCCTACGGCAAGGACGAGGGCGGCGCCCGCTCCGACACCGCGATGGTCCTCCACGTCTACGAGGGTCACAAGAAGGCCAGCGTCGTCTCCATCCCCCGCGACACCCTCATAGAACGCCCCGCCTGCACCGACGAGCAGGGCAACGAGGTCGCGGGCCGGAGCAACGCCATGTTCAACACGGCGTACGAGGTCGGCGGCCCCGCCTGCGCCGTCAAGACCGTCGAGTCCCTGTCCGGCATCCGCATGGACCACTACATCGAGGTCGACTTCACCGGCTTCAAGAAGCTCATCGACACCCTCGGCGGCGTCGAGATCACCACCACCCGGGCCATCAAGGACTCCAAGAGCCACCTCGACCTGGAGCCCGGCACCCACACCCTCGACGGCGAGCAGTCCCTCGGCCTCGTCCGCACCCGCAAGAGCGTCGGCGACGGCAGCGACCTCGGCCGCATCCAGCTCCAGCAGGCCTTCATGAAGGCCTTCGTGAAGCAGGTCAAGGACGTCGGCGCCGGGACCGACCCCAAGAAGCTCCTCGACCTCGCCGACGCCGCCACCAAGGCCATCACCCCCGACTCCGAGCTCGACTCCGTCCAGGAGCTCATGGGCTTCGCCCAGGGCCTGTCCGGGCTCGGCGCCGACGACGTGCACATGATCACGATGCCGGTCGAGTACGCCGCCTGGGACCGCAACCGCGTGGTGCCGCTCGAAGCCCAGGCCGAACAGGTCTGGAAGGCCCTCCGGGCCGACCGGCCCGTCCCCGCCTCCGCCACGCGGGACACGGCCTCCGGCAAGGCCGAGGGAGTCATCGGCTAGCCCGGGGAATACGGCCGCCCCCACCCCGGTTTGGGGAGATGCGGCCAGTCCTGGCAGACTGGTACGTCGGCCCCGGTTCACGTCCGCCGCAACCCGCGGCGACGACCCGGTGCCCTCCCGGAACTAGGAGACACCTTGAAGCGCGAGATCCACCCCGAGTACGTCGAGACCCAGGTCAGCTGCACCTGTGGCGCGTCGTTCACCACCCGTAGCACCCTCACCGAGGGCACCATCCGTGCCGAGGTCTGCTCCGAGTGCCACCCGTTCTACACGGGCAAGCAGAAGATCCTCGACACGGGTGGCCGCGTCGCCCGCTTCGAGGCCCGCTTCGGCAAGGCCGCCGGCTCCGCCGCGAAGTAGCGAGCCCCCGCGCCGGTCACCGGCCGCCCCCGCCCGGGGCGGCCGGGACCGGCGCTTTGGCGTCCCCGTAGCAACAGACGAAACCAGGAGCCCGAAGATGTTCGAGGCCGTCGAGGAACTGGTCGGCGAGCACGCCGACCTCGAGAAGAAGCTCGCGGATCCGTCGGTCCACGCCGACCAGGCCAACGCGCGCAAGCTGAACAAGCGCTACGCCGAGCTGACCCCGATCGTCGGCACGTACCGCTCCTGGAAGCAGACCGGGGACGACATCGAGACCGCGCGCGAGTTCGCGCACGACGACCCCGACTTCGCCGCCGAGGTCAAGGAGCTGGAGAAGCAGCGCGAGGAGCTCACCGAGAAGCTCCGTCTCCTGCTGGTCCCCCGCGACCCCAGCGACGACAAGGACGTCATCCTGGAGATCAAGGCCGGCGCCGGCGGCGACGAGTCCGCCCTCTTCGCCGGGGACCTGCTCCGGATGTACCTCCGCTACGCCGAGCGCGTCGGCTGGAAGACCGAGATCATCGACGCCACCGAGTCCGAGCTCGGCGGCTACAAGGACGTCCAGGTCGCCGTGAAGACCAAGGGCGGCAACGGCGCCACCGAGCCCGGCCAGGGCGTCTGGGCCCGCCTCAAGTACGAGGGCGGCGTCCACCGCGTGCAGCGCGTGCCCGCCACCGAGTCGCAGGGCCGCATCCACACCTCCGCCGCCGGCGTGCTCGTCACGCCCGAGGCCGAGGAGGTCGACGTCGAGATCCACGCCAACGACCTGCGCATCGACGTCTACCGCTCCTCCGGCCCCGGCGGCCAGTCGGTCAACACCACCGACTCCGCGGTCCGCATCACCCACCTGCCGACCGGCATCGTCGCCTCCTGCCAGAACGAGAAGAGCCAGCTCCAGAACAAGGAGCAGGCCATGCGCATCCTGCGCTCCCGGCTCCTCGCCGCCGCTCAGGAGAAGGCAGAGGCCGAGGCCGCCGACGCCCGCCGCAGCCAGGTCCGCACCGTCGACCGCTCCGAGAAGATCCGCACGTACAACTTCCCGGAGAACCGCATCTCCGACCACCGCGTCGGCTTCAAGGCGTACAACCTGGACCAGGTCCTCGACGGCGAGCTCGACGCCGTCATCCAGGCCTGCGTCGACGCCGACTCCGCGGCCAAGCTCGCCGCGACCTGACCGGCCCGAGGCACCTCTCCCCGCCCCACCCCGCACCACGGAGGACCAGCGTGAACCTGCTGCTTGCCGAGGTGGCCCAGGCCACCCAGCGGCTGGCCGACGCCGGCGTTCCCTCACCGCGTTTCGACGCCGAGGAGCTCGCCGCGTTCGTGCACGGCGTCAAGCGGGGGGAGCTGCACAACGTCAAGGACGCCGACTTCGACGCCCGCTACTGGGAGGCCATCGCCCGCCGCGAGGCGCGCGAACCCCTCCAGCACATCACCGGCCGGGCGTTCTTCCGCTACCTGGAGCTCCAGGTCGGCCCCGGCGTCTTCGTGCCCCGCCCGGAGACCGAGTCCGTGGTCGGCTGGGCCATAGACGCCGTCCGCGCGATGGACGTCGTCGAACCGCTCATCGTCGACCTCTGCACCGGCTCCGGCGCCATCGCCCTCGCCATGGCCCAGGAGGTGCCGCGCTCGCGCGTCCACGCCGTCGAGCTCTCCGACGACGCGCTCGTCTGGACCCGCAAGAACGCCGCCGGCTCCCGCGTCACCGTCCACCAGGGCGACGCCCTCACCGCCCTCCCGGAGCTCAACGGCCAGGTCGACCTGGTCATCTCCAACCCGCCGTACATCCCCCTCACCGAGTGGGAGTACGTCGCCCCCGAGGCCCGCGACCACGACCCCGAGATGGCGCTCTTCTCCGGCGAGGACGGCCTCGACACCATCCGCGGCATCGAGCGCACCGCGCACCGCCTGCTCCGCCCCGGCGGCCTCGTCGTCATCGAGCACGCCGACACCCAGGGCGGCCAGGTGCCGTGGATCTTCAACGAGGAGGCCGGCTGGTCGGACGCCGCCGACCACCCCGACCTGAACAACCGGCCGCGCTTCGCGACCGCCCGCAAGGCGATGCCGTGAGCCGGCACCGCACCACCACGACTGAGGAGGAGCGCGACTGATGGCACGCCGATACGACTGCAACGAGGCGACCGACCGCGCGACCGGCCTGCGCGAAGCCGCGTCGGCCGTCCGCCGCGGCGAGCTCGTCGTGCTCCCCACCGACACCGTGTACGGCATCGGCGCGGACGCCTTCGGCAGCGAGGCCGTCGCCGAGCTGCTCGCCGCCAAGGGCCGGGGCCCCGGCATGCCCGTCCCCGTCCTCATCGGCTCCCCGAACACCCTGCACGGCCTCGTCACCGACTTCTCCGAGCAGGCGTGGGAGCTCGTCGACGCCTTCTGGCCCGGCGCGCTCACCCTGGTCGCCCGCCACCAGCCGTCCCTCCAGTGGAACCTCGGCGACACCCGCGGCACCGTCGCCCTCCGCATGCCGCTGCACCCCGTCGCCATCGAGCTGCTCACCGAGGTCGGCCCGATGGCCGTCACCTCCGCCAACATCTCCGGGCACCCGGCGCCGGAGGACTGCGACGCCGCCCAGCAGATGCTCGGCGACGCCGTCTCCGTCTACCTCGACGGCGGTCCGACGCCCGACAACGCCCCCTCCTCCATCGTCGACGTCACGGGCAAGGTCCCGGTGCTGCTGCGCGAGGGCGCGCTGTCACCGGAAGAGCTCCGCAAGGTCGTACCCGACCTCGAGGTGGCCAGTTGACCGCCCCTGAGGGGCGTGGCATAGCGGGGTACGAGCACGACACCACCTTCCGCATCCTCCACGTCAGCACCGGCAACGTCTGCCGCTCGCCCATCACCGAGCGGCTGACCCGCCACGCCCTGCTCCAGCGGCTCGGCGAGGGGCTCGGCCGGGGCCTCATCGTGGAGAGCGCCGGCACCTGGGGCCACGAGGGCGCCCCCATGGAGACCAACGCGGAGCTGGTCCTCGCCGACTTCGGCGCCGACCACAGCGGCTTCGTCGGGCGCGAACTCCTCGACGAGCACGTCATCCGCGCCGACCTCGTCCTCACCGCGACCCGCGACCACCGCGCGCAGGTCATCTCGATGGGCCACTCGGCCGGACTGCGCACCTTCACCCTGAAGGAGTTCACCCGCCTGGTCCGCGCCATCGACCCCGCCACCCTCCCGGACCCCCGCGACGGGGTGGTCGAACGCGCCCGCGCCCTGGTCCGCGCGGCCGCCGCTCTACGCGGGTGGCTCCTGGCCCCCTCCGCCGAGGCGGACGAGGTCAACGACCCCTACGGCGCCCCCATCACCGTCTTCCGCTCCATCGGAGACGAGATCCAGGAGGCCCTGGACCCGGTCGTCACGGCCCTGACGGGCGTCCCGACGCGGCGCTGAGGGGGCCCGGGGCCGCTCCGGCGCTCCGGGGGCGGGCTCGGGGGCACGCGCCTACATTGGTGCTACGTCCCCCAGGCCCGGAGTCAGCCATGTCGGTCAGCGCGCCCCCCGAAGAGGTCCTCGACGTCCTGCGGCGGCAGGATCCGCAGATCGCCGACGTGCTGGCGGGGGAGGCGCGGCGGCAGGCCGAGACGCTCCAGCTGATCGCGGCGGAGAACTTCACCTCGCCCGCGGTCCTCGCGACGCTGGGGTCGACGCTCGCCAACAAGTACGCCGAGGGGTATCCGGGCGCCCGGTACCACGGCGGCTGCGCGTACGCCGACGCGGCCGAGCGGATCGCCGTGGAGCGGGCCACCGCGCTCTTCGGAGCCGATCACGCCAACGTCCAGCCGCACTCGGGCTCCGCGGCCGTCCTGGCGGCGTACGCGGCCCTTCTGAGGCCCGGTGACACGGTCCTCGCCATGGGCCTGGACCACGGCGGGCACCTCACGCACGGTTCGCCCGCGAACTTCTCCGGCCGCTGGTTCGACTTCGTCCCGTACGGCGTCGACGCCGAGACCGGCCTCATCGACTACGAGCAGCTCGCCGCCCTCGCCCGCCACCACCGCCCCACGGCGATCGTCTGCGGCTCGATCTCCTACCCCCGCCACCCCGACTACGCCCTCTTCCGGGCCGTCGCCGACGAGGTCGGGGCGTACCTCATCGCCGACGCCGCCCACCCCATCGGACTGGTCGCCGGGGGAGCGGCGCCGAACCCGGTCCCGTACGCCGACGTCGTCTGCGCCACCACCCACAAGGTGCTGCGCGGGCCGCGCGGCGGGATGGTGCTGTGCACGGCCGAGCTGGCCGAGCGGGTGGACCGCGCGGTCTTCCCGTTCACGCAGGGCGGCGCCCAGATGCACACCATCGCGGCGAAGGCGGTCGCCCTGGGGGAGGCGTCCACCCCGGCCTTCGCCGGGTACGCCCATCGGGTGGTCGAGCACGCGCGCGTGCTCGCGGCCGCGCTCTCCGCCGAGGGCTTCGCGCTGACCACCGGCGGCACCGACACCCACCTCATCACCGCCGACCCCTCCCCGCTGGGCGTCGACGGCCGCACCGCCCGCGCCCGGCTCGCCGCCGCCGGCATCGTCCTGGACACCTGCGCCCTGCCCCACGGGGACGGGCGCGGCATCCGGCTCGGCACCGCCGCGGTCACCACGCAGGGGATGGGCACCCCGGAGATGGCCAGGATCGCCGCGCTGTTCACCTCGGCGTTGCGCGACGAACCGGAGGAAACGGCTCGGGCACGTGCCGAAGTACGGGAGCTGACCAGCGGTTTTCCCCCGTATGGACGGTGAACGGGAGAAGACCCCGGCGGGGCCGCAACCGTTCCGGGGCCCGGGGTGTCTCCAAGCACATGGACGGCACGGCTAGGGTGTGGGGCTGAGATGGCCAGCGATTCCTGTGGGGACAGCCCGTGCGTGATTACCTGCTGACGCTCTGTGTCACGGCCGCGGTGACCTATCTGCTGACCGGTCCGGTGCGGAAGTTCGCCATCGCGACCGGCGCGATGCCGGAGATCCGCGCGCGCGACGTGCACCGAGAACCGACTCCGAGGCTCGGTGGCATCGCCATGTTCTTCGGGCTGTGCGCCGGACTGCTCGTCGCCGACCACCTGCAGAACCTCAACAGCGTCTTCGACCAGTCGAACGAGCCCCGCGCGTTGCTCTCCGGCGCCGCCCTGATCTGGCTGATCGGCGTCCTGGACGACAAGTTCGAGCTGGACGCGCTGATCAAGCTCGGCGCCCAGATGATCTCGGCCGGCGTGATGGTGGCGCAGGGCCTGACGATCCTGTGGCTGCCGATCCCGGGCGTCGGCACGGTCGCGCTGACCCAGTGGCAGGGCACCCTCCTGACGGTCGCCCTGGTCGTCCTCACCATCAACGCGGTCAACTTCGTCGACGGCCTCGACGGCCTCGCCGCCGGCATGGTCTGCATCGCCACCGGCGCCTTCTTCCTGTACGCGTACCGCCTCTGGTACGGCTACACGATCGAGGCGGCGGCCCCCGCGACCCTCTTCGCCGCGATCCTCATGGGCATGTGCCTGGGCTTCCTGCCGCACAACATGCATCCGGCGCGGATCTTCATGGGCGACTCGGGCTCGATGCTGATCGGTCTGATCCTCGCCGCCTCCGCCATCTCGATCACCGGCCAGGTGGACCCGGACACCCTGAAGATCTTCGAGGGCTCGACCCGGCAGGCGACCCACGCGGCCCTGCCGGTCTTCATCCCGTTGATCCTGCCGCTGACCATCATCGCGATCCCGATGACCGACCTGGTCCTGGCGATCGTGCGGCGGACCTGGAAGGGCCAGTCGCCCTTCGCCGCGGACCGCGGCCACCTGCACCACCGGCTCCTGGAGATCGGCCACTCGCACAGCCGGGCCGTGCTGATCATGTACTTCTGGTCGGCGCTGATCGCCTTCGGCACGCTCGCGTACTCGGTCCACTCGGCGTCGATGTGGATCGTCCTCGCCGTCACGGTGCTGAGCGCCCTGGGTCTGGTGCTGCTCCTGATGCCGCGCTTCTCGCCGCGGGCGCCCCGCTGGGCGGAGGCCGTCGTTCCGCCGCGGTACCGGCGCCGGAGCCGGGTGGTCGAGCCGGAGCCGGAGCCGGAGCAGGGGGCGGCGGCGGAGGACCGGGTCCCGGTCCCGGCGGGGCTGCACGGCTCGACGGCCATCGGTCACCGTTCGCGCTTCTCCGACCGGAGGAAGGCCGGCACGCCGAGTTGACGCCGCGACAGCGGCGGTCGGCGAATGCCCCATCGGGGCTCATTACCAGACAAGGTGCCCCGCTGTCGCGCACAATCGCGCGTTGTAACCCTCATGTGTGACAGTTGGCACACCCTCTGAGTAAAGACCTATTCAAATAGTTTGTGATACGGTTCACGAGACCCGGCGACAGTGCCGAAAGACCGTAGTGCGACGGTCTGTTGGCCCCGAGACCCACCTCGGACCGGGCCTACGCTCGTCCCTGACGACACCATCGCCCCCTCCATCACAGCGGAGACACCGCCATGCCTTCCACCGACGCACGCCTCCTTCTCTCGGCCGTCGTACCGTCTGCAGCCGTCGGCGCCATCGCCACGGTGATCAGCGGCATCGTCGCCGGCGGGAAGGGGGCGATCGGCGCCGTGCTCGGCACCCTGGTCGTGCTCCTCTTCATGGGCATCGGGATGCTGGTGCTCCAGCGGACGGCAAAGAAGCACCCGCAGCTGTTCCAGGCCATGGGGCTCTTGCTCTACACGACGCAGCTGCTGGTTCTCGCCGTCTTCCTGGCCGTGCTGAAGGGCACCACGGTGTTCGACTTCAAGGCCTTCGCCTTCACGGTGCTCGCGACGACCGTGGTGTGGGTCGCGGCCCAGGCCCGTGCCTACATGAAGGCCAAGATCGCGTACGTCGAGCCCGGGAAAACGGGTTCGAAGTCGTGAAGGGTAGGGCCGGGATAAAGGCGCGTTCGGCTTCCTGCTATCGTCCGGTGCCAACTGCGGCATTGCGGGCGCGGGCATCCGAAGCGGCGCCTGTCCCAGCGCGAGGCTCGAAGCCGACCCGCCGCCCCCCTATCCGTAAGACCAGTCCAGTGCCGACCCGCGGCTGCGTGCCGCGCCGACACAACGAGGTTGCCGTACCTATGCGCCACGCTGAAGGAGCCCGCGGTGAGTGCTGACCAGACGCTTGCCTTCGACCCGGATTGCCACATCTTCACCGGATGCGGCTTCCCGGCTCCGGGCCTGCACACGTTCATCTACGAGCCCATCGCGACGTGGGGCGGCTTCGAGCTGACCAAGCCCATGCTGCTCGCGGTGCTGAGCTCCATCGTGGTGGTCGGTTTCTTCTGGGCGGCCTTCCGTAAGCCGAAGCTGGTCCCCGGCAAGATGCAGATGATCGGCGAGGCCGGTTACGACTTCGTGCGCCGCGGCATCGTCTACGAGATCATCGGCAAGAAGGACGGCGAGAAGTACGTCCCCTTCATGGTGTCGATGTTCTTCCTCGTCTGGATGATGAACCTCTGGTCGATCATCCCGCTGGCCCAGTTCCCGGTCACCTCGCTGATCGCCTTCCCGGCGGCCCTCGCGCTGATCGTGTACGTGCTCTGGGTCTCGCTGACCTTCAAGAAGCACGGCTTCGTCGGCGGCTGGAAGAACATCGTCGGCTGGGACAAGTCCCTCGGCCCGATCCTGCCGCTGGTCGTCGTCCTCGAGTTCTTCTCGAACCTGATCATCCGGCCCTTCACGCACGCGGTCCGACTGTTCGCGAACATGTTCGCCGGTCACCTGCTGATCGTGATGTTCTCGCTGGCCTCCTGGTACCTGCTCAACGGCATCGGCATCGTCTACGCGGGCACGTCCTTCGTGATGGTCCTCGTGATGACCGCCTTCGAGCTCTTCATCCAGGCCGTCCAGGCGTACGTCTTCGTCCTCCTGGCCTGCAGCTACGTCCAGGGCGCGCTCTCCGAGCACCACTGAGCCCCCTGCCACGGACCAGCTCCACCACCCACCCCGCAGTCTCCGGTGGCCAACCCCCACCGGGTCCTTGAAAGAGAAGGAAGAACCGGCATGTCCGCTCTCCAGACCCTTGCTGCTGTCGAAGGCAACGTCGCCGCCATCGGTTACGGCCTCGCCGCGATCGGCCCCGGCGTCGGCGTCGGCATCATCTTCGGTAACGGCACCCAGGCCCTCGCCCGCCAGCCCGAGGCGGCCGGCCTGATCCGTACCAACCAGATCATGGGTTTCGCCTTCTGTGAGGCGCTCGCCCTCATCGGCATCGTCATGGGCTTCGTCTACTAAGCCTGCTTCTCGACGACAGCCACATTTTCACGGAAGGCACTGATGTGAACGCTCTGCTTCTTGCGGCCGAGGGGGAGCCCCAGCCCCCCCTCCTCCCGCATCTTGACGAGCTCGTCATCGGCCTGATCGCCTTCGTCATCGTCTTCGGCTTCCTCGCCAAGAAGCTCCTCCCGAACATCAACAAGGTTCTGGTCGAGCGCCGCGAGGCCATCGAGGGTGGCATCGAGAAGGCCGAGTCGGCCCAGATCGAGGCTCAGAGTGTGCTGGAGCAGTACAAGGCACAGCTTGCCGAGGCCCGCCACGAGGCCGCGCGTCTCCGCCAGGAGGCGACGGAGCAGGGCACCGCGATCATCCAGGAGATGAAGGCGGAGGGCCAGCGCCAGCGCGAGGAGATCATCGCCGCCGGTCACACGCAGATCGAGGCCGACCGCAAGGCCGCCGCCTCCTCCCTGCGTCAGGACGTCGGCAAGCTCGCCACGGACCTGGCCGGCAAGCTGGTCGGCGAGTCCCTCCAGGACGTCGCCCGCCAGAGCCGCACGATCGACCGCTTCCTCGACGAGCTCGAGGAGAAGGCTGAGGCCGTCCGATGAACGGAGCGAGCCGTGAGGCACTGGCCGCCGCCCGCGAGGCACTCGACGCGCTGACCGACAACACCTCGGTCGACGCGACGAAGCTCGCGGACGAGCTGGCCTCGGTCACCGTCCTGCTCGACCGCGAGGTGTCGCTGCGCCGGGTCCTGACCGACCCCGCCCAGTCGGGTGAGGCCAAGGCCGAGCTCGCGCAGCGACTCCTGACCGGTCAGGTGGGCGGCGAGACCGTCGACCTGGTGTCCGGCATGGTCCGGTCCCGCTGGTCGCGCTCCCGCGACCTCGTCGACGCGGCCGAGGAGCTGGCGAACACCGCCGACCTCACCGCGGCGCAGAAGGCGGGAGCCCTCGACAACGTCGAGGACGAGCTGTTCCGCTTCGGCCGGATCGTCTCCTCCAGCACCGAGCTCCGCTCGGCGCTGACGGACAAGACCGCGAAGCCCGCCGCCAAGGGCGAGCTGCTGCGCACGCTGCTCGGCGGCAAGGCCAACGCCACCACCGAGCGTCTGGTCGTCCGTCTGGTGACCCAGCCCCGGGGACGTAGCCTGGAGGTGGGACTCGAGTCCCTGTCCAAGCTCGCCGCGGCGCGCCGGGACCGGATGGTCGCCGTCGTCACCTCGGCGGTGCCGCTGTCCGACCAGCAGAAGCAGCGCCTCGGCGCCGTACTGGCGAAGCTGTACGGCCGCGCGATGCACCTGAACCTGGACGTGGACCCCGCGGTCCTCGGCGGGATCTCGGTGCGGGTCGGCGACGAGGTCATCGACGGCACGGTCTCCGAGCGCCTCGGCGAGGCGAAGCGGCGGCTGGCCGGCTGACGGCTCACGCCGCCGGCAACACAACACGCATCACAGCGGCCCGGTTGGGCCGTGCAGAGATTGCAGAAGATTCCTGGGGGTCGGCCCCCAGACCCCTTAAGAAACTTCGGGCCCAACAAGGAGAGCAGGGAACCCAGATGGCGGAGCTCACGATCCGGCCGGAGGAGATCCGGGACGCGCTGGAGACCTTCGTCCAGTCGTACCAGCCGGACGCGGCCTCGCGCGAGGAGGTCGGCACGGTCAGCCTGGCCGGTGACGGCATCGCGAAGGTCGAGGGTCTTCCCTCGGCCATGGCGAACGAGCTGCTGAAGTTCGAGGACGGCACCCTCGGTCTCGCGCTGAACCTCGAAGAGCGCGAGATCGGTGCGATCGTTCTCGGTGAGTTCAGCGGCATCGAGGAGGGGCAGTCGGTGCAGCGCACCGGCGAGGTCCTCTCCGTCGGCGTCGGTGAGGGATACCTGGGTCGCGTCGTCGACCCGCTCGGCAACCCGATCGACGGTCTCGGCGAGATCGCGACCGAGGGCCGCCGCGCCCTCGAGCTGCAGGCCCCGGGCGTCATGGCCCGTAAGTCGGTGCACGAGCCGATGGAGACCGGCTACAAGGCCGTCGACGCCATGACCCCGGTCGGCCGTGGTCAGCGTCAGCTGATCATCGGCGACCGCCAGACGGGCAAGACCGCCCTGGCCGTCGACACGATCATCAACCAGCGCGACAACTGGCGCTCGGGCGACGTGAACAAGCAGGTCCGCTGCATCTACGTCGCCGTCGGCCAGAAGGGCTCCACCATCGCGTCCGTGCGCGGCGCGCTGGAGGAGGCCGGTGCGCTCGAGTACACGACGATCGTCGCGGCCCCGGCGTCCGACCCGGCCGGCTTCAAGTACCTCGCCCCGTACACCGGCTCGGCCATCGGCCAGCACTGGATGTACCAGGGCAAGCACGTCCTGATCGTCTTCGACGACCTGTCGAAGCAGGCCGACGCCTACCGCGCCGTGTCGCTGCTGCTGCGCCGCCCGCCGGGCCGTGAGGCCTACCCGGGTGACGTCTTCTACCTGCACTCCCGCCTCCTGGAGCGTTGCGCCAAGCTCTCGGACGAGCTGGGTGCCGGCTCGATGACCGGTCTGCCGATCGTCGAGACCAAGGCGAACGACGTCTCGGCGTTCATCCCGACCAACGTCATCTCCATCACCGACGGCCAGTGCTTCCTGGAGTCCGACCTGTTCAACGCCGGCCAGCGCCCGGCCCTGAACGTCGGTATCTCGGTCTCCCGAGTCGGTGGCTCCGCCCAGCACCCGGCCATGAAGCAGATCGCCGGTCGCCTCCGCGTGGACCTCGCCCAGTTCCGTGAGCTGGAGGCCTTCGCGGCCTTCGGTTCCGACCTGGACGCGGCCTCGAAGGCGCAGCTGGAGCGCGGTCAGCGCATGGTCGAGCTGCTCAAGCAGGCTCAGTACCAGCCGATGCCGACCGAGAACCAGGTCGTCTCCGTCTGGGCCGGCACCACCGGCAAGATGGACGACGTCCCGGTCGCCGACATCCGTCGCTTCGAGGCCGAGCTCCTGGCGTACCTCCGCCAGAACCACTCCGGTCTCATGACCTCCATCCGTGAGGGCAAGAAGATGTCGGACGACACCCTGACGGCCGTCGCCGACGCCATCGCGGAGTTCAAGAAGCAGTTCGAGACCTCTGACGGCAAGCTGCTCGGCGAAGACGCCCCTGCCGCCGTCAACGTCTCGAAGTGACGACGGAAGGGACCTGACTCATGGGAGCGCAGCTCCGGGTCTACAAGCGTCGCATCAAATCCGTCACCGCGACGAAGAAGATCACCAAGGCGATGGAGATGATCGCCGCCTCGCGCGTGGTCAAGGCTCAGCGCAAGGTGCAGTCCTCGACCCCGTACGCCACCGAGCTCACCCGCGCGGTGACCGCGGTGGCCACGGGTGCGAACGACAAGCACCCGCTGACCACGGAGGCCGAGAACCCGACCCGTGCCGCGGTCCTGCTCCTCGCGAGCGACCGCGGTCTGGCCGGCGCCTTCAACTCCAACGCCATCAAGGCGGCGGAGCAGCTCATCAAGCGCCTGGAGGGCGAGGGCAAGGAGGTCGACGTCTACGCCGTCGGCCGCCGTGGCATCGCGCACTTCAACTTCCGTGAGCGCAAGCTGGCCGGCTCGTGGGCCGGCTTCACGGACGAGCCGACGTACGCGGACGCCAAGAAGATCGGCGAGCCGCTGATCGAGGCGATCGAGAAGGACACGGCCGAGGGTGGTGTGGACGAGCTCCACATCGTCTACACCGAGTTCGTCTCGATGATGACGCAGACGGCGGTCGAGGCCCGGCTGCTGCCCCTCAGCCTCGACGAGGTCGCGAAGGAGGCCGGCGAGTCGGACACGCTCCGCCCGCTGTACGACTTCGAGCCGTCGGCGGAGGACGTCCTGGACGCCCTTCTGCCGCGCTACGTCGAGAGCCGCATCTACAACGCGCTGCTCCAGTCGTCGGCGTCGAAGCACGCCGCGACGCGGCGCGCGATGAAGTCGGCGACCGACAACGCGGGAGACTTGATCAACAACCTCTCCCGACTTGCCAACGCGGCCCGCCAGGCCGAAATCACCCAGGAAATCAGCGAGATCGTCGGTGGCACCGCAGCCCTGGCCGACGCGACCGCGGGGAGTGACAAGTAATGACGACCACTGTTGAGACGGCCGCCGCCACGGGCCGCGTCGCCCGGGTCATCGGCCCGGTCGTCGACGTGGAGTTCCCCGTCGACGCGATGCCGGAGATCTACAACGCCCTCCACGTCGAGGTCGCCGACCCGGCCGAGGACGGCGCCAAGAAGACCCTGACGCTCGAGGTCGCGCAGCACCTCGGCGACGGCGTCGTCCGCGCCATCTCCATGCAGCCCACCGACGGCCTGGTCCGCCAGGCCCCCGTGGTGGACACCGGCGACGGCATCACCGTGCCCGTCGGTGACGTCACCAAGGGCCGCGTGTTCAACACGCTGGGTCAGATCCTGAACGAGCCCGAGGCGGAGTCGGAGGTCAGCGAGCGCTGGTCCATCCACCGCAAGGCCCCGGCGTTCGACCAGCTCGAGTCGAAGACCGAGATGTTCGAGACCGGCCTGAAGGTCGTCGACCTCCTCACCCCGTACGTCAAGGGTGGAAAGATCGGTCTGTTCGGTGGTGCCGGTGTCGGCAAGACCGTTCTGATCCAGGAAATGATCATGCGTGTGGCGAAGCTGCACGACGGTGTCTCCGTGTTCGCCGGTGTCGGCGAGCGCACCCGTGAGGGCAACGACCTCATCCAGGAGATGGAGGAGTCCGGCGTTCTGGACAAGACCGCCCTGGTCTTCGGCCAGATGGACGAGCCCCCGGGCACCCGTCTCCGTGTGGCCCTGGCCGGTCTGACCATGGCGGAGTACTTCCGCGATGTGCAGAAGCAGGACGTGCTGTTCTTCATCGACAACATCTTCCGCTTCACCCAGGCCGGTTCCGAGGTGTCGACCCTGCTCGGCCGCATGCCCTCCGCGGTGGGCTACCAGCCGAACCTGGCCGACGAGATGGGTCTCCTCCAGGAGCGCATCACCTCGACCCGTGGTCACTCGATCACCTCGATGCAGGCGATCTACGTCCCCGCCGACGACCTCACCGACCCGGCGCCGGCGACCACCTTCGCCCACCTCGACGCGACGACGGTTCTCTCCCGTCCGATCTCCGAGAAGGGCATCTACCCGGCCGTGGACCCGCTGGACTCCACGTCCCGGATCCTGGACCCGCGTTACATCGCGCAGGACCACTACGACGCCGCCATGCGCGTCAAGGGCATCCTGCAGAAGTACAAGGACCTCCAGGACATCATCGCGATCCTCGGTATCGACGAGCTCAGCGAGGAGGACAAGCTCGTCGTGCACCGTGCGCGCCGTGTCGAGCGCTTCCTGTCGCAGAACACCCACGCCGCCAAGCAGTTCACCGGTGTGGACGGTTCGGACGTCCCGCTGGACGAGTCGATCGCCGCGTTCAACGCGATCTGCGACGGTGAGTTCGACCACTTCCCGGAGCAGGCCTTCTTCATGTGTGGTGGTCTCGAGGACCTCAAGAAGAACGCCAAGGAGCTCGGCGTCTCCTGAGCCCCGTGCTCGCCCGAGGGGGGCGGGAGCCGTTCCCGCCCCCCTCTCCACGCCCCTTAGAATTGATCCCAACACCCGGCAGCACCGCCGGGTGGTGAACCGAGGAGCCCACCCTTGGCTGCTGAGCTGCACGTCGAGCTGGTCGCCGCGGACCGGAGTGTCTGGTCCGGCGAGGCCACCCTGGTCATCGCGCGTACCACCTCCGGCGACATCGGCGTCATGCCCGGTCACCAGCCGCTGCTCGGTGTGCTGGAGTCGGGCCCGGTGACCATCCGCACGAGCGAGGGCGCCACCGTCGTGGCCGCCGTCCACGGCGGCTTCATCTCCTTCGCCGACGACAAGCTGTCGCTGCTCGCGGAGATCGCCGAGCTGGCGGACGAGATCGACGCCCAGCGTGCCGAGCGCGCGCTGGAGCGTGCCAAGTCGGACGAGGACGCCGCCGCCGAGCGGCGCGCCGAGGTCCGGCTGCGCGCGGTAGCGGTCCGCTAACGGACCGGATACCGAAGAGTAGTGCCCTCAGCCGCGGCACGGCTGGAATGTTCCAGACCGTGCCGCGGCTGAGGCGATGCAGATGCAGGTGGTATTCGTGAGGCCGGCGGCGCCGGTCACGGGACGCGGCGAGGAGGTCGGTGAAGATGTTCCTCGCGCTGCTCGTGTGCGGCCTGGTCGTCGCACTGGTGTTGATCGGGCTCTTCGTCTTCGGCTTGCGCCGGCGGCTGATCCAGCGTGCCGGCGGCACCTTCGACTGTTCGCTGCGCTGGGACGTCCCGGAGGAGCCGGACCTGTCCGGCAAGGGCTGGGTGTACGGGGTGGCCCGGTACAGCGGTGACGAGATCGCCTGGTTCCGGGTCTTCTCGTACGCGCCCCGGCCGCGTCGTTTCCTGGAGCGTTCGGCCATCGTGGCCCTGGAGCGCCGGATGCCGGAGGGCGAGGAGGAGCTCGCGCTCCTGTCCGACTCGGTGATCCAGCCCTGCATGTACAACGGCGTCCGGCTCGAACTCGCGATGAGCGAGGACGCCCGGACGGGGTTCATGGCCTGGCTGGAGGCGGCGCCTCCAGGGCAGAGGGTGAACGTCGCGTAGTCGTTCCGCACGTACGGAAGCGGGGGACGGTGTGCTGCACCGTCCCCCGCTTCGTCGTACCGACGGCTGCTAGCTCAGGCCGCCGTTGATCGCGGAGACCAGCTCGCCGTTGGTGGTGTCACCGCTGAACTCCCAGAAGAACGCGCCGCCGAGGCCCTGGTTCTTGGCCCAGTTCATCTTGGAGGTGACGGTGGCGGGGGTGTCGTAGCTCCACCAGTTGGTGCCGCAGTGGGCGTAGGCGGTGCCGGCGACGGTGCCGTTGGCCGGGCAGGAGGCCTTGAGGACCTTGTAGTCCTCGATGCCCTGCTCGTAGGTGCCCTGCGCCGGGCCGGTCGCCGTGCCGCCGGGGGCGGACTGGGTGACGCCGGTCCAGCCGCGGCCGTAGAAGCCGATGCCGAGCAGCAGCTTGGAGGCCGGGACGCCCTTGGCCTTGAACTTGGCGATCGCCTCGGCGGAGTTGAAGCCCGCCTGCGGGATGCCGGCGTACGAGGTCAGCGGGGAGTGCGGGGCCGTCGGGCCCTTCGCCGCCCAGGCGCCGAAGAAGTCGTACGTCATCACGTTGAGCCAGTCGTAGTACGGCGCGGCGCCCGCGTAGTCGGCGGCGTCGATCTTGCCGCCGGCGGAGGCGTCGGCCGTGACGGCCGCGGTGACGAGGTTGCCGGCGCCGAACTTGGCGCGCATGGCCTGCATCATGTTCTTGAAGGACGCGGGGCCGCTGGTGTCACAGGTGAGACCGCAGGCGTTCGGGTACTCCCAGTCCAGGTCGATGCCGTCGAAGACGTCGGCCCAGCGCGGGTCCTCGACGAGGTCGTAGCAGGACTGCGCGAAGGCGGCCGGGTTCTGGACGGCCTGGCCGAAGCCGCCGGACCAGGTCCAGCCGCCGAAGGACCAGAGGACCTTGATGTTCGGGTAGGCCTTCTTCAGCTTGCGCAGCTGGTTGAAGTTGCCGCGCAGCGGCTGGTCCCAGGTGTCGGCGACGCCGTCGACGGACTGGTCGGCGGTGTAGGCCTTGTCGTAGTCGGCGTAGGCGTCGCCGATGGTGCACTTGCCGTTCTGCACGTTGCCGAAGGCGTAGTTGATGTGCGTGATCTTGGACGCGGAGCCCGAGGTCACGATGTTCTTCACGTGGTAGTTGCGGCCGTAGACGCCCCAGTTGGTGAAGTAGCCCAGCTTCACGGCGTTCGGGACGGGCTGGCCGCCGCCTCCGCCGGTGGTGCGGACCGCGACGGGGCCGGCGGACGGGCCGGTCTGGTCGGCGGTGTCGCGGGCGACGACGGTGTAGCTGTAGTCGGTGCCGGGGTTGAGGCCCTGGTCGGTGTAGGTCAGGCCCGTGGTGGTGGTGACCTTGGTGCCGTCGCGCAGGACGTCGTAGTTCTTGACGCCCTTGTCGTCGGTGGCCGCGCCCCAGCTGAGCTTCACCGAGGTGTCGGTGACGTTCGAGGCGGTCGGGGTGCCGGGGGCCGAGGGCGGGTTGTCGCCGGGCTGCTGGGTGCCGTCGCAGGAGGCGCCGTTGATCTTGCAGCCGGAGGGGGCGCCGGAGCCGGTGCCGTTGTAGCCGAAGGAGACGGAGGCTCCGGGGGCCAGGGTGCCGTTCCAGCCGACGTTCTTGGCGGTCCAGTGGTCGCCGCTGTTGGTGACGGTGGCGTCCCACGCGGAGGTGACCTTGGTGCCGGAGGGGTAGTCCCACTCCAGGTTCCAGGAGGAGATGGTGGTGGTGCCGGTGTTCTTGATGGTCCAGTTGGCGCCGAAACCGGTGCCCCAGTCCTGGGTCTTGGTATAGGTCGCGGTGACCGAGGTGGCGGCCTCCGCGGGGGAGGCGAGGCCGACCATCGCGGCGAGGGGGAGGGCCAGGGCGGTGAGGCCGGCGGCGGCCTTCGCCTTGAAGCCTCTTCGGCGCGTCGGTGCTTGAGTGCTCAACGGTGCTCCTCAAGTAGCGGACGTTCGGGGTGGGGGTGGTCCGTGGAGAGTTGCGCGCGCCCCGCGAGCGTAGGAAGGTCTGGACCAATCGTCAAGAGGTCCAGACCAACGTCGGATCCGTCCCCTCAGAGATCCAACTCCCTTGCCAGCACCGCCGCTTGGACCCGGCTCCGCAGCCCCAGCTTCCCCAGCACCTTGCTGACGTGGGTCTTCACCGTCGCCTCCGCCATGTCGAGGCGTGCCGCGACCTCCGCGTTCGACAGCCCCGCGCCCAGCGCCGACAGCACCTCCCGCTCCCGGGGCGTCAGCCCGTCGAGGACCGCGGGATCCCTCCGGACCGGCGGGGCCGGGGAGGCGAACTCGGCGATCAGCCGCCGCGTCACCGCCGGCGCGATCAGCCCCTCGCCCCGCGCCACCGTCCGCACCGCCTCGATCAGCTCCCGCGCGTCCGCGTTCTTCAGCAGGAAGCCCGAGGCTCCCGCGCGCAGCGCCCCGAAGACGTACTCGTCGAGATCGAAGGTGGTCAGCACCAGCACGTCCGCGAGACCCTCGGCCACCACCTGCCGGGTCGCCGTCACCCCGTCCATCCGGGGCATCTGCACGTCCATCAGCACCAGATCGGGACGCAGCTCCCGGGCCAGCTCCACCGCCCGCTCGCCGTCCTCCGCCTCCCCGACCACCTCGATGTCCGGCGCGCTGCCCAGGATCAGCACGAGCCCGGCCCGTACCGCGCTCTGGTCCTCGGCCACCACCACCCGCACCGTCATGCCCGCTCCTCCTCGCCCGCTCCCACGGGCAGCTCCGCCCGCACCCGCCACACCTCGGCACCCCCGCCCACCGCCACCGGACCGGCCTCCAGCGTCCCGTCCAGCAGCGCCACCCGCTCCCGCATCCCCACGAGCCCCGCCCCCGAGCCCGGCGCGCGCGGCCCCGCCCGCTCCCCGTACGGGCTCGTCACCGTCACCCGCAGCGCCCCGTCCGCCCGGGCGAGCGCCACCCGCACCTCGCCGGGCACCGCGTGCTTGAGCGCGTTCGTCAGCGCCTCCTGCACGATCCGGTACGCGGCCAGCTCCACCGGCGCCGGAAGCCCGGGGCCGTCCCGCCGGGCGTCGTCCAGGACGAAACGCAGCCCGCTCGCCGCGCCGTTGGCGCCCGCCTGCGCCACCAGGGCGTCCAGCCCCGCGAGCGAGGCCGTCGCCGCCGGCTCGGTCTCCGCGCCGCTCTCCCGGAGCAGCCCGATCAGCCGCCGCATCTCCGCGAGCCCCGCCACGCTGTTCTCCCGGATCACCGTCAGCGCCTGCCGGGTGGTGCCGGGATCGTCGAGGGAGAGCGCCGCCGTCGAGTGGATCGCGATCGCCGACAGGTGGTTGGCCACCACGTCGTGCAGCTCCCGCGCCATCCGCGCCCGCTCCGCCGCCACCGCCTGCGTCCGGTCCATCTCGGCCAGCAGCGCGGTCTGTTCGGCGCGCAGCCGGGCGGCCTCCGCCGCCTCCCGGTGGTTGCGCACGATCGAACCGGTGACGGCCGGCAGGAAGGAGATCATGCCGGTGATGACGCCGACGAGCAGCGCGATCGCGTTCTGCCACCAGACCAGGAACGCCACCGTGGTGGCGACCGTGACCAGCGCCGTCGTGTACGGGACGCGGCGGGCCTGCGCCGGGGTGCCGTAGACGACCGCCGCGTAGACGACGTCCGTGAACATCAGGACCGTGGCCAGGTTCCCGTTGGTGAACTGGTCGCCGACGATGGCCGACGTGCCCAGGAGCAGCGCGGTCTGCGGGGCCGCCCGGCGCAGCGCCTCCGCCCCGGCCATCACCGCCAGCGGGACGAGCGCCGCCCCGCGCTGGTCGAAGACCCGGTCGCCGGTGGTGTACAGCCCGTACGACCAGAGCAGCACGCCGACGGAGAGGCCGGCGAGGGCGATGAGCACGTCGTGGCGGTGCGGGCGGGGAAGAGCCGGGCGGGGGAGGATCACGTACCCATCCAACACGCCCCGGGGCCCCCGGACGTCGACGTCCGGGCCGATCCGTGCCCGCCCGCGCCTCCGTCGAAGGATGTAGGCGGGTTTCCTCACCGGCGACGACGAAGCCGGCCCTCCCGCACGGGACGCTGGGAAGGACCCGACGGGGGAAGGAAAGGGGAAACCGGTGATCGTCACGATGATCGTGGTCTGCGAAGTGGGGTTCTGGGTCCTGCTGGCCGCCGGCCTCGGCGCCCGCTACCTGCTGCGCATGCCGAGACTGGGCGCGGGGCTGCTGCTGTGCGAGCCGCTCCTGGAGGTCCTGCTCCTGGTCGTCTCCGCGATCGACCTCAAGAACGGCGCCGAGCCCAGCTGGCGGCACGGGCTCGCCGCGATCTACATCGGCTACACCGTCGGGCACGGGCACCGCACCGTGAAGTGGCTCGACGGCCACGCCGCGCACCGCTTCGGCGGCGCCCCGCCGCCCGCGAAGCCGCCCCGCTACGGCATGGCCCGCGCCCGCCACGAGGGCGCGATCTGGCTCGGCACGCTCATCGCCGGCTCCGTCGCCTCCGCGCTGCTCCTCGCCGCCGTCTGGTACGTCGGCGACGCCGGCGACACCGCGAAGCTGGAGGCCTCGATCGCCGGCGTCTGGCGCGCCGTCGGCATCCACGGCCTGATCGCCCTCAGCTACTCCGTCTGGCCGAAGAAGGCCCCGGAGGGCGGCGCGGAGAAGGCCTCCGAAGGCGGCGCGGAGAAGGCCTCAGCGCTCCCCGCCCGGGACCCAGAGCACGTCCCCGACCTCCTTGTTGGCCACCCGCGCAAGGATGAAGAGCAGGTCTGACAGGCGGTTGAGGTACGTGGCCGTGAGCGGGTTCATCGTCTCGCCGTGGACCTCCAGGGCCGCCCACGTCGAGCGCTCGGCCCGGCGGACCACCGTGCACGCCTGGTGCAGCAGCGCCGCGCCGGGCGTGCCGCCGGGCAGGATGAAGGAGCGCAGCTTCTCCAGCTCCTCCAGGAAGCGGTCGCAGTCCGCCTCCAGCTTGTCCACGTAGTGCTGCTCCACCCGCAGCGGCGGGTATTCGGGGTTCTCGACCACCGGCGTCGCGAGGTCGGCGCCGACGTCGAAGAGGTCGTTCTGGACGCGGGTGAGGACCGTGACGACCTCCTCGTCCAGGTGGCCGAGGGCGAGCGCCGTGCCGATGACGGCGTTGGCCTCGTTGGCGTCCGCGTAGGCCGCGATCCTGAGGTCGGTCTTGGCGGTGCGGCTCATGTCGCCCAGGGCCGTCGTGCCCCGGTCGCCGGTGCGGGTGTAGATGCGCGTCAGATTGACCATGGTCCCAGCCTAGTGACGCCCCCGCCCCCCGGGCCTGTCGCGAGTGTGACGTCCGTCAAAGAGAGCGTGACGCGCATTACTTCACGGTCACACGGCGCTTCCGGCCCGCTAATCTCCGCCGGAGAGAGCCAGAAGTGAACAGGTGCAGAGGGGTGGAATACGTGGCTGGGAAGCTCGCCGTCATCGGGGCCGGACTCATGGGATCCGGCATCGCGCAGGTCTCCGCGCAGGCAGGCTGGGACGTGGTCCTGCGGGACGTCACCGACGCCGCGCTGACCCGCGGCACCGACGGCATCAAGGCCTCGTACGAGAAGTTCGTCGCGAAGGGCAGGCTGGACGCCGCCGACGCGGAGGCCGCCCTCGGCCGCATCACCGCCACCACGGAGCTCGACGCGGTCGCCGACGCCGACGTCGTCGTCGAGGCCGTCTTCGAGAAGATCGAGGTCAAGCACGAGATCTTCCGCTCCCTCGACAAGATCGCCAAGGACGGCGCGGTCCTCGCCTCCAACACCTCCGCCATCCCGATCACCAAGATCGCCGCGGTGACGGAGCGCCCCGAGGCCGTCGTCGGCGTCCACTTCTTCTCGCCGGTCCCGATGATGCAGCTCGTCGAGCTCGTCCGCGGCTACAAGACCAGCGACGGGACCCTCGCCGCCGCCCGCTCCTTCGCCGAGTCGGTCGGCAAGACCTGCATCGTCGTCAACCGCGACGTCGCCGGCTTCGTCACCACCCGCCTGATCTCCGCCCTCGTCGTCGAGGCCGCCAAGCTGTACGAGTCGGGCGTCGCGACCGCCGAGGACATCGACATCGCCTGCAAGCTGGGCTTCGGCCACGCGATGGGCCCGCTCGCCACCGCGGACCTGACCGGCGTCGACATCCTGGTGAACGCCACGAGCAACATCTACACGGAGTCCCAGGACGAGAAGTTCGCGCCGCCGGAGCTGATGCGCCGGATGGTGGACGCGGGTGACATCGGCCGCAAGAGCGGGCAGGGCTTCTACAGCTACTGAGCCGTACCCGCCACACGGCCTCACTCCATGGAGTGAATTCAGGTATCGGTTCGACGACAAGGCGCAACGTATCTGCCGAGGCGGCAGTCAGTTGTTTGCGAAGACGGAGCATTCCCGGGGAGCGACTATGCACATCAGGGGCGACCATGCCGAGCTGGTCGTCGGGGGGCGCCTCGACGTCCGGAGCGCGGCGGACGCCCGTACGGTCCTGCACACGGCCGTCGACGACGGAGTCGGCGACCTCGTGCTCGACCTGACCGGACTCGACTCGTGGGACGCCACCGGCCTCGGCGTGATCATGGGCGCCCACCGACGGGCCGGCCGCTGCGGCCGCCGGCTCGTCCTGCGCGGGGTGCCGCCGCAGATGCAGCGGCTCCTCGTCGCCACCCGCCTCCACCGCATCCTCGCCATCGAGGGCGGCCTCGTCGTGGAGTCCCTGCCCCGGGTCTGAGCGGACGGCGCGCGGGCGGCCGGCGGACGACCGCCGCCCCGCCGTCTGTGAAGCCGCTGTGCGAAACAGGCGTCACGCTCAATCCTCACAAGACCGTGACGTCTTGGTCTCCACGGCACCCCGGCTGTTCCCGGGCGCCCGGCGACCGTCTAGGGTTCGGTCGCCCGCACCCGACGACGGACCCACCCGGCGGGCTCCGCACCACCGCTCTTGGGGGCTTTGACCATGGACCCGATACACCGGGGGCCGGACGAGTCCGGTCACGACACCGCGGCCGAGGACGCCCGCCCCGCCCCGCCCGCCGCCCTGCCCGACCGCACCGCCGCGGCGCCCGCCCGCGCCCGCGTCACCCGGATCGTCTCCGGAGGGCTGCTCCTCACCGTCAACCCCGTCGACGGCAGCGAGATCGAGCCCTGCCCGCCCGGCGAGACGCCCCCGCGGGCCCGCCGCCGCACCCCCGAGGAGCGTGCCGAGGCCGCCCGCGCCGCCGCCGCGCCCGTGCCGCCCGGCCCCGCCGCCCCCGAACTCCCCCTCCTCGAACGCGAGGAGCAGCGCGCCCGGCTCACCGAGATCCTGACCCGCGGCCGCTCCGCCCTCCTCACCGGCCCCGACGGCGCCGGCCGCACCGCCCTCCTCGACGTCGTCGCCGCCGACTGCGCCGGCCTCGCCCCCGACGGCGTCGTCCGCCTCTCCGGCCGTCACCGCACCGGCGGGGAACTCCTCCACGAGCTGCGCGCCGCCGTCCTCCACGCCCCCGGCCACCGGCCCGACCGCGACGGCCTGCGCGACGACCTCGCCACCGTCGGCGCCGTCGTCGTCGTCGACGACCTGGAGTTCGGCGGCGCCGCCCTCGACGAACTCCTCGCCGCCGCCCCCGAGTGCGCCTTCCTCCTCGCCGCCGCCCCCCACGTCCCCGCCCCCTCGGCCGAGGCGCGGATCGAGGAGGTAGCCCTGCCGGGCCTCGGCCGTGCCGCCTCCCTCGCCCTCCTGGAGGCCGCCGTCGGCCGCCGCCTCACCGAGGAGGAGGCCAACTGGGCCGGCGACCTCTGGTTCGAGTCCGAGGGGCTGCCGCTCCGCTTCGTCCAGGCCGGCGCCCTGCTCCGACAGCGCGACCGGCTGCGCGTCACCCCTGCCGAGTTCGACGCCTTCGGCGCCCTGGAGGAGGCCTTCGGCCCGTCCGGTACGGCCCCGGGGCCGGGCCCCGCGCCCGCCCCCGACCCGTACGAGAACCCGGACGTCGAGCTCCACGAGGTGCCGCTGCCCAGCCTCGGCGAGGGCGCCGCCCCCGCCGCGCTGCTCGCCTCCCGGCTCAGCCGCTCCGCCCAGACCACCCTCCGCTTCGCCGTCGCCCTCGGCGGCGAACTCCCGCACCACGCCCACCTCCCCGCGCTCGTCGGCGACACCCACGCCGACGCCGCCCTCGGCGAGCTGCGCGCCTGCGGGCTCCTCAGCCCCGTCGGCGGCCGGCACCGGCTCGCCGGCGGCGTCCTCACCCAGCTCCTCGCCCACGGCTACGGCCACGACGCCGCCGACCGCCTCCACACCGCCGCCCAGCACTACGCCTGGTGGGCCGGCCACCCCTCCGTGGGCCCCGAGCGGGCCGCCGCCGAGTCCGACGCCCTGCTCGCCGCGCTCGGCGGCCTCCTCGGGGACGGCGCCGGCGAGGAGGCCGCCGAACGGCGCGCCACCGCCGTCGCCCTCGCCCGCGCCGCCGCCCCCGCCTTCGCCGCGGGCCTCCACTGGGGCGCCTGGGAGCGGGCCCTGCGCGCCGGCCAGGAGGCAGCCCGGCTCGCCGGGGACGTCGCCGAGGAGGCGTACTTCCACCACGAGCTCGGCATCCTGGCGATCTGCGGCGGCAGCCTCGCCCGCGCCCGCGCCGAGCTGGAGGCCTCCATCGGGCTGCGCGGCGCCCTCGCCGACAAACGCGGCACCGTCGCCGGCCGCCGGGCCCTCGCCCTCGTCGCCGACCTCGGCCGCGAGCGGGAGCCCGCGACGGCCGCCCTGCCGGCCCGTGCCGACTCGCCGGCCCGCGGCCTGCCCGCCGCCGTGCGGACCACGGCCCCGGTCCCGCGGACGCCCGCCGAGCCGGCGACCGAGGTGCTGCCGCCGGTCGCGACGACCGCGGGCGTCACCCCGCCCGCCCTCCCGGCCTTCCCCGACCACGCGGACTTCGCCGACAGGGGCCCCGCGGTCCCCGCCCGCCCCGCCGCCCCGGCCGAGCCGGCCCGCAAGGGCCTCAAGGCGGTCATCCTCGACGGCACCCGGCGCAACCTCGCCGCCGTCGGCGCCGGGGCGCTCCTCGTCGCCGTCCTCGGCACGGTCGTCACCCTCGGCGCCACCTCCGGCAACGACGACGCCCCGACCTCCGGCACCGTCAGCACGGACAGCACCGCCGACCCGGACGGCGACGAGCTGCCGGACACCGACGACGGCGCCCCCGCCGACGACGAGCCCGGCGCCGACCCGGCCGCGACCGGCACGCCGACCGCCTCCGGCTCGCCCGGTCCCACCACCTCCGGCGCGACCCCCTCGTCGACCGCCACGGACCCCTCGGCGACCGGCTCCCCGTCGACCTCCTCCTCCGGCACACCGGACCCGTCGACGACGAGCGCCCCGGCGACGACCGGTGCGCCGACGACGACATCGAGACCGACGAGCACGCGTCCCGGGCCGACCCGGACCACGACGCAGCCGCCGGTGACCTCGACGACCACGTCCGAGCCGCCGCCGACCTCGACGCCGCCGTACACGACGGCGCCGCCGACCACCCCGCCGCCGACCACGACGGCCCCCGATCCGACCGGCACGACCACCAGCGAGGCCGCCGGCTCCAGCAGCGCCTCCGAGCCGCCCGCCGAGGGCTGAGGGCACGCGGAAAGGGGACGGCCCCGGGCGCTCGTCGCGCCCGGGGCCGTCCCCTCGGCCGTACCGTCTAGAACAGCCGCAGCTTGTCGTCCTCGATGCCGCGCAGGGCGTCGTAGTCGAGGACCACGCAGCCGATCCCGCGGTCCGTGGCCAGGACCCGCGCCTGCGGCTTGATCTCCTGCGCCGCGAAGACGCCCTTCACCGGGGCGAGGTGCGGGTCGCGGTTGAGCAGTTCCAGATAGCGGGTCAGCTGCTCGACGCCGTCGATCTCGCCGCGCCGCTTGATCTCGACCGCGACCGTCGCGCCGTCCGCGTCCCGGCAGAGGATGTCGACGGGGCCGATCGCCGTCGGGTACTCGCGGCGGATCAGCGTCCACCCGTCGCCCAGCGTCTCGATGCGGTCGGCGAGCAGCTCCTGGAGGTGCGCCTCGACGCCGTCCTTGATCAGACCCGGGTCGACGCCCAGTTCGTGGGACGAGTCGTGGAGGATCTCCTCCATCGTGATGATCAGTTTCTCGCCCGCTTTGTTGATCACGGTCCAGACGCCCGCGTCGCCGTCGGCGCCCTCCTTGAGCGTGCACGGCGGGGACATCCAGTTGAGCGGTTTGTACGCCCGGTCGTCCGCGTGGATCGAGACGCTGCCGTCGGCCTTGATCAGGATCAGACGGGGGGCGGAGGGCAGGTGGGCCGTGAGCCGGCCCGCGTAGTCCACGGAGCAACGGGCAATGACGAGACGCATGGTCGGCAACGCTACAAGAGGAGCGCCCTTCTACGCGATTCGGGCATCGGCATGAGCCGAACACCCGTCGGTTATCGGCCTGTTGTGTGCCCATTCTCCTGGTGCGGGCAGCACCACGCGCTTACCGTGGACGCTGGAGGTCGTCGTCCGTGCACGCTGCGTGGCGTACGTCGGCCTTCGGCCCTGCCCGCACAGACCCCGTCCGCGGGGTCGCGAGAGGAGAACCCATGTCGCTCGACGTCTCACCGGCACTGTTGGAACAGGCCGAGCGAGGCGAGGTCGACGAAGCCGCCTTCGTCGACTGCGTCCGGACCTCCCTGCCCTTCGCGTGGGAGATGATCAGTTCTCTGGTGGCCCAGCTGGAGGTGGAAGGCGGAGAGTTCGCCGACAACCAGACGCCGCCGCCGAACGAGCAGGCACGTGGTCAGCTGCTGCGCGCGCTGGCGAGCGACGCGATCCGCGGCGCGCTCCAGCGGCACTTCGGAGTGCGTCTGGCCTTCCAGAACTGCCACCGGGTGGCGGTCTTCCCGCAGGACCCGGCGGTGGACGAGCGGCTCGCCCGCTTCACCTCCGTACGGGCCCAGCTGCTCAACCAGTCGCCCGAGCTCCGCGACTGCTGAGGCCCGACCGTCGTCACCGGGAACCGCCGGGACTCGAACGCCGCCGCTCCGCGTCGCGCGATCCGCGATCGGTGCGTGCCGACACGCACCGTCTCGCGGGGACGCCGGGGCGGCGGCGGGTTCCGGCGCTCAGGCCAGCCGGGGGAGGACCTCGGCACCGAGGCGCCGCAGGTTCTCCTCGGTCGCCGCGAGGTCGCCCGAACCCTCGGCGAGCAGCGCGAAGCGGGTGATGCCGGTGCGCTCGGCGGTCGCCGCGAGCCGGTCCGCCGCGAGCGACGGGGTGCCGACCGGATGCAGCGAGCAGAGCAGCTCGGTGTACGCCACCGGGTCCCGCATCGCCCGGTGCCGGCCGTCCACCGTCACATGCGCGTCCAGACCCTGCTTCAGCCAGCCCGGCATCGCCTTCACCAGGGTCTCCACCGCGTCCCCGGTCCGGTCCGCGAGCTGCGCCACGCCCGCGGAGACGTGGCCGGCTCCGATCCGCGCGACCTCGTCGGGGTCCCGCCCCGCCTCCCGCGCCCAGCGCGCCCAGGCCGCGGTCGCCTCCGCCTTCTCCTCGTCGCCGCAGTGCATGCCGAGGAGCATCGGCAGCCCGCGCTCGGCGGCCAGCCGCACGCTCTTCGGCGAGGTGCAGGCCACGATCACCTCCGGCGCGGCCTCGCCGCCGATCAGCTCGTCGGCCCGGGGCACCACCGCCACCTCGCGGAAGGAGAACCGCTCGCCCGAGGCGCCCACCCGGGGCTCGGTCAGCCAGCGCAGGAGCAGGTCGAGGGCTTCGGGGAAGCCGCGCTCGTACGCCTCCAGGCCCGCCCCGAACACCTCCAGGTCCACCCACGGCCCGCCGCGCCCGACCCCGAGGGTGAACCTGCCGCCGGAGGCGATGTGCAGCAGCGCCGCCTGCTCGCCGAGGGCGACCGGGTGGACGCTCGGCAGCACGCTCACCGCCGTCCCCACCCGCAGCCGCCGGGTGCGGCCCAGGAGCAGCGCCGCCAGCGTCACCGCCGAGGGGCAGACGCCGTACGGCACGAAGTGGTGCTCGGCCAGCCAGACCGCGTCCAGGCCCGCCTCCTCGGCCACCTCGGCGGTCCGCACCGCCCGGTGCAGCGCCTCTCCCTGGCCCTGACCCGGAAACTGAGCCGCCAGAACGAACGTTCCCACCCGCATCGTCTTCTGCCTCCTCACGGCCGACGCGTCACTGGACCCCGTACCGGCAACAACGTCTGACACGTGCCAAAGGCAACGGCCTCGCATGAAGTTCTTGCGATTTTCGGCCCGGAGGCCGGGACCGGGCACCCGGGCACCGCGTCGCGGCCCGTAGGCTGGAGGGAACGGTCCGTGTTCCCGACCCAGTGAGGTGTGCTGTGTCCCCGCGTCACAACCGCTCCCGCCGAGGCGCCGGAGCGGCGCAGGACGACCGCGACGACCGGTACGGCGGCTCGCAGCGCACCGAGACCTGGCAGGGCGAGGAGTGGTACGTCCGCCTGGTCGCCGGCGCCAGCTCCCCGGGCAAGCGCTACCGCTGCCCCGGCTGCGACCAGGAGATCCCGGGCGGCGCCCCGCACGTCGTCGCCTGGCCCGAGTACGGCGGCGTCGACGACCGCCGCCACTGGCACAAGGCCTGCTGGAGCGCGAAGGACCGCCGCACCACCCGGGTGCAGCGGTCCCGCAACGCGCCGAAGTACTGAGGACGGACCGCCCGCTCAGACGTCCCGCTTGTTCAGCAGCGCGAACGCGCCGCCCAGCCCCACGGCGGTGGCCCCGGCCAGGATCAGCAGCGTCTCCCAGCCCGCCGGGCCGCTGTCACCGAACGGCGGCCGCGCGCTGTACAGCGAGATCAGCTGCGAGGGCACCGAGTAGGTGAAGAGCGCCTCCTGGAGCCCCTTCAGGGCGGGCGAGAACATGAAGAGCGCCGCCACCAGCGGCAGCAGCAGCACGCCGATCATCACCGTGATCGCGCCGGCCGAGTGCCGCACCAGGGCCCCGACCGCCATCGACAGCAGGCCGAGCAGCGCCATGAAGCCGGCCGCGCCGACCGTGGCCCGCGCCCACTCGGCGCCCGTCGGCTCCGCCGCGTCCACCATCGCCACCTGCGCCGTCGCCACCCCGAAGGCCACCACCAGGGTCACCGTGAAGACCAGCAGGAAGAAGACGATCGCCTTCGCCGTGAGCACCCGGGACCGGCTCGGGCACGCCGTCAGCGTCGTCCGGATCATGCCTGTGCCGTACTCGGAGGAGATCGTCAGCACGCCCAGCGTGATCACGCAGATCGAAGCCGGCAGCATCCCGAAGAAGCCCAGCGGCAGCGCGGAGTCCTCGCTCATGCCCCCGCCCTCGGAGGCGGCGACCGCGCCCACGCCCAGGCCGATCACCAGCATCAGCAGGACCATCGTGCCCAGCGTCCACACCGTCGACCGCACCGAGCGGATCTTCGTCCACTCCGAGGCGAGCGCGTCCCCGAGGTGCGCCCGGCGGACCGGGATGGGGGAGACGTAGCCGTACGGCGGGGCGGGCGTCGGGGTCGGCGTGGGGGCGGTCATCGGGCGTCCTCGGTGGTGTCGCTCGGCTTCTTCTGGAGGCTCGGCCGCGGCGCCGCGGCCGGTGCCGGGGCCGCGGGGGCCGCCGGGGGCTGCGGGGCGGCGTACGGGTTCTGTCCGGGCGGCGGCGGGGCGTACCAGCCCTGCTGCGGCGCGTCCGCCGGGGCCGACGGGCCCGGCGGCATCCCGTACCCCGGCTGCCCCGGCTGCGGCGGGGCCTGGAGGTGGGCCAGCTTGTCGTCGGTCGAGCGGTAGTCCACCGCGCCCTGCGTGAGGCGCATGTACGCCTCCTCCAGCGAGGCCTGGTGCGGGGACAGCTCCCAGAGCCGTACGTCCGCCCCGTGCGCCAGGTCGCTGATCCTCGGCAGCGGCAGGCCGGTGACCCGCAGCGCCCCGTCCGGCTCGGACAGCACCCGGCCGCCGGCCTCGACGAGCACGCCCGACAGCTTGTCCCGCAGCGCGGGCTCGCCCTCCGGGGTGCGGACCCGGGCGAAGTCCGCCGAGTTCGCCGAGATGAACTGCTTCACCGGCATGTCGGAGAGCAGCTGCCCCCGGCCGATCACGATGAGATGGTCCGCCGTGAGCGCCATCTCGCTCATCAGGTGGCTGGAGACGAAGACCGTGCGGCCCTCGGAGGCCAGCTTCTTCATCAGGTTCCGCACCCAGAGGATGCCCTCCGGGTCGAGGCCGTTGACCGGCTCGTCGAAGAGCAGCACCTGCGGATCGCCGAGCAGCGCCGCCGCGATGCCGAGCCGCTGCCCCATACCGAGCGAGAAGCCCTTGGAGCGCCGCTTCGCCACGTCCTGGAGACCCACCACGCCGAGCACCTCGTCCACCCGGCGGGCCGGGATGCCGGCCAGCTGGGCCAGGGACAGGAGGTGGTTGCGGGCGCTGCGGCCGCCGTGCACGGCCTTGGCGTCGAGCAGGGCGCCGACCTGGCGGGGCGCGTTCGGCAGCCGCCGGAAGGGGTGGCCGCCGATCGTCACGTGCCCGGACGTGGGGGTGTCCAGGCCGAGGATCATGCGCATGGTGGTCGACTTGCCGGAGCCGTTCGGACCCAGGAAGCCGGTGACGACGCCCGGCCTCACCTGGAAGGAAAGGTTGTACACGGCCGTCTTCGCGCCGTAGCGCTTGGTCAGGCCGACTGCCTCGATCATTCTCCAGCCCCATCGACGGCTCGGTGGTGTGCGATCGGGGGCAGGCCGGCGCGCGGCCGTGACGCCCCCGTACGAGTCAGGAGCTTATCCAGCCGTTGACGGTTCCCGCGCTCGTGATACGAGACCGAAGCGAAACCTCCGGGAGAAATCCGGGACGTCCCGAGGGGCGCCCCGGGGGCGCGCGTCCGCCGTCAGGCGTCCCGCCGCTTCAGCACCAGGTAACCGCCGAGCAGCGAGGCCGCCACCCAGACCAGCATGATCCCGAGCCCGCCCCACGGCCCGTACGGCGCCTTCTCCGAGCCCAGGGCGTCCGGCACCACCTGCATGATCTTGGAGCCCGCCTGGTCGGGGAAGTACTTCGCGACCTCCTTCGCCTTCGGCACCGCCGACAGGATCTGGGAGATCAGGAAGAAGAACGGCACCAGGATGCCGAGCGACAGCATCGAGGAGCGGAGCATCGCCGCCACGCCCATCGAGAAGACCGCGATCAGCCCCATGTAGAGCCCGCCGCCGACCACCGCCCGCAGCACGTTGTCCGCGCCGATCGTCGTCCGGTGCTCGCCGAGCAGCGCCTGCCCGAGGAAGAACGACAGGAAGCTCGTCACCAGGCCGACCGCCAGGGCCAGCACCCCGGCCACCACGATCTTGGAGAAGAGGAAGGTGGCCCGCTGGGGGACGGCCGCCAGCGAGGTGCGGATCATGCCCGAGGAGTACTCGGTCCCCACCACCAGCACCCCGAAGACCACCATCGCCAGCTGGCCGAGGACCATCCCGGAGAAACTGACGAAGGTCGGGTCGAAGGTCGCCCGCTCCAGCTCGGAGAGCTCGTCGAAGGTGGAGTTGAGGACCGCGGAGAGCGCCGCGCTCATCGCCACCGTGACGATCAGCGCGGACGCCAGCGTCCAGATCGTCGACGAGACCGTCCGGATCTTGGTCCATTCGGACTGGAGGACCGCAGGTACCGCCGCCATCCTCAGACCCCCTCACCGCTCTGGCCGGCCTCCGGGCCCGGTGCGGGGTCCCAGCCGGAGTTCGCGCCCCACGCGGGGCCGGACGCGGCCGGCTCGCCGCCGTGTACGTCGGTGCCGTGCGCGTGGTACTCCACCGCGCCCGCCGTCATCTGCATGAACGCCTCCTCCAGGGAGGCGCGCTGGGGGCTCAGCTCGTGCAGCGTCAGCTGGTGCGCGGCCGCCAGCTCGCCCAGCTTCTCCGTCGACGCCCCGTCGATCTCCAGGGTGCCGTTTCCGGCCTCCACCACCGTGAAACCCGCGCCGTGGAGCACGTCCCGCAGCCGTTCCTGCTGCGGAGAGCGCAGCCGCACGAAACTCCGCGAATTCTGCAGGATGAAATCCGCCATCGACGTGTCGGCCAGCAGCTTTCCCTGTCCGATCACGATCAGATGATCCGCCGTCAGCGCCATTTCGCTCATCAGATGACTGGAGACGAAGATCGTTCTTCCTTCGGCCGCCAGGGACTTCATCAGATTGCGGATCCAGTGAATTCCCTCGGGGTCCAGACCATTGACGGGTTCGTCGAACATCAGGATCTCGGGATCGCCGAGCAGCGCCGAAGCGATCCCGAGCCGTTGGCCCATGCCGAGCGAGAAGCCCTTCGACCTCTTCCGCGCCACCGCCGTCAGACCCACCAGGTCGAGGACCTCGCCCACCCGCCGCTCCGGGATCCGGTTCGACTGCGCCAGGCACAGCAGGTTGTTGTAGGCCGAGCGGCCGCCGTGCATGGCCTTGGCGTCGAGCAGCGCCCCGATGTACTTCAGCGGCTCGTCCAGCTCCCGGTAGTGCCGGCCGTCGATCCGCACCGTCCCGCTCGTCGGGTTGTCCAGATCGAGCATCATCCGCATCGTCGTCGACTTCCCCGCCCCGTTGGGCCCCAGGAAGCCGGTGATCATGCCCGGCCGGACCTGGAAGGAGAGATGATCGACCGCCGTCTTCGTCCCGTACCGCTTCGTCAGCCCCTCAAGCTCGATCATGCGTACCAAGCTAAGGGCGCGCGAAACCCCCCGCCACCGGAGTGACGGGGGGTTTCCACGGGGTCTTCCGGACGGGCCCGCGGGCCGTGCCGGGTCGTGCGGGGCCGTGCCGAGGGGGCCGGTCCTAGCGGGTCTGCTGGGCCGGGACGCCCGCGGAGCGGTCCTCGTCCAGCGGGGAGCCGGCGGCGGCCACCGCGGCACCGGTCAGCGTCGCCAGCATCTCGCGGACGTTGGTCAGCTGCGCGTTGATGGAGTCGCGGCGGTTGGTCAGCGCCGCCAGCTCGCGCTCCGATTCCGAACGGATCCGGTCGGCCTTGGCGTTCGCGTCGGCCACGATGTCCTCGGCCTGGCGCTGCGCGGTCTCCACCGTCTGACGGGCCCGGCGCTCGGCGTCCGTGCGGAGCTTCTCGGCCTCCAGGCGGAGCTGCTCGGCACGGTGCTCGATCTCGGCCAGGCGCTTCTCGGCCTTGGCCTGACGGGAGGCCAGGTCGCGCTCGGACTGCTCGCGGCGCTTCGCCAGGTTGGTCTCGAAGTCCGCGGCGGCCTGGGCGGCCTTGGCGCGGGTCTCCTCGAAGAGGGCGTCCGCCTCCTCGCGCTTCGACTGCGCGTCCTTCTGGGCCTCGGCCCGCAGCGAGTTCGCCTCGCCCTGCGCCTTCTCGACGATCCGGACGCCCTCGTCCTCGGCCTTCGCCTTGCGCTCGGCGGCGAAGGACTCCGCGTCGTTGCGCACCTGCTGGGCGGCCGACTCGGCCAGCTCGCGGTGCTGCTCGGCGGCGCGACGGGCCTCCTCGCGCAGGTCCTTCGCCTCCTCCTCGGCGAGACGGAGGATCTTCTCGACACGCGCGCCGAGACCGGCGTACGACGGCTCCGCGTCGCTCACCTGCGCCTGGGCGTTCTGCGTTTCGAGGTGGAGCTCCTCGATGCGCTTCTCCAGGGAGGTGATCCGGGCCAGAGCACTGTCACGGTCGGCGACCAGCTTGGTAATGCGGTCGTCCACCTGACCGCGGTCGTAACCACGCCGCACGAGCTCGAAGCCGAAGGGGGAGGATGTGTCGCTCATGGGGTTCCTGTCGAATGAGACCGGTGAGGTGTTAGAGGGAATCCTAGGGGCCGAAGCGGCGTGTCATCGAGCGTATGCCCGTTTGATCTGGAGAATGTCCAGCCTTTTGAGTGGCTAGCCGTCCTGGGACTTGCCACCCGATCGAGTGGAACCCGAGGAAGCGCCCGCCTTGAGACCGTCCTTCGTCCCCGCCGACGGAGTCTCGAAAGACTCCAACGCCTCGAGAACGTCCTGGACACGGGAGATCTCGGCATTGATGTCGGTACGACGCCGGGTCAGGACCTCCAGCTCGCGCCGGCCCTCCTGGACCAGCCGGTCCGCCTCGGCCTCCGCCTCCGCCTTGATCCGCTCGGCCTCCGCGATCAGCGAACTCTTCTTCTGCTCGGCCTCCTTCAGCAGCGCGTCCGCCTTCCGGACGGCCGCGATGCGGACCTTGCTCGCCTCCGAACTCGCCTCCGAGACCAGCTCCTTGGCCTTCTCCTCCGCCTCGGCCCGCTGCTCCTCCGCGGCCTTCACCAGCTTGTCGACCCGCTCGCCGGCCGTCTTCATCTGCTCGGCGGACTCGCGCCGGGCCCGCTCGTGCAGCTCCTCGATCTCCCCCTCGATCCGGCCCCGCAGCTCCTCGGCCCGCTCCCTTATGGCGGTGGCGTCCTTCCGAGCCCCGACGAGGAGTTCGTCGGCGTCGGTCCGCGCCTTCTCCACCAGGGCGTTGCCCTCCACGGTCGCCTCGGCGACGATCCGGTCGGCCTCCTTGCGGGCGGCGCCGACCATGGTGTCGGCCTGGGCCTCGGCCTCGGCGGTGGCGCGCAGCGCCTCCTCCTGGGCCTTGGCGATGAGCTGGTCGGCCTGCTCGGCCGCGTCGGCGCGCTTCTTCGCGCCGGCCTCGCGGGCCTCGTCCAGGGTCCGGTCGGCCTCCGCGCGGGCCTCCGAGCGCATCTGCTCGGCGGCCGCCTCGGCGTCCTCCTTGACCCGCGCCGACTCCGTGCGGATCCGCTCGGCGTCCTGACGGGCCGCCTCCAGCGCCTCGGCGCCCTCGGTCCGCAGCCGCTCGGCCTCGCCGGCCGCGTCCGCGATCGTCCGCTCGGCCTCGGCCCGGGCGTCGGCGGTCACCGAGTCGGCCAGCTCGCCGGCCTCCTCCGTGATCCGGCCCGCCTCCGTCGTCGCCTCGCCGACCAGCGCGTCGGCCTGCTCGGCGGCGTCCTGGCGGCGCTTGTCGGCGGCCTGCCGGGCCTCGTCCAGGATCTGCTCGGCGTCGGCCAGGGCCGCCGTCCGCAGCGCCTGGGCGTGCGCCTCGCCGTCCGTCTTGACCTGCTCGGCCTCGCTCCGCAGCCGTGCCGCGTCCCGCTCCGTGGTCTCCCGCAGCTCGGCCGACTCCGCCGCGATCCGCG
>NZ_BMTV01000009.1:0-156506 GCF_014649855.1 Streptomyces roseolus | reverse complement strand
TCGGCTTCGGCGGTGGCCTCGCCGACGAGGGTGTCGGCCTGTTCGGCGGCGTCCTGGCGGCGCTTGTCGGCGGCCTGCCGGGCCTCGTCCAGGACCCGCTCGGCCTCCGCGGCGATCCGGCCCGCCTCGGCCGTCGCCTCGCCGACCACGCCCTCGGCCTTCTCGGCCGCCTCCGAACGGATCCGGTTGGCGTCGTCCCGGGCGTCGGCCCGGGTGCGGGCCGCGTCCTGCTCGGCCGACGCCAGCGCGTCCGTCGCCTCCGTGCGCACCCGCTGGGCGTACTCGGCGGTGTCCGTACGGAGCTTCTCCGCCTCCGCGATCGCGTCGCCGACGGTCCGCTCGGCCAGCGCCTTCGCCGCCTCGGACTCCTCCTGGGCACGCGCCCGCGTGCGGGCCGCGTCCTCCGAGGCCCGCTCCCGCTCCTCGTACGCGTCGGCGCGGACCCGGTCCGCCTCCTCCTGCGCCTCGGTCCGGGTCCGCTCCGCCGCGTGCTCCGCGGCCGAGCGCAGCCCGGCGATCTCCTCCTCGGCCTGCTCGCGCAGCCCGGCGACCGAGTCGCGGACCTCCTGCGCGGTCTGTTCGGCGGCACCGACCATCTCGGTCGCCCGCGCGTCCGCCTCCTCGACCAGGCGCTGCGCCTCGGCCTGCGCCTCCTCCACCCGCTTGCGGGCGGCGGCCAGCAGCTCCTCGGACTGCTCGCGGGCGTGCTCGCGCTCCCGGCCGGCCTCGGCACGGGCCGACTCCAGCGTCTCCTCGGCCTCCCGGCGGCGCCGGACGGCCTCCTCCTGCGCGGCGGCGAGCGCCTCGGCGGCCTCGGCGGCCACCCGCTCGGCGGCGGCCGCGGCCTCGGCCCGCACCCGGTCGGCGGTCTCCTGGGCCTCGGAGCGCAGCCGCTCGGCCTCGGACTCCGCCTCGGACGTCAGCCGCTGCGCGGTCGCCTCGGCCTCGGCACGGGCCGCCGACGCGTCCGCGGCGGCCTCCGACCGCAGCCGCTCGGCCTCCTGCTCGGCCTGCTCCGACAGCGTCCTGATCCGCTCGGCGCCCTCCGCGCGCAGCCGCTCGGTCTCCTCGGCGGCCTCGCGCCGGATCCGCTCGCCCTCGGCGCGGGCGTCGGTCAGCTCCTGTCCGGCCGCCGCCACCTTCGCCTCGGCGTCGGTGTGCAGCCGGGTCAGTTCCTCGGCGGCCTCGGCACGGCGCGCCTCGGCGGCCCGCTCGGCGTCCGCGCGCAGCTCGGCGGCGGCCTTCTCGGCGGCCGCCCGTACCGCCTCGGCCTGCTCCTCGGACTCGGCGCGCAGCCGCTCGGCCTCCGCGCGGGTCCGCTCCAGGGTCTCCTCGGCCTGGGTCCGGAGCGTCTGGGCGCGCTCCATCGCCTCCGACCTGACCTTCTCGCTCTCCGCGCCGGCGCTGGAGCGCAGCTCGTCGGCGTCGGCCTTCGCCTTGGCCAGCAGCTCCTCGGCGGTCTTCGCCGCCTCCTCGATCTGCTGGACGGCCTCGCGGCGGGCCTCGCCCCGGATCCGCTCGCCCTCGGCGACGGCCTCGGCGCGCAGCTGCTCGGCCTCGCCGCGCAGCCGCCGGGCCTCCTCCTGGAGCTCGACCGTCTTGGCCCGGTACTCCTTGGTGTCGTCCTTCGCCGAGCCGAGCAGCTCGTCGGCCTGCTCCTCGGCGCGGGAGCGCAGCCGGTCGGCCTCGGTCTCGGCCTCGCGGCGGATCCGCTCGGCCTCCTCGGAGGCCCTGCGGGTGGTCTCGGCGGCCTCCTCGGAGGCCTTGCTGAGGATCTCCTCGGCGCCCCGGGCGGCCTTGGCGAGCGCGGCGGCCGAGTCCTCGGCGGCGCTGGCGCGGGCCTTCTCGGTGGCCTCGGCGAAGACCTTCTCGGTGTGGGCGGTGGCCTCGCGGAGCTTCTCCTCGGCCTCGGCCTTGAGCTGCTCGGCCTTCTCGGTGGCCTCGCCGACGAGGCGGGCGATCTCCGACTTGGCGGTACGGGTGCGCTGCTCGTTGACGGAGTCGGCGGAGGCCAGCGTCCTGGCGGCGGACTCCTTGGCCTCCGCGAGGGCCTTGTCGGCCTCGGCGCGGGCCTGCCGCAGCCGCTCCTCGGCCTCCTGCATCCGCTGCTCGGCGGCGCGGGTCAGCTCGGTGGCCTGGCGGCGGGCCTGGTCGGTCTCGGCGACGGCGGCGGTCCGCAGCTGCTCGGCGTGACCGGTGGCCTCCTGGGCCTGGGTGGAGGCGGCCGTCATCAGCCGCTCGGCGTCCTTGCGGGCGCGCAGCAGAATCGCTTCGGCCTCGGCGCGGGCGGCCTCGGCCTCGGCGCCGACGCGGCGGCCGGTCTCCTCGGTCAGCCGGGCGGCCTCGGCGCGGGCGGCGGCGATCGACTGCTCGGCCTCGGCGCGGGCCTCGTCCATGAGCCGGCGGGCCTGGGCCTCGGTGCGGGCACGCAGCTGCTCGGCCCAGGCCACGTTCTCGTTGACGTGGGCCTCGACGGTCTGGCGGCGCTCGTTCAGCTCCTGGTCGAGCTGCTGCCGGCGCTGCACGGCCTCGTTGTGGAGCTCGGCCTGGAGCCGGGCCTGGTGCTCGGCGTGCTCCTGGAGGATCCGCTGGGTCTGCGCCCGGGCCTCGCGCAGCTCCCGCTCGGCGTCCTGGCGGAGCTGCTCGGCCTGCGCCTGCGCGTTGCGCAGCAACTGCTCGGCCTGGTAACCGATGTCCGCGCTGTCGTAGGCGGGACGGGACGCGATGGTGCGCCGCGCCTCGTGGAGCTTCGCACGCAGGACCTCGACCTGGTAGCCCAGGTCCTCGGCGTGCTGGACCGCCTTCTCCCGCTCCTTCTTCAGCCGGTCCATCTCGGCTTCGAACCGCGAGAGATGGTCGTCCTCGGCTCGCTGGCTCTCCTGCCGTTCGTAGCCCCGCACCGCGCGGTCCATCCTTCCCCGAGCCTTGCGAGCGGGGGAGACCCCAACCCCTGGTCGCGTCGTTCCGACGAGCACCGTTCACCGGACAGAACGGCCCCCCGGGGAATCGTGGCAGATCGGACGACCCCGACATCCCGACTACGGCGCTGCGCGAAGCGGCCCCGACCGGCCCCGGCCCGGAGCCGCCCACTCTACCGGGCCGGGAATACGGAGGTCAGTGCTCCGCTGAGGAGTGGTCAGCGGAAGCGGGTGCGGAGGTGACGAGTTCGGTGAGGACGCCGTGGCAGTCCTTGGGGTGGAGGAAGGTGATCCGGGAGCCCATGGAGCCGGTCCGGGGCTCGTCGTAGAGGACCCGGACGCCCTTGCCGCGGATCGCCTCGGCGTCCCCGTCGACGTCCGCGGTGCCGAAGGCGATGTGGTGGACGCCCTCGCCGTTCTTGGCCAGCCACTTGCCGACCGCGGAGTCCTCGCGGGTGGGCTCCAGGAGCTGGAGGTAGGAGGCGCCGCCGTCGTCCGTGGCGTTGATCCGCAGCATGGCCTCGCGGACGCCCTGCTCCTCGTTGACCTCCGAGTGGTAGACCTCGAAGCCGTACGTGGCACGGTAGAACTCGACGGTCTTGTCCAGGTCGAAGCAGGCGATCCCGATGTGGTCGATACGCGTCAGCATGGCTCCAGTCCACCCCGGCGGGGATGGTTACGCAACGTGCGCGCCGTCACACCGGCGGGCCGGTGACCGGGCCCCGCACCGCTCAGTACATTGGCGGTAAACCCTCGTTCACTCCTCATCCCAAGGGGCCGTGCCTCATGTCTGGAACGACCGGTACCACCTCAGTGATCGTCGCGGGCGCCCGCACGCCCATGGGTCGACTGCTCGGCTCGCTCAAGTCCTTCTCCGGCGCCGACCTCGGCGGCTTCGCCATCAAGGCCGCCCTGGACCGGGCCGGCATCGGCGGCGACCAGGTGCAGTACGTGATCATGGGCCAGGTGCTCCAGGCGGGCGCCGGGCAGATCCCCGCCCGCCAGGCCGCCGTCAAGGCCGGCATTCCGATGAACGTCCCCGCCCTCACCATCAACAAGGTGTGTCTGTCGGGCCTGGACGCCATCGCGCTCGCCGACCAGCTGATCCGTGCCGGCGAGTTCGACGTCGTCGTCGCCGGCGGCCAGGAGTCCATGACCAACGCCCCGCACCTGCTGCCGAAGTCCCGCGAGGGCTACAAGTACGGCGCGATCGAGATGCTCGACGCGATGGCGTACGACGGCCTCACCGACGCCTTCGAGAACATCGCCATGGGCGAGTCCACCGAGAAGCACAACACCCGCCTCGGCATCGACCGCGCCTCCCAGGACGAGATCGCCGCGCTGTCGCACCAGCGCGCCGCCGCCGCGCAGAAGAACGGCGTCTTCGAGGCCGAGATCACCCCGGTCGAGATCCCGCAGCGCAAGGGCGAGCCGGTGGTCTTCGCCAAGGACGAGGGCGTCCGCGCCGAGACGACCGTCGAGTCCCTCGGCAAGCTCCGCCCCGCTTTCACCAAGGACGGCACCATCACCGCCGGCACCTCCTCGCAGATCTCCGACGGCGCCGCCGCCGTGGTCGTGATGAGCAAGGCCAAGGCGGAGGAGCTGGGCCTGGAGTGGATCGCCGAGATCGGCGCCCACGGCAACGTGGCCGGCCCGGACAACTCGCTCCAGTCGCAGCCGTCCAACGCGATCAACCACGCCCTGAAGAAGGAGGGGCTGACCGTCGACGACCTCGACCTGATCGAGATCAACGAGGCCTTCGCCGCCGTCGCCGTACAGTCCATGAAGGACCTCGGCGTGTCCCCGGAAAAGGTGAACGTCAACGGCGGCGCCATCGCGCTCGGCCACCCGATCGGCATGTCCGGCGCCCGCGTGGTGCTCCACCTCGCGCTGGAGCTCAAGCGGCGCGGCGGCGGCATCGGCGCGGCCGCGCTCTGCGGCGGCGGCGGCCAGGGCGACGCGCTGATCATCCGCGTGGCCGGCAAGTAAGCACTTCCGACAGGAGAAGGCAGCATGGTGGACGTCCCCGCACTGGTCGCCCAGGCACGGGAGGGCAGGCCGCGGGCCGTGGCCCGGCTGATCTCGCTCGTGGAGGGGGCGTCCCCGCAGCTGCGCGAGGTGATGGCGGCGCTGGCCCCGCTCACCGGCAACGCCTACGTGGTGGGCCTGACCGGCTCGCCCGGCGTCGGCAAGTCCACGTCGACCTCGGCGCTGGTGACCGCGTACCGACGGGCCGGCAAGCGGGTCGGCGTGCTCGCCGTCGACCCGTCCTCGCCGTTCAGCGGCGGCGCGCTCCTCGGCGACCGGGTCCGGATGTCGGAGCACGCCTCCGATCCGGGCGTCTACATCCGCTCGATGGCCACCCGCGGCCACCTGGGCGGTCTCGCCTGGGCCGCCCCGCAGGCCATCCGGGTCCTCGACGCGGCCGGCTGCGAGGTGATCCTGGTGGAGACCGTCGGCGTCGGCCAGTCCGAGGTGGAGATCGCCGGGCAGGCGGACACCTCGGTGGTGCTGCTGGCCCCGGGCATGGGCGACGGCATCCAGGCCGCGAAGGCGGGCATCCTGGAGATCGGCGACGTGTACGTGGTCAACAAGGCCGACCGGGACGGCGCCGACGCCACCGCCCGCGAGCTCAACCACATGCTGGGCCTCGGCGAGGCCCGTGGCCCCGGCGACTGGCGGCCGCCGATCGTGAAGACGGTCGCGGCGCGCGGCGAGGGCGTGGACGAGGTCGTGGAGGCCCTGGAGAAGCACCGGGCCTGGATGGAGGAGCACGGGGTCCTGGCGGAGCGCCGCAGGGCCCGGGCGGCCCGCGAGGTGGAGACCATCACCATCACGGCGCTGCGCGAGCGGATCGGCGACCTGCACGGGGACCGGCGCCTCGACGCGCTGGCCGAGCGGATCGCGACGGGCGCGCTCGACCCGTACGCGGCCTCCGACGAGCTCCTGGCGAGCCTGACCGGCGCCTGAGGGCCCGGATCGACGGAAAAGGGCCTCCCCGTCCGGGGAGGCCCTTTTCCGTCGATCCGTCAGGTCACGGCTTGCCGCGCTTGCCGCGCAGCCGCTCGGCGATCGGCTTGAGCGACTCGTGGAGGTCGCCGAGCGCCTCGGGGGAGAGCCGGTCGATGAAGTGGTCGCGGACCGACTCCACGTGGTGCGGGGCGACCTTGCGCATGGTCTCCATGCCCTCGTCGGTGAGCACCGCGTACAGGCCGCGGCGGTCGGACTCGCAGTTCTCCCGCTGGACCAGGCCGGCGTTCTCCATCCGGGTGATCTGATGGGAGAGGCGGCTCTTGGACTGGAGGGTGGCGGCGGCGAGGTCGCTCATGCGGAGCCGGCGCTCCGCGGACTCGGAGAGATTGACGAGGATCTCGTAGTCGTTCATCGTCAGGCCGAAGGGCTGGAGGTCGCGCTCCAGCTGGTGCGTCAGCATTCGCTGGACGTCGAGGAAGGTGCGCCACGCGCACTGCTCGGCGTCGGTGAGCCAGGGGGTGGCCGTCTCGGTGTCCATAGAGTGGATTCTACCTAAGAAGTTGAATACTTGACGAAATCTGCGGGGTGACGCGCGGCACCCGCCGTACCGGCCGCGGTCCCCGCGCGGCCGTTCGAGGCGTCACGCTCCGCAGACTACCGCTCACAGCCCGAAGCGCCGCTGCAGGTCGCCGAGCTGGCCGGGAAGGCGCGGTACCGCGCCCTGCGCCGCCTGGCCGGAACCGTGTGCCCCGTGCCCGCCCGGCACCCCCGCCTGGGCCGGCGGCGCCCCGGTGGCCCGCTCCGCCATGAGCAGCTCCGTCGACTGGAGCAGCACCGTGCCCGCGCCGACGAACTCGAACTGGTGCTCCTCGCCCGAGGAGCCCCCGATGCCGGTCAGGGCCCGTACGCCGCCCATCACGCCCGTCAGGTAGGCGTGGTCGTAATGATGGCAGGGGGACGGGCAGTCCGCCCAGCCGACCAGCGCCTGCGGGTCGACCCGCAGCGGCGGCTCCATGAAGACCACCGAACCGTTCGACGCGGCCACGAACTTCCCGGTTCCGATCAGCGTCACGAACCCCGGCACGATCGACTGCTTCAGCGCCAGCGTCGGCTGGTAGGCCAGCAGGTTCCCCGAACGGATCGTCAGGTTGCCCTGGTCCAGGTCGTACGAGTTCACGTCGAAGGCGCGGTCCGCGAGCAGCATCTTCCCGGAGCCCTCGGCCACCACCCAGTCGCTCGCGTGCAGCGGCGAGTGGAAGGCGGTCCGCACCAGCCGGTCGAGCCGCCCGTGCCCGATCCCGTTGAACTCGATCTGCCCGTAGTAGGCGATCATCTTCCCCTTCTGCAGGAACCACTGGGAGCCCTTGAGCTCCACGCAGAAGGTGTACGGATTGACGTTGTCGTCCGACGGCAGGGTGTGCGGATCGTGGATGACGGGGGTGCTCACAGCTTCTCCTCCGATGCCTGGACGTACACCGCGCCGCTGCCGCTCAGCTCCAGCTGGAAGGCCTCGCCCGAGCCGCGGCCCACCATGTCGCGCCAGCCCAGCGCGGTCGAGAGCTTGTTGCGCACGTCGCCGTGGTGGGCGACGTACGCCTGGGGGTCGACGTGCACCGGGCGGCCCGGCGCGATCGGCAGCTCGATGACCCCGCCGTGCGCCATGACCGCCACCGCGCCGTGGCCCTTCAGGGTGGTGGTGAAGAGGCCCTGGCCGGTGACCTGGCCGCGGACCAGGCCCATGACCCCGCCCTGCGCGCCCAGGAACATCGTGCCCTGCTCCAGGGTGCCGTCGAAGGCGAGCAGCCGGTCCGCCTCCACGTACAGGGTGTCGCCGGTCAGCGTGATCACCTGGATGTGGTGGCCGCCGTGCCCGAACAGCACCGTGCCGCTGCCCTCCACGGTCATCAGCGGCGTCGCCTCGCCGGCCACCCTGCGGCCGATCATCGACATCAGGCCGCCCTGCCCGCCCGCCATGTTCGGCGTGAACGTGACGTCCCCGCGGTAGGCGAGCATGGCGCCGCGCTGGCTGAAGAGGCGCTGTCCGGGGACGACGGCCGCCTCGACCATCTTCGAGTTGATCTCGCGGAAGGGCATCAGACGTCGCCTCCGATCGTGTTCCGCTCGCTCGGCTGGACGTAGACCAGGCCGTCGCCCTCGAAGCGGATCTGGAAGGCCTCGCCGCCGCCCTCGCCCAGCAGTGTGCGAAAGGTCACACCGGACTGGAAGTGCTGCTGGAGGTCGCCCTGGTGGGCGATGTACGCGCCCGGGTCGACCGACAGCGGGTACTGCGGGGTCACCCGGAGCACCACCGCCGGGCCGTCGGACAGGAGCGCCGCCTGGCCGGTGCCCTCCACCGTGGTGGTGAAGAGGCCGTTGCCGGTGGCGCCGCCGCGCATCCCCGTGAAGGTCGTGCCGGTGCGCAGCCCCGCGTCCGCGCAGAGCAGGTTGCTCGCCTCCACCCACAGCCTGTCGCCGTGCAGCCGGACGAGGTTGATCTCGGAGGCCCGGTCGGCGAACCAGCAGGTCCCCTGGCCCCTGACCTCCATCACCTCCATCTGTTCGCCCGTCAGCCGACGGGTGACCATGCCGCGCAGGCCCTCCCCGCCGCCGCTCATCTTCTTGAACGCCATCTGCCCGTCGTAGGCGACCATCGAGCCGTTCTTCGCCTTGACGGCGTCGCCGGTCATCGTCACGGCGAGCACCTTGCTGCCTTGGAGTCGGAACGTAGCCACGGCCCGAAGGTAGCGGGGACCCGGATAAAGAGACAGCAAAGTCGCCGTGCACAATGGACCCGCCCACCCTTGTGCATCCGTTCACAAGATCGCGCCCGGCAGCTGTTCATCGGCTCGAACGAAGGTGACCCTCCGTGGACCTCAAGACCGCTTCCTCCCTCCACCGCCTCCGGCTCGTCTCCGCGCCCGAGGCCGTGTCGTTCCTGCTCCTGCTGGTCTGCTCGGTGCTCAAGCGGACCACGGACTTCAACGCGGTCCCGGTCATGGGCGCGGTCCACGGCCTCCTCTTCGTCCTCTACGTGCTCTTCTGGCTGGACGCCTGGAACCGCACCAAGTGGAGCTTCGGCACCGCCGCCGTCTACTTCCTCCTCTCCGTCGTGCCCTTCGGCGGCTTCTTCGCCGACCGGAAGCTGAAGAGCGAGGCCGAGGCCGCCGTCATCGCCTCCCGCGCCCGCGCCGAGGCCGCCGAGGGCAAGGTGAACGCGTGATCGTCGCCTTCTCCGTCACCCCGCTCGGCGTGGGCGAGGAGGTCGGCGCATACGTCGCCGACGCCGTCCGCGTCGTCCGGGAGTCCGGGCTCCCGAACCGCACCGACGCCATGTTCACGTCCATCGAGGGGGAGTGGGACGAGGTCATGGACGTGGTGAAGCGGGCCGTCGCCGCCGTCGAGGCGCGCGCCCCGCGCGTCTCCGTCGTGCTCAAGGCCGACATCCGGCCCGGCGTCACCGACGGCCTCACCGCCAAGGTCGAGACGGTCGAGCGCCACCTCGGCGGCTGAGCCCGCCGCATCCGAGCCCCTGGCCGCCTGGCCAGGGGCTTCGTGCCGCCCGCCGGGACTTTGAGCGGGTGTTTGACATCGGTTAACGTCCTCCTTGAGCGATCGCTCAAAACGGGAAAGCGGCCGTGGCACACCACCGGCCGTCCCCGTTCCCGGCCGCCGTCGGCCCGGTGTCTCCGCGGGGGAGCGCCACCGGGCCCGCGGCGCGCCGCGGGGGGTGAGGAGGGGCGGGCATGGCGCGGGACGCCAAGGGGCGGGAGACCCGCGAGAAGCTGCTCGACGGGGCGCTGCGGGCGCTCGTCGAACACGGGATCGCCGGGGCCTCCGCGCGGACCGTGGCGGCCGCCGCCGGGGTCAACCAGGCTCTCGTCTTCTATCACTTCGGCTCCGTCGACGACCTGCTCGCCGCCGCCTGCCGGCGGGGCGCGGAGCAGCGGGTGGCCCGCCACCGCGACCGGCTCCGGGCCGTCACCCGCCTCACCGACCTGCTCGCCTTCGGGCGGGCCATGCACGCCGAGGAGCGGGAGGCCGGACACGTCGCCGTCCTCGCCCAGCTGCTCGCCGGCGCCCAGACCCACCCCCGGCTCGCCCCGGCCACCGCCGCCGGGCTCGACCTGTGGGCGGAGGAGATCGAGGCCGTGCTGCGGCGGGTCCTCGCCGGCACCCCGCTGGACGGCGTCACCGACCCGGCCGGCCTCGCCCGCGCCGTCGCCGCCTCCTTCGTCGGCCTCGAACTCTACGAGGGCGTCGACCCGGACGGCGCCGACGCCGCGCTCACCGCCCTGGAGCAGCTCGGCGCGCTGCTCGCCGCCGTGGAGGAGCTGAATCCGATGGCGCGGAAGGCGGTCGCGCACACACTGCGTCGATCGGGTGGACGCGGCCGGTAGGACGCCCTCACTCGGAGCACTCCAGTCGACACGCCGAGACATCTCCCCTTTTGTGGGGATATCGGCTCGATCGACGACAGCTGGAGGCACCGTGCGGCCGGGAGGCTACGACTACGACACCTACAGCCGACTCGCCGGTCCCCTCACGGAACCGGACACGGCGGAGTACCGGGTGCAGTACACGAGTCTGCTCTCGAAGGAGCCGCACCGAATACGAGCCGTCCTCCTCATGGCGCTCGCGCCGCTGCTCTCCGCGGTGCTCCTCGCCTACCTGGTCTGGCCCACCCACTGGACCGTCCGCGAGGGCGACGACACCTGGCGGGTGCCGTACGACACGGTGATGCTCGTGTCGATCGGGCTCATCTGCTTCTTCATGCTGGTGAACGTCACCTCGATCGCCCACGCCACCATGGTCGCCCGCGACCCCGTCCCGGTGTGTCCGGAGAAGGGCACCCGGGTCGCCTTCCTCACCACCTACGTGCCCGGCAAGGAACCCCTCGCCATGGTGCGGGCCACCCTGGAGGCCGCCGTCCGCCTCCGGCACGACGGCACCCTGCACGTGTGGCTCCTCGACGAGGGCGACAGCGACGAGGCCAAGGCCCTCTGCGCCGAACTCGGCGTCCGCCACTTCACCCGCGCCGGCGTGCCCGAATGGAACCGGAAGAAGGGCGTCCACAAGGCGAGGACCAAGCACGGCAACTACAACGCCTGGCTCGCCATGCACGGCGACGCCTACGACTTCTTCGCCTCGGTCGACACCGACCACGTGCCGCTCCCGGGCTTCCTGGAGCGGATGCTCGGCTACTTCCGCGACCCCGACGTCGCCTTCGTCGTCGGCCCCCAGGTCTACGGCAACTACACCGGCGCCGTCACCAAGGCCGCCGAGTCCCAGCAGTTCCTCTTCCACGCGCTCATCCAGCGCGCCGGGAACCGCTACCGCGCCCCCATGTTCGTCGGCACCAACAACGTCGTCCGGATCTCCGCCCTCAAGCAGGTCGGCGGCCTGTACGACTCCATCACCGAGGACATGGCCACCGGCTTCGAGCTGCACCGCCGCAAGAACCCGGCCACCGGCCGGCGCTGGCGCTCCGTCTACACCCCCGACGTCCTCGCCATCGGGGAGGGCCCGGCCTCCTGGACCGACTTCTTCACCCAGCAGCTCCGCTGGTCCCGGGGGACGTACGAGACGGTCCTCAAGCAGTACTGGAAGGCGCCGTTCAGCATGCCGCCCGGCCGCCTCCTCAACTACACGCTCATGCTCGTCTACTACCCCATGACGGCCGTGAACTGGCTGCTCGGCATCCTCAGCTGCGTCCTCTACCTCTGGCTCGGCGCCTCCGGCACCCAGGTCTCCTCCCAGGTCTGGCTCATGATCTACAGCGACGCCGTCGCCCTCCAGATCGGCCTCTACCTCTGGAACCGCCGCCACAACGTCTCCCCGCACGAACCCGAGGGCTCCGGCGGCCTCGCCGGCATGGTGATGTCCGCGCTCTCCGCGCCCGTCTACCTGAGGTCCCTCGGCTCCGCGCTGCTGCGCACCCGGGGCCGCTTCGTCGTCACCCCCAAGGGCGGCTCCGCCAGCCCCGACCGCCTCCTCACCTTCCGCATCCACCTCTTCTGGGCGGTCGTCCTCGTCGCCTCCCTGGCGGCCTCGGTCCGCTACGACCACACCCACGCGGCGATGCGCACCTGGGCGGTCCTCGCCCTCGCCATCACCCTCGCCCCGGTCACCGTCTGGACCTGGACCCTGCTGCGCGACCGGCGCGCCCGGGCGCTGCGCGAACGGGCCCGCGCCCGGACCCGCGACCGCCGCCTCGCCGTCGCCCGCACGGGGATCGAGCTGCGCACCGTACCGCCGCTGCCGCAGTTCCCCCCGCTGCCGCAGTTCCCGCCCCTGCCCCCGCACCCGCCCGCGACCCCCGCGCCCACGACGTCCGGAGGGAACTGATCCATGGCCTACCGGCCGTCCAAGAAGTTCAAGAAGACCCTGCTCGGCAGCGGCGCCGTCCTCCTCCTCGCGGCGCTCAACGCCCCCGCGGCCGTCACCTTCGCCTCGGAGAAGTACCACGCCTACAAGATCGCCCAGCCCGGGTACAAGAAGAAGTACGGCTCCTGGGGCGGCGTCTCCGTCCCCGACGGGGCGCGGATCAACGCCATCCACGCCGCCCTCCTGCACACCGGCAAGGTGCTGCTGATCGCCGGCTCCGGCAACGACCAGAAGAACTTCGACGCCGGGACCTTCGACACCGTCCTGTGGGACCCGGTGAAGAACACCTTCAAGAAGGTCCCCACCCCCGAGGACTTCTTCTGCGCCGGCCACAGCCAGCTGCCCGACGGGCGGCTCCTGGTGGCCGGCGGCACCGCCCGCTACGAGGTCCTCGACGGCGGGGTGACCAAGGCCGGCGGCGGCATGCGGGTGAAGAACGAGAGCCCCGACAAGGCCGTCACCCTGAAGAAGGGCACCCGCTTCCGCTCCCCGTCCGGCGTCGAGTACGTCTCCACCACCGACGTCACCGTCCCCAAGGCGAAGCGCGAGTTCGAGATCTCGTACTTCAAGAGCGGCCAGATGAAGCCCTGGAAGACCAAGGTGACCGCCGCCGAGGCCCGGGTCTTCGTCGAGGCCGTCGAGGAGGGGCCGCAGGGCCTCACCACCGAGGCCGCGCAGTACGAGGTCGTCGGCCTCAAGGGCGAGCAGGCCGACAACGTGTACGGCCTCGCCCAGAAGCTCACCACCGAGAAGCAGGACTTCCAGGGCATCAAGGCCGCCTACGAGTTCGACCCCAAGGCGGAGAAGTACGTCCCGGTCGCCCCCATGAAGGACGCCCGCTGGTACCCCACCCTCGTCGGCCTCCAGGACGGCAGGGTCCTCGCCGTCTCCGGGCTCAACGACGTCGGCGACGTCGTCCCCGGCGACAACGAGATCTACGACCCGAAGACCAAGAAGTGGACCAAGGGCCCCTTCCGCTACTTCCCCACCTACCCGTCGCTCTTCCTCACCAAGGGCGGCAAGCTCCTCTACACCGGCTCCAACGCCGGCTACGGCCCCGCCGACAAGGGCCGGGAGCCGGGCCTGTGGGACCTGAAGACCAACAAGTTCACCCCCCTGACCGGCCTCACCGACCCCGACCAGCTGGAGACCTCCGCCTCCCTGATCCTGCCCCCGGCGCAGGCGCAGAAGGTGATGGTCCTCGGCGGCGGCGGGGTCGGCGAGTCCGCCAAGTCCACCGCCCGCACCTCCATCGTCGACCTGAACACCGACAGCCCGACCTTCCGGGACGGCCCCGCCCTCCCGCAGGGGACCCGCTACCTCAACAGCGTCCTGCTCCCCGACGACACCGTCTTCACCACCGGCGGCTCGCGCGACTACCGGGGCCGCAGCGGCAGCGACATCCTGAAGGCGCAGTTCTACGACCCCGCCACCAACGCCTTCGCGGCGGCGGCCGACCCCACCGTCGGCCGCAACTACCACTCGGAGGCGCTGCTGCTGCCCGACGGACGGGTCGCCACCTTCGGCTCCGACCCGCTCTTCGACGACAAGGACAACACCAAGCTCGGCACCTTCGAGCAGCGCATCGAGGTCTTCACCCCGCCCTACCTCCACAAGGCCGGCGCCGACCGGCCGGTGATCGGCGAGGGTCCCCGCGAGCTCGACCGCAACGGCCGCGCCACCTTCAGGACCAAGGACGCCGGCCGGATCGCCAAGGCCCGCCTGATGCGGCCCAGCGCCGTCACCCACACCACCGACGTGGAACAGCGCTCGGTGGCGCTGGAACTGACCAGGGGCAAGGACGGGCTCACGGTCACCGTGGACGCCCCCGAGGACCGCACCCTCGTCCCGCCCGGCTGGTACATGCTCTTCGTCACCGACGAGGCGGGCATCCCCTCCGAGGCGAAGTGGATCCACGTGAACGGAAAGTGAAGGAGCGTCAGGACTCGGCGCGGCGGGCCAGGCCGAGCGCGTACTCGGGCCACCAGGTCCCCGCGGCCGGGCCGCCCCGGCACTGCCCGTCCGAATCCCCCGGGCGCTTGATCCACAGGTAGGCGTCCACCAGCGCGTCCCCCGTCCGGTCCGTCGGCGGCACGCCGAGCGACCGGCCCGGGGGATTGCACCAGGCCTCCGCCCGGTCCCCCGGGAGGGGGCCGGCGCCGTTCCGGCTCGTGTCGACGGTGAAGTGCATCCCGCCGAGCAGCCCCGACAGGGTCGCCCCGAAGTCCCGCACCACCGACGTCTCCTGGAAGTTCGACACGTTCAGCGAGAAGCCGTCCGCACGGGCGATCCCGGCCCGCCGCAGCGGCTCCACCAGCTTCCCCGGGTCGTCGATCCACGCCGGGTTCCCCGCGTCCAGGTAGACCCGGGTGCCCGGCTGCCGCTTCAGCCGCTCGATCGCCTCCGAGAGCAGCGCCGACCGCTCCTCGTGGTACTGCCCCGGCGTGCAGCCGTCCACCATGTGCGGCACCGCGTCCGGCTCCAGGACCACCACCGCGGAGGCGTCCCCGATCGCCGAGGCGAAGGCGTCCACCCAGGCCCGGTACGCCCCCGCGTCCCGCGCCCCGCCGGCCGAGTACATCCCGCAGTCGCGGTGCGGGATGTTGTACGCCACGAAGACCGCCGTCCGGTCCTCCGCCCGCGCCCCGCGCACCGCCCGCTCGATCTCCGGCACCGGGTCGTCCCCGGCCGGCCACTCCGCGACCGGCTGCTCCGCGATCCGCTTCAGCACCCGGGCGTCGTCGGTACGGCCCTGCGCCTCGTACTGCCGGACCTGCTTGGCCGCGTCGCTCTCCGGGTCCACCCAGAACGGCGAACCGCCGGTCGGCGCCGGAGCCTCGCCCCCCGTCGCGGCCGGCGGACCGACGGGGGAGCGGGCGGGTTCGTCGGAGGAGCAGCCGCTGCCGGCCAGCAGCAGCGCGGCGGCGAGGGCGACGGCGGTGACGGTGGTGGTGCGGCGGGACATCCGGCCCCCAGGGTCGGCAACGTGGGGAGTACGGGCGCGAGGTCCGTCAGGAGATCACCGACGAACGGGGCTCATCGTGACATAACGGTCACCCGGCGTCCGGCTGCGACACCGCGATCCCCAGCGGCGTCCGCTCGTACAGCACCTGGTGGCCGTACCGCCGCGAGGTCAGCAGCCCCGCGTCCCGCAACACCGCCAGGTGCGCCGACACCGACGACGGCGCCCGGCCGAGCCGGTGCGCGAGCGCCGTCGTCCCGGCCGGCTCGTCGAGCGCGCACAGCACGTCCGCCCGCACCGGCCCGAGCAGCCGCGCCAGCGCCTCCGGCGTGCGCTCCCGCGGCGGGCTCCACAGCCCGCCGACGCCGCGCACCGGGTACACCACCGTCGGCTGCCACGGCTCGTCGAAACCGCTGATCACCTCCGGCCAGATGAACACCGACGGCATCAGCACCAGACCCCGGCCGCCCAGCGCCCGCACGTGCTCGCCGCGATAGGAGCCGACCTCCAGGACCGCCGTCCCCGGATCCCAGGAGAAGGACGGGTGCAGCTCGCCGAGCAGCCGCTCCAGACCGCCCTCCGCCAGCCGCCGGGAGTGGTACGCCACGTCCGCCTCCAGGAGCGCCCGCAGCCGGGGCCACTCGGGCGCGACCAGCGCCTCCCAGGCGGCCCGGAGCAGCTCCGCGAGCCGCGCGACGGACGCGGCGGGGTCGGCGAGCAGCCGCCGCCCCTCGGCGCTCCCGGCCGCCCCCGGCGTGCAGGCGAGGGCCCGCGCGAGGTCCGGCCCGGCCAGCGCCGGATCGACGTCCCGCACGGCGGCCAGTTCCTCCTCGAAGGAGGCGGCGGGCCCCAGCGGCGGCGGATACAGGAAGTCCGGCGAGTGCCCCCGCTCCGGCATCAGCAGCTGGAGCGGCGCCAGGTCCAGCTCCCGCGCGGCTCCGGCGATCCGCCGCAGCCACGGCAGGTGGTACCCCTGCTGCCGGGGCCGCGCGAGCACCCGCACGGCCGACTGCGTCTCCCAGAGCGGCGACACGGCGAACCGGATCCGCAGCGGATCGGACTCCCCGAAGAGCAGGTGATACGGCACGGGCACCGTCCGGAGACTCGAAGATTCGGCTGGACCCGAAAGTCTAGGTCTCCCGCCCCCCGCCCCCCCAGGCTGCGGTCATGGCCCCGACCGACACCCCTGCCCCGACCGACACCCCCGCCCCCGCCGGACCCCCCGTCCCCACGCCCGCCCCCGCCGCCACCGCCCCCCAGGCTGCGGTCATGGCCCCGACCGACACCCCGACCGGCACCCCCGCCCCCGCATCCACCTCCGCCCCGAGCCCCGCCCCGGCGACCGCCGCGGCCGGCCCCGGACCCGCGTCCGTTCCGGCCGCCCCCGGCTACCTCGCCGTCTTCCGCGTGCGCGAGTTCCGGTGGGTGTTCGGGGCGCACCTGCTGTCGTTGCTCGGGCTCGTCGTCAGCGAGATCGCGCTCACCGTGCTCGTCTACGACCTCACCCGCTCCCCGCTGCTCTCCTCGCTCACCTTCGCCCTCGGCTTCCTTCCCTACCTCCTCGGCGGCACCCTCCTCGCCGGGCTCGCGGACCGGCACCCGCCCCGCCGGGTGCTCGTCGTCTGCGACCTGGTCTGCGCCGGAGCCGTCGCGCTCATGGTGCTGCCCGCCACCCCCGTCGCCGGGCTGCTCGTGCTGCGCTGCGCCGTCGCCGCCGTCGCGCCCGTCTTCCAGGGCACCCGCATGGCGACGCTCGCCGACATCCTCGGCGACGGCGACCTCTTCGTCCTCGGCCGCTCGCTCCTGCGGATCGTCTCCCAGTCCGCCCTCCTCGCCGGCTTCGGCGTCGGCGGCGTCCTCCTCACCGTCGTCCCCGCCCGCGGCGCCATCGCGCTCACCGCCGCGACCTTCCTCCTCTCCGCCCTGCTCCTCCGCCTCGGCACCGCCCGCCGCCCGGCCCGCGCCGCCGACCGGCGCGAGGGGCCCGGCGCCACCTGGTCCCTGCTGCGCGACCGGCGGATCCGCCGACTGATGCTGCTCTTCTGGGTGCCGCCGCTCTTCGTCGTCGTCCCCGAGGCGCTCGCCGCCCCCTACGCCGACGGGCTCGGCGTCTCCACCGCCGCCCTCGGCCTCCTCATGTGCGCCCTGCCGGTCGGCACCATCGCCGGAGAGCTCCTCGCCGGCGCCCTCCTGAGCCCCGCCACCCGCGCCCGGCTCGTCGCCCCGCTCCTCCTCGCCGGCTTCCTCCCCTTCCTCCTGTACGCGCTGCGCCCCGGCCCCGCGCTCGCCGCGCTCGCGCTCGTGGCGGCCGGCGCCGCCGGCGCGCACACCCTCGGCCTCGACGCCCGGTTCGTCGCGGCCGTCCCCGAGGAGCGGCGGGGGAGGGCGATGACCCTCATGACGGCGGGCATGATGACCGTCCAGGGCGTCGGCATGGCCGGAGCGGGCCTGGCCGCCGAGTTCGCCCCCGTCCATCGGGTGGTCGCCGCCGCCGGGCTGCTCGCCGTCCTGATCCTCGGCGTCCTGCTCGCGACCGAAGGACGAGACGGGGCTGACCGCCATGTTCCCCATCGGTAAGGTCGACGCGTGCCGAAGCCGCTGAGTCTCCCGTTCGACCCCATCGCCCGCGCCGACGAGCTCTGGCAGAAGCGCTGGGGTCCGGTCCCCTCGATGGCCGCGATCACCTCGATCATGCGCGCCCACCAGATCCTCCTGGGCGAGGTGGACGCCGTGGTCAAGCCGTACGGCCTGACCTTCGCCCGCTACGAGGCGCTGGTGCTGCTCACCTTCTCCAAGGAGGGCGAGCTGACCATGTCGAAGATCGGCGAGCGGCTGATGGTCCACCCCACGTCCGTGACGAACACGGTGGACCGCCTGGTGAAGTCGGGCCTCGTCGCCAAGCGCCCCAACCCCAACGACGGGCGCGGCACCCTCGCCTCCATCACGGAGAAGGGCCGCGAGGTGGTCGAGGCGGCCACCCGCGACCTGATGGAGATGGAGTTCGGCCTGGGCGCGTACGACGCCGAGGAGTGCGCCGAGATCTTCGCGATGCTCCGCCCGCTGCGCGTCGCGGCGGGCGACTTCGACGAGGGCTGACCCCCGCTCCGGCGAAGGCCGACCCCACTCCGGCGAGGGCCGAGCCCCGGCGCCGGCGCCGGCCGACCCCCGCGAAGATCGCCCCGGAACGGGCGGTTACGCTCGACGGCATGAAATCCAGCGTGCTGACCCGCTACCGCGTCATGGCGTACGTGACCGCCGTCATGCTCCTGATCCTCTGCGGCTGCATGGTCGCCAAGTACGGCTTCGACACCGGCGAGGACCTGACCTTCGCGGTCTCCCAGACCCACGGCGTCCTGTACATCATCTACCTCGTCTTCGCCTTCGACCTGGGCTCCAAGGCCCGCTGGTCGTTCGGCAGGATCGTGTGGCTGCTGCTCTCCGGCACGATCCCCTTCGCCGCCTTCTTCGTCGAGCGCAAGGTCGTCGCCGAGGTGAAGCCGCTGGTCAGCGGCGGGCAGCCGGTTCCGGCCAAGGCCTGAGCCCCACCCCCGTACAACTGTGCGGGGGTTTCTCATCGACATTTACTAGGACGTCCTAGTAAATTCGAAGGCATGGACGCTGACGCCATCGAGGAAGGCCGCCGTCGCTGGCAGGCCCGTTACGACAAGGCCCGCAAGCGCGACGCGGACTTCACCACGCTCTCCGGGGACCCGGTCGAGCCGGTCTACGGGCCCCGGCCCGGGGACACGTACGAGGGGTTCGAGCGCATCGGCTGGCCCGGCGAGTACCCCTTCACCCGGGGACTCCACCCCACCGGCTACCGGGGCCGCACCTGGACCATCCGCCAGTTCGCCGGCTTCGGCAACGCCGAGCAGACCAACGAGCGGTACAAGATGATCCTCGCCGCCGGCGGCGGCGGGCTCTCGGTCGCCTTCGACATGCCCACCCTCATGGGCCGCGACTCCGACGACCCCCGCTCCCTCGGCGAGGTCGGCCACTGCGGCGTCGCCATCGACTCCGCCGCCGACATGGAGGTCCTCTTCAAGGACATCCCGCTCGGCGACGTCACCACGTCGATGACGATCTCCGGCCCCGCCGTCCCCGTCTTCTGCATGTACCTGGTCGCCGCCGAGCGCCAGGGCGTCGACCCGGCCGTGCTCAACGGCACGTTGCAGACCGACATCTTCAAGGAGTACATCGCGCAGAAGGAGTGGCTCTTCCCGCCCGAGCCGCACCTGCGCCTCATCGGCGACCTGATGGAGCACTGCGCGCAGGGCATCCCCGCGTACAAGCCGCTCTCCGTCTCCGGCTACCACATCCGTGAGGCCGGGGCGACGGCCGCGCAGGAGCTGGCGTACACCCTCGCCGACGGCTTCGGCTACGTCGAGCTCGGCCTGTCCCGCGGCCTCGACGTGGACGTCTTCGCCCCCGGCCTCTCCTTCTTCTTCGACGCCCATCTCGACTTCTTCGAGGAGATCGCGAAGTTCCGCGCCGCCCGCCGGATCTGGGCCCGCTGGATGAAGGAGGTGTACGGCGCCAAGACCGACAAGGCGCAGTGGCTCCGCTTCCACACCCAGACCGCCGGCGTCTCCCTCACCGCCCAGCAGCCGTACAACAACGTCGTGCGCACCGCGGTCGAGGCCCTCTCCGCCGTCCTCGGCGGCACCAACTCCCTCCACACCAACGCCCTCGACGAGACCCTGGCCCTCCCCAGCGAGCAGGCCGCCGAGATCGCGCTGCGCACCCAGCAGGTGCTGATGGAGGAGACCGGCGTCGCCAACGTCGCGGACCCGCTGGGCGGTTCCTGGTACGTCGAGCAGCTCACCGACCGCATCGAGGCCGACGCCGAGAAGATCTTCGACCAGATCAAGGAGCGCGGCCTGCGCGCCCACCCGGACGGGCAGCACCCGATCGGCCCGATCACCTCCGGCATCCTGCGCGGCATCGAGGACGGCTGGTTCACCGGAGAGATCGCCGAGTCCGCCTTCCGCTACCAGCAGTCCCTGGAGAAGGGCGAGAAGCGGGTCGTGGGCGTCAACGTCCACCACGGCTCGGTCACCGGCGACCTGGAGATCCTGCGGGTCAGCCACGAGGTCGAGTGGGAGCAGGTCCGGGTCCTCGGCGAGCGGAAGGGCCGGCGCGACGAGGCGAAGGTCCGCGCCTCCCTCGACGCCATGCTGGCGGCGGCCCGGGACGGCTCCAACATGATCCCGCCGATGCTCGACGCGGTCCGCGCCGAGGCCACCCTCGGCGAGATCTGCGACGTCCTCCGCGAGGAGTGGGGCGTGTACGTGGAGCCCGCCGGCTTCTGAGCCGCCACGGCGACGGCGCGAAGGGCCGGTACGGGACTCCGTACCGGCCCTTCGCGTTCCGCGTCAGCGGACCGAGCCCAGCACCTTCGCCGGGGTGATCCGGAGCGTCACCCGGACCTTCTCCGGCGGCAGGTCCAGATACTCCTGGCCGGCGCCCGCGCCCTCGTACTTCTCCGCCAGCGCCACCGCCAGCGCGCGGCCCTCGTCCTCGGTGACCGTCGCCGAGCCGCGGATCTCCGTGTAGCGGTCCGGGTCACGGCGGTCCAGGAGGGTGAGGGAGACCCGGGCGTCGGCCCGGACGTTCTTGACCTTGCGGCGGCCCTCCTGGCTGGAGATCAGGACGTCGTCGCCGTCCCGGCCCACCCACACCACCGAGGTCTGCGGCGAGCCGTCGGGCTGGACGGTGGCCAGGACGGCGTGGTTGACGTCGTCGAGCAGGGCGCGCACCGGCTCGGAGAGCCGGATGTCCTCATGAATGATCATGGAGGCACGCTAGCCGAGCGCCACGACCGCTCCCAGACCGCCGACCAGAAGCGACGAGAGGCGGTTCACCCAGGCCGCGTCCACCGGTTCGGCGCTCACCAGGGCGCGGTGCACCACCGCGCCCGCGACCACGTCGAAGATCAGGTCGTCGGTGGCGTCCACCACGGCCGGGTCGCGGTCGGCCGGGAGCTCGCCGCGCTCCTGGGCCCGCCGGCGCCCGTCCAGGACGAGCCGCTTCTGCCGCTCCACGATCGAGGCGCGGATCCGCTCGCGCAGCGGCGCGTCCCGGGTCGACTCGGCGACCACGGCCATCAGCGCGGTCTTGGTCTCGGGGCGCTCCAGGAGCGCCGCGAACTGGAGGACGACGTGGGAGATGTCGGCCTGGAGGGAACCCAGGTCGGGCAGTTCGAGTTCATCGAAGAGGACGGCGACGGCGTCGACGACGAGTTCGTTCTTGTTGGCCCAGCGGCGGTACAGGGTGGTCTTGGCGACCCCGGCGCGGGTGGCGACGTCGCCCATCGTGAGCTTGGACCAGCCCAGCTCCACCAGGGCCGCGCGGGTCGCCTCCAGGATGGCCTCGTCGGCCTCGGTGGAGCGGGGGCGGCCGGTGCGGGTGCTGCGGGGGGTGGTGCGGCTACACATGGACGACGACCATACCCGCCGGTAGGTTCGGCGCCAGAGGCCCGCGATGTGAGGCAGTTCACGGGGTGCGGCTCCCCTCCGTCCGGTCCCGGCCATTACGCTACGACCCGTAGCGAAAGGCTTTGAGCGGCCCGAGCGACAACCATGCAGGACGCCGGGTGGGGACCCGGCGAGCGGAGGGCGCCCTCGGCGGAGGGCGCTGTTCGGCCACGGCTTACCGGATCCGCGCGCGGAAGGGGGAGGATGTACTCATGCAGCCCCGAAACATGTCCATGAGCGGCGTCGTCGACCTCGCCGCGGTGAAGGCGGCCGGAGAGGCCAAGGCGAAGGCGGAGCAGGCGCGCGCCGAGGCGGCGCGCCACGGCGGGCCCGCGGCGGTGCCGCCTTCCGCCCTCGTGATCGACGTCGACGAGGCGGGCTTCGAGCGCGATGTGCTCCAGCGTTCCGCCGAGGTCCCGGTCGTCCTCGACTTCTGGGCCGAGTGGTGCGAGCCCTGCAAGCAGCTCGGCCCGCTCCTGGAGCGGCTGGCCGTGGAGTACGACGGCCGCTTCCTCCTCGCGAAGATCGACGTCGACGCCAACCAGATGCTGATGCAGCAGTTCGGCATCCAGGGAATTCCGGCCGTTTTCGCGGTCGTCGCCGGCCAGGCGCTGCCCCTCTTCCAGGGCGCGGTGCCGGAGGGTCAGATCCGCGAGACCCTCGACCAGCTGATCCAGATCGGCGAGGAGCGGTTCGGCCTGACGGGCCTGACCGTGGACGCCGGCGCCGAGGACGCCGGTCCCGCCCCCCGACAGGCCGCCGGCCCCTACGACGCCCTCCTGGAGGCGGCCGCGTCCGCGCTGGACGCGGGTGACCTGGCCGGCGCCGTGCAGGCGTACAAGAACGTCCTCGCCGACGACCCGGAGCACCCCGAGGCGAAGCTGGGCCTCGCCCAGGCGGAACTGCTCGGCCGGGTGCAGGGCATGGACCCGCAGGCGGTCCGGAAGAACGCGGCGGACAACCCGGCGGACGTCGCCGCGCAGATCGCCGCCGCCGACCTGGACCTGGTGGGCGGTCACGTCCAGGACGCCTTCGGGCGGCTCGTGGAGACCGTGCGCCGCACCTTCGGCGACGACCGGGACGCGGCGCGGCTGCGGCTCCTGGAGCTGTTCGAGGTGATCGGCCCGGAGGACCCGCGGGTGATCGCGGCCCGCCAGGCGCTGGCGCGGGTGCTGTTCTGACCCTTTCCGGCCCCTGAATTCCCGCCCTGCGACTAAGCGCCTGCTCAGGGCGGGAAAAGGCGCCGGATCGTCTGGCGATTTGGCGACACGGTGACAAGTCGCGGCCGCGCTTTACCAAATCTTGATAAACGCGGCCGCTGTTACTTGCAGTAAATCGAACCCGTGGGTCTGTCCGGGTTCGCCTTCCCATAAGCGGATTTTCCGCACCACGCGCCTCCACCCTGCGTACCCGGGCGGAGGCATCGCGCCATGGCGCGGTCACGCATCCGTTACTAGCGAGTAATGAACCCCTTGTGCGGGCGCCGGGAATGGACCACGATCGGCCACGCTCGGTCCGAACCGCACGCCCCGGCAACCCGCCGGGACGCACGGCGAGGGTCCCCACCGGGCGGACCGGCGGCCCACGCGGCCGGTCATCGGACAGGGGGGTTCCTGCTCCCACCGGGCAGGACCTGTCCACCGGGCCGTGCGCACGCGCGGCACATGGTTGTCGCTCGGGGGTGATCGCCGGTGAATCGGACGCGCGTCGCGCCTCCTGACGCCTCGGCGCTCTCCTTCCCGAGGACGTAGCTCTTCTCCCATCCCAGGCCGGGCCCCGGGCCCTCCTGGAGATGTACGTCCGAGAAGGAGGATTCTCATGAAGTCCCAGGTTCGTGGCGGGACCAGATGGAAGCGTTTCGCCGTCGTCATGGTCCCGAGCCTGGCGGCCACGGCCGCGATCGGTGTCGGCCTGGCCCAGGGCGCGCTCGCCGCGTCCTTCGCGATCTCCGGCCAGGAGTTCAAGGTCACGACGGACAAGCTGGAGGGCACCCAGTTCGTCCAGTACGGCAGTGTCAACAAGGCCAAGGACCTCAAGGGCGAGCCCTTCGCCGCCCCGGTCGCGGTCTCCGGCTTCGACACGGCCAAGATCACCAACATGTGCCAGTCCGTCGTCACCCCCGTCCCGGGCCTGGGGAACATCACCCTGCGCCTGGAGGCCGGCAACGAAGGGACCAAGGTCGAGGCCGAGGAGCTCTACCTCGACGTCTCCTACCTCGACGCCGACGCCGAGTTCACGAACATCGACATCGGCATCGCGGCCGGCGCCCTCGACCACGGCCCCGACCGCAAGCCGTCCGGCCGTCAGGGCATCCAGCCCAACACCGAGGCCAACCCGTTCGGCTTCGGTCAGCGCGCCGAGAGCGTGACGCTGACCGACGTCGAGCAGAAGGCGTGGGCCACCACGGCCGGCACCTTCAAGCTCCCGGACCTCAACCTGTCCCTGCACCGGGGCACGGACAAGGAGTGCTTCCAGGGCTGACCCGGTCCTGTGGGGTGCGGGCCGTCACGGCGGCCCGCACCTTCCCCGGGGCCGCCCCGGTCTTCTCACCTTCTCAGCAACACCGCTTCCAGGGAGCTGTTTTCCATGAGCGCCGAGACCCCTGCCTCCCCCGAAGTCCGCAAGGAGAACCGGTTCAAGGTCTGGCGGCAGACCCGGCCCTTCTGGGCGGGCCTGTTCACCATCCTCGCCAGCCTGCCGATCGCCTACCTCCCCTACGGAGACGTGCGGCTCGGCAACATGACCCTGGCCATGGCCACGACCGCCGGCGCCGGTGCGCTGATCATCGGCGTCCTGCTCTTCACGCTCGGCCTGACGATGTGGTTCCAGCCCGTCGTCCGGGTCTTCGCGGGTGTCGCGACGATCGTGCTCGGCCTGGTCTCCATCCCCGTGTCGAACTTCGGCGGTCTCGTCATCGGGTTCTTGTTCGCCCTCATGGGCGGCGGCATGTCCGCGGCCTGGGCACCCGCCCCGCCGGTCGAGGAGACCGACGGCGCGGAGCACGACGGTGAGCCGGTGGCATCCGAGGAGACCGCGTACGCCTCCGAGACCGAGGCCGTGCTGGCGGCCGGAATCCCGGAGCAGGCGCACGGACCGGCGACCGACACGACGATCGACGCCAACGGCGGGAGGAACAGTGCGGGGTGACGACACCCAGCCGACTGTCGCGAGGAGCGGGCCGCGCCACGCGGCCCCTCGCAAGACGCTGCTGAACAGGATCCAGGGCCCCGCGGGCAAGGCGATGGCGCTCGCCGCCATGCCCACCGCGGTGCTCATGGGCATGGGCCTCGCGCCCAGCCCCGCGCTCGCCGACGAGAAGGACATCCCCTTCGCGCCCGGCCCCTGTGTGAGCCGCTCCGACGAGCCGGTGGCGGAGGAGACGACGGCCACGCCCACGGCGAAGGCCACCGAGACCGCGAAGCCGGAGCCGACCGCGACGGCCACGGCCACCACGCCGGCCGAGCCGACCGGGCAGCCGACGGCGACCCCGTCCGCGACCGCCACGCCCACCGCGACGGCGAGCCCGTCCGCCACCACGGCGGCCCAGGGCGGCGCCCAGGCGGTGGCCCCGGAGGCGGCGGCGACCGCCACGGCCGCGCCCACACCCACGCAGTCGGCCAACCCGCTCGACCCGCTGGGCGTCGGCGACGCCCTGAAGGACCTCTTCGGCGGGCTCGCCCCGAAGCAGGAGCCCACGGCGACCCCGTCGGCCACCGCGACCCCGACCGCCTCGGCGACGACGGCCGCCCCGCAGCAGCGCGCGACCACGACGGACGAGACGCAGGCCCCGAAGACCGACACCGCGAAGACCGACACCGCGGCGGACGCGAAGGCGGCCGACACCGAGGCCGACGCGACCAAGGCCGCCATCAAGGAGGCCGCGGAGAAGGCCGGCGTGAAGGTCCAGGAGCTCCCCGAGAGCGCGCAGGGCCTGGAGGCCAAGCCGGACACGGACATACCCGACGGCGCCAAGCCCCGCTTCCCGTGCCCCGAGCGCGACGACGCGGCCCTCGCCGCCGCCGAGCTCGAACCCGGCATCCCGCTGCTGCCGGACGAGCCGTGGCGCCTGGAGAGCACCAGGCTCACGCTCAGCGGCCTGAAGTACCACGGCATCGTCGAGGTGAGGACGTACGGCGGCAAGGTCAAGAAGGTCCTGAAGTTCACCGCGACCTACATCGGGATCAAGGACCTGCATCAGATCACGGAGCACTCCGAGGGCCGCGAGGCCCACGTCCGTTCCAGGAAGGGCTCGGAGTCCACCATCACCGGCGGCACGGTGACGATGTACACGGAGGAGCTGAAGGGCAACCTCCTCGGCATCATCCCGATCACCTTCGGCCCCGAGTCCCCGCCCCCGCTGGACCTCCCGGCCGTCTTCTTCACCAACGTCAAGCTCAAGCAGGCCGGCCAGTTCGGCGGAACCCTCCGGGTCAAGGACCTCCGCAACACCATCGAGCCGAGCTGACCCCCGCACCACTCCGGGAGCCGCACAAGGGCCGTGGGTCGCGTCCCCCATCGAGGGGTGCGGCCCGCAGCTCGTCGGGGCCGACCACGCCCGGCCTGACGAGGACGAGGAGCGTGACGACGACTGACCCGGAAACGGCCGGTGGGCCGCACCCCCCTCGGGGTGCGGCCCACCGGCCGTTCGTCTGTCCGCGGGGCGCGTCAGGCGCCTTCGCCGCCCAGGTGGTGGACGCGGACCATGTTGGTGGTGCCGGGGACGCCGGGCGGGGAGCCGGCGGTGATGACCATGGTGTCGCCGGCGTTGTAGCGCTGGAGCTTGAGGAGCTCGGCGTCGACGAGGTCGACCATGGCGTCGGTGTTGTCGACGAACGGGACCAGGAAGGACTCGACGCCCCAGCTCAGGGCGAGCTGGTTGCGGGTGCCCTCGTCGGTGGTGAAGGCGAGGATCGGCTGCTGCGTGCGGTAGCGCGAGAGACGGCGGGCGGTGTCGCCGGACTGGGTGAAGGCGATGAGCGCCTTGCCGTCGAGGAAGTCGGCGATCTCGCAGGCCGCGCGGGCGACGGAGCCGCCCTGGGTGCGGGGCTTCTTGCCGGGGACCAGGGGCTGGAGGCCCTTGGAGAGGAGCTCCTCCTCGGCCGCGGCGACGATCTTCGACATCGTCTTGACGGTCTCGATCGGGTAGGCGCCCACGCTCGACTCCGCGGAGAGCATGACCGCGTCCGCGCCGTCCAGGATCGCGTTGGCGACGTCGCTCGCCTCGGCGCGGGTCGGACGGGAGTTGGTGATCATCGACTCCATCATCTGGGTGGCGACGATGACCGGCTTGGCGTTGCGGCGGCACATCTCGACGAGGCGCTTCTGCACCATCGGGACCCGCTCCAGCGGGTACTCGACGGCGAGGTCGCCGCGGGCGACCATGACGGCGTCGAAGGCGGCGACGACCTCGGCCATGTTCTCGACGGCCTGCGGCTTCTCGACCTTGGCGATGACGGGGACCCGGCGGCCCTCCTCGTCCATCACCTTGTGGACGTCCTTGACGTCGGCGGCGTCGCGGACGAAGGAGAGGGCGACCATGTCGCAGCCCATCCGGAGGGCGAAGCGGAGGTCCTCGACGTCCTTCTCGGAGAGGGCCGGGACGTTGACCGCCGCGCCGGGCAGGTTGATGCCCTTGTGGTCGGAGATCACGCCGCCCTCGATGACGACGGTCTTGACCCGGGGGCCCTCGACCTCGACGACCCGCAGCTCGACGTTGCCGTCGTTGATGAGGACCTGGTCGCCCTTGGACACGTCGCCCGGGAGGCCCTTGTAGGTGGTGCCGCAGATGGACTTGTCGCCGGGGACGTCCTCCGTGGTGATGGTGAACTCGTCCCCGCGGACCAGCTCGACCGGGCCCTCGGCGAAGGTCTCCAGCCGGATCTTGGGGCCCTGGAGGTCGGCCAGCACACCGATGGCGCGGCCGGTGTCGGCGGCGGCCTTGCGGAGACGGTCGTACCGTCCCTGGTGCTCTGCCTGGGTCCCGTGGCTCATGTTGAAACGGGCCACGTTCATACCGGCCTCGATGAGAGCCTTCAGCTGCTCGTACGAGTCGACGGCGGGGCCCAGCGTGCAGACGATTTTGGAACGGCGCATGAGGCGGATCCTATCGGTTTGTTTCACTGCGGAATATTCCGGCTGGCGGAAAGTACAAATGGGCGCGGGGTCGCTCAGGCGTTTGTCGTACGAGTAACTTCTCCGGCCGCGTTCCCGTCCGGTCCCCGCCCCCCGTCCCCGCCCGCGATCTCCCCCGTCAGCGCGAAGGTCTGGCGGGCGATCTCCAGCTCCTCGTCGGTGGGCACCACGGCCACCGCGACCCGGGCGTACTCGGGCGAGACGATCCGCGGCTCACCGGACCGTACGGCGTTGAGCCCGGCGTCCACCGCGAGGCCGAGTTCCTCCAGGCCGGCGATGGCGGCCTCCCGGACCGGTGCCGCGTTCTCGCCCACGCCGGCGGTGAAGACGACCGCGTCGACGCGCCCGAGGACCGCGTAGTACGCGCCGATGTACTTCTTCAGGCGGTGGACGTAGATGTCGAAGGCGAGCGCGGCCCGCTCGTCGCCCTCGTCGACCCGGCGCCGGATCTCGCGCATGTCGTTGTCGCCGCAGAGGCCGACGAGACCGGACTTCTTGTTGAGGAGGACGTCGATCTCGTCGGCGTCCATGCCGGCCACCCGCTTGAGGTGGAAGGTGACCGCCGGGTCGATGTCGCCGGAGCGGGTGCCCATGACCAGGCCCTCCAGCGGGGTCAGGCCCATGGAGGTGTCCACGCAGCGGCCGCCGCGGACCGCCGAGGCGGAGGCGCCGTTGCCGAGGTGGAGCACGATCACGTTCACCTCCTCGGGCTCCTTGCCGAGCAGCTTCGCCGTCGCCCGGGAGACGTACGCGTGCGAGGTGCCGTGGAAGCCGTAGCGGCGGATCCGGTGCGCGTCGGCGGTCTCCACGTCGATCGCGTACCGCGCCGCCGACTCCGGCATCGTGGTGTGGAAGGCGGTGTCGAAGACGGCGACCTGCGGCAGGTCGGGGCGCATCGCCCGCGCGGTGCGGATGCCGAGCAGGTTCGCCGGGTTGTGCAGCGGAGCCACCGGCACGAGCCGCTCGATCTCGGCGATCACCTCCTCGTCGATGACGGTCGGCTCGGTGAAGCGCAGCCCGCCGTGCACCACCCGGTGGCCGATCGCGGCCAGTTCGGGGGAGTCCAGGCCGAGCCCGTCCGCCGCCAGCTCCTCGGCGACCGCCTTCAGCGCGGCCGCGTGGTCGGTGATGGGGCCGGTCCGCTCGCGCGGGGCGCTCCCGCCCGCCCGGAGCGGGGTGTGGGCGAGCCGGGAGGTCTCCTCGCCGATCCGCTCGACGAGCCCCTGCGCGAGCCTGCTGCCGTCGCTCATGTCGAGGAGCTGGTACTTCACCGACGAGGAGCCGGAGTTGAGGACGAGGACGCGGGTGGGGGTGCCGGTCATGCGGGGAGCTCCTGAGCCGGGGTCGGGACCTGGGACTGGATCGCGGTGATGGCGACCGTGTTGACGATGTCGCTGACGAGGGCGCCGCGCGAGAGGTCGTTGACCGGCTTGCGCAGGCCCTGGAGGACCGGTCCGACGGCGATGGCGCCGGCCGAACGCTGGACCGCCTTGTAGGTGTTGTTGCCGGTGTTGAGGTCCGGGAAGATCAGCACGGTCGCCTGGCCGGCCACCTCCGAGTCCGGCAGCTTGGTGGCGGCGACGGACGGCTCCACGGCGGCGTCGTACTGGATCGGGCCCTCGATCCGCAGCTCCGGGTGGGAGTCGCGGACCAGCTTGGTCGCCTCGCGCACCTTGTCGACGTCGGCGCCGGAGCCGGAGGTGCCGGTGGAGTACGAGAGCATCGCGATCCGCGGCTCGACGCCGAAGCGGGCGGCGGTGGCCGCCGACTGGACGGCGATGTCCGCGAGCTGCTCGGCGTCCGGGTCCGGGTTGACCGCGCAGTCGCCGTACACGAGCACCTTGTCGGCGAGGCACATGAAGAAGACCGAGGAGACGATCGAGGCCTCCGGCTTGGTCTTGATGATCTCGAAGGCGGGGCGGATGGTCGCGGCGGTGGAGTGGACCGCGCCGGAGACCATGCCGTCGGCGAGGCCCTCCTGGACCATCAGGGTGCCGAAGTAGTTCACGTCCGAGACGACGTCGTACGCGAGCTCCACGGTGACGCCCTTGTGGGCGCGCAGCGCCGCGTACCGCTCGGCGAAGGCGTCGCGCAGCTCGGAGGTCCGCGGGTCGATCAGCTGGGTGTCGCGCAGGTCGACGCTGAGGTCGGCGGCCTTCTTGCGGATGGCCTCGACGTCGCCGAGGAGGGTGAGGTCGCAGACGTCGCGGCGCAGCAGCACGTCGGCGGCGCGCAGCACCCGCTCCTCGGTGCCCTCGGGGAGCACCACCCGGCGCCGGTCGGCCCGGGCCTGCTCCAGGAGCTCGTGCTCGAACATCATCGGCGTGACCCGGCCGCTGGGCGCCACCGAGATCCGCCCCAGCAGGTCGGCGGTGTCCACGTGCCGCTCGAAGAGACCGAGCGCGGTCTCCGCCTTGCGGGGGGTGGCGGCGTTGAGCTTGCCCTCCAGGGCGAAGAGCTCCGCGGCGGTGGGGAAGCTGTTGCCGGCGACGGAGAGGACCGGGGTGCCGGGCGCGAGCCGGGCGGCCAGGGTGAGGACCGCGTCGGTGGGCCGCTCGTCCAGGGTGAGCAGGACGCCCGCGATCGGGGGCGTACCGGCCGAGTGGGCGGCGAGCGCGCCGACGACCAGGTCGGCGCGGTCGCCGGGGGTGACGACGAGGCAGCCGGGGGTCAGCGCGCCCAGGAAGTTCGGCAGCATCGCGCCGCCGAAGACGAAGTCCAGGGCGTCGCGGGCGAGGCCGGCGTCGTCGCCGAGGACGACGGTCGCGCCGAGCGCGTGGGTGATCTGGGCGACCGTCGGGGCGGCGAGGGCCGGCTCGTCGGGGAGGACGTAGCAGGGGACGGGGAGCCGGGCGGTCAGCCGGTCGGCGATGGCCTCGCGGTCCTCGCCGGCGACCCGGTTGACGACCATCGCGAGGACGTCGCAGCCGAGGCCGTCGTAGGCGCGGAAGGCGTTGCGGGCCTCGGCGCGGACGGATTCGGCGGTCTGGTCCTTGCCGCCGACGACCGGGATGACGGAGGCGCCGAACTCGTTCGCGAGGCGGGCGTTGAGGGCCAGCTCGTCGGGGACCTGGGTGCCGGCGAAGTCGGTGCCGAGGACGAGGACGACCTCGTAGTCGCGGGCGACCGCGTGGAAGCGGTCGACGAGCCGGGAGAGCAGCTCGTCGGTGCCCTGCTCGGCCTGGAGGGCGGAGGCCTCGCGGTAGTCCATGCCGTAGACCGTGGACGGGTCCTGGGTGAGGCGGTAGCGGGCGCGCAGCAGGTCGAAGAGGCGGTCGGGGCCGTCGTGCACCAGCGGACGGAACACCCCCACCCGGTCCACCTGCCGGGTGAGGAGCTCCATGACTCCCAGCTCGACGACCTGGCGGCCGTCCCCGCGGTCGATCCCGGTCACGTACACACTGCGCGTCACGCCGCGGTCTCCTGTCCCGTTCCTGCGGAAGGGGCCCGTCCGGTGGGAGGGCCGTCCTGCGCGAGGGCCCGGCCCGTGCCGGGGCCCGGCCCTCGCCTTCGTCAACCCCCGGCGCTGGAAAGACACCGATAGGGTGGCATTACCCCCTTGACAATACCCCTGCACCTGGGTAGGCCGCCCGCCGTACGAAGGCCCCGTTCCAGGGGACGAAAGACCCCCGGACGGACCCGTTCCCGGCACGCGCGGAGCGGTCGCGGAAGGCCCGGGCGGATCCGGCGTGTGAGAATCGGAAACGGCTCAAGGAACGGCTCAACGGCTCACACGGAACCTCGACGGAGCAGGAGACACAGCACGATGCGCATCGGAGTCCTCACCGCAGGCGGCGACTGCCCCGGCCTGAACGCAGTGATCCGGTCGGTCGTCCACCGGGCCGTCACGAACTACGGGGACGAGGTCATCGGCTTCGAGGACGGCTACGCCGGACTCCTCGACGGCCGCTACCGCCCGCTCGACCTCAACGCCGTCAGCGGCATCCTCGCCCGCGGCGGCACCATCCTCGGCTCCTCCCGCCTGGAGCGCGACCGCTTCGCCGCCGCCTGCGACAACGCCAAGGCGATCGTCGAGAAGAGCGGCTTCGACGCGCTCATCCCGATCGGCGGCGAGGGCACGCTGACCGCCGCCCGGATGCTCTCGGACGCGGGCGTGCCCGTCGTCGGCGTCCCCAAGACCATCGACAACGACATCTCCTCCACCGACCGCACCTTCGGCTTCGACACCGCCGTCGGCGTCGCGACCGAGGCGATGGACCGGCTGAAGACCACCGCCGAGTCGCACCAGCGGGTGATGGTCGTCGAGGTGATGGGCCGGCACGCCGGCTGGATCGCGCTGGAGTCCGGCATGGCCGGCGGCGCCCACGGCATCTGCCTGCCCGAGCGCCCCTTCGACCCGGCCGACCTGGTCAAGATGGTCGAGGAGCGGTTCGCCCGCGGCAAGAAGTTCGCCGTCATCTGCGTCGCCGAGGGCGCGCACCCGGCCGACGGCACGATGGACTACGGCAAGGGCGAGATCGACCAGTTCGGCCACGAGCGCTTCCAGGGCATCGGCACGGCCCTCGCGTACGAGCTGGAGCGGCGCCTCGGCAAGGAGGCCCGGCCGGTCATCCTCGGCCACGTCCAACGCGGCGGCACGCCCACCGCGTACGACCGCGTCCTCGCCACCCGCTTCGGCTGGCACGCGGTGGAGGCCGTGCACCGCGGCGAGTTCGGCAACATGACGGCGCTGCGCGGCACCGACGTGAAGATGGTGCCGCTCGCCGAGGCCATCACCCAGCTCAAGACGGTCCCCGCGGACCGCATCCGCGAGGCCGAGTCGGTCTTCTGACCGCGCCCGCGCGGCCGGGTCGTCTTCCGGCCGCGCCCGCCGCACGACGACGGAGGTCCCGCCCGACGGGACCTCCGTCCCGTGTTCCCGACGGACCTCCGTCCCGCGTTTCCGGGGTCCTAGTGCCCCACCACCGCCCAGAAGTGCTCGTTGACCGACTCCAGGTACGCGCGGCCCTCGTCGCCGGTCGCGCCCGAGGCGCCCCAGCTGGACGTCGCGGCCATGCGGGCGTGGTACTCCGCGTGCAGCCGCGCCAGGGCCTGCTCCACCACCCGCTTGGGCAGCGGCAGCATCCGGACCGCCGGCTTCACGTACGCCTGCCAGCGGGTCGTCGCCGCGTCCCGCAGCAGCTCCGCCAGCCGCTCGTCGCCGCCGGTCGCGGTGATCAGGGCGCGCGGGCCGAGCCCCAGGACCTCGGCGAGCGCGGCCGTCTGCCGCTCGGTGCCCTTCCAGGCCCCCGCGTCCTCCATCCGGGCGTACGCGTGCGCGGCGACGCCGACCCGCCGGGCCAGCTCCTCGACCGAGAGCCCGCGGGCCACCCGGTGCTCGCGCAGCGTGGAGGCGACGGCGATCAGATCGGCCGGCGAGCACCACAGGACGCCCGCGAGCGCGGTCAGCTCCTGTTCGCTCGGCACGAGGGTGCCGCGCTCCCAGGCGGCGACGGCGTCGGGGGTGACGGGGAGCCCGTACTGCGCCCGCAGGCCGTACGCGACATGGGCGGGTGCCATGCCGAGCCCCTGCCGCAGGCGGCGCGCGGCCGGGGCGTCGAAGGGGGGAGAGGGATGGTGCACCCGGCCACGCTAACCACGAATGGCCGAAATTGGCTACGGTGCGTTCATCTGAGGCCACGGCCTGTAGGAACGTCGGAACCGGCCGGTAATCGCCGGTGAGCGGTGCGTGACGTCCGGTGAGCGGACCGCGGACCGTCCTCCGGTGCCTTTCGAGGAGGGTACGAGCTCCGCCGCGCGCGGCCCGGGCGGGGCGCGGGCCCGGCCCCCGGAGCCCGGCGCCGACGCGTCAGCGGGCGGTTTCGCGCCAGCGGTACTGCAGCTCCGGGCGGCCGATCTGGCCGTACTGGGGGGCGCGGACGGCGCGGCCCTCGGTGACCAGGTGCTCCAGGTACCGGCGGGCGGTGATGCGGGAGATCCCGACCGCCGCGCCGGCCTCGGCCGCGGTGAGGCCGGCGGGGGCCTCGCGCAGGGAGCGGGTGACGGCCTCCAGGGTCGGGCCGCTGAGGCCCTTCGGGAGGGTGGCCGGCTGCGGGGCGCGCAGCACGGCGAGGGCGCGGTCGACCTCGTCCTGCCCGGACGCCTCCCCGGCCGCCCCGCGGAACTCCGCGTACCGCGTCAGCCGGTCCCGCAGGGTCGCGAAGGCGAAGGGCTTGAGGACGTACTGGACGACCCCGAGCGACACCCCCTCGCGGACCACCGCGAGATCGCGTGCCGAGGTCACCGCGATGACGTCCGCCGCGTGCCCGGCGGCCCGCAGGGCACGGAGCAGCGCGAGGCCGTGCCCGTCCGGGAGGTAGAGGTCGAGCAGGATCAGGTCGACGGGGACCCGGTCGAGCAGCCGTACCGCCGCCGCCCGCGAGTGCGCGACCCCGACCACCCGGAAACCCTCCACCCGCCCCGCGTACAGCGCGTGCGCGTCCGCGGCGACGGGGTCGTCCTCGACGACCAGGACCCGGATCTCCTGCGCCCCGCTCATGCCTCTCCTCCGGTGCGGGGGAGCGGCACCCGGACGGTGAAGCGGGCGCCGCCCCCGGGGGCCTCGGCGACGGTGAGGGTGCCGGCGGCGCGGGTGACGGCCTGGCGGACCAGGGCCAGGCCGAGGCCGCGGCCCGGGCCCCGGGTGGACCAGCCGCGGCCGAGGACCGCGTCGCGGTCGGCGGGCCGGACGCCGGGCCCGCTGTCGTCGACGCGGAGCAGCAGCTCGCCGTCGCCCGCGCGGGCCGCGACCGTGACGGTCACGCGCGCGTGCGGGGTCCCGCCGGCCGCCTCCACGGCGTTGTCGACGAGGTTGCCGAGGACCGTCACGAGGTCCCTCGGCTCCAGGGCCGGCGGCAGCAGCCCGTCGTCGATCCGGCTGTCCTCGGTGAGGACCAGCTCCACGCCCCGCTCGTTGGCCTGCGCCGCCTTTCCGAGCAGCAGCGCCGCGAGGACCGGCTCGCCGACCGCGTCCACCACCCGGTCGGTGAGCGCCTGCGCCAGCTCCAGCTCGGCCGTCGCGAACTCCACGGCCTCCGCCACCCGGCCGAGTTCGATCAGCGAGACCACCGTGTGGAGCCGGTTCGCCGCCTCGTGGGCCTGCGAGCGCAGCGCCTCCGTGAACCCGCGCTGGGAGTCCAACTCCCCTGACAGCGCCTGGAGTTCGGTACGGTCGCGCAGCGTCACGACCGTACCGCGGCGCTCCCCGCCCACCACCGGCCGGGTGTTGACGACGAGGACCCGCTCGTCCGTCAGATGCGTCTCGTCGACCCGCGGCTCCGAGGAGAGCAGCGCCCCCGTCAGCGGGGCCGGAAGGCCGAGCTCCGCCGCCGGCCGGCCCACCACCCCCTCGTCGAGGCCGAGGAGTTCGCGCGCCCCGTCGTTGATGAGCGCGATCCTGCGCCGCCCGTCCAGCATCACGAGCCCCTCCCGCACCGCGTGCAGCGCCGCCTCGTGGTAGTCGTGCATCCGGCTGAGCTCGGTGGCGTTCATCCCGTGGGTGTGCCGCCGCAGCCGCGCGTTGATCACGTACGTGCCGGCGCCGCCGAGCGCGAGCGCCGCGCCCGCCATCCCGAGCAGCGCGGTCACCTGCTCCCGCACCTGCGCGCTGATCCGCTCGATGGTGATGCCCGCGCTGACCAGGGCGACCACCCGCCCCTCGGAGAAGATTGGCGTGATCGTCCGCACCGAGGGGCCGAGGGTCCCCGGATACGTCTCCGAGAAGGTCCCGCCGCGCAGCGCCGGCTCGATGTGGCCGAGGTAGTGGAGGCCGATCCGGTCGGGCTCCGGGTGCGTCCACCGGGTGCCGTCCGGCGCCATGACCACCACGAAGGCGAGGTCCGCCCGCCGCCGGAGCTCCTCCGCGTACGGCTGGAGCGCGGCGGACGGCTCGGCCGAGAGCGCGGCGGCCCGCACGGACGGCGAGCCGGCGAGGGCCGTCGCGGCGGCCGTCGCCTGCCGGCGCGCGGTCTCCTCGGCCTGCGCCCGGTCCGTGAGGTACGCGAAGACCGCGCACCCCGCCACGACCGCGGCCATCAGCACGACCTGCATGGCGAAGAGCTGGCCGGCCAGGCTGCGGGGGAGGGGGCGGAGGGGCGGGAGACGCATGCGTGCAAGTGTGCACGCCGGGATTTGCTCCCGCGCATCGCGTTCCCGAATCGTTCTCCACGGGAAGCGGCCGGAGCGGCACGCGCACGTTTCGGCCATGAACGAAACGCACGCAACGGTGACCCCGGTCACAGGCTGATGGATAGTCGCGGAGTCCACCGGGACGTGGACGCCCCCATCCGTACGAGGAGGACCCCGTGGCCGCACGCCGGGACCGCACCCATTATCTGTATCTGGCCGTGATCGGCGCCGTCCTGCTCGGCATCGGCGTCGGTTTCCTCGCCCCCGGCGTGGCCGTCGAGCTGAAGCCGCTGGGCACCGGCTTCGTGAACCTCATCAAGATGATGATCTCGCCGATCATCTTCTGCACGATCGTGCTGGGCGTCGGCTCGGTCCGCAAGGCCGCCAAGGTCGGCGCCGTCGGCGGCCTCGCGCTCGGCTACTTCCTGGTGATGTCGACCGTCGCACTCGCGATCGGCCTCGTCGTCGGCAACCTGCTGGAGCCCGGTTCCGGCCTCCACCTCACCAAGGAGCTGGCCGAGGCCGGCGCCCAGCAGGCGGAGGGCGCGAGCGAGGGCACCGCCGACTTCCTGCTCGGGATCATCCCCACCACCCTCGTCTCCGCCTTCACCGAGGGCGAGGTCCTCCAGACGCTCCTCGTCGCCCTCCTCGCGGGCTTCGCGCTCCAGGCGATGGGCTCGGCCGGCGAACCGGTCCTCCGCGGCATCGGGCACATCCAGCGGCTCGTCTTCCGCATCCTCTCCATGATCATGTGGGCGGCTCCGGTCGGCGCCTTCGGCGCCATCGCCGCCGTCGTCGGCGCCACCGGCCTCGACGCCCTCAAGTCGCTCGCCGTCATCATGATCGGCTTCTATCTGACCTGCGCCCTCTTCGTCTTCGTCGTCCTCGGCGCGCTGCTCCGGCTGGTCGCCGGGGTCGGCATCTGGTCGCTCCTGAAGTACCTGGGCCGCGAGTTCCTGCTGATCCTCTCGACCTCCTCCTCCGAGTCGGCGCTGCCCCGCCTGATCGCGAAGATGGAGCACCTGGGCGTCTCCAAGCCGGTCGTCGGCATCACCGTCCCCACCGGCTACTCCTTCAACCTCGACGGCACCGCCATCTACCTCACGATGGCCTCGCTCTTCGTCGCCGAGGCGATGGGCGACCCGCTCTCGGTCGGCGAACAGATCTCCCTCCTCGTCTTCATGATCATCGCCTCGAAGGGTGCCGCGGGCGTCACCGGCGCCGGTCTCGCCACCCTCGCCGGCGGCCTCCAGTCGCACCGCCCCGACCTGGTCGACGGCGTCGGTCTGATCGTCGGCATCGACCGCTTCATGAGCGAGGCCCGCGCCCTCACCAACTTCGCCGGCAACGCCGTCGCCACCGTCCTGGTCGGCACCTGGACGAAGGAGATCGACCGGACGCGGGTGACCGAGGTCCTGGCGGGGAAGTTCCCCTTCGACGAGAAGACACTCGTCGACGACCACGCCGACCACGCCGACCACGCCGACCACGCCGGGCCCGCCGACCCCACCGCCGTACCCGACCAGCGCGACCAGGGCGAGGAGCGCGCCCGCACCGGAGTCTGACCCCCCCGCCGGGCGTCCGCCCCCCCCGCCGGGCGTCCGACCCCCACCGAACCTCCTCCCGGGACCCGGGCCTTGAGCCGGATCCGGGCACCGGGAGGAACCCGCCCCCGCGAAAAGGCCCTTGACACCGTCAAGGGCCTCCGCGTGAGAATGGGGCTCCTCGCGTCGCGTGTCGGTCCGCGCTCGAAAGCGGAGACATGGAGGCAAGAGAACCGTAGGGACGGCAGTTGCCTCTCGACTTCAACACCTCGATCATCGAAGAATTCCGCACCAACGCCGGACGCCTCGGCGGCCCCTTCGAGGGATGGGTGCTCCTTCTCCTCACCACCACCGGCGCCAGGTCCGGAAAAGAACACACCACTCCGCTCGGATTCGTCGAGGACGGCGACCGGCTGCTCGTCGTCGGCTCGGCCGGCGGCTCCGACCGCCACCCGGACTGGTACCGCAACGTCCTCGTCCACCCCACGGTGACAGTGGAGCTGGGCGCGGACACCTGGCAGGCGACCGCCGTCGCCGCGGCCGGCGCCGAGCGGGACGAGCTCTTCGCCAAGGTCGTCGCGGTCGCCCCCGGCTACGCCGACTACCAGAAGGCGACGAGCAGGGTCCTGCCCGTCGTCGTCCTCCACCGGATCCCGGAAGACGACCACACCCCGCCGGACCGGCTCGACGCCCTCGCCGACGAACTGGTGAAGGTCCACGACTGGCTGCGCGACGAACTCGCCGCCCTCGCCGAGGGCCTCGCCACGCGGGGCACCGCCGAGCTGACGGTGGAGCTCCGCCGCCACTGCCTCACCTTCTGCTCGGGCCTCGCCCGGCACCACGGCGGCGAGGACGCCGGCCTCTTCCCGTACCTGGCCCGCGCGTTCCCCGGGAAGGCCGGGGTGTTCGAGCGGCTCCACGCCGAACACGCCACCGTCTCCCGCGCGCTCGACGGCCTGCGGGAGCTGCTCGCCCGGGTCGACGAGACGGGACCGGAGCGGCTGCGTCCCGAATTCGACAGGCTGCGCGCGGAGTTGGAGGCCCACTTCGCGTACGAGGAGGCGGAGGTCGTTCCGCTCCTGAGGGCGGCCGTGCCAGACTCGGCCGCATGAACCATGATCACGACGAGGCGGGGCTGACCGTCGGGGGCCGCGACCCGGACCTGACGAAACTCCTGGACCGGGGCCTCGACGCGTACAACTTCGCGGCCACCGGGACCACCGCCGAGGACCAGGGCGAGCTGTCCGTGCGGGCACGGGACCCCGAGACGGGCGAGACCGTCGGCGGGCTGACCGCCTGGACCTGGGGCGGCCTGCTCGGCATCGAGATGCTGTGGGTGCACGAGGACCACCGCCGGGACGGCTGGGGGAGCAGGCTGCTGCGCGCGGCCGAGGCCGAGGCCCGCCGGCGCGGCTGCGACCGGGCCGCCGTCTCCTCCTTCACCTTCCAGGCCCCGGACTTCTACCGGCGGCACGGGTACGTGGAGACCGGCCGCACGCTCGGCATCCCGGGCGGCGCGGAGGACGTCCACTTCCACAAGAGCCTGGTCTAGGGCCGGACCCCACGGGGCCCGGCCCTTCGTCGCGCCCGGCCTTCGGCACTTGACTTCCCCCGAGGGTGTAGCGATACGATACGTCTCGTCTTGTTGGGCGGCGGGAGGAGATCCGCATGACGCGGGAACGGTACGTGGACGTGGAGCCGGGCGTACGGCTCTGGGCCGAGGAGTGCGGAGCCGCCGACCGGCCCCCGCTGCTCCTGGTCATGGGCGCGCTGGCGTCCGGCCTCGCCTGGCCCGACGAGCTGGTGGCCCTGCTTGCCGAGCGCCACCGGGTGATCCGCTACGACCACCGGGACACCGGGCGCTCCACGTGGGCCTTCGACGAGAACCCCTACCCGATCTCCCGGCTCGCCGAGGACGCCGTCGCCGTCCTGGACGCGTTCGGGGTCGACCGGGCCCACGTCGTCGGCATGTCCCTCGGTGGGCTGCTCGCCCAGCTCCTGGTCGCCGACCACCCGGACCGGCTGCTGAGCGCCACCCTCATCGGCGCCACCGCGCTCAGCACCACCCCGTACGTCGGCCCCGACGGAGCCCGGGTGCCGGTCGAGGAGCTGCCCGGCCCCTCGGAGCGCCTCCTGGAGTTCTGGGCCCTTCCTCCGGAGGACCGCGACCTCGAGGGGGAGCTGGATGACCGGGTCGAGCACTGGCGGGCCCTGGCCGGCGACGCCCTCCCCTTCGACGCGGACTGGTTCCGCGAGCGGGAACGCGCGATCGTCGCCCACACCGGACACCACGCGCCGGGCTCCGCCCATGCCCTTGCCGATCCGTCCGGGCTGCTCCGCACCGACGAGCTCGCCGCCACCGAGGTCCCCGTCCTGGTGATCTCCGCGCCGGCCGAGCCGGTCGCGCCGGCGCCGCACGCCGAGCACCTCGCCCAGGTGATCCGCGGCGCCCGGCTCGCCGAGATCCCCGGCATGGGCCACGCCCTTCCGCCCGAGGTCCACGCCCCGCTCGCGAAGGAGATCCTGCGCCACACCGAAACCGCGTGACGACACCAAAAAACCCCGGCTGAATTGACAGTCGGGGTGGTGCGGCGTCTATATTGGTGAATTCCGTGTACTCACTCGCGACGTTGTCACGAGGAATTCACGGAGCATTTCACTAAAGGCACTGTATCGCGCTGGGAGTCGAATTGTCAACCGAGCCAATTCGGGACGAGCAGAAATTCATCACCTCGCTCTACGCGCGGCTCGACGACCTGAGGGACCGGGCCGAGACCGCCGTGGGCGAGGCGCTCAGGACGCCCGGGACCGGGAGCGCGCAGTCGCGTCTGGAACGGGACATCCTGGTCGCCGAGCAGTCGGGGCTGCTCGCCGCGTTCAACGCCGGGGAGTCCGGGCTCTGCTTCGGCCGGCTCGTCTTCAAGGACGGCCGCGACCACCACATCGGCCGCATCGGGCTGCGCGAGGACGACCCGCGGCGCACCCCGCTCGTGGTCGACTGGCGCGCCGAGATCGCCCGCCCGTTCTACCTCGCCACCGGCCACGAGCCCATGGGCCTCACCCGCCGCCGGCACATCACCACGAAGGGCCGCGAGGTCGTCTCGCTCCACGACGAGGTCCTCGACCTCGCCGACCGCAGCCGCTCCGGGCACGAGGGCCGGGACGCCGACGAGGTCCTCCTCGCCGCGCTCGACGCCGCCCGCACCGGCCGGATGCACGACATCGTGCAGACCATCCAGGCCGAGCAGGACGCCATCATCCGCTCCCCGCACCACGGCGTCCTCGTCGTCGAGGGCGGCCCCGGCACCGGCAAGACCGCCGTCGCCCTGCACCGCGCCGCGTACCTCCTCTACGCCCACCGCGAGCAGCTCGCCAAGCGGGCCGTCCTCATCGTCGGCCCCAACCCGGCCTTCCTCGGCTACATCGGCAACGTGCTGCCCTCGCTCGGCGAGACCGGCGTCCTCCTCGCCACCCCCGGCGAGCTGTACCCCGGTGTCCGCGCCACCGGCGCGGACACCCCGCGCGCCGCCGCCGTGAAGGGCGACGTCCGGATGGCCGCCGCCCTCGCCGAGGCCGTACGCGACCGGCAGCAGGTCCCCGAGCGCGGTGCGCCGCTCGTCGTCGCGCACGAGGACGGCGACCTCGTCATCGACTGGGACATGGCCCTGGAGGCCCGCCACAAGGCCCGCGAGACCGCCCTCCCGCACAACCTCGCCCGCCCCTACTTCGCCTTCCGGATCCTCGACGCGCTCGCCGAGCAGCTCGCCGACCGGATCGGCGCCGACCCGTACGGCGGCCCGAACTTCCTCGGCCCCGACGACATCGCCCTCCTCGCCAAGGGCGTCGCCGCCAACCCCGACGTGCACGCCGCCATCGACGAGCTCTGGCCGGAACTGACCCCCGAGGCCTTCCTCGCCGACTACCTCGCCGAGCCCACCCACCTCCCCGAGGAGGACGCGGCGGCGATCCGCCGCGACGGCGGCGCGTGGACCCCGGGCGACGTCCCCCTCCTCGACGAGGCGGCCGAGCTCCTCGGCCGTGACGACTCCGCCGAGCGGGCCGCCCAGGAGGCCGAGCGGCAGCGGCAGGTGCAGTACGCGCAGGGCGTCCTCGACGTCTCCTTCGCCTCCCGCACCTACGAGTTCGAGGACAAGGAGGAGCTTGACGAGGACGCCTCCGAGGTGCTGTCCGCGCACGACATCATCGACGCCGAGCGGTTCGCCGAGCGCCACGAGGAGGCCGACCACCGCACCGCCGCCGAGCGGGCCGCCGCCGACCGCACCTGGGCCTTCGGCCACATCGTCGTCGACGAGGCGCAGGAGCTGTCCGCCATGCAGTGGCGGCTCCTGATGCGCCGCAGCCCCACCCGCTCCATGACCCTCGTCGGCGACCCGGCGCAGACCGGCGACCCGGCCGGCGTCGGCGCGTGGGAGCGGATCCTCACCCCGTACGTGGAGGACCGCTGGCAGCACGTGAGGCTGGGCGTCAACTACCGCACGCCCGCCGAGATCATGGCGGTCGCCGCCGCCGCGCGCCGCGAGGACGACCCGGCCTTCGAGCCGCCCGGCTCGGTCCGCTCCACCGGCGTCGAGCCCTGGGACCGGGCCGCCGAGGACCCGGTGAAGGAGACCGCCGACGCGGTCGCCGCCGAGCTCCGCGCCGAGGGCCGGCTCGCGGTGATCGCCCCGGCGGAGCTGCTGCCCGCCCTGGCCGAGGCGCTGCCCGAGGCCTCGTACGGCGAGCAGCCCGACCTGACCCGGCCGGTGGTCCTCCTCGACCCCCGCCAGGCGAAGGGCCTCGAATTCGACACGGTCCTCGTCGTCGACCCGGACGGCATCCGGGCCGGCGCCCCGCACGGGACCAACGACCTGTACGTGGCGCTGACCCGGGCCACCCAGCGGCTCGGGATCGTCAGGCGGGCCTGAGACCGTCAGGCCCGCCCGACGACCGTCAGGCGGGGCGGAGCCAGACCGTCGCGAGCGGCGGCAGCGTCGTCCGGACGCTCGCCGGCCGCCCGTGCCACGGCACCGACTCGGTCTTCACCGGGTCGGTGCCGACCACGTCCGAACCGCCGTACCGGGCCGCGTCCGTGTTCAGCACCTCGCTCCAGGCGGCGAAGGAGTCCGGCACGCCGATCCGGTAGTCGTGCCGGACGACGGGGGAGAAGTTGCAGACGGCGAGGAGCGGCGAGCCGAAGCCGTCGTAGCGGAGGAAGGCGAGGACGTTGTCGTCGGCGGCGTCCCCGGCCACCCACTCGAAGCCCTCCGGCACGGTGTCCCGCTCCCACAGCGACGGCGTCGCCGTGTACACCCGGTTCAGGTCCCGCACCAGGTCCTTCACGCCCCGGTGGTCGGCCTCCGCGCCGTACTCCGGGTCGAGCAGCCACCACTCGGGCCCGTGGTCCGCCGACCACTCCGAACCCTGCGCGAACTCCTGCCCCATGAAGAGGAGTTGCTTGCCCGGGTGGGCCCACATGAAGCCGAGGTAGGCGCGGTGGTTGGCGCGCCGCTGCCACCAGTCGCCGGGCATCTTCGACACCAGCGCCCGCTTGCCGTGCACCACCTCGTCGTGCGAGATCGGCAGGATGTAGTTCTCGCTGTACGCGTACACCATCGAGAAGGTCATCTCGTGGTGGTGGTACTTGCGGTGCACCGGCTCCTTCTCCATGTACTGGAGCGAGTCGTGCATCCAGCCCATGTTCCACTTCATGCCGAAGCCGAGCCCGCCGTGGCCGCCCGGCCCGACCAGGTCCGTCGCCCGCGTCACCCCGTCCCAGGCGGTCGACTCCTCGGCGAAGGTGACGATGCCGGGGCAGCGGCGGTAGACGGTGGCGTTCATCTCCTGGAGGAAGGCGACCGCGTCGAGGTTCTCCCGGCCGCCGTACTCGTTCGGCAGCCACTCGCCGTACTCGCGGGAGTAGTCCAGGTAGAGCATCGACGCGACCGCGTCCACGCGCAGGCCGTCGACGTGGAACTCCTGGCACCAGTACACCGCGTTGGCGACCAGGAAGTTGCGCACCTCCTTGCGGCCGTAGTCGAACTCCAGGGTCCCCCAGTCCGGGTGGTGCGAGCGGCGCGGGTCCTCGTGCTCGTACAGCGGGCGCCCGTCGAACTCGGCCAGCGCCCAGTCGTCCTTCGGGAAGTGCGCCGGCACCCAGTCCATGAGCACGCCGATGCCCTCCCGGTGCAGCGCGTCCACCAGGAACTTGAAGTCGTCCGGGGTGCCGAGGCGGGCCGTCGGCGCGTAGAAGCCGGTGACCTGGTAGCCCCAGGAGCCGCCGAAGGGGTGCTCGGTGACAGGCATGAACTCCACGTGCGTGAAGCCGAGTTCACGGACGTACGCGGGCAGTTCCACCGCCAGCTCGCGGTAGGTCAGCCCGGGCCGCCAGGACGGCAGGTGGACCTCGTACACGGAGATCGGCGCCTCGTGCGGCGGACGGGCGCCGCGCCGCGCCATCCACTCCTGGTCGCTCCACTCGTAGTGCGACTCGGTGACGATCGAGGCGGTGTCCGGCGGGCACTCGGTGCGGCGGGCCATCGGGTCGGCGCGGAGCGTGTGCGAGCCGTCGGGCCGGGTGATGTCGTACTTGTACACCGCCCCCTCCCCGATGCCGGGCACGAACAGCTCCCACACGCCGGTGGAGCCCAGCGAGCGCATCGGCAGCCCGGTGCCGTCCCAGTGCGTGAAGTCGCCGGTGACGCGGACGCCGCGGGCGTTCGGCGCCCAGACGGCGAAGCGGGTGCCGGTGACGCCGCCGTGCCGCATCACCCGCGAGCCCAGCGCCGTCCACAGCTCCTCGTGCCGGCCCTCGCCGATCAGGTGCAGGTCCAGCTCACCGAGCGACGGCAGGTGCCGGTACGGGTCCTGCACGGCGAGCTCGTCGTCCCCGTAGCGCACGCGGAGCTCGTACGCCGGGACCTTGCGCAGCAGCGGGACGAACGCGGAGAAGAGCCCGTCGCCGTCGTGGGCGAGCTCCACCGTCCGCCCCTTGGGCAGCACGGCCGTCACCCCGCTCGCCCAGGGGCGCAGCGCCCGGATGACGAGCCCGCCCTTCACCGGGTGCGCGCCGAGGAGGGCGTGTGGGTCGTGATGCTCGCCGGCGAGCAACCGCGCGCGCTCGCCGGGGTCGAGAGGGGGCGCTGTGCGGGGCGTCTTGGCGGTCACCGGTGGCCTCCAGAAAGCTCGGAATATGTACGAACATGTCAACACCCCCACAACCCCCCCGGAAACTCCGCCGAACGGGCCATGTCCCGCCGACGCCCCCCCGCGTGGGCGGGGCGGTCACGGCGGGGTGGCGAGACGGTGGATGGCGGAGAGGGGGACGGGGAGCCAGTCGGGGCGGTGGCGGGCCTCGTAGACGACCTCGTACACCGCCTTGTCCGTCTCGTAGGCGCGGAGGAGGGCCGGGTCCGTGCGGGGGTCCGCGCCCGCGACCTCCGCGTAGCCCGTGCAGTACGCCGCCCGGCACCGCACCGCCCACTCCGCGTTCCAGGGCCGGTGCGTACGGGCCGCGTAGTCGAAGGAGCGGAGCATGCCGGCCACGTCGCGGACCGTCGGCTGCGGGCGGCGCCGTTCTTCGAGGGGCTTCGCCGGCTCGCCCTCGAAGTCGATGACGGCCCACCCGCCGTCCGAGCCGCGCAGCGTCTGCCCGAGGTGCAGGTCGCCGTGGATCCGCTGCACCGTGCCCGCGCCCTCCGCGTCGCCCGCCGCCGCGAAGACGGCCCGCAGTCCGGGGACGTACGGCAGCAGCGCGGGGACGGCCTGCGCGGCGGCGTGCAGCCGGCGGTCCATCGCGGCGGCGAGGCCCTCCGTCTCGGCCCGTTCGAGGCGCTGCGTGGGCAGGGTCTCGGCGAGCGCGAGGTGCACCTCGGCGGTGGCCCGCCCGAGGGCCCGCGCCTCCGCGGTGAACTCCCGCCCGGCGGCGAGCGCGTCGAGGGCGAGCCGCCACCCGTCGCGGGAGTCGCGGAGGTAGGGCTGGAGGACGCCGAGCGTCGCCGCCCCCGACTCGAACCAGGCGACGGGCGCCGGGACCCGGGCGCAGCCGGCCTGTCCGAGGGCGAGGGTCAGTTCGAGGTCGGGGTTGGCGCCGGGGCTGACCCGGCGGAAGATCTTCAGGATGTACGCGTCGCCGAACACCAGCGAGGAGTTGGACTGTTCGGCGTCGAGGACCCGCGGCGCGAGCGCCCCGGGCAGGGCGCGGGTGGCGTGGAAGCGGAGCGGCCCGGTGCGGCCGGGCGTGCGCAGCCGCTCGTACAGGAGACCGGCGAGGCGCGGGTCCCGCAGCCCTTCGTAGACGGCGCGGCCGGCGAGCGGGCCCTGCCGGACGCGTCCGATGAGGGCGGGCGCGAGGCGCGGCGGCAGCTGGGACCGTACGCCGAGGAGGAGCTGGTAGCAGTCGGCGGGTTCGCCGGTGGGGCGGCCGGGTTGTTCGACCCGGACGAGGAGGTGGAGGAGTCCGGGTCCGGGGCCGTCCAGGGGCAGCAGCTCGGTGGCCGCTTCCAGCGTGAATCCCGTGACCCGGCGGCCCTTGCCCGCGAACCAGCGCTGCCGGGGCAGCCATTCGTGGAGCAGGGGTGTCAGGGACGGAAGGAGGGCGTCCGGGGCCCGGGTGGTGGATGCGGCAATCTCCGGCATGGCATCGCGTCCTTTCCCCGGGGTGCGCACAGGGTTGTCGTAAGTGTTCAAATGCGCAGATTGTCCCGGATGGCGGCTGGGGCTGTCCGGATGTGCGGGACGTGTCGGAAAGGGAAGATCCGTACGGATGGGGCTGGATGGATCCGTATGGGGGAGGTTCGTGTGTGGGACACAGTTCCCGGAGTGGGACGGAGGAAACCGTCCCACTCCGGCGGAGGCCGAATCGGCCTCCGGTCAACTCCGCTTCATGCGGAACCAGTAGAAGCCGTGGCCCGCCAGCGTCAGCAGGTACGGCAGCTCGCCGACCGCGGGGAACTCCACCCCGCCGATCAGCTCGACGGGCCGCATCCCGGCGAAGCGCCGCAGGTCCAGCTCGGTCGGCTGGGCGAACCGCGAGAAGTTGTTGACGCAGAGCACGAGATCAGCGTCCTGGCCCTCCTCCGGAGCGGTCTCGCGGAGGAAGGCGAGCACCGCCGCGTTGGAGGACGGCAGTTCGGTGTACGTCCCCGTCCCGAAGGCGCGGTTCTGCTTACGGATCTCGATCATCCGCTTCGTCCAGTGCAGCAGCGAGGACGGCGAGGCCATCCCCGCCTCCACGTTGGTCACCTGGTAGCCGTGGACCGGGTCCATGATGGCCGGCAGGTAGAGGCGGCCCGGGTCGCAGGAGGAGAAGCCCGCGTTCCGGTCCGGGGTCCACTGCATCGGGGTGCGCACCCCGTCCCGGTCGCCGAGCCAGATGTTGTCGCCCATGCCGATCTCGTCGCCGTAGTACAGCACCGGGGAGCCCGGCAGCGAGAAGAGCAGCGCGGTGAACAGCTCCATCTGCTTGCGGTCGTTGTCGAGGAGCGGGGCGAGGCGGCGCCGGATGCCGATGTTGGCCCGCATCCGCGGGTCCTTGGCGTACTCGGCGTACATGTAGTCCCGCTCCTCGTCCGTGACCATTTCGAGGGTGAGCTCGTCGTGGTTGCGGAGGAAGATGCCCCACTGGCAGCCGGAGGGGATCTCCGGCGTCTTCGCCAGGATCTCGGAGACCGGGTAGCGCGACTCGCGCCGCACGGCCATGAAGATCCGCGGCATGACCGGGAAGTGGAAGGCCATGTGGCACTCGTCGCCGCCGGAGCGGAAGTCGCCGAAGTAGTCGACGACGTCCTCCGGCCACTGGTTGGCCTCGGCGAGCAGCACCGTGTCCGGGTAGTGGTCGTCGATCTCCTTGCGGACCCGCTTGAGGAAGGTGTGGGTCTCCGGCAGGTTCTCGCAGTTGGTGCCCTCCCGCTGGTACAGGTACGGCACCGCGTCGAGCCGGAAGCCGTCGATCCCGAGGTCGAGCCAGAACTTCAGCGCCGACAGGATCTCCTCCTGCACGGCCGGGTTCTCGTAGTTGAGGTCCGGCTGGTGCGAGAAGAAGCGGTGCCAGTAGTACTGCTTGCGGACCGGGTCGAAGGTCCAGTTGGAGGTCTCCGTGTCGACGAAGATGATCCGGGCGTCGGGGTACTGCTTGTCGTCGTCGGCCCAGACGTAGTAGTCGCCGTACGGTCCCTCCGGGTCGCGCCGCGACTCCTGGAACCACGGGTGCTGGTCGCTGGTGTGGTTCATGACGAAGTCGATGATCACGCGCATCCCGCGCTGGTGCGCCGCGTCCACGAACTCCACGAAGTCGGCGATGTCGCCGAACTCGGGGAGGACCGAGGTGTAGTCGGCGACGTCGTACCCGCCGTCGCGCAGCGGGGACTTGAAGAACGGCGGCAGCCACAGGCAGTCCACGCCGAGCCACTGGAGGTAGTCCAGGCGGGACGTGATGCCCTTCAGGTCGCCGACGCCGTCGCCGTTGCTGTCCTGGAAGGACCGGACGAGGACCTCGTAGAAGACGGCCCGCTTGAACCAGTCGGGATCGAGGTCCTTGGCGGGGGTGTCCTCGAAGGTGTCGGGGACGGGATCGTTGACGGTCATGAGATGGGTGACCCTCCGGTCTGCGGGGACGGTCGCAGGACGAGCACGTGCGCGGGCGCGACGCCCGGTTCCAGGCGCACGTAGGCGCTCCTGCCCCAGTGATAGGTGTCTCCGGTGAGCTCGTCGCGCACCGGCACGGTCTCGTGCCAGCCGAGGCCGAGTACCGGCATGTTCAACGAGACCGTCGCCTCCTGGGTGTGGTGCGGGTCGAGGTTGACGACCACCAGAACGGTGTTCGAACCCTCCTTCTTCGAGTAGGCGATCACCTGCGGGTTGTCGACGTCGTGGAAGGTGAGGTTCCGCAGCCGGCGGAGCGCCGGGTGCCGGCGGCGGATCCGGTTCAGGGCGGTGATCAGCGGGGTGATCGTCGCGCCCGCGCGCTCCGCCGACTCCCAGTCCCGGGGCTTGAGTTGGTACTTCTCCGAGTCGAGGTACTCCTCGCTGCCGGTGCGCAGCGGGGTGTTCTCGCACAGCTCGTAGCCGGCGTAGATCCCCCACGTCGGCGAGAGCGTCGCCGCGAGCACCGCGCGCGCCTCGAAGGCCGGCCGGCCGCCCTCCTGGAGGTAGGCGTGCAGGATGTCCGGGGTGTTCACGAAGAGGTTGGGCCGCATCTGCGCCGCCACCTCGCCGGACAGCTCCGTCAGGTACTCGGTCAGCTCGTCCTTGGAGTTCCGCCACGTGAAGTACGTGTAGGACTGCTGGAAGCCGATCGCGCCGAGGGTCCGCATCATCGCCGGTCGGGTGAAGGCCTCCGCCAGGAAGATCACGTCCGGGTCCCGCCCGTTGATCTCCCCGATCACCCGCTCCCAGAACACCACCGGCTTGGTGTGCGGGTTGTCCACCCGGAAGATCCGCACCCCGTGGTCCATCCAGTGCCGCAGTACCCGGACCGTCTCGGCGACGATGCCGTCCATGTCCTTGTCGAACGCGATCGGGTAGATGTCCTGGTACTTCTTCGGCGGGTTCTCGGCGTAGGCGATCGAGCCGTCCGGCCGGTGGTGGAACCACTCCGGGTGCTTCTCCACCCACGGGTGGTCCGGCGAGCACTGGAGCGCGAAGTCCAGCGCGACCTCCAGGCGCAGCTCCCGGGCCCGGGCCACGAAGGCGTCGAAGTCCTCGATCGTGCCCAGGTCCGGGTGGACCGCGTCGTGCCCGCCCTCCGGCGAACCGATCGCCCACGGCACGCCGACGTCGCTCGGCGACGCCGACAGGGAGTTGTTCGGGCCCTTGCGGTGGGTCTCGCCGATCGGGTGGATCGGCGGCAGGTAGACCACGTCGAAGCCCATCGCCGCGATGGCCGGGAGCCGTTCGGCCGCGGTGCGGAAAGTGCCCGGGACCGTACGGCCCTCGACCTCCCGCACGCCCTCCGAGCGCGGGAAGAACTCGTACCAGGCGCCGTACAGGGCCCGTTCCCGCTCCACCCGGAGCGGGAACGCCGGGGAGACGGTGACCAGTTCGCGCAGCGGGTGCCGCTCCAGGGTCTCCGTCACCCGCGGCGCGAACGCGGCGGCCAGGCGCGCGGCGGCCGGGCGGGACTCGTCGCGCAGCGCGTCGGCCGCCGCGAGCACCGCCTCCCGGCCGCCGCCCTTCTTCGGGACGCCCTTCGCGGCCCGTTCGTGCAGCTCCGCGCCCTCGGTGAGGACGAGTTCGGAGTCGATCCCGGCCGGGATCTTGATCTTCGCCGCGTGGCGCCAGGTCGCCAGCGGGTCGCTCCACGCCTCGACGGTGTACGTCCACAGCCCCTCGGCGTCCGGGGTGACCTCGGCACCCCAGCGGTCGGAGCCCTCGGCCAGCTCGCGCATCGGGGTCCACGGCCCCGGGCGGCCCGTCGGGCCGGTGAGTACGACATTGGCGGCGACCGCGTCGTGGCCCTCGCGGAAGACGGTGGCCGACACCTCGAAGGTCTCGCCGGCCACCGCCTTCGCGGGGCGCCGGCCGCAGTCGACCAGCGGGCGGACGTCCAGTACGGGAATGCGTCCCATGAGCGGATTCACAGCATCACCTGACGGTTTACGGGGGTGCGGGTGGTGGTGCGCTCTTTCTAGCCGCGCCGGAGGCCGGTGGGAGGCGGGCATCGCCGCGCCCCTCCGCGTTCACTCGGATGGCGGGCCCACAGGGATGAAGCGGAGTACGGAGGCGGGTACGGGAACGAGGGATTCGGGGGAGTACCCGGGGAGCTTCCCCGGGTTCACGCGTGGGCAATCCGGCCCTTTGTTAACTACTAGGGCGTAGGGGGTGCGGCAAGGCGCGAGTCGGCCGAAACCCGCCGGGTGCCGTGCGGCGGACCGCGAACCGGCGCCGGACCTCGTTACGCTGACGGTCCGTCGTCACCGCGGAAGACGGGAGACGCGCATGGACACGGAACCGGCCCGGGCCGTCCTCCACCACGTGCTGGCCGGGCGGTGCGGGCTCGCCCTGCCGGGGACGGGCCCCCTCGACCTCGCCCCCGGCGACCTGGCACTCCTGCCGACCGGCACCCCCCACCGGCTCACCGCGGGCCCCGCCGCCTCCGGCACCCCGCCGCCCGGCGGCCCCGGCGCGCCGCCCGCGGAGGTGCGCGTGGTCGGCGGGACGGAGGAGGGCGCCCGGGTGCTCACCGTACGGGCCGGCTACGACCCCCGGGGCGCACCGCCCCTCATGACGGCGCTCCCGCGCGCGCTCCGGCTCGAACGGCGGCGCGTCGAGGGCGCGCCGCTGCTGCGTGAGACCCTCGCGGCGCTCGCCGCGCCCGGCCGCCGCGCGGGCCCCGGCGACCGGCTGCTCGCCCTGCGCGTCCTGGAGACCGCGCTCGTCCTCGCCGCCCCGCGCCCGCCGGACGGCCCCTGCCCCCACCCCGGCATCGCCCGCGGCCTCGCCGCCATCGAGCACCGCTACGCCGAGCCGTGGACCGTGGTGACCCTCGCCCGCGAGGCCGGGATGGGCCGCTCCGCCTTCACCGCGGCCTTCCGCGAGGCCGTCGGCACCTCCCCGGCCCGTCACCTGACGGCCCGCCGGATACGGGAGGCGGCCCGGCTGCTCGCCGAGACGGGGCTCCCCCAGTCGGCCGTACCCGCCCGCGTCGGCTACCGCAGCCGCGTCGGCTTCCACCTCGCCTTCCGCACCGCCTACGGCATGACGCCGGGCGAGTACCGGGCCGCCGCGCCCGCCGCCCCCCGCCGGAGCCGGCGGCCGGTCTGATGTAATCGTCCCGGCGTCCAGGGGATGCGGCGCCGGGCACGGGAACGGGGACGGGGGCGGAGTTGCAGGCGCTGGATGCTTCGGATCCGCGGCAGGTGGGGCGGTACCGGATCCTGGCCCGCCTGGGGGCGGGCGGAATGGGACGCGTCTACCTGGGGCGGTCCACGAGCGGCCGGATGGTCGCCGTCAAGGTGGTGCGCGCCGAACTCGCGGAGGACCCCGAGTTCCAGCGCCGGTTCGTCCGCGAGGTGGAGGCCGCCCGCCGGGTCACCGGCTTCTTCACCGCGGCCGTGGTCGACGCCGACCCGATGGGCTCGCCGCCCTGGCTCGCCACCGCCTACGTTCCCGGGCCGTCCCTGGAGGCGGCCGTCCGCACGCACGGGGCGTGGTCCCGGCGCTCCCTGCTCTACCTGGGCGCGGGGCTGGTCGAGGCCCTGGAGGCCATCCACGGCACGGGCCTGGTCCACCGCGACCTGAAGCCGTCGAACGTGCTGATCGCCGCCGACGGCCCCCGGGTGATCGACTTCGGGATCTCGATCCTCGGCGAGTCGAGCGTCCTGACCCAGGCCGGGATGGTGATCGGCACCCCCGGCTTCATGTCGCCCGAGCAGGTGGCGGGAAGCGCCGTCGGCCCGGCGAGCGACGTCTTCTCGCTGGGCGCGGTGCTGGCCTTCGCGGCCTGCGGCGTCGGACCGTTCGGGACCGGCTCGGCGCACTCGGTGAACTTCCGCGCCGTCTACGCGGAGCCCGACCTGCGCCTGCTGCCGCCGGGGACGGACTTCGTCGCCCGGTGCCTGGAGAAGGACCCCGCCCGCCGGCCCACGGTGCCGGAACTGCTCGCGGAGTTCGCCGGACTGCTCGGCGAGGGGAGCGGCCACACCTACGGCGGCGGGCAGGCGCAGGAGACCGACTGGCTGCCGGCGGCGGTGGCGGCGTCCCTCGGCTCGGCGGGCGCCGTCACCGGCCGGCCGGCCGGTGACGCACCGGCGCCCACGCCCGACACGGCGGCCGCGCCCGACCCCCGCGTCCCGCTGGCGAAGGGCCCCGCCGCACCGCCCGCGATGCCGAGCACGCCGCCGGCGATGCCGGCGATGCCGGGCACCCCGCCGGCGGCCGTGCCGTCCGCCGCGCCGGCCCCGGTCGGCCGTCCGGTCGCCGGCAACCCGTACGCCGTCACCACCCCCACCCCGTACCCCCCCGGCCCCGCGGGCGGACCGGCCCGCCCGCCCGGCCGCCCCCGGGGCCGCGGGCTCCTGGCGATCGCCCTCGGCGTCGTCCTGGTGGCGGGCGGCGTCACCGCCACGGTCCTCGGCCTGAAGGACGACCCGGCCGGGAAGCAGGGGCGGCAGCAGGACCAGGGGAAGGACCAGGGGAAGGGCGGGCAGGAGGGCCGGGGGGACTCCGGGGCCACCGGGGGCTTCGACGCCGCGGTCGGCAAGGTGGTCAACGCCTCCGACCGGAAGGGCGGCACCCTCCGCCTGGTGAGTTCGACGGACGCCGACTCCTGGGACCCGGCCCGTTCCTACTCGGGATGGGTCTGGAACATCCAGCGGCTCTACGCCCGCACCCTGATGACCTACGCCGCCGCACCGGGCGAGGACGGCCTCGCGGTGGTCCCCGACCTGGCCGCCGCCCCGCCCGAGGTGTCCGCCGACGGCCGGACCTACACGTTCCGGCTGCGGCCCGGCCTGAAGTTCGAGGACGGCTCGCCGATCACCGCCGCGGACGTCAAGTACGGCATCGAGCGCGTCTTCGCCACGGAGATCGCCGGCGGACCCACGTACCTCGTCGACGTCCTGGACCAGAAGCAGGGCTACCGGGGCCCGTACCGGGACACCGGGACGTCGGGCCTGCGGTCCGTCGAGACCCCGGACGACCTCACCGTCGTCTTCCGGCTGGCCGAGCCCGACTCCCGGTTCCCGTACCTGCTCACCATGGGCGCGACGGCCCCCGTGCCGCGGCAGCGCGACACCGCCGACCGCTACGGGACCAGGCCCATGGCCTCCGGCCCGTACCGCTTCTCCTCCTACCAGCCGGGCCGGTCGCTGGTCCTCGTCCGCAACGAGCAGTGGGATCCGGCCACCGACCCGCTCCGCAAGGCCCTGCCGGACCGCGTCGAGCTGACCATCACCACCGACCCGGCCAAGGTCGACCAGCAGCTCCTCGCGGGCACCGCCGACCTCGACGCCTCCCAGCTCGGCCTCTCGCAGGCGACCGCCGCCAGGGTGCTGGGCGACCCGAAGCTGAAGGCCCAGGTGGACAACCCGTACAGCGGGTACCTCCGGATGGTCACGATGATCTCCGACACCGCCCCCTTCGACAACGTCGACTGCCGCAAGGCGGTGGTCTACGCGGCCGGCACCGAGGCCATGCGGACCGCGCGCGGCGGCCCGTCCTTCGCCTCCCTCCAGGGCAACATGCTGCCGCCGACGGCCCGCGGCGCCGACTCCTACGACCCCTTCGGCCTGACCAAGGGCAAGCCCCGCAAGGAGGAGGCCGAGAAGGCGCTGCGGGCGTGCGGCAAGCCCGGCGGCTTCACCACCAAGGTCGCCCTGAACAGCGGGAACCCCAAGGACGCCGCCGCGCTCACCGCCCTGCGGAACGATCTCCGGGCGGTCGGCATCAAGGTGGAGATCGAGCGCTTCGACAGCGTCCCGGCCTACTACGCCGCCCTGGGCTCCCCCAAGATCCAGAGGGAGAAGGGGATCGGCATGCTCATGATGGGCTGGGGGGCCGACTTCCCCACCGGCGCGGGCTTCCTCCAGCCCCTGGCCGACAGCGCCCTGTCCAGGTCCGAGGGCAACACCAACTACGCCCGGGTGAAGGACCCCGCGATCGACGAGCTGTTCGACCGGGCGTCCGCCGAGACCGACGACGCCGAGGCGAACCGGCTCTACCAGGAGATCAACCACCGGCTCACCGACGGCGCGTACTACCTGCCCGTCACCGCCGAGAAGACCGTCAACCACCGCCACCCGCGGCTGACCAACGTCTACGTCCACGAGGCGTTCAACCTGGTCGACGTACAGGCCCTGGGCCTCGGCGAAGGGCCGTGACGCCCGGCCGGCGCCCCGGCCCGCGGCCCGGGGCGCCCGGGGGAACGCGCCCCCGGGCGCCCCGCCCGTGCCCCCGGGCGCCCCGCCCCGAACCGGCCCCGGGTTCCTACACTCGGGGCGGCACGCCGGGCGCACAGCGTGGTGCGTCCGCCCCGTAGCGTCACCGGCCTGCGAAGGTGGGACACGTGAAGGCAATCCGTCGATTCACCGTGCGTCCTGTCCTCCCCGACACCCTTCGACCCCTCGCCGCCCTGGCGCGCAATCTGCGCTGGTCGTGGCACGAGCCGACCCGCGCCCTCTTCGATTCCCTGGCCCCCGAAGGGCTCGCGGGCGCCGACCCCGTCCGCGTGCTCGGTGCCCTGGAGGCGTCCCGGCTCGCCGCGCTCGCCGCCGACCGGGACTTCCTCGGCAGGCTCGCCCTCGCCGCCGAGGACCTCGACGGCTACCTGGAGCGGCCCCGCTGGTACCAGGAGCGCGGCCCGGGCGACGGGCCCGCCGCCGTCGCCTACTTCTCGCCCGAGTTCGGCGTCGCCGCCGCCCTGCCCCAGTACTCCGGCGGGCTCGGCATCCTCGCCGGCGACCACCTCAAGGCCGCCAGCGACCTCGGCGTCCCCCTGATCGGCGTCGGACTGCTCTACCGCCACGGCTACTTCCGGCAGTCCCTCGGAAGGGACGGCTGGCAGCAGGAGCAGTACCCCGTCCTCGACCCCGGCGAGCTGCCGGTCTCCCTGCTCCGGGAGGCCGACGGCGGCCCCGCGGGGATCGCGCTCGCCCTGCCCGGCGGGCGGAGCCTGCGCGCCCACATCTGGGTCGCGCAGGTGGGCCGCGTCCCGCTGCTCATGCTCGACTCGGACGTCGAGGAGAACGCCCCCGGCGAGCGGGCCGTCACCGACCGGCTGTACGGCGGAGGCAGCGAGCACCGGCTCCTCCAGGAGATGCTGCTCGGCATCGGCGGCGTCCGTGCCGTCCGCACGTACGCCCGGCTCACCGGCCACCCCGCGCCCGAGGTCTTCCACACCAACGAGGGTCACGCCGGCTTCCTCGGACTCGAACGGATCCGCGAACTCCAGGGCGGGGGGCTCGACTTCGACGCCGCCCTGGAGACCGTGCGGGCCGGGACCGTCTTCACCACCCACACCCCCGTCCCCGCCGGCATCGACCGCTTCGACCGGGAGCTCGTCGCCCGCCACCTCGGCGACGACGGCGCCCTGCCCGGCCTCGACACCGGCCGGATCCTCGCCCTCGGCGACGAGACCCCGCTCGGCGGCGAACCCGGCGTCTTCAACATGGCCGCCATGGGCCTGCGCCTCGCCCAGCGCGCCAACGGCGTCTCCACCCTCCACGGCGCCGTCAGCCGGGAGATGTTCGCCGGACTCTGGCCCGGCTTCGACGCCGGGGAGGTGCCGATCACCTCCATCACCAACGGCGTCCACGCCCCCACCTGGACCGCCCCCGAAGCCGCCCGCCTCGGCCCCGACGCGAGCGACCGCGAGCTGTGGGAGCTGCGCCGGACCCTGCGCGCCCGGCTCGTCGCCGACGTCCGGGACCGGCTGCGCGCCTCCTGGCGGCAGCGCGGCGCGGCCGCCGCCGAACTCGGCTGGACCGACGCCGTCCTCGACCCCGACGTCCTCACCATCGGCTTCGCCCGCCGGGTCCCCTCGTACAAGCGGCTCACCCTGATGCTCCGCGACAAGGACCGGCTGCGCGCCCTGCTGCTCGACCCCGAGAGGCCGGTGCAGCTCGTCGTCGCCGGCAAGGCCCACCCGGCCGACGACGGCGGCAAGAAGCTCGTGCAGGAGCTGGTCCGCTTCGCCGACGACCCCCGGGTCCGGCACCGGATCGTCTTCCTGCCCGACTACGGCATGGAGATGGCCCGCGGCCTCTACCCGGGCTGCGACGTCTGGCTCAACAACCCCCTCCGCCCCCTGGAGGCCTGTGGCACCAGCGGCATGAAGGCCGCCCTCAACGGCTGCCTCAACCTCTCCGTCCTCGACGGCTGGTGGGACGAGTGGTACGAGCCCGAGTTCGGCTGGGCCATCCCCACCGCCGACGGGGCCGCCGCGGCCGACGAGGAGCGCCGCGACGACCTGGAGGCCGCCGCCCTCTACGAACTGATCGAGCGCCGGGTCGCCCCCCGCTTCTACGACCGCGGCCCCGACGGCGTCCCCGCAGCCTGGACCGCCATGGTCCGCCGCACCCTCACCGAACTCGGCCCCAAGGTCCTCGCCGACCGGATGGTCCGCGAGTACGTGGAACGGCTGTACGTCCCCGCCGCCGCGGCCCGCCGGGCGCTCACCCCGGACCGGGCGCGGGAGCTCGCCGCCTGGAAGGCCCGGGTCCGGGCGGCCTGGCCGGGCGTCTCGGTGGACCACGTGGAGATCGGCGACGACCTCGCCGAGGCGGGGGCGGAACTGGGCGCCACGCCCTGCGTCCGGGTGCGGGTCGCACTCGGCGGCCTCTCCCCGGACGACGTCGAGGTGCAGGCCGTGACCGGCCGCGTCGACGCCGACGACACCCTCACCGGCACCCGCACGGTCGCCCTCAAGCCCGTCGGCGGCCCCGACCTGGAGGGCCGCCAGCCCTACGCGGGCACCCTGGAGCTCGACCGCACCGGCGCCTTCGGCTGCACCGTCCGCGTGCTGCCCGCCCACCCGCTCCTCGCCCACCCCGCCGAACCCGGCCTGATCGCGCTGCCCGAGGACCCGGGCGGCGAGGGCGCGGGGGTGCTCCTGAGGTAGCCGCCGACGGGGCCCGGGCGGGTGCCTAGGCTGGACGGCATGATCAGGGTGTTGCTGGCCGACGACGAGACGATGATCCGCGCCGGGGTGCGGGCCATCCTCACCACCGACCCGGGGATCGAGGTGGTCGCCGAGGCGGGCGACGGACACGAGGCGGTGGAGCTGGCCCGGCTCCACCGGCCCGACGTCGCCCTCCTCGACATCCGGATGCCCCGGCTCGACGGCCTCGCCGCCGCCGACGCGCTCCGCCGCACCCTGCCGGAGACCGCGGTCGTCATGCTCACCACCTTCTCCGAGGACGACTACATCGCCCGGGCCCTCGGCACCGGCGTCGGCGGCTTCCTCCTGAAGTCCGGCGACCCGCGCGAGCTGATCGCCGGGGTCCGCGCGGTCGCCTCCGGCGGCGCCGCCCTCTCGCCGGCCGTCGCCCGCCGGGTCATCGACACCCTCGGCGGCGAGCGGCTCACCCGCGCCGCCGCCGCCCGGGCCCGGCTCGCCCCGCTCACCGGCCGGGAGCGGGAGGTCGTCTCGCTGCTCTCCGCGGGCTGCTCCAACCAGGAGATCGCCGCCCGCATGCACGTCGTCGAGGGCACCGTGAAGGCCCACGTCAGCGCCGTCCTCGCCCGCCTCGGCCTGCGCAACCGCGTCCAGCTCGCGGTCCTCGCCCACGAGGCGGGCCTCGCCGCCGCCCCGGGGCCCTCCGGTGCCTGAGGTCCCGGCGGCGCGCCGGCGCCTCTTCGACCTGGCGCTGTGGCTGCTGCTCTCGCTCCCGGTGCTGCTGCGCTCCGACCCGAACGACGGCGGGTCCTGGTTCCAGGTCGCCGCCGGGGTCACCGTGCTCGGCGGCTGCGTCGCCGTCAGCCGCCGGTGGCCGCTGCTGCCGCTCGCGGTCACGGTCGCCGCGAGCCTGCCCGCCTCCCTGGAGCTGTTCACGCCCTCGTACAGCCTCGCCCTGGTCGCCTTCGGCTATCTCGCCGGACGGCGGCAGGACCACACCCGCGGCTCGCTCTTGCTGTTCGGGACGGTGGCCGCCGTGGGTCTGGTGCTCACCCGGCTCACCGGCACCTCCCTGGGACCCTGGTTCACCCTGATGCTGGCGCTCGCCCTGGCGATCGTGGCGCCCTGGCTGGTCGGCCGGTACGTCCGCCAGTACGACCGGCTGGTGCGCAGCGGCTGGGAGCTCGCCGACCGGATGGAGCGGGAGCAGGCGGCGGTCGCCGACCGGGAGCGGCTGCGGGAGCGGTCGCGGATCGCGGGCGACATGCACGACTCCCTCGGCCACGACCTGGCGCTGATCGCGGTGCGGGCGGGCGCCCTGGAGGTGGATCCGGGGCTCGGGCCCGAGCAGCAGCGGGCGGCGGGCGAGCTGCGGCGGGCGGCGGCGGAGGCGACCGAGCGGTTGCGGGACGTCATCGGGGTGCTGCGGGAGGAGGGCGAGGGGGCGCCGACGACGCCGTCGGACGAGACGGTGGGCGAGCTGGTGGACCGGGCCAGGGCCTCGGGGCTCGACGTGACGCTGCGCGGGGACGGGCCGGTGCCGGAGCCGGCGGGCATGGCGGGCCGGGCGCTGCACCGGGTGGTGCAGGAGGGGCTGACGAACGCGGCGAAGCACGCCCCGGGCGCCGCCGTCACCGTCGAGCTGCGGGAGGCCGCGTCGCGGGTGACGGTACGGGTGGTGAGCGGGCCGGGCGAGGGGGTCGGGGAGTCCGGCTCCGGGGGCTTCGGGCTCGTCGGCCTGGACGAGCGGGTCCGGCTCGCGGGCGGCACCCTGACCCACGGTCCGGTGCGCGGCGGCGGCTTCGCGCTGACGGCCGTGCTGCCGCGGCGGACGCCGGCCGCGGTGCCGGCCGCGCCGACCTCGGCCCGGGAGCTGGACCGGGCCCGCCGCCGGGTGCGGAAGGACCTGGTGCGGGCGATCTGGATCCCGCTGGCGCTGCTCGCGGCGCTGTCGGTGCTGACGGCGGGCGTGGCGCTGTGGTCGCAGTCCCGCTCGTACCTGGAGCCCGACAACTACGCGCGGCTGCTGGTCGGCCAGGAGTACGCGGAGCTGGTGGAGGACCTGCCCGACCACGCCCTGGAGGCGCCGCCGGCGGGGCTGCCGCCGGAGCCGGTGGGCGCGGACGAGTGCCGGTACTACCGGGCGACGGTCTTCGCGGAGGTGCCGGTCTACCGGCTGTGCTTCACCGGCGGGCGGCTGAGCTCGCGGGACGAGCTGGGGTGAACGGGCGGACGCCCGGAGGGATGGGATCCCTCCGGGCGTCCGTCGCGCGCTGCCTCGGGCCGTGCCTCCCGGGTTACGGGAAGGTCAGCTTGAAGCCGTTGATGTAGCCGGTGTCGGCCCCGGCCTTGTCCTGGACGCGGAGCTTCCAGGCGCCGTTGGCGACCTCGGAGGAGGCGTTCACGGTGTAGGTCTGGGCGATGTTGTTCGCACTGCCGCCGGAGCGGTTGTGCAGGTTGTAGACCGAGCCGTCGGGGGCGACGAGGTCGACCACGAGGTCACCGATGTAGGTGTGGACGATGTCCACGCCGACGGAGAGGTTGCTCGGGGCGTTGCCGGTGACGCCGGTGACGTTGACCGTCGAGGTCACCGCGGCGCCGGGGGAGTCCGGGATGGCGACGTCGGCGGTGTTCTCGAAGACCTTGCCGGGGGTGGTGCCGCCGGGGCGGGTGCCGACGTTGACGCCGGCCCAGGCGTGCTGGACGGCGAGGGCCTCGGGGCTGCCGGCGCCGTACAGCTCCTCGGCGGCCGCGACCGTGCCGGTGCGGGCGCCCGCGTAGTTGGTGGACGAGGTCCACTTGGTGGTGAGGGCCTTGAACCAGATCATCCGGGCCTTGTCGATGCCGATGCCGGTGACCGGCAGGCCGTCGGAGGTCGGCGAGTCGTAGGTCACGCCGTTGACGGTCTTGACGCCGCTGCCCTCGGAGAGCAGGTAGAAGAAGTGGTTCGCCGGGCCCGAGGAGTAGTGGACGTCGATCGAGCCGATGCCCGAGTACCACGCGTCCTTGGACGAGCCGTCCTTGCTGGGCTTGTCCATGTAGCGGAGCGGGGTGCCGTTGCCGCGGATGTCGATCTTCTCGCCGACGAGGTAGTCGCCCGGGTCCTTGGGGTTGTTGGCGTAGAACTCGACGGCCGCCGCGAAGATGTCGGAGGTCGCCTCGTTGAGGCCGCCGGACTCGCCGCTGTAGACGAGCTTGGCCGTGACCGAGGTCAGGCCGTGGGTCATCTCGTGGGCGGCCACGTCGATGGAGGTGAGCGGCTTGGCGTTGTTCGCGCCGTCGCCGTACGTCATGCAGAAGCAGGAGTCCTGCCAGAAGGCGTTGACGTAGGCGTTGCCGTAGTGGACCCGGGAGTACGCGCCGACGCCGTCGCCGCGGATGCCGCTGCGGCCGTGCACGTTCTTGTAGTAGTCCCAGGTGAGCGCGGCGCCGTAGTGGGCGTCGGCGCCGGCCGTCTCCAGGTTGGTCGGGGTGCCGTCGCCCCAGACGTCGTCCGCGCCGGAGAAGAGCGTGCCGGTGCCGGAGGTGCCGCGGTTGAGGTTGTACGTCTTGTGGTTGCCGCGGCCGGTGTCGGTCAGGGTGTACGAGGGCGCGGTGCCGAGCGTGACCTGGCCGCTGTACTGGGTGTTGCCGGTGCCGTTGTGCACGGCCTGCCACTCGTACAGCTTGGCGCCGGTCTTGGCGTCGGTGACGACGTGCAGCTCGTTCGGCGTGCCGTCGTGCTGGAGGCCGCCGACGACGGTCTCGTACGCGAGGACCGGGGCGCCGCCCTGGCCCATCCAGACGACCTTGCGCGGCGCGCGCTCGCTCTTGGTGGCCTTCGAGCCCTCGGCGGCGGCCAGGCCGACGGCCTGCTTCTCCGCGGCGGCGGGGGCGACGGTGGCCGCGAGGTCGACGTTCTTCAGCTCCGCGCGGGAGGACTTGGCGACGCCGGTGGTGGTGCCGGCCTCGGTCTCGGCCACGATCAGGTCGCCGCCGAGGACCGGGAGGCCCGCGTAGGTGCGCTCGTAGCGCGTGTGGGTGGTGCCGTCGCGGTCCTGGACCACGTCGCGGACGACGAGCTTCTCCTGGCTGCCGAGGCCCAGCTCCTTGGCCGTCTCGGCCTTGTCGGCGTCGGCGGCCTTGATCAGCGCGGTGCGCTGGGCGGGGGAGAGGTCGGCGGGGAGCTTGCCCGGGTTGACCTTCCCGAGGGCCGACGCCGGGGCGGCGGCCGTGCCGGGGTTGTCGGCGGAGGCGCTGCCGGCCTGGACGCCGACGGCGAGCATGGCGGCGGCTGCGACGAGTGCGCCGGTCGCGGTGGCACGGCGGCTGGGCGTGGATCTCACGCGGACTCCTTTTGCGAGGGGGGTACCGGTCCGCTGGGTGGGCGGGCCGGGCGGTGCAAACAGAGCGGTGACACACGAACGGGTGATGCGGCGAACGCGATTGCGAGGAACCTGGGAGAGAGTCGCAGCTACCGCCGGTACCTGTCAGGACCGCGTCAACAACTTGGCCGGAAGTCGTCCGCTGCGCGCACGGCCGGGTTCGTTAACCGGACGTTTCGTCGATCGCGGGTGAAGCGTCACACCCCGTTCGGCGTGCGGGAACGCCGCACGGCCCGCGCGGCGGTCGGCCGCGGCGCCGCCCACCGTCCCGCCCTTCGGACACGAGGCGCCTTTACCGACCCGATGGCCGAAATATTTCGGCGGGAACAGGACCCTCCGCGTCCGCGCCCCGGGCCGTCCGGCCGGGACCGTCGGACGCCGCCCCACCGCCCCCTCCGGGTCACGTCGACGCGTTCGCCCGGCCCGCCGTCCCGTCAGCCCGCCAGCGAGTCGCGCCAGGCGCGGTGGAGGCCCGCGTAACGGCCCTCGCCGCCGACCAGTTCGGCCGGGGCGCCGTCCTCCACGATCCGGCCCGCCTCCATCACCAGGACCCGGTCCGCGACCTCGACCGTGGACAGGCGGTGGGCGATGACCACCGCCGTGCGGCCCGCCAGGACCGTGTCCATCGCGTGCTGCACCGCCCGCTCGCCCGGCACGTCCAGCGAGCTCGTCGCCTCGTCCAGGATGAGCACCGCGGGATCCGCCAGGAGCGCCCGCGCGAAGGCCACCAACTGGCGCTGACCGGCCGAGATCCGGCCACCCCGCTTCCGTACGTCGGTGTCGTAGCCGTCCGGCAGGCCGGCGATGAACTCGTGCGCGCCGATCGCCTTCGCCGCCCGCTCGATCTCCTCCCGGGTCGCGTCCGGGCGGCCGATCGCGATGTTCTCCGCGACCGTGCCGGAGAAGAGGAACGCCTCCTGCGTCACCATCACCACACCCCGCCGCAGCTCGGGCGTCGACAGTTCCCGCAGGTCCACGCCGTCGAGCAGCACCCGGCCCTCCGTCGGGTCGTAGAAACGGGCGAGCAGCTTCGCCAGCGTCGACTTGCCCGCGCCGGTCGCCCCGACCACCGCCACCGTCTGCCCGGCCGGGATCCGCAGGGAGAAGCGGGGCAGCACCTCGCCGCCCGTCCGGTAGGCGAACCGCACCCCGTCGAAGACGACCTCCCGGCCCGGCGCCGCCCCCACCCGCTCCGGCAGCTCCCGCGGGACCTCCGCCTCCGGCACGCCCGGCTCCTGCGCGAGCAGCCCCGCGATCTTCGTGAGCGAAGCGGCCGCCGACTCGTACGAGTTGAGGAACATCCCGAGCCGGTCGATCGGGTCGTACAGCCGCCGCACGTACAGCACCGCCGCCGCGAGCACGCCCAGCTCCAGCGAACCCTCCGCGACCCGGTAGGCCCCCCACAGGCACATTCCGGCCACCGCCGTGTTCGCCACGAGGCGTGAGCCCACCACATAGCGGGCCATCTCCAGGAGCGCGTCCCCGTTGCTCCGCTCGTGCCGGTGGTTGAGCCCCGCGAACTCCGCGTCGTTCACCCGCTCCCGGCGGAAGGCCCGCACCGGCCGGATGCCGTTCATCGTCTCCGCGAACTTCACGATCACCCCGGCGATCGCCGTCGACCGCTCCGCGTACACCGCGCCCGCCCGTCGCCGGTAGCTCCGCACCAGCAGGTACAGCGGCCCGAAGGAGGCCACCGCCACCGCGCCGATCCCCAGGTCCAGCCAGAGCAGCACCAGCGAGATCGACACGAACGACAGCACCACCCCGATCAGTTCCTGGAGCCCCTCCGACAGCAGCTCCCGCAGCGACTCCACGTCCGTCGTCGACCGCGAGATCAGCCGCCCCGAGGTGTACCGCTCGTGGAAGTCCACGCTCAGCACCTGCGCGTGCCGGAAGATCCGCCCCCGCAGGTCGAGCAGCACGTCCTGGTTGATCCGCGCCGCGCCCCGCACGAAGCCGTACTGGAGCGCCCCCGCGCCCACCGCGCACAGCAGGTAGCCGACCGCCACCGCGATCAGCGGCCCGTGGTCACCGGCCCGGAAGGCCGGCACGCCCCGGTCGATCGCGTACGCCACGAGCAGCGGGCCCGCCTGGACCGCCGCCTCCTTCACCAGCAGCACCAGCGCCGCCACCGCCACCGCGAACCGGTGCCCGGCCAGCAGCGAGCGCAGCAGCGCCCCGGTCGCCCCGCGCGGCGCCGGCAGATCGTCCCGATCGAACGGATCGCCCGAGCCGGGACCCGACCCGTCCGCCCGCTCCTCCTCGTCCGCGCGCGCGAGCGTGGTCTCCGTCATCGTTCCCCGTCCCCCTCGCCGGCCATCAGCCACGCGTACTCGCCGCTGCTCCGCAGCAGTTCCTGATGGGTGCCGACCGCCGCGATCCGCCCGCCCGAGAGCAGCGCCACCCGGTCGGCCAGCATGACCGTCGACGGCCGGTGCGCCACGACCAGCGCCGTCGTCTCCTTCAGCACCTCGCGCAGGGCCGCCTCCACCCGCGCCTCCGTGTGCACGTCGAGCGCCGACAGCGGATCGTCCAGGACCAGGAAGCGCGGCCGGCCGACCACCGCCCGCGCCAGCGCGAGCCGCTGCCGCTGCCCGCCCGACAGACTCAGCCCCTGCTCGCCGACCTGCGTCCCCGCGCCCTCCGGCAGCCGGTCCACGAAACCGTCCGCCTGCGCGATCCCCAGGGCGCGCCGCAGCTCCGCCCCGCCGGCGTCCTGCCCGGCGCCCATCAGCACGTTCTCCCCGACGCTCGCCGAGAAGAGCGTCGGCTCCTCGAAGGCCACCGACACCAGCGACCGCAGCCGCTCCCGGTCCATCAGGGCGATGTCCTCGCCGTCGAGCAGGATCCGCCCGCCGGTCGCCTCGTGCAGCCGCGGGACGAGCGCGGTGAGCGTCGTCTTGCCGGACCCCGTGGCGCCGACCAGGGCGAGCGTCTCCCCGGGCCGGATGTGCAGGTCGATGCCGTCCAGGACCGGCGGCGTCCCCTCCGGGGCGTCCGGATACCGGAACGACACCCGCTCGAAGCGCACCCCGTCCGGGCCCCCGGCGGCCGGCCCGCCGCCCGCCACCGCCGTGTCCGGCTCCGCCTCCGCGTCCATCACTTCGAAGTACCGCTCGGTGGCCGTCGCCGCCTCCTGGCTCATCGCCAGGAGGAAGCCGATCGACTCCACCGGCCAGCGCAGCGCGAGCGCCGTCGACAGGAAGGCGACGAGCGTGCCCGCCGACAGGTCCCCGTCCGCGACCTGGACCGTGCCGAGGACCAGCGTCGCCCCGATCGCCAGCTCCGGCAGGATCGTGATGAGCGCCCAGATCAGCGCGAGCAGCCGCGCCTTGGCCAGCTCGGTGGAGCGCAGCAGCCGGGCGAGCTGGCGGAAGGACTCCGCCTGGCTGCGGTGCCGGCCGAAGCCCTTGACGATCCGGATGCCGAGGACGCTCTCCTCGACGACCGTCGTCAGATCGCCGACCTGGTCCTGCGCGCGGCGCGCGACGACCGCGTACCGGCTCTCGAAGAACGAGCAGAGCACCACCACCGGCACCACCGGCGTCAGCAGCACCAGGCCGAGCGACCAGTCCTGCGCGAGCAGCAGGGCGCAGCCGGCCAGCAGCGTCACCCCGTTGACCACCAGGAAGGTCAGCGGGAAGGCCAGGAACATCCGGACCAGCATCAGGTCCGTCGTCCCGCGCGAGAGCAACTGCCCGGACGCCCACCGGTCGTGGAAGGCGATCGGCAGCCGCTGGAGCCGGCCGTACAGGTCCTCCCGCATCCGCGCCTCCACCGAGGACAGCGGACGGGCCACCAGCCACCGCCGCAGCCCGAAGAGACCGGCCTCCGCGAAGCCCAGCAGCAGCAGGTACAACGCCCCCAGCCACACCCCGCCCGGGTCCCGGTCCGCGACCGGCCCGTCCACCAGCCACTTGAGCACCAGCGGAATGACGAGCGACAGACAGGAGGCGACGATCGCGACGGCGGCGGCACTGAAGAACCGCCCGCGCACGGGCCGGACGTACGGCCAGAGCCGCAACAGCACCCGCACCGCCGAACGGTCGGCGGGGCGGTCCTCGGGGGTGGCAGGTTTCTCGGGCATCAGGTCCGACCCTACGGTTCACCACTGACACGTCTCACCCGATTTTCGGACGGCCCCTCCGTGCGGTCGCCGCCGTCGTGCCTCGGTGGCCGGTCGCAACCCTCCCGCACCCGCGGTGCGGGCCATTTCGTGAGGGTTCACTCCTTTGCATGAGCCATGGGAAGGAGCGAACTATCAGGGGTTGGTCGTGGCAGCGTGCTGTGCGTGAAGATTGTTACGCGGGTGAAGTTGTTGCCGGTGTCCGCGCATGACGCGGACGCACTGGCGGCGACCCTGCGTGCCTGCAACCGGGCGGCGAACCACGCGTCCGAGGTGGCCTTCGTCAAGGACCTGAAGCGGCGGAACGTGCTGCAGAAGGAGGTGTACTTCGCCCTCAAGGCGGAGTACGACCTCGGGGCGCAGCCCGCGGTGCGGGTGGTGAAGAAGGTCTGCGACGCCTACGCCACCCTGAAGGGCAACATCAAGGCGGGGAATCTCGGCCGAGAGGGCTCGAAGCGCCGCCTGCGGGCGGAGTCGAAGCCGATCCGGTTCCGGGAGGACGCGGCGCAGCCGTTCGACGACCGCATCCTGACCTGGAACCTCGATGCCCGGACGGTGTCGATCTGGACGGTGGCCGGGCGGATCAAGCGCATCCCGTTCGTCTGCTCCCCCGAGGCGCTGAAGCTGCTGGCGTCTCGCAAGGGCGAGTCCGATCCGGTGATGCGTGACGGCATGTTCTTCCTGATCGCCACCATCGACATCCCCGAGCCGCCGGTGTCCGAGCCGTCCGGGTTCCTCGGGGTGGATCTGGGCATCGTGAACATCGCCACCACCTCGGACGGCGAGATCATGTCCGGCCGCCGACTCGACCGCTACCGCGGGCGGATGGTGAACCTGCGGGCCAAACTCCAGAAGAAGCGCACCAAGTCCGCCAAGCGGGCCCTGAAGCGCATCCGGCGCCGCGAGTCCCGTCACGCGGCGAACACCAACCACATCATCGCCAAACGGCTCGTCGCCACCGCTGAACGCACCTCGCGCGGGATCGCCCTGGAAGACCTGGGCGGCATCCGGCAGAGGGTCACGGCCGAGAAGGACCAGCGGGCACGACTGCACTCCTGGGCGTTCGCCCAGCTCGGCGCCTTCGTCGAGTACAAGGCACGACGGGCGGGGGTGCCCGTGGTCTTCGTCGACCCGCGCAACACCTCCCGGCAGTGCTCGGAGTGCAGACGCACCCACCGTACGAACAGGGTGTCCCAGGCACGGTTCGTGTGCCGCTCCTGCGGAGCGGTCCCGCACGCGGACCACAACTGTTCCCGCAACATCGCCCACCGGGGCGACGCTGTGTGGAAGCGGGGCGCGGTCAACCGCCCCGGAACCACCGCAAGGTAGTTCCGGACGCAGGGGACCACGCGACGGCCGGTCGCGCTCCACCTGCAATCACGGCCCCAGGAGACCGGGCCGAAAGGCACGGTCTCCTGGGGGCCGAGAAGTCGACCTGCTACGTGACCCTCCGCTGACCCCCGCGGGCGGTGGCCCTCACCCCACCACCCGCAGCAGCACCACCGACCGCGCCCCCACCGTGAGCACCTCCCCGCCCGGGTGGAGGGTGCCCGGGGGCGCGGTCTGGTCCTCCTCGGCGGTGTCCAGGACGCGTTCGTACGTCTGGGCCCAGGGCGGGCCGGGGAGGCGGAAGTCCAGAGGGCCGGGGCCCGCGTGGAGGACGGCGAGGAAGCTGTCGTCGAGGACCTGCTCGCCCCGCTCGTCGCGGCCCGGTATGTCGCGGCCCGACAGGTAGAGGGCGAGCGTCGCCGAGGGCGCGTACCAGTCCCGTTCGGTCATCTCGGTGCCGTCGGGGCCGAACCACGCGAGGTCCCGCAGCCCGTCCGCGCCCTGCGGCCGGCCGGAGAAGAAGGCGCGGCGGCGCAGCACCGGGTGGCGGTGGCGGAGGGCGAGCAGCCGCCGGGTGAGGGCGAGGAGCTGGGCGCGGCCGGGGTCTTCGGGGAGCGACCAGTCGAGCCAGCTGGTCTCGTTGTCCTGGCAGTACGCGTTGTTGTTGCCGCCCTGGGTGCGGCCCATCTCGTCGCCGGCGACGAGCATCGGCACCCCGGTGGAGAGCAGCAGCGTGGTGAGAAGGTTGCGCAGCTGGCGCAGCCGGAGGGCGGCGACGGCCGGGTCGTCGGTCTCGCCCTCCGCGCCGCAGTTCCAGGAGCGGTTGTCGTGGGTGCCGTCGCGGTTGCCCTCGCCGTTGGCCTCGTTGTGCTTGCGCTCGTAGGTGACGAGGTCGCGGAGCGTGAATCCGTCGTGGGCGGTGACGAAGTTGACGGAGGCGTAGGGGCGGCGGCCGCCCCAGGCGTACAGGTCGCTGGAGCCGGAGAGCCGGTAGCCGAGGTCCCGGACGTCGGGCAGCGCGCCGCGCCAGAAGTCCCGTACGGCGTCCCGGTAGCGGTCGTTCCACTCGGTCCAGAGCGGCGGGAAGGCACCGACCTGGTAGCCGCCGTTGCCGACGTCCCACGGTTCGGCGATGAGCTTGACCCGGCGCAGGACGGGGTCCTGGGCGATGACGGCGAGGAAGGGGGAGAGCATGTCGACGTCGTGCATCGAGCGGGCGAGCGCGGCCGCCAGGTCGAAGCGGAAGCCGTCGACGCCCATCTCGGTGACCCAGTACCGCAGGGAGTCGGTGATGAGCCGCAGCACCTGCGGCTGGACGACGTGGAGCGTGTTGCCGCAGCCGGTGTAGTCGGCGTACCGGCGGGCGTCCGACTGGAGCCGGTAGTAGCCGCGGTTGTCGATGCCCTTCAGCGACAGCGTGGGGCCCAGCTCGCCGGCCTCCGCCGTGTGGTTGTAGACGACGTCGAGGATCACCTCGATGCCCGCCGCGTGCAGTGCCCGCACCATCCGCTTGAACTCGCCGACCTGCTGCCCGGTGGTGCCGGACGAGGAGTAGCCGGCGTGCGGGGCGAAGTAGCCGATCGAGTTGTAGCCCCAGTAGTTGGTGAGGCCGCGCCGCAGCAGGTGGTCCTCGTGGGCGAACTGGTGCACCGGCAGCAGCTCGACCGCCGTCACCCCGAGGCGGACGAGGTGGTCGACCGCGGCCGGGTGGGCGAGCCCCGCGTAGGTGCCGCGCAGGCGCTCGGGGATGCCGGGGTGCCGGGCGGTGAAGCCCTTGACGTGCAGTTCGTAGATGACGGAGTCCTGCCAGGGCGTCTTGGGCCTGCGGTCGTCGGACCAGTCGTCGTCGTCCCGCACGACGACCCCCTTGGGCACGTACGGGGCGGAGTCCCGCTCGTCGCGGACGGTGTCGGCGACGTGCTGCTGCGGCCAGTCCCGGGCGTGTCCGTACGCCTCCGGGGGCAGCGCCGCGAAGTCGCCGTCGACGGCCCGCGCGTACGGGTCGAGGAGCAGTTTCGCGGGGTTCCAGCGGGCTCCGGTCCACGGGTCCCAGCGGCCGTGCACCCGGTAGCCGTACCGCTGCCCGGGGCCGACGCCGGGCACGAAGCCGTGCCAGATCTCGTGGGTCAGTTCGGTCAGCGGCAGCCGGGTCTCGGTGCCGTCGGGCGCGAAGAGGCAGAGCTCCACGGCCTCCGCCCCGCCCGCCCAGAGCGCGAAGTTGGTGCCCCGGGTCCCGTCCGGGCCGGTCCGGCAGCGGGCCCCGAGCGGGGTGGGCGTCCCCGGCCACACCGGGGGCGCGGTCCGTCCGGGGGCATGCTCCGGTACCGCCTGCTGTTCGGCTGCGCTCGACACCGCCCTGGCCTCCCGCGGCTCCGGCGGGGCCCGCGTGACGGGGCGGGGGCGTCCCGGCCCCGGCCCCGCGCGTCCTCCCGCACCCTCGTGTACTCCCGGTCCTCCTCCCTGTTCTGCCCGCGCCGGGGTCCGCCCAACATGGCCCGCCCGGACGTTTCCCCTGGAGGGGGGTCGTCGTTGGGCCACGCGTGACACGTGTATGGGAACGGGCCGGGCAATTCCTCGCGGTGGCGGGGCTCCTCGTGGGCCTCGCCGGCTGCACCGGATCGGACGGGGGAGGGGGCCTCGGCCTGGACCTCCCGGGCAAGGCGCGGGCCCCCGGCGACGTGATCCGGGTCAGCCCGGAGGACGGCAGCCGGGCGGTCCCCGCGGACGGGCCCCTGGAGGTACGGGTGGACAGCGGGCGGCTCGAACGGGTGAGCGTCATCCAGGTGGCGGACGGCCGCCGGGCCGCGGTGCCCGGGGCGATCGCGGCCGACGGGCTGCGCTGGCGGCCCGCCGACGGCACCCGGCTCGCGCTCGCCGCGAAGTACAGCGTGGACGCGGTGGCGCTCGACGCCCACGGGCGCCGCTCGGCCCGGCACACCACCTTCACCACGGTGGTGCCGGAGAGCCGCTTCATCGGCTACTTCACTCCGGAGAACCGTTCCACGGTCGGCGCCGGCATGATCGTTTCCTTCGGCTTCAACCGGCCGGTCGAGAACCGCGCCGCGGTGGAGCGGGCCATCCGGGTCACCGCCGACCCGCCGGTGGAGGTCGTGGGCCACTGGTTCGGCAAGGAGCGGCTCGACTTCCGACCGGCCGCGTACTGGGCGGCCGGCACGAAGGTGACGGTCGAGCTCGGCCTGCGGGACGTCGAGGGCGCCCCCGGGGTCTACGGCATCCAGCGCAAGACGGTCGGCTTCACCGTCGGCCGCTCCCAGGTCTCCCTGGTCGACGCCGCGGCCCACACCATGGAGGTGCGGCGGGACGGGCGGCTGCTCGCCACCCTGCCGATCACCGCGGGCGCCCCGAAGACCACCACGTACAACGGGAAGATGGTGGTGACCGAGCTGTACGACGTGACGCGGATGAACGGCGCCACGGTCGGCTTCGGGGGCGAGTACGACATCAAGGACGTGCCGCACGCCATGCGGCTCACCGAGTCGGGCACCTTCATCCACGGCAACTACTGGGCCGACGCGTCCACCTTCGGCTCGGCCAACGTCAGCCACGGCTGCGTGGGGCTGCGGGACGTGAAGGGCGGTGGCGCCGACACCCCGGCGGGGTGGTTCTTCGACCGGAGCCTCGTCGGCGACGTCGTCGAGGTGGTCAACTCCCGGGACCGGAAGGTCGCTCCGGACAACGGCCTGGGCGGCTGGAACATGGACTGGGAGGAGTGGAAGAAGGGCTCCGCGCTCCGCTGACCCGGCCCCGTTCCCCGGGCCGGACGCGGGCCGCTCCCCGCCCGCCTCCGGACGCGTCCCAACTGGGACTGAACGGTGACATTCACGTGGAACTTTCGTGTCGTCCGGTGTGATTATCTAACGCCGTGCGCGGGACGTGCGCACAGGGGGTGGGGCCCGGCCGGCGGCCGGGCCGTGCGAGGGGAGAAGACCATAGTGAACGGGCAGCCGATATCGGGGACGCCGGCACGGCGGCGGGGCGTCCGGCTCGGAGCACTGGCCGCGGGGGCGCTGATGGTGGTCCTCACCGCCTGCGGCGGCGGGGAGCCCGCCGAGACCGCGCCCGACGGGGGGAAGGCCGAGCTCCCGGGGCGCGCCGCCCCCGACAACGCCGCCTCCCAGGCGGTCGTCACGGTCCTGCCGAAGGACGGCGCCGACGCGGTCGCCACCAGCGGGGCCCTGAAGGTCACCGCCGGGCAGGGCAAGCTGACCACCGTGACCGTCGCCGACTCCAAGGGCACCGCGGTCGAGGGCAAGATCTCCGCCGACGGCTCCAGCTGGGAGCCGCTGGCCCACCTGTCGGCCGGCACCCAGTACAAGGTCCACGCGGTCGCGAAGGACGCCGAGGGCCGGGAGTCCGCGAAGGACACCACCTTCACCACGCTGACCCCGAAGAACACCTTCATCGGCCACTACACGCCGGAGGCCGACACGACCGTCGGCGTCGGCATGCCGGTCTCCATCAACTTCACCCGGGGCATCACCGACCCGGAGGCCGTGGAGAAGGCCATCAAGGTGACGGCCGAGCCGGCCGTCGAGATCGAGGGCCACTGGTTCGGCAACGACCGCCTCGACTTCCGCCCCGAGCAGTACTGGAAGGCGGGGACGAAGGTCACCGTCGAGCTGAACCTGGACGGCGTCGAGGGCCGTCCGGGCGTCTACGGCAAGCAGAAGAAGACGTACTCCTTCACGATCGGCCGCCGCCAGGTCTCCACGGTCGACGCGAGCGCCAAGACGATGAAGGTCGAGCGCGACGGGAAGATCATCAAGACGCTCCCGATCACCGCGGGCGCCCCGTCCACGACCACCTACAACGGCCAGATGGTCATCAGCGAGAAGTACAAGGTGACCCGCATGAACGGGGCCACCGTCGGCTTCGGCGGCGAGTACGACATCAAGGACGTGCCGCACGCCATGCGCCTGTCCACCTCCGGCACCTTCGTGCACGGCAACTACTGGGCCCCGAAGTCCACCTTCGGCTCCCAGAACGTCAGCCACGGCTGCGTCGGCCTCTCGGACACCCGGGGCGCGGGCGACAGCTCCACCCCGGCCGCCTGGTTCTTCGACCGTTCGATCATCGGTGACGTCGTCGTCGTGAAGAACTCCAAGGACAAGCAGATCAAGCCGGAGAACGGCCTGAACGGCTGGAACATGAGCTGGGCGGAGTGGACCGCGTAGGCCCGCTCCCGCGACGGGGCCCGGTGCTGTGAGCAACAGCACCGGGCCCCCCGGCGTTAACGGCCACTAACCTTCCCTCCATGACTGTGAACCTCGAAGTCGCCGACGGCGTCGGCACGATCCGCCTCGACCGCCCGCCGATGAACGCGCTCGACATCGCCACCCAGGACCGGCTGCGCGAGCTGGCCCAGGAGGCCACCGACCGCGACGACGTGCGGGCCGTGGTCCTCTACGGCGGCGAGAAGGTCTTCGCGGCCGGCGCGGACATCAAGGAGATGCAGGTCATGGACCACGTGGCCATGGTCGAGCGGTCGCGCGCCCTCCAGGACTCCTTCACCGCCGTCGCCCGCATCCCCAAGCCGGTCGTCGCCGCGATCACCGGCTACGCCCTCGGCGGCGGCTGCGAGCTCGCGCTCTGCGCCGACTACCGGATCGCCGCCGACAACGCCAAGCTCGGCCAGCCCGAGATCCTGCTCGGCCTGATCCCCGGCGCCGGCGGCACCCAGCGGCTGTCCCGGCTCGTCGGCCCCTCCCGGGCCAAGGACCTCATCTTCACCGGCCGGATGGTGAAGGCCGACGAGGCCCTCACGCTCGGTCTGGTCGACCGGGTCGTCCCGGCCGCCGAGGTGTACGAGCAGGCGCACGCCTGGGCCGCGAAGCTCGCCCAGGGCCCGGCGGTGGCGCTGCGCGCCGCCAAGGAGGCGATCGACCAGGGCCTGGAGGCCGACATCGACACCGGCCTCGCCCTCGAACGGACCTGGTTCTCCGCGCTGTTCGCCACCGCCGACCGCGAGACCGGCATGCGCAGCTTCGTCGAAGAGGGCCCGGGCAAGGCGAAGTTCGCCTGACCTCCGCCGGACGGCCCGTCAGCCGACGGGCCGTCACGGCGACACGCCGTCCCGCGGGGGCCATTCCACCGGAACGGCCCCCGCGGGCCGTCTCCTGCGGCCATCATGGAGGGCATGGCGGGCCTGGAGAGCAGGGAACAACCACGGCAGGGCGGCGTGCCCGCCGCCCGGTGGACACCGACCCTGGAGGACGAAGAGGCCCTCGCGGCGATGGACCGGTACGGCAATCCGGCGGAGACCGACGTGCGGCTGCCGTCGCTCCCGGAGTCGGCGAGGATCGCCCGCCGGATGACCCAGTACGTGGTGCTCCGCCAGTGGGGGCTCGGCCCGAACCTCGCCGAGCACGCCGTCCTGCTGGTCTCCGAACTCGTCGGCAACGCGGTCCGGCACACCGGTGCCCGCGTCTTCGTGCTGCGCGCCCAGCGCCGCCCCGGCCGGATCCGGATCGAGGTGCGCGACCCCTCGCGCGGGCTGCCCTGCCTCATGCCGGTGGCCGAGCTCGACGTCAGCGGCCGGGGCCTCTTCCTCGTCGACAAGCTCTCCGACCGCTGGGGAGCGGACCTCGGGCCGCGCGGCAAGACCACCTGGTTCGAGATGCGGGTCACCGACCGCTGACCGGCCCCGGACGCACGGAAGCCCCCGTGCGCCGTGGTGGGGTCGCGTGGGGGCTTCCGTGTGATGCGCCGTGGACGGGGGGGTGTATCCACGGCCGCAGAGGCGACCTTGCCCGGGTCAATGGGGGTCGTGTCACCGACTATGACAGACGGCAGGCCACTCCGCCAAGCGCCCATATCGCTGTCAATGTGGACATCTAGGCACGTTTTAACTGTGAATCGTTGGTGACGTGCGGCACTCACCTTGCAAACCATGAATGACTATGCGGTTCATCGGTTGTTTCCCTCGATCATCCACATAGTGGACGGCCGGGCGTGCCCTAGGACGCGGTGAGGAGCGCCTCCGAGGCCACCGGCCGGTACCCCGCCGCCTGGAAGGTCCGCACGCTCCGCGCGTTGCCCGGCGACTGCTGCGCCCACACCACGGGATCCGGCGTCAGGTGCCGCGCCGCCGTCGCCAGCGCCCGGCCCAGACCCAGGTGCCGCGCCGCCTCGTCCACCTCGATCGCCGCCTCCGTCCGCCCGGCGACGCCGCGCCCCAGGACCAGCACCCCGCCGTCCGCCGCCCACACCCGTACGTCGTCCCGGTACTTCAGGGCCCGCGCCACCCGGGGGTGCTCCGGGTCCTCGATCTCCCGCAGCGTCACCGGCGGCGGGCCCGGCAGGGCGTCCGCGACCGTCAGCAGGTCGATGGTGTTCATCCGCCGGCCGGTCCTGGCCATCAGCCGCACCAGGAAGCCGGGGTTCATGCTCGCCGCCAGCGGGTCGCCGCCGGTCGCGGCCAGCTCCGCCCGCACCCATTCCGGATCGACGTCCGCGAAGACCACCGAGTGGGCCGTGAAGGCCAGCACCCCCGCGTCCCGCTCGTCCGGCTGCGGGACCACCGTCGTGCGGCCGTCCGTCGCCGGGAACTCCCCGCGCGCCGCGGCCTCCAGGATCCGTGTCACGTCCGTGCTCATACCGCCATCATCGGACACCCGCACGGCCAGCTAATCTGACCCCCGTCATAACAGCACCGAGAAGGGGCGGAAGCAGTGGCGGACATCGAGTCGGCACGGACGGCATTCAACCGGTACGACGTGGACGGGGACGGCTTCATCACCGCCGCGGAGTACAAGAGCGTCATGGCCCAGCTGGGCGACTTCAACGTCACCGAGACGGTGGCCGAGGCCCTCATCAAGCAGCGCGACGACAACGGCGACGGCCAGCTGTCGTGGGACGAGTTCTGGGCCCACCTGAACAAGGCCTGACCCCGGCCCGACCGGTCACGGGACGGGGCGGCGCCCACCCTGAGTTGCCGCCCCTCCCGGGCTCGGTGACGATCGTCCGGTGACGCTTCCCGGACCCTTCGGCACCTCCGGCCGCCGAGGCGCGGCGGCCCTCGCCGCCGCCGTCCTCGGCGTCCTCGCCGTCGCCGTCCTCGGCGCGGGCCTCGCCCGGGCGGGCACCGGCGAACTGCGCATACCCGCGGCCGGAACCACCACCCTGCTCCGGCTCCTCCTCCTGACCGGCCTCGCCGTCGCCGTCGGCGAACTCGCCGGCCGCCGGATCGCCGGCCGGGGGCCCCTGCCGCGCTCCCTCGCCGTCCCCGGCGCCCTCCTCGCCGCGGGCGCCGCCGCCGGCCTCCTGCTGCTCCTCGCCGCCGTCAGCGGCCTCAGCCTCCCCGTCGTCTACGGGCTCCGCGAGGGCCGGCTGCTGCTCGTCACCGCCAACGCCTGCCTCCTCGCCGCCGTCTGCGCCGCCTCCCGGCGCCCCGGCCTCGCCGCCCTCCCGCTCGCCGCCGCGATCGCCGCCGAGGCGCTGCGCGCCCACCCCGAGACCGCCGGCTTCGGCGTCGGCACCGCGCTCACCGTCGTCCACCTGACCGCCGCCTCGCTCTGGACCGGCACCCTGCTGTACGTCCTGCGGGTCCTGCGGCCGCGCGGCGGGGGCGGCCGGGCGGTGCTCCTGCGGTACGCCCGGATGGCGGCCTGCGTCTACGCGGCCCTGGCCGTCACCGGCACCGTCTCCACCCTGCGGCGCCTCCCCCTGGAGATGGTGTTCGCCACCGCGTACGGCAGGGTCCTGCTGGTGAAGCTCGCCCTCTTCGGCGGCGCCAGCCTGCTGGCCCTGGCGGCCCGCTCCCGGCTGCGCTCCGGCGCCGACGCGGCCCCTCCGGCCCGCGTGGAGCTCGCCGTCCTCGCCGTGGTCGTGGCCCTCTCCGCCCTCCTCACGGTGGTCCCGGATCCGCACTGGCTGCGGCACTGACCACCGGGCCACGACGGCGAGAACCGGCCGTTCCCGGAGTTCCCGGCCATCCGTGCCGGGATTGGCCTAGACCTATTGCCCGGCAGGGGGCGCGCCGATACGTTTCGTCCCGGCTGCGCAGCCGTCGGGAACCGCACCGGATCCCCACGCACCACATCGCATCGTTCATTTCAGGAGGACATGCCATGTACCGTCGCGTCGCAGCCGCACTCGCCACCGCGGCCACCGCCGGAGCCCTCGCCCTCGGCACGGCCGGCTCGGCCGAGGCCGCGGGCCCCGGCTTCTCCCCGCGCAGCCACCACTCCTCGTACGCCGAGTGCCAGGCCGCCGGCCGGGCCGGGTACGCGATCTGGGGCCCGATCTTCTTCTGCGAGCCCTTCACCTCCACCCGCCCGGACGTCATCGTCCTCTGGGTCCGCTCCTGACCCGAACGCGCGAAGGCCGGTCCCGTGGGGGCGGGACCGGCCGTTCGTCACGTGCGCGTACGGGCGCGGTTCAGCATTCGATGATGTTCACCGCGAGACCGCCGCGCGCGGTCTCCTTGTACTTGACGCTCATGTCGGCGCCCGTCTCCTTCATGGTCTTGATGACCTTGTCGAGGGAGACCAGGTGGCTGCCGTCGCCGCGCATCGACATCTTCGCCGCCGTGACGGCCTTGACCGCCGCCATGCCGTTCCGCTCGATGCAGGGGATCTGGACCAGGCCGCCGACCGGGTCGCAGGTGAGGCCCAGGTTGTGCTCCATGCCGATCTCGGCGGCGTTCTCCACCTGCTCGGGGGAGCCGCCCAGCACCTCGGCGAGGGCGCCGGCCGCCATCGAGCAGGCCGAGCCGACCTCGCCCTGGCAGCCGACCTCGGCGCCGGAGATCGAGGCGTTCTCCTTGAAGAGCATGCCGACCGCGCCGGCCGCCAGGAGGAAGCGGACGACGCCGTCCTCCTTCTCCTCCTCCGAGGCCCCGCCCGCCCCGAAGTTCATGTAGTAGTGCAGGACCGCCGGGATGATGCCGGCCGCGCCGTTGGTCGGGGCGGTGACCACCCGGCCGCCCGCCGCGTTCTCCTCGTTCACCGCCATCGCGTAGAGGGTGATCCACTCCATCGCGTGCATCGCCGGGTCGCCCTCGGAGCGCAGCTTGCGGGCCAGGGAAGCGGCACGGCGGCGGACCTTCAGGCCGCCGGGGAGGATGCCCTCGCGGGACATGCCGCGCGAGACGCAGGCCTGCATGACCCGCCAGATCTCCAGGAGGCCGGCCCGGATCTCGTCCTCGGTGCGCCAGGCCTTCTCGTTCTCCAGCATCAGGGAGGAGATCGACAGGCCGGTCTCCTTGGTGAGCCGGAGCAGCTCGTCGCCGGTGCGGAAGGGGTACTTCAGGACGGTGTCGTCCGGGATGATCGGGTTCTCGCCCGCCACCGCGTCCTCGTCGACCACGAAGCCGCCGCCGACGGAGTAGTACGTCTTCTCCAGCACGAGCCCGCCCTCGGCGTCGTACGCGAAGACCGTCATGCCGTTGGCGTGGTACGGCAGCGCCTTGCGGCGGTGCAGGACCAGGTCGTCGTCGAAGGAGAACGGGACCTCGTGGGCGCCGAGCAGGTTGATCCGCCCGCTCGCCTTGATCCGCTCGAACTCCTCGTCGGCGTGCTCCACGTCGACCGTGCGGGGCGAGTTGCCCTCCAGGCCGAGGAGGACCGCCTTCGGGGTGCCGTGGCCGTGGCCGGTGGCACCGAGCGAGCCGTACAGCTCCGCCCGCACCTTCGCCGTGTGGGCGAGCAGGCCCTCGTTCTTCAGCCGGCGGGCGAACATCCGGGCCGCGCGCATCGGACCCACCGTGTGGGAGCTGGACGGGCCGATGCCGATCGAGAACAGGTCGAAGACCGAGATGGCCACGGGAGGACTCCTTGTGGGGGCTAGACGCCGTTGTCTGCCGGGGTGGAGCAGAAAAGCGTGGGAGAGGGGGGTGGGACATGGGGCGGGGCACCGCGCTCACTGTCCAGTGTGCGCGGTGCCCCGGAGCTTTCGTACGAACAAAAGCGTACGAAATTACTTCAGGCCGGGGTACAGCGGGTGCTTCTCGGCCAGCGCGGTCACGCGGGCCTTCAGCGACTCGGCCTTCTCCGCGTCGAAGCCGGGCTTCAGCGTCTCGGCGATGACGTCGGCGACCTCGGTGAAGTCCTCGGCGGCGAAGCCGCGGGTGGCGAGGGCCGGCGTGCCGATGCGCAGGCCGGAGGTGACCATCGGCGGGCGCGGGTCGTTCGGGACGGCGTTCCGGTTGACCGTGATGCCGACCTCGTGGAGCCGGTCCTCGGCCTGCTGGCCGTCGAGCTCGGAGTTCCGCAGGTCCACCAGGACCAGGTGCACGTCCGTGCCGCCGGAGAGGACCGAGACGCCGTGCGCCGTGACGTCGTCCTGGACCAGGCGCTCGGCCAGGATCCGGGCGCCGTCCAGGGTGCGCTGCTGGCGCTCCTTGAACTCCTCCGAGGCCGCGACCTTGAAGGAGACGGCCTTGGCCGCGATCACGTGCTCCAGGGGGCCGCCCTGGAAGCCCGGGAAGACGGAGGAGTTCAGCTTCTTCGCGAACTCCTTCTTCGCCAGGATGATGCCGCCGCGCGGGCCGCCGAGCGTCTTGTGCGTGGTCGAGGTCACCACGTCCGCGTACGCGACCGGGTTCGGGTGCAGACCGGCCGCGACCAGGCCCGCGAAGTGGGCCATGTCGACCCACAGGTACGCCTCGACCTCGTCGGCGATCCGGCGGAACTCCGCGAAGTCCAGCTGGCGCGGGTAGGCCGACCAGCCGGCGATGATCACCTTCGGGCGGTGCTCCTTGGCGAGGCGCTCGACCTCGGCCATGTCGACCAGGCCGGCCTCGTCCACGTGGTACGCGACCACGTTGAACTGCTTGCCCGAGAAGTTCAGGCGCATGCCGTGGGTGAGGTGGCCGCCGTGCGCCAGGTCGAGGCCCAGGATCGTGTCGCCCGGCTGGGCGATCGCGAAGAGCGCGGCCTGGTTGGCGGAGGCGCCGGAGTGCGGCTGCACGTTGGCGTACTCGGCGCCGAACAGGTCCTTGATCCGGTCGATCGCGATCTGCTCGGCCACGTCGACGTGCTCGCAGCCGCCGTAGTAGCGGCGGCCCGGGTAGCCCTCGGCGTACTTGTTGGTGAGGACGGAGCCCTGGGCCTCCATGACCGCGACCGGAGCGAAGTTCTCCGAGGCGATCATCTCGAGGGTGGACTGCTGGCGGCGGAGCTCGGCGTCGACGGCGGCGGCGACGTCCGGGTCCAGCTCGTGGAGGGGAGTGTTCAGAAGCGACATGAAGCGATCCCTAGGGGGTCTCGGTCAGCCTGCGGTGAAGGCGGTGTACTCGTCGGCGGTGAGCAGGTCGTCCTGCTCGGCCGTGAGGCGCACCTTGAACAGCCAGCCGCCCTCGAACGGAGCGGAGTTCACCAGCGACGGGTCGTCGACGACGTCCTGGTTCGCCTCGACGACCTCACCGGTCACCGGGGAGTACAGCTCGCTCACGGACTTGGTGGACTCCAGCTCGCCGCACTCCTCGGTGGCGGTCACGGTGGAGCCGACCTCCGGGAGCTGGACGAACACGATGTCACCGAGGGCGTTGGCCGCGTGCTCCGTGATGCCGATCGTGGCGACGCCGTCCTCGACGGCCGACAGCCACTCGTGCTCCTTGCTGTAGCGAAGCTGCTGGGGGTTGCTCATGACCTGATTCTCCTGTACCGGGGGAGTGCGGATGTACGGGGGTCTTGCGGGGTGAGACGGGATCCGGGACGACCGCGTCACTTCTGGCGCTTGTAGAACGGCAGCGCCACGACCCTGTACGGCTCGTGGGTGCCGCGGATGTCCACGCCGACGCCCTCGGTGCCGGGGGCCGCGTGGGCCGCGTCGACGTACGCCATCGCGATCGGCTCGCCGAGCGTGGGGGAGGGGGCCCCCGAGGTGATCTCGCCGACGACCTCGCCGCCCGCGACCACCCGCATGCCGGCGCGCGGGACGCGACGGCCCTCGGCGACCAGGCCGACCAGCTTGCGCGGCGGGGCGGTCTCGGCGCGCTCGGCGGCGGCCTCCAGCGCCTTGCGGCCGACGAAGTCGCCCGGCTTCTCGAACTTCACGACCCGGCCCAGGCCGGCGTCGAAGGGGGTGAGGGAGGTGGTCAGCTCGTGCCCGTACAGCGGCATGCCCGCCTCCAGGCGCAGCGTGTCGCGGCAGGAGAGGCCGCAGGGGATGAGGCCGACGCCCGCGCCCGCCTCGGTCAGCGCCTTCCACACGCCCTCGGCGTGCTCCGGCTTCAGGAAGAGCTCGAAGCCGTCCTCGCCGGTGTAGCCGGTGCGGGCGATCAGCGCCGGGACGCCGGCGACGGTGCCGGGGAGGCCCGCGTAGTACTTCAGGCCGTCCAGGTCGGCGTCGGTGAGCTGCTTCAGGATGCCGGGGGACTCCGGGCCCTGCACGGCGAGCAGGGCGTAGGCGTCGCGGTCGTCGCGGACCTCGGCGTCGAAACCCCCGTCGTGCCGCGCGCGGGCGACCAGGGCGTCCAGGACGGTCTGGGCGTTGGAGGCGTTGGCGACGACCATGTACTCGGTCTCGCCGAGGCGGTAGACGATCAGGTCGTCGAGGATGCCGCCGTCCTCCTGGCAGATCATCGTGTAGCGCGCGCGGCCGTTGCCCACGGTGGAGATGTTGCCGACCAGGGCGTAGTCGAGCAGGTCGACGGCCTGCGGGCCGGTGACGGTGATCTCGCCCATGTGGGAGAGGTCGAAGAGGCCGGCCCTGGTGCGGACGGCGTTGTGCTCGTCGCGCTCGCTGCCGTACCGCAGCGGCATGTCCCAGCCGGCGAAGTCGGTCATGGTCGCGCCCAGCGAACGATGCAGGGCATCGAGGGCGGTGAGACGGGGGGTGGTGCTCATGGTGGACGTGGCTCCCGGTTCCCGAAGGCGGAAAACATGACAGGCAAGGACGTTCCTCCCCATCTGTCATGGAACCTGAGAGGTTCACCGGGGGCATCCCCGGCTTGCACCTTGGGTGGGGACACGACGGGTGTCCCGCTTTTCAGATCTGCCTCGTCCACGCGGTACGGGGCCTGAGAGATTCAAGGGAGGGTCTTGCTCCTTCGGCGCCCGGACGGCCCAGCGGGCCGGTCCGGAACTCTCCCGCGCGGATTCGAGCGGCCGGTATGCGGTTGTACGGCGCTGCGCGCCTGGCGCGCACATCCTCGCATACGGTGTCGGCGCCGCAAATCGCTTGTCTCGGATTACCGTTTCTTTACACTTCGTGGGCAAGGGTCTCCATGAGGTCTCCCGGCACGTCCCCCGGGGACCCGACAGGGGGAGCAGCGATGAGGATCCAGCACACCGGCGCCTTCGCGGGCGACGCCGCCCTACCGGCCCAGCGGGCCCGCGCCAGGACCCGGCGGCGCGGGCGCGTGGTGCGGGACCTGCGCGACCGGGGCGGCCGCGGACCGCGCGTCCTCGCCTTCGCCGCCGGTGACGTCGTGGTCGTCTCCGGGCTGCCCGGCAGCGGCAAGTCCACCCTGCTGCGGCGGGCCGCCGCGGGCCTCGGCATCGACTCCCAGGACACCCGGGAGCGCTGGGAGGCCCGGATGCCCTCCTTCCTGCCGTACGCGCTCTACCGCCCGCTGGTCCGGATCGCGCACTACGCCGGGCTCCACCGGGCCCTGCGCTCGGGCGCCGGGGTCGTCGTCCACGACTGCGGCACCCAGTCCTGGGTCCGCGGCTGGCTGGCCCGCGCGGCCGCCCGGCGCGGCCGCGCCCTCCACCTGGTCCTCCTCGACGTCGACCCGGACACCGCCAGGGACGGCCAGCGGGAGCGGGGCCGGGGGGTGTCCGCGTACGCCTTCGCCCGGCACCGCAGGGCCGTCGGCCGGCTCGTCGCCGCCGTCGAGGCGGGCCGCCCGCCGCGCGGCTGCGCGTCCGCCACCCTCCTCGACCGGGACGCGGCGGCCGCGCTGCGCCGCATCGGCTTCCGCGCCCCGGTGTGAGGCCCTCGGCCCGGGTTCTGGTCACAGCCGGGGCGGGGCGGCGTTAGGGTGCTGCGGGACGGCCGGGACCAGGGTCGTACGAGAAGGGGACGGAACCACCGTGGACGTGACGTGGCCGGGCAACGAGCTGGAGGAGGCGCTCGCCGCCGCGCTCGGGGAGCCCGCGGCCGGAGGCCGGCTCATCGAGGTGCTCGGCCGCAGCCAGGTGTGGGTCCCGCTGCCGAACGGCGGCGGCCCCGACAGCCCCGACCTGGACCTCCCCACCATGGAGATCGGCGGCGGCGCCTTCGTTCCCGTCTTCAGCTCCCAGGAGCAGTTCCTCGCCTGCGTCGGCACCCACATGTCCTTCACCGTCGCGCCCGCCCGTGACTTCGCCCGCGGGCTGCCCCCGCAGCTCGGCATCGCGGTGAACCCCGGCGGCACCGTCGGCGTCCCGCTGCCCCCGCCCGCCGTCGCCGAGCTCTGCCGGGTCGGCCGCACCGCCCTGGACGGCCCCGCGTCCGGCGGCCGGGTCCGGCTCTTCGAGCCCGACTGGCAGGACGACCCGGTCGACTTCCTCGCCGCCGCCTCCGCCGAGTTCGAGGCCACCGGCGTCGTCGCCACCGCCCGCCGCGCCCTCGCCAGCGTCGAGGGCACCGAACCGGCCCTCTTCATCGGCGTCCAGCTCCTGGGCTGGGACGGCGTCGACCGCAACGCCCCGCTGGACGCGCTGGGCCGCGCCCTGGGCCGCGTCGAGGTCGCCTGGCCGGTGAACCTGATCCTCCTCGACATGGCGGCCGACCCCGTCGGAGACTGGATGCTGGAGCGGGTGCGCCCCTTCTACCAGCGCGCGGTCCACTGATCCACCGAACCACCGAACCACCGAGCCGTACGAGACAGACAGAGGGGCGGGACCCAGGGTGAGCGCGTCAGGCAGCGCCGGGACCGGAGAGGTCGAGCAGATGCTGCGCCAGGTGGCGCCCGGACGCTACGACGCGTACGAGGGGCTGCTGCACGCCCTGGCCGACGGCGAGCTGTACATGCTGCTCTGGCAGGGCACCCCGGGCTCGCCCGACGCCCAGTACGGCAACATGGAGGTCGACGGGCACGGCTACGCGCCCTGCGTCACCTCGCCCGGCGAACTCGCCGCCTCCGGCTGGCACCGCGCCCACGAGCGCGTCACCGGCCGCGAGATCGCCCGCTCCCTCTACCCCGAGCGCTGGGGCGTCTGGCTCAACCCGCACGCCCCCGGCGGCGGCGTGGGCATCCCCTGGGCGGACCTCCGCCGGATCGCCACCGGCCTGGACCGGATGCCCGCCGGGCCGCTCCGGGTCTCCGAACCCGCCCTGGAGATCCCGCAGTTCTACGCCCAGCTCACCCAGAACGCGCACCGGACCCCGGCCGTCCGCTCGCTGCGCCGCGGCTGGGTGCAGCCCGCGCTCGGGACTCCGTACCTGGTCATCGGCCTCGACCTGTACGACGGTTCGGCCGCGGCCGTCGACGAGGTGCGGGCGATGATGCGCCAGTCGATCGGCGCCGTCCCCGAGGGGCTGCCCGTCTCGACGGTCGCGCTCTCCGACGCGTACGACCCGGTGGCGCTCTGGCTGAAGGCCCACGCCCGGCCCTTCTACGACCGCGACGCGCACGGAGCGCCGTCCCGGCATGTGGGATCCCACCGTCCGGGATACGGCTATCCGCCCGCGCAGCACCGCTGACCGTCCGCTGTCCCCTCCTGCCCCGTTCTGGCCGAATTTCCTTGCCGGGACGGGGTTTTGCGTCCGCTTTGAGACCGCTCAGGCCGCCGATGTCCGGCAACGGACCGTTTTGGTGAGTGTCCGGGTCTCAGGTTGGTATCACCGCTATGCGGACTGTTCTCTGCCGCGTCACTCGCCAGTAGCGTTCGGCCGGTCAAGACCAGACAGGGCGACCCAGGGGTGGACCCATGCGCATACTCAATTCCCGGTCGACCCGGGCTCTGACGGCGGCCATCGCGGTCGGCCTCATCGCCACGGGTTGTGCGAGTGAGCGGAAGGAGGGGGACAAGGGCGGAGCCAAGGACACCTTCGTGTTCGGCGCCCCCGGCGACCCCGCCTCCCTCGACCCGGCCCTCGCGAGCGACGGCGAGACCTTCCGGGTCACCCGTCAGGCGTTCGAGGCGCTCCTGGAGCACGAGCCCGGCGGCAGCAAGCTCGTCGGCGGTCTGGCCGAGAAGTGGTCCAGCAACCCCGAGGGCACGGTCTGGACCTTCAACCTCCGCAAGGGCGTGAAGTTCCACGACGGCGAGGCCTTCGACGCCAAGGCGGTCTGCGCCAACTACGACTACTGGTTCAACTGGAAGGGCACCTACCAGTCGAGCGCGGTCTCGTACTACTGGCAGACCATCATGGGCGGCTTCAAGGCCAACGAGGACAAGGAGACGCCCAAGGCGAACTACAAGTCCTGCACGGCCAAGGACGACTCCACCGCCGTCATCGAGGTCTTCGAGCCCTCCGCCAACCTGCCCGGCGGCTTCTCCCTGAACGCCCTCGCGATCCACTCACCGAAGGCCCTCACGGAGTACGCGAAGCAGCAGCTCACCGAGGCCGGCGACGCCATCTCGTACCCCAAGTACAGCCAGGAGGCCGGCACGGTCGCCGGCACCGGCCCGTACAAGATCACGAAGTGGAACAAGGGCAACAAGGAAGTCTCCCTGGAGCGCTTCGACGACTACTGGGGCGAGAAGGCCAAGGTGAAGAACCTGGTCTTCCGCACGATCGACACCGAGGAGGGCCGCCGCGCGGCGCTCCAGGCCGGTGACATCGACGGCTACGACCTCGTCGCGCCCGCCGACATCAAGACCCTGGAGGGCGAGGGCTTCCAGGTCCCGACCCGTGACGTCTTCAACCTGCTCTACCTCGGCATGACGCAGGGGGCCAACCCGGCGCTGAAGAAGCCCGAGGTCCGCCAGGCCATCGCGCACGCCGTCGACCGCGAGAACATCGTCAAGACCCAGCTGCCCGAGGGCGGCAAGGTCGCGACCCAGTTCATGCCCGACACCGTCGCCGGTCACTCGGACAAGGTGAAGCAGTACCCGTTCGACACCGCCAAGGCCAAGTCGCTCCTCGCCGGCGCCGGCGCGAGCGGCCTGTCGGTCGACTTCTGCTACCCGACCGAGGTCACCCGCCCGTACATGCCCGCCCCGCAGGACATCTTCGAGCTGCTCAAGGCCGACCTGGAGAAGGCCGGCATCAAGGTCAACCCGAAGCCGAAGAAGTGGAACCCGGACTACGTCGACGCGGTGGAGAGCGGCGACTGCGCCCTCCACATCTTCGGCTGGACCGGTGACTTCAACGACGGCTACAACTTCATCGGCACCTGGTTCGCCGGCCCCGGCAAGCAGTGGGGCTTCGACGACAAGAAGGTCTTCGACGCGGTGAAGGCCGGATCGCTCCAGGGTGACCCGACCAAGCGCACGGACCTCTACAAGGCCGCCAACGAGGCGATCATGGAGTACCTCCCGGGCGTCCCGCTGACCTCCTCCCCGCCGGCCATCGCGTTCGGCAAGAACGTGGTCCCGCCGAAGGTCTCCCCGCTGACGCAGGAGAACTTCGCCGAGGTCTCCTTCAAGTAACACCCCCGTAAGCGGTCCGCCCGGTCACGCGCTCCTGCCGTGACCGGGCGTCCGCGCATCCACCACCCTCCACACGCAAGAAAGGGGCACGCGGGGTGTTGCGACTCGTCGTACGACGACTTCTCCAGCTCATACCCACCCTGCTCGGCCTGTCGGTTCTGCTCTTCATCTGGCTGAACCGGCTGCCCGGCGGACCCGCCTCAGCGATCCTGGGCGAGCGGGCGACCGAGGCCGACGTGGCGCGCATCAACCGCGCGCTGGGACTCGACCAGCCGATCTACGTCCAGTACGGACGCTTCCTCAAGCGACTCCTCGACCTCGACCTCGGCACCTCGGTGCAGACCGGACAGCCCGTCTGGGACGAGTTCGTGCTGCGCTTCCCCGCCACCGTCGAACTCAGCCTCGCGGCCATGCTCATCGCCGTCAGCGTGGGCATCCCGCTCGGCTACCTCGCCGCCCGCAAGCGCGGCGGCTGGCTCGACGTGGCCTCCGTCTCCGGCTCCCTCGTCGGCATCTGCATCCCGGTCTTCTTCCTGGCGCAGCTCCTCAAGGCCGCCTTCGGCGACGTCTTCGGAACCTACGGCCGCCAGACCACCGGCATCGACGCCACCAGCGTCACCGGCCTCGCCGTCCTCGACGGCGTCCTCACCGGCGAGTTCGACGCCGCCTGGGACGCCCTCATGCACCTGGTGCTGCCCGGCATCGCCCTCGCCACCATCCCGCTCGCGGTCATCGTCCGCATGACCCGCGCCAGCGTCCTGGAGGTCCTCGGCGAGGACTACATCCGCACCGCCGAGTCCAAGGGCCTGGAGCGCCGGGTCGTCCGCGGCCGGCACGTCCTGCGCAACGCGATGCTCCCCGTCGTCACCGCCGTCGGCCTGCTCACCGGCAGCCTCCTCTCCGGCGCGGTGCTCACCGAGTCCGTCTTCACCTTCGGCGGCATCGGCTCCTTCATCCGGACCGCCATCGACGCCCGCGACTACCCGGTGCTCGTCGGCTTCATCCTGTTCATCGCCATGATCTACGTGGTGATCAACATGCTCGTCGACCTCGCCTACAGCGTCATCGACCCGAGGGTGCGGGTGCACTGATGAGTCTCACCACCACTGCTTCCAAGATCGACCGACTCGCCCAGCTCACGGCGAAGACCGAGACCTCCAGCGGCTCCAGCCTCTGGCGCGAGGCCATGCGCCGCATGCGCGGCAGCAAGATGGCGATCATCGGCGCCGTGATCATCGCCGGCTTCGTCCTGCTCGCGATCATCGGCCCGTGGATCGCCCCGTACGGCCCCGCCGAACAGACCTGGCGCGGCGAGGTCTTCTCCAACCGGGGCCAGTTCGTCGGCGCCCGCGCCGAGAACTGGTTCGGCCTCGACCACCTCGGCCGCGACCTGTTCTCCCGGATGCTCGTGGGCGCCCGCCAGACCCTGCTCGTCGGCGTCGTCTCCATGCTCATCGGCCTGCTGATCGGTGCCTTCGTCGGCATCGTGTCCGGCGCCGCGGCCACCCTCGGCGGGAAGGCCGGCCGGCGGATCGACGACGCCATCATGCGCGTCACCGACATCCTGCTCGCGCTGCCCTCGCTGCTCCTCGCCGTCTCCGTCGCCGCCGTGATGGGCCAGTCGCTCACCACCGTGATGATCGCCGTCGGCGTCGTGCAGATCCCCGTCTTCGCCCGCCTCCTGCGCGGCTCGATGCTCGCCCAGGGCGGCAGCGACTACGTGCTCGCCGCCCGCTCGCTCGGCATCCGCAAGCGGCGGATCGTCTTCACCCAGATCCTGCCGAACTCGCTCAGCCCGGTGATCGTCCAGGCGACGCTCAGCCTCGCCACCGCCATCATCGAGGCCGCCGCCCTCTCCTACCTCGGCCTCGGCAACCCCGACCCCGCGGTGCCGGAGTGGGGCGTCATGCTCTCCGCGGCCCAGCGCTTCTTCGACAACGAGCCGATGATGTCCATGTACCCGGCGGTCGGCATCGTCATCACCGCCCTCGGCTTCACCCTGCTCGGCGAGGCCATGCGCGAAGCCCTCGACCCGAAGCTGCGAGGCTGACATGGCACTGCTCACCGTGGACGAACTGACCGTCACCTTCGGCGGCCGCGGCCGCAAGGACGTCCGGGCGGTCAACGGCGTCTCCTTCAGCGTCGACCAGGGCCAGGTCGTCGGCCTCGTCGGCGAGTCCGGCTGCGGCAAGTCCGTGACCTCGCTCGCCCTCATGGGCCTGCTGCCCGCCAAGGGCGTCACCCTCGGCGGCCGCGCCGAGCTCGACGGCACCGACCTGCTGAAGCTCTCCCCCTCGAAGCTGCGCGACCTGCGCGGCCGCGAGATGGCGATGATCTTCCAGGACCCGCTGTCCTCGCTGAACCCGGTCGTCCCCATCGGCGTCCAGGTCACCGAGATCCTCCAGCGCCACCGCGGCCTGAAGGGCGAGGCCGCCCGCAAGGAGGCCGCCCACCTGCTCGACCGGGTCGGCATCCCCGACCCGGACCGGCGCCTCAAGGAGTACCCGCACCAGCTCTCCGGCGGCATGCGGCAGCGCGCGCTCATCGCCATGGCGGTGGCCTGCGCCCCCCGCCTGCTCATCGCCGACGAGCCGACCACCGCGCTCGACGTCACCATCCAGGCCCAGATCCTCGAACTCCTCAAGGAGCTCGTCGACCAGGAGGGCACCGCGCTGCTGATGATCACCCACGACCTGGGTGTCGTCGCCGGCCTCTGCGACCAGGTGAACGTCCTCTACGCCGGCAAGGTCGTCGAATCGGCCGGCCGGCGCGAGCTGTTCGCCCACCCGACGCACCCGTACACCCACGGCCTGCTCGGCTCCATCCCCCGGCTCGACGCCCCGCGCGGCGAACCGCTCCACCCGATCCGCGGGTCCATCAACGACCAGATCGCCTGGGCCGACGGCTGCGCCTTCGCCCCGCGCTGCGACCGGTACGAGATGGAGTGCCTCACCGGCACGCCCGAACTGACCGAACCGCGCGCGGCCGGCCACCGCGCCCGCTGCGCGAACCCGGTCCTCGCCACGACGGAGGTACCGGCATGAGCCTGCTCGAACTCGACGGCGTGAAGGTCCACTTCCCCGTCAAGAAGGGCATCCTCTTCGACCGCACCGTCGGTCACGTCTACGCCGTGGACGGCATCTCCCTCAAGGTCGAGGCGGGCCAGACGTACGGCCTCGTCGGCGAGTCCGGCTGCGGCAAGACCACCCTCGGACGCGCCGTGCTGCGGCTCGTGGACGTCACCGACGGCTCCGTCGTCCTCGACGGCACCGACGTGGCCAAGCTGCCGGAGAAGGAGCTGCGCTCCTTCCGCCGCCGGCTCCAGATGGTCTTCCAGGACCCGCTGGGCAGCCTCAACCCGCGCCAGAACATCGAGTCGATCCTCAGCGAGGGCATGGCCGCGCACGGGATCGGCGCGAACCAGGACGAGCGGCGGGAGAGGATCCGGGAGATCCTCGCCAAGGTGGGCCTGCCCGCCAACAGCCTCTCCCGCTACCCGCACGAGTTCTCCGGCGGCCAGCGCCAGCGCATCGGCATCGCCCGCGCGCTGGTCCTGGAGCCCGACCTCGTCATCTGCGACGAGCCGGTCTCCGCGCTCGACGTCTCCATCCAGGCCCAGGTGATCAACCTCCTGGAGGAGCTCCAGGAGTCGATGGGCCTGACCTACCTGGTCATCGCCCACGACCTCGCCGTCGTCCGGCACATCTCGGACGTCATCGGCGTGATGTACCTCGGCTCCCTCGTCGAGGAGGCACCGAGCGACACGCTGTACGAGGAGCCGCTGCACCCGTACACGCGGGCGCTCATGTCGGCCGTGCCCGTCCCCGACCCGGAGGCCGAGGAGCGGCGCGAGCGGATCCTCCTGACCGGCGACCTGCCCTCCCCGGCCAACCCGCCGGCCGGCTGCCGCTTCCACACCCGCTGCCCGTGGGCCCAGCCGAAGTGCTCCCAGGAGCGCCCGGAGCTCACGGACGCGGGCGGCGGCCACAAGGTGGCCTGCCACTTCACGCGGGAGATCCGGTCGGGCGAGCTCCCCATGGCGGGCGGCACCGCCGCGGTCGTGATCCCGGCGCAGACGACGCAGGAGCCGGAGAGCGCTCCGGAGACCGAGACCCCGGTGGCTCCGAAGGAGGAGGCCCCGGCCGCCCCGGAGGCCGAGACCCCGGCGGCCTCGGCGGACGAGGCTCCGGCCGCTCCGAAGGCCGAGACCCCGGTGGCTTCGGGCGAGGGCTCCGAGGAGAAGTAGGGCACCGGGGAAGGGCCCGGCCGCCGTGGTGCGGCCGGGCCCTTCCCGTACGCACGGCACAATTGCTCGGTGCTCCACGATCTGTTCAGCCCGTCGGTCCAACACACGCTCGACCTCATCGGCATCTTCGTCTTCGCCATCTCCGGCGCCCTCCTCGGCGTCCGGAAGAACTTCGACGTCTTCGGCATGGCGGTCCTCGCCGAGGTCACCGCGCTCGGCGGCGGCCTCCTGCGCGACCTCATCATCGGAGCCGTGCCCCCGGCCGCCTTCACCGACCTCGGCTACTTCCTCATGCCGCTCGTCGCCACCGCGCTCGTCTTCTTCCTCCACCCCGAGGTGGAGCGCACCCAGACCGCCGTGAACGTCTTCGACGCGGCCGGCCTCGGCCTCTTCTGCGTGACCGGGACGACGAAGGCGTACGACTACGGGCTCGGCCTCACCTCCTCCGCGGCGCTCGGCCTCGCCACGGCCGTCGGCGGCGGCGTGCTGCGCGACGTCCTCGCCAACGAGGTGCCGTCCCTGCTCCGCTGGGACCGCGACCTCTACGCCGTGCCCGCGATCGTCGGCGCGACCATGGTCGTCCTCTGCATCCGCTTCGAGGTCCTGAACGCCTACACCAGCGGCACCGCCGTGCTCACCGCCTTCCTCCTGCGGCTGCTCGCGATGCGCTACCACTGGCGCGCGCCGCGCGCCTGGAACCGCCGTTCGTCCGCCAGCGAGGAGCCCGAAAAAGCTACCGCTCAGTAGTTTTCTGCTGTACGGTCGGCCGCATGAGCACGAGCACCCAGACGAGCCCCGCAGCCGAGGCCGCGGCGCTCAGCGAGTTCGACCGGGACACCGCCGTCACCCTCCGCGAGCCCGGGGTCTACGACACCGAGCTCTCGGCCGGCTGGACGATCATCCACGCCGTCAACGGCGGCTACCTCCTCGCCCTGCTCGGCCGCGCCCTCGGCGACCACCTGCCGCACCCCGACCCCTTCACCATCTCGGCGCACTACCTCACGCCGTCGGTGCCGGGCCCCGCGGTCGTCCGCACCGAGACCGTCCGCACCGGCCGGACCCTCTCCACCGGCACCGCCTCCCTCTACCAGTACGTCGAGGACGGCACCGAGGTCGAGCGGATCCGCGTCCTCGCCTCCTACGGCGACCTCGACGCCCTCACCGACGAGGTCCGCACCAGCGCGGTGCCGCCCGCCCTCGCCCCGATCGACCGGTGCTTCAGCGCCTCCGACGGCCCGGCCCCGCCGATCCCCGGCTCCTCCGCCATCACCGACCGGCTGGACCTCCGCCTCGACCCCGCCTGCGTCGGCTGGGCGATCGGCGCCCCCTCCGGCAAGGGCGAGATGCGCGCCTGGTTCGGCCTCGCCGACGGCCGCGAGCCCGACGCGCTCTCCCTGCTCCTCGCCGTCGACGCGCTGCCCCCGACCTCCTTCGAGCTGGGCCTCAAGGGCTGGACGCCGACCGTGGAGCTCACCACCCACATCCGCTGCCGCCCCGCCCCCGGCCCGCTGCGGGTCTCCATCACCACCCGCAACCTCGCCGGCGGCTTCCTGGAGGAGGACGCCGAGGTCTGGGACAGCGCCGACCGCCTCGTCGCCCAGTCCCGCCAGCTGGCCCGCGCCCCGCGCGGCTGACCGCGTACGCCCCCGCGCCCGCCCGCACCCGCCGGGCGCGGGGAGGGCGGCGCGGCGGGGAGCGCCGCCCCGGGGCTCGTAGAATCGACCCACCATGGCTTACCTCGACCACGCCGCGACCACGCCCATGCTCCCCGAGGCGATCGAGGCGATGACCGCCCACCTCGCCGTCACGGGCAACGCCTCCTCCCTGCACGCCGCCGGGCGGCGCGCCCGGCGGACCGTCGAGGAGGGCCGCGAGACCCTCGCCGCCACGCTCGGCGCCCGCCCCAGCGAGGTGGTGTTCACCTCCGGCGGCACCGAGGCCGACAACCTCGCCGTGAAGGGCCTCTACTGGTCCCGCCGCGCCGCCGACCCGCGCCGCACCCGCGTCCTCGCCAGCCCCGTCGAGCACCACGCCGTCCTCGACGCCGTCGACTGGCTCGCCGGCCACGAGGGCGCCGACGTCGAGTACCTGCCGGTCGACGCGTACGGCAGGGTCCACCCCGAGGCGCTGCGGGAGGCGATCGCCCGCGACCCGGGGTCCGTCGCCCTCGCCACCGTGATGTGGGCCAACAACGAGATCGGCACCGTCATGCCGGTCCGCGCGCTCGCCGACGCCGCCGCCGAGTTCGGCGTCCCGCTGCACGCCGACGCCGTCCAGGCCGTCGGCCAGCTCCCGGTCGACTTCGCCGCCTCCGGGCTCGCCGCCATGACCGTCTCCGGCCACAAGATCGGCGGCCCGTACGGCATCGGCGCCCTGCTCCTCGGCCGCGAGCACACCCCCGTCCCCGTGCTGCACGGCGGCGGGCAGGAGCGGCACGTCCGCTCCGGCACCCTCGACGTCCCCGCCGTCGCCGCCTTCGCCACCGCCGCCCGCGTCGCCACCGGGGGGCAGGAGGCCTTCGCCCGCGAGATCGGCGCCCTGCGCGACGCGCTCGTCACCGCCGTCCGCACGGCCGTCCCCGACGCGGTCCTCGGCGGCGACCCGGCCGACCGGCTCCCCGCCAACGCCCACTTCACCTTCCCCGGCTGCGAGGGAGACTCGCTGCTCCTCCTGCTCGACGCCGCCGGGATCGCCTGCTCCACCGGCTCCGCCTGCACCGCCGGCATCGCCCAGCCCAGCCACGTCCTCCTCGCCACCGGCACCGACCCCGACCTGGCCCGCGGCACCCTCCGCTTCTCCCTCGGCCACACCTCCACCGAGGAGGACGTGAAGGCCGTCGCCGACGCCATCGGCCCGGCGGTCGAGCGCGCCCGCACCGCGGGGCTCAGCTAGCCCGGACCGGCTTGGTGAGCTCCCGCCGCACCAGTTCCATGTAGCGGTCCCAGTCCCAGTGCGGGCCGGGATCGGTGTGGTCGGTGCCCTCGACCTCGACGTGGCCGATGATGTGCTCCCGGTCCGCCGGTATCGCGTACCGCCGGCAGATGTCCGCCGTCAGCCGCGCCGAGCCCGCGTACATCTCCGCCGTGAAGTCCTTCGGCCGGTCCACGAAGCCCTCGTGCTCGATGCCGATGCTCCGCTCGTTCATGTCCCGGTTCCCGGCGTGGAAGGCCACGTCGAGCTCCCGGATCATCTGCGCCACGTGCCCGTCCTTGCGGACCACGTAGTGCGTGGCCGCCCCGTGCAGCGGATTGCGGAAGACCTTCAGCGCCGTCGCGTACGAGCCCTGCACCACGTGGATCACCACCCGGTCGATCCCGTAGTCGTCCGGCCGGTCCGCCCGCCGCCAGTTCGCCTGGTGCGCCGCCGTCCACTCCGCCGCCCCGTGGTCGAGCGCCCCGTCCGTGCGCGGCTTCTCCATCCCCGGCAGCCGCCACCAGGCCCGCGCCAGCTCCTCGCGCGCCAGGACCGCCGTGCCCGCCACCGCGACGCCGCCGCCGAGCAGCACGGTGCGGCGCCGGACCCCCCGCTTCTTTCCGGCCTTCTTCGCGCCGTTCTCGCTCCCCATGCCTACCGGAACGCTCGGTCCCGGCCGGACGGTTCCCGCCGCCCCGTACTCTGGTAGGGCTATGACTGAGACTCCGCGCCCCCTTCGCGTCCTCGCCGCCATGTCCGGCGGCGTGGACTCCGCCGTCGCCGCCGCCCGAGCCGTCGAGGCCGGCCACGATGTCACCGGTGTGCACCTCGCGCTCTCCGCGAACCCGCAGTCCTTCCGCACCGGAGCCCGCGGCTGCTGCACCATCGAGGACTCGCGCGACGCGCGCCGGGCCGCCGACGTCATCGGCATCCCCTTCTACGTGTGGGACCTCGCCGAGCGCTTCCGCGCCGACGTCGTCGACGACTTCGTCGCGGAGTACGAGGCGGGCCGCACGCCCAACCCGTGCCTGCGCTGCAACGAGAAGATCAAGTTCGCGGCCCTGCTCGACAAGGCGCTCGCCCTCGGCTTCGACGCGGTCTGCACCGGCCACTACGCCACCGTGGTCCTGAACGAGGACGGCACCCGCGAGCTGCACCGCGCCTCCGACATGGCCAAGGACCAGTCGTACGTCCTCGGCGTCCTCGACGAGCAGCAGCTCGCCCACGCGATGTTCCCGCTCGGCGACACCCTCACCACCAAGGACGAGATCCGGGCCGAGGCCGAGCGGCGCGGCCTCGCCGTCGCCAAGAAGCCCGACAGCCACGACATCTGCTTCATCGCCGACGGCGACACCCAGGGCTTCCTCGCGAGCCGCCTGGGCAAGGCGGAGGGCGACATCGTCGACGAGTCCGGCACGAAGCTCGGCACCCACGAGGGCGCGTACGGCTTCACCATCGGCCAGCGCAAGGGCCTCCGCATCGGCCACCCCGCCGCCGACGGCAAGCCCCGCTACGTCCTCGACATCTCACCCGTGAACAACACGGTCACCGTCGGCCCCGCCGAGGCCCTCGACGTCACCGCCCTCACCGCGATCAAGCCCCGCTGGTGCGGCACCGCCCCCGAAGGACCCGGCCGCTACACCGCCCAGCTCCGCGCCCACGGCGGCGAGACCGCGGTGAGCGCGACCCTGGAGGACGGCGAACTGAAGGTCACCTTCGACGAGCCCGTCCGGGGCGTCGCCCCGGGCCAGGCGATCGTCCTCTACGCCGGCACGCGCGTGGTGGGCTCGGCGACGATCGCCACGACGGCACGCCGCACGGCCGCCGCCCCCGCGTGACGGGGACGGCCCGGCTCACACCACCTCCGCCGGCTCCACGGCGTCCGCCACGAAGTCCATGAGGACCGGCGCCAGCACATGGGGCGCCACCTCGTGGGTCTGCCCCGTCAGCGTCCGGTGCCGGGCGCGCGGCAGCCGTGCCGACAGCTCCCGGGCCGCCCGCCGGACCGGCGCCGGGCTGGCGCCCCCGTCGACCACCAGCACGCGCGCGTGGACCTCCGGCACGGGCCTGCGCCCGTCGTACGGCGGCTCGAAGACCGAGACGGCCCCCACCGGCACCCCCGCCGCCGCGGCCGCGAGCGCGAGGACCCCGCCCGTCCCGGTGCCGTGCACCGCCGCGCCGGGTCCCGCCGCCGCCAGGACCGCCGCCAGGTCCTCGAACTCCCGCTCCGGCGCGTAGCCGCTCCCGAGGTGCCCCCGGCGGTCGTACACGTACACGGCGTGGCTCCGGGCCAGCAGACGGGCGAGCGGCACCCCGTCCGCGCCCGACCCCGGCGCCCCGCCCACCAGCACCACCGCGGGCCGGTCCGCGGCTCCCGAGCCGTACCGCGCGTACGCGATCGGCGTCCCGTCCCGTGACACGACCGTCTTCACCTCGTCCATGGCAGGGCAGACCGGCGGGCGCGCCACAACTCATCGCCGCGGCCGGGAAATTCCCGAAGAAACATGGAACCCGCAGGTCAGAGCCGTAAAGAAAACAGGGCCGTGGAGATGTCGGACGTGTCCTACGGTGTCGGCATGAACATCTGCGTCTTCCTCTCCGCCGCCGACCTCGACGAGCGCTACACCGCCCCCGCCCGCGACTTCGCCCGCCTCCTCGGCAAGGCGGACCACACCCTCGTCTGGGGCGGCTCCGACACCGGGCTGATGAAGGTCGTCGCGGACGGCGTCCAGGAGGCCGGCGGCCGCCTCGTCGGCGTCTCCGTCGACTTCCTCGCCGCCAAGGCCCGCCCGGGCGCCGACGAGATGACCGTCACCAAGGACCTCGCCGAGCGGAAGGCGCTCCTCCTCGCCAAGTCCGACGCGATCGTCGTCATGGCCGGCGGCACCGGCACCCTCGACGAGGCCACCGAGATCCTGGAGCTGAAGAAGCACGGCAAGCACACGAAGCCCGTCGTCTTCCTCAACACCGCCGGCTTCTACGACGGCCTCAAGCTCCAGTTCCGCCGCATGGAGGACGAGGGCTTCCTCCCGCGCCCCCTCGCCGACCTCGCCTTCTTCGCCGAGGACGGCCCGGCGGCCCTGGCGTACCTGGAGCGGCAGCTGAGCTGAGCTGAGCTGACCGCCCGGCTCCGCTTCGCGATTGCGTACTCCGGAACGAGCTCCGCTAAGGTCGTCGGGCGCACACGACACGCAACGGGGATCGGGGGATCGTGAGCCCGACGCAGCGTGGGCAGGACATCTTCGGGACGGTCGGGGACGACACCCGGATGAATCTGGCCTCCACGGATCGGGGCGGCCCCCTCGGGCACGTCCGGAACGGGCAACCTCAAGCACAGCGACGGCCCCTGGACCAGCGCCTCCGGCACGGCGGGCGCCGTAAGGACCAGCACCGGGACGAGCCGCGCCGCCCTCGGCCCCGGCCACGAGGGCGTCTCCTCCGGAGCCGCCGGCCTCTCCGCGCTCGCCGCGCTGAACGACGTGCGCCGGTCGTGGGGGGACCGCCTCGTGTCCGTACGCGACGAATGCGAGGCGCTCCAGGGGACGCTGCTCGCGGTCGCGAAGGAGATGGGCGAGACCGACGCCTCGGTGAAGAGCTCCCTCGCCTCCATCGACACCAGGCCCGGGGAGGAGAAGCGATGACCGCCGCCACCCTCACCTGGCAGCAGCTGCGCGACCTGAGGACCTCCGAGCTCACGGAGGCGGGCGACGCCTGGCACCAGGTGTCGAACCGACCGGACCCGGGTCGACCGGGCCATGTCCGCGAAGCTCCGCGAGACGCAGGAGAGCGAGTCGGCGGAGGCGGCCCTCGGCCGGCTCAAGCGCCTCAGCCGCAACTTCCAGTACCTGCACAGCGAGTGCGGCCTCGTCAGGACGACGCTCAACGGCCTCGCCGCCGACCTCGCCGAGCCGCAGACGCAGCTGAGGAACGCGCTCGCCGACGCCTCCGCCCAGGGCCTCACCGTCCACGAGGACGGCTCCGTCGGCTACCCCGCCGCCGAGGTCACCGACCTGGCCGGCACGGCGAAGCAGGCCCCCGGCGGCACCGTCCGCGGCAGCGCCCGTCTCCCCCTCGAGGCGCCGACCCTCGGCAGCCCCCAGGGCGGCTTCCCTGGCTTCCTGCCGCTCAACCCGAACCAGGCGAAGGCCCAGTCCGTCGCCGACCGCATCGCCCGAGCCCTGCGCTCCGCCGGCGAGGTCGACGCCCGGTACGCCAGGACCCTCACCGGCCTGAAGGCGGAGAAGGGCCTCGACGTCACCGAGGCCACCCTGAAGGACGTCCGCCTGGACACCGCCGACGTGCGCGGCACGGCCGGCATGTACCTCGGCGAGGACGTGCCGGCCGACAAGAGCCCCGCCGAGCGCAAGAAGTGGTGGGACGGCCTGACGGACGAGCAGCGCGAGGAGTACCCGGAGGTCGCCCCGGACCTGGTCGGCGGCCTCGACGGCATCCCGGCCACGGCCCGCGACGAGGCCAACCGCACCTACCTGCCGATCCTCATGGACGAGCTGGCCCGGGAGGGCGGCGACGAAGCGAAGACGAAGCTGGACGCCCTGCGCGGCATCCAGGAGAAGCTGAACGCGCCGAGCGACCCGCCGATGTTCCTCCTCGGCATCGGCGACGAGGGCAACGGCCGCGCGATCGGCTCCGTGCGGCAACCCGGACACGTCGAAGAACGTCTCGGCCTACGTCCCGGGCCTGGGGACGAAGCTGAACGAGGAGTTCGTCGACGACACGATGAAGCGGGCGCAGGACACGGCCAGGGGCGCCCGGCGTCTCGACCCGTCCAGTGCCTCCATCATCTGGCTCGGGTACGACGCGCCGCAGCTCGCGGACGTCATGACGAGGGGCGACGCCCAGCGGGGCGCCCCGGCGTACAACGAGTTCATGGCGGGGCTCTCGGCGACCAACCAGAACGCGGATCCCCACGTCACGGCGATCGGCCATTCCTACGGTTCGCTCACCGTGGGAACGGCCGCCCAGCGGCCCGGCGGGATCCCGGGCGCGGACGACATCATCCTCCTCGGCAGCCCCGGCGTGGACGCGCAGAAGGCGACGGAACTCGGGGTCGGCAAGGACCACGTCTTCGTCGGCGCCGCCGACAACGACCCCGTCACCCACCTGCCGAGCAAGGACGAGGCGGCCATGGGCTGGTTGACGTCGGGGCCGGTGGGCGTGCTGGTCGCCCGCGACCTCTGGGACATCGGCGACGACGACGTGTACTTCGGCAAGGACCCGGCGAGCGAGGCCTTCGACGCCCGTCGCTTCAAGGTCGACGACGGTCCGCGGATGCTCTGGGACAGAGGCGGGTTCGACGCCCACTCCCAGTACTTCACACCGGAGCTGGATCCCGAGTCCGCCAACAACATCGCCAGGATCGTCGCCGGGCGGTCCGAGAAGATCACCACGGAGGAGCACCGATGAAGCGACCGGGACGGATCGTACGGGCGGCCGTCTCCGTCGTCATGACGGGCGCGGTGCTCGCGGGGTGCGGGGGGCAGGACGGCGACGGACGAGGGAGGAACGACATGAACATGCAGGAAGCGGCGGAGCGGGCGGACGCGATCCTCGACGCCACGCTGGGAGCGGTCGCGCCGGAGGTCCAGTGGGCCCACGACACCTGGACCAGCGGAAGCTGCACGGTGACGCGGCGCCGGACCGTCACCACGGTCATCTCCGAACAGAGGCGCGGCAGCTTCCTCGGCGTGATCGAACGCTTCTGGAAGAAGAGCGGCTACGAGATCACCGGCGTGAACCAGGACCGTGAGATGCCGTCCATCTTCGCCCGGAGCACCGACGGCTTCCTGTTCGATCTCACGATCGGGTACAAGGGCCAGGCGTTCTTCGACCTCACCACCCCGTGCGTCGAGAAGTCCGACGTCGCCGACCCGACCACCAAGCCCAACGGCCCCGCCTACCCCTACGGCAAGATCCCCACCCCCAACGTCCACTCCGACTTCTGGTCCGCCACGACTCCGGCCACCACGCCCGCCCCCGCCCCCTCCTCCTGACCGCAGGTGGGAGCATGGCCCCATGGCTACTCATGTGATCACCGGGGCCGGTTCCGGCATCGGCGCGGCCGTCGCGCGGCGGCTGCACGCGCGCGGGGACGAGCTCGTGCTGCACGCGCGCGACGCGGGGCGGGCGAAGGAGCTGGCGGCGGAGTTCCCCGGCGCCCGGACGCTCGTCGGCGACCTCGCCGACCCGGACCGGCTCTCCTGGGCGTTCTCGCACCAGAGCCTGCCCGACCGGATCGACTCGCTGCTGCACGTCGCCGGCGTCGTCGACCTCGGCGGGGTGGGGGAGCTGACCCCCAAGGCCTGGCACCACCAGCTGAACGTCAACCTGGTCGCCCCCGCCGAGCTGACCCGGCACTTCCTGCCCCAGCTCCGCCTCTCCCAGGGGCACGTCCTCTTCGTGAACTCCGGCGCCGGGCTGAACGCGCACGCCGAGTGGAGCGCGTACGCCGCCTCCAAGCACGGCCTGAAGGCGCTCGCCGACTCGCTGCGCCACGAGGAGCACGGCAACGGCGTCCGCGTCACCTCCGTCTACCCCGGCCGCACCGCCAGCCCCATGCAGGCCAAGGTGCACCAGCAGGAGGGCAAGGAGTACGACCCGGGGAAGTGGATCGACCCCGAGTCCGTGGCGACCACCATCGTGATGGCCCTCGACCTCCCGCGGGACGCCGAGGTCAACGACCTGACGGTCCGTCCGGGACGGTAGCGACACCATGAACGACATCGCACAGTGGGGCCCCGCCACCGGCGTCGGGTCCCTGCCCGGTGGTGACGCCCGCGAGGCCGCCAAGACCGTCACCGGCACCTTCGAGGACTTCCCCTTCCTCGCCGAACTGCCCGCCCGCGGCCCCGGCGCCGACATGATCGGCCGCACCCTCGGCATGCTCGTCGACCTGTACGCGCACGTGGAGCCCAGCGGCTGGCGGATCAGCGACCGGCCGGGCCGCGACACCCGCCGCGCCCGCTCCTGGCTCGGCGAGGACCTCGACGCCCTGGAGGAGTTCACCCAGGGGTACGAGGGCCCCCTCAAGGTCCAGGCCGTCGGGCCGTGGACGCTCGCCGCCGCCCTGGAGCTCCGCGGCGGAGAGGCGGCCCTGGGCGACGCCGGCGCCTGCCGCGACCTCGCCGCCTCCCTCGCCGAGGGCCTGCGCGAGCACCTCGCCGACGTCGCCAAGCGGATCCCCGGCGCCAGGATCGTGCTCCAGCTCGACGAGCCCTCGCTGACCGCCGTCCTCCTCGGGCAGGTCCGCACGGCCAGCGGCTACCGCACCCACCGGGCCGTCGACCGGCAGGTCGTCGAGTCCGCCCTGCGGGACGTCATCGCCGCCCACGACGGGCCCGTCACCGTCCACTCCTGCGCCCCCGGAGTGCCCTTCGGGCTGCTCCGCCGGGCCGGGGCCGCCGGCGTCTCGTTCGACTTCGGCCTGCTCACCGAACGTGACGAGGAGCCGATCGGCGAGGCCGTGGAGGCGGGCACGACGCTCTTCGCCGGTGTGGTGCCGTCCACCGACACGGCATTGTCCGACCCGGGAGGTAGCGTCATGGGTGTCAGGACGCTGTGGCGCAGGCTGGGGCTGAACCCGGGGACTCTCGCCGAGTCCGTGGTCGTCACCCCCGCCTGCGGGCTCGCGGGCGCCTCGCCCGCGTACGCCCGGGCGGCGCTCGCCCACTGCGCCCGGGCGGCGAGATCGCTCGCGGACAACCCAGAGTGACCGGGTGCTGAAGGCACGGGAGGACGGACGAAGGTGGCAGTCGAACAGGGGGCCCTGCCCGACGGAGGGTCGGTCGTGCCCGCCGAGGCGCGCGAGAAGCACGCCGAGCTGGCCGAGCAGGTCGAGGAGCACCGCTTCCGGTACTACGTGAAGGACCAGCCGGTCGTCAGCGACGCGGAGTTCGACCGGCTCCTGCGCACCCTGGAGGCGCTGGAGGAGGAGTATCCGGAGCTGCGCACGCCCGACTCGCCGACCCAGAAGGTGGCGGGGCAGTACGAGACCGACTTCGCCTCCGTCGAGCACCGCGAGCGCATGCTCTCGCTGGACAACGCCTTCGACGACGAGGAGCTGGCGACCTGGGCCGAGCGCGTCGCCCGGGACGTCGGCACCCCCGACTTCCACTTCCTGTGCGAGCTCAAGGTCGACGGACTCGCCGTCAACCTCACCTACGAGCACGGTCGGCTCACCCGTGCCGCCACCCGCGGCGACGGCCGCGCCGGCGAGGACATCACGCCCAACGTCCGGACGATCGCCGACATCCCCGAGCGGCTCAAGGGCGACCGGATCCCGGAGCTGGTCGAGATCCGGGGCGAGGTCTACTTCCCGATGGAGGCCTTCCAGGCGCTCAACGCCCGCCTGGTGGAGGCCGGCGACAAGCCCTTCGCCAACCCGCGCAACGCGGCCGCGGGATCGCTGCGCCAGAAGGACCCCAAGGTCACCGCCACCCGCCCGCTCCACATGGTCGTGCACGGCATCGGCGCCCGCGAGGGCTTCGAGATCACCCGGCTCTCGGAGACGTACGAGCTGCTGCGCGAGTGGGGCCTGCCCACCTCCGCGCACAACAAGGTCGTCGCCGGCCTCCCCGAGGTGCGCGAGTTCATCGCGTACTACGGGGAGAACCGCCACTCCGTCGCCCACGAGATCGACGGCGTCGTCGTCAAGCTCGACGAGATCGCCCTCCAGGGCCGGCTCGGCTCCACCGCGCGCGCCCCGCGCTGGGCCATCGCCTGGAAGTACGCCCCGGAGGAGGTCAACACCAAGCTCGTCGACATCAAGGTCGGCGTCGGCCGCACCGGCCGCGTCACCCCCTACGCCCAGGTCGAGCCGGTCACCGTGGCCGGCTCCGAGGTCGAGTTCGCCACCCTCCACAACCAGGAGGTGGTGAAGGCCAAGGGCGTCCTCATCGGCGACACCGTGGTGCTCCGCAAGGCCGGCGACGTCATCCCGGAGATCCTCGGCCCGGTCGTCGACCTGCGGGACGGCACCGAGCGGGAGTTCGTGATGCCGGCCGACTGCCCCGAGTGCGGCACCGCGCTGAAGCCGATGAAGGAGGGCGACATCGACCTCCGCTGTCCGAACGCCCGGACCTGCCCGGCCCAGCTGCGCGAGCGGGTCGAGTTCCTCGCCGGCCGCCAGTGCCTGGACATCGAGAACTTCGGCGCGGTGGCCGCCGCCGCCCTCACCCGGCCCCTGGAGCCCGCCGAGCCGCCGCTCACCGACGAGGGCGACCTCTTCGACCTCACCATCGAGCAGCTCCTGCCGGTCAAGGCGTACGTCCTCGACGCCGACTCCGGACTGCCCAAGCGGGACCCGAAGACCGGCGAGGAGAAGATCGTCACCGTCTTCGCCAACCAGAAGGGCGAGCCGAAGAAGAACGCCCTCGCCATGCTGGCGAACATCGAGGCCGCCAAGACCCGCCCGCTCGCCCGCTTCATCAACGGCCTCTCCATCCGCCACGTCGGCCCCGTCGCCGCCGAGGCGCTCGCCCGCGAGTTCCGCTCCCTGGAGCGGATCGAGCAGGCCACCGAGGAGGAGCTGGCCGCCGTCGACGGCGTCGGCGGCATCATCGCCGCCGCCGTGAAGCAGTGGTTCTCCGAGGAGTGGCACCGCGAGATCGTGCGGAAGTGGCGCGCCGCGGGCGTCACCCTGGAGGACGAGGGCGCCGGGGAGGACGAGGGGCCCCGTCCGCTGGAGGGCCTGACGGTCGTCGTGACCGGCACCCTGGAGCAGTTCACCCGGGATGGCGCAAAAGAATCGCTCCAGAGCCGCGGAGCCAAGGTCACCGGTTCCGTTTCCAAGAAGACGAGCTTCGTCGTGGTGGGGGAGAACCCGGGCTCCAAGTACGACAAGGCGATGCAGCTGAAGGTTCCGGTTCTGGACGAGGAAGGCTTCAAGATCCTGCTCGAACAGGGTCCCGAGGCCGCTCGCGAGGTCGCACAGAAGGTCGAGGAGTAACCCCCGGAGGCCCCCTCCCGCCCCCTGCGGCTCACCCGTTCGGCGCATACCAGATCGTTACGGGTGGCCAGGCCGCATTCGGGCAAGAGAGGGAGAGCGCTGCCCCTCGGCGCCCTCGGCGGCCTAGTGTGGTGACCGTGCGTCTCGTCCCGCACGGCCGCGCGAGGGCTCTGCGCGGCCGTGCGCCAGGACGAACGGCCCCGCGCCACGCGCCCCGCCCCGAAGCCGGCGGGGCGTACGAGCGGCGGTCGGACGCCACCACGGCCGCCTCGCCGCGGCCCATCGGACAGCGACGGCACCGCCGCCTGTGAGAGGGACGGGAATGGAACCGACCGAGAGTGCCGCACCGGTGTCACGACCGCGTGGCCGGGTGCTCCCCGCGGGCTTCACCGGCCTGCCCGCCGCCGTGCTGAGCACGGCGGCCGCCGTGCTCGTCACCGGCCTCCAGCAAGCCCTGACCTCCGGCCACCCGCTCTTCCCGGGCGGCGTCGCCGGCTGGTCCCTCGCCCTCCTCACCGGGCTCATCGTCGGCCACCTCGTCGCCCTCGGCCGCGAGCGCTGGTGGGGCGGCACCGGCTCCGGCGCCGCCCTCACCCTCGCCGTCCTCCTCCTGTACGGCTGGGTCCCCGCCGGACTCGTCTCGCTCACCGTCGTCGTCCTCGTCAGCGCCGCCCGCCGGCACCGCTGGCGACAGGGCCTGCTGCACGGCGCCGCCGACATCCTCGGCGTCGGCGCCGCCGCCCTCGTCCTCGCCCTCTTCGGCGACGTCCCCAGCGTCGACCGCCCCTGGCAGCCGCTCGACTGGGGGATCGCCGACGCCCCGGAGATCGTCCTCGCGGCCGGCGCCTACCTCCTCGCGACCCGCCTGCTCCTGTGGTACACCCTCGCCCCGCCCGGCCGGGGGCTGCCCACCGTCGCCCGCACCGCGCTCCTGCGGCAGGGACTCGTCGCCGTCGCCCTGCTCGGCATCGCCCCGCTGATCTGCGTCGTCGCCGCCGCCTACCCGGTCCTCCTGCCGCTCTTCGCGATCCCGCTGATCGCCCTCGACTCCACCCTCTGGATCGCCCGGGCCCGCGCCGAGGAGCAGCTCAAGGACCCGCTCACCGGCCTCCCCAACCGCCAGTGGCTCCTGGAGCGCACCTGGACCGCCCTGGAGGACGCGGAGGAGGAGCAGGCCCGCGCCGCCCTCGTCCTCATCGACCTGGACCGCTTCCGCTCGGTCAACGACACCCTCGGCCACCTCGCCGGCGACCGGCTCCTCCTCCAGATCGCCGACCGGCTCCGCCTCGCCCTGCCCCGCGGCGCCGAGGCCGCCCGGCTCGGCGGCGACGAGTTCGCCGTCCTGCTGCCCGTCGCCGACTCCACCACCACCGCCCAGCGGGTCGCCCGCCACCTCGTCGCCGAGCTCTCCTCCCCGCTCGACCTCGACGGCCTCGTCCTCGTCCTGGAGGCCAGCGCCGGCGTCGCCGTCTACCCCGACCACGCCCGCGACGCCGAGGGCCTGCTGCGCCGCGCCGACGTCGCCATGTACCAGGCCAAGCGCGACCGCACCGGCGTCGAGGTGTACGAGTCCAAGCGCGACTCCAACACCCCCGACCGCCTCGGCCTCCTCGGCGACCTGCGCCGCGCCCTGGACGCCGGCGAGGTCGAGCTCCACTACCAGCCGAAGGTCCGCTTCGACGGCCAGGTCGCCGGTCTGGAGGCCCTCGTCCGCTGGGTCCACCCGGAGCGAGGAAAGGTTCCACCGGACGAGTTCATCGCCATCGCCGAGTCCTCCGGCCTGATGCCGCACCTCACCGAGTACGTCCTGGAGACCGCCCTCGCCCAGGTCGCCCGCTGGCGCGCCCAGGGCCTGGAGGTCCCCGTCGCCGTCAACGTCTCCCCCCGCGACGTCCACACCCCCGGCTTCGCCGGCGCCGTCGCCGCCCGCCTCGCCCGCCACGGCGTCCCGGCCGGCTCCCTCCAGCTGGAGATAACGGAACACGTCCTCCTGGAGGACCCCCAGCGCGCCGCCGACACCCTCAACGGCCTCACCGGCCACGGCGTCAAGATGTCCCTGGACGACTTCGGCACCGGCTATTCCTCCCTCGTCCACCTGCGCCGGCTCCCGGTCAGCGAGCTGAAGATCGACCGCTCCTTCGTCGCCCGGCTCGCCGTCGACACCGAGGACGCCGAGATCGTCCGCTGCACCGTCGACCTCGCGCACTCCCTCGGCCTGCTCGTCGTCGCCGAGGGCGTCGAGGACGACGAGACCTGGGAGCGGCTGCGCGACCTGGGCTGCGACGCCGTCCAGGGCTGGCTGGTCTCCGCCGCCATGCCGCCCGCCGAGACCACCGCCTGGCTGCGCGCCCGCGGCGAGCACGGCTGGCGCCGGGCGGTGGACACCGCCCCCGTGACCGAGCCGTCCCCGGTCCCCGGGCACGTCGTGCAGTGACCCGTAGGGGACGGGTCGGGGGACCGTCCGGGCCGACCGTTTCACGGGGAGGGGCGCGCGCCCCCTAGGATTGGCCCCACACCATCAGACTCACCCCAGAGGATCGCTGCATGCCTGGCATCACGCGCGAGGAGGTCGCCCACCTCGCTCGGCTGGCGCGTCTGGAACTCGCCGAAGAGGAACTCGACCACTTCGCCGGTCAGCTCGACGACATCATCGGCGCGGTCGCCCGCGTCTCCGAGGTCGCCGAGCAGGACGTACCGCCGACCTCCCATCCGCTGCCGCTGACGAACGTCATGCGCGCGGACGAGGTTCGCCCTTCGCTCACCCCCGCGCAGGCGCTCTCCGGCGCCCCCGCCCAGGAACAGCAGCGTTTCAAGGTGCCGCAGATCCTGGGGGAGGACTGATCATGACGGACATCATCAAGCTCACCGCCGCCGAGACCGCCGCGAAGATCGCTTCCGGCGAGCTGACCGCGGTCGAGGTCACCGAGGCCCACCTGGCCCGCATCGACGCCGTCGACGAGAAGGTCCACGCCTTCCTGCACGTCGACCGCGAGGGCGCCCTCGCGCAGGCCCGCGCCGTCGACGAGAAGCGCGCCCGCGGCGAGAAGCTCGGCCCGCTGGCCGGCGTCCCGCTCGCCCTCAAGGACATCTTCACGACCCGGGGCGTGCCCACCACGGTCGGCTCGAAGATGCTGGAGGGCTGGATCCCGCCGTACGACGCCACGCTGGTCAAGCGCCTCAAGGCCGCCGACGTCGTCATCCTCGGCAAGACCAACATGGACGAGTTCGCGATGGGCTCCTCCACCGAGAACAGCGCCTACGGCCCGACCGGCAACCCCTGGGACCTCACCCGGATCCCCGGCGGCTCCGGCGGCGGCTCCTCGGCCGCGCTCGCCGCCTTCCAGGCCCCGCTGGCCATCGGCACGGACACCGGCGGCTCGATCCGCCAGCCCGCCGCCGTCACCGGCACCGTCGGCGTCAAGCCGACCTACGGCTCGGTCTCCCGCTACGGCATGGTGGCCTTCTCCTCCTCCCTCGACCAGGGCGGCCCCTGCGCCCGCACGGTCCTGGACGCGGCCCTGCTGCACGAGGCGATCGCCGGCCACGACCCGCTGGACTCCACCTCCATCGACCTGCCGGTCCCGCCGGTGGTCGAGGCCGCCCGCAACGGCTCGGTGGCCGGGATGCGCGTCGGCGTCGTCAAGCAGTTCCGCGGCGAGGGCTACCAGGCCGGCGTCATGCAGCGCTTCGACGAGTCCGTCGAGCTGCTGAAGGAGCTGGGCGCCGAGGTCGTCGAGCTGGACTGCCCGAGCTTCGACCTGGCCCTCTCGGCGTACTACCTGATCGCGCCGTCCGAGTGCTCGTCCAACCTGGCCCGCTTCGACGGCCTGCGCTACGGCCTGCGCACCGGCGACGACGGCACCCGCTCCGCCGAGGACGTCACCGCCCTGACCCGCGAGGCCGGCTTCGGCCCCGAGGTGAAGCGCCGCATCATCCTCGGCACGTACGCGCTCAGCTCCGGCTACTACGACGCGTGGTTCGGCTCGGCCCAGAAGGTCCGCACCCTCATCACCCGCGAGTTCGAGAAGGCCTTCGAGCAGGTCGACGTGATCGTCTCCCCGACGACCCCGACCACCGCCTTCCCGATCGGCGAGCGCGCCGACGACCCGATGGCGATGTACCTCGCGGACCTGTGCACCATCCCGACCAACCTGGCCGGCAACGCCGCCATGTCGCTGCCCTGCGGCCTGGCACCGGAGGACGGCCTCCCGGTCGGGCTGCAGATCATCGCCCCCGCCCTGCAGGACGACCGGCTCTACAAGGTCGGTGCCGCCGTCGAGGCCGCCTTCGTGGAAAAGTGGGGACACCCGCTGATCGAGGAGGCTCCGTCGCTGTGAGTGCCATGGCAAAGAAGGCCAAGAACTTCAAGAAGTCGAAGACCGGCATCTACGTCTCGCTCGCGACCACCGCTTTCGGTGCCGTCAGCGTCGCCAAGCAGGCCAAGCTGGCCCGCAACGACCACGACGTGCTGCGCCTGATCGACTCCGCCGTGTCCGCCGCCGCCATCGTCACCGGCCTCGCGATCCTGTACCGCGAGCTGAAGCGCCTCGGCGACGACGACGTCCTGCTGGGCTGAGAGGGAAAGTTCCACCGTGACTGTCACTGAACTGCTGTCGTACGAGGCGGCACTGGCCTCGTTCGACCCCGTCATGGGCCTGGAGGTCCATGTCGAGCTCGGCACGAAGACCAAGATGTTCTGCGGTTGCTCGACCGAGCTGGGCGCCGAGCCCAACGCGCAGACCTGCCCGACCTGCCTCGGTCTGCCCGGTGCGCTGCCGGTCGTGAACGAGATCGGCGTCGAGTCCGCCATCAAGATCGGCCTCGCGCTGCACTGCGAGATCGCCGAGTGGTGCCGCTTCGCCCGGAAGAACTACTTCTATCCGGACATGCCGAAGAACTTCCAGACCTCCCAGTACGACGAGCCGATCGCCTTCAACGGCTACCTGGACGTCCAGCTGGAGGACGGCGAGGTCTTCCGCGTGGAGATCGAGCGTGCCCACATGGAGGAGGACACCGGCAAGTCCACCCACATCGGTGGCGCGACCGGCCGCATCCACGGCGCCTCGCACTCGCTGCTCGACTACAACCGGGCCGGCATCCCGCTGATCGAGATCGTCACCAAGCCGATCGTCGGCGCCGGCGACCGCGCCCCCGAGGTCGCCAAGGCGTACGTGGCCGAGCTGCGCGAGGTCATCCGCTCCCTGGGCGTCTCCGAGGCGCGCATGGACAAGGGCCAGATGCGCTGCGACGTCAACCTGTCGCTGATGCCGAAGGGTTCCGAGACCTTCGGCACCCGCTCGGAGACGAAGAACGTGAACTCGCTCCGCTCCGTCGAGCGGGCGGCGCGCTTCGAGATCCAGCGCCACGCGGCGGTCCTGGAGTCCGGCGGCACGATCGTGCAGGAGACCCGTCACTTCCACGAGGACGACGGCTCCACCACCTCCGGCCGCATCAAGGACAACGCCGAGGACTACCGCTACTTCCCCGAGCCGGACCTGGTCCCGGTCGCCCCGGCCCGCGAGTGGGTCGAGGAGCTGCGCAAGGGCCTGCCGGAGCTGCCGCGCGTGCGCCGCAACCGGCTGCGCGAGGAGTGGGGCGTCTCCGAGCAGGAGATGCAGTCCATCCTCAACGCGGGCGCGGTCGACCCGATCGTCGCCACGATCGAGGCGGGCGCGGACGCGGCCTCGGCCCGCAAGTGGTGGATGGGCGAGCTGGCCCGCAACGCCAACGAGAAGGCCGTCTCCCTGGAGGAGCTGCCCATCACGCCGGCGGACGTGGCCCGGGTCTCAACGACAAGCTGGCCCGCCAGGTCATCGAGGGCGTCCTCGCCGGCGAGGGCACCCCGGACGAGGTCGTCGAGAAGCGCGGTCTGAAGGTCGTCTCCGACGACGGCGCGCTCGGCGCGGCCGTCGACGAGGCCATCGCGGGCAACGCGGCCATCGCCGACAAGATCCGCGGCGGCAAGGTCGCGGCGGTCGGCGCGCTGGTCGGCGCGGTCATGAAGGCCACCCGCGGCCAGGCCGACGCGGCGAAGGTCAAGGACCTGATCCTGGAGAAGCTGGGCGTCAGCGAGGGCTGAGCCCTCCTGCCCGTACGCGTACGAGAGCGGCCCCGCACCGGATTCCCGGTGCGGGGCCGCTCCCTTGCCGCGCGGGGGCTACCGCTTGAGCACCGGGGCGGCGATGACCACGAGCGCCTCCTGCGAGAAGGAGCAGGTGTCCTCGACGCGGATCCGCAGGCGCAGGGCGCCCTTGACCGAGATGCTCTTGGCGACCGGCTTGCCGAGCGACACCGCCTGGGCGAAGGGGGCGGGCTGGTCGTCCACGGAGATGGAGATCCGCGCCTCCTCGGTCGGCGAGTCGTCGTCGATGCCGGCGGTGAACTCCAGCGTCTCCCAGGCCCGGCCGAGGTTGAACTCCATGTACGACTCGTCGGAGCAGCCGGCGACGAAGGCGGAGCCGTAGTCCTTCGCGTTGAGCGTGGCGGAGGAGGTCACGGTGAACCCGTCGAGGCCGTCGACCGGCGTCAGGCTGGTCAGGTCGGCCTGCTTGCTGTCCGGCACGGAGCCGGGGTCGACCGACGGGCTCGCGCTGTCGGCGGGCTCGTCCGTGCCCGGCTCCGCGGTCGGTTCCCCGCTGGTCGGCTCCTCCGTCGGCGTCTCGGCGGTGGGCTCGTCGGTGGGCTCGTCGGTGGGCGTCCCGCCCGTCGCCTCCGCCTGCGCCGGGGCCGAGGTGGTGGCCCCTTCGGCCCGGTCGTTCTTGGCGTCCTCCGCGTCCTTGTCGGCGAGCAGCCGGACCCCGGCCACCGCGAGGACGGCGACCAGGAGGACACCGGCGACGGCGCCGATCAGCGGCCCCTTGCGCCGCTTGCGCGGCTCGGGCTGCCGGGTCTGCTGGGGTCCGGCCGGTCCGCCGGGCCCGCCGACGGTGGGCATCCCGGCGGTCGGAGGCCCGAACCCCTGCCCGCCGTAGCCCGGCCCGCCGTACGCGGGGACGCCGGCGGTCGGCGGACCGTACGCGCCCTGCCCGGCGTCGTAGCCGACAGGAGCGGCGGGAGCGGGAGCGGCGGGCACGGGGGCCGCGGCAGCGGGGGCGGAGACCGGCGGCTGGGCGGGCGGGGGAGCGGGCGCGGCGTCCTGGACCGGCGGGGCCGACGCGGCGGGCCGGGCCGGCGGCTCGGCCGGCGGGGGGCCCACGGGCGGGGCGGCCGGGAGCGGGGGCACGGCGGGCGCGCCGGCCGGGCGCGGCGGGACGGCGTCCTGCGGCGCCGCGTCCCTCGGGGGCGCGTCCTGCGGGGTCGCCGGGCGGGAGGTCGTCGTGGTGGAGACGACCCCGTGCCGGACCTCCTTGACCCACGCCGACAGCGACAGCGGGCGCTTGTCCGCGTCGGCCGCCGCGATGGCCAGCACCTTCCGGCGCTGCTCCTCGGGCAGCCCGGCGATCTGCGGCACCGCGGCGAAGGCGGCCGCCAGCTGCTCGGGAGCGGCCGGCGGGGACTGGCCGCTCAGCAGGAAGTAGGCGATGGCCCCGAAGGCGTACCGGTCGGTGGCCGGGGTCCGCTTGCCCTCGAAGATCTCCGGCGCCGCGTAGCCGGGGGTGAACCACACCTCGGCGGTCTGGTGGTCGGCGGTCAGCTTGCTGAGGCCGAAGTCGACGAGGGTGGCCTGGCCGTGCTCGTCGACCATCACGTTGCCCGGCGAGAGGTCGCCGTGGACGACGGTCCGGCCGGACGGCGTGGCCTTCCCGGAGTGCAGCCAGTCGAGGACGTCGGCGAGCTGTTCGAGCGTCCGCATGACCTCGCGCCGCTCGGCCGGGGTGGCCAGGGTCCGCTCGGCGCGCCAGTCGCGCAGGTCGAGGCCGTCGACGTGGTTCATGACGAGGACGAGGGCCCGGCCGGTGAGGGTGCCGGACTCGCCGGGCGCGTGGATGGGCGCCCCCTGGAAGTGCTCGCGCACACCGACGACCCCGGGCCGGCTGACGAACCGCAGCAGCTCCGCCTGCTCGTTCCACTTGCGGCTGACCCGCTCGAAGATCTCGGGCGTGATCGTCGTCTTCGAGTCGAGGACCTTGACGACGACCGGCTCGGTGCCGCCCGCGAGCTCGATCTCCGCGAGATAGAGCACGGCCTCGCCGCCGCGCCCGATGGAGCGGAGCAACCGGTAGCGGTCCGGCGCGGAATCAGGTCCGATGTGGTGTGCCGACTTGCTCAACGTTCCCCCAGGGCACAGTGAATGACAGGAGGTCAGCTTGCCGTTCGGGGGAGTCGGGGGTCAACCGAGCTGCGCGACGGCGTCCGGGCCGGCGGAGGCGGTGCGCGGGCCGGCGCGACCATGATCCCTTCGCACGCGCGCACGCGTCCGGCCGGTTCCCCGGGCGGGTGTGGCATGCCCATGTTGCTACTGTGAAGCGAGCGACGCGCGCGCGTCGGGTCCGCGGGCCGGTCACAGGGGCGAGCGAGGGGGAGCAGGATGTCCTGGGACGAGTGGGAACAGCTCAAGACCGACTCCGCGCAGCGGCGGTCGACAGGGATGGCGCTGAACGGACTTGACGGAAACGCGGCCGCGACGGCGGGGTCCGGAGACCTTGTGGTGAACCGCGACGACCTCGGGGCGATCGGCCACGAGGCCTACCTGCTCCACGGCAGACTCTCCCGGGACGGCGACCACGCGAGGCCCGCGACCTTCGACGCGTCGATCGCCCTCACGAACGGCAACTTCACCGGCGGATCGGAGCTGCTGAAGGTGCACGACCGGTGGAACAGCCAGCTGCGGACGCTCCTGGACGCCTGCGCCCGGATCTCCAACCACCTCGACTACACCAAGTCCACGCACGCCAAGGACGACGTGGACATCGCGGGCGACCTGCTCTCCACGTCCAAGATCGACGAGCACTTCAAGTAGAGGACCCGGGGGAACCGCCGTGCTGACATTCGATGACGTCGTCAACGCGCCCGTCGCCAAGCTGAAGGAGGCCGCGGACGACTGGTCGGAGATGGCGGCCAAGCTGAAGACGCTCGCCACCGACGCCCGCGACGGCATGAAGGCCAAGACCGACAAGGCCCAGTGGCAGGGCGTCAACTCCGACGTCACCCGGCCCTTCGTCGACAAGACGGTCAAGGAGTTCGCGGACGCCGAGGCGCAGGCCAAGGGCATCCAACTGCTGCTCGCCGACGCCCACACCTCCTTCCTGACGGCCCGGGACGCCCTCGTCAGGATCAGGGACGAGGAGGGCCCGGCGGCCGGCGTCCACGTCGACGCGAAGGGCAAGGTCACGCCGCGGCACGACCTGGAGAAGGACGTGGGGGCGCGCCACGACCCGGACCGGGCGGGCTATGCCGAGGCCGTGCGGAAGCAGAAGGCGGCCGTGGCCTCCTGGCAGGCGAAGATCGACCGCATCGTCGAGGACTGCGCCGACGCCGACGACTCGCTCAGGCGCGCGCTCGCGGCGAACGTGAAGGACGACCACGACTTCACCGCCCCCACCTACAAGAGCCTCGACGAGGAGCAGGTCGCCCGGGCCGCGGAGCTGCTGAAGAAGGTCACCGGCGACGGCGGCACGGCGCGGAACGTCGCCGAGCTGAAGGAGCTGGAAGACCTCCTCGACGACAACCGGAACGACCCCGAGTTCGCGACCGGCTTCTACCGCTGGGTGGGCCCCGAGGGCACGCTCGACGCGTACGCGAAGATGTCGCTGAACGCGACGTCCCTCGGCCCGGCCGGCCAGGACCGCGTCGACATGGTCCGCAACATCCAGGCCGACATGGGCGCCATGCTCGGCCTCGCCACCCAGCGGACGACCCCGAACCACCTCGACGTGGCGTGGACCGAAGGACTCCTGAAGTCCGGCCGCAAGGAGCTCGACGTCCCCGGCGTCGGCTTCTCGAAGATCTACGGCTACCAGGCCCTGAGCGGCCTCCTCCGGGAGGGCACGTACGACAAGGACTTCCTGGTGTCGGTCGGCCGGGACATGGTCGCCATGGACCGGGAGGACCCGGGCCGCTGGTCCCATTCCCTGCCCACGAACATGGACGTGCGCATCAACCTCGACGAGAACGGCGGCAAGGGCTTCAACCCCCTCACCGGCCTCATGGAGGCCATGGCCAACAACCCGGCGGCCTCGGCGGCCTTCTTCGACGAGCAGCTGCGCGGCGACACGAACAAGGACGGCATCGTCACCCTCGCCGACGAGGAGCTCACGGGCAAGGACGCGAAGAGCGTCGTCGACCACATGCTCGACAAGAAGCCCACGGACGACTACTACGACACGGTCTCCGGCGGCGAGCCGAACCCCGGCCAGGCGGCCACCGGCAACGCCCTGGAGGCCGCCGTCACCGGCCGCGTCCCCGGCGACGAGAACGCGAAGCCCGTGGAGCACACCAAGACCATGGCGAGCGTCATGGAGAAGGTGGTCGAGAAGATCGGCACGTCACCGGGGCTCGCCGTGGACGACGGCCCGCTCGCCGGCATCGCCCCGAACCTCGGCAACATGGCCGCCGAGTACATGCCGGACCTCCAGGCCACCGCCGAGAACGGCGCGGACCGGATCAAGCCCTTCGGGGAGAGGGCGGAGTTCGAGAAGGCGAAGATGGCCCAGTTCCTCGGCGCGGTCGGCCAGGACCCCGACGCGTACGGTGCGATCACCAACGCCCAGCAGGCGTTCACCACGGCCCTCGTGTCCGACGTCTTCCAGAACCCGGAGAAGTACGCCGACACGGGCGAGGCCGTGCGGAACGCCGTCCACCCGGGCGGTGAGATCGCGGGCATGATGAGCGAGGCGAGGGCCCAGGCCGTCGTCGACGCCGCGGCGCGCGAGGACAAGGAGTACAACGAGGGCGTCGCGGAGAACGCCAAGTGGGCGAACCGCTGGATCGACCTCGTGGGAGCCAAGTACGTCGAGATGCTGCCCGTGGGCGGCGACATCATCGGCTGGATCAAGGAAGACATCACCGAGTCCATCGTGAAGGATGCGGAGGAGGACAAGTCGACCGAGGCCCGCCATGAAGCCGCGTCGGGCTATGGGAAAGCCGAGGGTTTTGCCAAAGCATCCGCCGAGGCTGCTGTGGAGCGGGCTGGGAAGGCAGCCGGGCTCACGCAAGCCCAGATTCAGGACTATGCGGGTTCCGCCTCGACCGAGACGGCATCGGCGCATGCCATCGGTCGCGATTTCGCCGTCGTCCGGATTTCCGGGGAGAAATGATCATGAGTCGATTCACCCGCACTGCCGCAGCGGTGTCGACAGCCGTGGTCACGGCAGGCCTTCTGGCGGGTTGCGCAGCCGGCGAGGAGAAAGCCGTCCCCGAACTGCCCAAGCGCATCTGCTGGGGCGGAGCGTTCGCCGGGAGTGACGTGACCCCCCTCCTGCCGCCCGGGGACAAGGCGGAATTCTCCCCTTTGGCCGGTCGATCCTTCGTGCTGAACGGGGACGTCGACTCGGCGATCTGCACCCTCTACGTCGACGGCAACACCAAGTTCCAGGCCAGCGCCGACCTTGAGAAGTTCGAGGAATCCATCGAATGGTCGTCGTGGGATTCGGCCGATCCCAAGCCGCTTGACGTGGGGGAGAAGGGCATCATCTTCGACAGGGGTGCTCTCGCCTACTTCACCTGCGAACCCGCCAAGAATCCCAACTCGCCGGGGAAGTACATCGAGCTGGAAATCACCGCGGACGACGCCCCCGACAAGTCCAAGCTCCAGGCCGCCCTGCCGGCGCTGATGAAGGAGTTCATGGCCTTCGCCCAGCGCGAGCTGAAGTGCCCCGGAAGTGCGGCGGGTGGTGCGTGAGCGGCGGGCGCGTGGCGCGGGCGTGCGCGGCGGTCCTGGGGATCGGCACCCTGCTGGCGGGGTGTGGCGAGGCGCCGCCGGACATCCCGGAGGCCGCTTGCTGGGGCGTGTTCAACCAGGGCGACCTGAGGGTTCTGCTCGGCTCGGGCCCGGAGGTACAGTACGGCGGCCTCCGGACGATCCGGCGGGTGTACCCGGAGGGCATCGGAAGCGACTCCGGCTGTTTTCTCCGTACCCGTGACGGATCCAACGTCTACGTGATGGTCGAGCGAAAGCACGACCGCTGGTCCCTGGACGGCAGGACGTGGGAGGGCCCTGGTCCCGACGCGGCGAAGGTGACCGGCGTGCCCGTGTTCTCGAAGGGGAGGATCGAGAAGTACGTCTCCTGCGACCGGTCCGCGTTCCACACGGATCGCGAGCGGGATCCGAACAAGGAGAAGACGGTCCTCCTCGGAATCAGTTCCCACACTCCCGAGACGGACGAGAGCCGGGCGGCCCTCACCTCGATGATGCGCGATCTGGAGGCGTACTTCCGCAGCGAGCTCTCCTGCGCGTGACGCTTCCGGCGTCCCGCACCCCCTGTGAGGATCGACACGAAACGGGCAAACGATCACGTTTGGCTGCGACAGTGGGCGCGAGCACCGATCCAGGCAGGGAGCACGTCCTTTGGCAGCCATCGCACGGTGGTTCATCCGGCACCGCCTCGTCGCCGTCCTCCTGTGGGTCCTCGCCCTCGTCGGGATCGGCGGCGCCGCCGCCTTCGCCGGCAGCGCGTACTCCAACGACTACGAGGTGCCCGGCACCGAGTCCGGGCGGGCGACCGCCCTCCTCGACCGGGGCTTCCAGGGGCTCGGCGGCGACGTCGACACCATCGTCTGGCACACCGGGCACGGCAGCGTCCGCGCCGACGCCGTGCAGGAGCGGGTCCGGCCGATGCTGGCGGAGGTCGCCGCCCTGCCCGGCGTCGCCGCCGTCACCTCCCCGTACGGGACCGGGGCCGCGCCCGGGCAGGTCAGCGAGGACGGGCGCACCGCCTACGCCACCGTGACCTTCCGCGAGCAGGCCGACGACATCCCCGTCGAGCAGGCGCGGGCGCTCGTCGACACCGCGAAGGCCGCCGGCACCGAAGGGCTCCGGGTGGAGCTCGGCGGCAGCGCCGTCGCCCTCACCGAGGCGCCCGGCGGGCACATCGCCGAGGCCGTCGGCGTGGCCGTCGCCGCCGTCGTCCTCTTCCTCGCCTTCGGCTCCCTCGCCGCCTCCCTGCTGCCCATCGCCACCGCCCTCGTCAGCGTCGGCATCGCCTACTCGGGGATCGTGCTCCTCGGGCACGTGATGACGGTCGCCGACTTCGCCCCGATGCTCGGCATGCTCATCGGCCTCGGCGTCGGCATCGACTACGCCCTCTTCATCGTCACCCGGCACCGCAAGGGCCTGAAACGCGGCCTGGGCGTCGCCGAGGCCGCCGAGACCGCCGTCGCCACCACCGGCAGGGCCGTCGTCTTCGCCGGCGCCACCGTCTGCATCGCCCTCCTCGGCATGCTCATCCTCCGGCTGAGCTTCCTCAACGGCGTCGCGATCGCCGCCTCTCTCACCGTCGTCCTCACCGTCGCCGCCTCCGTCACCCTGCTGCCCGCGCTGCTCTCCCTCATCGGCATGCGCGCCCTCTCCCGGCGCGAACGGCGCGCGCTCGCCGAGCACGGGCCGCGGCCCGAGCTGCCCACCGGCTTCGCCGCCCGCTGGTCCGCCTTCGTCGAGCGCCACCCGAAGCTCCTCGGGGCCGTCGCCGTCGTCGTCATGGCCGTCCTCGCGCTGCCGACGCTCTCGCTCCACCTCGGCACCTCCGACCAGGGCAACAATCCGGCCACCGCCACCACCCGGCAGGCGTACGACCTCCTCGCCGAGGGCTTCGGGCCGGGCGTCAACGGCCCGCTCACCCTCGTCGCGAGCCTCGACGGCGCCGACGACCGTGTCGCCCTCGACCGGCTCCCGGAGGCGCTCGCCGCCACCAAGGGCGTCGCCTCGGTCTCCCCGGTCACCTACAACGGCTCCGGCGACACCGCCGTCCTCACCGTCGTCCCGGACTCCTCGCCGCAGTCCAAGGCCACCAGCGAGCTCGTCGACCGGCTCCGCCAGGACGTCGTCCCGGCCGCCAAGACCGGCACCTCCCTCGACGTCCACGTCGGCGGCGTCACCGCCTCGTACGACGACTTCGCCGAGATCATCGTCGGGAAGCTGCCGCTCTTCGTCGGCGCCGTCGTGGCCCTCGGCTGCCTGCTCCTGCTGCTCGCCTTCCGGTCCATCGGCATCCCGCTGAAGGCCGCCGCCATGAACGTCGCCGCCGTCGCCGCCGCCTTCGGCATCGTCGTCGCGATCTTCCAGTGGGGCTGGGGCGGCGAACTCCTCGGCCTCGGCAGCTCCGGCCCGATCGAACCCTTCCTCCCCGTGATCATGGTCTCGGTCCTCTTCGGCCTGTCCATGGACTACCAGGTCTTCCTGGTCAGCCGGATGTACGAGGAGTGGCTGGAAACCGGCGACAACCGGCGGGCGGTCCGGGTCGGCCTCGCCGAGACCAGCCGGGTGATCAACTCCGCCGCGGTCATCATGATCTCGGTCTTCCTCGCCTTCGTCCTCTCCGGCGACCGGGTCATCGCGATGTTCGGCATCGCCCTCGCCGCCGCCGTCGCCCTCGACGCCTTCGTGCTGCGCACCCTCCTCGTCCCCGCCCTCATGCACCTGCTCGGCGGCGCCAACTGGTGGCTGCCCCGGAGCCTCGACCGGATCCTGCCCCGGATCAGCATCGAGCCCCCGGAATCCCGGGCCGCCGCGGAGACCCGCGCCGCCGTACCCGCCCAGCGCGGGACCGGCAGCGACAGCGGGACCGTACGGATCACCGAGGACACCGTCTGAGGCCGTCTAAGGCATCCCCGGGACCTCCCTAAGGACCCCCGCACCGCGAACATGCGGCACTCGCCCGATGCCCCGCCACCGGCCGGGCGAGGAAGGTGGAGGCATCGCGAGGAGCGATACCGACACCACGGCCCAGGGAGCACCCCATGTTCGCGTACGAACTCCACCGCACCGCCCACGCCGAGCTGGTCCGCGAGGCCGCCGCCCAGCGCCTCGGCCGCGAGGCCGCCCGCGCCGCCAAGGCCGCCCGCGCCGCGAAGGCCGGCCACCGGGAACCCGAAGGGCGGGTGAGTACGGACCGCGACCGCTACGCCCGGATCGCGTGACCCCCGTATGAGCGACCGGCGGGGCGCCTGTGCGATGCTCGGCGCCGTGGAGACCAGGTCCGTCAGCCCCGTCTTCGTCGGCCGCGCCGGCGAACTCACCGCCCTCACCGAGGCGCTCTCCCGCGCGACCGCGGGAGAGCCCCAGGCGCTGCTCGTCGCCGGCGAGGCCGGCGTCGGCAAGACCCGGCTCGTCGAGGAGTTCCGCGACGCGGCCCGCGACGCCGGCGCCGTCGTCGCCCTCGGCGGCTGCGTGGAGCTCGGCGCCGACGGACTGCCCTTCGCCCCCTTCTCCACCGCCCTGCGCACCCTGCGCCGCCTCCTTCCCGAGGAGCTCACCGCCGCCGCCGACGGCCACGAGGGCGAACTGGCCCGCCTGCTGCCCGAGCTCGGCGACCCCGGCGGCGCCGACGCCGGCGACGAGGACGCCACCGCCCGCCTCTTCGAGCTCACCGTCCGCCTGCTGGAGCGGCTCGCCGCCGACCGCACCCTCGTCCTCGTCCTCGAAGACCTCCACTGGGCCGACACCTCCACCCGCCACCTCCTCACCTATCTGCTGCGCACCCTGCGCCGCGGCCGGATCGTGGTCGTCGCCACCTACCGCGCCGACGACATCCACCGCCGCCACCCGCTGCGCCCGCTGCTCGCCGAACTCGACCGGATGCGCACCATCCGCCGCATCGAGCTCTCCCGCTTCACCCGTGCCGAGGTGCACCGCCAGCTCACCGGCATCCTCGCCGCCGAACCCGCCCCCGGCCTCGTCGACGAGATCTTCGACCGCTCCGACGGCAACGCCTTCTTCGTCGAGGAACTCGTCGCCTCCCGCTCCTGCGGCGACGGCGCCCACCCGCTCAGCGACTCCCTCCGCGACCTCCTCCTGGTCCGCGTCGAGGCCCTTCCCGAGCCCGCCCAGCGGGTCGCCCGGATCATCGCCGAGGGCGGCTCCACCGTGGAGCACGGCCTCCTCGCCGCCGTCTCCCGCCTCACCGAGGACGAACTCATCGAGGCCCTGCGCGCCGCCGTCGGCGCCAACCTCCTCCTCGCCGTCCCCGACGGCGACGGCTACCGCTTCCGCCACTCCCTGGTCCGCGAGGCCGTCAGCGACGACCTGCTCCCCGGCGAACGCTCCCGCCTCAACCGGCGCTACGCCGAGGCCCTGGAGGCCGACCCCGGCCTCGTCCGCCCCGACGAGCGGGCCACCCGCCTCGCCACGTACTGGTACCACGCCCACGACCCGGCCAAGGCGCTCCCGGCCGTCCTCGACGCCTCCGTCGCCACCCGCAAGCGCCACGCCTACGCCGAACAGCTCCGCCTCCTCGAACGGGCCATGGAACTCTGGGACGAGGCCCCCGCCGAGATCCGCGCCGGCCTGCGCCCCATCGACTACGCCGAGTCCTACCCCGCCTGCGGCTGCGACCCCGAGACCACCCCGCTGCGCCACCTCGACCTGCTCGCCGAGGCCGCCGTCGCCGCCCGCCTCTGCGGCGAACGCGAACGCGCCCTCAAGATCGGCAAGATGGCGCTGCGCCTCCTCGACGGCGACGACGAGCACGACCCCCTGCGCGCCGCCTGGTTCTGGGCCGAGCAGGCCCGGCTCCAGTCCAACCTCGGCCGCGGCGACGGCTGGGCCGAGATCTCCCGCGCCCAGGAACTCGTCAAGGGCCTGCCGCCGTCCGCCGTCCACGCCACCGTCCTGGCCGGCGCCGCCGGCTGGGGCATGCTGCGCAAGCCGGGTCCGGAGGCCCTCGCCGCCGCCGAACGCGCCGTCGAGTACGCCCGCCTGGTCAAGGCCGAGGCCACCGAACTCAACGCCCGCCTCACCCTCGGCACCATCATGGTCGCCGCCGGGGACCGCGAGGCGGGCCTCGCCGAGATGCACGCCGTACGCGAACGGACCACCGCGCTCGGCCAGTTCCACGAGGCGGCCCGCGCGCACATCAACATCGCCTCCGCCCTGGAGTCCCTCGGCCGCTCCGCCGAGGCCGTCGCACTCGCCGACGCCGGAGTCGAACTGACCCGCACCCGCGGCCTGGTCGAGTCCGCCGGCTGGATCCGCGGCAACCGGGCCGAGTCCCTCTTCTCGCTCGGCCGCTGGGACGAGGCCCGCGCCGAGGCCGAAGGCCTCCTCGCCTCCGTCACCAGCACCAAGCCCCGGGTCTCCGCCCACGTCCGGCTCGCCCAGATCGCCGTCGCCCGCGGCGAGAGCGCCACCGCCGCCCGTCACCTCGACGAGGCCCGCGCCGTCTACGGCGGCCGCGACCCGATTCCGCAGTACACCCTCCCGCTGGCCTGCGTCGACATCGCCGCGGCCGCCGCCGAAGGCCGGCTCGCCGACGTCCGCGCCCGCCTCGCCGCCGTCGCCGAGGCCGGTTTCCCGCTCGGGACCCACCGCTACGCCTGGCCCCTCGTCCTCGTCGCCGTCACCGCCGAGGCCGACAGCCGGGGCCTGCCCGCCGCAGAGGAGGGCCGCGCCGAGGCGCTGGCCGCCGTCCGCCGCTGCGTCCGGTCCCTCGCCGCCCCCGCCCCCGTCTGGACCGCCCACTCGGCGCAGGTCGGCGAGGAGCTGGCCCGCGCCGAGGACCGTGAGACGGCGGCCCGCTGGGCCGAGGTCGTCGAGGCGTGGACCCCGCTCGGCCTGCCCCATCCGCTGGCCCGCGCCCGCCACCGGCTCGCCGACGCCCTCCTCGCCGAGGGCGGCCGGCGCGACGAGGCCGCCGCCCTGCTCCGGCAGGCCCGCGCCGTCGCCGTCGCCCTCGGCGCCCGCCCGCTGCGCGAGGACGTCGAACTGCTCGCCGCCCGCGCCCGGATCTCCCTGACGGACGACCTCGGCCCCGCGGCCCCGGACACGGAGCCCGAGGCCGACGCCTTCGGCCTGACCCCCCGCGAACAGGACGTCCTGGCCCTGGTCGCGGCCGGCCGCACCAACCGGCAGATCGCCGAGGAGCTGTTCATCTCACCCAAGACGGCGAGCGTCCACGTCTCCCACATCCTCGCCAAGCTGGGCGTCTCCGGCCGGGGCGAGGCCGCCGCCCTCGCCCACCGGCTCCACCTCCTCGCCGCCCCCCGCTGAGGCCGCGTCCGGCCCGGGAACCCGTATCGTCACCCGACCCGACCCGACCCGACCCGACCCGACCCGACCCGACCCGACCCGACCCGACCCGACCCGACCCGACCCGACCCGACCCGAGGCCGGGTCCACCGGCCCCCGGGCCGGATCGGCGGCGCCTGGGTCCTCCCGGGCCAGGGCGAGGCGCCGCCGTTCCTCCGCCGCGTGCCGCCGCCCCGGGGCGAAGAACGCGTCGAGGCCGCCGAACGCGCCCACCGCTCACCCCACCTCCAGCCGCAGGATCCGGTCGTCCCCCGCCCCGGGCGTGCCCCGGCCGTCCGTCTCGCTCGTCACCAGCCACAGGCGGCCGGAGCCGTCCGCGAGGACCGTGCGCAGGCGGCCGTACTCGCCGGTCAGGAAGGCCTCCGGCTCCCCGGCGAGCTCCGTGCCCGACAGCCCGATCCGCCACAGGCGCTCGCCCCGCAGGCCCGCCATCCACACCGCGCCCCGGGCGTACGCGATGCCGCTCGGCGAGGCCTCCGAGGTCGGCCACTGCGCCACCGGGTCCACGAACCCGTCCTTCCCCGCCTTCCCCTCGACCACCGGCCAGCCGTAGTTCCGGCCCGGCTCGACGAGGTTCAGCTCGTCCCAGGTGTTCTGCCCGAACTCGGCCGCCCACAGCCGCCCTTCGGCGTCCCAGGCGAGCCCCTGGACGTTCCGGTGGCCGTACGAGTACACCACCGAGCCCGGGAAGGGGTTGCCCGGCGCGGGCTTCCCCTCCGGGGTCATCCGCAGGATCTTCCCGCCCAGTGATTCCCGGTCCTGGGCGAGCCCCGTCTCTCCCGTCTCGCCGGTCCCCGCGTACAGCATCCCGTCCGGCCCGAAGGCGATCCGCCCGCCGTTGTGGACCGTGCCCTCGGGGATGCCGGTGAGCACCGGCTCCGGGGCCCCCAGGCGGTCGCCGGCCCCGCCGCCGTACCGCATCCGCACGATCCTGTTGTCCGACTCGGCGGTCAGGTACGCGTACACCCACCCCTCGCGCACCGCGAGGCCCATCAGACCGCCCTCGCCGCCCGGCACCACGCCGGGCACCTCGCCGAGCGGGGTCTTCGCCCCGCTCCGGCCGTCCACCCGGGTGACCGTCCGCTCGTCCCGCGAGGAGACCAGCAGATCGCCGCCGGGCAGCGCGGCCAGCCCCCAGGGCGAGCGCAGCCCCTCGGTGAGCGTCCCCGCCACCGTGACCCGCCCCTCCCCGGCCGGCGCACCGGGCGGCGCCGCGGCGGAGGAGGACACCGCGGGCGGCGGCGAGGTGCTCCGGGCGCCGGAGTCACCGGGCTCGCCGGCCGAGGAGCAGCCGGCCACGAGCGCCAGCGCGGAGGCGCCCCACAGGGCCTTCGGAACGGCGGGACGTCTCATGATCCGATCCCCTTCGGCAGAACGGGCGTGCGAGCGGCATCCGTCCCTCCTTGATACACCGCCCGGCCCGTCCGCGGGCCCGTCCCCGTGCGGTGTCTCAGTCCCAGGACTCCCGCGCGCCGGGCAGCGCGGCGAGCTCCGCCAGGTCGCCGGCCGTGAGCCGCAGCCCGGCCGCCCCGGCGTTCTCCACCGCCCACCGCGCCCGCTTCGTCCCCGGCACCGGCACCACGTGCCGCCCCTGCGCGAGCACCCACGCCAGCGCCACCTGGGCGGGGGTCACCCCGTCGCCGTGCCGCTCCGCCACCCGGCGCAGTCCGGCCACCAGCGGCTGGTTCGCCGCCATCATCTCGGAGGTGAAGCGGGGGTGCCTGGCGCGCGGGTCGTCCGGCTCGAAGCCGCCGCCCGGCGTCAGCGTCCCGGTCAGGAACCCGCTGCCCAGCGGCATCGCCGCGAGCAGCCCGACGCCGCGCGCCGCGCACCAGGGCAGCAGCCGCGCCAGCGCCTCCGGCGCCCACAGCGACAGCTCGGCCTGGACCGCCGCGACGGGGAAGACCTGCTGCACCCGGGCCAGTTGGCGGATCGTTCCCTCGTACAGATCGCCGGTACGCGAACGCCGGGGCCGCCGCACCCCGACCGCGCTCAGCCCGAGCGCCCGCACCTTGCCCGCCGCCACCAGGCCCGCCATCGCGCCCCAGGTCTCCTCCACCGGGACCTCGGGGTCCGCGCGGTGCAGGAGGTAGAGGTCGAGGACGTCCGTCTGGAGCCGCCGCAGCGAGGCGTCGCAGGCCCGGCGCACGTACTCCGGCCGCCCGTTGGCCACCACGTGCCCGTCGCCGACGAGGAGTCCGCACTTCGTCGACACGAAGACGTCCGACCGGCGCTCCTTCAACACCCGGCCGAGCAGCAGCTCGTTGGTGAACGGCCCGTACATGTCGGCCGTGTCGAGCAGGCTCACGCCGGCGTCCAGGGCCGCGTGCACGGCCCGCAGCGAGCGGTCGCCCCGCTGCTGCGAGCGGCTGTAGGCCCAGTTCATCGGCATGCAGCCGAGGCCGACGGCCCCCACGCCGAGCGCCGTCGCCCCGATAGTCCTGCGCTCCACGTGCCGCTACCCCTCCCTGTGCCGCCCCCCAAAGTAACCAATGGCGCACGGGATTCTTCGCATAGCCTCCCGGACATGACACTCGCACCCACCACCGCTGACGTGTGGCTTCCGATCCCCGCCGACGAGATCGACGGGCTGCCCGACCCGGGCGCGTCGGGACTGAACTACCGTTTCTGGGACGGCGGAGCCGACTTCCCGGCCGATCCGGCCGACTGCGGCTTCTACGTCGTCCCGTACATGAAGGGCTCCGCGGTCGCGGTCCGGCCGCTCGCCGCGATGACCTCGCTGCGCGTCCTCCAGACCCTCTCGGCCGGCATCGACCACGTCGTCCCCGGGCTCGGCGCGCTCGGCCCCGGCGTCTCCGTCTGCAACGCCAAGGGCGTCCACGAGGCCAGCACCGCCGAGCTCACCCTCGCCCTGATCCTCGCCTCCCTGCGCGGCATCCCGCGCTTCGTGCGCGGCCAGGACGCCGAGGAGTGGCGGGACGGCTTCTACCCGGCGCTCGCCGACAGGTCCGTGCTGATCGTCGGGTACGGATCGATCGGCGCGGCGATCGAGGACCGGCTCGCGCCCTTCGAGTGCGCGCGGGTGGCGCGCGTCGCACGCTCGGCGCGCACCACGGCCCGCGGCCGGGTGCACGCCCTGGCCGACCTCCCGGCGCTGCTCCCCGAGGCGGACGTGGTGGTGCTGTCCACTCCGCTCACGCCGGAGACCCGGCACCTGGCCGACGCCGGGTTCCTCGCCCGGATGAAGGACGGGGCGCTCCTCGTCAATGTCGCGCGCGGCCCGGTGGTGGACACGAACGCTCTGCTCAAGGAGGTGGAGAGCGGGCGGATCACGGCGGCGCTCGACGTCACGGACCCCGAACCGCTGCCGGCCGGGCATCCGCTGTGGCACGCGCCCGGGGTGCTGGTGACGCCGCACGTGGGCGGCTCCACCTCGGCGTTCATGCCGCGGGCGAAGCGGCTGATCGCGGCGCAGGTCGGACGGTACGCGGCCGGGGAGGAGCTCGCGAACGTCCTCCGCACCACCTGAGGACCACCTTTCCGGGGGTTCCGGGGGCCCGCGCGCCCGAGTGCGCCCGTGGCGCGCCGGCCGTGAGCCCCCTGTCCGTCACGGAGAGTACTGCGACCCTGTCCCTGAGTGACGGTCCTGGTGTATCGTCCCGGATCGGGGGACATGCGTCTGTACGGGCTGACGCTGGGGAGCGAAGTGACGGGCCATCAGATTCCGAGGGGGGTGACGGGTGAAGCACGGCCGACGGACCGACGGTCCGGCGCGGCGACGCCGCCGGGACATCTCCCGCCCCTCCCTGCCGACCTCGCGCGTTCGGTGCCGGACCAGGCCGCGCCGCACCGCGCGGAGCGCATGGACGGCGCGGCGCGCGCCGACGCCGCGGGCCTGCCGCGGATCCCGGCGCCCGGGACCGAACCGACCGCCCCGGGGCCGTACGCCCACGGCCCCGGCGCACCCGGCCCGGCCCCCGCGCGCCCAGGGCGCGGCGCGCCCGCCCCGCGCGGCGGCGGCGCCCCTGCCGGAGTCCGGAGCACGCACGCCTTCGGCGCGGCGGACGGCGAGGCCGGCGGCCTCGGACACGACGCGGGGCGGGGGAGCGGGGTGAGCGGCACCGGCGCCACCGCGCTGATGCGGCGCGGACCCGCCCCCGCGGGGCCGCCCGGGCCCGAGCGGCCCGCCCCCGGCCGCGAGCACCGGGCGGCCTGGGCCGGGTCGCTGCTCGCGCAGATCGGGCTCGGGCTCGTCTGCGCCGGCTACACCACCGGCGCCGCCCTCGGCTGGGGCTCGCCCCGACTCGCCCTCTTCATGGGCGACTTCGGGCTGAGCGCCGCCGCGTTCACCGCCGCCGTCTCCTGCTTCCTCTACGCCAGGACCGAGCGCGGCGGCGCCCGCCCCGCCTGGCTGCTCTTCGCCTTCTCGTCCTTCATGGCCGGCGCCGGGAACGCCGTCTGGGGCTGGTACGAGGTCGTGCTCGGCCAGGACGTCCCCGAGTCCTCCGTCGCCGACCTGTTCTTCTTACTCTTCGCCCCGCCCGCCATCGTCGGCCTCCTCGTCCTCGCCAAGAAGCCCATGACCCGGGCCGGCTGGGTCTGCCTGGGGCTCGACGCCTGGCTCATCGCCGGGTCCCTGCTGACCCTCTCCTGGAGCCTCGCCCTCGCCCACACCGCCCACTTCCAGGGCGAGTCCGTGGCCCAGGCCGCGCTGTCGCTGGCGTACCCGCTGCTCGACATCGTGCTCGTCAGCATGGTCCTCGCCCTCCACTTCCGGCGTTCCCCGGGCAACCGCTCGGCGGTCAACACCGCCATCGCCGCGCTCGCCCTCACCGTGCTCTGCGACGCCCTCTTCACCTCGCCGCTGCTGCGCGCCAACTACGTCTCGGGCCAGCTGCTCGACGCCGGCTGGTTCGCCGGCTCCCTGCTGCTCGCCTACGCCCCCTGGGGCGTCCACCGGCCGCCGGAGACGACGGCCGCCCGCGCCCCGGGGCCCGCCAGCCGCCCCATCGCCGGCTCGCTCGCCGCCCTCACCCCGTACCTCGCCGCCGCCGTCTGCACCCTCGGCATCCTGTACAACGTCGTCGAGGGACGCCGGGTCGACCGCGTCGTCGTCCTCACCGGCTGCGCCGTCGTCCTCGCCCTCGTCGTCCGCCAGGGCATCATGCTGATCGACAACATCGCCCTCACCCACGAGCTGGCCCAGAAGGAGAACCACTTCAGGTCGCTCGTGCAGAGCTCCAGCGACGTCATCATGATCGCCGCGCCCAGCGGTGTCCTGCGGTACGTCAGTCCCGCCGCCACCGGGGTGTACGGCCGGGACGCCGAGGAGCTCGTCGGCTCCGAACTGGCCGCGCTCATCCATCCCGAGGACCTCGGCGCCGTCGTCCACGAGATCCGCCGCTTCCTCGCCGCCTCGCCCGCCGAGGAGCCCACCACCCGCATCGAGTGCCGGTTCCGCTCCGGCCACGCGGGCCGCCCGGGCGAGGCCGACGGCGAGGGGGAGTGGCTCCACGTCGAGTCCACCGTCAACCGCCACCAGGGCGGCCTGATCTTCAACAGCCGCGACGTCACCGAACGGGTCCGGCTCCAGGCCCAGCTGCAGCACAACGCCGAGCACGACCCGCTCACCGAGCTGCCCAACCGCGCGCTCTTCACCCGCCGGGTCGGACAGGCCCTCGGCGGCCGCCGCTCCTCCGACCCCGGCACCGCCGTGCTCTTCATCGACCTCGACGGCTTCAAGGCGGTCAACGACCGGCTCGGCCACCAGGCCGGGGACGACCTCCTGGTCCAGGCCGCCCGCCGCCTCCAGGAGGCCGTGCGCGCCGGGGACACCGCCGCCCGGCTCGGCGGCGACGAGTTCGCCGCCCTCATCCTCGGCGACGGGCTGCGCGACCGCGCCGCCCGCGAGACCCAGGTCCAGGAGATCGCCGACCGGCTCCGGCTCACCCTCTCCCGCCCCTACCGCGTCGACGGCGGCACCGAGGTCCGGGTCGCCGCCTCCATCGGCGTCGCCTTCGCCGAGCCCGGCATCGGCGCCGCCGACCTGCTGCGCAACGCCGACCTCGCCATGTACCGCGCCAAGGCCGGCGGCAAGGACCGGGTCGAGCTGTACGTCCCCCAGATGCAGGCCGAGGTCGCCCGGCGCACCGAGCTCGCCGCCCGGCTGCGCAGCGCGCTCCACGACGGCGAGTTCGCCCTCCTCCACCAGCCCGTGGTGGACCTCGCCACCGGCCGGGTCTCCGCCGTCAGCGCGCAGGCCCGCTGGCGCTCCGCCCAGGGCATCCTCTTCACCCCCGCCGAGTACCTCCGGGTCACCGACGACGGCGAGCGCACCGCCGAGCTCGGCCGCTGGCTCCTGGAGGAGGCCGTCGAGCAGGCCGCCGACCGGGCCGCGGCCGGCCACCGCACCCCGGTCTCCGTCCGGGTCTCCGCGCGCCGGCTGCTCGACCGCTCCCTGCCCCTCGGCTCGGTCGAGGCCCTGCTCGCCCGGCACGGGCTGCCGTCCGGCTCCCTCGTCGTCGAGCTGGCCGACACCGGCGAGCGGACCCCCCTCGACGAGCTGGAGCAGCGCCTGGTCGCCCTGCGCCGGCTCGGCGTCCGCATCGCCCTCGACGGATTCGGCAGCGGGCACGTCGCCGTCCACGCCCTCAGACGCCTCCCGGTCGACATGCTGAAACTGGACAGGACACTCGTCGAAGGAGTGGTCGAATCCGCCCGGCTCCGCAAGATCACCAGCGGGGTGCTCCGCATCGCCGGCGAGCTGGGCCTGCAGACCGTCGCCGAGGGCGTCGACGTCCCCGAGCAGGTGCTCGCCCTGCGGTCCATGGGCTGCCGGCACGCCCAGGGCATGGCCTTCTCGGGCCCGCTCGACGAGTACCGGCTGCGGCGCGCCCTCGTCCGGGGCGACTATCCGCTGCCCGGGGCCGCCTCCGTACCGGTCGGCAAGGGGGCCGAGGAGCGGCGGAATCCCTCCCCCGAACAGCTCACATGATGAGACGCGCGTCCCACCCACTTGACAGTGGTGTGGCCCGAGAGGGAGGGTCATTGCCATGCGCACCCGAATTCTCGTACTTGGAAAGCGCGTCGGCTGAAGCCGGGCCCCTGAAGGCCGGCTGAGAACCACCCGACGCGCTCCCCTCGCTTGCCTTCCGGCACGAGGGGTTTTTTGTTGCACCGGTTCTCCCGGAAGTCGACGACGAACCCCGTAAAACCCCCGCAAAAAACCCTCTGCCTCGAGAAGAGATGCTGATGACCGAGCAGGCCACCGGGCACCATCCGCAGCCGCGGCCCCGCAGCGGCGCGACGCCCGCCCCCACCGTCGAGCACGTCACGGGCGCGCAGTCCCTCATCCGCTCTCTCGAAGAGGTGGGCGCGGACACCGTCTTCGGCATTCCGGGCGGCTGCATCCTCCCGGCGTACGACCCGATGATGGACAGCGAGAAGGTCCGTCACATCCTGGTCCGCCACGAGCAGGGGGCCGGCCACGCCGCCACCGGGTACGCGCAGGCCACCGGCAAGGTCGGCGTCTGCATGGCCACCTCGGGACCGGGCGCCACCAACCTGGTCACCCCGATCGCCGACGCGCACATGGACTCGGTCCCGCTGGTCGCGATCACCGGCCAGGTCGCCTCCAAGGCGATCGGCACCGACGCCTTCCAGGAGGCGGACATCGTCGGCATCACCATGCCGATCACCAAGCACAACTTCCTGGTCACCAAGGCCGACGACATCGCGAAGACCATCGCCGAGGCCTTCCACATCGCCTCCACCGGCCGCCCCGGCCCGGTCCTGGTCGACATCGCCAAGGACGCCCTCCAGGCCAAGACCACCTTCTCCTGGCCGCCGCAGACCGGCCTGCCCGGCTACCGCCCGGTGACCAAGCCGCACGCCAAGCAGATCCGCGAGGCGGCCAAGCTGATCACCGCCGCCAAGCGCCCGGTCCTCTACGTCGGCGGCGGTGTGATCAAGTCCGGCGCCACGGCCGAGCTGAAGGTCCTGGCCGAGCTGACCGGCGCCCCCGTCACCACCACCCTGATGGCCCTGGGCGCCTTCCCCGACAGCCACCCGCAGCACGTCGGCATGCCCGGCATGCACGGCGCCGTCACCGCCGTCACCGCGCTCCAGAAGGCCGACCTGATCGTCGCCCTCGGCGCCCGCTTCGACGACCGCGTCACCGGCAAGCTGGACAGCTTCGCCCCCTACGCCAAGATCGTCCACGCGGACATCGACCCGGCGGAGATCGGCAAGAACCGCGCCGCGGACGTCCCGATCGTCGGTGACGCCCGCGAGGTCATCGCCGACCTGGTCCAGGCCGTCCAGGCCGAGCACACCGAGGGCAACAAGGGCGACTACTCCGCCTGGTGGTCCGACCTGAACCGCTGGCGCGAGACCTACCCGCTCGGCTACGACCTGCCGGAGGACGGCAGCCTCTCCCCGCAGCAGGTCATCCAGCGCATCGGCCGGCTCGCCCCCGAGGGCACGGTGTTCACGGCCGGCGTCGGCCAGCACCAGATGTGGGCCGCCCACTTCATCGACTACGAGAAGCCCGCCACCTGGCTGAACTCCGGCGGCGCCGGAACCATGGGCTACGCCGTCCCGGCCGCCATGGGAGCCAAGGCGGGCCTGCCCGACCGCACGGTCTGGGCGATCGACGGCGACGGCTGCTTCCAGATGACCAACCAGGAGCTCACCACCTGCGCCCTGAACAACATCCCGATCAAGGTCGCCATCATCAACAACGGCGCCCTCGGGATGGTCCGCCAGTGGCAGACCCTCTTCTACAACCAGCGCTACTCCAACACCGTCCTGCACTCCGGCCCGGACGACGTCAACCCGGACGCCAGGGGCACCCGCGTCCCGGACTTCGTCAAGCTGTCCGAGGCCATGGGCTGCGTCGCCCTGCGCTGCGAGGACCCGGCCGACCTCGACAAGGTCATCGCCGAGGCCAACGCGATCAACGACCGGCCCGTCGTCGTCGACTTCATCGTCCACGAGGACGCCCAGGTCTGGCCGATGGTCGCCGCCGGCACCTCCAACGACGAGGTCATGGCCGCCCGGGGCGTCCGCCCCGACTTCGGCGACGGCGAAGACGACTGAGCACGCAGAGCGAAGAAGGAAGAGACCCAGACATGTCCACCAAGCACACGCTCTCCGTCCTCGTCGAGAACACGCCCGGCATCCTCGCCCGGATCGCGGCCCTGTTCTCCCGCCGCGGCTTCAACATCGACTCCCTCGCCGTGGGCGTCACCGAACACCCCGACATCAGCCGCATCACCATCGTGGTCGGCGTCGAGGACCTGCCCCTGGAGCAGGTGACCAAGCAGCTCAACAAGCTGGTCAACGTCCTGAAGATCGTCGAGCTCGAGCCCAGCGCCGCGATCCAGCGCGAGCTCGTCCTGGTGAAGGTCCGCGCCGACAACGAGACCCGCTCCCAGATCGTCGAGATCGTCAAGCTCTTCCGCGCCAAGACCGTCGACGTCTCGCCCGAGGCCGTCACCATCGAGGCCACCGGTTCGAGCGACAAGCTGGACGCCATGCTGAAGATGCTGGAGCAGTTCGGCATCAAGGAGCTCGTCCAGTCCGGCACCATCGCCATAGGGCGCGGCGCCCGGTCCATCACGGACCGGTCCCTGCGGGCGCTCGACCGTTCCGCCTGACGAGACCAGAAGACTTCCCGTCCACCTCCCGCCGTACGGTGGGACGCAACACCAGCACACCAAGGAGAATCCCAGTGGCCGAGCTGTTCTACGACGCCGACGCCGACCTCTCGATCATCCAGGGCCGCAAGGTCGCGGTGATCGGTTACGGCAGCCAGGGTCACGCCCACGCGCTGTCGCTCCGCGACTCGGGTGTCGACGTCCGCGTCGGTCTGCACGAGGGCTCGAAGTCCAAGGCGAAGGCCGAGGAGCAGGGCCTGCGCGTGGTCACCCCCGCCGAGGCGGCGGCCGAGGCCGACCTCATCATGATCCTGATCCCGGACCCGATCCAGGCCAAGGTCTACGAGGAGTCCATCGCCCCGAACCTGAAGGACGGCGACGCGCTGTTCTTCGCCCACGGCTTCAACGTCCGCTTCGGCTTCATCAAGCCCCCGGCCGGCGTCGACGTCGCCCTGGTCGCCCCGAAGGGCCCGGGCCACCTGGTCCGCCGCCAGTACGAGGAGGGCCGCGGCGTCCCCGCGATCGCCGCCGTCGAGCAGGACGCCACCGGCAACGCGTTCGCCCTGGCCCTGTCGTACGCGAAGGCGATCGGCGGCACCCGCGCCGGCGTCATCAAGACCACCTTCACCGAGGAGACCGAGACCGACCTCTTCGGCGAGCAGGCCGTCCTCTGCGGTGGCGCCTCCGCGCTCGTCAAGGCGGGCTTCGAGACCCTGGTCGAGGCCGGCTACCAGCCGGAGATCGCCTACTTCGAGTGCCTCCACGAGCTGAAGCTCATCGTCGACCTGATGTACGAGGGCGGCCTGGAGAAGATGCGCTGGTCCGTCTCCGAGACCGCCGAGTGGGGCGACTACATCACCGGCCCGCGCGTCATCACCGCCGACACCAAGGCCGAGATGAAGAAGGTCCTCACCGAGATCCAGGACGGCACCTTCGCCAAGAACTGGATGGACGAGTACCACGGCGGCCTGAAGAAGTACAACGAGTACAAGACCCAGGACGAGAAGCACCTCCTGGAGACCACCGGCAAGGAGCTGCGCAAGCTCATGAGCTGGGTGAACGACGAGGAGGCGTAAGCCTCTCGGCGCGGGGCCGGACACGTCGTCCGGCCCCGCGCCGCATCCTTGGACACCCCGTCCAACCACGGACGGGTGATCCTTCCAACGAGGCGTACGACGTGCGCCGATGCGGCACTACACTGCTCAACAACATCGCGTCTGGCCCACAGCGTCGTGCGCTTCCACGCGGCAAGCCCCCTCCACCGCCTGCGGCCGTCGGGACGGCCGTCCGCACTGCCTCTGTGAGGACTCACGTGAGCTCGAAACCTGTCGTACTCATCGCTGAAGAGCTGTCGCCCGCCACCGTCGACGCCCTGGGACCGGACTTCGAGATCCGGCACTGCAACGGCGCCGACCGCGCCGAGCTGATCCCCGCGATCGCCGACGTCGACGCCATCCTCATCCGCTCCGCGACCAAGGTCGACGCGGAGGCCATCGCCGCCGCCAGGAAGCTGCGGGTCGTCGCCCGCGCCGGCGTCGGCCTGGACAACGTGGACGTGTCCGCCGCCACCAAGGCCGGCGTGATGGTCGTGAACGCGCCGACCTCCAACATCGTCACCGCCGCCGAGCTCGCCTGCGGCCTCCTCGTCGCCACCGCGCGCAACATCCCGCAGGCCAACACCGCGCTGAAGAACGGCGAGTGGAAGCGGAACAAGTACACGGGCGTCGAGCTCAGCGAGAAGACCCTCGGCGTCGTCGGCCTCGGCCGCATCGGCGTCCTGGTCGCCCAGCGGATGTCCGCCTTCGGCATGAAGATCGTCGCGTACGACCCCTACGTGCAGCCGGCCCGCGCCGCCCAGATGGGGGTGAAGCTGCTGACCCTGGACGAGCTCCTGGAGGTCGCCGACTTCATCACCGTCCACCTGCCGAAGACCCCCGAGACCCTCGGCCTCATCGGCGACGAGGCGCTGCACAAGGTCAAGCCGAGCGTCCGCATCGTCAACGCCGCCCGCGGCGGGATCGTCGACGAGGCCGCGCTGTACTCGGCCATCAAGGAGGGCCGGGTCGCCGGCGCCGGCCTCGACGTGTACGCCAAGGAGCCCTGCACGGACTCCCCGCTCTTCGAGCTCGACCAGGTCGTCTGCACCCCGCACCTCGGCGCCTCCACCGACGAGGCCCAGGAGAAGGCCGGCATCGCCGTCGCCCGCTCGGTGCGCCTCGCGCTCGCCGGCGAGCTGGTCCCGGACGCGGTCAACGTCCAGGGCGGCGTCATCGCCGAGGACGTCAAGCCGGGCCTGCCGCTCGCCGAGAAGCTCGGCCGGATCTTCACCGCCCTCGCGGGCGAGGTCGCGGCCCGTCTCGACGTCGAGGTGTACGGCGAGATCACCCAGCATGACGTCAAGGTGCTGGAACTCTCCGCGCTCAAGGGCGTGTTCGAGGACGTCGTCGACGAGACCGTGTCCTATGTGAACGCCCCGCTCTTCGCGCAGGAGCGCGGTGTCGAGGTCCGCCTCACCACCAGCTCCGAGTCGCCCGACCACCGCAACATGGTCACCGTGCGCGGCACCCTCTCCAGCGGTGAGGAGGTGTCGGTCTCCGGCACCCTGGCCGGCCCCAAGCACCTCCAGAAGATCGTCGCCGTCGGCGACTACGACGTGGACCTGGCGCTCGCCGACCACATGGTCGTGCTGCGGTACGAGGACCGTCCCGGTGTCGTCGGCACCGTCGGCCGGATCCTCGGCGAGGCCGGTCTGAACATCGCGGGCATGCAGGTCTCCCGTACGGAGGAGGGCGGCGAGGCGCTCGTCGTGCTCACCGTCGACGACACCGTCCCCGCGGCCGTGATCGCCGAGATCTCCACGGAGATCGGCGCCACCTCGGCCCGCTCGGTCAACCTGGTCTGACGCGACCCGCCCGGCCCGACACCCGCCCCGGTACGTACGGGGGCGGGTGTCCGGCCGTCAGGGGGCGCCCGGGACCCAGTTGCCGTGGAGTCCCAGCGGCACGCGCACCGGGAGGTGGACGCGGGCGACGGGCTCGCCCGTGAAGTCCTGCGCCGAGAGGATCACCAGGTCGGCGGCGCCGCGCTCGGGGTCGTGCACATAGGCCATGACGTATCCGTCGTCCTCGGCGGCGGGCGACTCGGCGGCGACGAACACGCCTTCGCCCACGGCCCCGAACCGGCCGAACTCGTGCGCCTCGGTCGTCCCCCGCAGGAGGTCGTGCTTGAGCAGGGCGTTGCTGAACCCCGCGTCGGGCCGGGGGTCGTCGGGGCCGACGGGCGGTGCGTAGAGCTCGACCGCGGCGGTGTAGCCGTAGCGGTGCGGCCGGCCGGTGCGGCGGGGGTCGATCCGGGGGAATTCCTGGACGCGGTCGTCGAGTCGTTCCTCGCGCACCCGCCCCCGGACCGGGTCGATCCTCCAGCGGTCCAGGGTGGGGCGACTGGCGCCGACGTTCCTGATGTCGAAGCCCTCGGGATGCCGGACGAGGTCGACGACGACGTCCGTGCCGTCCTCGTAGGCGTTGAGCGTGTGGCCCACCAGGCTCGGCGCGACCTCGAACCAGCGCACCCCGCCGCCCGTCCGGGGCACGAGGCCCACCCGCGCCGGGCGGTCGCGGTCCCACGCGAAGGGGATCCCGGTCGCCAGGTGGGCGGGACTGAACACGACGGGCCCGTCGAACAGGACCACGTGGTTCTCGGTCAGCGCGAAGTCGTGCATGTACGGGTTGCCGGGCGCGTGGATCAGAGCGCTGCGCACCACCGCCCCCGTGCCGTCCATCACGATGTGCTGGACGTGGTCCGAGCCGTAGAGGAAGCCGAGCGCGTGCAGCTCGCGGGTGTGCGGGTCGAAGACGGCGTGGGCGTTCGCGCTGAACCCCTCGGGCGTCGCGCCGAGGTCGCAGGGCCCGACCGTGTCGAGTTCGTAGGTGAGTTCGTACGGGCGGATGCCGCCCTCCAGGAGTGCGAAGGTCCGGCCGTCGAGCCCGGCGACCTGGACGTTCGGCGACACGTCCGTGCGCGGGTCGACCGGGGTGCCGCGCCGGGGCTCGCCGAGCCGGTCGGCGACCGAGGAGGAGCGGACCCACCGGTTGCGGTACCACTCGGCGCGGCCGTCCCGGATGCGCACGCCGTGCACCATGCCCGCGCCGAGCGTCCAGAGGTGGGCCGCGGGGTCCTCGACACCCAGCGGGTTGGGGCCGATGCGCAGATAGCGGCCGTCGAGGTGCTCCGGGATGCGGCCGGTGACCGGCAGGTGTAACGCCGTGACCTCCTCGGTGACCGGGGCGAACCGCCCCGACAGGTAGCGGTTGACCGTCGTGGTGCCCGTCATGGCGTTCCTCCTGTGGTGGTGGCAGTGGTGGAGAACGCCTGTCCCAGCGCCTCCATCAGCGATGCGTAGCGTCGGGCCGCGACGTCCGGCGGGAAGTGCCCGGCGATCTCCAGGCTCACCGCCCCGTGCGCCGCGGCCCAGAGGAGCTTGGAGATCTCGCCCGCGTCGCCCGGGCGGAAGACCCCGGCCGCGATGCAGTCCTCGACGGCGGCGACCGAGGCGTCGAAGGCGGTCTCGGCCGCGGCGAGCGCCTCGGCGCCGGGCCGGTGTCCGGGGACCGCCTGCCCGAACATCAGGGAGTAGTAGCCGGGTTCGGCGAGGGCGTGGTCCCGGTAGGCGGTGCCGAGGTCCCTGAGGCGGGTCAGGGGGTCGTCCGACCGGGGCACGCGCTGCTGGGCCGCGCGCAGCCGGGCGAAGCCTTCCCGGTGGAGCGCGTCCACCAGACCTTCCTTGCCGCCGAACAGGGTGTAGAGGACCTTGGTCGACGCGCCGATCTCGGTGGCGATCCGGCGCATGGTGAGGGCCGTCGGCCCCTCCGCGACCAGCAGGCCGACGGCGTGATCGAGGATCGTGGTGCGCGCGGCCGCCTGGCCGGCGCGCTGGGCGTCCTGGTAGGGCTGGGTCACGGTAACAACGTATTCGACGGGTAACGTTGTTACCAGACCTTTCCGCGAGATCCCTTCGAGGGCGACGCTTCCTAGAGTCGGGCCGCCTTCAGCGCCATGTGCAGCAGGAGGCGGTCCTCGCCGGAGTCCAGTTCGAGTCCGGTGAGTTGTTCGACCCGGGAGAGGCGGTAGTAGAGCGTCTGCCGGTGGATGCCCAGGGCCGCCGCCGTGCGGCCCGCCTGGCCCGCGTGGTCGAGGAAAACCTCGGCCGTGCGGGCCAGTTCCGTGTGCGCGGGGGCGAGCAGCGCCCGTACCGCCGGATCGGGCCCGGCCTGCGGGAGGGCGGTGAGCAGCCGGTACGCGCCGAGCTCCGACCAGTGGGCGAGCGGGCCGAGCCGGGGCTGGGCGTGCGCGGCACGGGCGGCGGCCGAGGCCTCGCGCCAGCACAGGTCCAGCTCCCCGAGTCCCCGCCGGGGCGCGGCGATCCCGGCCACGGCCGCCGGTCCGGCCGTCCCGCGCAGCCGCCCGGCGGCGGTGTCCGCGGGGGAGGGGTTGTCGGCCGAGCGCAGCCGCACCAGCACGGCGAGCGACCGCTGCGGCCCGGGCCCGGGGGCCGCTTCGTCCGCGCCCGGGGCGCCGAGGTGGGGGCCGCCCGGGCCCCGCCACGGGAGGGTGCAGAGGGCGGCGGCGCCGGGGACCGTGCGGGGGGAGGGGGAGTCCTCGCCGGTCCAGGGGGCCACGCAGACCAGGGCGTGGAGGCCGTCCGCGTCCGGGCCCAGGGCCGTGCGGAGGGCGGCGACGGCCATGTCGTACTGCCAGCCGCGCTCGGCCGTCAGGACGGCCCGCAGTTCGCGGGAGAGGTCCGCGCCGGCCCGCTCCTCGTCGGCGAGGAGCTCGCCGATCCTGGCGGCGACCTCCATCGCGGCGGTGAGCCGCTCGTGCGAGGGGCCGGGGTCGGCGTCCAGGAGCCAGACGTAGCCGAGGACGACGCCCCGATGGCGCACCGGGAGGCAGATCCTGTCCCGGTAGACGCCCGCGTCCGGGGCGGCCGGGATGCGGACGGGGCCGGTGGCCCGGGTGATGCCGAAGCCCTCGAACCAGGCGCGGACCGCCGGGGTGGACTTGCGGGTGAGGATCGAGCGGGTGCGGACCGGGTCCATCGCGCTGTCGTCGTCGCTGTCGTGGGCCCCGAAGGCGATCAGCCCGAAATCGCGGTTCTCCAGGGTCGCCGGGGTGCCGAGCAGCGCCGAGATCTCGTCCACCAGCTCCTGGTAATCGCCCTTCACGGGCCCATTCTCGCACCGCCGGCCAGTTGCTTCAGACAGATGTCTGAGGGCGTGTTCGCGGATGCGTGACAGCTGTAGATGGCGCAGGATCGGAGCGATCCTTAGGTTTCACGGTGGTTACCCGTGCTGTTCCCGGTTCGTACCCCCGCGACCGGTAATGGCCCCGTTCTTCCTTGCCCCTCTGGAGGTGCCCCGTGCTGGGTCCCGTGATCCTCGCCGCGTCGCGCAGCGACAAGATGCGCCGTCTCGTGTCGGCAGCGCCCGGGACCAAGCAGGTCGTGGCGCGCTTCATCGCCGGCGAGATCGTGGACGACGTCGTCCCGATCGTCCGGGACCTGACCGACCGCGGCCTGGAGGTCACCCTCGACGTCGTCGGCGAGGACATCACCACCGTCGAGCAGTCCTACGCCGCCCGGGACGCCTACCTGGAGCTGATCGGCCGCCTCAAGGAGCTGGGCCTCGGCGAGCGCGCCGAGATGTCCGTCAAGCTGTCGATGTTCGGGCAGTCCCTGGAGGACGGGCACGAGCTGGCCCTCTCCAACGTGCGCCCGGTCGTCGTCGCCGCCGCCGAGATCGGCACCACGGTCACCCTGGACGCCGAGGACCACACCACCCTCGACTCGATGTTCGCCATCCACGAGGAGCTGCGGAAGGACTTCCCGCAGACCGGCTGCGTCATCCAGGCCTACCTCTTCCGCACCGAGGAGGACGCCCGCCGCCTCGCCGCGAACGGCTCCCGCGTGCGCATCGTGAAGGGCGCCTACAAGGAGCCCGCCGAGGTCGCCCTCCAGGACAAGGCCGAGATCGACAAGGCGTACGTCCGGATCATGAAGATCCTGATGGACGGCGAGGGCTACCCGATGATCGGCTCGCACGACCCGCGCCTGATCGCCATCGGCCAGGAGCTGGCCCGCCGCGCGGGACGCAAGCTGGACGAGTACGAGTTCCAGATGCTGTACGGCATCCGCTCCGAGGAGCAGAACCGCCTCGCCGCCGAGGGCCACCGCATGCGCGTCTACACGGCCTACGGCACCGACTGGTACGGCTACTTCATGCGCCGCCTCGCGGAGAAGCCGGCCAACCTGCTCTTCTTCGTCCGCTCCATCCTGACCAAGGGCTGAGCCCACCTCCCCCTCTTTGAAGGAGTTCCGAGACTCATGGACGCTGTGACCCAGGTCCCCGCTCCCGTCAACGAGCCGGTGCACGGCTACGCCCCCGGCTCGCCCGAGCGCGCCCGCCTGGAGGCCAAGCTCAAGGAGCTGGCCGACAACCCGCGCGAGCTGCCGATGACCATCGGCGGCGTGAAGCGCATGGGCGGCGGCGACGAGTTCAAGGTCGTGCAGCCGCACAACCACAAGTCGGTCATCGGCACCTTCCGCGGCGCCACGGAGCAGGACGCCCAGGACGCGATCGACGCGGCCCTGGCCGCCGCCCCGGCCTGGCGCGCGATGTCCTTCGACGACCGCGCCGCGATCATCCTGCGCGCCGCCGAGCTGCTCGCCGGCCCCTGGCGCGAGACGCTGGCCGCCTCCACCATGCTCGGCCAGTCGAAGACCGCCCAGCAGGCCGAGATCGACACCCCGTGCGAGCTCGTCGACTTCTGGCGCTTCAACGTGGCGTACGCCCGCCAGATCCTCGCCGAGCAGCCGCCGGCGAACTCCCCGGGCGTGTGGAACCGGCTGGACCACCGCCCGCTGGAGGGCTTCGTCTACGCGATCACGCCGTTCAACTTCACGGCCATCGCCGGCAACCTGCCCACCGCTCCCGCCCTCATGGGCAACGTGGTGGTCTGGAAGCCGTCCCCGACGCAGACCCACTCCGCCGTGCTCCTCATGGAGCTCCTGGAGGAGGCCGGCCTGCCGAAGGGCGTCATCAACCTGGTGACCGGCGACGGCATCGCCGTCTCCGAGGTGGCGCTGAACCACCGCGACCTGGCCGGCATCCACTTCACCGGCTCGACCAAGACCTTCCAGCACCTGTGGAAGACGGTCGGCACCAACATCGAGAAGTACCGCTCGTACCCGCGGATCGTCGGCGAGACCGGCGGCAAGGACTTCGTCGTCGCCCACCCCAGCGCCGACCGTGCCGTCCTGAAGACCGCGCTGACCCGTGGCTCCTTCGAGTTCCAGGGCCAGAAGTGCTCCGCGTCCTCGCGGGCGTACATCCCGGCCTCCATCTGGAACGACGGCTTCAAGGAGGAGTTCGCGGCCGAGGTCGACGGCATCAAGATGGGTGACGTCACCGACCTGTCGAACTTCATCGGTGCCGTCATCGACGAGCGCTCGTTCGCCAAGAACAAGGCGGCGATCGACCGTGCCTCCTCCGACCCGAGCTGCACGATCGTCGCCGGCGGCACCTACGACGACTCGGAGGGGTACTTCGTCCGCCCGACCGTCATCGAGTGCACCGACCCGGAGAACGAGGTCTTCAAGGCCGAGTACTTCGGCCCGATCCTCGCGATCCACGTGTACGAGGACGAGAAGTACGACGAGATGCTGACCCAGATGGAGTCGGTGTCGGACTACGCGCTGACCGGTGCGGTCATCTCCAACGACCGCGCCGCCGCCGCGTACACGATGGAGAAGCTCCGCTTCGCCGCGGGCAACTTCTACATCAACGACAAGTCGACCGGCGCCGTCGTCGGCCAGCAGCCCTTCGGCGGCGGCCGCGCCTCCGGCACCAACGACAAGGCCGGCGCCCCGCAGAACCTGATGCGCTGGACGCTGACCCGCGCCATCAAGGAGACGCTGGTCCCGCCGACCGAGTACGGCTACCCGCACATGGGCTGAGGCCCGCCCGCCGCGTGAGCGGCCCCTGATCACCGCCCCCCTCCCCGGTCCCCCCAGGCCGGGGTCGGGGGCGGTACTCATGTGCCCGTTCACTTCCCGACGCGGCGCTCCAGGAAGTCGCCGACCAGTTCGGCGATCCGCGGCGCGTGGGTCTCCAGGGCGAAGTGGCCGGTCGGCAGGAGGTGGATCTCGGCGTCCGGCAGGTCGCGGCGGAAGGCCTCGGCGCCGGCCGGGACGAAGACCTCGTCGCCCTCGCCCCAGACGGCGAGGAGCGGCACCCGGGAGGTGCGGAACCACTCCTGGAAGGCCGGGTAGAGGGCGAGGTTGGAGCCGTAGTCGGCGATCAGGTCGAGCTGGATGCCGTCCTGGCCCTCCCGGGCCATGAGGGCGGCGTCGTGGTGCCAGGCGTCCGGGCTGAGGAGGTCCCGGTACGCGGCGGGGACGCCCGTCTCGTACTGCCACCGGATGCCGTCGAGGGAGCGGATGGCCCGGACCGGGGCCTCGGTCCCGGGGGTCCGGTCGGCGATCAGGGCGAGGACGGGGGCCCAGGCCTCGGCGCCCAGGCCCTCCTCGTACGCGTTGCCGTTCTGGGTGACGACCGCGGTGATCCGCTCGGGGTGGGCGAGGGCGAGGCGCAGGCCGATGGGGGCGCCGTAGTCCTGGACGTAGATCGAGAAGCGGTCGAGACCGAGCGCCTCGGTGAACTCGCCGGTGAGCGCGGCCAGCTCCGCGAAGGAGTAGGGGAAGGCGTCGGCCGGCGGCGCGGCGCTGAGGCCGAAGCCCAGGTGGTCGGGGGCGATCAGCCGGTACGTGTCCGCGAGGCGGGGCATGAGGTCGCGGAACATGTGCGAGCTGGTCGGGAAGCCGTGCAGCAGGAGCAGCACGGGGGCGTCGGCCGGCCCGGCCTCCCGGTAGAAGATCTCGTGGCCGCGGACGGTGACGGTGCGGTGGTGGATGGGCAGCACGGATGCGGCGGACGTCATTTCTAACCCCTCAACTCTTCGTCTTCGGTTGTCGGGGATTCGATCAGGACGTGCCTAACCTGTCAAGGGTCGTAAAGGGGTTAGGTGTGCGTGGGAGAGTGAGGGGATGACCGTCAGGACCGCACCCACCCACGAACTCGGCGCGGAGCGGCTGGCGGCCGCCCGCGCGCTGCTCGACGCCGCCTTCGGCGGCGACTTCACCGCGGACGACTGGGACCATGCCCTGGGCGGGATCCACGCCTGGATCGAGGACGCGGCCGGGCTCGTCGCCCACGGGGCCGTCGTCCAGCGCCGGGTGCTGCACCGCGGCGTTTCGTACCGGATCGGATACGTGGAGGGCGTCGCCGTCCGGGCCGACGCGCGGCGCCGGGGCCTCGGCGGGGCGGTCGTGGAAGCCCTGGAGCGGGTCATCGACGGCACCCACCGCTTCGGTGCGCTCTCCGCCTCCGACGAGGGCGCGGCGCTCTACCGGGCGCGCGGCTGGCGGGTGTGGGGAGGGCGGATCGAGGCGCTCGGACCGGACGGCACCGTGCCGCTCCCCGAGGAGGAGGGCGGACTCCTCGTCCGCCCGGCCGGCGGGCTCGCGCTGCCCGACCCGGGCGCCCCGCTGATCTTCGACTGGCGCGACGGCGACGTGGTCTGAGCCGCCGCCCCGCCGCCCCGCCGCCCCGCCGCCCCGCTCCGCCCCGCCGCCCCGCTCCGCCTCGCCCCGCGGGGCGGCCGTGGCGAGAAGGCGACCGTGCGAAACCGGGCGTCTCAGATAGTAGGAAGTCCGAGTAACTGTGGAGACAGATGCGGTTCCCTGTCCTAGCTTTGTAGGAGCCGAACGTCTCGCTTCATCAGCGAACGGCGGACGAGAGCGCGACGCCCCTGTGCAGGCAACCCCTGCGGCGGCGCTCCCCGCCCCTTCCGGCGCCTTCGATCACCACTGATCTCCGCACGCCCGGATCACCACTGATCTCAAGGAGTCGATCCCCCATGGCCGTTCAGACCGCCCCCCGCGTCCGTCACTCCGCCGCCCGCCCCAGCGACGAGGCCCGGCAGAACGCCGCCGCCGCCCTCCAGCGCGCCCTCGACCGGCGCGACAACGGCGGCTCCACCGGCCACTGACCGTCCGCGCGTCCCTCCGCACGCCTGTCCGTTCGTCCACATGGTGGACGTGCCGTGTCAGACGATGGGACGAAGAGTAGGGTGCCGCCATGTCTCACAGCATCAATCTCGCAGTCATTCCCGGCGACGGCATCGGCCAGGAGGTCGTGGCCCAGGGCCTCAAGGTCCTCACGGCCGTGCTTCCCCAGGACGTGAAGCTGGAGACCGAGGAGTACGACTTCGGCGCCCGGCGCTACCACGCCACCGGTGAGACCCTCACCGACGCCGACCTGGACTCCCTCAAGAAGCACGACGCCATCCTGCTCGGCGCGATCGGCGACCCCTCGGTCCCGTCCGGCGTCCTGGAGCGCGGCTTCCTCCTGAAGCTGCGCTTCGCCTTCGACCACCACGTCAACCTGCGCCCCTCCAAGCTGCTCCCCGGCGTCGCGACCCCGCTCGCCGGCCAGCCCGCGATCGACTTCGTCGTCGTCCGCGAGGGCACCGAGGGTCCGTACACCGGCAACGGCGGCACCATCCGCAAGGGCACCGAGCACGAGGTCGCCACCGAGGTCTCGGTCAACACCGCCTTCGGCGTCGAGCGCGTGGTCCGGGACGCCTTCGCCCGCGCCCAGGCCCGCCCGCGCAAGAAGCTGACGCTGGTCCACAAGAACAACGTGCTGACCTTCGCCGGCCACCTCTGGACCGACACCTTCCACCGGGTCGCCCAGGAGTTCCCCGAGGTCACCACCGACTACCTGCACGTCGACGCGGCGACGATCTTCCTCGTCACCGACCCGGCCCGCTTCGACGTCATCGTCACCGACAACCTCTTCGGCGACATCATCACCGACCTCGCCGCGGCCGTCTCCGGCGGCATCGGCGTCGCCGCCTCGGGCAACATCAACCCGAGCCGCGACTTCCCGTCCATGTTCGAGCCGGTCCACGGCTCCGCGCCGGACATCGCGGGCCAGGGCAAGGCCGACCCCACGGCCACCGTCCTCTCCGTCGCCCTCCTCCTGCGCCACCTCGGCTACGAGGCCGAGGCCGCCCGCGTCGAGGCGGCCGTCGAGGCCGACCTGACCGAGCGGGGAACCGCCGTCCGCACGACGGACGAGATCGGCGACGCGCTCGCCGCGCGAGTAGCGAGCTGACCCGCGCGTCACTGACACCACTCAGCAGCCGCCGGGTCTCCCACGCACCCGGCGGCTGCTTTCGTACGGTCGCGGGGTGCCGTCAACGACCCCGGACCGCCTCACCCGCCTTTCGTACCCGGGTTCCCACGCGCGATAATCGGACGTGGGCCGCCACATGCGGGAAAGCTCGGACGTCCTAGCAGTCATGCCGGGCGGGCGCGGTCCGACACACACGACCGGTGAAGGACAAGCACCCATGACGACGATCGAGCTCAAGCCCTCCTCCAGCCCGCTGTCCGACGCGGAGCGCGCGGCGATCCTGGCCGACCCGGGATTCGGCCGCCACTTCACCGACCACATGGTCACCGTGCGCTGGACCGAGGGCCGCGGCTGGCACGACGGCCAGCTCGTGCCGTACGGCCCGCTCTCCCTCGACCCGGCGACCAACGTGCTCCACTACGCCCAGGAGATCTTCGAGGGCCTGAAGGCGTACCGCCGGCCCGACGGCTCGGTCGCCTCCTTCCGCCCGGACGCCAACGCCCGCCGCTTCCAGCGCTCCGCGCACCGGCTCGGCATGCCCGAACTGCCGGTCGAGACCTTCATCGAGGCCTGTGACGCGCTGGTCCGCCAGGACGAGGCCTGGGTCCCGGAGCACGGCGGCGAGGCCTCCCTCTACCTGCGCCCGTTCATGATCGCGACCGAGGTCGGCCTGGGCGTCCGCCCGGCCAACGAGTACCTCTTCGTCGTCATCGCCTCCCCGGCGGGCCCGTACTTCCCCGGCGGCGTCAAGCCGGTCTCCATCTGGGCCTCCGAGGACCGCGTCCGCGCCGTCCCCGGCGGCATGGGCGACGCCAAGACCGGCGGCAACTACGCGGCCTCCCTGCTCGCGCAGGCCGAGGCGGCCGCCAAGGGCTGCGACCAGGTCTGCTACCTCGACGCGGTCGAGCACAAGTGGGTCGAGGAGCTCGGCGGCATGAACCTGTACTTCGTGTACGGGAACAAGATCGTCACCCCGTCGCTCAGCGGCTCGATCCTGGAGGGCATCACCCGTGACTCCCTCCTCAAGCTCGCCGCCGACCTCGGCCACGAGGTGGAGGAGGCCCGCGTCTCCATCGACCAGTGGCAGGCCGACACGGAGAACGGCACCCTCACCGAGGTCTTCGCCTGCGGCACCGCCGCCGTCATCACCCCGGTCGGCACGGTCAAGTCCGCCCGGGGCGAGTGGCGGCAGTCGGGCGGCGAGCCCGGCGAGGTCACGATGAAGCTGCGCGAGGCGCTGCTCGCCATCCAGACCGGCAAGGCCGAGGACACCCGCGGCTGGATGCACGAGCTCGGCAAGTAGTCACTCCGTCGCCGCCAGGGCCTCCGGGGCCGTCGTCACGGCCCCGGAGGCCCCGCGCGGCGTCAGGGCGGCGTACAGCGCGCCGCCCACCACGCCCGACAGCACGAAGCTGCAGTCGATCCCACCGGTCAGGGCCAGCAGCGGACCCTCGTACAGCGGGGTGGAGACGGCCGCCAGGCCGACCCCGGCACCGAGCGCCCAGGAGGCGGTGGCGCGCGGGTGCCAGCCGGCCGCGTACCAGTAGATCCCGCCGCGCGAGCGCCGGTTGTAGACCTGGAGCGCCTCGGGGTCGTACTCCCCGCGGCAGCGCGCGTGCCCGATGAGGGTGATGACCGCCCACGGCGTGCCGATCGCCGTCAGGAGCAGGACGAACGAGGTCATCGCCGACTGGGCGTCCGAGGCGAAGTGGCCGAGGAAGACGAAGCCGGTGGCGACCGCCGCCACCACGACGGTGGCCCGCGCCCGGGTGGCCCGGGGCAGGATCGCGTCCAGGTCCAGGCCCATCGAGTAGAGCATCAGACCGGCGTTGCCGACCGAGCCGGCGGTGGCGGCGAGCAGCAGCGGGACCAGGTACCAGCCGGGCGAGACGGCGACCAGCGGCCCCGCGTAGTCGAGGCCCGCGCGGGCGGCCAGCGCCGTGTACGTACCGAAGAGCTGCGGGACGAGCAGGCCGACGAGGAGGCCGAGCCAGGTGGCCCGGTGGACCCTCCGGGCGCTGTGCCGGGCGGGGGAGACGTAACGGGTGTAGTCGCCGAGCAGGGTGATGAAGGCGACCGGGCCGCTGAGGCCGGCGGCGACCGCCGAGAGCAGCCAGGTCGGCCAGAAGGAGCCGAGCAGGTACGGGGTGTCCGGCGCGGGCGCGGCGGTGAGGTCGCCGGCGTACGCGACGAGCCCGAGGGCCAGCAGCACGGTCATGCCCACGGCGAGCGCCTTGCTGAGCCGCAGCAGCAGCCGGTAGCCGTACACGGCGCCCACCGCCGTACAGGCCGCGAGCAGCGCGTAGACGACGGCGTGCGCGCCGTCCCCGGTGGACGCCCCGGCGAGCCGGGCGAGCACGCCCACGATGACGTCGCCGCCGATCCAGAGGGTCAGGGCGGTGTAGCCGAGCGAGAGCAGCAGCCCCACCACCGAGCCGACGAGCCGGCCGCGGACGCCGAAGAAGGCGCCGGAGGAGGTGGAGAGGTTGGTGGCGGTCCGCAGCGAGACCAGCGCCAGCGGGGCGGTGACGGCCACGCCGGCCAGGGTGCCGGCGACCACGGAGGTCACCGAGCCCCACAGGCCGAGGCCGAAGGAGACCGGCAGCCAGCCGAAGACGATCACGCCCAGGCAGAGGTTGGAGCCGAGCAGGATCGCGACGAGGTCGCGGGGGCCGCTGGTGCGTTCGGCCTCGGGGATGGTGTCGACTCCGTGCTGTTCGATCGTCGCCATGAGACCTCCGGGGGAGCGGAAGGGGGATTTTTGAGTGGCGCTCAATGTGACCTGCGCCTGACCGGCACGTCAATACTTGGAAGCATTCCTTCCAGCATTTAGAGTGTCGCTCAAACAGGAGGTGCATGACGTGCGACTGACCCCCACGGAGCGCGACCGGCTGCTGCTCTTCGGCGCCGCCGAACTCGCCCGGGCCCGCCGGGCCCGCGGCCTGCGGCTCAACGTCCCCGAGGCGACCGCCCTCGTCGCGGACACCGTCTGCGAGGCGGCCCGCGACGGCCGGCGGCTCGCCGAGGCCATCGAGGCGGCCCGCTCCGTCCTCGGCCCCGACGACGTCCTGCCCGGCGTCGCCGACGTGGTGACCGAGGTCCACGTCGAGGCCGTCTTCGACGACGGCTCCCGGCTCGCCGTCGTCACCGACCCGATCGGCGGGGGCACGCTCGGCGCCGGCGCGCCCGGCGCGCTGCTGCCCGGCCCCGGCCACCCCGAGCAGGAGCCCGCGCTCACCCTCGCCGTACGGAACACGGCGACGGTCCCGGTCAGCGTCACCTCCCACTTCCACTTCTTCGAGGCCAACCCGCGCCTCGACTTCGACCGCGCCGCCGCCTACGGCATGCGCCTCGCCATCCCCGCCGGCGCCTCCTTCCGCTTCGACCCGGGGGGCGCCGCCGAGATCGGGCTCGTGCCCATCGGCGGCGCCCGCGTCGCCATCGGCTTCGCCGGTCTCGTCGACGGGCCGCTCGACGCGCCCGGCGCGAAGGAGGAGGCCCTGCGGCGCGCCGCGGCCTGCGGCTACCTGGGCGTCACGGCCCCGAAGGAGGACGACTGATGGACCCGTACGAGTACGCCTCCGTGCACGGCCCCCGGGCCGGCGACCGGGTGGTCCTCGGCGACTCCGGACTCGTCGTCCGGGTCGAGGCCGACTCCCAGAAGCCCGGCGACGAGTTCCTCGCCGGCTTCGGCAAGACCGCCCGCGACGGCCTCCACCTCAAGGCCGCGGCCGTCCGCGAGACCTGCGACGTCGTCATCAGCAACGTCCTGCTGATCGACGCCGTCCAGGGCATCCGCAAGGTCTCCATCGGCATCCGCGAGGGCCGGATCTCCGGCATCGGCCGGGCCGGCAACCCCGACACCCTCGACGGGGTCGACGTCGTCGTCGGCACCGGCACCTCGATCGTCTCCGGCGAGGGCCTCATCGCCACCGCCGGAGCCGTCGACACCCACGTCCACCTGCTCTCGCCCCGGATCATGGAGGCCTCGCTCGCCAGCGGCGTCACCACGATCATCGGCCAGGAGTTCGGCCCCGTCTGGGGCGTCGGCGTCAACTCGCCCTGGGCCCTGAAGCACGCCTTCAGCGCCTTCGACGCCTGGCCCGTCAACATCGGCTTCCTCGGCCGGGGCTCCTCCTCGGACCCGGCGCCGCTCGTCGAGGCGCTCGCCGAGGGCGGGGCCTCCGGCTTCAAGGTCCACGAGGACATGGGTGCCCACACCCGCGCCCTGGACACCGCCCTGAGGGTCGCCGAGGAGCACGACGTGCAGGTCGCCCTGCACAGCGACGGCCTCAACGAGTGCCTCTCCGTCGAGGACACCCTCGCCGTCCTGGAGGGCCGGACGATCCACGCCTTCCACATCGAGGGCTGCGGCGGCGGACACGTCCCCAACGTCCTGAAGATGGCGGGCGTGCCGAACGTCATCGGCTCCTCCACCAACCCCACCCTGCCCTTCGGCCGCGACGCGGTGGCCGAGCACTACGGGATGATCGTCTCCGTCCACGACCTGAAGACCGACCTCCCCGGTGACGCCGCCATGGCGCGCGACCGGATCCGGGCCGGGACGATGGGCGCGGAGGACGTCCTGCACGACCTCGGCGCGATCGGGATCACCTCCTCCGACGCGCAGGGGATGGGAAGGGCCGGCGAGACCGTACGCCGGACCTTCGCCATGGCCGGGAAGATGAAGGCCGAGCTGGGCCCGCTGGACGGCGACGGCGCGCACGACGACAACGCGCGCGTGCTGCGCTACCTGGCCAAGCTCACCATCAACCCGGCGATCGCCCACGGCCTCGCCCACGAGATCGGCTCCGTCGAGGTCGGCAAGATGGCCGACATCGTGCTGTGGCGGCCCGAGTACTTCGGCGCCAAGCCTCAGATGGTGCTGAAGGCCGGCTTCCCCGCCTGGGGCGTCACGGGCGATCCCAACGCCGCCACCGACACCTGCGAACCGCTCGTCCTCGGCCCGCTGTTCGGTGCCCACGGCGCCGCCGCCGCCGACCTCTCCGTCGCCTTCGTCGCGCGGGCCGCCGTCGACCTCGGCGGCGACCGGCTGCCGACCCGGCGCCGCCGCGTCGCCGTGCGCGGCACCCGGGGGATCGGCCCCGCCGACCTCCTCCTCAACTCCCGCGTCGGCGACGTCCAGGTGGACGACCGCACCGGCCTCGTCTCGCTCGACGGCTCCCCGATCCGCTCCGAGCCGGCCGACTCCGTCTCCCTGAACCGCCTCTACTTCCTCTAGGACCCGCCCCATGACCTCGTACCGCATGCCCGCCGAGTGGACCCCGCACGAGCGGACCTGGATGGCCTGGCCGAGCCCCAACCCCACCTTCACGAGCGACGAGGAGCTCGCCGAGGCCCGCGCGGCCTGGGCCTCCGTCGCCCGCGCCGTCCGCCGCTTCGAGCCGGTGACGATGGTCGTCGCCCCCGGCGACGCCGAGGGCGCCCGCGCCCTCCTCGGCGAGGACGTCGAGCTGGTCGAGCGGGAGCTCGACGACGCCTGGATGCGCGACATCGGCCCCACCTTCGTCACCGACGGCACCTCCCTGGCCGCCGTGGACTGGGTGTTCAACGGCTGGGGCGCCCAGGACTGGGCCCGCTGGGAGCACGACTCCAAGATCGCCCGCCATGTCGCGGACGCGGCGGACGTCCCCGTGCTGAGCAGCGCGCTGGTCAACGAGGGCGGCGGCATCCACGTCGACGGCGAAGGCACCGTCCTGCTCACCGACACCGTCCAGCTCGGCTCCGGCCGCAACCCCGAGTGGACCCGCGAGCAGGTCGAGCGGGAGATCCACGCCAAGCTCGGCACCACCAAGGCGATCTGGCTCCCGCACGGCCTCGCCGGCGACTACGGCCTCTACGGCACCCAGGGGCACATCGACATCGTCGCCGCCTTCGCCCGCCCCGGCACCGTCCTCGTCCACAGCCAGCAGGACCCCCGCCACCCCGACTACGGCCGCTCCCGGCTGTACGCGGACATCCTCCGCGCCCAGACCGACGCCCAGGGCCGCCCCCTGGAGGTCATCGAGGTCCCCGCCCCCACCGTCCTCACCGACGAGGAGGGCGACTGGGTCGACTACTCGTACATCAACCACTACCTCTGCAACGGCGCCGTGATCCTCTGCGCCTTCGACGACCCCCACGACGAGCTCGCCGCCGAGATCTTCCGCCGGCTCTTCCCGGACCGCGAGGTCGTCCTCGTCGACGCCCGGACGATCTTCGCGGCCGGCGGGGGCATCCATTGCATCACCCAGCAGCAGCCCTCGGTGTAGAACGTACGAGTGAGTCAGCAGAGCAACCAGGCCCCCGCACCCCGCCGCCGCAACCAGGCGGCACCGCCCCGGGAGGACGTCTTCGCGGCGGCCATGGACACCGTGGCCGAGCGGGGGCTCGACGGGCTGACCATGGCCGGGCTCGGCCGGCAGGTGGGGATGAGCAGCGGCCACCTCCTCTACTACTTCCGCACCAAGGACGAACTGCTGCTCCAGACCCTGGAGTGGAGCGAGGGCCGGCTCGGGGCCGAGCGGGGCGCGCTGCTCTCCCGGCCCGGCAGCGCCCGCGAGCGGCTCGACGGATACGTCGGGGTGTACGTGCCCGACGGGCCGCGCGACCCCCACTGGACCCTCTGGCTGGAGGTCTGGAACCGCTCGCAGAACGCCGACGACGAGGCCCGGGCCCGGCAGGCCGCCATCGAGCGCGCCTGGCACCGGGACCTCGTCGCGATCCTCGCCGAGGGCGTCTCGCGCGGCGAGTTCCGGGCCGTGGACCCCGACCGCTTCGCGAGCCGGATGCGCGCCCTCCTCGACGGCTACAGCGTGCACGTGGCGGTCGGCCTCCCCGGTACGGGACGGAGCGAAGTCCTCGCCCAGGTCAGGGAGTTCATCGACGAAACCCTGATTCCGCGAACGTAACGCACGCAAGTACTCCCGATCGTTGCCCCCTGCACCCTTGCCCGCCGCGGGCGGGGTCCGGCACGGTTCCGGGCCATGGGAAGAGATCACTGGAAGAAGATCTGGGTCGGCTCCGCGGGGAACATGGTCGAGTGGTTCGACTGGTTCGTGTACGCGAGCTTCGCCACCTACTTCGCGGGCGCCTTCTTCCCCGAGGGGAACGACACCGCCAAGCTCATGAACACCGCCGGCATCTTCGCCGTCGGCTTCTTCATGCGGCCCGTCGGCGGCTGGCTCCTCGGCCGGGTCGGCGACCGCAAGGGCCGCAAGGCGGCGCTCACCCTCACCGTCACCCTGATGTCCGCCTCGGCGCTGCTCATCGCCGTCGCCCCCACCTACGCGGTCGCCGGCTACGGCGGCGCCGCCGTCCTCCTCGTCGCCCGCCTCCTCCAGGGACTCTCCGTCGGCGGCGAGTACGCGGCCAGCGCCACCTACCTCACCGAGGCCTCCGCCCCGCGGCACCGCGGCTTCGCCTCCAGCTTCCAGTACGTCTCCATGACCGCCGGACAGATCCTCGGCCTCGGCCTCCAGATCGTCCTCCAGCGGACCATGTCCACCGAGGCCCTGCACAGCTGGGGCTGGCGCATCCCCTTCATCGTGGGCGCCCTCGGCGCCGCCGTCGTCTTCTACCTGCGGCGGAACATGCTGGAGACCGAGGTGTACGAGGAGACCGCCGACGAGGGCGTCGGGCACGGCGAGAAGGGCACCCTCAAGGCCCTGTGGGCACACAGGCGCGAGGCCTTCCTCGTCGTCGCCCTCACCATGGGCGGCACGGTGGCCTACTACACGTACACCACCTACCTCACCAAGTACCTCTCCAACTCCGCCGGGCTCCCCAAGCAGACCGCCACCCTCGTCTCCTTCTGCGCGCTGATCGTCTTCGCCTGCCTCCAGCCGCTCGCCGGCCGGCTCTCCGACCGGATCGGCCGCCGTCCGCTGCTCATCACCTTCGCGGTCGGCTCGACGCTCCTCACCGTGCCGATCATGACGATGCTGAAGCACGCGGGCTCCTTCTGGCCGGCGCTCGGCCTCTCGCTGCTCGCCCTGCTCGTCATCACCGGATACACGTCGATCAACGCCTGCGTGAAGGCCGAGCTGTTCCCGACCGGCATCCGCGCCCTCGGCGTCGCGCTGCCCTACGCCGTCGCCAACGCCCTCTTCGGCGGCACCGCCGAGTACGTGGCCCTCTGGTTCAAGGACTCCGGCATCGAGTCCGGCTACTACTGGTACGTCGCCGGCTGCGCCGCCGTCTCCCTGGTCGTCTACCTCACCATGCGGGAGACCCGCGACATCGACCTCGGCCGGGTCGGCAAGGACGTGCCGGAGCAGCGGCGGGACCGGCTGCCCGTATCGTGAGACCGGCGTCCGGCCGGACCCCCGCCTGTGGCAGACTTCCGGCGTGCTTGCTTCCACGATGATTATCGGCAGCAGCGCGCCGGTCCGCAGTGACCGCTGAACCGCGGAACGACCCCCCGCGGCAGTGGACACCGTGCCCCAGACCCGCGCGCAGACCTCTCGCACCCGCGAGGGGTTTTTTCGTTTTCCGGCCCCACCCGCGCCGGAGACGGACGGCGCGTGAGAATGGGGGCAAGTGGATCCATACCTTCCGGAGCCACATCCGACAGGAGCCATCAGAGCCATGACCACGGAGAACGCCGAGGGCTCGCGCCTCGACGACAGTTTCCATGTCTTCGACACCACGCTGCGCGACGGGGCGCAGCGCGAGGGCATCAACCTCACCGTCGCGGACAAGCTGACCATCGCCCGGCACCTCGACGAGTTCGGCGTGGGCTTCATCGAAGGCGGCTGGCCCGGCGCCAACCCGCGCGACACCGAGTTCTTCGCCCGCGCCCGCCAGGAGATCACCTTCCGGCACGCGCAGCTCGTCGCCTTCGGCGCCACCCGCCGGGCCGGCGGCAGCGCAGCCGAGGACCCCCAGGTCAAGGCGCTCCTGGACTCCGGCGCCCCGGTGATCACCCTGGTCGCCAAGTCCCACGACCGGCACGTCGAGCTGGCCCTGCGCACCACCCTCGACGAGAACCTGGAGATGGTCCGCGACACCGTCTCCCACCTGGTAGCCCAGGGCCGCCGCGTCTTCGTCGACTGCGAGCACTTCTTCGACGGCTACAAGGCCAACCCCGACTACGCCAAGGCCGTGGTCGGCGCCGCGCACGAGGCCGGCGCCGACGTCGTCATCCTCTGCGACACCAACGGCGGCATGCTCCCCGCCCAGGTCCAGGCCGTGGTCTCCACCGTCCTCGCCGACACCGGCGCCCGCCTCGGAATCCACGCCCAGGACGACACCGGCTGCGCCGTCGCCAACACCCTCGCCGCCGTCGACGCGGGCGCCACCCACGTCCAGTGCACCGCCAACGGCTACGGCGAGCGGGTCGGCAACGCCAACCTCTTCCCCGTCGTCGCGGCCCTGGAGCTCAAGTACGACAGGCGGGTGCTGCCCGAGGGCGCCCTCGCCGAGATGACCCGCATCTCGCACGCCATCGCCGAGGTCGTCAACCTCACCCCCTCCACCCACCAGCCGTACGTCGGCGTCTCCGCCTTCGCCCACAAGGCCGGCCTGCACGCCTCCGCCATCAAGGTCGACCCCGACCTCTACCAGCACATCGACCCCGAGCGGGTCGGCAACACCATGCGGATGCTCGTCTCCGACATGGCGGGCCGCGCCTCCATCGAGCTCAAGGGCAAGGAGCTGGGCGTCGACCTCGGCGGCGACCGCGCGCTCGTCGCCCGGGTCGTCGAGCGGGTCAAGGAGCGCGAGCTCCAGGGCTACACGTACGAGGCCGCCGACGCCTCCTTCGAGCTGCTGCTGCGCTCCGAGGCCGAGGGCCGGGCCCGCCGCTACTTCCGCACCGAGTCCTGGCGGGCGATCACCGAGAACCGCCCCGACGGCACCCACGCCAACGAGGCCACGGTCAAGCTCTGGGCCAAGGGCGAGCGGATGCTCGCCACCGCCGAGGGCAACGGCCCGGTCAACGCCCTCGACCGGGCCCTGCGGGTCGCCCTGGAGCGGATCTACCCGCAGCTCGCCAAGTTCGAGCTGGTCGACTACAAGGTCCGCATCCTCGAAGGCCGGCACGGCACCGAGTCCACCACCCGCGTCCTCGTCACCACCAGTGACGGCAACGCCGAGTGGTCCACGGTCGGCGTCGGCGAGAACGTCATCGCCGCCTCCTGGCAGGCCATCGAGGACGCCTTCACCTACGGACTGCTGCGCGCCGGGGTCGACCCCGCCGAATAACCGACCCCGCCCCCTATGTCTAGTTCGAATGCATTCGGGTAATTTCGAACCATGAGGACCAGGGAGATTTCGGTGTGGTCGGCCCTCCCCGGGCTGATCCTCCTGCTGCTCCTGGCCCTGGCCCCCGCGTCGGCGGGCGCCAGGGCCACGGGCGTCCCGGACGCGGCGGCCGCCCTCAGGCAGGGCCCGGTCTACGTCGACCCGGGCGCCGCCGGACAGCTCTCGGCGGCCGAAGCCGCCGCCCTCGCGGAGAAGATCGAGGACGCGGACAAGCCCCTCTTCGTCGCCGTCCTCCCGGAGGGCGCGGAGTACCCGCCGAACGGGCTCATCGAGAACCTGCGCGAGCAGACCGGCCACGCGGGCGTGTACGCCGTCCGGCTCGGCGACGAGTTCGCCGCCAAGGCCGACGCCCGGGTCCTCTCGGCCGCCGCCGTGGACAACATGGTCACCGTCGCCGACCGACCCGGCACCGACGCCGCCGCCGAACTGAACGCCTTCGCCGACCAGGCCCTGCCCGCGATGCGCGGCTCCGCGCCCGCCGCCTGGTCCGGCGGCGCCGGGGAGGGCTCCGGCGTCCCGGTCGGCGGCCTCGTCACCCTGGGCGCGGTCGCCGCCGCCGGCGGCACCGCCGCCTACGCGGTGGTGCGCGGCCGGCGGAAGCGGAAGGAGGCCGAGGAGCGGGCCGCCCTGGAGCGGCTCCGGGTCGTCGTCGACGAGGACATCACCGCCTTCGGCGAGGAGCTGGAACGGCTCGACTTCCACCCCGCCGAGGCAGGCGCCACCGAGGCGATGCGCGCCGACTACGAACAGGCCCTGGACGCCTACGACCGGGCGAAGTCCCTGATGGGCGGGGTGCGGCACCCGCACGAGGTGCGCGGGGTCACCCAGGCCCTGGAGGACGGACGCCACTCCCTGGCCGTGCTCGACGCCCGCCGCTCCTCCCGGCCGCTGCCCGAGCGCCGGCCCCCGTGCTTCTTCGACCCCCGCCACGGCCCGTCCGCCGAGGACCGCACCTGGACCCCGGCCGGCGGCGCCTCCCGCGAGGTCCCCGTCTGCTCCGCCGACGCGGCCCGTCTGGACGACGGCCGGGACCCCCGCGTCCGTACCGTCGAGACCGACGCCGGCCGGCGCCCCTACTGGGAGGCGGGCCCGGCCTACGGCCCCTGGGCGGGCGGCTACTTCGGCGGCGGCCTCCTCCCCGGCCTCCTCGTCGGCACCCTGCTCGGCACGTCCCTCGCCACCCCCGCCTACGCGGCGGAGTACGGCGGCGGCGACTTCGGCGACCCCGGCGGGGACATCTCCTCCGGGGACTTCGGCGGCAGCGACTTCGGCGGCGGAGGCGGCGGCTTCGGCGACTTCGGCGGTGGCGGCGGCGACTTCGGCGGCGGCGGATTCTGATCGGCTGATTCCGGGCGGCTGATTCCGGGCGCCGCCCGGCCCGGTGCCGGGAGCCGTCAGACCAGCGGCTTCACCGACATCAGCAGATGACGGTGGCTGCCGTCGGTGCCGTCGGCGAGGAGGGCGCGCTGACCGGGGCCCAGCAGGTGGAGCCGTACCTCCTCGGCGGTGAAGCGGGTCAGGGCGTCGAGCAGGTACCCGGGGTTGAAGGCGACCGTCATCGCCCCGGCGCCGTCGAGGGAGGCCGGGAGCAGCTGGGAGGCCACGTCGTCCTCGTACCCCGCGCGCAGCCGGAGCGCCGTCCCCTCGAAGGCGAGCTGGACCGGGCTGTCGCCCTCGGCGACCACCGCGACCCGCTTCACGGCCTCCACCAGGGCGGCCCGGCCGGTGACCGCGACGGCGTGGTCGCCGAGGGCGAAGAGCTTGTCGTGGCGGGGGAGCCGGCCGTCGAACAGCCGGGCGGTGGTGCGCCGGCCGGCGTGCTCGAAGCCGATGGAGTGCGCGTCGAGCCCGATCCTGGCCCGGCCGGCGCCGGCGAAGGAGCGGGCGGTCTCGGCGAGGCGGCGGGCCGGGACGACCACGTCGGCGGGGTCCGCGAGCGGGGCGTCCGGGTGCCACTCCAGGGTGCGGACCGCGTACCGGTAGCGGTCCGTGGCGGCCAGCGTCATCACGGCCCCGTCCAGGGCGAGCCGTATCCCGGTGAGGACCGGCAGCGAGTCGTCCCGGCCGGCCGCCGCCGTGACCTGGCCGACCGCCTCGGCGAAGGCGCCGCCGTCGACCTCGCCGAGGACCGGCGGCAGCGCCGGGGCGGCCGGATAGGAGTCCAGCGGCAGCAGCGAGAGGCCGAAGCGGACGTCGCCCGCGCCGACCGAGAGCCGGGCCTCCTCCACGGCGAGCGCGATCCGCCCCGGCGGCAGGACCTTGCAGATGTCGAGCAGCCGCCGGCCGAGCACCAGGGCGCGCCCCGCCACCACGGTCTCGGCCTCGACCGCCACGCGCGCGGAGGCCTCGTGGTCGAGCCCGGAGACGCTCAGCGTCCCGTCCCCGCCGGCCTCCAGGAGGAGCCCGCCGAGCACGGGCATCGGGGAGCGGGCGGGCAGCACGCGCGCGGCCCACGCGACGGCATCGGTCAACACGGCGCTGTCGATACGGATTTCCATGCGCCCGACGCTAACGGCCGCCACTGACAACACCCCCGCCCGACCGGTCCGGGAGACGCCGAGCGCCCGCCGTCCGCGTCGTCGCGGAGGGCGGGCGCGCTCGTGCCGCACGGGTCCCGGGAGGGCGGGGGTCAGGCGGCGTTCTTAATGGCGGAGATGTCGAAGTTCAGCTTGACCTTGTCGCTGACCATGACGCCGCCGGTCTCCAGGGCCGCGTTCCAGGTGAGGCCCCACGCGGAGCGGAGGATCTCGGCGGAGCCCTCGAAGCCGACGCGCTCGTTGCCGTACGGGTCGGTGGCGGTGCCGTTGAACTCCAGGTCGATGGAGAGCGGCTTGGTGACGTCCTTGATGGTCAGGTCGCCGGTGATCCGGTACGTGTCGCCGCCCAGGTGGGCCGCCTCGGTGGAGCGGAAGGTCATGAGCGGGAACCGCTCGGCGTCGAAGAAGTCCTCGCCGCGCAGGTGGTTGTCGCGGTCGCCGATGCCGGTGTCGATGGAGGCGATCCGGACGTCGATGGCGGCGCTGGAGGCGGACGGGTCGCTGCCGTTCAGCGTCAGGGTGCCCTCGTGCTCGCCGAAGGAGCCGCGCACGTTGGTCACCATGGCGTGGCGGACGGTGAAGCCGATGCTGCTGTGGGCGGCGTCGATGGTGTAGTCGCCGGTCAGGGCGGCGAGGGCCGGGTCCACCGGGCGGGGGGCGGTGGCGACGGCGGACGAGGTGTTCTTGCGGCCGAAGATGCCCATGACGTGCTCCTTGGTGAGGGGTTTGTTGAACCTTCAACGAGAACGACTGTAACCGCATTCCGTTCAATTTTCAACATCTCTCGGGAAGGTTCCCCCGGACGGCCGCACCGGATCCCGACGCCCTCTGGCGGACGCGCGTAGAACTGCGGCATCATCCCCGTGCGCGCAGAGCACCACCTGCACAGCCGACCCCGCCCGTCACGGTCACCAGCAGGAGGCATCCCCGTGAAGCTCCGCTCCGTCCTCACCGCCCTGGCTCTCGTCCTCGGCGCCCTCTTCGCCCCCGGCTTCGGCGCCCTCACCGCAGGCGGCGAAGCCCATGCCGTCACCAAGATCAGCCACGCCACCGCGACCTCGATGTTCCGCAACTCGGGCATCACCTGGTCGTCCTCCGGCGGCTGCTCCGACCGGTACAACTCCACCTGCACCTCGTTCGAGCAGCTCAACCTCGCCACCGCCCAGGGCGCCCAGACCCTCAAGAGCGCCAGCGGCTGCGCCCTCAACATCAC
>NZ_BMTV01000008.1:79926-285753 GCF_014649855.1 Streptomyces roseolus | reverse complement strand
CGCTACGAAGCGACCGTGCTGGTCGCAGCCATCAACGAGTGGCTGTGACCAGCACTTTCACAACAGACCCTAGCCCCACCCCGCGCCGGGGGCGGTCTCCTCGTCCACCCCCTACCCCGGTACGGCACGGGAGTTGGCTCCCCGGTGTGACGTGCCGTCACCCGTCCCCTTCCTACCTTCCTCTCGCCGACGACGAGAGAGGGAGGACGGGCATGGGCCGGATCACGAGGAGCCTGGTGACCGCCGTCATGGTGACGGCGGTCGTGGCGGGGACGGCGGGCTGGGCGTCCGGGACCGCGCAGGAGCCGGTCACCGGGCCGCCGCCGGGGACCGCGGCGTGGCGGGCGGCGGGCCTGCCGGACCCGGAGCGGACGGACCCGGGCGGGATCGCCCGCTTCTTCGCCGGACTCGGCCCCGAGGAACGGCAGCGGCTCGTACGGACGCACCCGACGGTGGTCGGGAACCTGGACGGGGCGCCGCTGGAACTGCGCTACGCGGCCAACGCCCGGACCGCGCCGGGCCTTCGCCCCGGGGCGCGGGTCCTGGCGTACGACCCCCGGGGCCGGGGCCAGACGGTCCTGGTGTACGGGGACCTGGCCACGGCCGAGCGGGTGGCGGTGCTGGTGCCGGGCTCGGACGTCGACTCCGGGCGGCTGGACTCCCTCACCCGGAAGGCCACCGCCCTGCGCGGGGCGACCGGCGGGCGGACCGCCGTCGTCGCCTGGGCCGGCTACACCACCCCGCTCGGCGTCGGGGTCGACGCCGCCGCCGGGGACCTGGCGGAGGCGGGCGCCGAGCGCCTCACCCGCTTCGCGGAGGGGCTGCGGGCCGCCGGGGTGCGCCCCGAGCCGTCCCTGTTCTGCCACAGCTACGGCTCCGTGGTCTGCGGGCTCGCCGCCCACGGCCTGAAGGCGAAGGACCTGGTGGTGTTCGGCTCCCCCGGCATGCGGGCGGAGAACGCGGCGGCGCTGCGGACCACGGCCCGGGTGTGGGCGGCGAAGGACCCGACGGACTGGATCGACCGGGTGCCGTACGTGTCGGTGGGCGGATACGGGCACGGCACCGATCCGACGGCGCCGGAGTTCGGGGCCAGGGTCGTGCCGACCGGCGACGCGGCGGGCCACGACGGTTACTTCGCGCCCGGCACCTCCTCGCTGCGCGCCTTCGCCGCGATCGCCGAGGGGGACGTCCGATGAAGCCGTCCGCCCCCGTGAAGACGCCCGCTCCCCCGGGGGTCCTCGCTCCGGTGAAGGCCCTCGTCCGGAAGATCGAGGCCGGCACCCCGGCCCACCGCGACCGGGCCGTGGACGGGCTGCGGGCGTTCGCGCTGCTCGCCGTGCCCACCGGGCACTGGCTGCTCGGCGGGTTCACGCTCTCCGCCGACGGCGCGATCCACAACGCCTCGCCGCTCGCGGCCTTCGGCGCGCTCGCCCCGGCGAGCTGGATCCTCCAGATGCTGGGGATCTTCTTCCTCGTCGGCGGCTACGCCTCCGTCCTCTCCTACCACCGCCGGACCGGCACCACCCGGGCCTGGCTCGGCGGGCGGCTCGCCCGGCTCGGCCGGCCGGTGCTCGGGGTGACGGCGGTGTGGGCGGCGCTGCTGCCGCTGCTCCACCACGGCTTCGGGGTGCCGGTGGACACCCTGCGGACGGCGTCCACGCTGGTGGTCCAGCCGCTGTGGTTCGTCGGGGTGTACACGGTGGTGACGGCGCTGACCCCGCTGTGCGTACGGGCCGCGCGCCGGTTCGGGGTGTGGGCGGCGGCCCCGCTGCTCGGCTCGGTCGCCGTCGTGGACTTCCTGCGGTACGGCCCGTACGCGGACGCCGTGCCGTCCTGGCTGAGCCTGCTGAACATCCTGCCGGGGTGGCTCTTCGCGTACCAGCTCGGCACCGCCTGGGGCGGGGGCCGGGTGGACCGCCGGCACGCCTGGGGGCTGCTGCTCGGCGGGGCGGCGCTCTTCGCCGTCCTGCTGCTTCTGTTCGGCTACCCGGCGTCGATGGTCGGCGTGCCCGGCGAGGCCCGCACCAACTCGCACCCGCCGTCGCTGCTCGTCCTGGCGCTCGCCGCGCTCCAGAGCGGGGCCGCGATCCTGCTGCGGGACCGGCTCGGCCGGTGGCTGCGGCGGCCCGCGCTCTGGGCGCCGGTGGTCGTGGTCAACCTGTCGGCGATGACGATCCTGTGCTGGCACCAGACCGCGATGCTCGCGGCGGCGGTCCCCGCCTCGTACCTGGGCGAGGTGCCCGGTCTCGTCGGGGCGCCGGACTCCGTCGGCTGGATCCTGGCCCGGCTGGCCTGGATGCCGGTCTTCGCCGGCCTCCTCGTGCTGATCGGCCGGTACGCGCGCGGCTTCGAGTCGCCGTGGGCGCGCACCGGCCCGGCCCGCCGCGCCCTCGCGGGCGTGCTCGCGGCGGGGTTCGCGGTCTTCGCCCTGGGCCTGGCGTGAGGCCCGGGCCCGGACGTCAGGCCTCGCGGGCGGCCGAGGTGAAGCTCATGTCCGGGTAGCGGTCGCCCGCCACCAGGCCCGCGAGGGGTTCCAGCGCGGCGAGTTCGGCGGCGTCGAGGGCGATGCGGGTGGCGGCGGCGTTCTCCTCCAGCCGGGACCGCTTGCGGGTGCCGGGGATGGGGACGACCGTCAGGCCGTGGACGGCGGCGCGCTGCTGGACCCAGGCGAGGGCGATCTGCGCGGGCGTCGCCCCGTGGGCGGCGGCGATCTTCCGGACCGGGTCGAGGAGGGCGGCGTTCCGCTCGGCGTTCTCGCCGGTGAAGCGGGGCTGGTGGCGGCGGAAGTCGCCGTCCGAGAGGTCCTTGCCGGCGTCCGCGAAGGCGCCGGTGAGGAAGCCCCGGCCGAGCGGCGAGTACGGGACGAAGGTGACGCCGAGGTCGGCGGCGGCGGCCACGGCGGAGCGCTCGACGTCCCGGGAGAAGAGCGACCACTCCGACTGGAGGGCGGCGATCGGGTGGACCGCGAAGGCCTCCCGCAGCTCGGGCCCGGTGACCTCGCTCAGGCCCAGGTGACGGACCTTGCCCTCGGCGACCAGCTCGGCCATCGCGCCGACGGACTCGGCGAGCGGCACGGCCGGGTCGCGGCGGTGCATGTAGTAGAGGTCGATGGTGTCGGTGCCGAGGCGGCGCAGGCTGCCCTCGACGGCCTGCCGGATGTAGGCGCGGTCGTTGCGGACGCCCCGGTACGCGGGCCGCTCCGGGTCGCGCTCGATGGCGAACTTGGTGGCGAGGACGATCTCGTCGCGGTGCGCGGCGACGAAGGGGGCGAGGAACTCCTCGTTGGCGCCGCTGCCGTAGATGTCGGCGGTGTCGATCAGGGTGACGCCGGCCTCCAGGGCCGCGTCCAGGGTGTCGCGGGCGGCGGCCTCGTCGGTGGCGCCGTAGAACTCGCTGATGCCCATGGCGCCGAAGCCCTGGACGCCGATCTCCGGTCCGTCCCGGCCCGGGCCGAGCCGTACGGTGTCGATCTTCCCGGTGCCGTCCGTCTTCCCGGCCCTGTCCGTCTTCCCGGCCCTGTCCGTCTTGCCGGTCCCGGCGGTCGTCTCGGTCATGAGGAAGTACCTCCGCAGATGGTTCCGTAGTGGTCGATCTTGAGGTCGAGCACGGCGAGCGTGGACCGGAGCTCCTCGATCCGGGCCAGCACGTCCCGGCGGGTGGCCTCCAGGAGGGCCCGGCGCTCCCCGTGGGTGTGCTCGCCCTCCCGGACCAGTCCGGCGTAGCGGACCATGTCCGCGACCGGCATCCCGGTCAGCCGGAGCTTGCCGACGAAGTCCAGCCAGGAGAGGTCCCGCTCGGTGAAGCGGCGCTGTCCGGTGTGCGACCGGTCGACGTGCGGCATGAGGCCGATCCGCTCGTACCAGCGCAGGGTGTGCGCGGTGAGTCCGGTCAGGGCGGCGACCTCGCTGATCGTGTAGCGGTCCTTGCGGGCGGCCGGCGGCCGGGTGGTGCTCTCGATCACGCTCATGCCCCCACGCTAAAAGGTTGGAGCGCACTCCAAGCAAGTAGGCTCGGCCCCATGGAGAGCAGCAGCGTGCCCAGCCTGGCGGCGACAGAGAACTGGCCCGTCCCCACCGCGGCGGCGGCCGTGGTCCGCGCGGACGGCACGGTGGCCGGGAGCCACGGCCCGACCGGGCGGCGCTTCCCGCTCGCCTCGGTGACCAAGCCGCTGGCGGCGTACGCGGTCCTCGTCGCGTACGAGGAGGGGGCGATCGACCTCGACGAGCCGGCCGGGCCCGAGGGCGCGACCGTGCGCCACCTGCTCGCCCACACCTCCGGGCTCGCCTTCGACGAGAACCGGGTCCAGGCCGCGCCGGGCACCCGCCGGATCTACTCCAACACCGGCTTCGAGGTCCTGGGCGATCTGGTCGCCAAGGCCACCGACATCCCCTTCGCCGACTATCTGCACCAGGCGGTCCTGGCGCCCCTCGGCATGACCGCGACCACCCTGGAGGGCTCCCCCGCCAAGGACGCGGTGTCGACCGTCGACGACCTGGTGCGGTTCGCGGCCGAGGTGCAGGCGCCCCGGCTGCTCGACGCCCGCACGGTCCTGGACGCGATGACCGTCACGTACCCCGGCCTCACCGGCATCCTGCCCGGCTACGGGCACCAGCGGCCCAACGACTGGGGGCTCGGCTTCGAGATCAGGGGCGCCAAGTCCCCGCACTGGACCGGCACGACCTCCTCGCCGCGCACCTTCGGCCACTTCGGCCAGTCCGGCACCTTCCTGTGGATCGACCCGGACGTCCGCGCCGCCTGTGTGGCGCTCACCGACCGGGCCTTCGGGCCGTGGGCGATCGAGGCGTGGACGCCGTTCACGGACGCGGTCCTCGCCGACCTGCGGCGCTGACCCGGCGCCCCCGCCCCGGCCTCAGCCGGCCGCGGCCTCACAGGTGGTGGCCGGCAGGGCGCCGTCCGGGCCCTCGACGGTCACCGGGGCCGTGCCGGAGCGGTCCACGGCGTAGGCGGCCGTGCACACCAGCTGGACGACCGCGCCCCGCGACAGCTCCCGCGCCGCGAAGGGGGCGCGGAGCCGGATCCCGCCCGCGGGTTCGGACTCGACGCGGATCGGCCCGCCGCTCTCGGGCAGCTCGGTGGTGATGCCCGCCTGGAACTCGGCGCCGCCGGGGCCGGCGAGCAGGGCGGCGAGCACCTTCACGGTGGCGGGCGAGGAGCCGTACGGGGGCTCCTCACCGGACTCGAAACCGGGGCCGACCCCGGCGGAGGCCGCGTCGGCCTCGCCCGGGCCGCCCTCCGGCCGGGTCCGCTCGGGGAGGGGGAAGTAGGTGGTGTCGGTGTCCCGGGAGACCGGCATCGGCTCCCCGTGGGGGCCGAGGAAGTAGAGCAGCATCCGGCTCTCGGGGATCGGCTGGACGACGACGGTCGGCGCGCCGCCCGCCTCCACGACGTCGCTGCCCTGGATGCCGCAGCCGGCGGCGAGCGGCAGCGCGGCCAGCAGCGCCGCGCGCAGGGCCGTCCGGCGCCTCACAGCGGGATCCTCACCGTGAACACCGCGCCGCCCGCCGGGTGGTTGCCGGCCTCGACGGTGCCGCCGTGCAGCCGGACGTTCTCCTCGGTGATCGCCAGGCCGAGGCCGCTGCCGGCCGAGCGGGCGCGGGCCGGGTCGGCCTTGTAGAAGCGCTCGAAGACGTGCGGCAGGACGTCCGGGTGGATGCCGGGTCCCCGGTCGGAGACCTGGACGACGAGCGTGGACCCGCCGTCGGCGTGCACCCGGACGGTGACGGGCGCGCGGCCGTGCCGCAGCGCGTTCCCGACGAGGTTGGCGACGACGACGTCGAAGCGGCGGGGGTCGAGCCGGGCCCTGATGCCCTCGCCGAGGACCGCGTGGACCTGCTCGGGGTCCGTCCAGTGCCGACCGCTCAGGGTCTTGCGGACGCAGTCGGCGACGTCGACCTCGTCGGTGTGGAGCTCGGCGGCGCGGGCGTCGAAGCGGGAGATCTCCATCAGGTCCTCGACGAGCACGGCGAGCTTGACGGTCTCGGCGCTGATCAGCCGGACGGCGCGGGCCGTGTCGCTGTCGAGGCTGCCCGCGTCCTCGTCGAGGACCTCGGTGACGGCGAGCATCCCGGCGAGCGGGGTGCGCAGTTCGTGCGAGACGTCGGAGGCGAAGCGGCGGGCGCGGGCCTCGGCGCGGCGCAGTTCGGTGACGGAGCGCTCCAGTTCGGCGGCGGACTCGTTGAAGGTCCGCGCCAGGTCGGCGAGTTCGTCGCTGCCCTTGGCGTGGATGCGGGTGTCGAGCCGGCCGCGGCCCATGCTGGCGGCGGCGTGGCGGAGTTCGCGGACCGGGCGCAGCACGCCGCGGGCGGCGATCAGGGCCGGGATCAGGGCGATGGCGAGGGCGGGCAGGGCGCCGTCGCGGGCGGCGGTGACCAGGGCCTCGATGTTGGCCTCGTCCTCCCGCAGTTCCATCACGGCGTACAGGACGAGGCCGGTGGGCTGCGGCTCGCCGCCGACCTGGGTGAGGAAGACGGCGGGGACGGCGATCGTCAGATAGGGGGTGCCGTTGGTGACCACGCGCTGGAAGCCGGTGTGCGGGGTCGTCTCGCGCGCGTGGACGCGGGCCCGCAGCTCCGGGGTGAGGACGGAGGAGGTGGGGCGGTCGGTGGAGGAGACGCGGAGGGTGCCGTACTCGGCGTAGACCCGCCAGGGGCGCGGTTTGCCCTGCCGGGCGATGTGCAGGAGCCGGTCGCGGAGGGAGCCCTCGTCGAGGGGAAGGCTGATGTTGAGGTCCTCGACCTGCTGGCGGAAGGCGGAGACGGCGGTGTTCTGCGTCTGCTCCAGGATGGCGCTGCGGGCGGCCCGGTAGGTGAGCGCGGCGGTGGTGCCGCAGCCGACGGCCGCGACGAGCAGGAACGCGAACACCAGTCGCGTCCGCAGCCCGAACGGCCGGGGCCCGCGCCCCCGCGTCCGGCCCCGGCGGCTCCGCGCCGGGGCGTCCTCCTGCCGGGGGCGGGTCTCCCCGGCGCCGTTCTCCGGGGCGGTGCCGTACCCGGGCCCGGCGGCGGGGGCGTGGGCCGACGGACCGGGGGTGCGGGCCGACGGACCGGGGGCGTGGGCCGACGGACCGGCCTCGTGCTCCGCGCCCGGCTCCTCGCCGGGTACGCAGGTCTTCACAGCGGTCCGAAGCGGTAGCCGAAGCCGCGCAGGGTCTGGATGTAGCGGGGGTCTCCCGGGGTGTCCTCGATCTTGGCGCGGAGGCGGCGCACGCAGGCGTCCACCAGGCGGGCGTCGCCGTGGTAGTTGTGCTCCCACACGTGCTCCAGGAGCTGCTGGCGGCTGAAGACCTGCTCGGGGGCGGCGGTGAGGTGGAGCAGGAGCTTCAGCTCGGAGGGGGCGAGGGCGAGGCGCTCGCCGTTCTTGGCGACGGTGAGGCCGGCCCGGTCGACGGAGAGGGCGCCGTGGTGCTCGACGGCGGGACGGCTGCCGCCGGGCTCCTCGATGCGGCGCAGGACGGCCCGGATGCGGGCCTCGATGACCTCGGTGCGGGCCGGCTTGACGATGTAGTCGTCGGCGCCCGCCTCCAGGCCGACGACGACGTCGAAGTCGTCGCCCCGGGCGGTCAGCATGATGATCGGGAGCTGGCTGTCCTCGCGGACCCGGCGGCAGACCTGGACGCCGTTCATGCCGGGCAGCATCAGGTCGAGCAGCAGCAGGTCGGGGCGGAACTCGCCGAGGGCGGCGAGCCCGGCCTCCCCGGTGGCGGCGGTGCGCACCTCGTGCCCGCGGCGCCGGAGTCCGAGCTCGACGCCTTCGCGGACCGAGGGGTCGTCTTCGATGAGGAGCACGCGAGGCATTCGTGGAGTATCCCAAGGTCGGTGGTGGCCCCCCGCGGGAGGGCGGCCCCACGGGGGTCAGGACCGGCGGGTGAGCCGGCCGGCGGCGGTCGTGAGCAGGGCGGAGACCTCGGTGAGGCGCAGCGGCCCGGCGAGCAGGACGAAGGAGCCGAGGACGGCGGCCGCGCCCGCGAGACCGGAGACGACGGCGCCCGCCGAGGCGGTTCCGTCGGCGGCGAGGAGGCCGTAGCCGGTGGCGGGGACGGCGGCGACCAGCAGCCGGCCGAGGCCGGTGCCGCCGTCGTCGGCCGCGGGCAGCCGGCGCCGGAGGACGTACGCGGTGAGCGCCCAGCCCGCCCAGAGGGCGAGCGAGTAGCCGGCGGCCATGCCGGTGACCGCCCAGCGGTCGGGCAGCCAGTGGTACGCGGCGAGCGAGAGCGCCGCGTTGAGCCCGGCGATCACCAGGTTGAGCAGGAAGGGGGTGCGGGTGTCGCGGAGCGCGTAGAAGGCGCGGGTGCACACGTACTGCCCGGAGAGGGCGATCAGGCCAGGGGCGAGGGCGGTCAGCGTCCAGGCCATGGCGCGGACGTCGGCGGCGTCGGTCGCCCCGTACCCGAAGACGACCGACATCAGCGGGCCGGCGAGGGCGAAGAGGGCGCAGGCGGCGGGGACGACGGCGGCGGCCGTGGTGCGCTGGGCGTAGGAGACGTCGCGGCGGACGGCGGCGAGGTCGCCGTCGGCGGCGGCGCCGCTCATCCGGGGCATGAGGGCGGTCACCAGGGAGACGGTGACGATGCCGTGCGGGACGGCCCACAGCAGGTAGGCGTTGTTGTACCCGGCGAGGCCCGCGCCTCCGGCCGTGTCCGTGCCCGCGGAGGTGGCGACCCAGGTGGTGACCCAGTACGCGGCCTGGTTGGTGAGGACGAGCAGGACGAGCCAGCCGGCGGCGCGCAGCGGGGCGGTGAGGCCGCTGCCGCGCCAGTCGAAGCGGGGCCGGAAGCGGAAGCGGGCGGCGCGCAGCGAGGGCAGCAGGGCGAGGGCCTGGACGGCGATGCCGGCGGTGGTGCCCCAGCCGAGGAGCGCGGTCTCGCCGGAGGTGAGCTCGCCGCCGTCGCTGACGGCGAGGAAGAGGCCGAAGACGGCGACGACCACGACGTTGTTGAGGACCGGGGTCCACATCATGGCGCCGAAGCGGCCGCGGGCGTTGAGGACCTGCCCGAGAAGGGTGAAGAGGCCGAGGAAGAGGATCTGCGGGAGGCACGCGCGCGTGAAGGCGATCGTCAGGTCCCGCTGGCCGCCGGAGTAGTCGGTGTACCCGTCGACGAGCGCGGGCGCGGCGAGGACGGCGCCCGCGGTGAGGACGGCGAGGGCGAGGCCGCAGAGGGTGAGGAGCCGGTCGGTGTAGGCGACGCCGCCGTCCTCGTGCTCCTTGGCGGCCTTGACCAGCTCGGGCACGAAGACGGCGTTGAGGGCGCCGCCGAGGAGCAGCGTGTAGACGATGGTGGGGACGGAGTTGCCCACCGCGTAGCCGTCGGCGACCGCGCCCGCGCCGAGCGCGGCGGCGACGACGGCGGCGCGGACGAAGCCGGTGGCGCGGGAGACGAGCGAGCCGGCCGCCATGAAGGCGCCGCTGCGCAGCGCGGACGCGGGCTTGCGCCGGGACGGCGCGGGCCGGGCGAGGGTGGTGCCGGCGCTCATCGGCGGTTCAGGTAGGCCTGGAAGGCGCGGTACAGCGCCTGGTTGGTCGTGCCGTGCATCGGTGTCTCCCACTCCCCCAGCGTCTCGACGACCTGTCCGCCGGTGCCGAGCTTCCAGCGCAGCAGCCCGTGGGCGCGGTCGTCCGGATCGAGGGTGGAGGGTACCCCGCGCAGGTCGTAGACGTCGGCCCCGAGGGCGTGGGCGTCGAGCAGCATCCGCCACTGGAGGGCGTTGGAGGGGCGGACCTCGCGGCGGTGGTCGGCGGAGGCGCCGGTCTGGTACCAGACCCGCCGGCCGACGGTGATCATGGTGTGGGCGGCGAGGATCTCGCCCCCGTGGCGGGCGAGGTAGAGCTTCATCCGGCCCGCGTGCTCGGCGTTGAGGACGGCGTACTGGCGCTCGTAGTAGGCGAGGGAGCGGCCGAGGCGGAAGCCGTCGCGCTCCTCGGTGATCTTCAGCAGCCGGTGGAACTCCGGCAGGTCGGCGGCGGAGCCGACGGTGATCTCGACGCCGGACTTGCGGGCCTTGCGGACGTTGCGCCGCCACTCCTGGTTGAGCCCGGACCACAGGTCGTCGGGGGTGCGGCCGGTGAGCGGGACCTGGAAGACGTGGCGGGGCTGGGCGTCGGCGCCGTCCTCGGAGTCGCCGCCGCAGCGCTTCCAGCCGCGGGCGCGGAGCCGTTCGGCGACGGCGGTGCCGAGCGGGTCGACCTCGTCGGCGAGGACGTCGCCGAGGCGGCGGCCGGGCCCGGTGGCGGCCTTGACGGTGGCGGCGGTCCAGCGGCGGTGGGCGGGCCCGGGTCCGATGCGTACGGCGAAGGCGCCGGAGGCCTTCAGATGGGCGAGGAGCGGGTCGAGCCAGCGGTCGAGGTCCGGATCGGCCCAGTCGGCGACCGGCCCCTCGGGGAGGTAGGCGAAGTGCTTGCGGGTGCCGGGGAAGGCCCGCAGCAGGACGAGGGCGACGCCGGTGAGCCCGCCCGACTCGGGCCCCCAGCCCACGAGCTGGTGGCTCCATCCCTCCTTCACCTGGGCCCAGGCGGGGAGTTGGAGGAAGCTGGGGCCGTCCGCGCCCGTGGAACGGGCCGCGAGGAAGGCGCGGTACACCTCCGGGGAGACGGGGCCGAGCCGGAGCGGGCCGGCGGGCGCGGCGGCGGGGCTGCGCTTCACGGGTGCGGGCGTCACGAGCAGCGCTGACACAACGGGAGCCTCCTTGGTTCGGCCGCCCCCTCGGTGGCGCGGCGCACAGCAGGCTCACAGCCGGATGAGACGGGTCCGCGCGGCGTGTGTGACGGGACGATGACCGTTTTCCACCAGCGCCCGTCACATGGGCCCCGGGCGGGGCCGAGGGGCTCCCGGGCCGCCTAGAGTCCGGGCATCCCACTCTTTTCTCTCCTCTTCCGGAGGTCCTCCGTGCCGCCGATACGCACGTCCCGGCCCGCCCTCGCCGCCGTGGCCCTCGCCGTCTCCCTCACCGCCTGCACCGCCCAGGCGGCGAGCGGCCCCGGCTCCTCCGCCGCCCCGTCGGGCGGGGCCGCGCGGGACGGGGCGCCCGCGCGGGTGACCGTGGCGAAGCCGGAGGCCGGGAAGCAGGTGACCGTGACGGCGGCCGGCGGGACGATCACGTCGGTGACGGTCACGGACGCGGACGGCGGGCGGCTCGCCGGGAAGTCCGCGGCGGGCGGGGCCCGCTGGACCTCGGACCGCAAGGCGGTGCCGGGGGCCGCGTACACCGTGGAGGTCGTCTCGCGGGGCACGGGCGGGAAGGAGACGACGACGCGGTCGGACTTCACCACGGAGAAGGCCGACCGGGTCAACAAGCTGACGCTGGCGCCCGGGAAGAACACGACCGTCGGCATCGGGCAGCCGCTGTCGATCGTCTTCGACCGGCCGGTGAGGCGGAAGGCGGACGTGGAGCGGCAGTTGAAGGTGACGACGTCCAACGGCACCGAGGGATCATGGGGTTGGGTCACCGACTACTCCGGGCGCGACCGGGCCGACTGGCGGCCCCGGGAGTACTGGAAGCCGGGGACGAAGGTCACGCTGGAGGCGGACCTGAACGGGACGGACTCCGGCGACGGCTGGTTCGTCCGCGACTACCGGACCGGGTTCACGATCGGCGCGTCGCAGGTGGTGAAGGTCGACCTGGACGCGAAGCGGCTGTCGCTGGTCAAAGACGGCCGGACGGTGCGGACCATTCCCGTCTCGGGCGGGACACCGGGCGGCGACAAGCGGTCGTGGCGGGGGACGGCCGTGCTCATGGCCAAGGAGGGGACGATCCGGATGAACTCCGAGACGGTCGGCCTCGGCGACGCGTACGACAAGATGGTCGACTACTCGATGCGGCTGACGTGGTCGGGGATGTACGCGCACGCGGCGCCGTGGAACGCGGGCAACTTCGGGGTCGCCAACCGCAGCTCCGGCTGCATCGGCATGAGCACCGCCGACGCGAAGTCCTTCTACGCGAGCGTGAACGTCGGGGACCCGTTCGAGATCCGCGGCGGCGACACGAAGGGCGTCGTCGCGGAGGGGAACGGGTACGGGGCGTGGAACCTGTCCTGGCCGGAGTGGAAGGCGAAGAGCGCGGTGCGCTGAAGGGCCTCAGGCGTCCGACGCCCAGACCAGCGCCTCCGCGTCGGAGGCCGCCCGGAGCGTCAGCCCCGCCGCGTCCGTGACGCGCGCCGCGTCCCCGCGCGCCAGGTCCTCGCCCGCCAGGGCGACCGTGCCCCGGACCACGTGGACGTAGAGGGTCCCGGCCGCCGGGAGGCCGGTCTCCTCCCCGGCCGCCAGGCGGTGGACGTGGAGCGCGGCCCCCGCCGCCGGGACGGGGTACGGGCCTTCCAGGCCGCGGATCAGGTCGTACGAGGGTGAGCCGCCCGGCTCCAGGGGCGCCAGCCACATCTGGACGAAGACCAGGGGGGCGTCGCCCGCGTTGCGCTCCACGTGGCGGACGCCGGCCGCCGAGGAGAGGTGCTGGAGGTCGCCGGGGCGGACCAGGGTCTCGCGTCCCGTGCTGTCGCGGTGGGTGAGTTCGCCCTCGACCACCCAGGTCACGATCTCCGTGTGCGAGTGGGGGTGCTCGTCGAAGCCCGCGCCGGGCGCGAGGCGCTCCTCGTTGACGGCGAGGAGGGGGCCGAAGCGGAGGTTGTCGGGGTCGTAGTGGGCCCCGAAGGAGAAGGCGTGCCGGGTCTCGACGCCGGCCCCGGGGTCGCCGCCCGGGTAGCGGTCGGCCGCGCGCTGGATGCGGATCATCCCCCGTACGGTAGCGGGGCCCGCCGCGGCGAAACCGCCCCGACCCCGCACCTCCGTGCCCGGATGAGGCAGTCTTGTCCCGTGTCTGAACCCACGAACGCCGCTCATCCGCATCCCGCGACCCTGAAGCGCCTCGAACAGTCCTCGGGGCGGCTCGCCGCGAACGCCATCGCCCGCATGGACGAGACGCTGCCGTGGTACCGGGCGATGCCGCCCGAGAACCGCTCGTGGATCGGACTGGTCGCGCAGGCCGGCATCGCCGCGTTCACCGAGTGGTTCCGGCACCCGGAGACGCCGCAGGCGATCTCCACCGACGTCTTCGGGACGGCGCCGCGCGAGCTGACCAGGGCGATCACGCTGCGGCAGACCGTGGAGATGGTGCGGACGACCATCGAGGTCATGGAGGTGGCGATCGAGGACGTCGCCGCGCCCGGCGACGAGTCGGTGCTGCGCGAGGCGCTCCTCGTGTACGCGCGGGAGATCGCCTTCGCGACCGCGCAGGTGTACGCGCAGGCGGCGGAGGCGCGGGGCGCCTGGGACGCGCGCCTGGAGTCGCTGGTGGTGAACGCGGTGCTGTCCGGGGAGGCCGACGAGGGCGCCGTGTCCCGGGCCGCCGCGCTCGGCTGGAACTCGCCGGAGCACGTGTGCGTGGTGCTCGGCACCGCCCCGGACGGCGACAGCGAGCTGACGGTGGAGGCGATCCGGCGGGCCGCCCGGCACGCCAAGCTCCAGGTCCTCACGGGGGTGCTCGGCAACCGGCTCGTGGTGATCGCGGGCGGCTCCGACAATCCGCTCGGCGTGGCGAAGGCGCTGCTCGGGCCGTACGCGCCGGGGCCGGTGGTGGCCGGGCCCGTGGTGCCCGACCTGCTGGCGGCGACCCGGTCCGCGCAGGCGGCCGCGGCGGGGCTCAAGGCGTGCACGGCGTGGCAGGACGCGCCGCGGCCGGTGCTCGCGGACGATCTCCTGCCGGAGCGCGCGATCGCCTCGGACCCTTCGGCGCGCGAACAGCTGGTGGAGGAGATCTACAGACCGCTGGAGGAAGCGGGCTCGGCGCTTCTGGAAACCCTGAGTGTCTACCTGGAGCAGGCCAGTAGCCTCGAAGGCGCGGCGAGGATGCTCTTCGTCCACCCGAACACCGTGCGCTACCGGCTTCGACGTGTGACCGACGTCACCGGCTGGTCACCCTCCGATGTCCGTTCCGCCTTCACCCTGCGGATCGCGCTGATCCTCGGACGCTTGGCCGAGGCGGAGGGCCAGTCCTAGACTTTTGTCGAACACCGACAATTACCCCGACGGTTCTTCGTCCTAGTCCCCACGGGCGCCGGACACCGTCCGCAAGAGAGAGTGTGAGGGTGCTCGTACTCGTCGCTCCCGGCCAAGGCGCCCAGACGCCCGGCTTCCTGACTCCCTGGCTCGAACTCCCCGGTGCCGCCGACCGCCTCGCGGCCTGGTCGGACGCCATCGGGCTCGACCTCGTCCACTACGGCACGAAGGCGGACGCGGACGAGATCCGCGACACCGCCGTGGCCCAGCCGCTGCTCGTCGCGGCCGGTCTGCTCTCCGCCGCCGCCCTCGGCGCGGGAACGTCAGCCGCCGACGCGGCGGGCCCCCGTCCCGGCGTCGTCGCCGGTCACAGCGTCGGCGAGTTCACCGCCGCCGCGCTCGCGGGCGTCCTCGACGACACCGCCGCGCTCCGTCTCGTACGGACCCGTGGTCTGGCGATGGCCGACGCGGCCGCGATCGCCCCGACCGGCATGTCGGCGCTGCTCGGCGGCGACCCCGAGGTGACCGTCCCGCACCTGGAGAAGCTGGGCCTGACCCCGGCCAACGTGAACGGCGCGGGCCAGATCGTGGCCGCCGGCACGCTGGAGCAGCTGGCCGCCCTGGCCGAGGACAAGCCCGAGGGCGTCCGCCGGGTCGTCCCGCTCAAGGTCGCCGGCGCGTTCCACACGCACCACATGGCCCCCGCCGTCGCCACCCTGGAGCAGGCGGCGAAGGAGCTGACTCCGGCCGACCCGAAGGTGACATACGTCTCCAACAAGGACGGGCAGGCCGTCGCCGCCGGCACCGAGGTCCTCGCCCGGCTGGTCGGCCAGGTCGCCAACCCGGTCCGCTGGGACCTCTGCATGGAGACCTTCCAGACCCTCGGCGCCACCGCGCTGATCGAGGTCTGCCCGGGCGGCACGCTCACCGGCATCGCCAAGCGCGCGCTGCCGGGGGTGGCCACCGTCGCCCTCAAGACGCCCGACGACCTCGATGCGGCCCGTACGCTCGTCGCCGAGCACACGGCCGTCTGACGAGGAGTGTCGAGAAGCATGTCGAAGATCAAGCCCAGCAAGGGCGCCCCGTACGCGCGGATCCTGGGCGTCGGCGGTTTCCGCCCGGCCCGGGTCGTGCCCAACGAGGTGATCCTCGAGAAGATCGACTCGTCCGACGAGTGGATCCGCTCGCGCTCGGGCATCGCCACCCGCCACTGGGCCTCCCCCGAGGAGACCGTCACCGCGATGTCCGTGGAGGCGTCCGGCAAGGCGATCGCCGCGGCGGGCATCACCCCCGAGCAGATCGGTGCCGTCGTCGTCTCGACGGTCTCGCACTTCAAGCAGACCCCGGCCGTCGCCACCGAGATCGCCGACAAGATCGGGGCCGGGAAGCCGGCCGCGTTCGACATCTCCGCGGGCTGCGCGGGCTTCGGCTACGGCCTGACGCTCGCCAAGGGCATGATCGTCGAGGGCTCGGCCGAGTACGTCCTGGTGATCGGCGTGGAGCGGCTGAGCGACCTGACGGACCTGGAGGACCGCGCGACGGCCTTCCTGTTCGGCGACGGCGCCGGCGCGGTCGTGGTGGGCCCCTCCGACGAGCCGCACATCGGTCCCACCGTCTGGGGTTCCGAGGGCGACAAGTCGGAGACCATCAAGCAGACCGTCCCCTGGAACGAATTCCACGTGGGTGACGTCTCGAAGCTGCCGCTCAACGAGGCCGGCGAGATCAAGTTCCCCGCCATCACGCAGGAGGGCCAGGCGGTCTTCCGCTGGGCCGTCTTCGAGATGGCGAAGGTCGCCCAGCAGGCCCTGGACGCCGCCGGCATCAGCGCGGACGACCTGGACGTCTTCATCCCGCACCAGGCCAACATGCGGATCATCGACTCGATGGTGAAGACCCTCAAGCTGCCGGAGCACGTCACGGTCGCCCGTGACGTCGAGACCACCGGCAACACCTCCGCCGCCTCGATCCCGCTCGCGATGGAGCGGCTCCTGGCGACCGGACAGGCCAAGAGCGGCGACACCGCGCTCATCATCGGCTTCGGGGCGGGTCTCGTGTTCGCCGCGACGGTCGTTACTCTCCCCTAGGCGACCGGGACCTCCCGGAAGCCCCCCTTACCAAGTAATCGCTAGAAGGAGCGCCACCATGGCTCACACCCAGGAAGACATCGTCGAGGGTCTCGCGGAGATCGTGAACGAGATCGCCGGCATCCCGGTCGAGGACGTCCAGCTGGACAAGTCCTTCACCGACGACCTGGACGTCGACTCGCTGTCCATGGTCGAGGTCGTCGTCGCCGCCGAAGAGCGCTTCGACGTCAAGATCCCCGACGAGGACGTCAAGGAGCTCAAGACCGTGGGCGACGCCGTCTCCTACATCCTCAAGCACCAGGCCTGATTCGGCCTTGGTGGACCAGGCCCCACCGGGTCCGGTCCCCGCTGACTCGGTCCGCCACCCGGCGGTGGCGCCGTCTTCGACCATCACACACATGGAGAACGAATTCCTGTGAGCTCGACCAATCACACCGTGGTCGTCACCGGTATCGGCGCAACCACACCGCTGGGTGGCGACTCCGCGACGACCTGGGAAGGTCTCCTTGCGGGGCGCTCCGGCGTCAAGCCCCTGGAGGGCGAGCGCTTCGCCGAACTTCCCGTCCAGATCGCGGCGTTCGCCGCGGTCGACCCGGGCGAGGTGCTGCCCCGCCCGCTCGCCCGCAAGCTGGACCGCTCGGCGCAGTTCGCGCTGATCGCGGCGCGTGAGGCGTGGGCCGACGCGGGCTTCACCGCCCCCGCCGGCGAGGACGCCGCCATCGCCCCCGAGCGGCTCGGTTCCGTGATCGCCTCCGGCATCGGCGGCGTCACCACCCTGCTCGACCAGTACGACGTGCTCAAGGAGAAGGGCGTCCGCCGCGTCTCCCCGCACACCGTGCCCATGCTGATGCCGAACGGCCCCTCCGCCAACGTGGGCCTGGAGGTGAACGCCCGCGCCGGCGTCCACACCCCGGTCTCCGCCTGCGCGTCGGGTGCCGAGGCGATCGGCTACGCCATCGAGATGATCCGCAGCGGCCGTGCCGACGTGGTCGTCGCCGGTGGCACCGAGGCCGCGATCCACCCGCTGCCCATCGCCGCCTTCGCCAACATGATGGCGATGTCGAAGAACAACGACGAGCCGACGAAGGCCTCGCGCCCCTACGACACCGGCCGCGACGGCTTCGTGCTAGGCGAGGGCGCCGGCGTCGTGATCCTGGAGTCCGAGGCGCACGCCAAGGCCCGCGGCGCGAAGATCTACTGCGAGGCGATCGGCCAGGGCCTGTCGGCCGACAGCCACCACATCGCGCAGCCCGAGCCGACCGGCCGGGGCATCGCCTCCGCGCTCCAGCACCTGCTCGACACCACCGACCTGAAGCCGGCCGAGGTCGTGCACCTCAACGCGCACGCCACGTCGACGCCGCAGGGCGACGTCGCCGAGATCAAGGCGCTGCGGAAGGTCCTGGGCGACGACCTCGACCACGTGGCGGTCTCCGCCACCAAGTCGATGACCGGCCACCTCCTCGGCGGCGCGGGCGGCATCGAGACCGTCGCGACGGTCCTGGCGCTCCACCACCGCGTGGCCCCGCCGACCATCAACGTCGGCGAGCTCGACCCGGAGGTCGACGCCGACATCGTCCGCGACGAGCCCCGCCCCCTCCCCGAGGGCACGATCGCCGCGGTCAACAACTCCTTCGGCTTCGGCGGCCACAACGTGGTCCTGGCGTTCCGCACGGTCTGACCCGCGCACCCCTGCGAGGCCCGCCCCCTGCCCGGGGGGCGGGCCTCCGGCATGTCAGCGGGGTTCGGGCGTGGTCAGCGGGGTTCGGTGAGCGGGGGTGCCACCGCCGTGGTCTCGGGGCGCAGGGCTTCGTAGCCCGCGATGCCGAAGGGGGCTCCGACGAAGAGGCCGAGGAGGACGAAGCAGAAGGCCAGCACGTCGACCCAGCCCTCGGAGGGGGTCGTCGGCTCGTCCGGCAGCATCGCACCGAAGAGGAGGAAGAAAGCCACCGCCAGGACCAGCAGTCCCCCCGCCCACGCCGCCAGGGCGCCGGTCGCGTCTCCGGCCGCCAGCTGGTAGACGAAGCCCGCGAGGAGCACCAGGGTCGCGCCCAGTGTCGTCGCCGCCAGCAGGACGGCGGCCCCGCCGACCGTCCTCCGCAGAGTGCTCAACGCCCGTCCCCCGCCCGCGCGCCCCCCGGCGCGCCCAGTGCCGCGAAGCTAGCGGGTCCGGGTGAACGGGCTCAGACGACCTGGTGAAGCCAGCGGACCGGGGCGCCCTCGCCGGCGTAGCGGAAGGGCTCCAGTTCGTCGTCCCAGGGCTTGCCGAGGAGCCGGGCGACCTCGGCCTCCAGGACCGTCTCGCCCTGCGCGGCGCGGGCCAGGGCGGCGCGCAGGCGGTCCTCGGGGACGAGGATGTCGCCGTGCATGCCGGTGACGGCGTGGAAGATGCCGAGCTCGGGGGTGGCGCTGTAGCGCTCGCCCTCGGCGGTGGGACAGGGCTCGGCGGTCACCTCGAAGCGGAGCATCTGCCAGCCGCGCAGGGCGGAGGCGAGTTTCGAGGCGGTGCCGGTCTCGCCCTGCCAGGAGAACTCCGCTCTCCAGGTGCCGGGCGCCGCGGGCTGCCGGATCCAGTCGAGCTGGACCCGCGCGCCGAGGACACCGCCCACCGCCCATTCGACGTGCGGGCAGAGCGCGCGCGGTGCGGAGTGTACGTACAGGACTCCACGTGTCGTCACCGGGACCTCCAGTGTGGGACGAGGTTCGCCTTCCCAGCGGCCTCGGTAAACAGCATCAGGCGAAGAACTCCGCAAACCTTCTGAAAAGGGACAGCATGTGACGTGATGTAATTTACCGGAGCCGGTCGGCGCGGGCGCGCCGCAGGTTCGACGGGGGAAAAGCTACCGTGCCGCGCCGTCATCGGGGTGACGTACGGTCGGTCCGGGGGCGGGTGGACACGAAGCTTTCACTCGCCAGGACGTCTGCGTGAAGGAGGGGGCCGGTGCCGTACGGCCGACACCGCATCCGTACCGCCGTCGTGGGAGCGGTCCTCGCGGTCGCCGCGCTCGCGGGGTGCACGAGCGCGTCGCCGGACCCCGGGAGCACGGCGGCCCCCGCGCGGAAGGCGACGCCCGCGCCGACGCCCACGCCGACCCCGGCCTCGCGGTGGGACGTCTCCCCCGCCTCCGTCGCCGCCGTCGGCGATTCCGTCACCCGCGCCTTCGACGCCTGCTCGCTGTTCGCGGACTGCCCGGAGGCGTCCTGGGCGACCGGCACGGACCCGGCGGTGAACAGCCTGGCGCTGCGGCTCCTCGGCGCGGACCGGGTGGCCGGGAACAGCTGGAACCTGGCCCGGAGCGGGGCGCGGGTGGCGGCGCTGCCGGAGCAGATGGCGCGGGCGGCGGCGGAGCGGCCCGGGCTCGTGACGGTGATGATCGGCGCCAACGACGCCTGCCGGCCGACCCCGGCGGGGATGACGCCGGTGACGGACTTCCGCCGGTCGTTCGAGGCGGCGCTCGCCCGGCTGCGGAAGGACGCCCCGGAGGCGCGGGTGTACGTGGCGAGCGTGCCGGACCTGCACCGGCTGTGGGACACCGGCCGGGCGAACCCGGTGGTCCGGCGGGTCTGGGAGCTGGGCGTCTGCGGCTCGATGCTGGCGGATCCGCTGGACCCGGGGGCGGCGGCGGAGCGGCGGCGGACCGCGGTGCGCGACCGGGTGGTGGCGTACAACGAGGTGCTCGCCGAGGTCTGCGCGGCGGACGAGCTGTGCCGCTACGACGGCGGCGCGGTCTTCGGCTTCCGTTTCGACACCTCGCTGCTGAGCACCTGGGACTGGTTCCATCCGAACCGGGACGGCCAGGCGCGGCTGGCCGAGCTGGCGTACCGGCGGATCACGGAGAAGTAGCCCCGGGGCGGCGGGCGTCGGGTCCGCCGCCCGGGGCCGTGCGCGGGGAGCGGTTCACCCCCGGAGCTCCACGGTGGCGGTCAGGCGGACGTCGGCCGACGAGTGGGCGGCGTGGATCTCGTAGCGGCCGGGGACGGGGGCCCAGGCGTTCTTCTCCTCGTCCCAGATCTCGAAGGCGCGGCGCGGGAGGGCGATCTCCGTCTCGGTGGTCTCGCCGGGCGCGGCCTCGACGCCGGCGAAGGCGGCGAGCCAGCGGGCGGGCCGCTCCACGGGGTCGGAGACGGGCGCGAGGTAGAGCTGGACGGTCTCGCGGCCGGGGCGGTCGCCGGTGTTGGTGAGGCGGACGGTGACGCTCTCCGGGGTCGCCGTGAGGGTGTCGTAGGACCAGGTCGTGTAGCCGAGGCCGTGGCCGAAGGGGTACGCGGGGACGGCGCCGGTCCGGTCCCAGGCGCGGTAGCCGATGAACAGGCCCTCGGTGTAGTCGAGGACGCCGTCGGTGGGGGTGACCTCGGTGACGGGTGCGTCGGCGAGGGCGACGGGCCAGGTGGTGGGGAGCCGGCCGCCGGGCTCCTCGGCGCCGGTGAGGACGTCGGCCAGCGCGGCGCCGCCCTCCTGGCCGGGGAACCAGCTCAGCAGGACCGCGGCGACGTCCTCCCGCCACGGGAGTTCGACCGGGGAGCCGGCGTTGACGACGACGACCGTGTTCGGGTTGGCGGCGGCGACGGCGCGGACGAGGTCGTCCTGGCGGCCGGGGAGGGCGAGGTCCTCGCGGTCGAAGCCCTCGGACTCGACGCGCTCGGTGGTGGCGACGACCACGACGGCGGTGTCGGCGGCGCGGGCGGCCTCGACGGCTTCGGCGATCAGTTCGTCGGGGTCCCGGCGGGGACCGAGGTGGACGAAGGAGAACACGACGGCCGGGAGCGGGGCGGCGAACTCCTTGTCGAGGGTGTGCTTCAGGGAGACCTCGACGGTCTCGCCGGCGGTGAGCTCGACGGCGCCGCGCTCGACCGGGGAGCCGAAGAACGCCTCGAAGGGGTCGGTCTCGGGGCCCATCTCCTGGACGCCGTCGAAGAGTTCGTGCCCGTCGACGGTGAGGGTGAAGGCGCCGAGGCCGCGGGTGCCGAAGGCGTGGGCCCCGGTCTCGCGCGGGGTGAAGACGCCGGTGACCTCGATGGAGGCGAGGGTCTCGTGGGTGACGCCGGCCGGGAGGTCGTCGCCGATCCACTGGACCTGGCCGTGGGGGAGGCCGCTCTCGCCGAGGACGGTGCCGTCGGCGTCGCGGCAGACCGCGCGGAGGGTGAAGCCCTGGTCGGCGGGGGCGAGTTCGTCGCTGGGGTCGGCGCCGACGGCGTAGCTGAGGCGTGCCCCGCCGGGAAGTTCCGCGAGGGCGGCGGTGAGGCCGGCGAGCGGGGAGACGACGTGTTCGGGGAAGACCTGGGCGGAGCCTCCGCCGAGGACGCGGGCGTCGCGGGCGGCGGCGCCGGAGAGGGCGACGGTGCCGGGCTTCAGCGGGAGGGCGCCGTTCTCGTTGCGGACGAGGACGAAGCCGCGGCGGGCGATCTCGCGGGCGAGGGCGTCGCCGTCGATCGGGGCGGGGGGTTCGGTGACGACGGGCGGGGCGCCTTCGAGGGCGCCGACGCGGGCGGCGAGCCGCAGGACGTTGCGCACGGCGGTGTCGACGGCGGACTCGTCGACCTCGCCGGCGCGGACGGCGGCGGCGAGGGCCTCGCCGTAGACGGTGACGGGTCCGGGCATGGCGACGTCGAGGCCGCCCGCGATGTCGCCGGTGGTGGAGCGGGCCGCCATCCAGTCGGAGACGTTGGCGCCGTCGAAGCCCCACTCGCCGCGCAGGACCTCGTTGACGAGCTGGTGGTGCTCGGTCATCGTCACGCCGTTGACCTGGTTGTAGGCGGTCATGACGCCCCAGGGGCGGGCATGGGTGGCGATCGCCTCGAAGGGGGCGAGGTAGAGCTCGCGGAGGGGGCGGGGGGCGACCTTGTTGTCGACGGTGAAGCGGTCGGTCTCGGCGTCGTTGGCGACGAAGTGCTTGACGGTGGTGCCGACGCCGCCGTCCTGGACGCCCTGGACGTAGCCGGTGCCGATGGCGCCGGTGAGGTACGGGTCCTCGCTGTAGGCCTCGAAGTGGCGGCCGCCGAGCGGGGTGCGGTGCAGGTTGACCGTGGGGGCGAGGAGGACGTGGACGCCCTTGCGGCGGGCCTCCTGGGCGAGGAGCCGGCCGGCCCGGCGGGCGAGGGCGGGGTCCCAGGCGGCGGCGAGCGCGGTCGGGGACGGCAGGGCGACGGAGGGGTCGTCGGCGGTCCAGCGGACGCCGCGGACGCCGACGGGGCCGTCGGACATGACGAGCGAGGCCAGTCCGATCTCCGGGACGGCGGGCAGCGACCACATGTCCCGGCCGCCGAGCAGCCGGGTCTTGGCGTCCAGGTCGAGCCGGGCGAGCGCGGCCTCGACGGCCGCCTCGCGCACGGCGTCCTCGTTCGCGTCCGTCTCGTTCACGTCGGTACCTCCGCGTCGAAGTGCTGGTGCCGCCATGATGGGCACACCTACCTGTAGATCGGTAGGTGACGTTACCTTTCTGTTATTTCACGGGTCGGCGGATGGCGTACGGTCCTGGGGACAGGAGCTGCGGAAAGGGAGCCGGCGATGGTACGGACCAGGAGCGAGGAGCGCCGCGCGGAGATCCTGCGCGCCGCCCTGGAGGTGATCGCCGAGCGCGGCTACCGGGGCGCCACCCTGGGCTCGGTCGCCGAGCGCGTCGGCCTCACCCAGCAGGGACTGCTGCACTACTTCCCCACCAAGGAGGCGCTGCTCGTCGCCGTCCTGGAGGAGCGCGACCGCTGGGACACCAGCGGCGGCCGGGACCGCGAGGGCTGGCGGCTCGACCTGCTCGACTCCCTGGTGGAGTACAACGCGATGCGGCCGGGGATCGTGCAGACCTTCTCCGCGCTGCTCGGCGAGAGCGTCACCGACGGGCACCCGGCGCGGGAGTTCTTCACCGAGCGGTACGCGCAGGTGCGGGCGAGCATGGCGGACGTGCTGCGCCTGGAGTTCGGCGAGCGGCTGCCGGGCGGCCTCACCCCGGAGCGGGCGGCGCCGCTGCTCACCGCCGTGATGGACGGCCTCCAGTACCAGTGGCTCCTGGACCCGGCCGCGGTCGACATGCCGGGCGCCTTCCGGGACTTCCTGCGGCTGCTGCGCGGGGACGCGGAGGAGTAGCGGGGGCGGGTGCGGGGCCGACGGGATTCGAACCCGCGCGAGCTCACCGCCAGGTCCGGCGGCCACTCCCTGCTTCCCCGGCTCCGGGGACCTCCTCGGCCGGGGAAGGCGATCGCCCACTCTGCCACGGCCCCGCACCCTGCGGCACCGCGCGCGGCACCGCTCCGGCGAGCGTAGGCCACGGCGTCCGCGCGGGGCGCGGGATTTTCCCGGAACGGGTGCTGCGAGCATGGGCGCCATGAAGATCGCCGCCGCACAGTTCGCCCCGGTCGCCGGGGACGTCGAGGCCAACGTCCGGACGATCGCCGGGCTCGTCCGGGAGGCCGGGGCCGCCGGGGCCCGGCTCGTCGTCTTCGCGGAGCTGTCGCTCACCGGGTACGAGACGGCCCTGATCCGGGAGGACCCGGCCCTGACCCTGACCGAGGACGACCCGCGTCTGGAGCCGGTGCGCGAGGCCTGCCGGGCCGCCGGGACGGCCGCGGTCGTCAACGGGCCGGTCCGGGGCGGGGGTCCGCTGCCCGGCCTGACGACGCTGGTGATCGCTCCGGACGGCACGACGCTCGCCCGCTACGACAAGCGGAACCTCTTCCACGGGCCCGAGCAGGCCGCCTTCACGGCGGGCACCGCCGACGGGCGCTTCGTCCTCGACGGGCTCCGGTTCGCGCTCGCCACCTGTTACGACAACCGGTTCCCGGATCTCGCCGGGCGGGCCGCGGCGGACGACTGCTCGGTGTACCTGGCCAGTTCGATGCTGGAGGGCGGGAACGACTCCTTCGAGACCGTCTACCCGGTGCGGGCCCGGGACTTCGGACTCTTCGTCGCGCTCGGCAACTCGCTGGGGCCGAGCGAGGTCGGGAAGGGCGGCGGCCGGGCCGGGATCTGGGGCCCGGACGGCGGACGGCTCGCGGACGCGGGCCCGGAGAAGCCCGGGTTCGTGGTCGCCGAGGTGGGCTGACCCGCCGGAGGGAGGCGTACGGGAAGGGGCCGGGCCGCCGTGGGACGTACGGCGGCCCGGCCCGGGGGGCCGTACGGCGGAACCCCCGGTCCGTCGCACGGCCTCCCGCCCGGGGGCCGGGGTCGGAAGACCCCCGCCCCGGGGCGCTCGTCGGCCCTTACGGGGCGCTCAGGCCCAGCGTGTAGGCGCCGGAGCCGCTGTAGGCGTGCACGACGTAGCGGTAGTAGCCCGCGGTGCCGTAGTAGCGGGTGTCCTCGTCGGCGCCGGCGGTGCCGCCGACGGCCACGTCCGCCCAGGCCGCGCCGTTCCACTTCTGGAGGTAGAGGTCGAAGTCCGTGCCGGCCGGGCCGCGCAGGCAGCCGACGTGGCTGCCGGCGCTCGCCGCGTAGTAGTACGAGCCGTCCGGCTGCGCGGCGGCCTGGCCGGAGGTCAGCGTGCCCCGGTAGGTGTACTCGGTGCCGTCACAGCCGGTCGGCGGGGTCGTGGTGCCGACGGTCAGCTGGTAGGTGACGGTGTGGGTGGCGGAGCCCGTACCGGTGACGGTGATCGGGTAGGTGCCGTTCGGGGTGCCGGGGGCGACCTTGAGGGTCATCGTCGAGGAGTTCCCCGAGGTGACGGAGGAGGGGCTGAAGGAGACGCCGACGCCGTCGGGCGCGCCGCTCGCGGAGAGCTGGACCGTCTGCGCGGCGCCGCCGGTGGTGCTGGTGTTGACGGTGGCGGTGACCTGGGTGTCCGGCTGGGCCGAGCCCGAGGACGGGTTCAGGGAGAGCGAGAAGTCCGGGGTGGAGGTGCCGCCGCAGTCGGTCTCGCCGGACTGGGCGGGGACGCCGACCGCGTTCCAGGCCGCCTTCACCGCGTTGCACTCGGTCGCGCCGTAGGTGTTCTTGGCGGTGGTGAGGGTGGCGCGGCGGGCCGCGGGGTGGTTCCAGGAGGACGTCTTCATCAGCAGGGCGCCCATGAAGATCTTGCCGGCCTTCTGGATGCCGATGCCGGTGACGGAGGACGGGCCGCCGGAACATATCGGGCTGCTGGGCTTGCCGCCGCCCGGGTTCGAGCCCTCGGCGAGGAGGTAGAACCAGTGGTTCTGCGGGCCGGCCGCGGCGTGCACCTCGGTGCCGGAGGTCAGCTGCGGGTAGCAGTTGGGGTCGTTGTTGATGAGCGAGGGGTTGTACATGTTGCGGATCGGCTGGTTGTTGCCGGTGAAGTTGAGCTCCTCGCCGACCGTGTAGTCCGGGGTGTCGTTCGGGTTGTTCGCGTAGTGCTCGGTGAGCGCGCCGAAGATGTCGCCGGTGGACTCGTTCATGCCGCCGTTCTCGTTGGACGAGCCGGCCGAGCCCGGGGTGCGGTCGAAGATCTCGTGGCCGTACTCGTGGGCCACGACGTCGATGCCGGTGAGCTGGTTGGTGCCGTTCTGGTTGCGCCCGTAGGTGGTCTTCGTACCGTCGTAGTACGCGTTGACCTGGGTGAGTCCGGCGCGGGCCGGGACCATGCCGCCCCGTCCGTCGATGCCGTTGTAGCCGAACCACTCCTTGAGCATGTCCGACTCGCGCTGGGCGGCGTACATGATGTCGACGCAGGCGGTGACGAGGTCGTTGGCGCCGCCGTTGCCCCACGGGGAGGAGCCGGTGTACGCGCTGCCGTTCTGGCCGCCGCACTTGAAGCCGCCGCGGCTGGTGTCGGTCATGGAGGAGGCGGCGGTGTCGATGGTGACGTTGCCGTTGTGGTAGCCGCGGCCCTCGGCGTGCATGACCTTGTCGGTGGCCCGGGCGACCTTGCCGGTGCGGGCGTCGACGTAGGTGTCGAGCGAGCTCGGGAGGTCCGCGGCGGTGGTGCCGACGACGAGGGTGTGCCAGGCGAGGACGGGCTTGCCGCCCTTGAGGAGCACGGTCAGTTCGGGGGTGCTCGCGCTCTCCACGGCGGCCAGTTGGCCGCGCGCGGTGGCGAGGGCCTTCTCGGCGGTCACCCTGGCGCTGGTGGAGACCTCGATGGCCGGGGCGGCGCTGCCGCTCACGTCGCGGACCTTGCCGGTGGAGTCGGCCAGGACGACGCCGTCGCCGCCGCCGTGGACCGGGAGGCCCTTGTACGTCCGCTGGTAGGCGGCGTAGTAGAGGCCGTTCGCCCACGGGGTGACGGACGTCCGGACGAGGTCCTCGTCGGCGCCGTGCCGCAGCTCGTCGAGGCCGCTGGCGGCGGCCGTGTCCGCGGCCGCCAGGGCCAGGGACCTGCCCTGGCCCGGCGGGGCCGGCTGCGCCTGGGGAGCGGCGGAGGCGGTGGAGGCGAGGGCGGTCGCGAGGCTCGCCGAGAGCGCCAGGGCGGCCACGGCCGCCGTGAGTCTGGTGGGGTGCAACGTCGTGCTCCGTTCAGGGTGGGGGAGGTCGGATCGTCGCGCCGAGTATGGGCGTGGACATGGCGTGTTCGGGACATCCCACCGGGCATAAGACGCGGGTTATGGTGCGGCCGGGCGGTGCTGCGTACGCTGCTGAAATGCAGCTGGAGTTGAGGCATCTGGAAGCCGTCTGCCGGATTGCGGAGGCGGGAAGCCTGGGCCGCGCGGCGCAGCGCCTCGGCATCTCCCAGCCGGCGCTCTCGGCGCAGCTGCGGCGGATCGAGCGGGTCGCGGGCGGGGAGCTCTTCCTGCGCGGGCGGCGGGGTGTGGAGCCCACTCCGCTGGGCGAGTTCGTCCTGTCGAAGGCGCGGCTCGTGCTCGGCGAGATGGACGCGCTGGCGGCGGGGGCGCGGGCCGCCGACCCGTCGACGCCGCTGCGGCTCGGCTGCATCCTGCTGGTCCTGGTGGACCGGCTGCTCGTCGGGCTCGAACAGGTCGTGGCGGGGCGGGAGATCGCGGTGACGGTCGAGCAGTCGGCGACGACGCTCACCCGGCAGCTGGGCGCGGGCCGCTACGACGCGGTGCTGTACGGCGAGGTCAACGACCACGAGGTGCCGTTGCCGGAGGGCACGACGGCCCGGACGCTGATCGCGAAGGAACCGTTCTGCGTGCGGCTGTCGGCGGACCACCCGCTGGCCGCGAAGGAGCGGATCGCGCTGGCCGAGCTGGCGGACGAGTCCTGGATGACGCTGGTCGAGGACGACGACGGCGGCCCGGAGGCGCTGGTCGCCGCCTGCGAGCGGGCCGGCTTCACGCCGTCCCTGCGGCACCGGGTCGCCGACCGGAAGATCCACTACGACCTGATCGCCTCGGGCCGCGCGATCTCGCTGAGCCAGCCGACCGCGCCGCCGACCGAGGGCACGGTCCTGCGCCCGCTGGAGGGCGACCCGGTCACCGGCCGCATCCGCCTCGCCTGGAACCGCGCGGCCGTCTCCGCCCGGCACGCGGAGCTGCTGTACCGGGCGGCCGCGGAGGCGTACCTGGCGGACGTCGCCAACAACGGCTTCCACCAGGAGTGGTGGGCCGCCAGGCCGGAACTGCATCCGGTCCTGACGGCGGGGTGACCGGCCCGGAGGCCCGTGCCCCCGGGGGCGGGCGACGTCTAGTCGTAGGTGACGTCGGAGGCCGTGTAGCGGCAGGTGGTGCCGTCGGGGCCGGAGCCGGTCTCCTTGGGCTCCTTGCCGGTGTCGTTGCCGGTGAAGCGGGTACAGGGCTTGATCTTCTTCTTGGCGTCGCCGTGGATGCGGACGTTCCGCAGGGAGGCGGTGTCGCCGTAGTTGGCGTTGACGCCGACCAGCGACTTCCCGGGGACGGTGACGTCGACGTCGTTGACGATGATCGTGCGCTTGTACTGCTTCTTGCAGTTGCCGCAGGAGCGGACGAGCTTGCCGAAGTCGGAGACCTGGAACTTGGTCACGACGAGCTTGCCGGCACCGTTGAACTGGAAGACCTTGTCGGAGGCGCCCTTGGCGCCGCCGCCGTACACCGAGTAGACGGCGCCGGCCGAGGTCCCCTTGAAGGTGGCGGCGTCCTCGCCGACGTTCTCCCACCAGACGTTCTGGAGGGTGCAGCTGCCGAGGCAGTGCACGCCGTCGGCGGCGGGGGTGCCGAGCACGACGTTCTTGAGGACGGCGCCGTCCGCGAGGACGAAGAGCGGCTTCTGGCTCTCGCCCTGGTCGCCGGAGCCGAGCTCGCCGGTGCCGGAGAAGCGCTTCAGCTTGCCGTCGTAGGTGCCGGAGACCTCGATCGTCCGGGCGACCGGCTTGTCGCCCTTGGCCGTCGGCCAGGCGGGGGCGGCGGCCGGGGCGGCGCCCGCGGGGGCGAGCAGGCTGGTCGTGACGAGGGCCGCGCCGGTGGCTCCGAACGCGGCCAGGCCGCCGACGAGCGCCCTGCGGCGGCCCGTCCTGCGCTTGTGTGACGTCATGGTTCTCTTCCTCAGTGGGGGTTGTGGTGCACCCCCTGGTCGCCGCCCGGGGAGAAAAGGTTGCCGCCTTCTTGGTCGTTCTTCGCGGTGTCCCCGCCGCTCGGCTCGCCGCGCAGGTCACGGGCCATGAGGGTGGCGCCGGCGACGGCGCCGGGCATCAGGAAGACGGCCACGAAGGGGACGAGGAAGGCGAGGGTGAGCGGGACGCCGAAGCCCAGCGCCATGCCCCGGCGGGAGCGCAGCAGCGGCAGGCGCTCCTTGAGTTCGACGCCCCGGCGCTGGAGGGCGACGGCGGTCAGTTCCTCGGCGAGGAAGAAGCCGGAGACGCAGAAGCCGAGCGCGGGCACGACGGTCTGGCCGACGACGGGGATGAAGCCGCAGGCGAAGAGGAGGACGCCGTAGAAGGCGACCCGGAGGACGATCCGCAGGCTGTCGCGGGCGGAGATCCACAGCTCGCGCCAGAGCGGCAGCCCTGATTCGGGGACCTCGCCGCCCTGGTCGCGGTCGACGTCCTCGGAGAGGGACTCGTAGAAGGGCTGGCCGACGAGGAGGGTGACGGCGGTGAAGGTGATGACCGCGAGGAAGAGGCCGAAGACGAAGACGAGCGCCGTCAGGCCGTCGCGGAGGAGGCCGAGCCACGGGGAGGACCAGTCGTCGGCGAAGGGCGTCGCCCAGGTCACCAGGTCGTCCGCGCCGTAGCCGAGACCGACCAGGGCGCCGGCGTACAGCACGAGCGTCACCAGACCGGGCAGCAGTCCGAAGCCGAACTGGCGCCCGTGCCGCACCACCCACTTCTGGCCCTTGACCAGATAACCGAAACCCGCCCCGAAATCGCGCATGCGCGCAGCCTATCGGGGCGGGTCACCGGCTCCGCACGGACGTGCGGTACGGGTCAGACCGCGAGCTCGACCGTGATGTTGCCGCGGGTCGCCTTGGAGTACGGGCAGACCTGGTGGGCCTTCTCGATCAGGCTCTTGGCGGTCTCGGCGTCCACGTTCGGGATGGAGGCCGAGATCTTGACGATGATGCCGAAGCCGTCGTCGTTCTTGCCGATGCCGACCTCGGCGGTGACCGTCGAGCCGGAGATGTCCGCGTTCTCGTTCCGCGCCACGACGCCGAGGGCGCCCTGGAAGCAGGCGCTGTAGCCGGCCGCGAAGAGCTGCTCGGGGTTGGTGCCCTCGCCGGAGCCGCCCATGGCCTTGGGCGGGTTGACGACGACGTCGAGTCGGCCGTCGTCGGTGGCGACACGGCCGTCGCGGCCGTTCTCCGCGGTGGCGACGGCGGTGTAGAGAACGTCGGAGTGCTGGATGGACATGCTGGTTTCTACCTTCTTCTCCCCGTCTCGACTCGCGCCCACGATCGCGACGGCTGAGGGCAGACTACCGGTCCAGTGAGACGATCATCTTTCCGGTGTTGTCGCCGCGGAGCAGACCGAGGAAGGCGTCCACGCCGTTCTCGATGCCCTCGACGAAGGTCTCGCGGTACTTCAGCTCGCCGGAGCGCAGCCGGGCGCCGACCTCCTCGACGAACTTCGCCTGGAGGCCGTAGTGGTCGCCGACCAGGACGCCCTGGAGGCGGAGCCGCTTGCCGATGATCATCGCCATGTTCCGCGGGCCGGGGACCGGCTCCGTGTCGTTGTACTGCGCGATCATGCCGCAGATGGCGGCGCGGCCGTGCACGTTGAGCGAGGAGATGGCGGCCTCCAGGTGGTCGCCGCCGACGTTGTCGAAGTAGACGTCGATGCCGTCCGGAGCGGCCTCGCGGAGCTGGTCCTTGACCGGGCCGTTGCGGTAGTTGAAGGCGGCGTCGAAGCCGAGCTCCTCGACCAGCCACTTCACCTTCTCGTCGGAGCCGGCCGAGCCGATGACCCGGGAGGCGCCGCCCAGCTTGGCGAGCTGACCGACCTGGCTGCCGACCGCACCGGCCGCGCCGGAGACGAAGACGGCGTCGCCCTCCTTGAAGGAGGCGGTCTCGAAGAGGCCCGCGTAGGCGGTCAGGCCGGTCATGCCGAGCACGCCGAGGTAGGCGGAGAGGGGGGCGAGCTCCGGGTCCACCTTGGTGGCGTGCTGGGCGGGCACGTCGGCGTACTCGCGCCAGCCCAGGCCGTGCAGGACGTGGTCGCCCTCGGCGAACCCCTCGGCGTTCGACGCCACGACGACGCCGACCGCGCCGCCGTCCATCGGGTGGTCCAGCTTGAACGGCGGGATGTAGGACTTCACGTCGTTCATCCGGCCGCGCATGTACGGGTCCACCGAGAAGTGGAGGTTCCGCACCAGGATCCGGCCCTCGGCGGGCGCCTCGACCGGCGTCTCGCGCAGGGCGAAGTCCGTGGGGGCGGGCCAGCCGTGCGGGCGGGCGACGAGGTTCCAGGCGCGGCTGGTGGCGGGCAGTGCGGTCATGGGGGGGACCTCCGGGGCGAACAGGAAAGCTTCACTTGCTGAAACAACCATGCTCCTGAATATTTCACGTTGTCAAGCATCGGAGTACGATGGTGCTCATGCCCACCTCACACAGCGACCCCGTGACCCTCGAAGTGGTCGAGCTGATCGGCACGGTCGTGGCGCGCTACCACCAGGAGTACGAGGAAGCCGCCGCGGCCCACTCCCTGACCGGCGCGCAGGCCCGCGTCCTCGGGCTGCTCACCCTGGAGCCCACCCCGATGCGGAAGATCGCCGAGAAGCTCAAGTGCGAGCCCTCCAACGTCACCGGGATCATCGACCGCCTGGAGTCCCGGGGCCTGGTCGAGCGGCGCCCGGACCCGGCCGACCGCCGGGTGAAGCTGGCCGCGCCCACCGACGAGGGCCGGGACACCGCCCGCCGGCTGCGCGACTCGCTCCACTTCGCCAGGGAACCGCTCGGCGAGCTCACCGCCGTCGAGCGCACCCTCCTGCGCGACCTGCTGCGCCGCATGGTCGGCACGGAGCTGCCGTAGGGCCCGGGGGAAGGCCCGCTAGACGCACCACCACAGGAAGCGGGTGCAGGTCTCCGCGGGCTCCGGGGCCGGCGTCGCCGCGGTCGGCCGGGGGCTCGACGGGGCGGACGGGCTCGCGCCGCCCGCGGCGGGGGCGGTGGGCGAGCCGGAGGCGCTCGGCGTGCCGCCCGGGTTCCCGTCCTGCGGGTCCGCGGTGACCTCCGGCACGGACGGCGCCGGGGAGGAGGGCGCGACGGAGGAGGGCCGGCCGGCGGGCGTGGTGCCCGCGCCCGTGCCGGAGCCCGTCCCCGTACCGGAGCCCGTCCCCGCGCCCGAGCCCGAACCCGTACCCGTACCGGATCCGTCGCCGGAACCCCCGCCCTTTCCGGGTGCGGCCGGGGCGCCCGCGCCGGAGCCGCCGCCCGTCCCCGTGCTGATCCGCCGCGGGCGTCCCGTCGGCGAGGTGGGCGCCGCCGGGGCCCCGTCCGCCCGGTCCCCGCCCTCAGCTTCCCCGGTGTCCCCGGCGTCCTCGACGCCCGGACTCCGGGTCGGCAGCTCGGGCGGCAGGGGGGTCTCGGTGACCTCCAGCTCCTCCACCGCCGTCGCGGCGCCGCCCTTCTCCTCCGGCTCCTCGAGGACCGCCTTCGCCAGGCCCAGCGACCCGGCCGCGAGGACGAGGCCCAGCGCGCTCACCGCGACCGTCCGGCCCCGCCCGGAACGCCCGGAGCGCTCCTTCTCGCGCCGCGTGGCGGCCCGGCCGGCGGCCCGCCCCCCGGTCGCCCTCGGCGGCACCACCACGTCCAGCTCGTAGACGTGCTCGGGCGCCAGGGGCCCGGCCGTCGACACCTCCTCCGGAACGGAAGCCTCCGGGGCAGGGGCGTACGGCGCCGCGGCGGACGCGTACGGGTCCGGCGCGTACGTCCGCGCCTCGTACGCCCGCGCCTCGTACGCCTGCGCCTCGTACGTCCGCGCCTCGTACACCTCCGGCGCGTAGGGCCGGCCGGCTCCGTACGGATCGGGTGCCTCGGCGCCCTCGTGAGGCGCGGGGTGAGGCGGGGCCTGGGGGGTGTCGTACCGCAGCCGCTCCACGGGAGTCCCGCACCCGGCACAGGCGAGGGCCCCATTGAGATGCCGCCGGCACGCGTGGCAGTAGTCCATGGGGCTCGCACGCTAGGACGAGTGCCTCGGCTCCCGGTAGGCGAGGACGTGAGGATCTTGTGAGGAAATCGCAGGTGGACGCCGTGGCGTCGCGATTCTCCCGGTTCGCCTGATCCTCCTCGCCATTCCCTCGCCACCGCCGCACCGGCCCCCGCTCCGGCGTCGCACCGGCCCCGGGCGGCGCAGCCCAGCGCGCGCGGCGGGCCCGGCGGTCGCACGATGCCAACAGGAAACCCCAACCGCGACACCTCGCCCGTGTCAGCACCGCACCCCGGAGGATCCGCCATGACCGTCAGCCTCGATCAGCTGCGCCGCTGCCATGTCGCCGTCGACCTGGGTGCCGCCCGCACCCGGGTCTTCGTCAAGGGGGCCGGGCTCGTCGTCGACGAGCCGAGCGTCGCCGCCGTCAACACCCGCACCGGAGCGCTGATCGCGGTCGGCGCGCTCGCCGAGAAGATGACCGGCCGCACCCCCGACTACATCCGGGTGGTGCGTCCGGTCTCCGGCGGCACGGTCGTCGACATCGAGATGGCCCAGCGGATGCTCCGCCACCTCCTCGGCGAGAAGCTGCGCCGCCAGCTCCGCCGCAAGCCCCGCCTCCGCGCCGCCGCCTGCACCCCCCACGACAGCGATCCGCTCGCCCAGCGGGCCGCCGTCGAGACCCTGGTGGGGCTCGGGGCACGCCGGGTCGAGCTGGTCGACACCCTGATCGCCGCGGCCGTCGGCTGCGGTCTGCCGGTGGAGCAGCCGACCGCGACCATGATCATGGTGTGCGGGGCGGCGACGACGCAGGTCGCGGTGCTCTCGCTCGGCGCGATCGTGACCGCCGAGCGGATCCCGGTCGGCGGCGACGCCATCGACCACGCGATCATCCAGCACCTGCGCCACCACCACGAACTGATGCTGCCGAGCCAGTCGGTGCGTCCGCTCCAGCTCGCCCTGCACGGCAACGGCCTGACCCCGCACGGCCCGGCCTCCACCGAGATCCACGGCCGGGACGTGGCCACCGGCCTGGCCCGCTCGGTCACCGTCGACACGGCCGCCGTGCGGGAGGCCATCCACACCCCGCTGACGGCGGTGCTCGACGGCATCGGGAAGGTGCTGCGGGACTGCCCGCCGGACCTGGTGGCCGATCTCGCCGACCGCGGGATCATGATGGTCGGCGGCAGCGCGCTCCTCCCGGGCCTCGACCAGATGCTGCGGGACGCCACCGGGATGCCGGTGCACATCGCCGAACGCCCCGACGTCTGCGCCGTGCTCGGTCTCGGCGCGATGCTGGAGGGCAAGGTCCAGCCGATGGTCCTCGACCCGCTGGGCGACCACCGCGGCCTGGACGACGACCGGGACCGGGACCGGGACCACGACGGCGGCCGGGGCCGCGACCAGGCGTACGCCGACGACCTGACGGAGTGACCAATCCCGACATCGTCCGATTCGTGCCGGGATGAGACCATGGTGATCATGGAGGAGGACGTGACCGGGGACGCGGAGCGGGAGCAGGCCCGCCTGCCCCTGCTGCTCGAAGCCGTCCTCGGCGTCGGCACGGACCTCGAACTCCGCGCCACCCTCCAGCACCTCGTGGACTCCGCCACCGAACTGGTCGGCGCCCGCCACGGGGCGCTCCGGGTCGTCGACCCCGAGCGCCCCCGGCTCACCGGGCTCTTCACCACCGGGATGACCGAGGAGGAGCGGGCCCGCGTCGGCCCGCTGCCCGACGACGGCGCCGAGGGCATCGGCGTCCCGATCCGCGTCCACACCCAGGTCTTCGGCAACCTCCACCTCACCGGGAAGGAGGGCGGCTTCACCGAGGAGGACCTGGCGCTGCTGCGGGTCCTCGCCGCCCAGGCCGGCATCGCCATCGGCAACGCCCGGCTCTACGAGACCGCCCGGCAGCGCGAGCGGTGGATCGAGGGCGCGGCGGCCGTCACCACGGCGCTGCTCACCGGCGAGTCCCCCGAGGACGCCCTGATGACCGTCGCCGAGCAGGCGAGGATCCTCGCCGGCGCGGCCGCCGGCGTGATCCTCCAGCCCACCCCCGAGGGCGGCATGGAGATCGTCACGGCCTCCACCACCGGGGACCCCGGCGAGCTGGTCGGCACCACCATCCGGCCCGGCTCCGCCGTCCTCGTCCACCTGCTCGGCGGGGAGCCGGTCTTCGTCGAGGACTCCGCCACCGACCCCCGGATGACCACCCCGGTCCGCTCCCGCTTCGGCCCCTCGATGATGCTGCCGCTGCGCAGCGGCGGGCGGCTGATCGGCACCCTGGCGCTCCCCCGCGACCGGGACGCCGAACCGTACTCGGCGGTGGACCGGCTGCTGGCCTCGCAGTTCGCCTCGCAGGCGGCGCTCGCGCTCGTCCTGGCGGACGCCCGGCACGACCGGGAGCGGCTCGCCGTCTTCGAGGACCGCGACCGGATCGCCCGGGACCTCCACGACCTCGTCGTCCAGCGGCTGTTCGCCACCGAGATGATGCTGGAGTCGACCCGCCGCCGGGCCGGCGGCTCCGCCGAGGAGGCCGAGCTCCTGGGCAGGGCGGTGGACGAGCTGGACTCCACGATCCAGGAGGTGCGGACGACGATCTTCGCCCTCCAGCAGCCGCCGGCCGAGGCGCCGGCGACCTTCCGGGGGCGGGTGCTGCGCGAGACCGGCGGGGCGGGGGTGCTGCTCGGCTTCCAGCCGTCGGTGCGGTTCACCGGGGCGGTGGACACGCTGGTGGCGGAGCCGGAGGCGCGGGGGCTCCTCGGCGCGCTGCGCGGGGCGCTGGCGGCGGCCCACCGGCGGCCCGGGATCGGGCGGATCACGGTGGACGTAGGCGTCGGCGACGGGGGCGCCTGGCTGCGCGTCGAGGACGACGGCACCCCGCCGACGACGGTGACCTGGCCTTAGGCCGTCCCTTCCGGATCACGCCGGGCCCCCGGACGGAGCAGTCCGGCGCGCCGGGCCGTGGCGCCGGATCTTGACTGAGGGGGTGAACCCCGACGCCAAGCCCCCGACCGCCGCGGCCTACCGCAACCTGGTGATGGCCACCATCGGCTTCACGCTCACCTTCTGGGCCTGGGACCTGATCGCACCGCTCGGCAGCTGGTACGGCGAGCGGCTGGGCCTCAGCTCGTTCCAGCAGTCCTTCCTCGTCGCCGTGCCGGTCCTGGTCGGCTCGGTGGGCCGGATCCCGGCCGGAGCGCTGACCGACAAGTACGGCGCGAAGCTGATGTTCCCGCTCGTGTCCGCGCTGACGATCGTCCCCGTGCTGCTGCTGATCGTGGTGAAGGACTCCTACGGCCTGATGCTCGTGGTCGGCTTCCTCCTCGGCCTCGGCGGCACGACCTTCGCGATCGGCATCCCGCTGGTCAACTCGTGGTTCCCGCCGGAGAAGCGGGGCCTGGCGCTCGGCGTGTTCGGCATGGGCATGGGCGGTGTGGCGCTCTCCGGCTACTTCACGCCCCGGATCGCGAAGCACGGCGAGAACCTGCCGTTCGTCGTGGTGGCGATCGCGCTCGCCGCCTACGCGGTGCTCGCCGCCGTCCTCATCACCGACCGTCCCGACCGGCCGGTGCCGGCCGCCTCGCTGACGTCCCGGCTGGGCTCGGCGGGCCGGCTGCGGGTGACCTGGGAGCTGTCGGCGCTGTACGCGATCGGCTTCGGCGGCATCGTGGCCTTCGGCGTCTACCTGCCGACGTACCTGAAGACCTGGTACGACCTCGACCCGACCGACGCGGGCACCAAGGCGGCCGGATTCGCCCTGGTCACCGTCGTCTTCCGGCCGATCGGCGGCTGGCTGTCGGACCGGGTCCACCCGGCGGTCGTCACCTCCTGGGCGCTCGGCGTCGTCGCCCTCCTCGCGATCGTCCAGGCCTTCGACCCGAAGCTGGACCCGGGCGGCACGATCGCCCTGCTGGTCATGGCGGCCGGTCTGGGTACCGCGAGCGGTTCGGTCTTCGCGCTGGTCTCGCAGGTGACCCCGCAGGCCCAGGTGGGCTCGGTCACCGGCATCGTCGGCGCGATGGGCGGCCTCGGCGGCTTCGTCCCGCCGCTGGTGATGGGCGCGATCTACAGCGCCAAGGACTCGTACTCGATCGGCTTCATGCTCCTCTCCGACCTGGCACTCGCGGGCTGCGTGTACGCGTACGGGCGGATGCGCGGGATCCGGCCGGGCGGCGGCGAGCCGGCGCCCGGGGCGACGAAGGTCACGGCCGGGAGGACCTGACGGGGCGGCAGAATGCCCCTGGGCCCCGTCGTCGAACTCCAGCCTGTAAAGCGGGCAGAGGCTCGACAACAGGACCTAGGCAGCCGCGTTTTCCGTTGCGACCCGAGGAGTACGACCGGTGAGTGCCCTCTTCCCGGCCCTGGAGGCCCCGACCGACCGCCCCGCCCTGCGCCACGGCCCGGTCTCGCTCTCGTACGAGGAGCTGGCCCGGGCCGCCGGGGGGCTCGCGGCCCGGCTCGGAGACGTCCGGCGGGTCGCCGTGTGGGCCGTGCCGACCGCCCGGACGGCGGTGGCCACCGTGGCGGCGCTGCTCGCCGGCGTCCCCGCCGTGCCGCTCAATCCGCGCTCCGGCGAGCGGGAGCTGGCGCACATCCTCGGGGACAGCGCGCCGGACGCGGTGCTCGCGGGCCCGGAGGACGAGCTGCCGGCCGCGCTCGACGGCCTCCCCCGGATCGCCGTCGGGTTCGACGGGCCGTCCCCCGCCCCCGCGCCGGCGGACGTGGACCCGGAGGCGACCGCGCTGATCGTCTACACCTCCGGCACCACGGGACCGCCGAAGGGCGTGCTGCTCTCCCGCCGGGCGGTCGCCGCCTCCCTCGACGCGCTCGCCGAGGTCTGGTCCTGGACGGCGGACGACGTCCTGGTGCACGCGCTGCCGCTCTTCCACGTGCACGGCCTGGTCCTCGGCGTCCTGGGCCCGCTGCGGCGCGGCGGCGAGGTCCGGTACCTGGGCTCCTTCTCCGCCGAGGGGGTCGCCCGGGAGCTGGCGGACGGCGGCACGATGCTCTTCGGCGTCCCCACCATGTACCACCGGCTCGCGGACGCCCTGCCCGGCGACCCGGCCCTGGTGGAGGCGCTGTCGGGGGCGCGGCTGCTGGTGTCGGGGTCGGCGGCGCTACCGGTGCACGACCACGAGCGGATCGCGGCGGCGACGGGCCGGACGGTGGTGGAGCGGTACGGGATGAGCGAGACGCTGATGAACACCAGCGTCCGGCCCGGCGGCCCGCCGCGCCCCGGCACGGTGGGGACGCCGCTGCCGGGCGTGGAGGTGCGCCTGGTGGAGGAGGACGGCTCGGTGCTCGCCGCGTCCGACGGGGAGACGGTCGGCGAGGTGGAGGTGCGCGGCCCGAACCTCTTCTCCGGCTATCTGAACCGGCCGGAGGCGACGGCGGAGGCGTTCCGGGAAGGCTGGTTCCGTACCGGCGACATGGCGGTGCGGGAGGCCGACGGGACGATCCGGCTGGTGGGCCGGAAGGCCACCGACCTGATCAAGAGCGGCGGCTACAAGATCGGGGCGGGCGAGATCGAGAACGCCCTGCTCGACCACCCGGGGGTCCGGGAGGCGGCCGTCACCGGCGAGCCCGACCCGGACCTGGGCGAGCGGATCGTGGCCTGGATCGTCCCGGCGGATCCGGCGCGCCCGCCGGGTGCGGAGGAGCTGGCCGACCATGTGGCCCGGCTGCTCGCCCCGCACAAGCGGCCCCGGGAGGTCCGGTTCCTCGACGCGCTCCCCCGCAACGACCTGGGGAAGATCCTGAAGAAGCGGCTGCCGCGGGGGTGACGGCGAAGGGCCGGACCCCGGGGGTCCGGCCCTCCTCCCTCCGTCGGGCTACCTCACGCCGACGGCGTGGATCAGCTCCTGGGTGACGGAGCCGCCCCGGTCGTCGGTGGCACCGGCCCGCAGGGAGACGGCCGCCGCACCGGACGGGACGCGGAGCTCGCCGGTCCAGGAGGCGCCGCGGCCCTTCCGGAGGGGCACCCCGCTCCAGGTGGCGCCGTCGTCGTACGAGACCTCCAGGCGGGCGCCGGTGACCGTACCGGTGCCGGCGGCGCCCTTCACGTACTCGGCGAAGACGCCGACGGGGAGCCGGGATCCGGCCCGGACGTTCCCGTACAGGTCGGTGTCGAGGTCGAAGCCGAGGTTGAGCATCGGCAGGAAGGTGTACCGGTCGGCCGGGGTCTCGGCGGAGCGGACGGTCCACTCGGCGCGGCCCTCGGCGCCGAGCCGCCAGCGGGCGGGGTCGAGGGCGGTCTCGGTGACGACCTTGTACGTGGCCTCCTGGGCGGGCGCGTCCCAGAGGTTGTAGCCGGAGCCCGTCCTGCGGCCCTTCGAGACGCCGTCCACGAACACCTCGGTGTACTGGGTCATGGTGTCGTCGCCCCACACGTCGCCGAAGCCCGTGTGGTCGGTGCCGGAGTCGCCCCAGCCGGGGGTGTTGAAGCGCAGGTCGTTGCCGGCGCGCTGCTGGCCCCAGCCGAGGCCGGTGCCGAGCCAGGGGTGCCAGGCGGGGCCGAACCAGTCGAGGCGGACGGTGGAGCCGCCGCGGTAGACGGAGCGGCCGCCGCGCTGCTCCAGGGAGGTGCCGAGGTCGACGGACTCGTGCCACTGCTGGCCGGTGCCGGTGGAGACGTACTCGGTGCGCTCGGCCGGGAAGCCGATCCGCTCCTTGAAGCCGACGCCGACCGGGAAGGAGTCGGTGAGGGAGTAGCGGAACTCGCCGCCGTCCTCCTCGCGGCCGGTGGGGGCGCGGAAGGTGGAGCGGACGGTGGCGAGGTCCCGGTCGCCGGGCCGGAAGACCAGGTCGGTGCCGATGCGGCCGGGGTGGCCCTCGGAGAGGTCGTAGACGTACGGGGTGAAGCGGGTGCCGGTGAGGTCGATCCGCTCGCCGCGGGCGGCGCCGGCGGCGATCCGGGCGGCGTCGGCGCGGTTCACGGTGGCGACGGGCAGCGGGCGTTCCTGGTGGTCGGCGGTGCCGAACCACTTCATGAGCCGGCCCGCGGCGTCGTCGGTGACGATCAGGGCCCCGGCGCCGGCGTCCTGGGCGGTCTGGGCGGCCTCGGCGGGATCGGCGCCGGGGGCGAGGCGGACGAGGACGGCCCTACCGGTGACGTCCCGGTCCGCGTACTCGGCGGGGGTGCCGGTGCCCGCGTCGGCGAGGCGGAGGCGGTGGCGGCCTTCGAGCAGGCCGGCGCCGGCCTGCGGGCGCAGGTCGGCGAGGCGGTCGCCGCCGACGTTCGCCTCCAGGAGGGGCTTGCCGAGCCGCCAGACGGTGCGGTACTCGAAGGTGCCGCTCGTGACGGGCGCGGTGGGCGCGGCGAAGAGCGAGTCGTAGAGCGGGGGCACCTGCACGATGTCGGTGTAGGAGACGCCGTTCGCCTCGCGGTCGTACTCCATGACCAGCTGGCGGGTCTCGGTGCGCTTCTCGACGTCGGCGCGTATCTCGCGCAGGCGCCGGCCGTCGAGGGTGATCTCGCGGTCGCGGTCGAGGACGACCTCGGGGGCGGCCAGGAAGCCGAGGCCGAGGGAGTCGGCGCCCTTCGCCCCGCGCACGTCGAGGAAGGTGTCGACGGTGTACGTGCCGGGCTTCAGGCGCAGTTCGACGGTGCCGGAGTCGCCGACGGAGGCGGGGAAGGGGTCGGTGCCGGTGGTGAGGTTCCGCAGGCCGAGGCCGGCGGCGGCGGGGGCGCCGTCGCGGTCCTTGACGTGGACGGTGAGGGTGTAGCGCTCCTCCTCCTTGACCAGGCCGAGGGCGGTGTGGGCGACCGGGGCGCCGCCGGCGGTGGCGGTGATCCGGCCGGAGCTGGTGCCGACCGGGGCGCCGGTGCCGTCGCCGGTGACGGTGGTGGAGGCGGTGCCGCGGGCCGGGACGGTGAGGGTGGTGTCGGCGAGGGTGGCGGTGCCGGCGGGCATGCCCTCAACGGCGAGGGTCAGCTCGACGGGCGCGTCGGAGGAGTTGGTGTAGGTGACGGTCTTCGTGACCGGCTTGTTCTCCTCGTAGGGCCAGGCGAGGAAGCCGAGGTCGGCGGAGCCGGTGGCGGTGACGTCCGCGGCGATGGCGGCGGCGACGTCGACGCGGCCGGCGCCGAGGGCGTACGCGGAGGCGTCGAGGGGCTTGGAGCTCGACATGAGGGCGTTCTTGAGCTGGGCGCCGGTCCAGTCGGGGTGCTGCTCGGCGAGCAGGGCGGCGACTCCGGCGACGTGCGGGGTCGCCATGGAGGTGCCGTTCATCGAGGTGTAGAGGCCGGTGCCCTCGGTGAGCCCGGAGCGGGCGGCGAGGATGCCGACGCCGGGCGCGGAGAGGTCCGGCTTGAGGGCCTGGTCGCGGTGGCGGGGGCCCTGGCTGGTGAAGTACGCGGCCTCGTCGGCGGAGTCGACGGCGCCGACGGTGAGGGCGGAGTCGGCGGCGCCGGGCGAGCCGATGGTGCCGGGGGCACCGGAGTTGCCGGCGGCGACGACGAAGAGGGCGCCGGTCTCGGCGGAGAGGGTGTCGACGGCCCGGGCCATCGGATCGGTGCCGTCGCTGCCCTCGCGGGAGCCGAGGCTCATCGAGACGATCTTCGCGTCGATGTCCTTGGCGGCCCACTCCATGCCGGCGATGATCTGCGACTCGGTGCCCGAGCCCTCGTCGCTGAGCACCTTGCCGACGGCGAGGGTGGCGCCGGGGGCGACGCCCTTCTCCGCGCCGTCGGAGCCGGCGCCGCTGCCGCCGACGGTGGAGGCGACGTGGGTGCCGTGGCCGTTGCGGTCGGCGACCTCCTCGCCGGCGATGAAGGACTTCGACTCGGCGACCCGGCCGGCGAGGTCGGGGTGGGAGGCGTCGACGCCGGTGTCGAGGACGGCGACCTTGACGCCCTTGCCGGTGAGCCCGGCCTCCCAGGCCTTCGGGGTGCCGATCTGGGCGTTGGAGTCGGCCATGGCCGCCCGTACCCGGGCGTCGAGCCAGACCTTGGCGGGGGCGGCGGCGCGGGCCTGCCGGGAGGTGAGGGAGCGCCAGAAGGCGGCCGGGTCGGTGGCGGTGACGGCGGCGCCGCCGACGCTGGGCAGCGCGCGGACGGTCTCGGTGCCGCGGGGGGCGCCGGCGGCGCGGGTCCCCTTGCCGTACGTGACGATCAGCGGGAGCGCACCGGTGACGCCCTGCTCGGCGAGGCCGGTGACGTCGAAGAGGCGCGGGTCGAGGACGCCGGCGGCGAGGAGGGCCCGGGCCTCGTCGGGGACGACGCTGACCCGGCCGTCGGTGACCTGGGTGCGGACGGCCCCGGTGGCGCCCTTCGCCCGGTCGACGGTGACGGTCCGCCGGCCGTCGCCGAGCGCGGTGAGGGTGACCCGGTCGCCGGTGACGAGGGTGACGGTGGTGGCGGTGGTGGCGGTGGCCGGGCCGGTGAAGGTGCCGGGCACGGCGGCGGCCGTGGCGCCCGGCGCGGCGGCGGTCTGCCCGGCCGTGAGCAGCACGAGGGAGACGCCCGCGGCGATCAGCCCGGCCCTCCCTCTGGTCAGCGGTGCGGTCATCGAACGACTCCTCGCGGACCCGGGGGTTCGGGGGTGGAGGTTCCGGATCCGCGAGGAGTCTGGCCGCTGGGGACGGGAGTTGACCCCCGTCCCGGCTGGCGGCTATGTGCCGTGGCGGCCAACCGCCAGGCGGTCGAGGGGGGTTCAGGGCTGGGGGTCGAGTGCGTCGTACCGCCGGAAACCGCGCGCGTACAGGGAGAACACGCCGATGCCGAGGACGCAGGCGAGTCCGCCGCCGGTGACGGCGAGCGTGGGCGAGGTGAGGTCGGCGACGGAGCCGGCCACGAAGTCGCCGAGCCGGGGCCCGCCGGCGACGACCACGATGAAGACGCCCTGGAGCCGGCCGCGCATCTCGTCGGGGGCGGCGACCTGCATCATCGTGTTGCGGAAGATCATCGACGAGGTGTCGGCGTATCCGGCGACGGCGAGGCAGAGCAGTCCGATCCAGAGGTTCCGGCTGAGGCCGAAGGCGGCGATCGCGAGGCCCCAGGCGGCGACGGAGACGAGGATGGCCTGCCCGTGGCGGCGGATCCGGTTCTGCCAGCCGGAGATCACCCCGCCGAGGAGCGCGCCGAACGCGGGTGCGGCGACGAGGAGGCCGGTGGTCTTGGCGTCGCCGCCGAACCAGAGGACGGCGACGGCGGGGAAGAGCGCCTTCGGCTGGGCGAGGATCATCGCGAAGAGGTCGGAGACGAAGGTCGCCCGCAGGTTGGGGCGGGTGCCGAGGAAGCGCAGCCCGTCCAGGACGGAGGCCCTCTTCGCCCCGGTGTGCTCCGGTGGCATGGAGGGCAGCCGCCACATCGCGTACAGGCTCGCGAAGAAGGCGAGGGCGTCGATCGTGTAGGCGGTCTGGTAGCCGGCGAAGCCGACGACGACCCCGCCGAGGCTGGGTCCGACGAGGGTGCCGAAGGTCATGACCATGGAGTTGAGCGCGTTGGCGGCGCGCAGCTGCTCGGGCGGGAGCAGGCGGGGGATCATGGCGCTGCGGGCGGGTGCGTTGAGGGCGCCGCAGACGGCCTGGAGGGCGACGATCGCGTAGAGGAACCAGACGCGGTGGAAGCCGGCGAAGGCGGCGGCGGCGAGCGCGGCGGAGAGGGCGGCGGCGCCGGTGGCGCCGACGAGTCCGAGGGTGCGCCGGTCGACGGTGTCGGCGATCGCGCCGCCGTAGAGGCCGAAGACGACGAGCGGGACGAGGGAGAAGAGGCCGACGAGGCCGACGGAGAAGGCCGAGCCGGTGATGTCGTACACCTGGAGGGAGATCGCCAGGGTGGTCATGCCCTGGCCGACCCAGGAGACGGTGTTCCCGAACCAGAGGCGGCGGTAGTCGGCGGAGGTGCGCAGCGGGGTGAGGTCGGCGAAGATCCGCCGCTTCTCCTCCTGCGGCGCCTCGACGCCGGTCACGAGGCGTCCGCGACGGGACCGGCGGGATCGGCGGGGTCCGCGGGGCCGGTGAGGTCGTAGGTGAGCTCGGGCCGGTCCCAGTGGATGCGTCCGGAGGCGGCGACGGTGCCGGTGCGGCGGGCGCCGGTGCGCAGGTAGAACTCCTCGGCGGGCGGGTGGGCGACGACCCGGACGGCGGTGAGGCCGGCGGCGCGGGCGGCGCGGTTCATGTGGGCCATGAGCAGACGGCCGATGCCGAGGCCCTGGGCGGAGTCGGCGACGAAGGCGAGGTCGAGTTCGGCCTCGTCGAGCAGGAGCGCGTAGAAGCCGAGGACGCGGTCGTCCGCGTCCACGGCGACGTGGACCGGGTGGTGCTCGATGTAGGCCCCGCCGACCCGGTAGCCGTCGACCATGACGGCGTACGGCCCCCGGTAGGCGGCGGAGCCCCGGACGAGCCGGGTCAGCCGCTTGGAGTCGGCCGCGGTGGCGCGGCGGATGGTGATCTCGGACATGGGGTGAGTATAGGAACGCCTCCGAGATTCGGCCCTTACATTTCCTGTCGCCCCGGGTGGGCCGGGGCGGTCAGCCGCAGGAGGGGCGCAGCGCGTCGGGGTCGATGCCGTCGAGGCGGGCGGCGAGGGCGCCGAGCCGGTCGCGCAGCTCGGCGATCTCGGCGAGGTCGAGGCCGGTGGCGGCGGCGATCCGCCGGGGCACGCCGAGGGCCCGCTCACGGAGCTCCGCGCCGGCGCCGGTGGCGCGGACGGTGACGGAGCGCTCGTCCTCCGCGCTGCGCCGGCGCTCGACGTATCCGGCCGCCTCCAGGCGCTTGAGCAGCGGCGACAGGGTGCCGGAGTCGAGCCGCAGCCGCTCGCCGATGCCCTTCACGGGCAGTTCGCCGTGCTCCCAGAGGACGAGCATGACGAGGTACTGGGGGTAGGTGAGCCCGAGCTCCTTGAGCGCCTCGCGGTAGACGCCGTTGAAGGCGCGGGTCGCCGCGTGCAGCGAGAAGCAGATCTGGTGGTCGAGCCGAAGGAAGTCCTCGTCCGGGACCGTGTCGAGCGTCTCCATGCCCCCAGGGTACGCGAGGTACCTTCCGCGCACGATTCAGTTGTGCACAACTAAATCGTGCGCTACAAATAAGGGACCAGCCCTTCCCGAGGAACAGGAACGGAAGACCTCATGGACGCCATCTACACCGCCGTCGCCACCGCCAACGGCCGCGAGGGCCGCGCCGTCAGCTCCGACGGCCACATCGACCTCCCCCTCGCCCACCCGCAGGCCCTCGGCGGCAACGGCCGGGGCACCAACCCCGAGCAGCTCTTCGCCGCCGGCTACGCGGCCTGCTTCGCCAGCGCCATGGGCGTCGTCGCCCGCCAGGAGAAGATCGACGTCTCCGAGGCCTCCGTCACCGCCGAGGTCTCCCTCGGCAAGGACGCCGCCGACGGCGGCTTCGGCCTCGCCGTCGTCATGCGCGCCGAGTTCCCCGACCACCTCCAGGGCGAGGCCGGCCGTGCCCTCCTGGAGAAGACGCACGCCTTCTGCCCCTACTCCAAGGCCACCCGCGGCAACATCACCGTGGACCTCGTCGTCGAGTAGTCCCGGCGATTCCGGGGGAGGAACCCGTCGAACAGGGTGGCGACGTCTCCGGGCCTCGCCATACCCTGGACGACAGGGCGACGGCGCCCGAACTACCCAGGCGCGATCGGGAGTCGGAGAAACACCGGAGCCGTGACGGGGGGGCTTTTGTACGACGAGGGCCACGGCGCCCACGCGTCGGATCTCACGCGTGAGCTCGTCGACCAGCTGAGCGCGGTACCGGGTCTGGAGACCACCGAGGGCCGCGGCCTCCTCATCGACACCCTGGCGGACCGCTTACCCGCGGCCGCCGACATCCCCCGCCACAACCGCCCCCGGTCCGGGATCCTGGAGATCGTCCGGTACTGCCGCCGCGAGCCCGGCGGACTGCACGAACTGGCGGCCGCCCTCGCCCTGTACGACGGCGGCTCCTCCCCCGCCCTCCGGGTCCGCGAGCTGATCGCCGCCACCCCGACGGCGGCGGTCCTCCCCGCCCTCCCCGACGCCGAGGCCCTCGCGGTCACCGGCCTCCTCGCCCGCGTCCGCCACCTCGACGCGCACGGCCTGCTCTACGCCGCCGCCGACGGCCTCCCGCTCCCCGGCCGGCCCGTCACCACCCTCGCCGAGGCCTTCGACTACCTCAGCCGCGCCAACACCCGCCCCGACGGCCTGCTCCCCACCATGGTCCTGGTCGAGCACGTGGCCGCCGGGCTCGACGACGGCGGCCCGGCCGACGCGCGGACCGCCGCCGGGCTGCGCGAGTGGAACGACATCCAGGCCAAGAGGCTCGAACGGCGCGCCGCCCTGGTGGCCGTGCGGACCGGTCTCGCCGAACGGCGCACGGCACAACCCGCCCCCGCCTGTGTCGTTGTCCAGTTGTGCAGAAGCGCCATGGACCCGGACCGGTACCTGCTGTCCCACTGGCGGCAGATGCGCCCGGGCCCCTGGCGGCCGGAGCGCGGCGAGGACCGGCTGGTCTCCCTCGACGAGGTGCCCGCCGCCGTGGAGCGGCTGCTCCAGCGGGCCGAGCACGACTGGGCGCGGCAGCCGGGACGGCCGGTCCTGGAGTTCGTCCTCCCGGTCGAGCTGCTGAACGAACCCCTGGAATGGACCCAGGTCGCCTTCCGGCCGCACGCCTCCGCCGCCCTCTGCCTCACCTATCCCGTCGTGCTGCGCAGCCTGGAGCGCATGCGGGCCAAGGAGTTCCACCGGCGCTGGCACAACCGCTGGCAGCGGGCGCTGGACAGCCCCGACACCGCCTGCCACTGGGACACCGTCGGCGACCGCAACCACGACCGCGAGCGCTGGAACAGCAAGCTCACCGCCGAGGAGCGGTACGTCTCCGTCGTCCTCAGCGCCCCGCCGCTGCCCACCGAGCGGGACCGGGACGGCAGCCACGCCTCCCTGGTCGAGGCCCTCTACGCGGGCGTGCCGATGGCCGTCTGGGACCGGCGCCCGGCGGCCCCCGCCGACTTCCGCAAACGGGCCAAACGGCTCCTGAGAGGGAAAGCGATCGAACTGCCGCAACGCGTCCACCAGTTGCGCAAGGACGCGGCCACCGCCGCCGCCGGTCAGCGGGACGTCCACGTGGGGCGGCACCTCGCCGTCCTCTTCGACGACCCCAACCGCCTCGTGGACTGGTCCGGTTCCCCCGGGGCGGACCTCGACGGCGTCCGCGGCGGACACCACGAGGAGGGGGAGACATGAGCGGTGTCCACCACCCGGCCGGGGACGGCCGGACCACAGGCCCCGTGACCAGCCGCAGCTGGTGGATCTACCGGGGCACCGGGCAGCCGCTGGCCGACATCCGGCTCGGCGACGTGCTGCCGAAGCCACCCGGCTGGCGGAGCTTCGACGGCGGCCCCGTGCTGCCCCCGGTGCCGGCGGACAGCGCCGAGACCGACCGCAGGCTCGGCCCCGCCGGCCGTGCCACCCCGCGGCAGGACGCCCACGACATCGACCTGGTCAACACCGCGCTGCTGCTGCGCCGGCCGCTCCTGGTGACCGGCCGCCCCGGCATCGGCAAGTCCACCCTCGCCTATCTGGTCGCCCGCGAACTGGGCCTCGGGCGCGTCCTGCACTGGGGCATCACCTCGCGCAGCACCCTGCGCTCCGGCCTGTACGAGTACGACGCCATCGGCCGCGCCCAGGCCTCCCTCGGCCACCTCAGGCCCGCCGCCGCCCCGGACCCCGCGCCCGGGGCGGACCCGGAACCGGGGGCCGAACCCGGCGCCAGGATCGGCGACTTCATCCGTCTCGGGCCGCTCGGCACCGCCCTGCTGCCGTACGAACTGCCGCGCGTCCTGCTCATCGACGAGCTGGACAAGAGCGACATCGACCTGCCCAACGACCTCCTGCACGTGCTGGACAACGGCACGTACACCATCCCCGAACTGGTCCGCGCCCGCCGCCGGGAGCCGGTCTCCCACGTCCACACCGACGACCCCGACGGCACCGTCCCCGTGGTCGACGGCCTGGTCCGCTGCCGGGCCTTCCCCTTCATCGTCATCACCAGCAACGGCGAGCGGCAGTTCCCGCCCGCCTTCCTCCGCCGCTGCGTCCGCCTCGACGTCTCGCCGCCCCGCGAGGACCAGCTCGCCGCCATGGTCACCGCCCACTTCCAGGACCACGAAGGCCGCCACGACCGGCTGGTCCGGGAGTTCGTGGAGCGCAGCAGGGACCACGGCGGACTCGCCGCCGACCAGCTGCTCAACGCCGTCTACCTGCGCACGGCCGGCGTCCGCGGCGACGACAAGGCCTGGGACGAACTGCTCGACGCGCTCTGGCGCCGGCTGTCGGGGGCACCCTGATGGACGACGCCGCCCGCTCCCTGCCCGAACCCTTCGAGGTGGCGGAGATCCTCTGGCTGCACGCCTACCAGAAGCTCGCGGCCGCGCTCCCCGAGTCCACCGAGCCGCCGCAGCCCCGCCCCAAGACCCCGCCCGAGCTGATCCCCCCGCCCCCCGACTCCCGTACGTTCCCCGAGGAGCGGCCCGCCCGGTCGGAAGCGGACCCGGCGCCCGACCACCGCCCCGGCCCGCCGGGCCCGCCTCCCCCGCCGGGCGGACCGCCCGGCGGACCGCCGCCCCGGACGACGGCCCCCGCGGACGCCCGGCAGCCCGTCCCCGTCGGGGCCGAGGCGCTGCCCGACCTGCGGGACGCCCCGGACATCGGCCGCCGACTGCGGCCGCTGAGGCAGCTGGCACCCTCCGGGACCGAGGTCGAGCTCGACGAGGAGGCCACCGTCGAACGGGCCGCCGAGGACGGCCTGTGGCTGCCGTACACCCGGCCCGTCGGCGAACGCCGCTTCGACCTGGTCCTCGTCGTGGACGACCACGCCACCATGGCCATCTGGGAGCAGACGGTCGCCGAACTCACCGCCGTCACCGAACAGCTCGGCGCCTTCCGGGACGTCCGGGTCCACCGCCTCGGCCTGCGCGAGACCCCGGACGGGCCCCGGGCCGTCCTGCGCCGCCAGGGCGGGGACGACGGCGCCGGCGGCGACCCCGCCGAACTGGTGGACCGCACCGGCCGCCGGATCGTCCTCGTCCTCACCGACGCCCTCGGCCCGCTGTGGCGCGGCGGCGCCGGCCAGGCCGCCCTGGAGCGGTGGGCGGCGGCCGGGCCGACGGCGGTGGTCCATCTGCTCTCCCAGCGGGACTGGCACCGCACCGCCCTCGTCCCCTGGCGGGTACGGCTCCGCAGCCCGCGCCCCGCCGCCCGCAACGACGAACTCGCCGTACGCTTCCCGCCCGAGGAGCGCGATCCCTTCGCCCCGCCGCCCACCGCCTGGCGGATCCCGGTCCCCGTCCTCGAACTGGACGCCGACTGGCTGGGCCGGTGGGCCTCCCTGGTGGCCGGCGAGGTGTCCGGCTGGACGCCCGCCGCCGTCCTGCTGCTCGGCGCGGCCGAACGGACCGCACCCGCCCCCGACGAACCGCCGCCCGCCCCCTCCCCGCCCAGCGTGCAGGAGCGGCTGCGCCGCTTCCGCAGCCACGCCACCCCCACCGCCTTCCGGCTCGCGACCCACCTGGCCGCCGCCGTCCTCGATCCGCTGCTCGTCCGGGACGTGCGGCGGCGCCTCGTGCCGGAGGCCCAACCGGTGCACGTGGCCGAGCTGTTCCTCAGCGGGCTGGTGGAGGAGCCCGCCGCCGCGGGGCCCGCCGTCACCACGCCGCTCGACTTCGTCGCCGGGGCGCGCGAGGCGCTCCTGGCCGGCGCCATGCGCGCGGACACGGCACGCGTGGCCCGCTCGGTCGCCGACTTCTTCGGCGACCGCTCCGAGGCGGCACGGGGGCTGCGCGGCGCCCTCCTCACCCCCGAGGAGACACCGGTCGCCCCGCCGACGCCGGAGAGCCTCCCCTTCCTCCGCGTCGAACTGGCGATCCTGCGCGCCCTGTCCGGCCCCTACCTCCGCCGGGCGAACCGGATCAGCGCGGCCCTGGAGGGCGGTTCCCCGGGAGTGTCCGTCATGGAGGACCCCTCCGCTTTGGTCCACGATGTCCCCACCAACCCCGTAGATCCCGACATGGACGGCCCCATGACCGACATCACCGCTCCTCAGCAGCCGACCGAGAACACCCCGACCGTCAACGGCTCCCCGGGTGCCTCGATCCCGGCGCCGAGTCCCGACGCGATGCCGGAGGGCGACAGCCGCCGCCCGGACCCGCCGCTCACCGTGACCGCTCCCGTCCCGGCCCGGCCGGGCCCGCGGCAGCGCCAGGCCGTCCCCGCCATCTGGGGCAACGTCCCCCCGCACAACCCGAACTTCGTCGGCCGCGAGGACCTCCTGGAACAGGTCCGCGAGCAGCTGCTCACCGGCGACACCTCGGCGGTGCTGCCGCACGCCCTGCACGGCATGGGCGGCGTCGGCAAGTCGCAGATCGCCATCGAGTACGTCTACCGCTACGCGCACGACTACGACATCGTCTGGTGGATCCCCTCCGAGCAGCCGACGATGATCCTGACCGCGCTCACCGAACTCGCCCAGCGGATGGGCCTGAACGTCAGCAACGAGGCCAACCAGGCCGTCCCCGCCGTCCGCGAGGCACTGCGCCGCGGCGCCCCGTACGACCGGTGGCTGCTGGTCTTCGACAACGCCGAGAACGTGGAGGCGGTCCGCCCCTACTTCCCCACCGGCGGCACCGGCAAGATCCTCATCACCTCGCGGAACCAGGAGTGGGACCGGGTGGCCCGGACGCTCTCCGTCGACATCTTCACCCGCGAGGAGAGCAAGGCCCTCCTGCGCCGGCGCGCCCGCGACCTCAGCGACACCGACGCCGACCTGCTCGCCGAGGCCCTGGGCGACCTCCCCCTCGCCATCGAGCAGGCCGCCGCCTGGCAGGCCGTCACCGGCATGGCGGTCCCCGAGTACCTGCGGCTGATCAAGGACAAGATCGCCGAGCTGATGCTCGAACTGGTGCCGTCGCCGGACTACCCCATGTCGGTCGCGGCCGCCTGGGACGTCTCGCTGCGCCAGCTCGAACAGCGCAACCCGGCGGCGCTCCAGTTCCTCCAGGTCTGCTCCTTCTTCGCCCCCGAGCCGATCTCCCGCTCGTTCTTCAACAACGCGCGGACCACCACCATCGCCCCCGAGCTGAACGAGGCGCTGCGCGACCCGATCCGGCTCAACCGCGCCATCCGCGAGATCAACATCTACGCCCTGGCCCGCATCGAGCACCGGCACAACACCATTCAGCTGCACCGGCTGGTCCAGGCCGTGCTCGTCAACCGCATGTCCCCGCAGCAACAGGCCGACATGCGGCACGGGGCCCACCTCCTGCTCGCCGACGCCAACCCGAACAACCCGACCTCGCGGGCGCTCTGGCCGCGCTACCAGCAGCTGCTGCCGCACGTGACGCGCTCGCGGGCGGTGGAGTGCGAGGACCCGTGGGTGCGCCGGCTGATCCGCGGCATGGTGGAGTTCCTCCACACCTGGGGCGACCACGCGGGCGCCGCCGCGATGGCCCGCGAGGCCCTGCGGATCTGGACCGAGAAGTTCGGCGCCGAGGACCAGCAGACGCTCCAGATGGCGAAGTGGCTGGCCTTCGTGCTGCGCGCGCTCGGCGAGTACCAGGAGGCCGCCGCGATGATGGAGCAGACGGCCGACACGTACATCCGGACCATGGGCGAGGACCACGAGGGCACCCTCGACGCGCTGATCCAGCTCACCAGCGGGCTGCGGCTGCGGGCCGAGATGGCGCGCGGCCTGGAGATCGACCGCTCGGTGTACGAGCGCTCGCTGCGGGCCTTCGGCGAGGAGGACCCGGCCACCCTCAGGGCCGCCCACAACCTCGGGATCGGGCTGCGGCTGATGGGCCTGTACGAGGAGGCGCGGACGGTCGACACGGAGACCGCCCGGCTGCGGGCGCTCCACATGGGCGAGGACCACGCCACCACCCTGAACACCCTCACCGGCCTGTCCATCGACATCCGCGAGACCGGTGACTACCTGGAGGCCGCCGCCCACCAGGAGAACGTCTACGCCCGGCAGAGCGCCGCCTTCGGCGAGGACGCGCCCTCCGCCCTGGGTGCCGCGCGCGTCCTGTCGGTGTGCCGCCGCCGGGCCGGCGACCACGAGGGGGCGCTCGCGCTGGCCGAGTCGGTGTGGTCGAAGTTCGTGGACCGGTACGGACCCGACCACCCGGACGCGGTCGCCTGCGCCGCCAACCTGGTGGTGGACCTGCGCCAGGACGGCCAGTTGCGGCGGTCGCGGGAGCTCGCCGAGGCCACCATCGACCGGTACACGGCGAAGCTCGGCGGCCACCACCCGTACACCCTGTCGGCGCGGGTCAACCTCGCCATCACCCTGCGGCAGGCGGACGAGCTCGCGGCCGCCCGGGAGCACCTGGACGCGGCGCTGCCGGGGCTGCGCGACTCGCTGGGCGAGGAGCACGTCCTCACCCTCACGGCGGCCGTCGGCATGGGCAGTCTGCTCGCCGACGAGGGCCGGCACGAGGAGGCGCTCGCGCTCGACCTGCGGACCCTGGAGCTGCTGCGGGGCGTCTTCGGCGAGACGCACCCGACCACCCTGGCCTGCGCCACCAACGTGGTGCTCGACCTGCGGGCGCTCGGCCGGGACGCGGAGGCGACGCCGCTGCACACCGAGACGCTGGCGCGCTTCCGGGAGCGGCTCGGCGAGGAGCACCCGGCGACGGTGGCGTCCGCGAGCGGCCGGCGCGCGGACGTGGACATCGCGCCCGTACCGTTCTAGGGGGTGCGGAAAGGGCCGCCGGACCCGTCGGGGTCCGGCGGCCCTCCGCCGTCTCCGGCGCCCGGTCAGGCGCGGGGCGCGGGTTCGCCGCCGGCGGACGGGTCCGGTACGGGCCCCGCCGGTGCGGGGCCGGGGAGCGCCTCGGGGACGGACCAGATCTCCGGGGTGCCGCCGCCGGGGCGATGGCCCTCCCTGGGGGCGGGCAGCGGGTCGGCGGGGTGGCGCAGGAGCCGGATCAGCGGCCCGGCCGCGGCGGTGGTGACCAGGGCCATCACGACCAGGAGGGCGTACAGCCGGGGGCCGATCACCCCGGCCTGGAGGCCGACGTTGAGCACGATCAGCTCGGTGAGGCCCCGGGTGTTGAGCAGCACCCCGATCAGCAGCGACTCGCGCCAGGGCAGCCGTCCGGCCCGGGCGGCGAACGCGCCGGCGGCCACCTTGCCGACCACGGCGGCGGCGATTATCACCGTCAGGAGCAGCAGGTCGGAGGAGCGCAGCCCGTCGAGGACGACGGCCGTGCCGGAGACGGCGAAGAACATCGGCAGCAGCAGGCCGCCGGTGTCCTGGAGGGGGCGCAGGAGCCGTCCGTCCGGGGTGCCGTCGGGCCTGCGGGGCATGATCACGCCGGCGAGCAGGGCGCCGAAGATGACGTGCAGGCCGAGGGCGTTGGTGGCCCAGGCGGAGGCGAGGGCGACGGTGACGGCGACCGGGACCTGGCGGGAGACGGGGGTGCCGGGGCGGCCGATCCAGCGTGCCATCAGGGGGCGCACCGCGAAGAGCATCAGCAGCACGTAGACGACGAGGAGGACGGCCTTGACGGCCCACGCGCGGGCCGAGCCGTGCACCCCGCCGACGAGGACGACGGCGAGGACGGGCCAGCTCAGCGCGTCGATGACGCCGGCCGATGCCATGGCGACGGTGCCGGGCCTGGTCCCGGCGAGGCCCTGGTCCTTGATGATGCTGGCGAGGACGGGGACGGCGGTGACCGACAGGGCGATCGCCATGTAGAGGAGGAAGGTGAGGTCGGTCGGCCGGTCGCCGTTGGCGGCGGCGAAGGGGCCGGGCAGGAGGAGCACGATCGCGGCGCCGAGGAGCATCGGGAGGACGAAGCCGCTCACCGAGACGGTGGTCACGGAGCGTTGCCCCCGGAGCATCCCGAGGTCCAGTTCGTAACCCACGGCGAACAGGAAGAAGATGAGCGCCACTTGGGCGAGGGCGTTCAGGATCGGCTGGATCTCGGACGGGAAGAGCGCCTCGTGGACGCCGCCGGGGAGCAGTCCGAGCAGGCTGGGACCGAGGGCGATGCCCGCGAACAGCTGTCCCACGACGGGGGGTTGGCCGAATCTTCGAGCGAGCGCGCCGAGCGCGTAGGAGGCGGCGACGACCACCGCGAGAGCCGCGACGACGTGCGTGATGACGGAATCCGAACTCACCGGCGAACCCCTTCCGGCCCGCCTCCCCACGGGGGCACGGCCCCTACGGAGTGTAGCCGCCCGGCGGGCAGGTGACCTATCGTGGAAGCCGTTCGGCCCAGACGGCCGTGGACGGGGGGTCGCACGTGACGACGGTGCTGTTCGTACACGGCACGGGGGTGCGCGAGCCGGGGTACACCGCCTCGCTGGAGCGGGTCAGGGAGGGGATCGCGGCGGTCCGCCCCGAGGTGGCCGTCGCCCCCTGCTACTGGGGCGGGAGCGCGGGCTCCGGCCTGCGGGCGGGCGGCCTGTCGGTCCCCGGGTACGGCTCCGGGCGGGCCGCGCCGGGAGCGGAGGAGGACGGCGGGGACGTCGAGTTCTGGGGCCTGCTCTATCTGGACCCGCTGCTCGAACTGCGGCTGCTCGCCGCGGAGCCCGGCGGGCGGGCCGAACTGCCGCCCGGCGCGGTGCCCCCGGGCGAGGCGCTCGCGGCGGCGGCCCTGGCGCTCGCCGGGGACGACGCCCTGCGCGGGCCGCTCGACGCGGCGGGGATCGGCGGGGAGTTCGCCGCCGCCGTGGCCGCCGTGCTGACCTCCCCGGACGGCCGGGACTTCCTGCGGTCCCCCGTGGCCGCCACCGAACCGGACGCGCTCGCGCGGGCGTTCACCGCCGAGGCGGTGCGCCGGACGGCCGGGCGCGCGGCCGCCCCGCAGGCCTTCGACGGCGCCGCCCGGGACGCCGTCGTGGAGCGGATCACCGCCCTGCTCCCGGGGGACGGCGCCGGCGCCCACCGGGGGCCGGTGACCCGGCGGGTGGGGAAGCTGGCCGGGCGGCTCGTGCTCGGCCTCGCCTCGGCGCAGGCGGTGAAGCGGCGGTCGGCGCTGACCGACGCCGCCCACCCGGCCGCCGGTGACGTGCTGCTCTACCTGGCCCGCGGCGGGGCGATCCGGGAGGCCGTCGCCACGGCCGTCGCCGCCGCGGAGCCGCCGGTGGTGGTCCTGGCGCACAGCCTCGGCGGCATCGCCTCCCTCGACCTGCTGGTGCTGCGGGCCCTGCCGGAGGTGGCGCTCCTCGTCACGGTCGGCTCGCAGGCGCCGTTCCTGTACGAGCTGGGGGCGCTGCCGAGCCTGGAGCCCGGCGCCCCGCTGCCCGCGCACGTGCCGCCCTGGATCAACGTGTACGACCGCCGCGACCTGCTGAGCTACCTGGGCGCCGGGATCTTCCCCGGCCGGGTGCGGGACGTCGAGGTCGACGGGCGGCAGCCCTTCCCGCTGGCACACAGCGCCTACTGGGGCAATCCGGAGCTGTACCGGCTGCTCGCGGCGGAGCTGCCGTGACGCCGGCCCGGCCGGAGCGGACGCACGCCCTGGTCGTCGGGGTGGAGCGGTACGCGGCGGGACCGGCGTGGGACCTGCCGGGGCCGGCGGCGGACGCCCGCCGGTTCACCGCCTGGCTGCGGCGGCGCGGGGTGCCGGCGGAGCGGATCTCGCTGCTCCTCGCCCCGCTGCCGGGGGCGGGCGGGCCGGCCACCGACGTCGCCGAGGGGCCGGCGGGGCGGGAGGCGGTGCAGGAGGTGCTGACCCGCCGGCTGCCCGCCCTGGAGGGCGATCTGCTGTGGGTGTTCTGGGGCGGACACGGCGTCACCGACCCGCAGGGCCACCGCCGGCTCTTCTACGCCGACGCCACCGGGGACGACCGGCGCAACCTCGACCTGGACGCCTGGCTGACCGCCTTCACCACCGACCTGTTCCCCGGCTTCCCGCGCCAGATCTGGCTGGTGGACTCCTGCCAGACCTTCGTGGAGGACCTGGGCTTCGCCCGGGCGCTGCCCGCCGAGCTCCCGCCGGGCGGCGAGCGGCTGCCGGGCCGCCGGCAGTCCGTGCTGCTCGCGGCCGGTCCGGGCCGGCGGGCGGCCAACGACCCCGTCCGGCAGACCGGGGCGTTCTCGGAGGTGGCGCTCGCCGCCCTGGACGCGGCCGACGGGGAGCCGTGGCCGCCGGACCCGGACGCGCTCGCGGAGACGGTGGCGGCACGGTTCACCGGGCCGGGGGCCGTCGCCGGGGCGGGCCAGCGGCCCACCACCATCCGGTACGTCTCCGCGGCGGGCGACGAGCGGCTGCTCACCGTCCCCGTGCCCCGGAGCGCCGAGCGGGGGGTGCCGGACGAGGCCCTGCCGGAGCTCATCGGGGTGCTGTCCGCCGCGCCGAGCATGGCGGACCAGCAGCAGCGGCAGCTCGTGGTGACCATGCTCCCGGTCGAACTGGCCGGTTCCATCCCCCGGTTCGGGGCGTCCCGCCCCGACATCGTCTCCATCGTCCGGGCCTGCCGCCGCCACCCCGGCGGCCTGGCCGCCCTCGTCGAGGCGGTCGCGCTGATCGGGGCGGGCACCCCGGAGGAGGAGGCGGTCACCCGGTGGGCGGGACGCTGGTTATGGCCGGATCCGAGGGGTTGACCGCCCTGATCACGCCCTTCCCGAACCACCGGGCCTGGGCCATCATGAAAGGTGACGGGGTTCAGCGTGGTGAGGGGGAACCGATGCACACGCCCACGGAGCACATGGGATCCGAACTGGTCGATCTGAGCGAGGTCCCCCTGTCCGCCCTCCGCACCCAGGATCCCCTCCTGCACGCCCCCTCCCTCGACCGGCTGCTGCGTCAGATCGAGCGGCCCCGGATCAACTTCGGCGGAGGAGGCGGCGAGGGGCCGGGCGACTCGAACCGCTGACGGTCCCGGAGCTGAGGGTGCAGTACGCCGGAGGCCAGGGGCCCGCCCGCGCCGCGCACCACCTCGTCCCCACGGAGCACTTCGACGCCCTCGCCGCGGGCCGGGGCGACGCTGGGGCCGTCCGCTTCCTGTCCACCACCGAGTACAGCCGCCGGCTCCTGCTGCTGCGGGCGCTGCTCGACGGGGCGGCCCGGACGCCCGGGGCGCTGGGGCCGCTGCCGTCCCCGGACAGCGCCTGGGACGCGCTGGCGGCGGCCCAGGAGCGGGCACCGGAGGAGTTCCGGGAGCTGCTGCTGCACCCCCAGGTCGGCGCCTGGCTGGCGTACGGGCTGCGCCGGCTGCACCACACGGCCTGGGGCGACGGGCCGCTCTGGACCGACCTCGGGCAGCTCTTCGCGCTCTGCGCCGCCGCCTCGGTCCGGGCCGGGCTGCCGCTGCGCACCACCGTGCCGCTGCGCGACGGCGCCGTGGCGTTCCCCGCCCTGGGGCTCGCCCGGCTGCCGGGCCGCCCCCGGTGGGCGACGGCGGAGGTGGCGGTGGAGGCGGGCCGGCTGACCGTGGAGCCGCACCGCGAGGCCGTGGGCCCGCCCCGGGGCCGGCCGGGCGGCGACGCGCCGGGGTGGCTGGCGCTGCGCCGGCTGCGGACGACGGTGGCGGGGCGGGCGGCGCGGGTGTGGCTCGACGACCTGGACCCCTACCGGGACCTGAGCCGGACGCTGCCGCCGGAGCGGCTGGCGCCGGAGCGGGCGGCGCGCTGGGAGGAGGGGTTCGGGCAGGCCCTGGAGGTCCTGGAGGAGTGCGATCCGGAGGCGGCGGGCGCGCTCGTGGAGGGGCTGCGGAGTCTGACGGAGGTGGCCGGGCCGCCGGGCGGGGCGGTCCGCAGCATCTCCTCCGACGACGCCTTCGGGGGGCTGCTGCTGTCGCTGCCGCCCGACCCGGTGGCCTTCGCGGTGGCCCTGGTCCACGAGTTCCAGCACAACAAACTGGGCGCGCTGGTCCATCTGCTGACGCTGGAGCGGGACGACGGCCGGGCCCGGCACCACGCGCCCTGGCGCAACGACCCCCGCCCGCTGAGCGGGCTGCTGCAGGGCGCGTACGCCTTCCTCGGCATCACCGAGTTCCGCTCCCGCCATCTGGACCGGGTGGAGCGGGCCGGGCGGGCCGCCGCCGAGTTCGAGTTCGCGCTGAGCCGCCGCCAGGCGCGGGAGGCGGTCCGCACCCTCGCCGCCGATCCCGCGCTCACCGCCCACGGCCGTCGCTTCGTGGCGGGCATGGCCGCCCGCCTGGACCGCTGGGAGGGCGACGTCCGGGTCCGGCCGGGCGTCGAGGCGTGGGCCGCGCTGGCCGCCACCGACCACCGCACCGAGTGGCGGCTCCGCCACCTGGCCCCCTCCCCCGCCGACGTACGCGCCCTGGCCAGGTCGCACCTGGCGGGTCTCGCCCCGCACGAGGTGGCCGCCGCCACCCTCGCCCCCGACCCGGACACGCCCTGGTCGCACCCCCGCACCCGGCTGATCCGGCGGCTCCTGGCCCCGGACCCGTCGCCGGCTGCCGAACCGCCCTGTCCCGCCGACCTGGCGCTGCTCTCCGGCGATCCGGCCGCCGTGCCCGCCTACACCCGGCTGCTCGCCGAGGACCCGGAGTCCCCCGAGGCGTGGACCGGGCTCGTCCTCGCCCTCGCCACCACCGCCCCCGCGACCCGCCCCCTGCTCCACCGCCCCGAACTGCTGCGCGCCCTCCACCGCGAGCTGCGCGCCACTCCCCCGGACCGGCTGGCCCGCTGGCTCACGGGCGCCGCGCGGCGGAGTCGGTGAGCCAGCCGGCGATCCGGCGCATCAGGGCGGTGGAGGTGCCCGCTTCCGCGTGGCCCGCGGCCGCCTCCACCCACAGGTCCGCGGACGGGCCCGCCGCCTCCTTGAGGGCGCGGGCCGTCGCGAGCGGGTAGTAGGGGTCCCGGGCGCCGTGGACCAGGAGCAGCGGGGTGGGGGCGACCTTCGGGACGGCGTCGAGGGGGGATTCCGTCGCCGGGTCCCACGGCCGCGGGGACAGGCGGGTGCCGGTGGCCAGGCGCAGGGCGGCGCGGCCGGGGCCCGTCGAGGTCAGGCCCTGCACCAGGCGCATCCGCGGGGTTCCCCGGTACTGCCAGCGGGCCGGCGTGCTGACGGCCGCCGCGGCCCGCAGCAGACCGGGGTCGGCCGCGGCCAGGCGGACGACGCAGGCCGCGCCCATCGAGAAGCCCACCGCCGCGACCCCGGGGTACCGCGCGCGGGCGAACTCCACCGCGGCCGCGAGGTCGTGGACCTCCCGCTCACCGCCCGTGGAGAACCCCGACGAGCGGCCGTGGCCCCGGAAGTCGAAGGTCACCACCGCCGCCGTGCGGTGGAGCTCCGCCGCCAGCCGGCGGTGGGCGTCCTTGTGGCGGCTTCCCGCGAAGCTGTGCGCCATGACGACGCAGAGGTCCGCGCCGGCCGGCCCCCGCAGGTGGCCGGCGTCGAGTCGTTCGCCGTCGCGGGTCGGCAGCGTGACGTCCATGGGGTCCTCCGGTCGGTCGTGCGGCGGGGGCGGGGGCGGGCCGTCCCCGGCGAGGGGTTCACCGAGGACGGCCCGGTCCGTTCCGGCCGTCAGGTCCAGTTGCCGAGGCCGATGGCCGAGGAGCCCGCGAAGAGCTGCTCCCGGAGCATCACCCGGCGCACCTTCCAGGTCGCCGTGCGCGGGAACTCGTCCCAGCGGATGTGGATCGGCTTTGCCATCGCCGGCAGGTCCGCCGTGGCCCGGGCCCACGCCCCGGCCGAGACGGGCTCGTCGCCCTGCGTGCTGTACACGGGCTGGGGCTTCGAGCCGGCCACGGCCAGGACGATCACCTCGGTCGTCTCCGGCAGCCGGTCGAGGAGGACGTCCTCGATCTCCAGCGCGCTGCCGCCGGGGATCCGGTCGATCTCGCGGTCGATCAGCCGCACCGCGCCCCAGCGGTTGATCAGCGCCAGGTCGCCGAGGTTCCACCACCGGCCGTCCCGCTTGTTGTCGTGGCGTTCCTGCGCGCCGACGTACGCGAGGCAGCGGCCCGGCGCGGAGAACTGGATCAGGCCGACCTCGCCGCGGCGCACCGGCCGTCCGGTGGCCGGGTCGAGGGCGCGGATCCTCCCGAAGCCGGGGACCGGCCAGCCCAGCACCTGGGTGGGCGGCGGCCGGTGGCCGCGCCGCTTCACCGAGCCGCGCAGGTACGGGCGGATCGCCACCGCGCCGGCCTCGGTCTGGCTCCACGACTGCACCCAGACGGGGAGCTTGCGGTCGGTGGCCGCGAGGAAGGTCCGCACGGTGCGGGTGTGGATGGCGTCGAAGGAGTTCACGTAGACGCGGACGTCACGGAAGGGCCGTGCGGGGTCGCGCGCCAGCTCCTCCCAGGCGAGGAAGGCGTTGGGCAGCGTCTCGACCAGGGTCGGCCGGTGCTCGACGAGCAGGTCGCGCACCCGCGGCGAGAGCGGGTCGGACATCATGACCAGCTTGGGCGCGACCGTGGCGAGCGGCAGCAGTCCGGTGATGACCCGCTGGTGGGAGTACGGCTCGCAGAACGCGACCGTGTCGTCCTCCCGGAGCCGGAAGAAGGGCCAGCGCTCGGCCTCGACCAGGCCCAGCGAGTACAGCGACTCGGCCGAGTGCAGCACCAGCTTGGGGATGCCGGTGGTGCCGGAGGTGTGGGTGATGACCATGGGCTCGTGGCGGGCGCGCAGCGCCGGTGCGGGCACCGGGCCGCCGCCGAGCTCCGCGAACGCCCGGAGGTCCGGGCGGTCCTGCGGCACCTCGCCCAGGCACGCCGTGGCCTCGGTCAGCTCGGCGAGGGTGTCCTTGTCGAGCCGCATGCGCTCGACGGTCACCGCGTCGGTGATCAGGTACGGCCGCTCCAGGCGGCCCAGCATCACGGTGATCGTCTCGTGCGGGTGGTTGTTGGTGATCAGCGCGGGCACGGCTCCGATCCGGGCGGCGGCGGAGGCGAGCAGCGCCACGTCCAGGTGGTTCTCCTTGACGACGGCCACCCGGTCCCAGGGCCGTACGCCGAGCGCCACCAGCTTGACGGCGAGCTCGTCGACGAGGGCCGCCCACTGGCGGTAGCTGCGCTCCCGCGGGCCGTGGGGGTCCACGTCGGGGGCCCGGTCGACGATCACCGGGTTGCGCGGGTTGCGCTGGGCGGCGAGGTGCCACACCTCGCCGATCCGCCCGGTGATGGGCACCCGGGAGAAGGGCGTGAGGCGCTGCCGGAAGCGGGTCGGGGCGTAGTCCGTGAGGAACTTCGGGAGCGTGCGCGCGGAGGATGTCGAGGTCATGTCAGTCTCGCTTCGTGGGGGCCGGGGCGACGCCGGCGGCGCTGATGTGGGCGGCCATCGCGTCGAGGGAACCGATGACCGACTCCTCCACGTCGTCGTCCCAGACATGGCCGAACTCGTCCTCGATCGCGACGAGGAATTCGAGCAGCTTGACGGAGGTCAGACCGAGCCGGCGCAGCGAACCCGGTCCGGTGTCGGTGACGGGCCCCTCCAGCACGTCGGCGGCGACGTGCTCCAGGAGGGCCACCAGGCGTTCGAGGACGAGCTCCTCGTCCGTCAGGGGGGTCGCGGGGGTGCTCATCGGTCCTTCCCTTCGGTCGCGGGGGCGGTCCACGGCGCCGGGAACGTCCCCTCCTCCACGGAGGCGACGAAGCGGGCGACGGCGTCCTGGAACGCCTCGGGCTGCTCGAAGTACGGCAGGTGGCCGCACTCCCGGATGATCTCCACCGCCGCGTTCCGCATGATCTCCGCGGTGGCGTCGAGCGTGGACTCGGTCGTGGAGAAGTCGTCGTCGCCGGAGAGCAGCAGCGTGGGCGCCTCGATCGAGGTGAGCCGCTCCACCTGGTCGCCGGCGCCGAGCGCCTCGCGCAGGTTGGCGCGCAGCTGGGCCGCCGAGTTGATGGCGAGGAATCGTTCCCGCAGGGCGAGGTACGCGCCCGAGCCGCCCTCGGCGATCGCCTTGTCGCCGAAGACCAGGGGGTAGATCAGGTCGAACAGGGCGCGCGGGCCGCCCGCGTCCAGCGCCGCCAGCCAGGACTTGGCGATGCGCCGGCGGCGCGAGGAGCCGCGGGGGCTGAACGGCGGACCGACCAGGACCAGGCCCGCCACCCGCTCGGGGTGGGCGTTGGCGAAGTCCCGGCAGATCAGCGTGGAGATGGAGGTGCCGACGAGGTACGTGCGCTCGATGCCGAGGTCGTCGAGGAGCGACTTCAGGTCCTCGGTGTGCTGCGCGAACTCCGCCGGACGGCCGTCGGACGCGCCCTGGTTGCGCAGGTCGTAGGAGAGCAGCCGGTGGTCGCCGGCGAGGTTCCCGGTGAAGTTCCGCCAGGCGGTGCTCACCACGTAGATGGTCGACACCAGCGTGACGACCGGTCCCCCGGCGCCGCGCAGCTCGTAGTAGAGCTCACTGCCGTCCTCGGTGCGGTGCAGTGCCTGCCGGCCGTCGTAGGCGAGGTCCCACGACTCGATGCCCTTGACGTGCATGGTCAGTCTCCTCTCAGCCCGCGGCGGTCCAGGTACCAGCCCATGAAGTCCGCGAGCCGCTCCGGGGGCAGGGGGTGGTCGAGGACGTCCTCGCCGACGAGCTTGTTCACGTTCGCCAGGTCGAAGTCCTTCGAGCCGTGGATGTACGAGCGGTAGAACTCCAGGCGCTCGTCGACGCGTTCGTCGATGAGCGTGAACTCCTCCGCGTCCGTCACGTACACGGGCTTGCGGATGGCGAGGAGTTCGCACAGCACGGAGAGCGACTCGCCGACCGTGGGCTGGCGGGAGTTGGCCAGGTGGTAGACGTCCGAGTCGCCGTCGGCGAGGCTCACGCCGACCGCCGCGGCCACGACCCGGTCCACGGGGACGAAGTTGATCCGCGCGTCGGCGGCGGCGCGGATCCGCAGCGCCCGGAAGACCAGCATGTCGCCGAGGTGCCGGCGCACTTCGGCGCGCGCGGCGGACAGCCCGTTCACGAAGCCGTACATGCCGGTGAAGCCGGTCGCGGCGAGGGTGCGGCTGTGTCCGATGACGATGCTGGGACGGAGGATCCGGGTGCGCTCGAAGCCCCCGGCGAGCACCACCGCCTCCGCCTGGATCTTGCTGTACTCGTACGCGTTGTTGCTGGCGGTGTCCGCCGGCACGGGCCGGGCCGGGATCCAGCCGGTCCGCTCGCCCGCCACGTACGCGGTGCTCACGTAGTTGAAGCGGGGCGCCCTCAGCGCCTCGGCGAGGGCCACGACGTGCCGGGTGCCGTCGAGGTTGTCGCGCAGGATCTCGTCCTTGCGGCGCTCCTCGAAGTCCAGCGAGGCCGCGGCGTGCCAGACCTCGTCGACCTCCGGAAGGTCCGCGGTGTCCACACCGCAGCGCTCCTCGGTCACGTCGCCGGCGACCGCCCGGCAGCGGGTGGCGAAGAGCGGGATCAGGTCCTGCTCGCCGTACGCCTCGGCCGCCGCGGTGAGCGCGGCGTCGAGACGCTGCCGCGCGGAGCGGCCGGGCCGTTCCCGGACGACGCAGGTGAGGTCGGCGTCGGTGCGGCGTAAGAGCTCCAGGACCAGGGCGCCGCCGACGAAGCCGGTCGCGCCGGTCACGAGGTGGTGCGCGTTCATATCGCCTCCTCCGTGAGGGACGGCCAGTTCGCCCGGTCGTCGCCGTGGGCGTGCACGAGGGCGAGGACGACGCGCTCCAGGCCGAAGGCGGTGCACGCGCTGTGGGCGGTGCCCCGGTCCGCGTAGGTGATGCCGAACCGGGCGCCGAGGTGGTCCTTGTGGTAGTTGGCCGAGGCGATGGCCGTGCCCTCGTCGTCGGCGGCGACCCGGGCGACGAACTCGTACTTCAGGGACTGCTCCAGCTGGCTGGCGCGCATGAACCGCCCGCCGGGGCCGAAGAACGGGTCGGTCGCCGACTGCACGGAGACCTTCACGCCGAGCCGGGAGAACAGCGCCTCGCCGCGGGCGATCCACTCGTCCCGCCAGTCGAGGGTGGTCCCGGCGTCGCCGACCCTGACGAACTCGCGCATCCGGAAGGAACGGAAGCGCCCGGGTTCGGTGGTCGCCTCGTGCCGGTAGCAGTAGCCGGCCACGTCCCGGTGCGCCGCCTCGGTCAGCTCCCGGTCGGCGAAGGACGGGTAGACGCTGTAGCAGGCGGCGGGCGCGAGCGCCACGCCCGAGGCGGAGGGGCCCGCGGCCCGGTCGGTTCCCTCGGCGAGGGCGTGCACGGTGCCGAGGAGGTGCGGGAAGGACTCGGCGTACTCCGCGCGTTCGAGCAGCTCCTGGGGGACGACCGGCGGATACCAGACGGGGCCCGGCGAGGGCACCGCGCCCGCGGTGTTCAGGGCCTTCTGCAATCCGGCGATCACCTCCTCGAAGCGCGGGGAGAGGCCGAGGGCGCCGGGCAGCCCGGTGGGGGCGGTCCAGCCTCGCTGGGTCCGTTCGTACGCGGTCATGCGTCGATCACGCTCCCTCCGAGGAGCAGGAGTTGGGAATTGGACTGGTCGAGACGGGAGTTGGCGATCATCAGCCGGGCCGAGTGGAGGTCCCGCAGGTGGCGGGCGACCGAGTGGGGGCCGGACTCGCTGTAGCCGGCCATGCCGCAGATCTCCAGGGCCTGTTCGACCACCCGCAGGCAGCCGGTGGACACGGAGGTCTTCAGGGCGTTGGCCCGTACCGTGATCGCGGTGGTGTCGGCGTCCGGCTCGGCGGTGAACCGGGTGTAGTCCGCGCCGAACTGCCGTACGGAGTCCTGGAGGACCCGCAGCGAGGCGTACGCCCGGCCGAGGCGCGGGTCGTCCACGACGGCGCCGGACCGCAGCTGGGCGCGGGCCCGGGCGCGGGCGAAGGAGGCGGCGCGGCGCACCGCGTCGGCCGCGATGCCGGTCCACACGCCGGCCCACAGCAGGTGCGACAGCGGCACCATGCAGCGGGTCGCGATCTCGCCGAACGGCGCGGGCAGCACCTGGGCGGCGGGGACCCGGGCGGAGAGGGAGTGCGCGGGGCTGCAGGTGCCGCGCATGCCCAGGGTGTCCCACTCGCCGGTGCGGGTGAGCCGGGCCTGCCCGGCCCTGACCAGCACGAGCACCTGGTCGGTGGGCGCGGCGTCCGGGCGGGAACGGGCCGTGACGAGGAAGGCGTCGGCGTACGCGCCGTAGGAGACGGTGGTCGCCTCCTTCTCCAGGAGCAGTTCCCCGCCGTCCGGCACCAGCGCGCAGCGGCTCTCGCGCAGGCTGCCGCCGACGCCGGCCTCGGAGGTGACGGAGGCCACGAGGAACTGTCCGGCGGACGCCTCCCGGAGGTAGGCGGCGAGCTCCGGCGAGGTGGCGGCGGCGCCCGCGAGGCAGGCGAGCTGGAGCTGGTGCATGGCCCAGACCATGGCGGTGGAGCCGCAGCCGCCGCCCAGGACGGCGGCGAGCGCGGCGAGTTCGTCCGGGGCCAGGCCGTGGCCGCCGTACTCCTTCGGGACGGCGGCGGACAGCAGCCGCTCCGCGCGGAGGGCGGCGACCGGCTCGGCGGGGAACGCCGCGTCGCGGTCGGTGGCGGGCGCGTGCTCGACGAGGACGGCGCGGGCGCGCAGCGCGGCCTCGCGCGCCTCGGCGAAGGACAGCACGCGGTCGGGAGCCGTCACCGGGCGGCTCCCGTCGTGGTGCCGGCGATGTCCAGGAGGACGTCGGCGAAGTGGCCGATCGAGCTGAACAGGGCCCGCCCCACGTGCTGTTCCGGTATCTCCACGCCGAGCGCGTCCTCCACGGAGAGCAGCACGCGGACCGAGTGGAGCGAGGTCAGGCCGATCGCGTACAGGTCGGCGTCACGGTCCAGCTCCCGGGCGGTGTCGCCCAGGTCGGAATGGGTGACGAGCGCCTCGCGGATGACGGCGTCGTACTGCCGTGCGGTGTCGTTCATCAGTTCCTCTTCACCGGGCCTGGGCGGTGAGGGCGGACGCGAGCGCGTCCACCGCCGCCGTCAGGCGTGCTTCTCTGTCGCCGAGGTCGGCCAGCATGCGCAGGAGCCGGGTGCGGCCCGTGGCGCCGCCGCCGCTCTCGCGGGACAGGGTGTGCAGCAGGTACCAGCGGCGGGAGAGCGAGGTGAAGCCCTCCGCCACGGCGGCCGCCTCCTCGACGGAGGGCACCCGGCCGGCCAGGTGTCTGAACAGCTTTCCCAGGTAGAGCCGTTCGGCCGCCACCCCGCTGACGTCGAGCACCTCCGCCCCTTCCGCCGCCTCCGCCTCGCGGGCGGCGAGGTAGCCCTCGAAGGCCGCGCGGTCGGCGCTCCGGTGGGCGCGGGCGTCCTCGCGCACCGCCGTGGCCAGCTCCGGGGCCGTGGCCCGGTGCCGTGGCCCCGAGGTGAGCAGCAGGGTGCGGTGGGAGCCGGCCGCCTCGGCGGAGCGCATGCGCCGCCACGCCTCGGCGGGGTGGGCGGTGGGCTCGGGCCGGTTCATGGGGTCGCTGATCCAGACCCGGTCCTCGTCGTGGGCCAGCAGGAGCACGCAGTGCGCGATGTGCTCCCGGCCCTCGTACGGGGACGGCAGGTGGAAGGCGTCCACGGCGGCCGCCACGGGGTGGCCGGCGTCGAGGGACGCGCGCTCGGCGTCCTCGGCCGCTTCCCAGGAGTCGTAGGTGCGGTCGGCGAGGTCCATGCGGTGGACGACGGCGGCGGCGGCGCTCCAGCGGCCGCTGCCGTCCAGGACCGGACCACCGTTCCAGGAGAACCCCCAGGTGGTGCAGAGGGTCTCCGCCGCGTGTCCGAGCCCCTTCCAGGAGGCGAGGTTCGCGGCGGCCTGCTGGTAGCAGCTGCCGAAGGGCGCGGTGCCGGTGAGGGCGGGCGTCAGGCCGAGCAGGCTCACGCCTTCAGCTCCCAGAGCTGGTAGTGCGGGTAGTAGCCGACGCGGTCGGCCTCCTTGGCGGCGGCCTCGGCCCCGGCGTCGCGGACCCAGCCGAGCTTCGCGGCGTGCGCGGTGAACGGGCGCTCCTTGAGGAAGGAGCGGACGAAGACGCGGGCGCCGGGGGCGGCGGTGCGGGTGAGCTGGTCGAAGGTCTGCTCGACGTAGTCGTTCTCGCACCAGTCGAGGACGTTGCTCAGGTTGAAGCCGCCGACCTCGCCGTCGGTCAGGCCGCCGAGGAATTCGAGGAGGTGCCCGGTCGCCCATTCGACGCGCGGGAGGGCCTCCTTGAGCCGGTCGTTCTCCTCCGCCCGGAGGTACGGCGGCAGGGCGCCGCCCGGCAGGTATCCGCCGAAGCACCAGCGGTGCATGTAGTAGTTGCCGGTCGGGTCGTCCTCGACGAGGCGCCGCTCGATGACGGAGAGCAGGAACTCGGGGAAGGGCGAGCAGTCGAAGATGTCGTGGAAGCTCGCCGGGGTGAAGACGTCCTTCAGCGAGTCCTCGGCGAAGAAGAGCCGGAAGACGGGCAGCAGTTTCGCCGCGATGTCCTCGCCCTTCCAGAGCTCGAGCCGCTCGACGGGGTCGGGCTCGGTCATCAGGGCGCGCAGCACCCGGTCGGGGACCGCCTGGTGGATCTCGGCCCGGACCACGCCGACCAGCTGCTCGAAGGCGCCGATCTGGAGCAGGCCCTGCCGCAGGGCGAGTTCACGGGCCGCGGGGTCCTCGACGGTGGTCTCGGCGGCGGCCAGCACCTCGTCGAGCAGCTTCGCGCGCTCCTCGGCGGGAGCGTCGTGGACGCCGAGGAGCCTCATCGCGGCGTCGTGCGGAAGTCCGCCGAGCGCGGCCGATTTGGCGCGACAGTAGGCGGTCTGGGCGGGGCTGATGTCGAGGCCGTAGACCTTGGCCGGTCCGTCGAGGGCGAGGTTGAGGACGTTGTCGCCGCCGGAGGCGATGCCGAAGACCGTGTCACCTGGGCCGGCCCGCAGCCAGGAGCGTATGGGCCGTTCGTCCTCCAGGACCTCGCTGTAGACGGGAGGAAGCGCCGTGATGCCGGCGAAGGTTCCGTACATGCTGAACTCTCCTTGTTTTCAATGGCGTTGGAGCTGCCGAACGCCACTTCAATCGCCCGGTGGCCAGAATTCAACAGCTTGTCGATCAAGGGGGTACGGACAATCTCACAACACCGTCGTCCCACATCGTGGACGTCGGTGTTTCAGTGGTCGGATCGCTCCGGGTCGTTCTCGCCCGGCACGAGCGGCAGCCCCAGCATGCGCTCGAAGCGCCCGGTGATCTCCCGGACCGCCGCCGAGACCTCGGCGTGGTCGCGGCCGAGCAGCATCACGCGGCCCAGCGACGCGCCCGCCGCGACCTCGCTGCCCGGCCCCAGGCCGAACTGCGCGAAGGTGTCGTACCGGACGAGCGCGTCCCCGTACTCCCCCAGCCACGCCACGTCGAGCCGGTCGGGCAGCACGCCCGCGCGGCGGGCCAGCAGCCGGCGGCTCATCGCCACCCCCGTCATGTCGGGGACCGTGACCGGCGCGCCGCTCAGCAGCTCCAGGTAGGCCGTGTAGATGCTCCGGCCCGTGGCGTGCCGGTACAGCGTCGGCATCACCCCGCCCATGATGCGGGCGTTGGCCTCCACCAGGACCGGTCCGCGCTCCGTGCGGATCATCTCCAGGTGGAAGATCCCCCGGTCCAGGCCGACCGCGCGGCACACCTCCCGCGCGTAGGCCACGCACTCCTCGCGCTCCCGCGCCGGCAGCGACTCCGGGATGTGCGCGCCGAGCTCGATGACCTGGTCGTCGGCGGCGCGGGTGCGCCCGCTGACGGAGAAGGGGAAGAACTCCTCCCCGCGCACCCCGATCTCCACGGAGACCAGCGGGCCGACCAGAAGCTCCTCGACGAGGACGCCGCGCGCGTACTGCTCGCGCCACAGCTCCGGTACGGAGTCGAGCCGGTGCAGCACCTGTTCGGCGGCGGCCCGCGCCTCCTCCTCGGTGTGCGCGACGAACGACAGCGCGCTGTCGGCGCCCGACGGCGGCTTGATCACGACCGGGTAGCCGATCTCCCGGGCGGCGGCCAGCGCCCCGGTGGTGGAGTCCGCCGTGCCGAAGCGGGCCGAGGGCAGCCCGGCGGCGGCCAGCGCCCGCCGGCACAGGTCCTTGCGGCGCGCCGTCAGCGCCGGACCGGACGCGGGCCCCGGCACCCCCACCTTCTCGCAGGCCAGGGCCACCGCTTCGACGGTCAGGTCGAAGTGGGTGGAGACGAAGTCGACCGGGTGCTCCGCGTGGCACTCGGCGATGACCTCCGCGACCGCCGAGGCGTCGGTGGTGACCACGCCGTCCCTGAACCAGTCGGCGAGGCCGATCAGTTCGCGCTCGCGCTCGCCGAGCGGGTAGTAGGGGGTGTGCGACTGCACGTAGCCCACCCGGTGGCCGGCCTCCTTGGCGCGGCGTAAGGCCTCCAGGGAGGCCGCGTTCGAGTCCACGAAGAGGATGTGCACGGTGTCGTCCTTACGATCCTGAGGGAGCCTTGGGCGAGTCCGCCGGCGTCCCGGCGGCCGTGCCGGCGGCGAGCCGCGGGGCCCGCAGCAGCCCGGTGGCCAGGGCGAGTCCGCCGGTGCACAGGAACACCCAGGCCACGCCGAAGGCGTCGGCCAGCAGGCCCGCGACCAGCGAGCCGAGGGGCAGGACGCCCCAGATGATCCACCGGTAGGCGGCGTTGACCCGCCCGAACAGCTCGGGCGGGATGGAGGTCTGCCGGTAGGTCACGCTCATCACGTTGATCGCCATGAGCAGGGCCCCGGAGACGGTCAGCGCCACCGCCGCCGCGGCGGCGTGCGGGACCGCGAGCGCCATGTAGCAGAGGCCGACCAGCGGCGCGCAGACCCGCAGCACGCTCCCGCCGCCGAACCGCGTCAGCGCCTTCGCCGCGTACCGCCCGGCCGCCACGCCGCCCACCGCGGGCGCGGCGAGCAGCACGCCGTACGCCCAGGGGGGCAGTCCCAGGCGGCCCGGGGCGACGGCCCACAGCGGCAGGATGGTGATCGTGGCCGCGTAGGCGAGGTTCACGCAGGCCGTGACCCCCGCCAGGTGCAGCAGGTCGCGGCGGCTCCGGAAGTGGCCGAGGCCCTCCCGCAGGTCGGCGAGCACGGACTTCGGCGAGCCGCCGCGGGGCGCGGCCACCGGCTCGCCGGGCATCCGCAGGCCGCCGAGGACCAGCAGGGTCACCACGTACAGCACCGTCGCGGTGCCGATGCCGCCGCCCGCGCCGAGCGCGGCGACGACCCCGCCCAGGGCGGGCCCGAGGAACTGCGCCATCACCGTCTGCACCGATTGCAGGCTCGCGTTGGCGCGCGGCAGCGCGGCGCCGTCCACCAGGCGGGGCACCAGCGACTGCGCGGCGATGTCGACCACGGTGCCCGCGGCCCCGACCGCGAACGCGCCGAGCGCCAGCGCCCACACCGGGAGGTGTCCGGTGAACGCGGCCGCGGCGAGCAGCAGCACCAGCGGCATCCGCAGCCAGGACGCGGCGCGCAGCACCCGGTGCGGGTGGTACCGGTCGACCAGCACGCCGGCCGGCAGGGTGACGAGCAGCCACGGCATGCGCATCGCCACGCCCACCGCGCTGATCGCCAGGGCCGAGTGGGTCAGCTGCAGGGCGAGGAGCGGGACGGCGACCCGGTAGACGCCGTCGGCGAGGTCGGAGGAGAGCACCGCCGCCTGGAAGACCCGGAACCGGCGGCCGAGCCGGGGGCCCCCGGCCGCCGCGGCGCCCTTCCGGCCGCCGTCAGAGGTCGCGGAGGTCGTCATGCGGCTCCGTCAGCAGCGCGGTGTTGAGGAAGGCGCCGTGCCGGGCGTTCAGCACGGCGCCGCCGCCCGGCGTGCCGTGCCGGACGAGCACGGAGGACGGCCGCCCCCCGAAGACGTACGGGCCGATGACGTACGGCACCTCGGCCGTGCGGACCTCGCCGGAGGACGCGTGGCGGAAGCCCATCGGCACCCGGTCCCCGGCGACGTACTCCTGGAGGATGTGCCCGCCGGCCCGGGCGGCGCGGTCGAGCGCCGCCCGCCAATCCTCGTCGTCCACGGCGGCGCCGAGGACGACCCCGCTGCCGCCGTAGCCGTCGGCCGGCTTCAGCACGAGCTCCGCGCGGCGCTCCCCGGCCCGGGCGGTCCGGTCGCCCGCGTCACCGGTCCAGGGGATGTGCCGGTGGACGAACTCCCGGTCGGACGCGGGGAGTCCGTCGGCGTCCTGCCAGAGCCAGGCCAGCGTCAGCTTGTGCGCGAGCAGCATGGCCGCCTCGGAGGTGAACATGCGGACCGTGTCCGCCCGCAGCGCCCGGACCAGGGCTTCCATCCCGGCGCTCGGCGGCTGGCTGTGGCTGACGAACATCCGGAGCACGGCGTCCACGGGACGCCCGTCCGCGAGCAGCCGCCCGCGCCCGTCGGTGGCGAGCCGGTCCAGGGGGTACGTCACCGCGTCGAGGCCCTGCCGTCCGGCGCTCTCGCAGACCGGACGCATCCACGCCGTGAACGCGGCGAGGTCCTCCAGGCCGGGCGTGGCCCCCGCGGAGAAGGCCGGCACGACCAGCCGGGCGCCGTCGGCGAGACCGAGGGCGGCGCGCACCGCGCGGGACCGGGTGTCCACGGCCGAGGGCGGCACCCGCAGCCCGGGCGCGTCCCCGTGGAGCGCGAGGAAGCGCTCACCGAGGAGCGCGGCGTGGGACGCGCCGCCCAGGGCGCTGTCGATGTTCAGCTCGACGAACAGGGGCGTGCCGTCCCGCACGAGGATGTCGGGGCGGACGGCGGCCAGGAGGTGGTCGCCCAGCGGCTCGCCGTCGCCGAGCAGCGGCCACCGGTCCGCCGGGACGCCGAGGGCGCGGCGCAGCTCGCCCGCGGTGGCGGCGCGGCGGCGGCAGGCGTCGAGGACGAGGCGGCTCGCGCGGAGCGTGAGCTCGCCCAGCTCGCGGAAGCGGTCCGCGGAGAGGAACAGGGGGCGTAAGGGGCGCCAGGTGCCGTCGGCGCCGGCGATGCCGTCGAAGAGGCGGTCGGGAGCGGGGGCGAGCCGGCCTAACGTCATGCGCCGGCCCGCACGGAGAGGTGCGCCCAGGTCTGGGTGAACCACAGCGCGCCGTCCCTGCGCAGCGGGCGCAGACCGGTCGCGGGCCCGCCGGCGAGCTCCTCGGCCAGCTCCCGCTCGATGGCGCGGGCGGTGTCCTCGGCGGTCAGGGACTGCTCCAGCCACGGGGCGAGGGGCCGCTCCACGTCGAAGACGTCGGCGGGCCCCGCGGTGGCACCGGCGGAGGTCAGCAGGCCGGTGATGTGCTCCGTGGTGAGGAGGGTGCCGTGCGAGGGGTCGCGCAGCCGCTCCAGGCGGTCGGCGTCACCGGGCAGCTCGGGGCGGGCCACCATGTCGGCGACCACGACCCGCCCGCCGGGCCGGCACACCCGCACCAGTTCGGCGGCGACCCGCTCGGGGGAGGCGACGTGGTGCAGCGAGAAGCGCGTCACGACCAGGGAGAAGGAGTCGTCCGGGAAGGGCAGCCGGGCCGCGTCGCCCTCCTGGAACACGACGTTGGCGACGCCTTCCGCGTCCGCCTGCGCCTTGCCCTGCGCGAGCATCTCCGGCGTGGTGTCGAGGGCGGTGACGTGGCGCACCCGGGGAGCCAGGGCGCGGGCCACGATCCCCGTGCCGCAGGCGGAGTCCAGGCAGACCGCGTCCGCGTCGGGTGCGGCGAAGTCGACGAGACGCCGCAGGTGCATCGTGAAGGCACCGTTGAGACGCGCGTCCTCGAACGTGCTCGCCTGGCGGGCGAACTCCCTGTGCACCAACTCGGTCCGCCCGGAGGCGCTTTCCACTGACGGCTTCACGATCCTCTTCCTCAACGGTCCAGGTTCGACAGGCTGTTGACATGTAATGGAAACAAGGTTCCGAAAAAAGCTATCACTGATCATCCGGGTTTGGCTCGTGACATGATCAAGGAAAAGGCGTGGGGCGCCGGCCGGCCCGTGCCGACCCGGCGCCGCCTCGACGCATGGAACCCGGCGGACGGGACGCATGGAACCCGGCGGACGGGTAAGACGCCGGGGGTGACCCTGCTCGGACGCGGTGTCCCGACCGGACTCGTGGCCGTGGTGACCGGTGCCTCCAGCGGCATCGGCCGTGCCACGGCCCTCGCCTTCGCGCGGCGCGGCGCCCGCGTGGTGGTGAGCGCGCGCAGCCGCGAGGCCCTGGAGCGGGTGGCGCGGGAGTGCCGGTCCGCGCATCCGCTGGCCGGGGCGGTCGCCGTGCCCGCCGACGTCACCGACGCCGCGGCCGTGGAGCGGGTCGCCCGTACGGCGCTCGCCCGCTACGGCCGCATCGACGTCTGGGTCAACGCGGCGGCCGTCGGGGTCCTCGGCAGCCTCACGGACGTGCCCCTGGCGGACGTGCGCCGCGTCTGGGACGTCAACGTGCTGGGCGCCCTGCACGGCGCCCGGGCCGCCCTCCCCGCCATGCGGGCCCAGGGGCACGGCGTGCTCGTCGACGTCGCCTCCGTGCTCGGAGGCGTCGTCCAGGCCCCGTACATGGGCCCCTACGCGGCGTCGAAGGCCGCCCTGGTCACCCTCGACGAGACCCTGCGCCAGGAACTGTCGCTCGCCGGCGCCCGGGGGGTGGCGGTCTGCACCGTCCTGCCGACCGGCGTCGACACGCCGTTCTTCGACCACGCGGCCAACCGCACCGGCCGCCGACTGCGCTCCCTGCCCCCCGTCGCCACGCCGGAACGCGTGGCCAGGGCCGTCCTGCGCGCGGCCGCCCGCCCCCGCCCCCGGGTGACGGTGGGGCCCGGCGCGCGGCTGCTGCCCGCCGCCCACGCCGTCGGGCGGCGGCCCACGCTCGGCCTGATCGCCCGGTGGACCCACCACCGCTACCTCGGGCCGTACGGCTCCGCCGAGGACACCGAAGGGCGGCTGCGCACCCCGTCCGGCGACTCGGCCGCCGTCCGGGGCGGCCGGGCCGGCGGCGCCCGGACGGCCGCCCGCGCCGCCTCGGCCCTCGGAGCGGCCGCCCTCGCCGTCCGGGCCGCGGCCCGGTCCCGTTCCCGGCGGCACCCGCCCCGGTCCACACCCGCCCCTCCCGTAAGGAGGCCCCTCCCATGGCTCCATGGCACCGGCTGATCCACGCCACCCCGGCGGAGGTCTGGGCCGTCCTCGGCGACGGCGACCTCTACGCCCGGTGGGTGGTGGGCACCCACGACACCTGGGAACGCGACGACACCTGGCCGGCCGAAGGGGCCGAGCTGGGCTACACCCTGAAACTCGGGCCCTGGACCACCGAGGGCAGGAGCATCTCGCGGATCTGCGAACCGCAGGACCGCCTGGAACTCGAAGCGATCAATGGGCTCGGCAGCGCGCGCATCGCCTTCCGGACCCAGCGCTGGGGCGAGAACTGCCTGGTCCTGGTCGACGAGCACCCGCTCACCGGCCCGGCGACCCCGCTGCACAACACCGCCCTCGACACCCTCATCCGGTGGCGGCACCGCCGCATGCTCGCGCGACTGGAGGAGGCCGTCCACGAGAAGGCCGGCACCGAGGAGGACGCGTCCCGTGCCCCCGCCTGACGCCGTCGTGATCGGCGCGGGCCCGAACGGCCTGGTCGCCGCCAACGTCCTCGCCGACGCGGGCTGGCACGTCGTGGTCCTGGAGGCCCAGGACGAGCCGGGCGGAGCCGTACGCAGCGACCGGGGCGTCCACCCGGACTTCGTCCACGACACCTTCAGCGCCTTCTATCCCCTGGCCGCCGCCTCGCCCGTGCTCGGCGCCCTGCGCCTGGAACGCCACGGCCTGCGCTGGAGCCACGCCCCCGACGTCGTCGCCCACCCGCTCGCCGACGGGCGCTGCGCGGTCCTGAACCGGGACGTGCGGCGGACCGCCGCCTCGCTGGAGGCGTTCGCGCCGGAGGACGGAGCGGCCTGGGAGCGGCTCCACCGCCTGTGGGAGCACATCGGCGACGACCTGATCGACTGCCTGTTCACCCCCTTCCCGCCCGTACGGGCCGGGCTGCGGCTCGCCGGCCGCACGGGCCCCGACCTGCTGCGCCTGGCCCGGACCATGCTGCTGCCCGCCCGCCGCCTCGGCGACGAGCACTTCGCGGGGCAGGGCGGCAGGCTCCTGATCGCCGGCAACGCCCTGCACGCCGACCTCGGCCCCGAATCCGCCCTGGGCGGCGGCTTCGGCTGGCTGATGAGCATGCTCGGGCAGGCGCACGGCTTCCCCGTGCCGGTGGGAGGCGCCGGGATGCTCACCCGCGCCCTCGTCGACCGGCTGCGCGAGCGCGGCGGCGAACTGCGCTGCGGCCACGCCGTGACCCGGGTGGTGGTGCGGTCGGGACGCGCCGTCGCCGTGCGCACCGACGACGGCACGGAGGTCCCGGCCCGGCACGCGGTCCTCGCCGACGTCCCCGCCCCCCTCCTCTACCGGCGGCTGGTCGGCGAGGAGCACCTTCCGGAACGGGTCCGGGCGGACCTGGCCCGGTTCCAGTGGGACTACGCCACGGTCAAGGTGGACTGGGCCCTCGCCCGCCCCGTCCCCTGGGCCTGCGAGGGCGCGCGGGGCGCGGGCACGGTCCACGTCGCCGAGGGCGTCGACGCGCTCACCCGCTTCGCGGGCCAGCTGGCCATGGACCGGGTCCCGGACGTGCCGTTCACCGTGCTCGGCCAGATGACGACCGCGGACCCGAGCCGCTCCCCCGCCGGCACCGAATCCGCCTGGGGATACACCCACGTGCCCCAGCGCGTCCGGGGCGACGCGGGACCCGACGGCATCGAAGGCCGCTGGGACGAGGGCGAGAAGGAAGCGGTCGCCGAGCGCGTCGAGGCGGGCATCGAACGGCTCGCCCCCGGCTTCCGGTCCTCGATCCTCGCCCGGCGGGTACTCGCCCCGCCGGACCTGGAGCGGCGCAACCCGGCGCTGACCGGCGGCGCGGTCAACCAGGGCACGACCAACCTCCACCAGCAGCTCGTCTTCCGCCCGCTGCCCGGCACGGGCCGCCCCCGCACCCCGGTCCGCGGGCTCTACCTCGCCTCCGCCACCGCCCACCCCGGCGGCGGCGTCCACGGCGCCCCCGGCGCCAACGCCGCCCGGGCCGCGCTCAGGGCCCACCCCGGGTTCCGGCGGAGGGGCCGCGGCACATGAACAGCGAGCGACAACGAGACGGCCCGGAAAGGGAGTTGTCGAGGCCTGCGCTACGTTGGCGGTGTGACCGACATCGAATCGCGCATCGACACCTCCCGCCCGCACACCGCCCGGATCTGGAACTACTGGACCGGCGGGAAGGACAACTACCCCGTCGACCGGGAGGCCGGCGACCGGATCCGGGAGCTGCACCCCGGGATCGGCGACTACGCGAAGGCGGACCGGCTGTTCCTGGGCCGGGCGGTGCGGCACCTGGCCGAACGGGAGGGCATCCGGCAGTTCCTCGACATCGGAACGGGGCTGCCGAGCGCCGACAACACGCACGAGGTCGCCCAGCGCGTCGCCCCCGACGCGCGGGTCGTGTACGTGGACAACGACCCGCTCGTGCTCGCGCACGCCCGCGCCCTGCTGGTCGGGACGCCCGAGGGCCGCACCGACTACCTGGACGCCGATCTGCGGGACGTCGACGCGATCCTGGCCGCCGCGGCGAAGACCCTCGACCTGTCGGAGCCGGTCGCGCTGATGCTGCTCGGGGTGGTCATCTTCGTCGAGGACGACGAGGAGTCGTACGCGGTCGTCCGCCGGCTCATGGACGCGCTCGCGCCCGGCAGCCACCTCGTCCTGTCCCACACGGTCACGCACCCCGACATGCCGGACGTCGACGCGGCGGTGGCCTTCTGGAACGAGCACGGCACCCCGAAGCTCACCCAGCGCACCCCCGCCGCCGTCGCCCGCTACTTCGACGGCCTGGACCTGCTCGACCCCGGCGTGGTGTCCTGCTCCGCCTGGCGCCCGGAGACCCCGGCCCCGCCCGTCGCGATGTACGCGGGCGTCGCCCGCAAGCCGTAGGGAACGCCGCCCGTCGGGGCACGATCCAGCCACTCTCTCGTTCACTGACCAGATCTGACTTTATGTGCGCGGCCCCGTTCCGTTAGTTACTTGAGGGACTACCAGTGGGGGAGATGCATGGCCTGGGAAGAGTGGGAACAGAGCAAGGCGGACGCGGCAGCCCGGCAGTCCACGTCGCCACGGCTGAACCAGGTCGCCCCGGCGGGGGCGGCAGGCCGGACATGGCTTCCAGCCCGGCGGCCAAGAAAGCGGCGGCGAAGGCGATCGAAGACGACCTGGAGCCGGGTGTCGCGAGGGACGGCAAGCACGCGGCCGAGACCACGAAGGCCGCCGTCAGGGCGTTCGGCGCGAAGGACGGCTACGGCTGGGACACCGCCGACGCGTTGAAGAGGGCCCACGAAACGTGGGAGAAGCAGGTCAAGATGCTGCTCGGACGCCTGTCCTCGGAGAAGCAGGCCCTCGGCGAGACCGGCATCGGTCTGCGGAACAACGATCTCGACATCGCCACCCGGCTTGCCCGCCAGTCGCGGATCCACGGCATCTGACCGGCCGACGGCCAGGTCTCAGAGGGAATCATGCCGACCTATCACGAAGCCATGAGCACCGACCTGTCCACGCTCACCGCCGCCGCAGGCAAGTGGGAGGAGATGGCGGCCAGGTTCAACACACTCGAGGAACGGTACGAGAAGGGCGTCCACGGCATCTCGCTCGGCGAGTCCTGGATCGGCCTGAGCGCGAACGCCGCCCACGCCAGGTTCACCGTCACGCTCAAGGAGCTCCGGGGGGCGCAGAAGGAGGCGAAGGCGGTCGCACGCGTCCTGCGCGACGCGCACGCACAGCTCATCGACCTGCGCAACCGGCTCGAGGCGATCCGTGACGACGCCGTCAAGGCGGGCATGCGCGTCTCCGACCGGGGCGCGGTCGCCTTCGACACCGGACGGCTCACTCAGGACGAACGCACGGCCTACGTCCACGACCCCGACTTCCAGCAAACCGCGCGCACCCGGGCGAACGAGTGGGCCGACAAGCTCGTCCAGGCGCTCAAGGCGCTCACCGACGCCGACCACGGCACCCGCCTCGCCCTCGATGCCGCCGTCCTCGACTCCGATCCCACGGACGGCACTTTCAACGGCTTCAACCGGAATCCCCGGGAAAACCCCTACCCGTCGCTGGAAGAGGCCGGCAAGGCCGCCAACATGCCCGAGGACCGCGGCGCCGTCGCTCAGTGGTGGCGTGACCTGGATCCCGTCACCCGCGGCGTCCTGCTCCGTGAGCGCGGTGACGAACTCCGCGCGGCCGGCATCCTGGACCCGCTGTACCGATGGAAGTCTCCGGACTCCGGCTCGGGCCCCTTCGACGTGGAGGACCCCACACCGCGGGATCTGTGGCTCCACGCCCAAGCCCTGGGCATCGCGACGACCGGCGACGTCATCGGCCAGACCGGAGCCTCCCGCAACATGCTGCATTACCTGCGGGGTACAGGCGACACCCTCGACCTCGACGTGGACCGGATGCTGGCCGACGACTCCGACTTCCGGTCGAAGATCGACAACAATCACGTCGCCGTGAACCAGGACGCCTGGCGGCGGCAGGCTCTGGCCGAATTCCACGAGGCCGGAGGCGACAGGACCGTGGTCGTCCCGGTCGAGAGCAGGACGAGGCACACGAACCTGGAGAGCGACGAGTGGTTCCGCGCGGTGGGGGCCCACGCGCAGAACGTCTCCGGATTCGTCACCGTCACGCCGGACGCCCACGGCGGCGCTCCCCAGGTCTCGCTCGACTACCAGGTCAACGTCTGGGACCGCTACAACTGGGACCCCGGCAAGTCCACCCCCTTCGCCGACGGCCTCATCAGCATCTCGGACGACGACATGGGCCGGCTGCACAAGGTGGGGTTCGCCCAGGAATTCGACATGAAGGGCAGCAGTTCCACCCACCGGCACGATCTCGGCAGCCCCATCCCCCCGACCACCACCCCGGAGGACCAGGGACGCGAAGGCACCCGGGGCGACGTGTCCCGAGGAGAGGAAAAGAACCGATGAAGCTCCGCCTCACCGCGCGAGCCCTCCCTCTGGTCCCGGCCGCCGCTCTCGCCGTAGCGCTGGCACTCGGCGGCTGCACGTCCGCGCCCTCGGAACGCACCCCGCGCACGACGCCCTCCTCCAGCTGGGAGAAGGGCGCCGGCGCCCCCGAAGCGGCGGCGTTCATGAAAGTCCGGATCCCCGAGGGGGCGACAGAGGTGGAGGGAGCCGTACGGGTCCAGCCGCAGGAGAAGGTCTACCTGCTGTCCTTCGTCACAAGCGAGCGGACCGCGAAGACGATCACCGAGGACCTGCACCCCGACCACCCCCTGGCCGTGGAGGGGCCGTCCTCCTCGTCGCTGAGCGGGGACGGGTACAGACACCTGGGCCTCACACCGCCGCAGGAGCTCAAGAGCGTACGGACGACGAGTGCGTGTCCGCCCTGTACGGGCGACTCCAGGCGGCGCCACGTCCAGGGCATCGAGATCCACGTCGGCGAGGTCCCGGGGGACCGTGTCCGGGTCTACCTGACGGCGTACTGACCGGCCCGGCGCCGACTGTGCCTCCGCACCTCCTGCCCGTCTCCCGGCCCACCGGTCCCGGTGCGAAGGTGCGGCTCAGGCGGCCGGCCACCACCCGCCGGCCTCGGTGTCTGTGCCGCCGCCTTCGGGGCACGGGCGATGAGTCGCGCGGCGGCGTCCGGTGGACAGTTCGGCCGTGATGAGCGAGACGCCCACGGCCTTGCCGACGTGCTCGTGACGACGACCACAACAGCGGGTCCGGCGGTGCGGTGGCCGAGGGCCGGGGCGGTCGGCTGCCCTGGCATGTCCGGAACGGCGCCCGCCTTCCGAACGACGAGCCATCCGCTCTCGACGGCGCGTGTGCCGCTCGCAAGCCCCTCGGCCCGAGCCCGCAGCTCGGCGGCCCACCCCCACTCCCGCGTGGTCCGGATGCTGGGACTTGCTCCAAGGAGTGAGTTCATTCAGCAGACTGGGTGTCCGGACAGCAGAGGACGCCGTGGCCGGTGAAGGCTTCGACGGGTGGAGAGGGGAAACGCGAGCCCCGGAGCTCTCACCGACAAGCGTTCGACCACCTGGCCGAGGATGTCGGCGAGGGTGGAGAAATCCGACTCGCCGTCCGTGCACCCGCAGGTGTAGTCAGCGCGCGCCGTTCTCCGGTTCGGGCCGGGGCAGCTCGTCCAGGTCGAGGGTGAAGGTGCGCCCGTCGGCCAGCTCGATGGGGAGTTTGCCGGTGCCGTACTTGTACGTGTGCGCCGCGGTGTAGCCCGTTCCGGTGGGCTGGGTGTGGACGACGACCTCCGCCGCGTACGGGTCCACCACCAGGTAGACGGGGATGCCGTAGCGGCCGTACTTGGCGGTGCAGTCGTCGTAGTCCTTGCGGGCCGAGGAGACGGACACCACCTCCGCGATCAGCAGGACGTCCTCGAAGCTGTAGCGCTTGCCCTGCTTCTCCGCGTCCTCGCGCAGGATCGCGAGATCGGGGGCGGAGTTCTCGTCGGCCGGGAAGTCGATGTATACGTCGGAGATCACCTTCGCGTGACGTCCCAGAGCGAGCGTGTCGATCTGCAGGGAGCGGATCGTGCTGGAGTGCTCCAGGCTCTGCGGGGTCATGATCACCTTCCCGTCGGCACCGAAGAAGACCGTGTATCCCTCGGGGAACTCGGTGTGCATGATCGCCTCGACGCTCATCAGCGGCTCCTTCCCGTCGCCTCCCAGAATACGGTCGCCACGCGCGTCAGCGAGGAGTCCAGGCGCCCTGCGGGTACCAGCGGAGATCGACGGTGCCGTCCGGGTCCTCGACGCAGACAGGCTGTGCGGAGCCGCGCACCCCAGCGTGGGAGGGGGCCCTCGATGACGTCGAATGCGCCGGAGCCGAGGACCTCCTGCCGGTCGAACGGGTCGACGGCCACCCAGGATGCTGCGTATCGGCGGTCTGTACCGGCTCGACCGGGTCTACGAGGATGAGGGCGCCGAACGTCACACCTACCCTCGGCCAGACGCACTCCCCACCTCACAAGGCAACCGTGCACGGGCTCGTCCCTGAGACCCACGCCTAGCGACGGTCGGCGGGGGCTTCCTTGCCCTCGGAAGGGTTCCGGCGGTGGTCCTGTCCGCCGGCTCTCGCTTCAGGGACAGTCTTGTCGGGAGCCTTGGACCCGCCTGTGAGCTTCTCGCAGTAACCCGGCACGGCCTCTTTCCCGCCTGCCGCCTCGACCAGGCGTCGCAGAGCGGTCGCATCCGAGGCCCCGCCCGCGTGCCCAGTCCTCTGCTCGTACGCGCGGCACAACGCCTCGTGACTCTTCGCGGCCCCGGGAGGCACCTGCTCCGATTCCGTCGGACCCGGCACAGAGGTCTCCCGTACGGGTGCCGTGGACGGAGCCGACTGCGAGGGCGACGCAGACGCGTTGTCCTCCTCGGAGGACGGGAACGCAGTAACGTCCTCGGGCGACGTCGACACGGGCGTGCTGACACCCGGCTCGGGACGGCGTTCGGGCAGATCAGGGAGGGGATTCGGCAGTTTGCCCGTGGCGATCGCCACGCTGCCCAGTGTCATGCCGGAGACCAGCGCGATCAGCGCCGCCTTCGGCCAAAGGCCGATACGTCGGCCGGTGGCCGGCCGCCAGTCGTCACGGCGACGTGTCCGCGGCGCGCCCGACCCCGCGTGCAGGCCCGCGTCGCGAGCGGCGCGGAACGCGGCGACCGCATGTTGAGCCTCGTTCTCGCTCACGGACTGGTTCGGACGCAGGGCTGCTCGCAACGCCTCCGCCGCAGCATCGCTTTCGTGGTCGTCGTCCCGTGCACGGCCCCGCCTCATCTGTCACCTCCCCGTAGCTGGTTCGCAAGTCGCTTCAGTCCGCGATGCGCAGCGGACCGTACCGCACCGGGCCGCTTGCCCAGTACCCGTGCCGCGGTCGGCCCGTCCAGTCCGACCACCACCCGCAGCAGCACGGCCTCCGCCTGCTCCCGGGGGAGGCCGGCAACCAGCCCTAAGACCCGTCCGGTGGAGAGTGTCTCCATGGCCTCGCCCGCCGTGTCCCGCTGCGCGGGCAGTTCCAGCACGTCCTGGTCGAACAGGTCGTGGCGCGGACGGGAACGCACGCGCCGGAGATGGTCGAGCGCCCGGTGACGGGCGATGGTCGCGGTCCAGCCGCGAAAGCCCGCGCCGTCGCCACGGAACCGCCCGAGGTCCCTTGCTATTTCGAGCCAGGCGTCGGAGGCGACGTCCTCGGCGTCCTGGCCGACCATCCCCCGCAAGTATCCCAGCAGCCCGGGATGCACGATCCGATAAGCCTCCGCGAAGGCCGCCTCTTCGCCGGCTTGGGCTCGCTCGACAGCACGCCCCAGCGCAACGTCGTGAGCCTTCATCGGTGCCAGTCGGTCTTCCTGAGTGATGTCGTCCGGGAACGCGGCAACTGATGGCGCCGTCGGCCCCTTCCCGGCCCGCTACCTTACGCGTCCGCCGGCACACCCCATGAGCGGGGAGGTCCGGACTCGCCTCGGGAAGAGGAAGGAGAGTTCGTGCACGGACTCCGCGGCGCCCAGCTCGAAGCGGTTCACGACCTTGCCCAACGGGTTCCACGCCCGCCCGTCCGTGCCGCGCACGCCGACCGGCTGCTGGAAGAGCCGGTAGGTCTCCTCGTCGAAGTCGACCCAGCGCGCCCCGAATCCGCGAACGAACACCTCACCGGCGTACGCGCCAAGACCCTGCAGTGACTGCCAGACGACGGAAGGGTCGTCGGTCGTCCGTCGCAGCCCGTCCACCACCCGGTCCACGATGCGCAGGCTGGCCACCGAGTAGTCCAGCGGCAAGCGCGTCCTCGCCGTCGCGCGGGAGACGAACTCGGCGGCGTACCCACTCATCTCGGAAGCTCGCAGCGTCCGACTGACGCGGTCCATCGTTTCCCCACCCCTCGTACGCGAACCGGCACGGTCACCGGTCCTCCGTGGTCCTCGCGGAATCCAGCGGAACGGGCACAGGGATCATCACGGCTTCGCACTGTGATCACCGCCACATCCACATGGATCAGGCCTGCCGTGCAGCACCGGGACACAGGCCCACAGGCGGTACCGAACGCAGTCGGCGGGCGACAGCGGAACGCGCATCAACGGCTGGGGATCAGGGTCCCCCGGTGATCGGAGGCCGGCGCCGGGGGGCTCACCACCGCTCACCCGCCCGATGATCTCCACGGCGAGACCGCCGAGGACGCTGGAAGACCGCACAACGCTGTCGCAGGATCCTTGCGTCCGGCCCACTGCCTGCCCCGAAAGCCGAAAGAGTCCGCCGACTCCGTCGGCGGACCCTCCCGCAAGATCCGGAGCAAGCCACGGACCATGTCGTCACGCCGCGTCAGGGGCGCTGCCTGGTCACGTACCCCCGGACTCCCGATCCGATCCCGACCAGTGCGAGCAGGGCTCCGAAGGCCACTGTTGCCCACAGCGCCAGCGGCACGGCCCCTTCGGCTCGGATACGGCCGCGCACGTCGGAGGCCGCGACGCTGCCCGACTGCTCGTCGAGGAAGTAGCGCGAGTCGTTCGCGACGGGCCGGTTGTCGCCCAGCAGGAACAAGCGCCCCTCCGGCACGGTCACGTCATACGGTGAGCCTGTCGAACCGAGCGGGTCGCGCATCACGTACGGCTCGTCGATCCGTTTGCCGTTCACCGCGACCCGCACACCGTCACGGGACTCCACGTGGTCCCCGCCCAGGCCGATCACCCGCTGCAGGGCCGGCGCGTTCCCGTACCTACCGGGCACGCTGACGAGGACGACGTCGCCCCGGCGTATCTCCCCTTCACCGACCCGCATGACGGTCAGCCGCTCGCCAGGACTGTACGTGGGTCGCATCGCGTCGCCCCCGACAGTGATCCGCTCGCCTTCCAGGCCACCGCCGCGCACGATCCCTCCCACGGCGCCCAGCACCAGGACCAGCCCCAGAGGAACCAGCACCCATGCGACGATTCTCAGTCCGCGGCCCGTGCTTTGCTGCTGCGCCGACACCTTCCTTGCCCCCGTCAGCCGCCGTGAGCCCCGGGGCCCGGCTGGAACGTCGGGTCGAGGCCGTACCGGGCGATTCCGAACGGTTGGAAGTCCTTGTCTGCCAGGACCCTGTAGAGAAATTCCGACGTCGACATGTCGTACTCGCACCACTCGCCGGCTTCGCCCCGCGCAAGGACGGGAGAGATACCGGGCTGCTGCGCGTCGACAAGCCAGCAATATTCAGCCCCCCATTCCGTCGAGGCCCATTTGATGTACCCCTTTCCGCCCGGCGTGTACTCCTGATACCGACCGCTTCCCACAGGAAGGGGAAAGGGCACTCGCCATGGCAGGAGGAAATCGAAATGAGGCCCTTCCATATTGCCGTAAAAAGCTACGGAGTCACAGAAGGTCCCTCCGCCGAAACCTTCACACAGCTGCTTGAAGTCTGCCGGCAGAGGAACACGAAGCTCCTCTTCGACCGCCATCCAGTCGACGGAGTGCGCCGATGGCTCCCAGTCGGTGAATTCGAATATACGCTGCACCCACATGTAAAGACCTTTCACGGGAGGGAGGGTGCAGACGGACATCAGGATCGATGTCCGCCTGCACCTCCGATGATCCAGCTTACCGACCTACGGCTTGAGCCCCGTCGGTGTGTTCCAGATCGTGATGGGATCGTGCGGCATTTCTCCCGTGTCCAGGTTCAACCACCTGATGGTCAGGCTGTCGGGGACGGCGTTCATCCCCGTATAGTTGGCGGTCACCTCGTAGTAGACCGTCTGCCCCTTGGCCACCATGTCGGCAACCTGGTTCTCGTACGGCGCCATCACCCTCTGATTGGGCGTGGCGTACAAGCTGACGAGGTTCCGCATCTCGGTACCGCTACCACCCAGCTGGTTTCCCAAAAGGTGACCGCGGTTCATGTCCTGACCGGACTTGAAACCAGGGGTCACGGTCTCGGGGAAGTTCCGCATGGGCCGCGGGACCTGAGTTCCCTTGATCATGGAGTCGGGATTTCCCTTGACGACCTTGTTCTCTCCACTCTCCCAGCTGAAGTCGCCGGAGTTGAGGCAGGCCCGCGCCCCCTGTGCCCGGTCGTACTTGTCGAGAGCCTGATAGAAGACCACGCTTTCGTCGTCTTCGCAGTATTCCTGCTGGAACGGGAAAAGCGTGGTTCCCCCAACCCAGTCCCACTGCCCGTCGGGCTCGACGAGCCGTCCCTTGCCGGGGTTGCCCGTGTACTCGGACTCGTACCCGTTGGGGGCCGTCTCGTTGTACCAGCCGATTCCCGTGAGGAAGGTGTCGGCGACGGTCTTCCAGCCGCCCCCCGCCTTCTTCACGGTGCCGGTGGCGACATCTCCGATCGTGTCGAGGACGTCACCGCACCAGTCGCAGCCGAATATGTGACCGTCCAGCTCGACGAAACTCGTGGGGTTTCCGCCGGTGAAGGCGTAACGGTTTCCGGTGTACGGATCGGAACCGAGCTCCATGTCCGCGAGGGCACCGTTGTACATGTCCCGGCTGGTGAACCGGTTGAGACCGGGGTTGTAGTCCCGGAAGCCCATGTCGTAGGTACCGGCATGGGAGTCCCACCGCTTCGAGTTGTAGCGGTAGGGGTTGTAGGCCTCCTTGGCCGGGTCGCCGGCGTCGGGCTTGTCGATACCGGTGAACTCGGACGCGTCGTCGGACCCGTAGGCGGTGTAGCCGTAGGTGGCCTTGGAGTTGCCGTCCTTGTCGGTCAGCGTCTCGACGTCGGTGTGCGAGTTGTAGCCGTAGTAGCCGTCCTCGCTGGTGCCGTCGGTGTTGTGCTTGACCTGGGAGAGACGCTCGCCCCACGGGCTGTACTGGTACGACTTCGTCAGCTCGCCGACGACTTCTTCGTTGAGCACCTCGGACGACAGGCCGAGGTAGGTGAAGTCGGTGGTCTTGCCGTCGGCCGTCTTGGACGCCGTGCGGTCGAGCGGGTCGAAGGTGTACGTGGTGGACTTCAGCGAGCCCGCGTCGTCCCTCTTCTGGGACTCGACGACATGGTCGAAGCCGTCGTAGACCGAGCGTTCGACGACCTGGCCACCGCCGGTGACGGACTCCTGACGGAGCACGGGCCCGGGTAAGCGTCTTCGCCTACCCGGGCCCGCTTCGGATCCAGTCCCTCACCGCATGGTCACCGAGGTCAGTCAGAAGGGCGCCACTGTGTTGACAATCAGTCACCCGGTTAATGGGATCAGGGTCCAGGGTCGGCGACTCCGAATTCAGTGAAGTCGCCGATGAAGGATACGAGAGAAATTCCTGCGGCTCGATTCAGCAGGCTTCTAATCGATAATCCCTTCCCATGGATTCCTGCCGGACTCCCTGATTCGTCGCTGTTCCGCATGCGTCAGGAACCTGGGAGAGGCATGGCCGGAATTAAGCTCCAGGGAGAGTGGATAGTCGTCGAAGTCATCCACGATGAGCCTGCGCAGGAATTCGGCCATTCCGCAGGGGTAGAGAACCCACTCGTCCTTTGAGTGGATACGTACCACCACCGGCCACAGATCCGGATTTTCGTCCTGGGCAAGCCAGCACAGCAGATCCGCGCCTGCACTCACTCCCCAAGTAAGGAGAGATTCCGCGCCTGCTGTCACTCCCTCGGGCTTCGCCACGGCGTCGTCGTCCCACTCGTCCTGGGCGAGCAGGGTTTCCTCTTCCATCTCCCCGTACGGGCGACCCTCGGCGGAGATTTCCGGCACCATCAGGCTGAGGTGACTATCCATCGAGCCTGCCCCGTAAACCGCGGCAAACTCCTTGAAGTCCGTGGGGAACCGTAGACCCCACGCCCGCTCTACGCGCGGCCAGTCAACCACTTCACCCGCGCCTTCATGAGGCGGCATCAGCCGCCTGAGCGCATCCATCGAGGGGCTCCCTTCCTTGTCGCCGATCATCATGGCATGCTCCCTGTCGGGACTGGCATCTGGGTGCCGAAGTCCCACTGGGTCCCCAGATTGAATCCCCCTCCCGCAGAAATGTCCAGGTCATTCATGACCAGATCATTGAAGAGAGTGCCAGCGGGCTTCCCGTCCTGGTTCCACAATTCCGCGCTCAAGTCGTACCGGAACGGGACAGTGCGAGTGCCGCTGTACATAGGGGTCACCTTGTAGAGAACCGTGTACCCATCACTGGCGTACTGCTTCACCTGTCGTTCGAAGTAGCGCATGTTGGGCACCTGACGGTCCCGGCCTCGCGTGTAGGTGTTCGCAGACCTGGAGCAAGCGGACAGATTCTCCGGCCGCTCTCCATCACCACCCAGGATGTCGGCAAACAGGTGACAGGCGTTGATCTTCTTGCTGGAATCGTACCCCCAGTGATCGGCGAACCCCTTGGCCCAGAAGTACCCCTTCGTCTTCTTCACGTTCGCCTTGGACCCGACATGCGAAGCCAGAAATGCCTTGTCGACGCACATGCTGATTCCAGAAGGGCGGCCCAGCGAATCCAGCTGACCGTAGTCCTCTGCCCTTCCACCGTTCTGCTGGTGACAAGAAGCGTTCTGCGACGTCGTAGTACCGCCTCCGCCACCCCCCGAAGGGCTGCTGGACCACACGGTGAGCAGGTCGAGCACCTTGCCTAGGAGGAACGCGAAGCCGAGGCCCCCTCCGGTCGAACCCGTGCGTATCCGGTCGCTCGTCTGGTCCATGCAACCCGGGCCGATGCCCGTTTCACAGGCGACGTGACCATCGATCTCTACGCCACTGATGGGGTTTCCACCTGTGAAAGCGTATCGATTACCGGTGTACGGGTCCGCACCGAGGTCCATGTCGGCCAGAGCCCCGTTGTACATGTCTCGGGTGGTGAAGCGATTGAGCCCCGGGGAGTAGTCGCGGAAACCCATGTCGTAGGTGCCCGACTGAGCGTCCCACCGCTTGGAGTTGAAGCGATAGGGGTTATAGACCTCCTTGGTGGGATCGGCGGCTACTGGAGTGTCGATTCCAGTGAACTCAGGCGTGTCATCGCTGCCGTAAGCGGTGTAGCCGTACGTCGCCTTGGTGTCGCCGTCCTTCGTGGTCAGGGTCTCCACATCGGTGTGGCTGTTGTACCCGTAGTAGCCGTCCTCGGTGGTGCCGTCCGAGTTGTGCTTGACCTGGGAAAGCCGCTCACCCCACGGGCTGTACTGGTACGACTTGGTCAGGACGCCGGCAACCTCTTCGTTGAGTACCTCGTTGGACAGACCGAGGTAGGTGAAGTCGGTGGTCTTGCCGTCGGCCGTCTTTGAGACGGTGCGGTCGAGCGGGTCGAAGGCGTACTTCGTGGTCTTCATGGAGCTGCCGTCGAACCTGCCGCTCTCGACGACATGGTCGAAGCCGTCGTACACGGTCCGCTCGATGACCTGCCCACCGCTGGCTACGGACTCCAGGCGGCCGAACGGATCGTAGGTGTAGCTCGCGGACACGCCCGACGTGGTCGCGCTCAGCAGCCGGTTCCGATCGTAGGCGAACGTCGTGGACGTCCCCTTGACCGTCTGGCTGATGACGTTGGCATTGTCGTCGTGGATGTAGACCTCCGTGCCCGCGCCGTTGCCCGTCTTGACCGACTTGGCGAGGCGGTTGGCGGGGTCGTAGGTGTAGTCGGTGGTGGAGTCGAGGTACGCCGCGTGGTTGTCGGCGTTCATCTTCTTCGCCACGTCCTGCGTCTTGTTGCCGTTGGCGTCGTAGGCGTAGGTGTGTGTGGAGACCAGGGTGCCGTTGGCCTTCTTCTCGGTCTGGGTCCTGAGGGCCGCGCTGAGGTAGTAGGTGTAGTCGACCGTGTTGCCGTTAGCCTTTGTCTCCCGCAGCTTCTGACCGCGATCGGTGTAGGTGTATCCGGTGACCTTCGGGTTGGCGTCGGTCGACGACTTGCCGACGGAAACCGACTTGACCAGCTCCCGCAGATCGTAGGTGTACTCGGAGAACTGATCAGGATGCGTGACCGTCTCCACCTGACCGTTGGCGTCGTAGCTGTAAGAGGTGGACTTCTTCTCCTGGCCGGCGAGTGCCTCAGTCACCCGCTGAACCTGGTTCAGTCCGGTGTAACTGATGGTGTACGCATCAATCTTGGCACCGGACGAGGTGTCGTCGATCGAGGTCAGGTTGCTGTTGGCGTCGTAGGCGTAGGTGAAGGTCTTCTTCTCGTTGTCAGCCTCTCCTGTGACATCGCGAACGAGCTTGACACCATCGGCGACGACCGCCCCCGCACTGTTCTCGGACAGCCGGAGTCGGGCGCTGTTGCCCTGAGCGAAGGTGTACGAACCGAGGCTCACCCAAGTACCGGAGCCGACGGCTTGGTCGACGGTCTTTTCAGTGGTGCCGCCGGAGTGCGTCACCTTGTATTTCGCCGTCGTCGTCGCCCCAGCGACCCTGGGGTACTTGACATAGGCGGTGTAAGAGCCTTCCTTAGGGATGTTGAGCGTCCAGTCGAAGGTGTCCGTACCGGTGCCGGCAGCGTGAACCTTGTGGTCATAGCCCTGTTGCCCAGTCAGGTCGGCACTGGTCCACGTCCCAGTAGCGGAAGTGTTCTGGGTGTCCGAGTTGTCGACCAGCACGACCGCGCTGCCCACAGGCACGCCGTCGTCCGACTTGGACCTCAGCTTGCCGTCGGGGAAGTAGGACCAGCTCATGGTCCGGTTCGACGAACCGCCGGCCGAGGTCAGTGTCCGGACGGTCTGCTTGCCGAGTTCGTTGTACTCGTAGGTCGTGGTGATGTCCCACGGATCCGTGGACGACCGGGGCCAGCCGTTGTCGAAGTAACTGTAGGTCGTGTCGTTGCGGACCGTCTCGCCTTCCGACGGCGGCAGCGAGGTCTTCGCCACTCGGCCCACAGCATCGTAGGCAGTCTCCGTGTACACATCCGCCTTGTTGTAGCGGGTGTCCGCCGGGTCGAACGGCTGGAACTGCTTGACCGGGCGGTTCAGTGCGTCGTATTCGGTACGGGCGGTGAAGTCGTCCGCGGCCACAGTGTCCACACCACGCGGGGTGATCACCTTAGTGGGGTTGCCGACCTGGTCGTACTCGTACTTCGTCGTCCGGTACGTGATGCTGGGGCTGCTGCCCGTATACGGGACCTTGATCTGCGTCTTGTTGCCGCGCTCGTCGTAGGTGACCTCCGTGGTGTTGTTCTCAGCGTCTGTGGTGGAGACGACCAGCGAGTCCTTGTCGTAGGACCGGCCGGTCGTCTTGCCTGCCGCGTCGGTGACAGTGGTGACCCGGTGGTTCAGGTCGTAGGCGGTCTTCGAGGTGTAGTCGGTGGTGTCTGAAGTCTCGTTCTTCTTGGGGTCGACGACCGTGGTGACGTTGCCGACGTTGTCGTACTGATAGGAGATTCTGTCGCCAGCGGAGTTGACCACCGACGTGAGCTGGTAGATCTCGTCGTAGAAGCTCGTGGTCCGGTAATCGTTCGGGTCGGCCGTGGTCAGCGAACCCTTCGCCTCAGTCGAAGCGACGAGATTGCCGACCTTGTCATAAGCGAAGCCGGTCCTCCGTTCCTCCGACGTCGCCGAGTCCTTGGGCGCGGTGGCTTCCTTGACCTGGTCCGCAGCGTCGTAGACAGCCGTGGACACAGCGCCGTTGGGCGCGGTGGAGGTGACGACGTTGTCGTTGGCGTCATACGCTGGCGCCGGCGTCGTGATCAGAACACCCGCGCTCTGATCCTTCGGCACGGACCGGACCAGCGGACGACCGAACGTGTCGTACGTCTGCGTGGTCCTCTTCCCCAGCGCGTCGGTGACCTCGGATACCTGGCCACGGGCGTCGTAGACGAACGACGTGGACTTGTTCAGGGCGTCCGTGATCGTCGCCGGGTATCCGGTCGGGCCGAAGCCGCCGAACGTCGTCGGGTTGCCGTTGGCGTCCGTGGCCTTCGTCTGCTGCCCGTACGCGTCGTACTCGTACGTGGTCGTGTAGTCACCGGCCACGGATGTGGTGGCGACGCCCTTGGGGTCGGTGACCGTCTTGAGGTTGCCGTAGGCGTCGTAGGAGAACTGCCACTGACGGCCCTCGGGCGAGGTCTTGGTGGACAGATCAGCGGAGTAGCCGTCCAGACGGGTCTGGTAGCTGTACCGCTGCGAGCTCGCCGGATAGGTGCCGGGTGCGCATTCGGCGGGCGCGGGCACGCCGGCCTTGTTGTTCTCGGCGTCGCGTGACCAGAGCGGGTAGCCGGTCTTCTGGTCATAGCAATACGCGGTCTTGGCCCCGTTGGCCTCCTCCAGGTACGTGACGTTGTTGTCGGCGTCCCACGACATCTTCGTGGTCTGCGACTTCGCGTTGGTCGTCTGAACCGGACGGCCGAAGTCGTCGCTCACGTAGTCAGTGGTGTGCGCCTCGGCGTCGGTGACCTTGGTGTCGGTGAACTTGGTGTTCGTGGCGTTCGCCGCGTAGGTGAAGCTCGTGGCGCCCTGGAGACGGTCGGTGATCGTCTTGGTCCACCAGTGGTACCTCGGGTCGTCGCCCACCTGCGGCGCGTAGTACGCAAGCTGGGTGGCGTTGCCGCGCGGATCGGTCGCCTTGACCAGCTTGACGTTCTTGTTGCCCTGCGTGGCGTCGTAGGTGAACCTGAAGTCCTTCGGCTGGCTGGAGCCGATGCCGTCGGTGATCTGGCCGAGCAGGCCCTTGTCGGTGTAGTAGAAGGAGATCTTGCGGCCGGAGATGTCCGTCATGGACTTCACGTGGTCGTAGATCTTGGTGTTGGTCAGATTCGAGCCCGTGACCTTCGCGCCCAGGTCGTTGATGTACTCGTAGGACGCGTCACCCTTCTTGTAGTAATCGACGGTGAGCGTCTGTCGGCCGGCCGGGTCCGTGATGTAGGTCAGGAACTTGGTCGGCTTGTTGTTGGACTTGCGCTCCTCGTAGGTGAACGTCTGCGTGTTGCCGTTCTTGTCCACCGTCGAGGTCATGTAACCGTCGCAGCCGAACAGGAACCGGGTGCCGTCCGGGCGCGTGAACGTCCAGGCGTCGGGGACCGGGTCCTTGGTGGGCTTGCAGTCCAGGCCCGCCTTCATGGTGACCTTGTAGTGGACGCCCGCCGGGGCCTTCCACGTGCTGTCCGCCTGCTTGCGGAAGACGTGCGTGGTGCCGTCACCGTCCGGGAGCCGGATCTCCGTCGGGTTCGGGTTGGGGTGGAAGTCCAGCGGCGCGCCGAGCCGGATCGGGCCCGCGGCCTGCATCGACCAGCCGTGACCGGCGACCGTGTCGGAGGTGTCCTGCGAGTTGTAGGCGAACCGGGCGAAGGTGCTCAGTCCGCGGCCCGGGTTGGTGAAGGCGTTGTACTGCCAGACGCTGTTGCCGGAGGCCAGGTTGTTCATGACCGTCGACCCGGCGCCGGTGTTCTTGCCGGTGTAGCTGTAGAACTTCTCCATGCCGAGGCTGTTGGAGGTGGGGTCCTCGACCGCCACGTTCTGCTTCAGCGACGGGATGCCGCCGGTGCCTGCGGACAGCCAGCTGCCGTCGGAGATCTTGCGGACGTCCCAGCCGAGCACGTACTCGTTGCGCTTGTTTCCCGAGTCGGAGTTGATCGGGGTGGCGACCTTCGCCTGGATCGTGGCGGACTTGCCCGGCAGCAGGGCCGGAATCGCCGTCTTGAGCTGGTTGCCGCCGGTCGTCACGTCCGTGCCGTCGGGGAGCTTCCAGGTGTAGGACAGCTCCCGCTCACCGGCCGCCCACGCCGCGGGCGTGGTGTTGGTGACCGTGAACTCCACCGTGTACGTGGTGTTCGGCGTCATCCGGGCCGGGGTGGTCGGCGCGTAGTACGTGTCCTCGGTGGTCGAGTCGACGTAGATGACCTGCATGTACGGGCGCAGCTGGGGGTCGGAGGCCTCGGCGGACAGGAACAGGGTGCGCTCCTGCGGGCCGGCGGTGGTCTCGTCCTTCAGCTTGACCAGGACGCCCTTGTTGTTGGTGGGGGTCTTGACCCAGGACTGCATCAGTCCGGTGGCGTCCCACCAGTGGCGGCCTACCTCGTCGGTGATCTGCGGGACGGTGTCGGAGACAGTGGCGGAGAAGTCACCGCCTGCCGTGGTCCACGGGGTGGTGGAGTTGGCGTTGTTCCACGTGGCCTGGGTCTCGGTGAAGTCCCGGGTCAGGGAGTGGAGTTCGTAGATCGCGCCGTTGGTGGTGCTGGTGGTCTCGGCGCCCCACATGTACATCTTGTTCTCCAGCACCGTGGCGGTGGTGGGGATGGCGGTGGTGGGGAACTTCAGGACGGCGCGGGTCTTGCCGTACGTGCCGGAGTTGTTGCCGACGCTCAGCCAGGTCTGCGCCTTGCCGGAGACCAGACCGTCGTGGTTGACGGTCGGCTGCTGCGAGGAGAGCGTGGTGTCGACCTGGCCGGCCTGGATGATCCGCATGGTCCGGCCGGCCTTGGGGATTCCCACGATGCGGGTCGGCGAGCCGAGCAGCTGCCCGTTCTTCGTCTTGACCGCGAGCTGGTAGTAGTACGACTTCCCGATCTCGCTGGAGGAGGAGTCCGGGGTCGGCACCGCCGTGGTGTCCGTGTACGCGGTGGTGCCCGTCGGGATCGGGGCGATCAGCGTCGCGGCGGACGGCGTGAAGACCTGCTGCGTGGAGCGGTGCAGCTGGTATTCGACGATGTCCAGACCGGTGTCACCGCTGACGTTGGCGTACGCGGGCCACGAGAGCTCCGGGCCGGTCGAGTGGACCACGGTCGGCGAGTTCAGCGACGTGCCGACCGCCCCGTAGGTCACCGTGAGGCGCGGGTAGGTGGACGTCTCGCCGCCGTAGGCGTTGCCGTCGGCCGCCTCGTAGCGCGGGCCACCGGTCGGGGCGGTGGCCGACTCGTCCTTGGCCTTGAGCACGAAGCCGTGGTTGGCGGCCGTGCCCGAGACCCACTTCTGGACCGTGTCGGCGACCGGGAAGTCGTGCCACTTGTTGTAGTCCCAGGCAGCCTTGGTGATCTCGGCCGGGTTCACCAGGCGCACCGAGTCGGCCAGCGTACGGGTCGTGGCCGAGCCGGTGTCACCCAGGACGATCTTCCCGGCAGTCCCCTTGGCGAAGCTCAGCTCCGCCGCGTCCAGGGTCTTCCACACGCCACCCGTACCGGTCTGGTTGACCGTGTAGTTCTTGGTGCCGCCGTTGTGGGTGACGGTGTACGGGGCGGCCGTGGCCGCGTCCGCCGCCGCCGGGTAGTGCACGTCCACCCGGTAGGTGTCGCTCTCCGGGACCCTGGGCTGCCAGGTGTACGACTCGCCCGTGAGCGCGTTCTTGTTGTACGCGTAGTCGTCGTTGGTCGCCGCACCGCCGGTCGTGGTGCCGCGCGGCCACTCACCGACCGCCGCCGTACCGGCGTCACCGTCGTCCAGGGCCACCGTGGTGCCGGACAGCTCGCCCACCAGCGCGCTGGTGTTGGACCAGGTCGCGGGCGTCGTGCCCGCTTCGCTCCATGAACCGGTGGCCCGGTGTGCTTCGAGGGCGACCGTGTTGCCGTTGGTGGTGTGCGACTGGTCGTAGTACAGACTCAGCCGGGCCGCGTCGACCTTCACCCCGGCCGGGATCTCGTTCAGCGGGAACTTGATCAGGGAGCGGGCGATGCCGGTGTCGGTCTTGCCGACCGACAGCTTCCAGGTGTTGTTGAAGTTCACCCCGGGCTGGTCCGACAGGACCATCGTGTCCTCGGAGGCCGAGGCGAGCGGCGTGATCGTGATCGTCGGGTCGATCACGACCGGGTACTGGCGCTCCTTCGCCGCGAGCCACTTTGCGTCGGGCGTGAGGGTCAGCTTCCAGCCCTTGCCGTCCGTGTCGCGGCTCAGCTTCTGGGTGACCGCGGTGCTGTACGTACCACCCGTGACCGACTGCGGATCCTTCTTGGCGTCCGTCATGTACGGAGCCGGGATCACCATCACCGGAGTACCCGGGACCTCTCCGAAGAAGGCGACCGAGCCGTCCTCGCGGGTCTTCGGTGTCAGGCCGCCCTCGGTGTCCAGGGTGAAGGTGAACGACACCGGACCGGCCGGGCGTTCGGTGAGGACGATGTCCTCCTTCACCTGGCCGTTGCCGACCCGGTACGAGAGGTCCGCGCCGGCGACGGCGTCCTTGTAGAGGACCCGGTCGCCCTTCGCCTCCGGCTTGAGCGCGCCGGCACCGGACAGGCCGAACGTGACCGCCCCGCCGCTCTCCGCCTCGAAGCGCATGAACTTCTCCGCGTCGGAGCCGAACCAGCTCTTGCCGGTGTTCGCGGTGTTGGCGAAGTCGAAGCCCTTGTCCTGGGTGGCGCGCACGGTGGTCTCGACCGGCTTCCAGGACTTCCCAGACCTGTACGACGTCGGCACCGCCGTCAGCTCGGCCTCGATCCGGCCGTCGGAGAGCTGCCAGTAGCGCGCCTGCGACGTACGCTTGGCCGTCAGCTCCTTGACCCGCTTCGCCTTCGGAAGCTTCTCACCCTTCGGCAGCTTCTCCCGGCTGGGTATCTCCAGCGCTCCGCCGACCGGGGGCTCGGTCGTCTCCTCGTCGTCCTCCGAGAACCAGCCGGCGATCGTGTCGAAGACACCGGGGCCGTCGTCCGTGGACGACGACGGTTGAGCCGCATAGGCGGCCTGCGGCAACAACGTGCCCGCCACCGCCGATACGACCAGACAGGAGAGGAATCTCCTGTGTGGAACTTTCACCACAATACCTTTCGGTATCGACGCACCCGCATCGCTGTACGCGAAATGGGCATGCCGAACGAGCCGGAGCGGATTTTTCCGCCCGGCTTGGAGCAGTGCGAGCCGACCACAAGAAGCAGAAGAACGCGAACTCGCGGAGCTGCGGGGGCTTTCTAACCAGCCTTGTGAAAGCAAGTCAACCCTGGTGACATTAGGGACAATCGCACGCTCCGAAGAGGTGCCGTTCGCCCGTTTTCTCCGCTCGCTCGCGCGTGGACGTCGACATGATGTATAAACGCCCGGTTCATCCGTCAGTCCATCGAAAGCCGGGCTCTTTCATGTCGTCCAGCGAAATCGCGGCGAACACCGCACAGCAGGAGAGCGAACACGAGAGCACCGAGGGCTCGCCGGACCGACGAGGGCTGCTGGTCGCCGGAGTCGTGCTGCTCGCCTGCCTCGGGCTCGTCGGTTACGGCGCGCTCGACACCGATGAGCACCCGAAGCCGCAAGCCGCGCCCACGGCCGAGGTGACGTATGAGGTCACGGGGACGGGAACCGCCGAGATCTCCTATCTCGCCCGCAGCGAGGACGGCACGGCAACGGTCGAGAAGGACGTCGCTCTCCCCTGGAAGAAGTCCGTCCGGGCACCCCTGGGCAAGACCCCGACCGTCGCCGTCGTCCTCGACGGAAAGGGCGGACAGGCGGCCTGCACACTGGCGATCCGCGGCAAGCATGTCCAGCGCGCCACCGCAATGGGAGAGTTCGGGCGGGCCACGTGCTCCGGCGGCCTGCTCTCCGACGACGAGAAAGGGTGACACGTCACTTTTCGGAACACCCGGTGTCCGGTTCGCACGCACAGGTGCACCAGACCAGGCGCGTCTTGCACAACCGCTGAACCGTGCGGTGGGAATACAGGGTTCGAGCTCCCACAATTAGAGATTCGGTTGGCAGTCAAGAATTCCCGAAGCCGTGCTGCCCCCTCGTTTCCCGTTCCATGAGATGAACAACTGACGGCGGCCGGCCGAAGATCGATCAAATGCCTGAAAGGGATGGGACATGAGTCCGAGAGGAGCCCGCGCCAGGCGGGCGAACGGCAAGAAGCACGTGACGTGGCTGGCGGCAGGAGTCGTCGTCCTGGGAGGCACGGCGCTGACCGCCGTCGCCGCCTCGGCAGGTGGCGAGGAGGCCGGGCCCGGTGACGGGACGCACCGGGCGAAGGCCCATGTGCTGGCGCTGGACGGCAAGGACCCGAAGAGGCGCGCGCTCCCGCGTACCGGAACACAGACGTTCTCGCTCGTCGGCGTCTCATGGGAGGACAGCGGCGACACCTTCGAGGGCACCGCTCAGATCCGTACCCGCGAGGCCGCCACCGGCGAGTGGAGCGAATGGCGCGACCTCGACTTCGACGTACGGGCGCCGGAGTCCGCCGAGGGCGAAGAGCCGAGTGTGCGGGGCGCCTCGGAGCCGCTGTGGGTCGGCCCGTCGGACGGGGTCGAGGCACGGGTCGTCGCGGACGGCGAAGAGACCGCGGTACCCGAGGCGCTCCGCCTCGACATGATCGACCCCGGCGAGACCGTCAAGGGCAGGGGCAACGGCGGCATGAAGGGGGGCGGAAGGGGGGGCGTCAAGCCCACCGTCTCCCCCGACGCCACGCAGACCACCCCGGTCGGCGCCGCGCCGGAGACCTCCGGACCCGCGCCGACGACGGACGCATCCAGCACGGCTCCCGGCGACACGTCCGGAGGTTCCGGCGGCGGCGAGGCATCGCAGCCTCCGAGCGAGGAGCCGACGGGTTCGACCGGTACGCCCGAGGACCCGACTCCGTCCGCCAACCCGACCGAATCCACACCGGGCACTGACCCGACGGCAGCACCGACGGACGAGGCCACCGGAACTCCGGCCGGCGGCCCCACCGACGGGCCCTCGACCGAACCCCCCACCAGCCAAGCCCCCGCGAACCCGTCCCCCAGCACGGTGCCCACGCAGGAGCCCACCGGGCCCGCCCCTACCACCGAGCCGACCCAAACCCCCGAACCCAGCACCACCACTCCGACGACTCCGACCATCGTCAGCCGTGCCGGCTGGGGCGCGGACGAGGCGCTCGTCCAGAACCCGCCTTCGTACCTGAACAAGGTGGACGCCGTCTTCGTCCACCACACCGCCGGGACGAACGACTACGCCTGCGCCGACTCCCCGGCCATCATCCGCGCGATCCTCACCTACCACGTGCGGACGAACGGCTGGAACGACGTCGGTTACAACTTCTTCGTCGACAAGTGCGGCACGGTCTTCGAGGGCCGTGCGGGCGGCGTGGACCGGCCCGTCCTCGGCGCGCACACCTATGGCTTCAACAGCTACTCCTCGGGCATCTCCCTGCTCGGCAACTACGAGAGCGGCGGCACGCCGACGGCCGCGGCCCAGCAGGCCATCGCCGACCTCGCCGCCTGGAAGCTCGGTCTGCACGGCGTCGACCCGCAGGCCAAGGTGACCCTCACCGCCGCCGCCGACACCGGCGTGTGGACGAAGGGCCAGGCCGCCACGCTGCACACCGTCTCCGGACACCGCGACGGCTACGCCACCCTCTGCCCCGGCGCCACCCTCTACTCCGCGCTCCCCGGAATCCGCACGGCCGCGGGCGGTTCGCCGTACGCCACCGGAAACTGACGAGCACGACCACCACGAACACACGGCGGCCGGGACCCTGCACAGGGTCCCGGCCGCCTGCCCTCACGCGACGACTCAGCCGATGGCTATCCGCGGGTTCGCCGACGGCTCGACCCAACCCATGAACCGGTCCATCGTCGCCCGCGGCACCGACACGCAGCCGGCCGTCGCGCCGCTGCCGTTGACGTGCAGGAAGATCCCGGCACCGCGGCCGGGAACGGCGGGCCACCGGTTGAAGTCGATGACCAGTGCCTTGGCGTACTGCGTCGGATAGTTGATCAGATGCTCGCTGCCGCGCTCGCCGGACTCGACGAGCGGGAAGTCCGCGCCCTCAGCGGTGTGCATCTGGTTGTAGAACGTCGACTCCGGGTCCTGCACCCACCAGTGACGGTCGTCGACCTTCGTGTACGGCATGGCGGTTCCACCGGACTCGACCCCGAAGCCCTCGGTGATCGTGTACGTGCCCGACGGCGTGGTGGACGTGTTCTGCCGGCGGGTCGCGCCGTCCACGACGCCGTTGGAGCCCACGCGTCCGGCGCTCGTGGAGAACTGCGCCTTCCAGCCGGTCGATCCCTTCTGCCACGCGGTGACGGTGGCGTACGAGCCGCCGGCCTTGACCGTGATGACCTGCGTGGCATTGCCGACGTTCACCGGCACGGGGAAGGCCGGCGCCGCCGCGGGCTCGGACGTCTGCTGTCCGGACCCGCCGGCCGTAGCGCTCGTGGGCTTCGCCGTCGGGGCCGCGCTTCCGGACGGCTTCACGGGGGCAGGGGCGGAGGCTGAGGCGGACGGGGACCTGGGCGCGGGGGCTGAGGTGGAGGGTGACGTCGAGGGTGACGCGGAAAGCGAGGTGGAGGGGGAAGCAGGGACGGAGGCGGAAGCCGTGGCGGAGGCAGACGGGCTCGCCGATGCGGAGCTGCTCTGGGCCTCGTGGTCGCCCAGGTCGGCACCAGGCGCGACGGAGGCCGCGGAGCCGACGGGTTCCTTCTGGCCGCCGCAGGCCGACACGAGGGTCATCGCCCCGATGACGGCCAGAACGGACGCGTACCTACAGGAAGAGCGCAGCACGAAGTGATTCCTCGGTTCGTCAGAACAGCGCGGCACGCACCACCGCGCATCAAGGCGGCCGGTTATACAGGTTCCGCAGCCACAGGTACCAGGCGGCGGACATTGCGGACACGGTCACCGGCGCCCCTGCCGACCTGATGCCCCCTGCGGCCGACCGGTCCGCCTTTGCCTCCCAAGGCGTGATCCGTGAGCTGAGTGATCTACCGGAAGACGGTCTACGCCCGGCACCGAAGACGGCGACAGGCCCACCCGTGGGGTGACAGCAAGCACGCAGAATTCGACACGATGTGCGGCGCGTCACACACAGGAGCCGTGGGATCGCCGTGGGATCATCGACATGCCTCCACGTCAACGCTCCACCCGAAACCGCAGGTCAGGAAGGTCCGGCCCCTGCGAGACAAGCCGAGGGCGCCCGTTTCGCCGCACCGACGCGAGGCGGCCGCTGCACGCGGAAACACCCCTCCAGGGGCGTTTCCGCAGGTCGCAACGTTTTTCTTCGGTGGGGCGGGTGGGACTCGAACCCACGGCCGACGGATTATGAGTCCGCTGCTCTAACCGGCTGAGCTACCGCCCCCGGCGGCGAGGCGCGTACAAGTGTGCGCGCCGTCCTGCCGCAGCATAGCCGCTCATACGATCTCCTGCTCCGGGTGATCGGCACGATCGGTGCTGCTCGACCATGAAGACCGCGGGCGGGGACGGATGGTTCCCGGAAACGCGAAAGAGGACCCCTGAGGGTCCTCTTTCGCTCTGCTCCCCCGACTGGACTCGAACCAGTAACCCTCCGGTTAACAGCCGAATGCTCTGCCAATTGAGCTACAGGGGATCGCGCTCCCCCGACTGGACTCGAACCAGTAACCTGCCGGTTAACAGCCGGCTGCTCTGCCAATTGAGCTACAGGGGATTGCTGCGTTTGCACCGAACGGTCCTGCCCGGGGTCTCCTCGGGCGGCGGGCGCTCGCTGCGAGACATACATTAGCGCAAGCAGGGGGGTGCTCCGCCAATCGGTATCCCGGGACATCCCCAGGGCCCTCCAGGGAAGGATCGCAGCGTGCGGTACAAGCTGACGTTCGTCGCGGGTCTCGCGCTCGGTTACGTGATCGGGACGCGTTCGGGACGCGAGCGGTACGAGCAGATGAAGAAGGCCGCCAAGGAGTTCGCGCGGAACCCCGCCGTGCGGAACGTGGCGGAGACCGCCGCCCAGACCGGCCGCCAGTACGCGGGGAAGGCCGCGCACGTCGTCGGCGACAAGGTGGGCGACCGCCTGCCGCCCGCCGTCACCGACCGGGTGGCCGCGCTGCGCGGTCGCGCCCACGCCAACGGGCAGATCGGGGAGGACGACGACTGGGGCACGAGCAACACCTGAGCCGCGAGCGGCCCGCGTGATGCAGAATCGGTGCCATGGGGATAGTCGCCGGACTCGACAGCTCTTCGGACGCCACGCGCATCGTGGTCTGTGACACGGACACAGGGGCCGTACTGCGGCAGGGGCACGCCCCGCACCCGGTCGACGCCAAGGCCACCGACGTCGATCCGCAGGCCTGGCTGCTCTCGCTCGGGGAGGCCGCGTCCGGCGGCCTCCTGGAGGGCGTGGAGGCCATCGGTGTCTGCGCCCAGGCCCACGGCGTCGTCCCGCTCGACGCGCGGGGCGGCCTGGTCCGCCCCGCGCTCGTCGGCAACGACAAGCGGGCCCAGGTCGCCGCCGCCGACCTCGTCGAGGCCCTCGGCGGGCGCGAGGCCTGGGGCGAGGCCGTCGGCGGTGTCCCCCAGTCGGGGCAGCCGGTCGCCAAGCTCCGCTGGCTGGCCCGGAACGAACCCGAGCACGCCGCCCGGACCGCCGCCGTCCTCCAGCCGCACGACTGGCTGGTCTGGCAGCTCCTCGGCCGCCCGGCCCGCCGCACCACCGACCGCGGCGCCGCCTCCGGCACCGGCTACTGGTCCGCCCGCACCGGCGCCTACCGCCCCGACCTCGTCGAGCTCGCGCTCGGCCACCAGGTCGCGCTCCCGGAGGTCCTCGGGCCCGCGGAGCCCGCCGGCACCACCCCCGAGGGGCTGCTGATCTCCGCCGGCACCGGCGAGACCATGGCCGCCGCCTTCGGGCTCGGCCTCGGCGCCGGCGACGCCGTCGTCTCCCTCGGCGCCTCCGGCTCCGTCATGGCCGTCCACCACGAGGCCTTCGACCGGCCGGGCGCCGCCGTCACCTCGTACGCCGACGCCACCGGCATGCACCTGCCGGTCGTCTCCGTCAGCAACGCCGTCCGCACCCTGCGCGGCACCGCCGAGATGCTGGGCGCCGAGTCGCTGGAGGAGCTCTCCGCGCTCGCCCTGAAGTCCACCCCCGGCTCCTCCGGCCTGGTGCTCCTCCCCTACCTGGAGGGCGAGCGGGTCCCGCACCTGCCGCACGCCGCCGGCACCCTCACCGGGCTGCGCCGCGAGGCGATGAAGCCCGAACACCTCGCCCGGGCCGCCTTCGAGGGCATGCTGTGCGGGCTCGCCGACGCCCTGGACGTGGTGCGCGGCCGCGGGGTCGAGGTCCGGCGGATCTTCCTGCTCGGCGCCGCGGCCGCGCTGCCCGCCGTCCAGGCGCTGGCGCCCGCGCTGTTCGGCACCCAGGTCGTCGTCCCCCAGCCGGCCGACTACGCGGCGCTCGGCGCGGCCAAGCAGGCCGCCTGGGCGCTCGGCGTCGCCCGCGGCACGCTCTCGCCGTCCGCTCCCCCGGCCTGGCAGGGCGCCGCCGCGCAGGTCCTGGAGCCGGGCGAGGAGCTGGCGGTCGGTCAGGCGGTGCGCCAGCAGTACGTGGCGACGCGGGAGCAGATCCACCCGGGGGCGTTCGGCGGCCGAGAGGCCTAAACCAGTCGTAACGCGCGGCGCCCCGGGGCGATAGTGGGAACCGTGCTCATAAGACTTCTCCGAACCCACCTGCGGCCCTATCGAAAACCCATCGCCCTGCTCGTCCTGCTCCAGTTCCTGGCGACCTGCGCGAGCCTCTACCTGCCCACCCTGAACGCCGACATCATCGACGAGGGCGTCGTCAACGGGGACACCGGCTACATCCTGCGGTTCGGCGCGCTGATGATCGGCGTCTCCGTCGTCCAGGTGCTGTGCAACATCGGGGCCGTGTACCACGGCGCGCGGACCGCCGCCGCGCTCGGCCGTGACGTGCGCGGCGCCGTCTACGACCGGGTGCAGTCCTTCTCGGCGCGCGAGCTCGGGCGGTTCGGCGCGCCCTCGCTGATCACCCGCACGACCAACGACGTCCAGCAGGTCCAGATGCTGGTCCTGATGGCGTTCACCCTGATGGTCTCCGCGCCCATCATGTGCGTCGGCGGCATCGTGATGGCCCTCGGCCAGGACGTGCCGCTCTCCGGCGTGCTGCTCGCGGTGGTGCCCGTGCTCGGGATCTCCGTCTCGCTCATCGTCCGGCGGATGCGGCCGCTCTTCCGGACCATGCAGGAGCGGCTCGACACGGTGAACCGGGTGCTGCGCGAGCAGATCACCGGCAACCGCGTGATCCGCGCCTTCGTGAAGGACGGGTACGAGGAGGAGCGTTTCCGCGGCGCCAACGGCGAGCTGACCGACGTGTCGATGTCGACGGGCCGGCTGATGGCGCTGATGTTCCCGACCGTGATGACGGTCGTGAACGTGTCCAGCGTCGCCGTGGTCTGGTTCGGCGCGCACCGCATCGACAGCGGCGGGATGGAGATCGGCGCGCTGACCGCCTTCCTCGCCTATCTGATGCAGATCGTGATGGCGGTCATGATGGCCACCTTCATGTTCATGATGGTGCCGCGCGCCGAGGTCTGCGCCGAGCGGATCGAGGAGGTCCTCGCGACGGAGTCCAGCGTGGTGCCGCCGGCCGAGCCGGTGACGACCCTTGAGCGGCGCGGGCACCTGGAGGTCAGGGCGGCGGACTTCCGCTACCCGGGCGCCGAGGAGCCCGTGCTCCGGGACGTGGAGCTGGTGGCCCGCCCCGGCGAGACCACCGCGGTCATCGGCTCGACCGGCTCCGGCAAGTCGACGCTGCTCGGCCTGGTGCCGCGGCTGTTCGACGTGACCGGCGGCGAGGTCCTCGTCGACGGGGTGGACGTGCGGAGGCTGGACCCGGCGCTGATGGCGCGGACGGTCGGGCTCGTCCCGCAGAAGCCGTACCTCTTCTCGGGGACGGTGGCGTCGAACCTGCGGTACGGCAATCCCGACGCGACCGACGAGGAGCTGTGGCACGCCCTGGAGGTGGCCCAGGCCGCCGACTTCGTGCGGAAGCTCGAACGCGGCCTGGACGCGCCGGTGGCGCAGGGCGGCACCAATGTGTCGGGCGGTCAGCGGCAGCGGCTCGCGATCGCGCGGACCCTGGTGCAGCGGCCGGAGATCTACCTCTTCGACGACTCGTTCTCGGCGCTCGACTACGAGACGGACGCCCGGCTGCGGGCGGCGCTGGCGGACGAGACCTCGGACGCGACCGTGGTGATCGTCGCCCAGCGGGTGTCTACCATCCGGGACGCCGACCGGATCGTGGTCCTCGACGAGGGCCGGGTCGTCGGCACGGGCCGGCACCACGAGCTGATGGCGGCGAACGAGACGTACCGGGAGATCGTGCTCTCCCAGCTGACCGAGGCGGAGGCAGCCTGATGGCCGGTCCTGGCGGACGCATGATGGCCGGGGGCGCCCCGGGCGAGCGGTCGATGGACTTCAGGGGTTCGTCGAAGCGGCTGCTGAGGCAGCTGGCGCCGGAGCGGACCGCGCTCTGGGTGATGCTGGCCGCCGGCGTGCTGTCGGTGGCGGGCGCGGTCGTCGGCCCCAAGATCCTCGGCCGGGCGACGGACCTGATCTTCGCGGGTGTGGTCGGGCGGCGGATGCCCGAGGGCGTGACCAAGGCGCAGGCGCTGGAGAAGCTGCGCGCGGACGGCGACGGCGGCATGGCCGACATGCTGTCCGGGGTGGACTTCACGCCCGGCCGGGGCATCGACTTCGGCGCGGTCGGCGAGGTGCTGCTGCTCGCCCTCGCGGTGTACGTGGTGGCGGGCCTGCTGATGCTGGTCTCCACCCGGATGTCGATCAAGGTGATCAACCGGACCGTGTACCGGATGCGGGAGGACGTCCAGACGAAGCTGTCGCGGCTGCCGCTGTCGTACTTCGACAGGGCGAAGCGCGGTGAGGTGCTGTCCCGGGCGACCAACGACATCGACAACATCTCGCAGACGCTCCAGCAGTCGATGGGCCAGCTCATCAACTCGCTCCTGACGATCGTCGGCGTGCTGGCGATGATGTTCTGGATCTCGCCGCTGCTCGCCCTGGTCGCGCTGGTCACGGTGCCGCTGTCGGTGGTGGTGGCGGCGCGGATCGGCAAGCGCTCGCAGCCGCACTTCGTGCAGCAGTGGAAGTCCACGGGCGCGCTCAACGCGCACGTGGAGGAGATGTACACCGGGCACACCCTGGTGAAGGTCTTCGGCCGGCAGGACGAGGCGGCGAAGGGCTTCCGGGAGCAGAACGAGGCGCTGTACGAGGCCGGGTTCAAGGCGCAGTTCAACAGCGGCATGATGCAGCCGGTGATGTTCTTCGTCTCGAACATCAACTACGTGCTGGTGGCCGTGGTCGGCGGTCTGCGGGTGGCGAGCGGCACGCTCTCCATCGGTGACGTGCAGGCCTTCATCCAGTACTCGCGCCAGTTCTCGATGCCGCTGACGCAGGTGGCGTCGATGGCGAACCTGGTGCAGTCGGGCGTCGCCTCCGCGGAGCGGATCTTCGAGCTGCTCGACGCCGAGGAGCAGGCGCCGGACGCGCCCGCCTCCGAGGAGGAGCGGGACTTCAAGGGCAAGGTCGCCCTGGAGCACGTCTCCTTCCGCTACGAGCCCGACAAGCCGCTCATCGAGGACCTGTCGCTCACCGTGGAGCCCGGCCAGACGGTCGCGATCGTCGGTCCGACGGGCGCCGGCAAGACCACGCTCGTCAACCTCCTCATGCGGTTCTACGAGGTGACGGGCGGCCGGATCACCCTGGACGGCACGGACGTCGCCGCGATGTCCCGGGAGGAGCTGCGGGCCGGGATCGGCATGGTCCTCCAGGACACCTGGCTGTTCGGCGGGACGATCGCCGACAACATCGCGTACGGCGCCACCCGCGAGGTGACCCGGGCCGAGGTCGAGGAGGCCGCGCGGGCTGCCCACGCCGACCGCTTCGTCCGCACCCTGCCGGAGGGCTACGACACGGTCGTCGACGACGAGGGCGCGGGCGTCAGCGCGGGCGAGAAGCAGCTGATCACCATCGCCCGGGCGTTCCTGTCGGACCCGGTGATCCTGGTCCTCGACGAGGCGACGAGCTCGGTGGACACCCGTACCGAGGTGCTGATCCAGAAGGCGATGGCCCGCCTCGCCCAGGGCCGCACCTCCTTCGTGATCGCGCACCGGCTCTCCACCATCCGGGACGCGGACGTGATCCTGGTGATGGAGAACGGCTCGATCGTGGAGCAGGGCACCCACGGGGAGCTCCTCGCGGCGGGCGGCGCCTACGCCCGCCTGTACGCGGCGCAGTTCGCGGAGGCGGTCGCCGAGGTCGACTGACCGGGTGTCCGTCCGCCCCGCGGAGGGCCCGTGCCGGAGGCGGCGCGGGCCCTTCGCGCGTCCTCAGTCCAGGTAGCCGCGCAGCTGGTCCGCGTAGGCGTGGTCGCGGAGTCTGGAGAGGGTCTTGGACTCGATCTGGCGGATCCGTTCGCGGGTGACGCCGAAGAGCTGCCCGATCTCCTCCAGGGTGCGGGGGCGGCCGTCGTCGAGGCCGTAGCGGAGCTGGACGACCTTGCGCTCGCGCTCGCCGAGGGTGGAGAGGACGTCCTCCAGGTGGCGGCGGAGCAGCAGGAAGGCGGCGGACTCGACGGGCGAGGCGGCGTCGCCGTCCTCGATGAGGTCGCCGAGGTCGACGTCCTCCTCCTCGCCGACGGGGGTGTGCAGGGAGACGGGCTCCTGGGCGAGCCGGAGGACCTCGACGACCCGCTCGGGGGTGAGGTCGAGGTGGGCGGCGACCTCCTCGGCGGTGGGCTCGGTGCCGCGTTCCTGGAGGAGGTGGCGCTGGACGCGGATGACCCGGTTGATGAGCTCCACGACGTGGACGGGGACGCGGATGGTGCGGGCCTGGTCGGCGAGGGCCCGGGACATCGCCTGGCGGATCCACCAGGTGGCGTAGGTGGAGAACTTGTAGCCGCGGGCGTAGTCGAACTTCTCGACGGCCCGGATGAGGCCGAGGTTGCCCTCCTGGACGAGGTCGAGCATGGTCAGGCCGCGGCCGACGTACCGCTTGGCGACGGAGACGACGAGGCGGAGGTTGGCCTCGATGAGCCTGCGCTTGGCGATCCGGCCGAGGACGACGAGCCGGTCGAGGTCGTACGCGAGCTGCGAGTCGAGGTCGGGGGTGCGGGCCAGTTTCTCCTCGGCGAAGAGGCCGGCCTCGACGCGGCGGGCCAGTTCGACCTCCTCCTCGGCGGTGAGGAGGGGGATGCGGCCGATCTCGCGGAGGTACTGGCGGAAGAGGTCGGCGGAGGGGCCGTTGCCGCCGGGGTCGGCGGCGCGGCGCCGCTGGGCCGGGACCTCGGGGAGCGGGGGCAGCTCCTCGGGGTCGGTGGTCTGGATCTCGGTCTGCACGGCGGGCGACCTCCAGGAGGGGCGGAACGGATCCGTCACCCGGCCCAGTGTGGAGTACGACACATCGCCGCCACGAGGGGCGTGCGGTGACTTTTTGAGTCCGGGCCGTGACCGAACGTGCCTCAGAGGGCGGCGGCGCCGTGGTTGCGGAGGGACTGGCCGTACTGGGTGAGGACCCACAGCTCGTTCTGCACGGCGGCGAGCCGTTCGGGGTCGCCGTGGGCGCCGAGCCGGGCGAGGGTGCCCTGGACGTCGCGGATGCGCCGGTCGACGGCGCGGAGCCGGACCTGGACCAGCTGGGCGCCGGCGTACACCTCGTCGACGGTCTTGGCGAAGACGGTCTCGACGGCGAGTTCGGTGACGAGGGCGCGGACGGTGTCGTCGGGCGCGGCCTCGCGGACGGCGTCGAGGTAGTCGGCGGGGGCGCCGTCGGCGCCGCCGGCGTCCTGGATGCACTGGCGGACGGCGGCGTAGGGCGGGGCGGTGAACTCGTCGGTGCCGTAGGCGTCGAAGGCCGGGGAGACGAGCGCCGGGTACTGGAGGGCGAGCTTGAGCAGCTCGCGCTCGGTGCGGTGGGCGGGGCTGCGCAGGTTGAGCGCGGGCCCGGCGGGGCCGCTGGGGGCCTGGACCTCGCCGTACGAGCGCTGCTGCCGCCGTCCGTCGCCGCGCTGGGGGCCGCCCTGGTCCTTGCCGCCGCCGCGCTGCCAGCGGGCGATCTGGGCGACCCGGCGGACGACGAACTGGGTGTCGAGGATGCCGACGAGGCCGGCGAGCTGGACGGCGACCTCGTGCTGCGAGGAGACGTTCTTGATCTTGGCGACGACGGGGGCGGCCTCGTCGAGGGCGGCGGCCCGGCCCGCCGGGGTGTCCAGGTCGTAGCGGTTCACGATCTGGCGGAGGGCGAACTCGAAGAGCGGGGTGCGGGGCTCGACGAGGTCGACGACGGCGTCGTCGCCCTTGGCGAGGCGCAGTTCGCAGGGGTCCATGCCGTCGGGGGCGATGGCGATGTACGTCTCGGCGGCGAACTTCTGGTCGTCCTCGAAGGCGCGCAGCGCGGCCTTCTGGCCGGCGGCGTCGCCGTCGAAGGTGAAGATGACCCGGGCCGAGCCGTTGTCCATGAGGAGCCGGCGGAGGATCTTGATGTGCTCGCCGCCGAACGCGGTGCCGCAGGTGGCGATGGCGGTGGTGACGCCGGCCAGGTGGCAGGCCATGACGTCGGTGTAGCCCTCGACGACGACGGCCCGGCTGGTCTTGGCGATCTCCTTCTTGGCGAGGTCGACGCCGTAGAGCACTTGGGACTTCTTGTAGACCGGGGTCTCGGGGGTGTTGAGGTACTTGGGGCCGTTGTCGTCCTCGCGCAGGCGGCGGGCGCCGAAGCCGACGATCTCGCCGCCGACGTCCCGGATGGGCCACATGAGGCGGCCGCGGAAGCGGTCGATGGGGCCCCGGCGGCCTTCCTGGGAGAGGCCGGAGACGATCAGTTCCTTGTCGGAGAAGCCCTTGCCGCGCAGGAAGCGGGTGAGGTGGTCCCAGCCGGCCGGGGAGTAGCCGACGCCGAAGTGCTCGGCGGCGGCCTGGTCGAAGCCGCGCTCGGCGAGGAACTTCCGCCCGATCTCCGCCTCGGGCGAGTCGAGTTGGGCGGCGTAGAACTCGGCGGCGATCTTGTGGGCCTCGATCAGGCGGATGCGCTCGCCGCGCTGGTGGCCGGGGTTGTAGCCGCCCTCCTCGTAGCGGAGGGTGATGCCCGCCTTGGCGGCGAGGCGCTCGACCGTCTCCGAGAAGGAGAGGTGGTCGATCTTCATCACGAAGGCGATGGTGTCGCCGCCCTCCTGGCAGCCGAAGCAGTGGAAGAGTCCCTTGCTGGGGCTGACCTGGAAGGAGGGCGACTTCTCGTCGTGGAAGGGGCAGAGTCCCTTGAGGTTCCCGCCGCCGGCGTTGCGGAGCTGGAGGTACTCGGACACCACGGAGTCGATCGGGACCGCGTCCCGGACCGCCTTCACGTCGTCATCGTTGATCCTGCCTGCCACGCGTAGAGTCTACGGCTCGCCCGTACGTGTCAGAGCAGGCTCTCCAGGGGGACCGACGGGTCGCAGAGGGCGTCCGGGTCCACGGTGGCACGGGAGCGGATGAGCTTCTGGACGGTTTCTGTGACGTCCCACACGTTCACGTTCATGCCGGCGATCACCCGGCCCTCGTGGAGCCAGAAGGCGATGAACTCGCGCTTGCCGGTGTCGCCGCGGACCACGACCTGGTCGTACGAGCCCGGGGGCGCCCAGCCGGAGTACTCCATGCCGAGGTCGTACTGGTCGGTGAAGAAGTACGGGATCCGGTCGTAGGAGACCTCCTGGCCGAGCATGGCGCGGGCGGCGGCGGGGCCGCCGTTGAGCGCGTTGGCCCAGTGCTCGACGCGGATGCGGTGGCGGAGGAAGGGGTGCTCGAAGGCGGCGACGTCGCCGGCGGCGTAGATGTCGGGGTCGGTGGTGCGCAGGGAGGAGTCGACGGCGATGCCGCCGCCGTCGGCGCGGTCGACGAGGGCGAGGCCGGCGTTCTCGGCGAGGGCGGCGCGGGGGGCGGCGCCGACGGCGACGAGGACGGCGTGGGCGGGGTGCTCCTCGCCGTCGTCGGTGCGGACGGCGAGGACCATGCCGTCCTGGCCGGTGATCTCGGTGATGCGGGCGCCGAAGTGGAAGCGGACCCCGTGCCCGGTGTGGAGGTCGGCGAAGAGCTGGCCGAGCTCGGGGCCGAGGACCCGGTGGAGCGCGGTCGGCTCGTACTCGACGACGGTGACCTCGGCGCCGTAGGTGCGGGCGGCGGCGGCGACCTCCAGTCCGATCCAGCCGGCGCCGGCGATGACGAGGTGGCCGTTGTCCCGGCCGAGGGCCTTCAGCTCGTCGCGGAGCCGCTCGGAGTGGGAGAGCCGGCGCAGGTGGTGGACGCCGGCGAGGTCGGTGCCGGGGACGTCGAGGCGGCGGGGCTCGGAGCCGGTGGCGAGGAGCAGCTTGTCGTAGCGGATGACGGTGCCGTCGCCGAGGCGGACGGTGTGGGCGTCCCGGTCGACGGCGGTGACGGTCTGGCCGAGGTGGAGCTCGACGTCGTGGGCGGCGTACCAGGCGGGTTCGTGGACGAGGGCGGAGTCGCGGTCCTTCTTGCCGAGGAGGTAGCCCTTGGAGAGCGGGGGCCGTTCGTAGGGGTGGTCGCGTTCGTCGCCGATGAGGATCACCCGGCCGTTGAAGCCCTCGGCGCGGAGCGTCTCCGCCGCCTTGGCGCCGGCCAGGCCCCCGCCGACGATGACAAAGGTCTGATCTGCGTCGACCACGTTGATTCCTCCTCGTTGCGACCGATTCTCTACGCTACGCCCCCGGGCCCGGCCCCGGCCGCACCACCCGGGACGTGCATGCGAGGGTCCCGCACGGTGCCGGAAGGCGAAAGGGGGCGAACGGCCCCGGGGGGCCTGTCCGAGGATGCGCGCCGAATCAGGCGGGAATCCTCGGACAGGTCCCCTACGCGCCGGGGGTTCGGAGGCGGGCGTGGAGGGCGCGGGCGGTGGCGTCGGTGAGGGAGGCGATCTGGTCGACGATCACCCGCTTGCGGGAACGGTCGTCGGGCGCGGCGGCGAAGAGGGCGCGGAACTGCGGTTCGAGTCCGTCGGGGGCGCGGGCGACGAGCGCCTCGGCGAGTTCGGCGACGACGATCCGCTGGTCGGCGCGGAGCGCCTCCTGTTCGGCGCGCTGCATGACGTACCGGTCGGCGACGGCCTTGAGGACGGCGCACTCGTTGCGGGTGGCGCGGGGGACGACGAGTTCGGCGCCGTAGCGGGTGAGCCGGCCGGAGCCGTAGGCCTGGCGGGTGGCGCCCTCGGCGGCGAGGCAGAAGCGGCCGATGAGCTGGCTGGTGGCGTCCTTGAGGCGGGCCTGGGCGGTGGCGGAGCCGTCGTAGCCGTGCGGCCACCACTCCTGGTCGAGGAGGCGGTCGAGGGCCGCGGCGAGTTCGGCGGGGTCGGTGTCCTCGGGGACGTAGCGGCCGACGGCGACGGCGAAGACGTCGGCGCGCTCGGGCTCGGCGTGGAGGAGGTTGGGGTCGATGTGGCCGGCGTGCAGGCCGTCCTCGAAGTCGTGGACGGAGTAGGCGACGTCGTCGGACCAGTCCATGACCTCGGCCTCGAAGCACTTGCGCTGGTCGGGGGCGCCGCGCCGGACCCAATCGAAGACGGGCAGGTCGTCCTCGTACACGCCGAACTTGGAGGAGCCGGGGTCGGTGGGGTGGCCGCCGCGCGGCCAGGGGTACTTGGTGGCGGCGTCGAGGGCGGCGCGGGTGAGGTTGAGGCCGACGGAGACGGGTTCGCCGTCGGGGCCGGGGACGAAACGCTTGGGCTCGATGCGGGTGAGGAGGCGGAGCGACTGGGCGTTGCCCTCGAAGCCGCCGCAGTCCTTGGCGACGTCGTTGAGCGCCTGTTCGCCGTTGTGCCCGAAGGGCGGGTGGCCCATGTCGTGGGAGAGGCAGGCGGCTTCGACGAGGTCGGGGTCGCAGCCGAGGGCGGCGCCGAGCTCGCGGCCGACCTGGGCGCACTCCAGGGAGTGGGTGAGGCGGGTGCGGGGGCTGGCGTCCCAGGCGTACCCGCGGGTGCCGGGGGTGACGACCTGGGTCTTCCCGGCGAGCCGGCGCAGGGCGGCGGAGTGCAGCACGCGCGCGCGGTCGCGCTGGAAGGCGGTGCGGCCGGGGCGCTTGTCGGGCTCGGCGGCCCAGCGCTCGGTGGCGGTCGGGTCGTACCCGGGGGTCTCGCTGGTGCCGTCGTAGCCTGCCATGTCTCGACGGTAACCGGCGGGGCCGACAAAAGGGTTCAGATGGCGGCGAGTTCCCGCGAGGGAGTGGCGGGGGCGGCGGGGCGGCCGGTGCGGGACAGGTCGTAGCGGTGCAGGACGAGCCGGGCGAGGGCCGGGTGGGCACCGAGCGGGTCGGCGGCGATCCAGGGGGCGTGGGCGGCGGCGCGGGCGGCGAAGAGGCCGGGGGCGGTGAAGCAGGAGGCGACGGCGACGCGGTGGTGTCCGCGGGCGGTGAGCGCGGCGACGGCCTCGGGGACGGTGGGGGCGGCGGCGGAGGCGTACGCGGCGACGACGGGCACCCCGCCGAGGCGTTCGCCGAGGGCGGCGGCGATCCGGCGGAGGGTGGCGGCGGAGCGGGGGTCGCGGGAGCCGGCGGAGGCGAGGACGACGCCGGTGGCGCGGGAGGCGGAGTCGGCGGGCGTCCAGCCGGCCCGGGCGAGCCGGTCGGCGAGGGCCTCCACGAGCAGCGGGTGGGGGCCGAGGGGTGCGGCGACGCGGGCCCGGAGCGCGGGGACGGCGGCGAGGGCGGCGGGCAGGTCGTGGGTGACGTGGTACCCGGGGGCGAGGAGGAGCGGGACGAGCACGGCCTCGCGCCCCTCGGCGGCGAGGGCCGCGAGGGTGTCGTCGAGGAGCGGCGCGTTCAGCTCGATGTGGGCGAGCCGCACGTCGAGCCCGGGGCGCAGTTCGCGGACCCGGTCGAGGAGCCGCGCGAGCGTGGCACGCGCGCGGGGGTCCCGGCTGCCGTGTCCTACGGCGACGAGGACGGGGGCGGCGACGGGCGCGGGGGCGAGGGCGGGGAGCTGTGCGAACGGCTGCATGGGCGGCGTACCTCCTGCTCGGTCTTCCCCGCCGGGGCGTCGTACGGACGCACCCGGCGGAGCTGGAGTCCGAGTTGTTCCGCGACCCGCCCCAGCAGGGCGGCGGCGTCCGCGAACGTGCTGTCCGGCTCCGTCACGGACCGATCCTGGCCCCGGGACGTTGCCTGCCCGTTGCGCGCCGGTCACGGCTCCTTTCCAGCACCGCACACCGGTGTTTCACCGGGCTCACGCGCGCGTGGGGCGGGTTGTCAGGCGGCGAGCCAGACGCGGAGGGGGCCGAGCCCGGTGAAGCCGGCGGCGAGGGCGGCGGCCAGGTCGTCGCCGGACTCGTAGCCGACGACGGGGAGGGCGGGGTCGGCGGCGGCCAGGGCGGCGGCCCAGACGAGGGCCGGGTCGGTGCCGTCGGCGGCGAAGAGGTTGGAGACGCCGGTGGCGCCGGCGCCGGTGGAGAGGACGGCTCCGCCGAGGATCCGCCCGTCGGGGCCGGGGACGGTGAGGACGGTGACGTCCGGATCGTCCAGGAGGGCCGGGCGGAAGAGCGCCGCCCCGTCGGCGTCGCCGCCGCTCCAGGCGTGCGCCCAGACGGCGAGGGCCCCGGGGGTGCCGGCGCGGGTCCAGGAGGGGCCGGGGACGGCGGGCGGGCCTGCCGGGCGGCCGATCCAGGTGGCGTCGAAGAGCGGCCGGAAGCCCTCGGGGGCGAGGTCGAGGCGGGCGTAGGAGTCCTTGACGGAGGCGCCGGGCGCGCTCAGGTCGATGCCCGCGAGGACGTCGGCGGCGGTCGCGTCCGCCGTCAGGGAGACGGCGTCGGGGTAGTAGAGCGGGGTGCGGCGGGGGCTGGTCCAGGCGCGGGGGCCGGTGGTGGGGGCGAGGCCGTGGGCCCGGCACATGCTCGCGCACCACGCGGCGTTGTTCCACACGGCGGCGGTCAGCAGCGCGTCGCCGGCCGGGAGGGCTCGGGTCGGAAGCTCTTCGTTGATCACCGCCGGATCGTACGGAGGACCCGCCCCTCCCCTCCCCTCTTTTTTCGTTCCGAATCACGGAATATCTTTTCCGTTATGAGAATGTCCCCCGCGTCGCTCCCCCGGCGCGCCACCGCCGAGTTCACCGGCACCGCCGCCCTCGTCGCCGTGATCGTCGGCTCCGGCCTCCGCGCCGACTCCCTCAGCCAGGACATCGGGGTCCGGCTGCTCGCCAACGCCACCGCCTCCGCCCTCGGCCTCGGGCTCCTGATCGCGCTCCTCGGACCGCTCTCCGGCGCCCACTTCAACCCCGTCGTCACCCTCTCCGAGTGGTGGGGCCGCCGCCGCGAGCAGGAGGGCCGCGAGGTCCTCGCCTACGTCGCCGCCCAGGTCGCCGGCGCGGTCGCGGGCGCCCTGCTCGCCGAGGCGATGTTCGGCCGGGCGCCCGGCTCCTGGTCCACCGAGCCGCGCGCCGCGCTCCATCTGCTGCTCGGCGAGGCCGTCGCCACCGCCGGGCTCGTCCTCGTCGTCCAGGGCCTGCGGCACATCGGCCGCCCCCAGCTGGCCCCCGTCGCCGTCGCCGGGTACATCGGCGCCGCGATCTGGTTCACCTCCTCCGGTTCCTTCGCCAACCCGGCGGCCACCCTCGGCCGCTCCCTGACCGACTCCTTCACCGGCATCGCCCCCGCCTCGGTGCCCGCCTACGCCTGCGCCCAGCTCCTCGGGATGCTGCTCGGGATGGGGCTCGCGAGCGTGCTGTACGGAACGGACCGGACCGCCGCCGAACCGCGGAAGGCCCCCGCGCGTCCGACCGGGTGACAGCCCGTCCCCTTCCCCGCCCCTGGAGGCAGCCGATGCAGGTCCGGTTCCCCCGCACCGTCCGGGCCCGCCGCCGCGCCGTCCAGGCCGTGATGGCCGCCGCCGTCCTGGCCCTCGCGCCCGCGACCTGGACGCACACCGCCGCCGCCGGAAAGCTGCGGACCACCGCCGACGTGCCCGCCCGGGACGTCGCCGTGGTCTTCGGCGCCGGACTGTGGAACGGCCGCCCGACGCCGTACCTCGCCCACCGGCTCGACACCGCCGCCGAGCTCTACCGCACCGGCAAGGCGAAGGTCCTCCTCGTCACCGGCGACAACAGCCGGACCGCGTACGACGAGCCGAGCGCCATGCGCGCCTACCTGACGGCCCGGGGCGTCCCGGACGAGAAGGTCGTCAGCGACCACGCGGGCTTCGACACCTGGGACAGCTGCGTCCGGGCCCGGAAGGTCTTCGGCGTCGACCGGGCCGTCCTCGTCACCCAGGACTTCCACGTCAAGCGGGCCGTCGCCCTCTGCGAGCGGGCCGGGGTGGCCTCGTACGGCGTCGGCGTCGCCGAACCGCACGACACCACCTGGTACTACGGCACCACCCGCGAGCTCCTCGCCGCCGGGAAGGCCGCCCTCGACGCCGCCACCCGCCCCGACCCGCACTTCCTCGGCCCCCGGGAGACCGGGGTGGCGGAGGCCCTCGCCTCACCCCGCGCCACCCCGTGACCTGAGCGGAGAGCACCGCGCCCGTAATACGGGACGCCGCCGCCCGTAACACGCCCGACGCACCCTTGACGGCATGCCCGACGCCACCGCGGTCCCCACCCACTGCCCCTACTGCGCCCTGCAGTGCGGCATGAAGCTCCGCCCGACCGGCACGGCGGAGCTGCCCGCCGAGGTGGTCGAGCGGACCGACTTCCCCGTCAACCGGGGCGCGCTGTGCGGCAAGGGCCGCACCGCCCCCTCCGTACTCTCCTCCCGGGTCAGGCTCACCGAGCCCCTGGTCCGCCGCCCTGACTCCGGGGCGCTCGAACCGGCCTCCTGGGAGGAGGCGCTCTCCGCCGTCGCCGAGGGGCTGCGCCGGACCCGCGCCGACCACGGCCCCGACGCCGTGGGGGTCTTCGGCGGCGGCGGACTCACCAACGAGAAGGCGTACGCGCTCGGCAAGTTCGCCCGGCTCGTCCTCGCCACCTCGCAGATCGACTACAACGGCCGCTTCTGCATGTCCTCGGCGGCCGCCGCCCACCAGCGGGCCTTCGGCCTCGACCGCGGCCTGCCGTTCCCGCTGGAGGACGTCCCGAGGACGGGCTGCGTGATCCTCGTCGGCTCCAACCTCGCCGAGACCATGCCGCCCGCCCTGCGCTACCTCACCGAACTGAAGGAGAACGGCGGAAAGCTGATCGTCGTCGATCCGCGCCGCACCCGCACCGCCGAACAGGCCGACCTCCACCTCGCCCCCCGCCCCGGCACCGACCTCGCGCTCGCCCTCGGCCTGCTGCACCTGGTCGTCGCCGAGGGCCGCGTCGACGAGGAGTTCGTCGCCGGGCGCACCACCGGCTGGGAGGCCGCCCGGGCCGGCGCCATGGCCCACTGGCCCGAGCACGTCGAGCGGATCACCGGCGTCCCCGTGCCCGCCCTGCGCGAGGCCGTCGCGCTGTTCTGCGACGCCCCCGCCGGCATGGTGCTCACCGCGCGCGGCCCCGAGCAGCAGTCCAAGGGCACCGACACCGTCGGCGCCTGGATCAACCTCTGCCTCGCCACCGGCCGGGCCGGCCGGCCGCTCTCCGGCTACGGCTGCCTCACCGGCCAGGGCAACGGCCAGGGCGGCCGCGAGCACGGCCAGAAGGCCGACCAGCTGCCCGGCTACCGCAAGCTCGACGACCCCGCCGCCCGCGCCCACGTCGCCGGCGTGTGGGGCGTCGCCCCCGAGACCCTGCCGGGGCCGGGGCGCAGCGCCTACGAACTCCTCGACGCGCTCGGCGGCGAGGTGAGGTCGCTGCTCCTCATGGGCTCCAACCCGGTCGTCTCCGCGCCGCGCGCCGCGCACGTCGAGGAGCGGCTGCGCTCGCTCGACTTCCTCGCCGTCGCCGACGTCGTCCTCTCCGAGACCGCCGCGCTCGCCGACGTCGTCCTGCCGGTGACCCAGTGGGCCGAGGAGACCGGCACGATGACCAACCTGGAGGGGCGGGTGCTGCTGCGCCGCCGCGCCCTCACCCCGCCGGAGGGGGTGCGCAGCGACCTGGAGGTGCTGCACGCGCTCGCCGGGCTGCTCGGCTGGGAGAAGGGCTTCCCCACCGACCCGGAGGAGGTCTTCGAGGAGCTGCGGCGGGCCTCCGCCGGCGGCCCCGCCGACTACGCGGGCATCAGCTACCGGCGGATCGAGGAGGAACAGGGCGTCTTCTGGCCCTGTCCGGAGGAGGGCCACCAGGGCACGCCCCGGCTCTTCCTCGACCGGTTCTCGACCGCCGACGGGCGGGCCCGCTTCGTGCCGGTGACGCACCGGCCCGCCGCCGAGGAGACCGACGCGGACTATCCGGTGGTCCTCACCACCGGCCGGGTCGTCTCCCAGTACCAGTCCGGGGCGCAGACCCGGCGGGTGGCGGAGCTGAACGCCGCCGCACCCGGCCCCTTCGTGGAGCTGCACCCGCGGCTCGCGGAGCGGGTCGGGGTCGCGGAGGGCGAGCCGGTGGCGGTGGTGTCGCGGCGCGGGCGGGCGGTGGCGCCGGCCCGGATCACCGGCGCGATCCGCCCGGACACCGTCTTCATGCCGTTCCACTGGTACGGGGAGGGGCGGGCGAACACGCTGGTGAACCCTGCGCTCGACCCGGTCTCCCGGATGCCCGAGTTCAAGGTGTGCGCGGTGCGTCTGGAACGCGGCTGAACCAGTCGCCGGAGGCGATGAGCGGGCCGACCGGGGTGCCGGGGGCGGCGAGGTAGACCCAGGCGCGGACGGCGGCGCCGTCTCCGGTGCGGACGGTGTCGAGGGCCGCCCGCTCGTACCCGGCCTCGTACTCCAACCGGTCGAGGGCGTCGAGGAGTTCGCCGTACGCCTCGGGGACCGGGGTCACCAGGCTGCCGCGGACCGTGCCCTCGCCGGGGACGGCGTACGGGTGGCCGGGGCCGTCGTGGAGGAGCGCGCCCGGGAGGAGGGCGTCCTCCTCGGTGGCGGTGCGCCCGAGGAGGAGCCGGTCGTGGTGGCGCGCGCCGGGGCGGAGCGTGCCGTAGACGAAGAATGGCAGGGTCACGAAGTGCCGACCTCGGTTTCCAGCCATTCCAGATAGGCGGCGGAGCCGTGGACGACCGGGACGGCCAGGATCTCCGGGGTCTCGTAGTCGTGCGCGGCGAGGAGGTGGGCCTCCAGGGCGGCGTACCGGCCCTCGGTGGTCTTGTAGAGGACCTGCCACTCCTCGGCGGTCTCGACGGCCGACTTCCAGTGGTAGACGGAGGTCACGGGCCCGGTGACCTGGGCGCATGCGGCGAGCCTGGCCTCGACGGCGCCGCGCGCGAGCGCCTCCGCCTTCTCCCGGCTGTCGGTGGTCGTGGTCACGGTGAGGGCGGTGGGCGCGCCCGGCTTCTGGTCGGTCACGCCCCCACCGTACGGTCCCTCAGCCGGTCGCGAACTGCGCTTCGTACAGCCGGGCGTACGCGCCGCCGCGGGCGAGCAGCTCCTCGTGGGTGCCCTGCTCGGCGATGCCGCCGCCGTCCATGACCACGATGGTGTCGGCGTCCCGGACCGTGGAGAGCCGGTGGGCGACGACGAAGCTGGTGCGGCCGGCCCGCAGGGCGGACATGGCGCGCTGGACGTGGAGTTCGGTGCGGGTGTCGACGGAGCTGGTGGCCTCGTCGAGGACGAGGATCACCGGTTCGGAGAGGAAGGCGCGGGCCAGCGTGACCAGCTGGCGCTCGCCGGCGCTGAGGCCGCCGCCGTCCTCGTCGAGGACGGTGTCGTAGCCGTCGGGGAGGGTACGGATGAAGCGGTCGGCGTGGACGGCCTCGGCGGCGGCGACTACCCGTTCGCGGGAGACCTCCCCGGGGACCCCGTAGGCGATGTTCTCGGCGAGGGTGCCGCCGAAGAGCCAGGTGTCCTGGAGGACCATGCCGATGCCGGAGCGCAGCTCCTCCCGGTCCATCCGGGCGGTGTCGACGCCGTCGAGGAGGATCCGGCCGCCGGTCGGCTCGTGGAACCGCAGCAGCAGGTTGACCAGGGTGGTCTTGCCGGCGCCCGTGGGGCCGACGAGGGCGACGGTGCGGCCGGGTTCGACGGTGAGGGAGAGGTCGTCGACGAGCGGCCGGTCCGGCTCGTAGCGGAAGGAGACGTGCTCGAAGACGACCCGGCCGCGCCGCACGGCGGGCTTCTCGGGGTCGGCCGGGTCCGGGCGCTCCTCCTCGGCGTCGAGGAGGTCGAAGACCCGTTCGACGGAGGCGACGCCGGACTGGAGCAGGCTCGCCATCGCGGCGACCTGGTTGACCGGGCCGTTGAACTCGTAGGAGTACTGGACGAAGGCCTGGACGTCGCCGACGGTGAGGGTGCCGCTCGCCACCCTCAGGCCGCCGAGGACGGCGATCAGGACGTAGCCGAGGTTGCCGGCGAGGGTGACGGCGGGCTGGACGAGGCCGGAGACGACCTGGGCGCGGAGCCCGGCCCGGTACAGCTCCTCGCCGAGCTCGTCGAAGCGGCGGACGGCCTCGTCGCGGCGGCCGAAGGCGACGACCTCGGTGTGGCCGGTGATGGTCTCCTCGGCGTGGCCGCCGAGCCGCCCGGTGACCGCCCACTGCTTCACGAACTGCGGTTGGGCGCGGCGGGCGACGAGGGCGGCCAGGCCGAGCGAGACGGGCACGGTGCCGAGGGCGACGAGGGCGAGCCCCGGGGAGATCCAGAGCATCATCGCGAGCACGCCGAGGAGAGTGAGGACGGCCCTGATCATCTGGCTGAGCGCCTGCTGGAGGGTCTGGGTGACGTTGTCGACGTCGTTGGTGGCGCGGGAGAGGACCTCGCCGCGCGGCTGCCCGTCGAGGTAGCCGAGCGGCAGCCGGGCCAGCTTGTGCTGGGCCCGCTCGCGCAGCCGGTGGCCGGCCCGCTGGACGACGTCGGTGACGAGGCGCTGCTGGACCCAGGTGAGCAGGGAGACGGCGGCGACGGTCACCGCGGCGAGGGCGAGCTGCCGGCCGACGGCGGCGAAGTCGACGCCGCCCGGCCCGGCGGCGCCGGCGAGGACGAGGTCGGTGGCGCGGCCGAGGAGGAGCGGGATCAGGACGGCGAGGCCGACGGCGACGGCGCCGGCGGCGAGCGCGGCGGCGAGCCGGGCCCGGTCGGGGGCGAGGGTGCGCAGCAGGCGGATCGCGGAGGCGCGGAAGCGGAGGGAGCGCTCCAGGGAGGGCGTGCCGGGCGCGCCGGGCCCGCCGCCCTGCTGGGGGGCGGGGCCGCGGCGGGCGGGGGCGGCGGGGCGGGGTGCGGTCGCGGTGGTCACGCGGCGGCCTCCTCGGTGGGCTGGGAGCGGACGATCTCCCGGTAGGCGGGGCTGTTCGCCAGGAGTTCCTCGTGGGTGCCGGTGCCGACGGCGCGGCCCCGGTCGAGGACGACGATCCGGTCGGCGTGGCGGATGGTGGAGACCCGCTGGGCGACGAGGACGACGGCGGCGTCGGCGGTCTCGCGGCGCAGGGCGGCGCGCAGCCGGGCGTCGGTGGCGTTGTCGAGGGCGGAGAAGGAGTCGTCGAAGAGGTAGAGGCGGGGGCGGGCGACGAGGACCCGGGCGATGGCGAGCCGCTGGCGCTGGCCGCCGGAGAGGTTGGCGCCGCCCTGGCTGACGGGAGCGTCGAGCCCCTGTTCCAGGGCGCGGACGAAGTCGGCGGCCTGGGCGGTCTCCAGGGCGTGCCACAGCTCCTCGTCGGTGGCGGCGGGCCTTCCGTACCGGAGGTTGGAGGCGATGGTGCCGGAGAAGAGGTACGGCTTCTGGGGGACGAGCCCGACGGTGGCGGCGGTGACCGCGGGATCGAGGGCGCGGACGTCGGCGCCGTCGAGGAGGACCCGTCCTCCGGTGGCGTCGAGGAGCCGGGGCACCAGGCCGAGGAGGGTGGACTTGCCGCTGCCGGTGGCGCCGATGACCGCGGTGGTCTCGCCGGGGGCGGCGTGCAGGGTGACGCCGTCGAGGACGGGTTCCTCGGCGCCGGGGTAGCGGAAGGTGACGTCCTCCAGGGCGAGGTGTCCGGAGCCGGGGACGGCGGCGGGGGCGGGGGTGGTGGAGGACGTGCGGGCGAGGGCGGGGGTGGTGGCGAGGACGTCGCGGACGCGGGCGGCGCCGGCCTCGGCCCGGGGCAGGTGCATGAGGAGGAAGAGCGCCATCATCACGGACATGGCGGTCTGGAGGAGGTAGCCGAGGAAGGCGACGAGGGTGCCGGCCTGGACGGCGCCGGAGTCGATGCGGTGGGCGCCGGCCCAGACGAGGAGGATGGTGGTGGCCTCCCAGACCAGCAGGACGACCGGGTACATGACGGCCTGGAGGCGGCCGGCCCGGAGGCCGGTGTCGAGGAGGGCGGTGTTGGCGCCGGCGAAGCGGGCGCGCTCGTGGCCGTCGCGGACGAAGGCGCGGACGACCCGGGCGCCGGTGATCTGCTCGCGCAGCACCCGGGTGACCCCGTCGAGGTGCTCCTGCATGCCCCGGAAGAGGGGCCGCATGCGGAGCACGACGGTGCCGACGGCGAGGGTCATGACGGGGACGAAGAGCAGCAGGACGAGGGCGAGCGGCACGTCCTGGCGCAGGGCCATCGCGAGCCCGCCGACGCACAGCAGCGGGGCGGCGACCAGCATGGTGAGCGCGAGGACGGCGAAGGTCTGCACCTGCTGGACGTCGTTGGTGGCGCGGGTGATGAGCGAGGCGGTGCCGAAGCGGCCCCGTTCCAGGACGGAGAGGTCCTGGATCCGCCGGAAGACCTCGGAGCGCAGGTCGCGGGCGACGGAGAGGGCGATCCGGGCGGCGGTCCAGGTGACGGCGGCGGCCGCGGCGGCCTGGAGGAGGGTGACGGCGGCCATGACGGCGCCGCCGGACAGGACGCGGCCGGTGTCGCCGCGGAGGACGCCCTCGTCGATGACGCCGGCGTTGAGCGCGGGCAGGGCGAGCGAGGCGAGGCTCTGGACCAGCTGGAGCAGGACGAGTAAGACGAGCCGGGCGCGGTGCGGGCGCAGCCGCCCGGCGAGGAGGCGGAGCAGGGTCATGACGGCACCTCAGGCGGCGTAGGGGCGGACGGCCTTGGCGTCGCGCAGGGCGGTGCCCCACCAGGCGAGCTGGTCGAGCATGAGTTTGGCGCCGGCCTCGGGCCCGGTCGGGTCCTTGAACCGGCCGTCCTCGTCGAACTGCCCGTGGGCGTTGGGCAGGACGACGCCGTCGCGGACGGTCACGGCGTGCATCTCGGCGTAGACCTGGCGGAGCTGCTCGACGGCCCGGATGCCGCCGGAGATCCCTCCGTAGGAGACGAAGCCGACGGGCTTGGCGCGCCACTGGGTGTAGTGGCGGTCGATGAGGTTCTTGAGGGAGGCGGGGAAGGAGTGGTTGTACTCGGGGGTGAGGACGACGAAGGCGTCGGCGGCCTCCAGGACCGGGGTGACGCGGGCGAGTTCGGCGCGGACGGCGGGGTCGGGGTCGTAGGAGAGTGAGGTGGGGAGGGTGACCTCGGCGAGGTCGAGGACGGTGAGGGCGAAGTCCTCGCGCTCGGCGACGCGGGAGCGGAACCAGTCGGCGATCACGGGGGCGAAGCGGCCTTCGCGGTCGCTGGCGACGACGAGGGCGAGGGTCAGGGGGGCGGTCCGGGCGGCGGTGGTGGCGTTCGTGATGTCCATGCCGAGGATCCTGGTACCTCAAGTTTGGTTGAGGTCAAGCGGGGATTTTCCGCACCTCCTCCGGACTACGGTGAGGGCATGACGACTTCGCCCGCGCACATCGAGATCGACGGCGTCCCGGCCGCCGACCCCGCCTCCCTCGCGGCCGTGCTGAGCGGCTACGGCCACTTCACCGCGATGCAGGTGCGGGACGGCCGGGTGAAGGGCCTCGGCCTGCACCTCGACCGCCTCGACCGGGCCACCCGCGAGCTGTTCGGCGAGCCGCTGCCCGGCGGACGGGTCCGGGACCTCCTCGCGCGGGCCGTCGGGGCCTCCGGCCGGCGGGACTCCTCGGCGCGGGTGTACGTGTACGGGGACGGCCCCCGGGTCCGGGTGGTCGTCACCGTCCGCGAGGCCGCGCCCGACGGCCTCGGCGCGCCGCAGCGGCTGACGGCCGTCGACTACCTGCGCCCGGCGGCGCACCTCAAGCACCTGGGCGGCTTCGGGCAGACGTACCACGGCGACGCGGCGCGCCGGGCCGGCTTCGACGGGGCGCTGCTGACGACGCCGGCGGGCGAGGTCGCCGAGGGCGCGGTCGCCAACATCGCCTTCTGGGACGGCACTTCGCTGGTGTGGCCGACGGCGCCGCACCTCACCGGGATCACCATGGCGCTGCTCGCACCCCGGCTGCCGTCGGTCCACCGCCCGGTCGCCCTGGGCGAGTTGCCGGGGTTCCGGGCCGCTTTCACCGCCAACTCGCGCACGATCGCTCCCGTGACGGCGGTCGACGGGGTGACGTACCCGGTGGACGAGGCGCTGATGGCACGGGTCCTGGGGGCCTACGCGGAGGTGCCGGGCGAGGAGATCGATTCCGGTGACGGGGACGGTTCCGCCGGTTAGCCTGCGGCCATGGTGTTCAAGAGACTTTTCGGCAGTGGCGGGATCCCGCTGGAGATCGACACGATCGTCCCCGACGAGCCGGTCCGCCCGGGCGGGAAGCTGAAGGGCGAGGTCGTGGTCCGCGCGCCCGAGCGCGACCTGAAGATCGAGTCGATACGCATGCGGATGGTGGTCAACGCGTCCCTGGCGCACAAGGGGGACGACGACGGCAAGGACGACGGCGCGACGCTCTGCTACCCCAGCGCCAGCGGTTGGTTCGAGCTGAAGAAGGGCGAGGAGCGGCGCATCCCGTTCTCCGAGCGCCTCAAGTGGGAGACGCCGCCGAACGAGATGCGCGGCGAGCGGCTCGGCGTCTCGATCGGCGTCCGGACCGAGGTCGAGGCGGTCGGCGTCAAGGCGGCGACGGACCTGGACCCGGTGCGGGTGGAGACGCTGCCGCTGCACGAGGCCGTCCTCGACGCCTTCGAGGCCGAGGGGTACGCCTTCGAGAGCTCCCGCGTCCACGAGAACTCGATCAGCTCGGCGGAGTACCACCTCTACCTGTGGCAGGGCTTCAGGCTGACCGACCGGCGGGGCGGGGAGGGCCGCCCGTCGCAGGTGGAGCTGACCTTCCACACCAACGCGGTCGGGTCCGAGATCTTCCTGCGCCGGTTCCGGCAGGGCCGCGACGGCTACTGGAGGGACCAGCCGAAGGCGCTGCGGTTCGTCGCCGCGCACCACGAGGTCGGAAGCCGCGACTTCGGCGCCGACGCCCAGGCGTGGCTGGAGGCCCTCGCCCGGCGCAAGGGCGGCAAGAACGCCCCGGAGGACGAGGACTGACGGAGCGGCCGGGGTGTGCGCGGACCTTCCCCGGGGCCCGCTCACCCGTTCGGCACGCCACCTCGCCCGACGGCCCACAACCAGCTCTGACCTGCGGAAACGCACCGCCTCCAGCCGACGCGCCGTATCGGACGGAGCAATCCTGACGCGCCATCAGCAGGCGGGCGGCGCGCCGGGGCCGTTTGCTCGGTCGTACGGAAGACCGTACGACCGAACGACCGCGCGCCCCGGAGGACCCCACCATGCGCCCCACTGCCCGCCTGCTCACCGGAACCGCGCTGACGGTCGTCGCGCTCGGCGCCTTCGCCGCGCCGGCCGCGTACGCGAACGACGACGGCCCCCAGACGCTGGAGATCTACCCCTCCTCCGCGTCCCCCGGCACCACCGTCACCGTGAACACCCTGGCCTGCGGCAAGAACGGCCACGGCGTCGGCGACGCGAACTCGGTCGGCGCCGGAGAGTTCCAGCTCCGCCCGAGCACGCACAAGGAGGTCGTGGTGGGCCAGTTCACGCTGCCCCAGCACGCCAGGCCCGGGACCCACTGGATCGCCGTCGCCTGCGACAACGGCCGGACCGCCCGCGGCGAGCTGACCGTGAAGCACCGCGAGCCCAGCGGTCACGTCAAGACCGGTGTCGGCGGCAGCATCGGCCCCGACACCGCCCAGGTCACGGCGGGCGCGGCGGTGCTGGCCGCGGCCGCCGTCGGCGGTGTGTGGCTCATGCGGCGCCGGGCGAGCGGCGCCCAGGGCCACTGATCACACCGCCCCGTCCCGCCCCCGCCCGGCATCCGCACACGGCCGGCCGGGGGCGGGACCTTCGCCCCTCTCCCCCTCTCCCCCTCTCCGCCCGATGCCCGATCCCCGTGTCCCCGTGACCTCGTGAGGAACCGACGTGAGCAACAGGAGCAAGGGCTGGGGCCTGGCGGTGGCCGCCTGCGTCGGCCTCTGGCTCGTCCAGAACGGCTCGCAGGACGTCACCCCGCCCGTCCCGTCCGCCGCCCAGGCCTTCGCCGCCGGCCCGAGCGTCCACACGGACGCCGCCGCCGACCCGCTGCCGTCGTCCCCGCCGGTGCGGCTGCGCATCCCGGAGACGGACGTGGACGCGCCGATGACCCGGCTCGGCCTCGCCGCGAACGGTTCCCTGGAGGTGCCGCCGGCCGAGGACCGGAACCTCGCCGGCTGGTACGGGGACGGCGTCACGCCCGGTGCCAAGGGCACCGCGATCGTCGCGGGCCACGTGGACAACGCCGGCGGCCCCGCCGTCTTCTACACGCTCGGCGCCCTGAAGAAGGGGCACCGGATCGAGATCGACCGGGAGGACGGGAAGACGGCCGTCTTCACCGTCGACGCCGTCGAGGTCTACGACAACGACGCCTTCCCCGACGAGAAGGTGTACGGCGCCACCGACCGCGCCGAGCTCCGCGTCATCACCTGCGGCGGCGGCTTCTCCGAGAAGGGCGGCGGCTACCAGGGCAACGTCGTCGCCTTCGGGCACCTCATCGGCGTGCGCTGAGCCGGCGGCTCACGCCCACTGGTCCCAGCCCAGCTTCGCCACCATCGACAGGACCACGACCAGCAGCACCCCGCGGACGAACCCCGAGCCCTTGCTGAGCGCCATCCGGGCGCCGACCATCCCGCCGGTCAGGTTGAAGGCAGCCATGAGCGCGGCCAGCTGCCAGTAGACGGTGCCCTGGTAGGCGAACATGGCGAGCGCGCCCCCGTTGGTGCAGACGTTGACGATCTTGGCGGTGGCGGAGGCCGTCACCAGGTCGAGGTGGAGCACGGCGGTCAGCGCGAGCACCAGGAAGGTGCCGGTGCCGGGCCCGAACAGCCCGTCGTAGAAGCCGATCCCGCCGCCGACGAGGACGATCGCCGTGACGATCCGGGCCCGGGTGAGCGGCGCCCGGTCCTCCTCCGCCCGCACGCCGAACGACGGCTTCAGGATCACGAACGCGGCCACCGCGACCAGCACGACGATGATCAGCGGACGCAGCACCTCCTTGCTGACCATGGTCACGAACAGGGCGCCGAACGACGAACCCGCGAGGGCCGCGAGCCCGACCCGCACCGCCGTCCCCACCGGCACCTTCGTCTTGCGCGCGTACGTGACGGCCGCACCGGTCGTGCCCACGATCGCGACCGCCTTGTTGGTGCCGAGGACGTATCCGTTCGCCGCGTTCGGGAAGGCGATCAGCAGCGCCGGCAGGAGCAGCAGCCCGCCGCCTCCGACCACGGCGTCGATCCAGCCCGCGACGAGCGCGGCCAGACACAGCAGGACGAGGGTGGTGAGCGTGATCTCGGGCATGCGGCGAGCCTAGGGACGGGATCGTTGGCCCGTCCACGGATCCCGTGATCGTTGAGCGAACTCTGAGCTTGGGCGGCCCCGCGCCCTCACAGCCCGCCCCCCGCCCCGCGGAGATCAGCGTTCCGTGCGGGAAACAGCCGGGATGCCACCGGGAAACACCGGGCCCGCACCCTTCCGGACATGAGTACACGGATCGTGGTGGTCGGAGGCGGAACGGCGGGCCTCCGCCTCGCCCAGCGCCTGCCGGTCACCCTCCTCGGCGAGGAGCCGCACACCCCGTACAACCGGGTGCTGCTCGCCGACGTCCTCGCCGGACGGTACGCCCCCGAGGTCGTCGCCCTGCCCGAGCCGCGCGAGCCGGTGCGCCGCGGGGTGCGGGTGGTGGGGATCGACCGGGCGGCCCGGACGGTGGAGTGCTCCGACGGCGAGCTCGTGCCGTACGACCGGCTGGTGCTCGCCACCGGCTCCAACCCGGTGCTGCCGCCGCTGCGCGGTCTGCGCGGGGCGGAGCTCCCGGAGGGCGTGCACTCCTTCCGCACGCTCGACGACTGCCTGGCGCTGCGGGCCGTCGTCCGGCCCGGGGTGCGGGCGGTCGTCATCGGCGGCGGCCTCCTCGGGGTGTCGGCGGCGCGGGCGCTCGCCGCGCTCGGCGCCGAGGTGGTCCTCACCCAGCAGGGCGAGGGCCTGATGGAGCGGCACCTGGACCCGCACGCCTCCGGGCTGCTGCGGGAGCACCTGGACGGTCTCGGCGTCGAGACGCACACCGAGTGCCGGGTCAGCGGGCTGCGGCAGCGGGACGGGGCGGTGACGGCGGTCGAACTGGCCGACGGCTTCGTCCTGGACGCCCAGGTCGTCGTCCTGGCCTGCGGGGTGCGGCCCCGGGTGGCGCTGGCCCGCGAGGCCGGGCTCGACGTCCGCGGCGGCGTCGTCGTCGACGACGAGCTGCGGACCTCGGACCCGTACATCCACGCGATCGGCGACTGCGCCGAGCACGACGGCCGGGTCTACGGCCTGGCCGGCCCGGCGCTCGAACAGGCCGACGTCCTCGCCGACGTGCTGTCCGGCACCGCCGGGCCCCGCTACACCGGCACCCGGGCCCTCACCCGGCTCACCCTCGGCGGTGCGCAGCCGCTGGACCTCGCCGCCTTCGGCGAGGCCACCCCGCGGCCGGGGGACGACGTCGTCCAGCTGGCCGACGCGACCAAGGGCGCCTACCGCAAGGTCGTCGTCCGCGACAACCGGCTCGTCGGGGGCGTCCTCCTCGGCGATCTGGCCGCGGTCGGCGCGCTCGCCCGGGCCTGGGAGGGCGACGAGGCCCTCCCGGAGGCCCCCCTGCTTCACCTGCTCACCCACGACGGAGGCTCCTCATGACCACCCCCACCATCGTCCTGGTCGGCCACGGAATGGTCGGCCAGCGGTTCCTGGAGGCGCTCGCCGACCGGGGCGTCACCGAGCGGGCCCGGATCGTGGTCCTCTGCGAGGAGCCCCGCCCGGCGTACGACCGCGTCCAGCTGACCTCGTACTTCTCCGGGAAGACGCCCGACGACCTGTCGATGGTCGAGGACGGCTTCATGGAGAGGCACGGCATCGAGCTGTACACCGACGAGCCCGTCGTGGCCATCGACCGCGCGGCGCGGACCGTGACCGCCCGGTCGGGGCGGACCGTCGCCTACGACCACCTGGTGCTCGCCACCGGCTCGTACCCCTTCGTCCCGCCGGTGCCCGGGAAGGACGCCACCGGCTGCTTCGTCTACCGGACGATCGAGGACCTCCTCGCCATCGAGGAGTACGCGAAGACGGCGACGACGGGTGCCGTGGTCGGCGGCGGCCTGCTGGGTCTGGAGGCGGCCGGCGCGCTGAAGGGCCTCGGGCTCGACACCCACATCGTGGAGTTCGCCCCGCGGCTGATGCCGGTCCAGGTCGACGAGGGCGGCGGCGCGGCGCTGCTGCGGACGATCGAGCAGATGGGGCTGACCGTGCACACCGGCACGGGCACCCAGGAGGTCGTGACGGCCGACGGGTCCGTGACCGGCATGAGGCTGTCGGACGGCTCCGAACTCGCCGTCGACATGGTGGTGTTCTCGGCGGGCGTGCGTCCCCGGGACCAGCTGGCGCGCGAGTGCGGGCTCGACGTGGGCGAGCGCGGCGGCATCGCCGTCGACGCGCACTGCCGCACCTCCGACCCGGCGGTCTTCGCGATCGGCGAGTGCGCGCTCGCCGCGGACGGGCGGGTCTACGGCCTGGTCGCGCCGGGGTACGAGATGGCGCAGACGGTGGCCGGCGTGCTCGCCGAGGAGGAGCCCGGGGACGGCTTCACCGGCGCCGACCTGTCGACCAAGCTGAAGCTGCTCGGCGTGGACGTCGCCTCCTTCGGCGACGCGCACGGCACCACCGAGGGCTGCCTCGACGTCGTGTACGCGGACTCCCGCGCCGGCGTCTACAAGAAGCTGGTGGTGGACGGCGAGGGCCGGCTCCTCGGCGGCGTCCTGGTCGGCGACGCCGAGTCGTACGGCCTGCTGCGCCCGCTGACCGGCACCAGACCGCCGGTCTCCCCCGAGCAGCTGGTGCTCCCGGCGGGCGCGGGGGCACCGGTGGCGCTCGGCCCGTCGGCGCTGCCGGACGACGCCGTCATCTGCTCCTGCCACAACGTGACCAAGCACGCCATCACCCAGTGCGCCTCGCTGCCCGAGGTGAAGAAGTGCACCAAGGCCGGCACCGGCTGCGGCAGTTGCGTGAAGGTCATCGAGAAGCTGCTGCCGAAGGCGGCCGACCAGGGCCTGTGCGGCTGCTTCTCGTACTCCCGCAGCGAGCTGTACGAGATCGCCCGCACCCTGCGGGTGACGTCCTTCGCGGCGCTGCTCGACTCGCACGGCCGGGACGGCGCGAAGGGCGGCGAGGGCTGCGAGGTCTGCAAGCCGACCGTCGGCTCGATCCTGGCCTCGCTCGCACCGGCCATCGGCCTGGACGGCTACATCCTGGACGGCGAGCAGGCCGCGCTCCAGGACACCAACGACCACCACCTCGCCAACCTCCAGCGCAACGGCTCCTACTCGGTGGTCCCCCGCATCCCCGGCGGCGAGATCACCCCGGAGAAGCTGATCGTGATCGGTGAGGTGGCCCGCGACTACGGCCTCTACACGAAGATCACCGGCGGTCAGCGGATCGACCTCTTCGGTGCCCGCGTCGACCAGCTCCCGGCGATCTGGACCCGCCTGGTGGACGCCGGCTTCGAGTCCGGCCACGCCTACGGCAAGGCGCTGCGCACCGTGAAGTCCTGCGTGGGACAGACCTGGTGCCGCTACGGCGTCCAGGACTCGGTGAAGATGGCGATCCAGCTGGAGCTGCGCTACCGGGGCCTGCGCGCCCCGCACAAGCTGAAGTCGGCGGTCTCCGGCTGCGCCCGCGAGTGCGCCGAGGCCCAGTCGAAGGACTTCGGCGTGATCGCCACGGCGAACGGCTGGAACCTGTACGTCGGCGGCAACGGCGGCGCGACCCCGCGCCACGCCGACCTGCTCGCCCAGGACCTGTCGGACGCCGAACTGATCCGGCTCATCGACCGGTTCCTGATGTTCTACATCCGGACGGCGGACCGCCTGGAGCGGACGTCGGTGTGGCTGGAGCGCCTGGAGGGCGGCCTCGACCACCTCCGGGACGTGATCGTGAAGGACTCGCTGGGCCTCTGCGACGAGCTGGAGGGCCTGATGGCCGCGCACGTCGCCGACTACCAGGACGAGTGGGCGCGGACCCTGGACGACCCGGAGCGGCTGCGGCGCTTCGTCTCCTTCGTGAACGCGCCGGAGACGCCCGACCCGACGGTCCGGTTCGTGCCGGAGCGCGACCAGATCAAGCCGGACCTCACGATCCTGACGATCGGCACCCTGGAAGGAGCCTCCCGATGACCACGGCGACCCTCGAACTCTCCCCGGCCCCCGACTCCTGGATGGCGGTCTGCGAGGAGGCCCGGCTGACCCCGGGCCGCGGCCTGGCGGCGCTGCTGCCGGACGGCCGGCAGGCGGCGGTCTTCCGGGACCGGGCGGGGCGGGCGTACGCGATCGACAACCGCGATCCGTTCACCGGGGCGCAGGTGCTGTCCCGGGGGCTGATCGGAACGGCGGACGGGCGGCCGTTCGTGGCCTCGCCGCTGCTGAAGCAGCGCTTCGACCTGGAGACGGGTCGGTGCCTGGACGACGACGAGGTGACGGTGGCGGTCTACCCGGTCCGCCTCACCTGACGGGACCGCCCCGAGAAAGCTTGACCGGTCGTTCCAGAAAGGCGTACGGTCCTCGCGTGGCCAGGACCAAGGAATTCGACCCCGGGGCCGCGCTCCAGGCGGCGCTCGACCTGTTCTGGGCGCGCGGCTACGAGGCGACGTCGATGGCGGACCTCGTGGAGCACCTCGGGATCGGCCGGGCCAGCCTCTACGCGACCTTCGGCAGCAAGCACGAGCTGTACCTGAAGGCGATGGACCGCTACCTGGAGACCCGGGACCCCCGGCTCGTCGAGGAGCTGTCCGCGCCGGGCCCGGCGCTGCCGGCCGTGCGGGCGCTCGTCCGCCGCTTCGCCGCCGAGGCGACGGCGGAGGGACTGCGCCTGAGCGGGTGTTTCGTCACCAACTCGGCGGCGGAGCTGGCCCCGCGCGATCCGGCGGTGGCCCGCCGGGTGGAGCTCAGCTGGGAGCAGATCGAGACCCTGCTGCACGCGGCGCTCACCCGGGCCCGCGCGCAGGGGGAACTGCCGGGGGACCGCGATCCGCGCGCCCTCTCCCGGATGCTCCTGGTCCTGCTCCAGGGGATCCGGGTGGTCGGCAAGGCGTCGACGGACCCGGCCAGGGTCCGGGACGCGGCGGAGGAGGCCCTGCGGCTGCTCGACTGAGCGGCCGGAAGGACGGGCGCCCTTGCGGGGGCGCCTTTTCTCGGGCCTCATTCTGGAACGTACGGTCAAATATGGAGGGTACGGGGGGACGGCATGACGACGTACGAGGGAACCGCGACACCGATCACGCCCCCGGGGGGCCACCGGGCTGCCCGCCGGGGATTCGCCCTGCTCGGGACCGTGCAGGCGACGCTCGTCTTCACGCTCGCCTCGCTCGCCGTGCCGCTTCCCCGGATCGCCGACGAATTCGGCCTGGACCAGGGGCGGTTGATCCTGCTCAGCGCCGCCTACGGGCTGACCTTCGCCGGGCTCCTGCTGCTCGGCGGCCGGCTCGCGGACCGGTACGGCGCCCGCCGGGCGCTCACCGCCGGACTGCTCCTCTTCGCCGCCGCCTCCGCGCTCGCCCCGCTCGCCCCCGGCTACGCCGCCCTGCTCGGCGCCCGCTTCGCGCAGGGCACCGGAGCCGCGCTCGTCGCCCCGGCCGCGATGGGCGCGCTGCGCGCCCTGTACCCCGGACCCGCCGCGTACGGACGGGCGATGGGCACCTGGGGCGGCCTCTCCGTGCTCGGCGCCACCGCCGGGAACCTGCTCTCCGGCGCCCTCACCGCCGCCGCCTCCTGGCGCGCCTCCTTCGCCGTGCCGGTCGCCGTCGCGCTCGCCGCCCTGCTCCTCGCGCCCCGGCTGCTGCCCGCCACCCCGCCCGGCGCGGACCGCGCCCTCGACCTGCCGGGCGCCCTGCTCGCCACCGCCGGGATCGTGCTCGCCAGCACCGGCCTGGTGCTGACCGACGCCCACCCGTGGGACTCCGCGCCCGTCCTCGTACCGCTGCTCGGCGGGCTCGCCCTGCTCGCCGGTTTCGCCCGCGCCGAACGCCGGGCCGCCGACCCGCTGCTCCCGCCGGACTTCCTGCGCGACCGGCGGCGGCTCCTCGGGCTCACCGCGATCGCGCTCACCGCCGCCGGCACCGCCACCGTCTTCGTCCTGCTCTCGCTCGACCTCCAGCGGCAGCGCGGTTACTCGGTCGCGCTCACCTCGGCCGCCTTCGTGCCCTTCGCCGCCGCGCTGCTCGGCGCCGGCCGGTGCGCGGGGCCGCTGCTCGGCCGGTACGGGCCCGGCCGGGTCACCGCCGCCGGACTCGGCGCGGCCGGTGCGGGGCTCGCGCTGCTCGCAACCGGCGCTGAACTCCCTTACGCGTACGGGCTGCTGCCCGGACTGCTCCTGCTGCCCGCCGGCGGGGCGCTCTCCTTCGCGGGCGCCGCCGTCCTCGCCACCGAACGGGTCCCGGCCGACCGGGCCGGGCTCGCCGGCGGCGTCCTGAACACGGCGATGGAGCTCGGGCCGACCGTGCTCTTCGCCGCCCTGCTCACCCTCGGCGGCCCGGCCGCGCCGCTCGCCGCGGCGGCGGCGCTCTTCGCCGCCCTCGCCCTCCTCACCGTCCGTCTCGCCACGTGACCGACGATTCCGCGCGGCCGGCGATTCCACTCGACCGGCGATTCCGACCGACCTCCGACGACAGGGGAGTTCCCATGTCCGCTTCCGCACGCTTCACCGGCCGTTCCGTCCTCGTCACCGGCGCCGGCTCCGGCCTCGGCCGGGAGATCGCCCGCGCCTTCGCCGCCGAGGGCGCGAGGGTGGTGGCCGCGGGACGCACGGCCGCGACCCTCGACGCGACCGTCGCCCTGATCGAGGCCGAGGGCGGTACCGCCACCGCCGTCACCGCCGACGTCACGGACCCCGCGTCCGCCCGCGCACTGGTCCGGAGCACGGTCGAGGCGTACGGCGGACTCGACGTCGCCGTCAACAACGCGGGGATCTTCCGGGGCGGGCACAGCGCCGCCGACTTCCCCCTCGACGACTGGCAGGCCCTGCTCGACACCAACGTCACCGGGGTCCTGAACGCCCTCCAGGCCGAGGTCGCCCACATGCGGGCGCACGGCGGCGGGGCGATCGTCAACATCTCGTCCAACCTGGGCGCGCACGTCCGGATCCCGGGCGTCTTCGGCTACCAGGTCTCCAAGGCGGCCGTCTCGGCGCTCACCCGTGCCGCGGCCCGCGACCACATCGCCGACGGGGTGCGGATCAACGCGGTCAGCCCCGGCGCCTCGGAGTCCACGATGTCGCTGCTGCCCGGCGAGACGGAGGCCGAGCGCGAGGTCCGGATGAAGGAGCAGTCGCCGCTCGGCAGGATCTCCTCGGCCGCCGAGATCGCGGCGGCCGTCCTCTACCTCGCGTCGGACGCGGCGGGCTCCGCCGTCGGCACGGACCTGGTGGTCGACGGCGGCGTCTCCGCCTGATCCCCGGCTCGGGCGCTCAGCCCTGCGTGGCGGCCGGGTCCATCCAGAAGACCTCCCAGTGGTGGCCGTCCGGGTCGGCGAAGGAACGGCCGTACATGAAGCCCATGTCCATGGCCTCCTTCGCCGGGCCGCCGCCCACCTCCAGGGCCCGGTCGGCCAGTTCGTCGGCCTTCTCGCGGCTCTCGGCGTTCAGGGTCAGCAGCACCTGGGTGGTGGCCGAGGCGTCGGCGATCGCCTTGCCCGGGGCGGTGAAGCCGGCGAACTTCTCCTCGGTGAGCAGCATGACGAAGATGGTGTCGCTGATCACCACACAGGCGGCGGTCTCGTCGCTGAACTGCGGGTTGATCGAGTAGCCGAGCTTCTCGTAGAAGGCCTTGCTGACGTCGAGGTCCTTCACGGGCAGGTTCACGAAGATCATCTGCGGGGCCATGGTCTGCTCTCTTCTCCGTCGTGCGGTGCTGTCGAGAGGTAGGACGGGCGGGGTGGCCCGAACTCATCGCTCCCCGGAGAAGTTTTTTCGCTCAGGAGGCCGAGCGCAGGGCGAGCGCCGCCAGCGGGACGAAACCGCCGGTCCCGCCGGAGGCCGCCTCGGCCTCCGCGCCGGGGCCGCCGAGCCGCCTCAGCATCGAGACGGCGATCCGCTCCCCCGTCGCCTTGGCCCGGTCCGCGAGCGGCCCCCGGTGGAGCCCGTCGACGGTGGCGTGCCAGAGCTGCACCCAGCGCCCGAAGTGGGCGGGGGTGAGCGGACGGGCGGAGTGCAGCGCCGCGTGCGGCGCGAAGGCGTCCCGCGCGTACGCGGCCGTACGGAACAGGGCCCGCTCCCAGAAGTCGGCGATGCGCGGGAGGTGGACCTCCAGGTCGGTGCCGGCGACCTCGGTGAAGAAGGGCCCCATGAGGGGATCGGCGAAGGCGGCCCCGTAGAAGCGGCGCAGCAGCACGTCGAGGTCGTCGCGGCCGCCGATGTCGGTGGGCTCCCGGATGTCGCGCATGCGTCCAGTCTGCCGGTCCCGGCCCCGCTCCCCCAGTGCCGAAGGTCCCGCCCGTGACTCCCTTCGCGGGTACGGGCGGCGGCACGCGCCCCGCCGGGAAGTCCTCGGACGAGGCCCTGACGGCGGCGACCGGGCGCGCACGGCGCGGGACGACCGCGGCCCGGACCCGGCGCGGGTCCGGGCGCCCGCGCGCCGGTGCCCGTCCACGGTGCGGGGCGACCATGGCGCGAACCCGGCGCTTCCCGTCCGCGCCGACTCCCCCGCCCCGCACGCGCCCCTTCCCCGTCACCGTTTGTTGATGCACAGTCAATTCCGCCCTCCTAGATTCCCCTCGCGCGACCCCGCCGCTGACCGGGCGGCGGGCGGTCACCACACCCCTGGAGAGAAGACGTGGAGCGACGCAGTTTCCTGCGCGGAGCGGTCATCGGCACGTCGGCGGCGGCCTTCGGCGGCACCCTGATGGCGGGCGCCGCCTACGCCGCCCCCGCCCAGCCCGGCGCCGGCCCCTACGGCGCGCTCGGCTCGGCGGACGCGAACGGCATCATGCTGCCGGCCGGATTCACCAGCCGCGTCATCGCCCGCTCGGGACAGACCGTCCCCGGCACCTCGTACACCTGGCACAACGCCCCCGACGGCGGCGCCTGCTACGCCGACGGCACCGGCTGGATCTACGTCTCCAACTCGGAGATCAACCCGAGCGGCGGCGCGAGCGCCGTGAAGTTCAACTCGGCCGGCACGATCACCGGCGCCTACCGCATCCTGTCGAACACCCGGCAGAACTGCGCGGGCGGCAAGACCCCGTGGAACACCTGGCTCTCCTGCGAGGAGGTCAGCCTCGGCTACGTCTACGAGACCGACCCGTACGGCGTGAACGCGGCCGTCCGCCGGGACGCCATGGGCCGCTTCAAGCACGAGGCCGCCGCCGCCGACCCGGTCCGCAAGGTCGTCTACCTGACCGAGGACGAGTCGGACGGCTGCTTCTACCGGTTCGTCCCGACCACCTGGGGGAACCTCTCCTCCGGCACCCTCCAGGTCCTCAAGGCCGGCACGGCCACCTCCGGCTCCTTCACCTGGCAGAACGTGCCGGACCCGGACGGCTCCCCGACCACCACCCGCACCCAGGTCTCCGGCGCGAAGAAGTTCAACGGCGGCGAGGGCTGCCACTACGCCGACGACAAGGTCTGGTTCACCACCAAGGGCGACAACCGCCTCTGGCAGCTGAACCTCACGAACAACACCTACGAACTCGCCTACGACGACTCGCTGGTGCCCGGCGGCGCCGCCCCGCTCACCGGCGTGGACAACGTCACCGGCTCCTCCTCCGGCGACCTGTTCATCGCCGAGGACGGCGGCAACATGGAGATCTGCCTGATCACGCCCGACGACACCGTCGCGCCGTTCCTGCGGATCACCGGCCAGTCCGGCTCCGAGATATGCGGCCCCGCCTTCTCGCCCGACGGCCGGCGGCTGTACTTCTCCAGCCAGCGCGGCACCACCGGCAGCTCCTCGGGCGGCATCACCTACGAGGTGACCGGCCCGTTCCGCGCGTAACAGCGCTCGTCACGACGCCGCTGGGCCTCGCCTCCCCCGAGGAGCGCGGCGCCCAGCGGCGTCAGCGTGTGCAGCACCGCGTTCCCGTGCCGGAGGGTCGCGATCAGCCCGGCCTCCCGCAGCACGCCCGTGTGCTGGCTGGCCGAGGCCGGCGAGACCCCGGCCCGGCGGGCCAGCTCGCTGGTCGTCCCGCCGTCCCCGATGGCCTGGAGGACCTCCGCGCGGGTCTGGCCCACCAGCTTCGCCAGCGAGGAGACGCGCGGCGGCCGGACCGTCGGCTCCTCCCCGTGGGTCACCGGGTAGACGAGCACCGGCGGCAGCGCCGGGTCCCGCAGCATCACCGGCGTGCCCCGGCAGAAGTACGAGGGCTGGAGCAGCAGCCCCCGCCCGTCCAGGTGCACGTCCCGGTCGACCGGGTACGCCGCCTCCAGGACCGGCGCCCGCCAGGTCAGCATCGGCGGCAGCGAGTCGAGGAGCTCCTCCGCGCCGCCGTCCAGGACGGCCCGGCCCCGCCGCGCCCGGTCCGCCTCCACCCGGGCCCGGATGTGCGCCCAGTACGGCTCCACGGCCGCCCGGTGATAGCTGCGCAGCGCCCCGAGGAGCCGGTCGAAGGGCTCCGTGCCGCCGTCGGCGAGGGCCCGCAGCGAGTGCGGCACGGTGCGGCCGCCCGAGCGGTCGGCCGCCAGCAGGGAGAGCTCCGAGCGGAGCCGGCCGGGCGGCGTCCCGCGGACCGCCCCCAGGCCGTCGTCGAGGCCGTGGAGGCCCTCCGCCGGGGTGAGGAAGTCGGGGAAATAGCCGCGGCTCGGGACGAGGGCGGCGAGCAGCCGGGTCTCCCCGCCGAGCCGCGCCCTGGTTTCCGTGCGCCATCCGCCGAACACCACCGGGCCGCGCCGGTCCCTTAAACGGTGAAAGCTGAGAATCGTTTCCCACAGGACGTCAGGACGGGCGGCGATCCGCACACCCGCCAGATCGTCCGCGGTGAAATGAATACGAAGCATGAAGTCCCCACCTGTGCACTCGCAACCACCCCGCGATCGAGTATGCACACCATCACAGCACGTTACCAGGGTGTTTCAGCCACAGATGAAAAGCATCGCGGCGAACACAGCCCAACGGAAATGCTGTGCGGGTCGGGCAGGAAACCTTCAGGACCGAGGTGACGTGGTGAAGACCGTGGGGGGCTTTGCCCGTCCGGCGGCGGTCGGCGAGGGTTGCGGCTCACCTGCCCGACACAGTGAAAAGGGAGCGGCCCCCGGGTGGGGATCCGGGGGCCGCGACCGAAACGCCCGCAAACACAGACGTTCAATTTCCAATAATTCAATGCGGACGTAATTACGCATGAAATTGACGTGAAAACGACGGGACGGACACCTCCGCACAAGGTGTCCGTCCCGTCTTTTTCGGTTCCGGGACCGCCGTCCGCCGGTGAGGGTTCGGAAGGGATGGCCGACGGCGGTCCCGGGGGCTCGGGGGGCCCGGCAGGCCCCTCGCGGGGTCAGCGGCTGTCGCTGCCCTTCGCCTCGGCCGCCGCGCGGCCGGCCTCCAGGCGCGCCACCGGGATCCGGAACGGCGAGCAGGAGACGTAGTCGAGGCCGACCTCGTGGAAGAAGTGCACCGACTCCGGGTCGCCGCCGTGCTCGCCGCAGACGCCGAGCTTGATGTCGGGGCGGGTGGCCCGGCCGGCCTGGACCGCGGAGCGGACCAGCGCGCCGACGCCGTCCTTGTCGATGGTCTCGAAGGGGCTGACGCCGAAGATGCCCTTCTCCAGGTAGGCCGTGAAGAAGCTGGCCTCCACGTCGTCGCGGGAGAAGCCCCAGACCGTCTGGGTGAGGTCGTTGGTGCCGAAGGAGAAGAACTCGGCGGCCTCGGCGATCTGGCCGGCGGTGACGGCCGCGCGGGGCAGCTCGATCATGGTGCCGAGCGCCAGCCTCAGCTCCACGCCGGTCTCCGCCTGGACCTCGGCGATGACCTGCTCGGCGTCCTCGCGGACGATCTCCAGCTCCTGGACGGTGCCGACGAGCGGGATCATGATCTCGACGCGCGGGTCGCCCTTGGCGTCGATCCGCTGGGCCGCGGCCTCGGCGATCGCCCGGACCTGCATGGTGAACAGGCCGGGGATGACCAGGCCGAGGCGGACGCCGCGCAGACCCAGCATCGGGTTCTGCTCGTGCAGCCGGTGCACGGCCTGGAGCAGGCGCAGGTCGTTCTCGTGCGGCTCCTTGCGGGACTCGGCGAGGGCGACGCGCACCGACAGCTCGGTGATGTCGGGCAGGAACTCGTGGAGCGGCGGGTCGAGCAGGCGGACCGTGACCGGCAGCCCGTCCATCGCCTCGAAGAGCTCGACGAAGTCGGCCTTCTGGAGCGGCAGCAGGGCCTTGAGGGCCTCGTCGCGCTCGGCGTCGGTGTCGGCGAGGATCAGGCGCTCGACGTACTGGCGGCGCTCGCCGAGGAACATGTGCTCGGTGCGGCACAGGCCGATGCCCTGGGCACCGAAGCGGCGGGCGCGGGAGGCGTCCTCGGCGTTGTCGGCGTTGGCGCGGACCCGCAGCCGGCGGACGCGGTCGGCGTAGGCCATGATCCGGTGGACGGCCTGGACCAGCTCGTCGGCGTCGTCGGCGCCGGCGTGCATGCGGCCCTCGAAGTACTCGACGACCGGGGACGGCACGACGGGCACCTCGCCGAGGTACACCTTGCCGGTGGAGCCGTCGATGGAGACGACGTCGCCCTCCTCGATGACCGCGCCGGAGGCGGTGGTCATGCGGCGGCGCTTGGTGTCGACCTCCAGCTCCTCGGCGCCGCAGACACAGGTCTTGCCCATGCCGCGGGCGACGACGGCGGCGTGCGAGGTCTTGCCGCCGCGCGAGGTCAGGATGCCCTCGGCGGCGATCATGCCGTCCAGGTCGTCCGGGTTGGTCTCGCGGCGGATCAGGATGACCTTCTCGCCGGACCGGGACCACTTGACGGCCGTGTACGAGTCGAAGACGGCCTTGCCGACGGCCGCGCCCGGGGAGGCGGCGATGCCGCGGCCGATCTGCTCGACCTTGGCGTTCTCGTCGAACTTCGGGAACATCAGCTGGGCGAGCTGGGCGCCGGTGACGCGCTGGAGCGCCTCGGCCTCGTCGATGAGGCCCTGGTCCACCAGCTGGGTCGCGATGCGGAAGGCGGCACCGGCGGTGCGCTTGCCGACGCGGGTCTGGAGCATCCAGAGCTGGCCGCGCTCGATGGTGAACTCGATGTCGCAGAGATCCTTGTAGTGGGTCTCCAGCGTCTCCATGATCTGCATGAGCTGGTCGTACGACTTCTTGTCGATCGACTCGAGCTCCGCGAGCGGCACGGTGTTGCGGATGCCGGCGACGACGTCCTCGCCCTGCGCGTTCTGCAGGTAGTCGCCGTAGACGCCCTGGTGGCCGGAGGCGGGGTCGCGGGTGAAGGCGACGCCGGTGCCGGAGTCCGGGCCGAGGTTGCCGAAGACCATGGAGCAGACGTTGACGGCGGTGCCGAGGTCGCCGGGGATGCGCTCCTGGCGGCGGTACAGCTTCGCGCGGTCGGTGTTCCACGAGTTGAAGACGGCCTCGATGGCGAGGTCCATCTGCTCGCGCGGGTCCTGCGGGAAGTCGCGGCCGGTCTCGGCCTTCACGATCTCCTTGAACCGCTCGACGACCTTCTTGAGGTCGGCGGCGTCCAGGTCGGTGTCGCTGGCGACCTTCTTCTCGGCCTTGGCCTCGTCGAGGGCGTCCTCGAAGAGCTCGCCGTCGACGCCGAGGACGGTCTTGCCGAACATCTGGATGAGGCGGCGGTACGAGTCCCAGGCGAAGCGCTCGTTGTCGGCCTGGCGGGCGAGGCCGGTGACGGACTCGTCGGAGAGGCCGATGTTGAGGACCGTGTCCATCATGCCCGGCATGGAGAACTTGGCGCCCGAGCGGACCGAGACGAGCAGCGGGTCGTCGGCCTGGCCGAGCTTCTTGCCCATCTTCTGCTCGAGGGCGTCGAGGTGGGCCGTGACCTCGTCGCGCAGGGCGACGGGCTCCGAGCCGGACTCGAGGTAGACCTTGCACGCCTCGGTGGTGATCGTGAAGCCGGGGGGGACCGGGAGGCCGAGGTTGGTCATCTCGGCGAGGTTGGCCCCCTTGCCACCGAGCAGGTCCTTCAGGTCCCTGTTGCCCTCGGTGAAGTCGTACACGAACTTCTGATCATTGTTTTCCGACACGGGTCCCGACTCCTCGACGACTCGGTTGGCTGCCCTGACGGCGAGGAACATACCCAGATCGAAGGCTTCTGGGGAGGTACGCCTACCGGTCACACGGCCGTAACCACCCGTCCGCCCCCACTTCGAAAGTTACCGATGCGAAGCTTCCGCATTCACGCCCCGAAGCCCGCTTGACCCAATCCAGGGACAACACGCTCAGATGAGCGACTTCCCTGCGCATTTGCGTTCAACTCTTGAACACAAAAGGGGTGGCACCCAGTGCCACCCCTTCAAGGCGTACAACCCTCGGCAAGCTGCTCATCTGAGCACCACCCCCCTCAAGGGTGGCGAGGATCACTCGCCCGGTCGCTCGGAAATCTCAGCCCCCGGACGTGTCCAGCTCCGCGTCCTCACTCACGCCGGCGCAGTCGTACGGGTCCTTCAACCAGCCGTCCGGCAGGACGACCCGGTTGTTTCCGGACGTACGGCCCCGGGGGCCGTCCGCCCCGGCCGGCCACGGCTGGTCCAGGTCCAGCTCGCTCAACTGAGCGCTCAGCTCCTCCAGGGACGAGGTGATCGCGAGCCGCTTCCGCATCTCCGAACCGACCGAGAACCCCTTCAGGTACCAGGCCACGTGCTTGCGGAAGTCGATGACACCGCGCGACTCGTCGCCGATCCACTCCCCGAGCAGCGTCGCGTGGCGCACCATCACCTCCGCGACCTCCCGGAGCCCCGGCGTCCGGTACCCCCCGGTGCCCTCCAGACCGGCCACCAGGTCCGCGAAGAGCCAGGGGCGGCCCAGGCAGCCGCGTCCCACGACGACGCCGTCGCAGCCGGTCTCGCGCATCATCCGCACCGCGTCGTCCGCCGACCAGATGTCGCCGTTGCCGAGCACCGGGATCTCCGGCACGTGCTCCTTGAGCCGCGCGATCGCGTCCCAGTCGGCCGTGCCGCCGTAGTGCTGCGCCGCCGTCCGCCCGTGCAGGGCGATCGCCGTCACGCCCTCCTCGACCGCGATCCGGCCCGCGTCGAGATAGGTGATGTGGTCGTCGTCGATGCCCTTGCGCATCTTCATCGTGACCGGCAGGTCGCCGGCGTTCGTCACGGCCTCGTGGAGGATCGCGCGCAGCAGCGGCCGCTTGTACGGCAGCGCCGAGCCACCGCCCTTGCGGGTCACCTTGGGCACCGGGCAGCCGAAGTTCAGGTCGATGTGGTCGGCGAGGTCCTCGTCGACGATCATCCGCACCGCCTTGCCGACGGTGACCGGGTCCACCCCGTACAGCTGGATCGAGCGCGGCTTCTCGGTCTCGTCGAAGCGGATGAGCTGCATCGTCTTCTCGTTGCGCTCCACCAGCGCCCGTGTCGTGATCATCTCGCTCACGAAGAGGCCCTTGCCACCGGAGAACTCGCGGCAGAGGGTGCGGAAGGGGGCGTTGGTGATGCCGGCCATGGGGGCGAGCACCACCGGGGGCTGCACGAGGTGCGGGCCGATGGAGAGGGGGGAGAACGCGGTCATGGCCCCATTGTCCCGTACCGCGGGGAGCGGCCGTCGGGCGTACGCCCCCGCCCCGCCCGCGCCCGGGCCCGGGGGCCCCGCGTCCGCGCCACCGCCTCGTCCGCGTCACCGCCCCGGCCGAGCCCGGGGCCCCGCGTCCGCGCCACCGCTCCCCGTACGCCTCAGGCGGCGGCCCGGGCGTCCCGTTCCCCGGTCACCAGCCCCAGGAGCCGGGCGCAGCCGGCCCGGGTCTCCTCGTCCAGCGGCACGTACGTGACGAGGACGGGTCCGGGGCCGGGCTGGAGCCAGAGGTTGGTGTGCTCGAAGCTCAGTGGCCCGACGAGCGCGTTCCGGACGACCTTGGCCATGCTCCCGGAGGAGACGACGTCGTGCCGGGCCCAGACCTCGCGGAACTCGGGCGAGGCCGCTTCGAGCCGCTGGACCAGCCGCTTCCAGGCGGGTTCGGCCAGGCAGCCGGCCATCCGGGCGCGCAGCTTGCCCGCGAGGCGGGCGATCAGGTCGGGGTCGGTGACGGCGGCCCGGAACTCGGGGTCGGTGCAGGCGAGCCAGAGCGTGTTGCGGTCCTCCGGCGGCAGCGCGTCGAGGTCGCGGAAGAGCCGCCCGAAGACGCGGTTGTGGGCGAGGATGTCGAAGCGGCTGTTCTGGACGGCGGCGGGCACGGGCTCCAGCTGGTCGAGCATCGCCCGCACGGCGGGCGTGACGGCCGGACTGGGCAGGCCGGGCCGGGGGTCGGGCTGTCCGGCGAGGGCGAAGAGGTGGGCGCGCTCGGTCGGGTCGAGGAGGAGGGCCCCGGCGAGGGCGTCGAGGACCTGCGGGGAGACCTGGATGTCACGGGCCTGCTCGATCCACGTGTACCAGGTCACGCCGACGGCGGAGAGCTGGGCGACCTCCTCGCGGCGCAGGCCGGGGGTGCGGCGCCGGCGGCCCCGGACCAGGCCGACCTGTTCGGGGGCGACGCGCTCGCGCCGGCTGCGCAGGAAGGCGGCGAGTTCCCGCCGCCGGGCCTCCGGCCCGGTCGTCACGACGATGCTCATGATCCCAGCGTGCCCGTCCGCGGAGTCCGGTGCCAGGCAGTTCTGGTACCAGGACAAGAAGACTCTGGTACCAGGCAGGCGGGACGCCGAAGGTCGGAGACGTGACCACGACGACCCACCGCTCCCCCACCCGTCCCTCTCCCCCCGTCCCGGGCGCCCCGGCGTCGGCCCTCGGCTCCCTGGGCCTCTTCACCGTCCTGCTGGGGGCCGCGCTGCCCCTGGTCGACTTCTTCATCGTCAACGTCGCCCTGCCGTCGATCGGCGGCGACCTCGGCGCGGACGAGTCGCTCCTCGAACTGGTCGTGGCCGGATACGGCCTCGCGTACGCCGTGCTGCTGGTGCTCGGCGGCCGGCTCGGCGACCTCTTCGGCCGGCGCCGGCTCTTCCTCGCGGGCCTGGTGGCCTTCGGCGTGACGTCCCTGCTCTGCGGCCTCGCTCCGAGCGCCTGGGCCCTGGTCGCGGCCCGGGTGGCACAGGGTGCCACCGCGGCGCTGCTGCTGCCGCAGGTGCTCGCGACCCTTCACTCCTCGACGACGGGCGCCCGCCGGGCGCGGGCGATCGGGCTGTACGGGGCGACCACCGGGCTCGCGTTCGTCACCGGTCAGATCCTGGGCGGCCTGCTGGTCGCCGCGGACCTGGCGGGGCTCGGCTGGCGGGCGGTCTTCCTGGTGAACGTGCCGGCGGTGCTGCTCGTCCTGCCGCTGGCGCTCCGCACGGTCCCGGAGACCCGGGCGGCGGCCCCGGCGCCCCTGGACGTGCGGGGCACGGTCCTCCTGGCCCTGGCCCTGGTGTCGCTGCTCGCCCCGCTGACGGAGGGCAGGGCGGCGGGGTGGCCGCTGTGGACGTGGGGCGCGCTCGCCGCGTTCCCGCTGCTCGCGGCGGCGTTCTGGCGCACGGAGCGGCGCACGGAGCTCCGGGGCGGCACCCCGCTGGTCCCGCCGTCCCTCCTCCGCCTGATCCCGCTCCGCCGGGGCCTCGTGCTCGTCCTGCCCCTGTCGGGCGGCTTCGGCGGCTTCATCCTGGTGATCGCGATCGCCCTCCAGCAGGGCCTGGAACTCGGACCGGTCGCCTCGGGCGCGGCCCTCGCGCCGATGGCGCTCGCCTTCTTCGCCGCCTCGCTCGCGGGCCCGCGCCTGGTGGCCCGCTGGGGCACCCGGGTCGTCCCGGCGGGCGCCCTGCTCCAGGCGGCCGGCCTCGGCGCGATGGCGTGGACGGCCTGGTCCTCCTGGCCGGACGTCACCCCGTGGACGCTGGCGCCGGGCATGGCGGTGGCGGGCCTCGGCCAGGGGCTCCAGCTGCCGGTCCTCTTCCGAGTGGTCCTCGCCGAGGTGCCGGCGGACCGGGCGGGCGTGGGCAGCGGGGTGATGGTGACGACCCAGCAGGCGGCGCTCGCGCTGGGCGTGGCGACGCTGGGCTCGCTCTTCCTGACGCTGGCGGCGACGGCCCCGATGGGCACGGCCCTGGCGGCGACCCTCCTCGTCCAGCTGGCCCTGGCCCTCCTCACCGGCCTGTACGCCCTCCGTCTGCCGAGGGCGACGGCCTGAGCGGACACGACGGAGGGCCCGGACCGCTGGTGTGCGGCCCGGGCCCTCCGGTGCGGGTGACTACTCGGCGGCGCCGTCCTGGTTGCGCTCGCGCATCTTCCGGAGAAGGTCCTGCTTCTTCTCCTCCGCGGAGCGGCGGTCGGCGGCGCGGCCCTGCCGGGCGCCGTTCTGTTCGGCGCGGGACAGCTTCTTGCGCTGTCCGCCGACGCCGAGGAGGTTGTTACGGCCCTTGGCCATGGGGTGCTCCCCTTCGGTGAGGTGTGCGGTGGTCGTCGGTCCGCCGGAGCGGCGCCGCTCTCACTCGTAGATCGGGAGGTGTGCGTGCATGCCCGCACGGTAGCGGGGCGGTCGGCACCGGTGCACCCGGTTTTCCGTCCCGTGACGCGGGAAGCCCCCGGTCCGGGATCGGACCGGGGGCTTCCCGCAGGCGTACGGCCGGGTCAGCAGCCGATGAGGCGGGTGGCGAGGTAGCCCTGGATCTGGTCGAGGGAGACGCGCTCCTGCTTCATGGTGTCGCGCTCGCGCACGGTCACCGCGTTGTCCTCGAGGGTGTCGAAGTCGACGGTGATGCAGTACGGGGTGCCGATCTCGTCCTGGCGGCGGTAGCGGCGGCCGATGGCGCCGGCGTCGTCGAAGTCGATGTTCCAGTTCTGCCGCAGGTCCGCCGCGAGGCCCTTGGCCTTCGGGGAGAGCTGCGCGTTGCGGGAGAGCGGCAGGACGGCGGCCTTGACCGGGGCCAGGCGGTGGTCGAGGCGCATGACGACGCGCTTCTCCATGACGCCCTTGGCGTTGGGGGCCTCGTCCTCGGTGTACGCGTCGAGGAGGAAGGCGAGCATGGTGCGGCCGACACCGGCGGCGGGCTCGATGACGTACGGCGTGTAGCGCTCGCCGGACTCCTGGTCCAGGTACGTCAGGTTGGCGCCGGACGCCTTGGAGTGGGCGGTCAGGTCGTAGTCGGTGCGGTTGGCGACGCCCTCCAGCTCGCCCCACTCGCTGCCGCCGAAGGAGAAGCGGTACTCGATGTCGGCGGTGCGCTTCGAGTAGTGGGAGAGCTTCTCCTGCGGGTGCTCGTACCAGCGCATGTTCTCCTCGCGCAGGCCGAGGCCGGTGTACCAGTTCCAGCGCTGCTGCATCCAGTACTCCTGCCACTGCTCGTCCTCGCCCGGCTTGACGAAGAACTCCATCTCCATCTGCTCGAACTCGCGGGTCCGGAAGATGAAGTTGCCCGGAGTGATCTCGTTCCGGAAGGACTTGCCCATCTGCGCGATGCCGAACGGGGGCTTCTTGCGCGCGGTCGTCTGCACCTGGGCGAAGTTGGTGAAGATGCCCTGGGCGGTCTCGGGACGCAGGTAGGCGACGGAGCCGGAGTCCTGGGTCGGGCCGAGGTGGGTGGAGAGCAGGCCCGAGAAGTTCTTCGGCTCGGTGAAGGTGCCCTTGTTGCCGCAGTTGGGGCAGTTGAGGTCGGCGAGGCCGTTCTCGGGGAGGCGGCCGTGCTTCTCCTCGTACGCCTCCTCCAGGTGGTCGGCGCGGAAGCGCTTGTGGCAGGAGGTGCACTCGGTCAGCGGGTCGGTGAAGGTCGCGACGTGACCGGAGGCCTCCCAGACCTCGGTCGCCAGGATGACCGACGAGTCGATGCCGACGACGTCCTCGCGCGAGGTGACCATGTAACGCCACCACTGGCGCTTGATGTTCTCCTTGAGCTCGACGCCCAGGTGCCCGTAGTCCCAGGCGGCGCGCTGACCGCCGTAGATCTCACTGCAGGGGAAAACGAAGCCACGGCGCTTGCTCAGGCTGACGATGGTGTCGATCTTGTCGGCGGCCACGGTGCTCTCTTCATTACGACGACGAAGTGCGAATGCCACAGGTTACCGGCGCCCATGGGCCCCGTATCAAATCGGTAGGCCGGTGGCTCCGGGGTGGCCGGGACCACAGCCCGGAGCCGCCCCGGGCAATTGACAACCGTTTCCAATTTTGTTGAAAATGAGTGTCATGAACGTACGCCGTCTGATACCCACCACCGCCGTCGCCGGAGCCGTCACCCTCGGCCTCGTCACCCTCACCGCCTGCGGCGGGACCTCCGACGCGGCGGACAAGGGGAGCGCCGGCAAGCTGGACGTCGTCGCGTCCTTCTACCCCATGCAGTACCTGGCCGAGCAGATAGGCGGCGGCCACGTGGCCGTCACCACGCTCACCAAGCCCGGCGTCGAACCCCACGACCTGGAGCTCAAGCCGAAGCAGATCGGCGAGCTCGGCGAGGCCGACGTCCTCCTCTACCTCAAGGGCATCCAGCCCGCCGTCGACGAGGCCATCGCCCAGGCCGGCGTGAAGACCACTGTCGACGCCTCGACCCTCACCACCCTCGAAGCCCACGGCACCGGCGCCGGCGAAGGCCACGACCACGCCCACGAAGGCGAGGAGCACGCCGAGGAGGAGTCCCACGAGGGCCACGACCACGGCTCCGAGGCCGGCGCCGACCCGCACGTCTGGCTCGACCCCGTGAAGTACGCCGAGGTCGCCAAGGGCGTCGGCGCCGCCTTCGAGAAGGCCGACCCGGACCACGCCGCCGACTACAAGGCGAACACCGCCGCCCTGGTGAAGAAGCTCGGCGACCTGAACACCGCGTTCGAGACGGGCCTGAAGGACACCACGACCCGCACCTTCATCACCACCCACTCCGCCTTCGGCTACCTCGCCGAGCGCTACCACCTGGACCAGGAGGGCATCTCCGGCGTCGACCCCGAGTCGGAGCCGAGCCCCGCCCGCATCAAGGAGCTCCAGGACATCGCGAAGGCCGACAAGGTCACCACCGTCTTCTTCGAGACCCTCGCGAGCGACAGGACCGCGAAGACCCTGGCACAGGACACCGGTCTGAAGACCGACGTCCTCGACCCGCTGGAGGGAATCACGGACGGGTCCCGGGGCGATGACTACATCGAGGTCATGCAGGCCAACCTCGCCGCCCTGAAGACCGCGCTCGGCGCCAAGTAGGAGACACCCGTGAACGACGACCCCGTCATCTCCGTCCGCGGAGCCACCGCCGCGCTCGGTGCCCGCCCCGTGCTGCGGGGCGTCGACCTCACCGTCGGCCGCGGCGAGGTCGTCGCCCTGCTCGGCGCCAACGGCTCCGGCAAGTCCACCGCCGTCCGCGCGGTCATCGGCCAGGTGCCGCTGACCGGCGGCTCCATCGAGCTGTTCGGCACCGACCGGAAGCGGTTCCGCGACTGGGCCCGCATCGGCTACGTCCCCCAGCGCACCACCGCCGCGAGCGGCGTCCCCGCCACCGTCCGCGAGGTCGTCGCCTCGGGCCGGCTCGCCCGCCGCAGGTTCGGCTGGGCGACCCGGGCCGACAGGGCCGCCGTGCAGCGGGCCATGGAGCTGGTCGGCCTCGCCGACCGTGCCAAGGACGCCGTCACCGCCCTCTCCGGCGGCCAGCACCAGCGGGTCCTCATCGCCCGCGCGCTCGCCTCCGAACCCGACCTCCTGATCATGGACGAGCCGATGGCCGGCGTGGACCTCGGCAGCCAGGAGATCCTCGCCGCCACCCTGCGCGAACAGGTCGCCGGCGGCACCTCGGTCCTCCTCGTCCTGCACGAACTGGGCCCCCTGGAGCCGCTGATCGACCGGGCCGTCGTCCTGCGCGACGGCTGCGTCGTCCACGACGGCCCGCCCCCGAAGGCCGTCGGCCAGCACGCGCTGCCCGGCCACGACCACGTCCACCCCCACGCGGCCGACGAGCCGCTCCGCACGGGACTGCTGAGCTGACCATGGACTTCCTCGAACCTGCCTTCATGCAGCGGGCGCTCCTCGCGGCCGTCCTCGTCGGCATCACCGCCCCCGCCGTCGGCATCTACCTCGTCCAGCGCCGCCAGGCGCTGATGGGCGACGGCATCGGTCACGTGGCGATGACCGGCGTGGGCCTCGGCTTCCTGCTCAACTCCAGCCCGGTGTGGACGGCGACCCTCGTCGCCATCGCGGGCTCGGTCGTGATGGAGCTGATCCGGGCGTACGGCAAGACCCGCGGCGACCTGGCGCTCGCGCTGCTGTTCTACGGCGGCATGGCTGGCGGCGTCATGCTGACCAGCCTCTCGACGACCGGCTCCAACGCCAACCTGACCTCGTACCTCTTCGGCTCGCTCTCCACGGTCTCGTCGGAGGACGTCACCGCGATCGCGCTGCTCGCCGCCTTCGTCGTCCTCGTCACCGTCGGCCTGCGCCGGCAGCTCTTCGCCGTCAGCCAGGACGAGGAGTTCGCCCGCGTCACCGGCCTGCCGGTGCGGCTGCTCAACCTGCTGGTCGCGATCACCGCCGCCGTCACCGTGACCGTCGCGATGCGGGTCGTCGGCCTGCTCCTGGTCAGCGCGCTCATGGTGGTCCCGGTCGCGGCGGCCCAGCAGCTGACCCGGTCCTTCAAGGCCACCTTCGTGCTCGCCGTCCTCATCGGCACCGGCGTCACCCTGTCCGGCACGATCACCTCGTACTACCAGGACGTACCGCCGGGCGCGACGATCGTGCTCCTCGCGATCGGCGTCTTCATCGCCCTGGCCGTCCTGGCGACACCGCTCGCCCGGCGGCGGGCCCGGACCGCCGAACGGGCGTCGGCGGAGTGCGACGCCCGCTGCGTGCCGGACACCCGGCGACCGGCCGACGACGTCAGGGTCTGACCCGGCCCAGGGGGGACTGGCAGAATGACGGGGGCAACGGATACATCAAGGAGGCCCCGTGGCGACGGCAGGACCCCCCGTACGCGGCCGCTCGACCAGGCAGCGCGCCGCCGTGTCGGCCGCGCTGAGCGAGGTGGACGAGTTCCGCAGCGCCCAGGAGCTGCACGACATGCTCAAGCACCGCGGCGACTCCGTCGGCCTGACGACCGTCTACCGCACCCTCCAGTCCCTGGCGGACGCGGGCGAGGTGGACGCGCTGCGCACCAGCGACGGGGAGACGGTCTACCGCCGCTGCTCGTCCGACGACCACCACCACCACCTCGTCTGCCGCGCCTGCGGCAAGGCCGTCGAGGTCGAGGGCCCGATGGTGGAGCAGTGGGCGGAGACGGTCGCGGCGGAGCACGGCTTCGTGAACGTGGCGCACACCGTCGAGATCTTCGGCACCTGCGCGGAGTGCGCGGCGAAGTGAGCCGATGGCCGGCCCGCGCGAGGGCCCGCACCGGACGGCGTCCGGTGCGGGCCCTCGCGCGCCGTCAGACGCGGGCGCCGTGCCGGTCGAGCAGGGCGCGGAGCCGCTCGGCGTCGGCGGGGCCGGCGAGGCCGTGCTTGGGCAGGTAGGCGAAGCCGGAGCCGGTCCTCCGGGGCGTGAGCAGCACGAAGAGCCGGTCGGTCTCCACGTACCGCGGCAGCATCGGCCAGCGGATGAGCTGCTCGACGTCCCGGGCGGTCCACCGGCCGCCCTCGGCGTCGACGACGGCCCGGGCCTCGCCCTGCGCGCGGACGGCGAGGAAGACCGCCCGTGCCACGACCGGGCCCATCAGCCGGGCCACGGCGACGGCGGCGGCGCCGAGCCCCGCCGTCCGGGCCACCGTCCCCGGGTCCGGCTCGCCCGGGAGCAGCAGCTCCAGGGCGGCGGCGAGGAAGGCCAGGGCGGCGGAGCCGTACGCGGCCCGGCGCAGCACCCGCCACCAGCGGGCGGCGTCCAGGGTGACGCCCACCGCCTCGCGCACGTCGGCGAGGACGGGGAGGCAGGTGAGCTCGATCCGGTCGTGGAGCGTGGGGTCGTCCGTGGTCCCGTTCACGCGCCGGATCGTGGCGTCACCCGCGGCGGCCCCTCCCCCGGCCTCAGGCCTTGTCGAGGACGGCGAGGTCCGCCGGGTCGACGCCGCCGAAGCGGCGGTCGCGCTGGGCGTACTCGACGCAGGCGCGCCACAGGTCGCGGCGGTCGAAGTCGGGCCACAGGACGTCCTGGAAGACCATCTCGGCGTACGCGCTCTGCCAGATCAGGTAGTTGGAGGTGCGCTGCTCGCCGCTGGGCCGCAGGAAGAGGTCGACGTCCGGCATGTCCGGGTAGTACAGGTACTTCTGGATCGTCTTCTCGGTGATCTTCGCCGGGTCGAGGCGGCCGGCCTTCACGTCCTCGGCGAGCGCCTGCGCCGCGTCCGTGAGCTCGGCGCGCCCGCCGTAGTTCATGCAGAAGTAGAGCGTGAGCTTCGTGTTGTCCTTGGTCTGCTCCTGGGCGACCTGGAGCTCCTTGGCGACCGACTTCCACAGCTTGGGCATGCGGCCCACCCAGCGGACCCGGATGCCGAGCTCGTCGAGCTGGTCGCGGGTCTTGCGGATGAAGTCGCGGTTGAAGTTCATCAGGAAGCGCACCTCCTCGGGGGAGCGCTTCCAGTTCTCCGTGGAGAAGGCGTAGAGCGAGATCGCGCCGACGCCCATCTCGATCGCGCCCTGGAGCACGTCGATCACCTGCTCGGCGCCGACCTTGTGTCCCTCGGTGCGGGGCAGCCCGCGCTCCTTGGCCCAGCGGCCGTTGCCGTCCATGACGATCGCGACGTGCTCCGGCACGAGCTCGGCCTGGAGCTTCGGCGGGCGGGCGCCGGACGGGTGCGGCTCGGGGGTCCTGTACTCCCGACGCTGGCGCCCGAGGAGTCGTGCGATGGCCATGACGTGGTCTCTCCTAGCTTTTCTCTACGTACCGCAGGGAGCGCAGGCCGCGCTCCAGGTGCCAGTGCAGATAGGCGGACACGAGTCCGCTGCCCTCCCTGACGTGACGCGGCTCGCACGCGTCCGCCGTCGCCCAGTCGCCGGTGAGCAGGGCGCTGAGCAGGCCGATGGCCTCCGCCGAGGGTACGACGCTTCCGGGCACCCGGCAGTCGCCGCATATGACGCCGCCCGCGGCGACCGAGAAGAAGCGGTGGGGGCCGTCGAGTCCGCACTTCGCGCAGTCCGAGAAGCTGGGCGCGTAGCCGTTGACGGCGAGGGAGCGGAGGAGGAAGGCGTCGAGGACGAGGTGGGGGGCGTGCTCGCCGCGGGCGAGAGTCCGCAGTCCGCCGACGAGCAGGAGGTACTGCTGGACGGCCGGCTCGCCCTCGTGGTCGGTGAAGCGCTCCGCCGTCTCCAGCATGGCGGTGCCGGCGGTGTAGCGGGCGTAGTCGGTGACGATGCCGCCGCCGTACGCGGCGATGGTCTCGCTCTGGGTGCAGAGCGGCAGGCCGCGGCCGACGAGCTCGCTGCCCCGGGCGAAGAACTGCACGTCCACGTGGGAGAAGGGTTCGAGCCGTGCCCCGAACTTCGACTTGGTCCGCCGCACCCCGCGCGCGACGGCCCGCACCCGCCCGTGGCCGCGCGTGAGGATCGTGATGATGCGATCCGCCTCGCCCAGCTTCTGGGTGCGCAGCACGACGCCGTCGTCACGGAACAGGCTCATGGACCCCATTCTCCCGTACGCGGGCGGCGGCGCGGGCCGCCCGTCCTCAGGGGGCCTCGCCGCTTCAGGGCACCTCGCCGCGGCTGCGGGCGTTGGCGTGGGCGGTGGCGGCGCTGAGGCGCTCCGCGGAGGTGGCCTCGCGGACCTCCTCGGGGGCCACGTCCCACTCGCGTCCGCCGCCGAGCGGGCGGATCTGGACGTAGGGGCCCTCGTGGCCCATCACCCTCGCGACCCTCCCGGTGCGGATCTCCACGACGTACGCACCGATCTGCAGTGCCATGACCGGCCCTCCTCCCCGGCGGCGCCGGGCCGGCGGGGTGCGCCGGCCGGGCCACCGTGCGGTGTCCCTGTGCGAACGAGCGGCCGAGGGGACGACGGAGCGGCGGAGCCGGCTGCCGCCGGGCCCGGGCGGAGGGGATTCCCTCCGCGCCGCTCCCGCGCAATTCCGGCTCCGCGCCGCGCTCGCTCCGACTTCCCCCGTGGTCGTTCTCCTCTGGTGTCTTCCTTCACCAACGTATGCCTTTCTGAATCCATTTCCCGCTTCCCCACTCCAGGGTGGTCCGTGCTCCGTAGAATCGTGGGCGCACCAACGGAGTTCGGGGCGTTCCCGCACGCCACCGGGGGCGGGATGTTCGAGCGGATGATTCGATTCGCGGCCGTCGGGTCGGCCGTGGAATCGCTGAAGTCCCGTAAATCCGGCGGATTGTCGAACTGTCGTCCCGGGGCATCGTGAAATTGTTCGCGAAACCCTCGGTTTTCGCTCCGGCGTGCACTGGGGGCGCGCGAAGGGAGCGCGCGGGGCGGCCCGATCGGGCGGCCCCCGGGACGCGGGCGTGGTGCGGGGCGGGCCGGTGCCCCTACGATCGGCGCGGGAGCGTCGCCCTGCCGCCCGGAGGCGCCCCGGGACCGACCGACGGCGGCGGAGGAACGCGGACGATGACGGCCACCCCTTCTCTGGTCCTGCACGGTGGCGAATCGGTTCTCCACTTCGCGGGCGGGCCGGTCACCCTGCACCGGCCGGACAAGGAGCACCACATACCGCTGGCGGCGATCTCCTTCGTCCACGCCGAGGGCCGGTCGCTGGCGATCGTCCTGACGGCCTCGGGCGCGAACGAGCCGACGATCTACCGCGTCACCGGGGTCGACGAGGCCGCCGCACTCGCCTTCGGGGAGGCCGTGACGGCCGCGCTCCCCGCGGACCCGGCCCCGGACGGCGCCGCGCTGGTCACCACCCGCGCCCCCGGCGCCCCGGAGCCCGCCGGGACCACCGGTGTCCGCGGCGCGCCCTGGAAGCCGCTCGCGGCCGCCGTGGCCGTCCTGCTGATCGCCCTGGCGGTCCTGGCGGTGTTCGCCACCTCGGGGGGCTGACCCAGAGCCGTCCCCGGCCTACGATCATGCCCATGTCGACACCCATCTCCTCCCTCCCGAGACTCCGGGGCCGGGACGGAACCGTCCTGTTCGCCGAAGACGGCGGTCTGGTCCTGGACCTCCCGACCGAGCAGGTCACCTTCACCGCCGACGGACTCGGCCGGATACGCGCCGAGGGGCGGACGGTCCTGATCGAGCTGCGGTCGAAGGCCGGGACGACGCCGATCGTCCACCGGATCGACGACGTGGACCCGGAGGCGGCGGTCCGCTTCGCCGACGGGATCAACGCGCTGCTCGCGAACCGGACGGACAGCGACGACGTCGACGGCGCCCCCTTCGCGGTGATCCGCTCGCTCCGCCCGACCTGGCGCAAGAAGTTCCACCGCCGGCTCCTGCGGGCCGTGCTGGCCTATCTGCTGGCGCTCGTCGCCCTCATCGCGGCCGCCGCCGCGCTGGGCGAGAAGGACCTGGCCATCATCCTGGTCCCGTTCGGCGGGCTGAGCTGGCTGGCGCTCTGGTGCGGGGCCGCCGGGGCGGTACGCGCGTGGCGGGAGAAGTGGCTGCTCACCTACGGTGTCGTGACGACCGCCGTCCGGGCCACCCGCGGCGGCTACATCTACCCGGACGGGACCGGCGCCTGGCGCGGCTTCGTCCACAGCCAGGCCGAGCCGTCGGTCCCGGTGGCCTTCCCCCCGGACGACCCGGCGGACGTGCTCGTGCTGTCACCCCCGTTCACACAGCTGGTGAACACCCTGACCGGAGTGGTCCTGCTCTTCTGCGGCACCGCCCTGACGCTGCTGACCGTCGTGATGGCCGTCCTCTTCTTCCTCGACTGAGCGCCCCAGCCCTCCTTTGAGAAGTCATAAGCTTGCCTTATGAGGGCATAGACCAGGGTCGGGTACCACTTCCCGTTCGCCGTTAATTAGGGTGGCCTAAGTGTCGGCGGCTCCGCCGCACCCCGTATGCGAAGGGAACCAGTCATGCCCCGCCCCCTCCGGGTCGCGATCGTCGGCGCCGGCCCCGCCGGCATCTACGCCGCCGACGCGCTGCTGAAGTCCGACACCGCCACCGAGCCGGGCGTGTCCATCGACATCTTCGAGCGGATGCCGGCCCCCTTCGGCCTCATCCGCTACGGCGTCGCCCCCGACCACCCGCGGATCAAGGGCATCATCACCGCCCTCCACCAGGTCCTCGACAAGCCGCAGGTCCGCCTCTTCGGCAACATCGACTACGGCACCGACGTCCACCTCGACGACCTGCGCTCCTTCTACGACGCCGTGATCTTCTCCACCGGCGCCATGTTCGACCGCGAGCTGAAGATCCCCGGCGTGGAACTGGACGGCTCCTTCGGCGCCGCCGACTTCGCCTCCTGGTACGACGGCCACCCGGACGTCCCGCGGACCTGGGACCTCTCCGCCGAGAAGGTCGCCGTCCTCGGCGTCGGCAACGTGGCCCTCGACGTCGCCCGCATCCTCGCCAAGACGGCCGAGGAGCTGCTGCCGACCGAGATCCCGGCCAACGTCCACGAGGGCCTGAAGGCCAACAAGGCCGTCGAGATCCACGTCTTCGGCCGCCGCGGCCCCGCCCAGGCCAAGTTCAGCCCCATGGAGCTGCGCGAGCTGGACCACTCGCCGAACATCGAGGTCATCGTCAACCCCGAGGACATCGACTACGACGAGGGCTCGATCGCCGAGCGGCGCAAGAACAAGCAGACCGACATGGTCGCCAAGACCCTGGAGAACTGGGCGATCCGCGACGTCGGCGACCGCCCGCACAAGCTCTTCCTGCACTTCTTCGAGTCCCCCGTCGAGATCCTCGGCGAGAACGGCGAGGTCGTCGGCCTGCGCACCGAGCGCACCGAGCTCGACGGCACCGGCAACGTGAAGGGCACCGGCGTCACCACCGACTGGGACGTCCAGGCCGTCTACCGCGCCGTCGGCTACCTCTCCGACGAGCTGCCCAAGCTCCCCTGGGACGCCGTCAGCGGCACCGTCCCGGACCAGGGCGGCCGCGTGATGGAGGGCGAGGAGCACATGGCCTCCACCTACGTCACCGGCTGGATCCGCCGCGGCCCGGTCGGCCTCATCGGCCACACCAAGGGCGACGCCAACGAGACCGTCGCGAACCTCCTGGAGGACTTCTCCGCCGGCCGGCTCCTCACCCCGGCCAGCCCGGAGACCGACGCGGTCGTCGCCTTCCTGGAGGGCAAGGGCCTCACCTACACCACGTGGGAGGGCTGGTACGCCCTCGACGCCGCCGAGAAGGCGCTGGGCGAGCCGCAGGGCCGCGAGCGCGTGAAGATCGTCGAGCGCGAGGACATGCTCCGCGCGAGCGGCGCCATCGACTGACCCGGCACGCACCGCGCGGGAAGGGGGCACCCACCGGGTGCCCCCTTCCCGCGTCCCGTCCTACGCTGGAGGGACCGGAAGGGGTGAGGCACGTGTCCGCACCCGTGGTCGACCGGGCCGGACGGGCCCGGGACGCCGTCGCCCGTGAGGCCTGGGCCGAGGCGTACGCGCTGCTGCACGCCTGCGACCGGCACCCGGACCAGGCGCTGACCGCCGAGGACCTCGACGCGCTCTCCGACGCCGCCTGGTGGTCCGGGCACCTCGACGAGTCCGTCGCCGCCCGGCTGCGCGCGCACTCCGCCCACCTCGCCGCCGGCGACCACCGGGGCGCCGGGATGGACGCCTGGTGGCTCCACTACGAGTACGCCGGCCTGGGCAGGCCCGCCGTCGCCGCGGGATGGCTGCACCGCGCCCGCCACCACCTGGACGGGCTGCCGCCCTGCCCCGAACAGTCCTTCCTCGCCTGGGCCGACGCCGAGGAGGCCACCGCCCGCGGCGACGGGGCCGCGGCGCTCGCCGCGACCGCCCGCATGACCGTGCTCGCCGAACGCTCCGGCAGCCCCGACCTCCTCGCCCTCAGCCGGCAGGCCGCCTCCGCCGCCCTGCTCGCCCAGGGCCGCCGCGCCGAGGGGCTCGCGCTCCTCGACGAGGCGATGTGCGCGGCCGAGGCCGGCGAGCTGAGCGGACTCTTCACCGGCTGGCTGTACTGCCTGGCCCTCACCCAGTGCATGGAGGCGGCCGACTTCGGACGGGCCGTGGAGTGGACCCGCACCGCGATGGAGTGGTGCGCCGGCGCCGACGACGGCGAGAACCCCTTCCGCGGGGTCTGCCGGGCCCACCGGGTCGAGGTCCTCGACTTCCTCGGCGACTGGACGGCTGCCGAGGAGGAGGCCCGGCGGGCCTGCCGGGAGGTGCCGCCGGACTGCCTGGAGGCGGCGGCCGCCGCGTACCGCGCCGCCGGCGACGTGCAGCGTCGCCAGGGCCGGCTCGACGAGGCCGCCCGCTCCTACGCCCACGCCCACGAGCTGGGCCTGCTCCCCCAGCCGGGGCTCGCCCTGCTGCGGCTCGCCCAGGGCCGCGCCGACGCGGCGGCCGCCGGGCTGCGGCTCGCGCTCGCCTGCCAGGACGCCCACCGGGGCCCGCTGGCCCGGGCCCGGCTCCTCGCCGCCGCCACCGAGGTCGCCCTCGCCGTCGGAGCCGCCCGGGAGGCGGCCGGCGCGGCGGCCGAGCTCGACGCCCTCGCCGGTGACGTGCCGCTGCTGCGCGCCCTCGCAGACACCGCGACCGGCGCGGTGGCCCTGGCCGAGGACCCCGAGGCGGCGCTGCCGGTCCTGCGGCGGGCCCTCGACGGCTGGCTGCGGCTGCGGGTGCCGTACGAGGCGGCGCAGACCCGGATGCTGGTCGCGGCGGCCGACCGGGCCGCCGGGGACGAGGAGGCCGCCCGTCTCGAACTCGCCTTCGCCCGGGACGGCTTCGAGCGGCTCGGGGCCGCGCCCGACGCCCGCCGGGCCGCCGCGCTGCTCTCGGCGGCCGCCCGGCGCCGGCTGCCGGGCGGGCTGACCGCCCGGGAGGCCGAGGTGCTGCGCCTTGTCGCCGGCGGCGCCACGAACAAGGGCGTCGCCCGCTCCCTGGTGATCAGCGAGCACACGGTCGCCCGGCACCTCAACAACGTCTTCGCCAAGCTGGGCGTCTCCACCCGCTCCGCCGCGACCGCCTACGCCTACGCCCACGGCCTGGTCTGAACGGCCCATCCCGCCGCCCGCGGAGATGGGCGGTACGGACGACGCGGCCGCCGGGCCCGGGCGCGTACACCGGGAGCATGACCACTTCGACGGACACCCTGGACGCGCTCCGCGGTGCCGTGCGCGGCACCGTCGTCACCCCCGGCGACCCCTCGTACGAGAAGTCCCGGCGGGTCTACAACGCCCTGCACGACCGCCGTCCCGCCGTCGTCGTCCACGCCGTGGACGCCGGCGACGTGATCGCGGCGGTCCGCCACGCGCGGGAGCACGGCCTCCCGCTCGCGGTACGCGGCGGCGCCCACTCGGTCGCCGGCTTCGGCACGGTCGACGACGGCCTGGTGGTGGACCTCTCCCCGATGCGAGAGGTGCGGGTCGACCCGGAGGCCCGGACGGCCCGGGCCGGCGGCGGCGCCACCTGGGGCGACTTCGACCACGCCACCCACGCCTTCGGGCTCGCCGGCACCGGCGGGGTGATCTCCACGACCGGCGTCGCCGGGCTCACCCTCGGCGGCGGCATGGGCCACCTGGCCCGCCGGTACGGCCTGAGCTGCGACAACCTCACCGGCGCGGAGGTCGTCACCGCCGACGGCACCTTCGTCTCCTGCGACGCCGAGCGCCGGCCCGACCTGTTCTGGGCGCTGCGCGGCGGCGGCGGGAACTTCGGGGTGGTGACCGAGTTCCGCTACCGGCTGCACCCGCTGACCGAGGTGTTCGGCGGGCTGACCTGCTATCCGCTGGACCCGGCGGTGATCAGCGCCTGGTACGAGGCCGTCACGGCCGCGCCGGAGGAGCTGAACATCATCATGGTGCTGGCCCTCGGCCCGGAGGAGCCGTTCCTGCCCGAGCGCTGGCACGGACGCCCCGTCTGCGCCGCGTTCACCTGCTCCAGCGGCCCGCCCGCCGGGGACGGCAGGACCCTGGCGCTCCTCGACGCGCTGGGCCCCGTCGTGGGCCGGTTCATGGAGCGGATGCCGTATCCGGTGATCAACACGATCTTCGACGAGCAGCTGCCCGCCGGCCTCCACCACTACTGGAAGGGCAACTTCAGCCGCGGCCTGTCCGCCGGGGCCGCCGCCGCGCACGCCGAGTACGGCGCGACCATGCCGACCATGGAGTCGGACACCGCGCTCTTCCCGATCGACGGGGCCTGCCACCGGACGGGCCCGGAGGAGACCGCCTTCGCCTACCGGGACGCGGACGTCTCGCACTCCTTCGGCGCCACCTGGACCGATCCGTCCGGCACGGCCGCGAACGTGGCCTGGACCCGCGCCTACGACGCCGCGCTCCGCCCGCACACCGAGGCGGGCGGATACGTGAACTTCATGGACACCGACGACCAGGACCGGGTCCGGGTGAACTACCGGCAGAACTACGCGCGGCTGCGGGAGGTGAAGCGCCGCTACGACCCGGACAACGTGTTCCGGCTCAACCAGAACGTCGTGCCGTAGGTCAGGAGACCGTGCGCGCGGTGGCGAGCAGCCGCAGGACGTCCTCGGGCGGCAGTCCGAGCGCCGTGCCGACGGTGCCCAGGACCTCCTGCTCGGCCGGGCTGTAGCCGCCGTCGGCCAGCGCGATCCCGGCCGCCTGGAGCAGCAGCGTCTCCCGGCCGGCCGGCTCCAGGTGCGGGGTGAGCGGGGCGACGGCCTCGTGGATCTCGATGGCGAGGAGGGCGCCCTCGGGGTTGATCTCCGGCATGAAGCGCCCGGTGTCCGCCTCCAGGGCCTCGACCAGGTCGACCAGCTGGACGGCCGTGCAGTCGGCGTATCCGGCGGAGCGGACGGCGTGCACGGCCCGGTCGAGGACCTCGCGGGAGCCGGTGCCGCCGGCCGCGAGGACGGCGAGGGCGACGGTGTGGACGGCGTCCCGCAGCATGGCCGAGAACCGGCCGGTGGTGGGCCGCTCCAGGACCTCGATGCCGAAGCGGGTCCGGCAGGCGGCGCACTCCACCACCGGCCCGGTACAGCCCCGGGGCACGAGCGGCACGCCGAGGACGGCGAACCTGCGGCGGCCGGTGCGCCGCCGGTAGTTGCGGTCGCCGCCGCACTCCTCGCAGAAGAACTCGCCGTCGCCGATGGTGTTCCAGGAGGTGCGGATCCCGCAGACGGTCAGCTTCCCACCACGTGTTTTCCTGGCAGAACGCACGCGCACCTCCTCAACGGCCCGGCTGCACTGCCGGTGCGTTGGCGTGATGTTAGCCACATCCTTGATGTGACGTCAGCACCTCGTCCGTACTTCGTACCGGAGATGGCCGAGACGTGACACCGGGGTTTCGGGCCCGGCGGCGGCGCTTCGTGAAGGCCAGGAAGCCGCCGCCGGGCAGCGGGGCCCCGACGGCGGCCCCGACGGCGCCGGGTCCGATGGCCGAACCCGTCGCCGCGAGATCACCCTCCGGGGTGGTCGCGGAGGAGGCGCCGGCCCCTCCGGGGCGGGCGCGAGGACGCACGGCGCCCCGCCCCTCGGCCGGAGGGGCGGGGCGCCGTGCGCGCGAGGTCAGCGGACGGAGCGGTTGACCGCCGAGATGACCGCCTTCAGGGAGGCGCGGGTGGTGTTGGCGTCGATGCCGATGCCCCACAGCACCCGGCCGTCGATGGCGCACTCGATGTACGAGGCGGCCTGCGCGGAGGCGCCCTCGCTCATGGTGTGCTCCTGGTAGTCCAGCAGGCGGGCGTCCACGCCGATCGACTGCAGGGCGTCGAAGAAGGCGGAGATCGGGCCGTTGCCGGAGCCGGTCAGGACGGTGTCGACGCCGTCGACGACCGCCTCGACGCGCAGGGTGTCGGTGCCGTCCGTGTCCGAGGTGGACTGGCCGGAGCGCAGCTGGATGCGGCCCCAGGCGTTGTCCGGGTTGGGCAGGTACTCGTCCTGGAAGACGGACCAGATCGCCGCCGGGGTGACCTCGCCGCCCTCGGCGTCGGTCTTGGCCTGGATGATCCGGGAGAACTCGATCTGCATCCGGCGGGGCAGGTCCAGCTTGTGGTCGTTCTTCAGGACGTACGCGATGCCGCCCTTGCCGGACTGCGAGTTGACCCGGATGACGGCCTCGTAGGAGCGGCCGACGTCCTTCGGGTCGATGGGCAGGTAGGGGACGGCCCACTCGATGTCGTCGACGGTCTTGCCCTGGGCGGCCGCGTCGGCCTCCATGGCGTCGAAGCCCTTCTTGATGGCGTCCTGGTGGGAGCCGGAGAAGGCGGTGTAGACCAGGTCGCCCGCATAGGGGTGGCGCGGGTGGACCTCCATCTGGTTGCAGTACTCGCTGGTGCGGCGGATCTCGTCGATCTGCGAGAAGTCGATCTGCGGGTCGACGCCCTGGCTGAACAGGTTCATGCCCAGGGTGACCAGGTCGACGTTGCCGGTCCGCTCGCCCTGGCCGAACAGGCAGCCCTCGATGCGGTCGGCGCCGGCCATGATGGCCAGCTCGGCGGCGGCGACGGCGGTGCCGCGGTCGTTGTGCGGGTGGACCGACAGGCAGACGTACTCGCGGCGGGTCAGGTTGCGGGACATCCACTCGAAGCGGTCCGCGTGCGTGGAGGGGGTCGAACGCTCCACGGTGGCGGGCAGGTTGAGGATGATCTCGCGGCCGGGGCCGGGCTGCCAGACGTCGCAGACGGCCTCGCAGACCTCCAGGGCGAAGTCCAGCTCGGTGTCGGTGAAGATCTCCGGGCTGTACTGGTAGCCGAAGGTGGTCTCCGGGCCCAGCAGCTTCTCGGCGTACTCCATCACCAGGCGGGTGCCGTCGACGGCGATCTGCTTGATGTCGTCCTTGGAGCCGCGGAAGACGACCCGGCGGAAGGTCGGCGCGGTGGCGTTGTACAGGTGGACGGTGGCGCGCCTGGCGCCGACCAGGGACTCCACGGTCCGCTCGATCAGGTCCTCGCGGGCCTGGGTCAGGACGGAGATGGTGACGTCGTCCGGGATCGCGCCCTCTTCGATGATGGAGCGGACGAAGGCGAAGTCGGTCTCGCCGGAGGACGGGAAGCCGACCTCGATCTCCTTGTAGCCCAGGCGTACCAGCAGGTCGAACATCTCGCGCTTGCGGGCCGGGGACATCGGGTCGATCAGGGCCTGGTTGCCGTCGCGCAGGTCGGTCGACAGCCAGCGGGGCGCCTTGGTGATCCGCCGCTCGGGCCAGGTGCGGTCGGGGATCTCGACGGCCTCGTACCGGCCGTACTTGTGGATCGGCATCCCGGACGGCTTCTGCGTGTGCGTCGCGTTGGTGATCGGCGTCGGACGGCTGACGAAGGGAGACTGGGACATGGCGTAGGGCTCCTCGGGGTCCTCTGAACGGACGGCCGACTGTCGAACGCAACACCGAAACCCGCGGGGAGGGGGTCGGCCTACGACTACAGGCCCTCGCCGCGGCAGCTAAGGAGAAGCAGCCCGAAACGCATGATGTGCGTCACCATAGCCGAGGCCCGGGGAATGCGGACGTCCTGTTCCAGTATGCGGGACGGCGGTGTCGTCAAGGGCGAAAAGTGACCCATCACTCCATTTCGCCAATCCCCGTCACTTCTCGTGACAGGGGCGTCGCGCAGTGCCACATTGCCGGTATGACCTCCCCCTTCTGCACGATCGTGCCGCCCCACCTCCTGGAGCACCTGGCGAACTCGGCGAACCCCGCCGTCGCCGCGGCCGCCCGCCGCACCCTGATCGCCGACACCTCGGCCCGTGCCGCCCGGGTCCTGCCCCGCGCGGCCGTCGCCCCCGCGGACCCGACCGCGGAGCCCGCGGCCCCGCGCCGGACCGTGTACGACGCCCAGCGCCGCACCGAGCTGCCCGGGGTGAAAGTCCGCGACGAGGGCGAGGAGGCGACGGCCGACGCCACCGTCAACCGCGCCTACGCGGGCCTCGGCGCCACCTTCGCGCTCTTCCGGGACGCCTTCGGGCGCGACTCCATGGACGGCGCCGGGCTGCCGCTGCTCGCGACCGTCCACTACGACGAGAAGTACGGCAACGCCTTCTGGAACGGCGAGCAGATGGTGTTCGGCGACGGCGACGACGAGATCTTCCTCGACTTCACCCTCCCCGTGGACGTCATCGCCCACGAGCTGGCGCACGGCTTCACCCAGTACACGGCGAACCTGGAGTACTTCAGCCAGTCCGGCGCGCTCAACGAGTCCGTCTCCGACGTCTTCGGCTCGCTGGTGAAGCAGCACGTGCTCGGCCAGACCGCCGAGCAGGCCGACTGGCTGATCGGCGAGGGCCTCTTCCACCCGGACGTGCAGGGGAGGGCGCTGCGCTCCATGAAGGCGCCGGGGACCGCGTACGACGACGACGTCCTCGGCAAGGACCCGCAGCCGGCCCACATGGACGACTACGTCCGCACCGGCCAGGACAACGGCGGGGTGCACATCAACTCCGGCATCCCCAACCGCGCCTTCTACCTGGTGGCGACCGAGCTCGGCGGCCACGCCTGGGACCGGGCCGGGCGGATCTGGTACGACGTGATGACCGGCGGCACCCTCACCCCCGAGACCCGTTTCGCCGAGTTCGCGGCGGCCACGGTGGCGGCGGCGAAGGCGCGGTACGGCGACGCGGCGGAGATCCAGGCCGTGACGAAGGCGTGGGCGGCCGTGGGCGTACCCACCGACTGAGCCGGGCTGGTAGACAGGGCCCATGCGGATTCGAGTGCGGCGCACCGGTGGTTTCGCGGGCATCGAGCGGTCGGCGGAGGTGGAGGTCACGGGCCCCGAGTGGGAGTCCCTGGCCTCCGCCGTCCTCGCGGCGCCGGAGGCCACCCGGGTCGTCCCGGACGGCTTCGCCTACGAGATCACGATCGACGCCCGGACCGTGAGGTGCGCCGACCCGCACCTCACGGACGCCCAGCGGACCCTCGTGACGAGGGTCCTCAAGGAGGGCGCGTGAGCTGGCGGCCGAACAGACGGGCCCAGAGGCCCTTGCGGGGCCGGGGCTCCGGGAGCTCGCCGACCTCCAGGGGCCAGTCGCCGTCCCCGTCGAGGACCGCCACGAGCAGCGGCCCCTCCGGCAGCGCACGCACGTCCTCGTAGGGCCGCTCGTAGACGCTCGCGAGGACGGCCGGGGAGGTGGCGGGGGTGTGGGGACGACGCGGCTTGTGGCCCTCGACCCGCAGACTGCCCTTCGCCGCGTGGAGGCGGGTGACGAGGCCGCCGGCGGGCCCGGTGTGCAGCAGCACCTCGGAGCCCCGCCCGGTGGCGGCCGTGCCGAGCGCCCGCACCGCGCGGACGGAGCGGATCACGATCACCCACTCGGCCCGGTCGTCGCAGCGGACGCGGAAGCGCAGGGGATAGAGGTTGTCGCACCACATCACCCGCCGCTCGAACCGGCGGGATGTGGAGGAGTCCCCGAGGGCGACGGCCTCCCTGCCGTCCCAGTCGACGGAGCCGAGATCGAAGTACCCGGGGCCGGTGCGGGCGAACTCGACGAGGACGTAACCGGGCGGGACCTTCTCCTCCATGGCGAACCTGGCGCCGCCCCGGCCGGCGTACGCGAGGGTGTCGAACTCCCCGCCGAGACCCTCCGCGGCTGCCGCCACCTCGGCGGACGGGGCGGGCGAGGGGACGATCAGGTCCGCCCACCGGCCGCCGCCGTCCGCGAGGTCGATCCGGTGCGGGGACCGCGCGCGGCCCTCCCCCGCCGAGCCGGAGCCGGCTGGCAGGCCGTCCGCGGCGGAGCCCGTACCCGGTCCAGGGGCCGTGCCCCGTCCCGGGCCCGACGACTTGCCGACGCCCTCGACCCGCCGCCCCTGCCCGGGATCCGGCGGGCCCTCCCCCTTGCTGATCTTCGTCACGGCGTCATGCCGGCACGGCGCCTCGGGGAAGTCGACGGTTCGGCGCGGTCGTCAGAAGCCCAGGCGCCGCAGCTGCTTGGGGTCGCGCTGCCAGTCCTTGGCGACCTTGACGTGCAGGTCGAGGAAGACCGGGGTGCCGAGGAGGGCCTCGATGTGCTTGCGGGACTTCATCCCGACCTCCTTCAGGCGGCTGCCCTTGGGGCCGATGATGATGCCCTTCTGGCTGGGGCGCTCGATGTACACGTTGGCGTGGATGTCGAGCAGCGGCCGGTCGGCGGGGCGGCCCTCGCGGGGGATCATCTCCTCGACGACGACCGCGATGGAGTGCGGCAGCTCGTCGCGGACGCCTTCGAGGGCGGCCTCGCGGATCAGCTCGGCGACCATGACCTGCTCCGGCTCGTCCGTGAGGTCGCCCTCCGGGTAGAGCGGCGGGGACTTCGGGAGGAGCGGGACGAGCAGGTCGGCGACGAGCTGGACCTGCTTGTCGCCGACGGCGGAGACCGGCACGATCTCCGCCCACTCGATGCCGAGCTCGCGGCCGAGCTGGTCGATGGCGATCAGCTGCTCGGCGAGGGTCTTGGAGTCGACCAGGTCGGTCTTGGTGACGATGGCGACCTTGGGGGTCTTCTTGATCTCGGCGAGCTCCTTGGCGATGAAGCGGTCGCCGGGGCCGAGCTTCTGGTCGGCGGGCAGGCAGAAGCCGATGACGTCGACCTCGGCCCAGGTGGTGCGGACGACGTCGTTGAGCCGCTCGCCGAGGAGGGTGCGCGGCTTGTGGAGGCCCGGGGTGTCGACCAGGATCAGCTGGGCGTCCGGGCGGTGCACGATGCCGCGCACGGTGTGCCGGGTGGTCTGGGGGCGGTTGGAGGTGATCGCCACCTTCTGACCGACCAGAGCGTTGGTGAGGGTGGACTTGCCCGCGTTGGGGCGCCCGACGAAGCAGGCGAAGCCCGCCCGGTGGGGGGCGGTGTTCTCATCGGTCTCTTCACTGCGCACGCTCATGGGGGCCATTGTCCCCGATGCGCGGCCCCGTCACGCACTCAGTGCCCCCGTCGGGCCCGGCGGCGCCGGATCCGCCACCCCGCGAGGCCTCCGGCGGCCCCCGCGGCGAGCGCAGCGGCGGCGAGCCAGGGCATCGCGAGGAAGGAGACCGCGGCACTTTCGCGGACGTCCTTCGCGGTGGCGGTGAGGGTCACCTCGCCCCGGTCGAGCTGCGGCGAGCCGGTCCACCGCTCGGTGAGCCGGATCTTCTGCCGGGGCAGCAGCTCGGCCGGCACCCGGTCGACGAGCGGCCGGTCCTGCTCCAGGGTGACGTCCTCGACGGCGAGGGCGGGTACGGCGGGGCCGCTGACCTTGAGGTGGACGCGGGCGGCGACGGCCCTCTGGACGCCCATGGCGACGCCGCCGCCCGCGGGGGCGATCCGCTCGTCGAGGGCGACGAGCGGGCCGGGCTGGTCGCCGGGGTCGGCGTCGGCGGGGACGGTGAGGGTGAAGGGGACGGTGACGGCGGAGCGCGGCGGGACGGTGGCCGTGGTCCGCTCGGGCTCGATCCAGGCGCCGGCGCCGGTCTGCTCCTCCTTCAGGGTGCGGACGGCGAAGCCGCCGTCGCGTTCGGTGTTGTAGGCGTCGGCGCCGTAGATCCGGAAGGTGAGCGGGGCGGCGGTCCTGTTGGCGACGGTGACCTTGTCGCGGAGGGTGGCGCCGGGGTCGGCGGTGAGGACGTAGTAGGGGCGTTCGCCGAGCCGGGCGGCGGCCAGGTGGACGGCCCGTTCGCCGTTCTCGGCGGCGTGGGCGGCCGGGGCCCCGAGGAGCGGCAGGGCGGCGCTCAGGAGGAGGGCGTACAGCTTGCGTCGCACGGTGCGGACCCCCGAGGTGGGGCGGAGCGGGAGGAGGGCCGCCGACGGGCCGGCCGGGGATGCGCCCGGCCGGCCCGTCGGCCGGCGTCAGGACAGGGTCGGCGTCAGCACGCCCGCGTAGCCGCCGGGCGCGGTGAACGCCGGGACGTCCAGCGAGAGTCCGGCGTCGACGGTGAACTCGCCGCCGGTGACGGTGCCGTTCGCCGTGAAGGCGAGGGTGGCTCCGGCGGCGACGGCCGTGCAGGCGCTGGGGCTGCCCTCCTCGGCGACGCAGACAGGGGTCCAGCTGAGCCTGTCGGCGCCGATGGCGCCGCCCGGTCCGGTGAGGTCGGTGACCTCGCCGGTCACGGACCAGCCGGCGGGGCCGCCGCGGAAGTCCTTGACGGTCACCGTCCGCAGGGCTCCGGTGGCCGCGCCGCACCGGCCGAAGTCGACCGCGGAGAGGGCGACGGCGTCACCGGCCTGGGTCATGGAGAGCTCGCCCGCCCGGACGGTGGCCGTGATCCGACGGGTTCGTATCCCTTCCGATGACGAACGCAGGGGTGCGGGCGCTGCGTGGAGGACGCGGATCTGACGGCCCGTCGGGCCGTCCGCCGCCCATTGACGCGCAGACGGCACGGGAAGGCAAGAGAAGTCGCGGAGAACCTTCACGAACCCGCAAGGGTCCGGCCGCGGCCGGACCCCGCCGTCCCCGTGCGGCGCTCAGCCCGCGGTGACGGCCGCACGCAGCTGTCCGTCGGGCCCCGCGAGCAGCACCGGCGTCCCGGGCCCGCCGAGGTCCCGCACCGCCGCCCGGTCCTCCTCGGACGCGGTCTCGGCGGCCGACACCACGGCCGCCGCCTCCAGCGACTGCGCCCCGCTCGCCACCGCCATCGCCACGGCGGTCCGCAGCGCGCTCAGCTTCAGCGACTCCAGCTCCACCGTGCCCGCCACGTACGTACGGCCGGTCTCGTCGCGTACGGCCGCGCCCTCGGGCACGCCGTTGCGGGCGCGGGCGCTGCGCGCCAGGGTGATGATCTTCAGATCCTCGGGACCGAGGTCGCCGTGCTCACTGCTGAGTGTCATGGAGCGAGCATAGGTCGGGGCGCCGGCTCAGCCCGCCAGCGGGTACAGGGCCCCCCGCCGCCCCTCCGGCGACACCAGCCACTCCAGCTTCTCGGCGGTCCGCGCCTCCGGCAGCGGCGTGTGCAGCACGATCACCAGGTCGGGCCGGGCCGGCACCCTCAGCTGGGTGGCCTCCACGACGAGGAGACCGGCCACCGGGTGGTCCATCTCCTTGCGGTTCTGGCCGCCGGGCAGGATGTCCCGCCGCTCCCACAGCTCCGCGAACTCGGCGCTCGCCGCCTTCGCCTCCTCGACCACCGCCCGGAAGCCCTCGTCGTCCGGGCACTCCGAGCACGCCGACCGGAACTGCGCCACCACCTTCGGCGCCAGCTCCTCCCAGCCGCGCATCCGCGCCCGGTACCTCTCGTCGGTGAAGAAGTCGATCAGGCAGTTGCGGTGCACGTCCGGCCGCAGCCCGAAGACGGCCGCCGCCGCCTCGTTGAACATCACGATGTTCCAGTACGCGTCCATGATGTGCGCGGGGAACGGCATCCACGCCTCGATGAGCCGTCGCAGCCCGTCGCACATGTCCCGGTCCTCCGGGGCGGCTTCGAGGGCCGGCGGGTTCAGCGCCGCCAGGACGTACAGGTGGCGGCGCTCGGCCGGGCTCAGCCGCAGCACCCGCGCCACCGAGTCGAGGACCTGGGGCGAGACGGTGATGTCCCGGCCCTGCTCCAGCCACTGGTACCAGCTGACGCCGACGCCCGCGAGGACGGCGACCTCCTCCCGGCGCAGCCCGGGCGTACGACGCCTGCCGCCGTCCGGAAGGCCCGCCTGGGCCGGGGTCACCCGGGCCCGACGGCTCATCAGGAACTCGCGCAGCTCGGCCAGTCGGTGCGCCTTGCCGTCGGTGCTCTCCACCGCTGTGACCACGTGTGCTTCCTCCCCCGGACGCCTGGTGGTGCGACCAACAGGATAAGTTCCCGCTACCCGGCGATGTTCCCCGGCGACGAGAGTCGTGGTCATGGCAACCGTGACCTCCGCCCCCGGAAAGACCCCCGTCCCCGCCCCGCCCGCTCCCCCGGCCCTCACCGGCCGCTCGCGGCTCGTCCTCTTCGTGCTGTGCGCCGCCCAGTTCATCGTGGCGCTCGACTTCTCCGTCCTCAACGTCGCGCTGCCGGTCCTCGGCGCCGACCTCGGCCTCGACCGCTCCGCCCTCCAGTGGGCCGTCACCGCCTTCGCCCTGCCCTCCGGCGGCTTCCTGCTGCTCTTCGGGCGGATCGGCGACCTCTACGGCCGCAAGCGGCTCTTCCTCGGCGGCCTCGGCCTCTTCGCCGCCGCGTCCGTGCTCGCCACCGTCGCCTGGGACCCGGCGTCCTTCCTCGCCGGCCGCGCCCTCCAGGGCGTCGGCGCCGCCGCGATCGTGCCCACCGGCATGTCCCTGCTGACCACCTCCTTCCCGGAGGGCCCGCTGCGCGACCGGGCGCTCGGCATCTCCGGCACCCTGTTGTCGCTGGGCTTCACCATCGGCATGGTCCTCGGCGGCGTCATGACCGACACCTTGGGCTGGCGCTCCACCATGGGCCTGCTCGCCGTCTTCACCCTGGTCGTGCTGCCGCTCGCCCCGGGCCTGCTCACCGAGTCCCGCACCCCGGACCGGCCCCGGCTCGACGTGCCCGGTGCGGTCACCGTCACCGGCGGTCTGCTCGCCCTGGTCTACGCCCTGACCACCGCCGCCGAGCGCGGCTTCGGCGGCACCGACGTGCTCGTCGCCCTGGTCGGCGGGCTGCTCCTGCTGGCCGCCTTCGTGGTCGTCGAGTCCCGCCACCCGGCGCCGCTGGTCTCGCTGCCGATGCTCCGCCGGCGCACGGTCGCCTTCGGCAACCTCGGCGGACTCGTCACCTTCTCGATGATGTCGACGATCGTCTTCGTCCTGACCCTCTACCTCCAGTCCACGCTGGGCCTGTCGGCCTTCGCCACCGGCGTCGTCTTCGGGATCCAGGGCGTCTTCTCGGTCCTGGCGGGGACGCTCACGCCGAAGGTGGTCGGGCGGATCGGCGCCCGCCGCACCCTTGTCGTCTCGCTCGCCGGGCAGGCGGTCCTCACGGCGACGCTGCTCGGGATCGGCGAGCGCTCCGGCGCGGTCGTGGCGACCGTCGCGGTCACCCTCGCCTCGATGTTCCACCTCGGCGCGATCATCTCGTACGGCCTGACGGTCACCTCGGGCGTCCGGGACGAGGAGCAGGGCCTGGCGACGGGCCTGGTCACCACCACCCAGCAGGTGGGCCTCACCGTCGGCATCCCGATGCTGGGTGTCCTCGCCACCACCGGCGGCGACCTGTACGAGGGGGTGCGCACCGTCGCCGCCCTGGACGCGGCGATCGTGCTCGGCGCGGCCGTCCTGGTCGCCCTGGGCCTGCGCCGCGCCCGGTGAGCTACGGCCGGTCGAGCCGGAGCCGTTCCGCCTTCGGCAGGCCCGCGACGACCAGGTCGTACGAGTCCTCGACGAGCTCCCGGACCATCCGGTCCGGGAGCCCGGCCACCTCGACCGTGTTCCAGTGGCGCTTGTTCATGTGGTAGCCGGGGGTGATCGCCGGATGCTCCTCGCGGAGCCGTACGGCGTCCTCCGGATCGCACTTCAGATTGACCCGCAGCGGCTCACCGTCCAGCCAGAACAGCGCGAACAGCTTCCCGGCCACCTTGAACACCGAGGTGCCGGGGCCGAACGGGAACTCCTCCCTGGCGTCGTCGAACTCCAGGCAGAAGGCGCGCAGCTGCTCGGGGGTCATTCCCCGCCCTCCTCCTCCGCGCCGACCGGGGCGACCGGCTCGACGAGCACGGTGACGATCTTGTTCCGGCGGCCGGCCGGAGCCTCGGCGGTGAGCCGCAGCTCCCGTCGGTCCGGCAGGACGACGACGGCGGAGGCCCCGGAGATCGGGACGCGGCCGAGGGCCTTGGCGAGCAGGCCGCCCACCGTCTCCACGTCCTCGTCGTCGAACTCGTCCGGGCCGAAACCGTACAGCTCGCCCAGGTCGCCGATGTCGAGGCGGGCGGTGACCCGGTGGCGCTCGTCGCCGAGCTCCTGGACGGGCGGCAGCTCCCGGTCGTACTCGTCGGTGATCTCGCCGACGATCTCCTCCAGGATGTCCTCGATGGTGACGATGCCGGCGGTGCCGCCGTACTCGTCGATGACGACGGCGACGTGGTTGCGCTCCTGCTGCATCTCGCGCAATAGGTCGCCGGCGTTCTTGGTGTCGGGGACGAAGGCCGCGGCGCGCATCGCGGTGGAGACCAGGTCGGCCTCGGCGTCGCGGTTGATGTGCGTCTTCCTGACCAGGTCCTTCAGGTACACGATGCCGACGACGTCGTCCTCGTTCTCCCCCGTCACCGGGATCCGGGAGAAGCCGGAGCGCAGCGCCAGGGTGAGGGCCTGCCGGACGGTCTTGTACCGCTCGATGCAGATGAGGTCGGTGCGGGGCACCATGACCTCGCGGACGAGGGTGTCGCCGAGCTCGAAGACCGAGTGCACCATGCGGCGCTCCTCGTCCTCGATCAGCGACTCCTGCTCGGCGAGGTCCACCATCGCCCGCAGCTCGGCCTCGGAGGCGAAGGGGCCCTTGCGGAAGCCCTTGCCCGGGGTGAGCGCGTTGCCGATGAGGATCAGCAGCTGCGGGACCGGGCCCATGATCCGGGCCAGCGGGACGAGGACGTACGCGGCGGCGGTCGCGGTGTTCATCGGGTGCTGGCGGCCGATGGTGCGCGGCGAGACGCCGACCGCCACATAGCTGACCAGGACCATCACGGCGATGGCGACGAGGAGCGCCTCCCAGGTCTCGGGGAAGTACTCCAGGCAGGCGTAGGTGACGAGGACGCCGGCCGCCATCTCGCAGGCGACGCGGACGAGCAGCGCCACGTTGAGGTAGCGGGTGGGGTCGGAGGCGACCTGGGAGAGCTTCTCGGCGCCGCGCCGCCCGGAGCGGACGGCCTCGGCGGCGCGGAAGCCGGAGACCCGGGCGAGCCCGGCCTCGGCGCAGGCGGCGAGCCAGGCGACGACGACCAGGGCGACCGCGCCGAGGATCAGCTGGATGCTCATCGGGCGCGCGCGGTCAGTTGACGGTGGGGGCCGGCGACGGGCCGGTGAGGCCCCGCTCGGCGCGCCAGCCGTCGACGATCGCCGCCTGGAGGCCGAACATCTCGGCCTTCTCCTCCGGCTCCTCGTGGTCGTAGCCGAGCAGGTGGAGGACGCCATGGACGGTGAGGAGCTGGAGCTCCTCGTCCATGGAGTGGTTCGTCGGGGCGTCCTCGCCCTGCTTCTTGGCGACCTCGGGGCAGAGCACGATGTCGCCGAGGAGACCCTGCGGGGGCTCCTCGTCGTCCTTGGCCGGCGGGCGCAGCTCGTCCATCGGGAAGGACATGACGTCCGTGGGTCCGGGGAGGTCCATCCACTGGATGTGGAGCTGCTCCATCGCCTCCGCGTCCACCACGATCACCGAGAGCTCGGAGAGCGGGTGGATGCGCATGCGCCCGAGGGCGTAGCGGGCGACGTCGAGGATCGCCTGCTCGTCGACCTCGGTGCCGGACTCGTTGTTGACGTCGATCGACATGTGCGGTGCTTCTACTTCCCGTTGCGGCCGGTGCGCTGCTCGTTGGCGCTGTCGTACTTCTCGTACGCGTCGACGATACGGCCGACGAGCTTGTGCCGGACGACATCGTGGGACGTGAGCCGCGAGAAGTGGACGTCGTCGACGCCGTCGAGGATGTCCTGGACCTGGCGCAGACCGCTCTTCGTGCCGTTCGGCAGGTCGATCTGGGTCACGTCACCGGTGATGACGATCTTCGAGTCGAAGCCGAGGCGGGTGAGGAACATCTTCATCTGCTCGGGGTTCGTGTTCTGCGCCTCGTCGAGGATGATGAACGCGTCGTTGAGCGTCCGTCCGCGCATGTACGCCAGCGGCGCGACCTCGATCGTCCCGCTCGCCATGAGCTTGGGGATGGAGTCGGGGTCGAGCATGTCGTGCAGCGCGTCGTAGAGCGGCCGCAGGTACGGGTCGATCTTCTCGTACAGGGTGCCGGGCAGGAAGCCGAGGCGTTCGCCCGCCTCGACGGCCGGGCGGGTCAGGATGATCCGGGTGACCTGCTTGGACTGGAGGGCCTGGACGGCCTTGGCCATGGCCAGGTAGGTCTTGCCGGTGCCCGCGGGGCCGATGCCGAAGACGATGGTGTGCTTGTCGATGGCGTCGACGTACCGCTTCTGGTTGAGCGTCTTGGGGCGGATGGTGCGGCCCCGGCTGGAGAGGATGTTCTGGGTGAGCACCTCGGCCGGGGTCTCGTCGGCGCCTTCGCCGTTCTCGCTCGCCTTGAGCATGGCGATGGAGCGTTCCACTGCGTCCTCCGTCATCGGCTGTCCGGTGCGGAGCACCAGCATCATCTCGTCGAAAAGGCGCTGGATGAGGGCGACTTCCGAGGCGTCGCCGACCGCGCTGACCTGATTGCCCCGGACGTGGATGTCCGCCCGGGGGAACGCCTGCTCGATCACGCGGAGCAGGGAGTCTCCGGAGCCGAGGACGGTCACCATGGGGTGCTTGGCGGGCACCGCGAAGTGGGCCCGGGCCTCGCCCGGCGTTCCGTTGGGAGCTGTGGGTGTCTGCGTCATGGGCCGGCCCTCTGGCCTGCGCCTACCTCCTGCTGCGCGGTTCTCGCTGCTCGACAACCTCTCGCTCCCCAGCCTACGACCTGGTACCGGTGTGTCCGAAGCGGTTTACGAGACAGGTGCCCGGAAGCCGATGGTGGGCACCGCGCGGCGGGGCGGCCAGGGGCGCTCGGGGACCGGCAGCAGGCCTTCGAGGAAGGCGTAGCGGGCCCGCAGGGCCTCGGGGTCCTGGCGGTCGTCGCGCTGGACGAGCTGCCACCAGGCGGCGATCTCGGGCCAGGTGGGGGCGGAGAGCGAGCCGCCGAACTCCTGGACGGAGAGGGCGGCGGTGAGGCCGGCGAAGGCGAGCCGGTCGGCGAGCGGCCAGTCGGCGAGGGTGCCGGTGACGAACCCGGCGACGAAGACGTCGCCGGCTCCGGTGGGGTCGAGCGCCTCGACGCGGATGGCGGGGACCTCGGCGGTCTCCCCGGTGCCGCCGTCGACGGCGTAGGCGCCCTCGGCACCGAGGGTGACCACGGCGTAGCGGACCTTGTCGGCGAGGGCGCGGGCGGCGGCCCGGGGGCAGTCGGTGCGGGTGTAGCGCATCGCCTCGGTCGCGTTGGGCAGGAAGGCCTCGCAGTGCTCCAGGCCGGCCAGGGCGGCCAGGTCCCAGCGGCCGGTGTCGTCCCAGCCGACGTCGGCGAAGACCCGGGCGCCGTCGCGGGCGGCGCGGGCCACCCACTCCTCGGTGCGGCCGGGCGCGAGGGAGGCGACGGCGGCGCGGGCGCGCGGCGGGCGGACCGGGGCGCCGTCGGGCCGGGGGGCCTCGTGGCCGTGCGAGACCATCGTCCGCTCGCCCTCGTAGGCCATGGAGACGGTGACCGGGGAGTGCCAGCCCTCGACGGTGCGGGAGAGCGTCAGGTCGATGCCCTCGCCCTGTTCGAGGGCGTCCCAGCAGTACTCGCCGTAGTGGTCGTCGCCGAAGGCGGCGGCGAGGGAGGTGCGCAGGCCGAGGCGGGCGAGGGCGGTGGCCATGTTGGCGACGCCGCCGGGGCTGGAGCCCATGCCGCGGGCCCAGGACTCGGTGCCGCGGACCGGGGCGCTGTCGAGGCCGGTGAAGATGATGTCGAGGAAGACGGTGCCGGTGAGGAAGACGTCGCACGGCGGGTCGGCGGGCTCGCGGACCGTCTCCAGCGGATCGACGTCGGCGGGCTCCCCGGGCCGGTCCTCGCGCTGGTCTCCTCCGGCTGTGTTCACGGACGCCTCCCCGGTCGTGGTGCGGCGGGATCGGCGACAGGTGCCGATCCGGCCAGTCTGCCCGAAAGGGTGCGGGCCGAGCGCGCGGAACGCGGTGACCCGCGCTGCGTTACCCACTCTCACCTCTTTCAAACTTATTGTGTCCTGTATCACAGGACGAATCGGGGGAGAGCGCCTTCTCCGCCCATTCGGTTGCTTGATACACATGGTGCCGCGACCCCGTGGACCGCCCGGGCGCCGCCTCATCCCCCCTGTTCAGCTCCTGGAACGCCCATGCCGTCGCGCCCGCGCGCCCGTGGGGCGCTCGCCGCCCTCGTCGCCCTCTTCACGGCCGGTTACCTCGCCCCGTACCTGCTCCCCACCGTCGTCGGCCGGCTCGCCGCCGGACTCGGCCTCGACCCCTCCCAGGCCGGCCTGATCGGCTCGGCACTGCTGCTCGCCTCCGCCTCCGCCGGCTTCACGCTCGCCGCGCGCGTGCACCGGACCGGCCCCCGCCGGGCGGCCCGCCTCGGACTGCTCGCCATGGCCCTCGGGTACGGCTCCGCCGCCGCGACCGGCACCCTGCCGCTGGTGGTCGCCGGGGTCGTCCTCGGCGGCTTCGGCTCCGGCACGGCGACGGCGGTCGCCGCCTCCGGGATCGCCGGCCGGCCCGACCCGCAGCGGGCCTCCACGCTGGGCCTGCTGTCGGTCTCGGCGGCGGCCGGCGCGCTGTACCTGACGCTGCCGAGGCTCGGCGGCGGCCACGCCCCGCCCCTGCTCGCGCTCGCCTGCGCGGCGCTCCTCGTCTGGCCGGTCACGAGCCGCCTGCCCGACGGCACACGCGCGCGCCGGGACGTCACGGCGGCGCGGGCCGCCGGCCCGCTGCCGCACCGCCGGGCGGGCGCGGCGCTGGCCGCGGGCCTGCTGTGCTGGTCCCTCGCCCAGAACGCCCTCTGGGGCGTCAGCGGCCGCATCGGCACGGTCCAGGCGGGCCTCTCCGAGGTCGCGGTGGGCGCGGTCTTCGCCCTCGCGCTCGGTGCGGGCCTGGCGGGCGTCACCGCGGCGGGCGCGCTGGGCCCCCGGCTCGGCCGGGCGGTCCCCATCGGCGCGGGCACGGCCATGATCGCGGTCTGCGTCCTGCTGAGCGCGACCGCCAGGGGCCTCGCGTCCTTCGCCACGGGCGAGATCCTCTGGAACGCCCTCTACCCGGTCGTCCTGTCCTGCCTCCTGGGCCTCGCCGCCTCCCTGGACCCGCGGGGCCGCTGGGCCGTCCTGGTCGGCTCGGCCTCCTCCCTGGGCACGGCCTGCGGCCCGGTCACCGGCAGCGTCCTCTCGGAGACGGCCGGCTACCCGGGCATGGGCGCGACCCTGGCGGCCCTGCTCCTCCTGGTGGCGGCGCCCCTGACGGCGGTCGCCCGCCACGCCTCCGGGCGGCCCCTGGTCCCCGGCTCCATCCGCCGCCGCGGCGGCGCGCCGGCGGCCGTCCTGGCCGCCACGACCGCCACCCCGACGGCCCTGCTCCCCCAGGTCGGCGCCCCGGAACAACAGATCGCCCCGCTCCCGACCGCCCCTCGCCACCCCACCCCCGCCACCTACCACCTGGCCCACCCGCCCACCCCCTAGCCCGCCGTCCCCGTGGGCGGGCGTCCCGCAGGGCGGGAGCCACGGGTGGGCACCGCCCCGGCGGGGCGGGCGTCAGAAGGTGTAGGCCTCGACCTCGGCGAGGTAGCGGGCGCGGCGGGGCTCGTCGTCGTCGAGGAAGGCCGCTTCGAAGGAGTGCCGCGCCAGCACCCGCAGCTGCTCCTGGCTCAGCGACAGGGCCTCCCGGACCGCCGAGTAGTTGTCCCCGACGTACCCGCCGAAGTACGCCGGGTCGTCCGAGTTCACCGTCACCAGCAGTCCCGCGTCCAGCATCGCCCGCAGCGGATGCCGCCCGAGCTCGTCGATCACCCGCAGCCGCACGTTCGACAGCGGACAGAGCGTCAGCGGCACCCGCTCGCGGGCGAGCCGCTCGACCAGGCCGGGGTCCTCCATGCACCGCAGCCCGTGGTCGATCCGCTCGACACCGAGGACGTCGAGCGCCTCGCGGACGTACTCCGCCGGCCCCTCCTCGCCCGCGTGGGCGACCCGCCGCAGGCCGAGCCGCGCGGCCTCCTCGTACACCTCGCGGAACTTCGCCGGCGGATGCCCGACCTCCGCCGAGTCGAGGCCGACGCCCGTGATCCGGTCGAGGTACGGCTTCGCGGCCTCCAGCGTGGCGAGCGCCGACGCGGCGGACTCGTCGCGCAGGAAGCACATGATGAGCCGGGTGGAGATCCCGTACCGCTCCTCGGCACGGTCGAGCGCGGCGGCGAGCCCCTCGACGACCGTGCCCATCGGCACGCCCCGCGCCGCGTGCGCCTGCGGGTCGAAGAAGATCTCGGCGTGCCGGACCCCCTGCGCGGCGGCCCGCTCCAGATAGGCGTCGGCGAGCGCGGTGAAGTCCTCCGGGGTCCGCAGGACCGCCATCAGGGCGTAGTACAGGTCCAGGAAGGACTGGAGGTCGCTGAAGCGGTACGCCTCGCGCAGTTCCTCGGTGGTCGCGTACGGCAGGGTGACGCCGTTCCGCTCGGCGAGGGCGAAGGCCAGCTCGGGTTCGAGGGTGCCCTCGACGTGGAGGTGCAGTTCGGCCTTGGGGAGGGGCATGGGTGGTGCTCTATCTCTTCGGTACGGGGACCCGCATGAGGTCCTGGGCAATGCTGAGCTCGCCCTCGAATCCGGCGGCCCTGGCCTGCCGTTCGAACTCCGACGGGTCGGAGTAGCGCTGCGAGAAGTGGGTGAGGACGAGGTGCCGGACGCCCGCGTCCCGGGCGACGGCGGCGGCCTGACCGGCGGTGAGGTGGCCGTGGTCCCGGGCGAGCCGGACGTCCGCGTCGAGGAAGGTCGACTCGATGACCAGCATGTCGGCGCCCTCCGCGAGGGCGTGCACGCCGTCGCAGAGCCGCGTGTCCATGACGAAGGCGAAGCGCTGCCCGCGCCGGACCTCGCTGACCTCCTCCAGGGTGACGCCGTCGAGGGCGCCCTCGCGCTGGATGCGCCCGACGTCCGGGCCCTTGATGCCGTGCGCGGCGAGCCGTTCGGGCAGCAGCCGGCGCCCGTCGGGCTCGACGAGCCGGTAGCCGAAGGACTCGACGGGGTGGGAGAGCCGGCGGGCCTCCAGGGTGAAGGCCTCGGTGACGGCGACCCGGCCGTCCTCGGCGACCGGCGCCTCGGTCAGTTCGACGGACTCGCGGTAGGCGGTGGCGTACCGGAGCCGTTCGAAGAAGTGCTGCCCGCTCGCCGGGTAGTGGGCGGTGACCTGGTGCGGGACCTGGTCGAGGTTGATCCGCTGGATCACCCCGGCCAGGCCCAGCGAGTGGTCGCCGTGGAAGTGCGTGACGCAGATCCGGTTCAGGTCGTGCGCGGCGACCCCGGCGCGCAGCATCTGCCGCTGGGTGCCCTCGCCGGGGTCGAAGAGGAGGCCGTGGCCGTCCCAGCGCAGCAGGTAGCCGTTGTGGTTGCGGTGGCGGGTCGGTACCTGGCTGGCGGTGCCGAGGACGACGAGTTCGCGGACGGACACGGCGCGGTCCTATCCGGGGGGCCAGTTGAGGCCGCGGCCGCCCAGCACGTGCGCGTGCGCGTGGAAGACGGTCTGGCCGGCGCCGGTGCCGGTGTTGAAGACGATGCGGTAGCCGCTGTCGGCGGCCTTCTCCTGCTCGGCGACCTCGCCGGCCTCGCGGAGCACGTCGGCGGCGACGCTCGGCGCTGCGGCGGCGAGCGAGGCGGCGTCCGGGTAGTGGAGGCGCGGGATGACGAGCACGTGGGTGGGCGCCTGCGGGTTGATGTCGCGGAAGGCCAGCGTGGTCTCGGTCTCGCGGACGAGCGTCGCCGGCACCTCCCCGGCCACGATCTTGCAGAACAGGCAGTCGCTCTGCGGCTCTCCGGCCATGCTCCGGGCCTCCTCGCCTCCGACGGTCATTGTCCCCGCATGCTATCCGGCGGTCCGGGTCAGTCCTTGGGCATCCGCCGGTTGAGGGCCGAGCGGCTCACCCAGTACGTGATGATCACGGCCCAGAAGAGCGGGGTGCCGAGCCCCGCGACGACGCCGGAGTCGAAACTCCACAGCGCCAGGGTGACGGCCGAGTACAGCCCGAGCAGCCCGACGGCGGCGGCCATCGCGAGGACCGGCCGGCAGTTGCGGGCGACGAGCAGCAGTGGGCGGCGCAGTCTCGGCGGGACCCGGCGGCCCATCCACACGGCCCAGCCGGCCCAGGCGCCGACGAGCACGGCCGCGCCGATGACGAAGGGCACGACGGCGTCGGCTCCGGTCGCGCCGGTGCGGACCGGGGCGGAGCCGACGGCGGAGGCGAGGAAGCCGAGCAGGGCGACCCAGCGGGCTCCGGCGGCCGTGCCCCAGGCCATCGCCTCCAGGTTGTAGCGGGCCTTGGTGTCGCCGAGGTCGAGCGCTGCGGAGGCGACGAAGCCCTCGGCGGCCTGGGTCCAGGCCCCGCGCCGCAGCCAGCGGCGGCGCAGCCTGAGGAGGGAGAGGTTGTTGTGGGCCTCGCTGCTCTGCGGGTTGAGCCGCAGGGTCGTCTCGTACGCCTGCCGGGCGGTGGCGTGGTCGCCGCGCCGCTGGGCGGTGAGGCCGACGAGGAAGTGGGCGGCGTCCTCCTCGGGGGCGAGGGCGACGGCGGTCCGCGCGGCCTCGTAGGCGGCGGCGGTCCTGGCCCGGTCGCGGACGCGGCCGGCCTCGGCGGTCTCGGCGAGCGCGGTGCCGAGCGCGTAGTGGCTGCCCCAGAACTGCGGGGCGAGCTGGACGGTGCGGTGGGCGGAGGCCTCGGCCTCCCCGTAACGCTTGAGGGCGAGCAGGATCTGGGTGCGCATCAGGTGGGCGCCGATCAGCTCCGGTTCGGCGCGCAGCGCCCGTTCGACGGCGACGAGCGCGGCCGGGTGGTTCCCCGCCCGGTGCTGGCACCGGGCGAGCAGGGTGAGCGCGTCGGCGTCCTCGGGGTCCTCGGCGAGGTGCCGGGCGGCGAGCTCCCCGGCCTGCTCGTACCGGCCGGCCTCGTACAGCGCCTCGGCGCGGGCGAGCGCGGAGGGCGAGGCGGGGCCGGCGGGCGTGGCGGGGGTGGTCACAGCTTGCGCTTCCGCTTCAGGTAGGCGAGGAGGTCGTCGTAGAGACCGCCCTCGTTGGCGAACATGGCGACGTTCCGCGCGGCGGAGAACCAGGGCTCGGTGGAGGGCCGGAGCTGCTTGGCGGCGCCGAGCAGGTCCTTGGTGGTGATGAGGCGGACGGAGCCGGTGCGGGCGGAGTCGAGGAGGGCGGTCTCGGCGGCGGTCTCGCAGAGGTGGGCGAGGTCGGCGCCGGAGAAGTCCTCGGTGGCCTTGACGAGCTTGCCGAGGTCGACGGCCTCGATGGGCCGCTCGCGCAGGTGGTAGCGGAGGATCGCCTCGCGGGCGGGGGCGTCGGGCGGCAGCACGAGGAGGGTGCGGTCGAGGCGGCCGGGGCGACGCAGGGCGATGTCGACGTCCCAGGGCACGTTGGTGGCGGCGAGGACGAAGACGCCCTCGTTGCCGGCGCCGGAGGCGATGCCGTCGAGCTCGGTGAGGAGCTGGTTGACGACGTTGCGCAGCCCGTTGTTGTGGGTGCGGGAGCGTTTGCCGCCGAGGGCGTCGAGCTCGTCGAGGAAGACGACGCAGGGGGCCTGTCGGCGGGCGGTCTCGAAGATGTCGTGGATGTTCTTCTCGGAGGCGCCGATCCACATGTCGAGGACGTCGGAGAGCGAGACGGTGAGGAAGTTGGCGCCGAGTTCGCCGGCGACGGCCCGGGCGATGAAGGTCTTGCCGCAGCCGGGAGGGCCGTACAGGAGGAGTCCGCCGCGCAGCGACTTGCCGTAGAGGCGGCGGAGTTCGGGGTTGCGCATGGGGGCGAGGAAGGCGGCTTCGAGCCGTTCCTTGACGTCGGTCATGCCGCCGACGTCGGCGAGGCGGACGGCTCCGGGCGCGTCCACGTCCCAGGCGGCGGCGTCCCCCGTGAGCCCGTCGCCGCCCTCGGCCTGCGGCTCCTCAAGGAACCGCGGCCCGACCACGTCCGACACCTGCTCCTCGGCGGCGGCCCAGTCGAAGGAGGACTTCGGCTCGGGCCGTACGGGAGCGGGCGGGGACTCCGGTACGGCGGGAGCCTCCGCCCGCTCCTGTACGACGGGGGTCTCGGGGGCGGCCGGCGGCAGCCCCATCGCGCGGACCATCAGCGCGCGGGCGGCGGCGTCCCCCGGCGCGTGCTGGAGGGCGACGGCGGCCTCCGTGACGGCCTCGTCGCTCCGCCCCTCCGCGAGGAGGAGTTCGGCGAAGTGGAGGCGCAGGGGCACGTCGCCGGGCGCGGCGGCGACCGCGGCGCGCAGACTGCGGATCAGGGGGGACTCGTCGGCCATGCGGCTCAGCCTAGAAAAGACCCGGACCGCTTGGACAGCGGGTCCCCGATCTGTGGACAACCACCCCGGGCCGCCCCCCCCCTGTGGACAACGGCCCCCGCGACGGCCCTCGTGCCGGGTTCTACCCCCAGCGGCCGGTGCGGCCGAGGACGAGGGCGGTCGCCGCCGTGCCCGCCGTGGAGGTCCGCAGGACGCTCCGGCCGAGCCGGTACGGCCGCGCTCCGGCCGCCTCGAAGGCGGCCAGCTCCTCCGGGGAGACCCCGCCCTCGGGGCCGACGACGAGCACGATCGAGCCCTTCGCGGGGAGCTCGGCGGTGGCGAGGGCGCCGCTGGGGTGGTCGCGGTCCTCGTGCAGCACGGCCGCGAAGTCGGCGCCCGCGAGCAGCTGGGCGACCTGCTTGGTGGTCATGAGCTCGGCGACCTCGGGGAAGCGGGTGCGGCGGGACTGCTTGCCGGCCTCTCGGGCGGTGGCGCGCCACTTGGCGAGCGCCTTGAGCCCGCGGTCGCCGCGCCACTGGGTGATGCAGCGGGAGGCGGCCCACGGCACGATCGCGTCGACGCCGGTCTCGGTCATGGTCTCGACGGCGAGTTCGCCCCGGTCGCCCTTGGGGAGGGCCTGGACGACGGTGATCCGGGGCTCCTCCGCGGGCTCCTCGTGCGCGGCCGTCACCTCGACGGTCAGCCGGTCCTTGCCCTCGGTGTCCCGCACCGCGCAGTCGGCCCAGTGGCCCCGGCCGTCGGTGAGGACGAGCGCCTCGCCGGCCTGGAGGCGCTTCACGGAGACGGCGTGCCGTCCCTCGGGTCCCTCCAGGACGAAGGTGCCGGCGCCGGGCACGGCGTCGACGACGAAGACGGGGGCGGTCATGAGGCACTCCTGGGGGCCGGGTCGGCGAGGTCGGTGAGGGCGGTGTCGAGTTCGGCGGCGAGCACCCGGACCAGTTCCCCGGCGGGCAGCTCGCGGGCGAGGCGGTGGCCCTGCCCGGCCCACAGGGCCATGCCCTGGGCGTCCCCGGCGGTGGCGGCGGCCTTCCGCAGCGGGGCGGTGAGGTGGTGGACCTCGGGGTAGGCGGCGGGGGCGTACGGGCCGTGCTCGCGCATGAAGCGGTTGACGAGCCCGCGGGCCGGCCGCCCGGAGAAGGCGCGGGTGAGGGCGGTGCGGTGGAAGAGCGGGTCGGTCAGGGCCCGCTTGTGCAGCGGATGGGCACCGGACTCGGGGCACACGAGGAAGGCGGTGCCGAGCTGGGCGGCGCCGGCCCCGGCGGCGAGGACGGCGGCGATCTGCGCGCCGCGCATCAGGCCGCCGGCGGCGACCAGCGGCAGCGTGGCGACCTCCCCGACCTGGGCGAGCAGGGCGAGGAGCCCGGTGCCGGGCTGTTCGTCGGCGGGGTCGTCGCGGTACGTGCCCTGGTGGCCGCCCGCCTCGACGCCCTGGACGCAGAGCGCGTCGGCACCGGCCGCCTGGGCCGTCCGGGCCTCCTCGGCGGAGGTGACGGTGACGATCGTGTACGTACCGGCGCGGGCGAAGGCCTCGAAGGTCTCGGGCTTCGGGCAGCCGAAGGTGAAGGAGACGACGGGGACCGGGTCCTCCAGGAGGATCGCCAGTTTGGACTCGTAGCCGTCGTCGCGGCCGTCGTCGGTCTCGCCGAGGGCGGTGCGGTACCAGCCGGCCTCCCCGGCGAGCTGGTGGCGGTAGACCTCGATGGCCGCCGGGTCGGCGCCGGGGTCGGTCTGGGGCATGAAGACGTTGACGCCGAAGGGCTGTCCGGTGAGCCCGCGGACCTGCTTGATCTCCTGGTAGAGGCTGCCGGCCGTCTTGTACCCGGCGGCGAGGAAGCCGAGCGCACCGGCCTCGGCGACGGCGCCGACGAGCTCCGGACAGGAAGCGCCACCCGCCATGGGGGCCTGCACGATCGGGTACCGGAAGAGATCGTTCAGTGCGGTGGTGGACATATGGGCATCGTGTCATGCCCGTTCCGGCGCACGGGAAAGGGGCGGCACTCAGAGTGCCGCCCCTCTCACTCACCGATCATGCCGGCCGGGCCCGGCGCCCGTTCAGGGCTCGGGCCCGCCCGCTCAGCGCCCGTTGAAGGCGTCCTTGAGCCGCGAGAACAGACCCTGCTGCCCGGGCTGGAACTGACCCGTGGGCCGCTCCTCGCCGCGCAGCTTGGCCAGTTCGCGCAGGAGTCGCTCCTGCTCGGGGTCGAGCTTGGTCGGGGTCTGCACCTCGACGTGGACGATGAGGTCGCCGCGGCCGTTGCCCCGCAGGTGGGTGACGCCCCGGCCGTGCAGCGGGACCGACTGCCCGGACTGGGTGCCCGGGCGGATGTCGATCTCCTCCAGGCCGTCGAGCGTCTGCAGCTGCACCTTGGTGCCGAGCGCCGCCGCCGTCATCGGGAGGGTGACCGTGCAGTGCAGGTCGTCGCCGCGCCGCTGGAAGACCTCGTGCGGGGTCTCCTGGATCTCGACGTACAGGTCGCCGGCGGGGCCGCCGCCGGGGCCGACCTCGCCCTCGCCCGCGAGCTGGATCCGGGTGCCGTTGTCGACACCGGCGGGGATCTTCACCGTCAGGGTGCGGCGGGACCGCACCCGGCCGTCGCCCGCGCACTCGGGGCACGGGGTCGGGACGACGGTGCCGAAGCCCTGGCACTGGGGGCAGGGCCGGGAGGTCATGACCTGGCCGAGGAACGACCGGGTGACCTGGGAGACCTCGCCGCGGCCGTGACACATGTCGCAGGTCTGCGCGGCGGTGCCGGGGGCGGCGCCCTCGCCCGAGCAGGTGCCGCAGACGACGGCCGTGTCGACCTGGAGGTCCTTGGTGGTGCCGAAGGCCGCCTCGTTGAGGTCGATCTCCAGACGGATCATGGCGTCCTGGCCGCGGCGGGTCCGCGAGCGCGGCCCGCGCTGCCCGGCCGTGCCGAAGAAGGCGTCCATGATGTCGGAGAAGTTGCCGAAGCCGCCCGCTCCGAAGCCGCCTCCGCCGCCCATGCCGCCGGAGGAGGAGAGCGGGTCGCCGCCCAGGTCGTAGACCTGCTTCTTCTGCGGGTCCGAGAGGACCTCGTAGGCGGCGTTGATCTCCTTGAACCGCTCCTGCGTCTTCGGGTCCGGGTTGACGTCCGGGTGAAGCTCGCGGGCGAGGCGGCGGAAGGCCTTCTTGATCTCGTCCTGGGAAGCGTCGCGGCGCACACCGAGTGTGGCGTAGTAGTCCGTGGCCACTTACGACTCCGCCAGGATCTGTCCGACGTAACGTGCCACTGCGCGTACCGCTCCCATCGTTCCGGGGTAGTCCATGCGGGTCGGTCCGACCACGCCGAGTTTGGCGACTGCCTCGCCGCCCGAACCGTAGCCGACCGAGACGACCGACGTGGAGTTCAACCCCTCGTAGGCGTTCTCATGGCCGATGCGTACGGTCATGCCCGATTCCTTGACCTCGCCGAGCAGCTTGAGGAGCACGACCTGCTCCTCGAGTGCCTCCAGGACGGGCCGGATCGTCAGCGGGAAGTCGTGTCCGAAGCGGGTGAGATTGGCGGTGCCGCCGATCATCAGCCGCTCCTCGTGCTCCTCCACGAGCGTCTCCAGGAGCGTCGCGAGCACGGTCGAGACCGTGGCGCGCTCCTCGGCCTCCTCGAAGGACTCGGGGAGGTCCTGCACCAGCTGCGGCACGTCGGCGAAGCGACGGCCGCCGACCCGGCTGTTGAGCCGGGCCCGCAGGTCGGCGAGGGAGGTCTCGCCGAAGGGCGCCGGGCAGTCGATCACCCGCTGCTCGACCCGCCCGGTGTCCGTGATCAGGACGAGCATCAGCCGGGCAGGGGCCAGCGACAGCAGCTCGACGTGACGGATCGAGGAGCGGGTCAGCGACGGGTACTGCACGACGGCGACCTGCCGGGTCAGCTGCGCGAGCAGCCGCACCGTGCGGCCCACGACGTCGTCGAGGTCCACGGCGCCGTCGAGGAAGTTGTGGATGGCGCGCCGCTCGGGGGTCGACAGCGGCTTGACGCCCGCCAGCCGGTCCACGAAGAGGCGGTAACCCTTGTCCGTGGGGATCCGTCCGGCGCTGGTGTGAGGCTGGGCGATGTACCCCTCCTCCTCCAGCACGGCCATGTCGTTGCGCACGGTGGCGGGTGACACGCCCAGCTTGTGGCGCTCGGTGAGCGCCTTGGAGCCGACCGGCTCCTCCGTCCCGACATAGTCCTGGACGATGGCGCGCAGTACCTCGAGTCTGCGTTCGCTGAGCACGCGCACACCTCCCGTTCCGGCCGTTCCGGTTGCTCCGCTTTTGGCACTCACCCTGCCCGAGTGCCAGGAATCCCCCGGCCAGTGTACGGCCGGGGCCGTCGCTCCTGGCAAGGAGGCGGACCCGCTAGCGTCGGAGCCATGGACATCGACGAAGCGGTCTGGGCGGCTCAGGGGTGGGAACGGCTCGCGGCCGGAGTGGGCCGCCGACGGCTCCCCGGGTGGGACGCGACCACCGGACTCGTCGTGGGGGACAAGGCCGTCCTGCTCTACGACACGGGCTCCACGCTCGCCGAGGGCGCCGCGATCCGGGCCCAGGCGGAGGCGATCACCGGCGGCCGGCGCGTGACGCACATCGCACTCGGCCACCCCCACTTCGACCACGTCCTGGGCACCGCCGCCTTCGCCGGCGCGGAGGTCTTCGGCGCGGTCGGCACGGACGGGCTCCTCGGCTCCGCCCGCACCCGCGAGGAGCTGTACGAGGACGCGGTGCGCCAGGGGGCCGACGAGCGGGCCGCGGCGGAGGCGGCCGAGGCCCTGGTGGCGCCGCGCCACACGGTCACCGGCGAATGGACCCTCGACCTCGGCGGCCGCCAGGTCCTCCTGGCGAACCTGGGCCCGGCCCATTCCGGCCACGACCTCGCCGTCTTCGTCCCCGGCGAGCGCGAGACCGTCTTCTGCGGCGACCTCGTCGAGGAGTCCGGCGAACCCCAGGCGGGCCCCGACGCGACCGGTGCCCGCTGGCCCGACGCCCTCGACCGCCTCCTCGCCCTCGGCGGCGAGGACGCCCTGTACGTCCCCGGTCACGGCGCCGTGGTGGACGCGGCCTTCGTCCGACGCCAACGCGATGAGCTGGCACGCCGCTTCGGGGTGTCGTAGCGTCCCCGGAATGCGCAGCTACGACGCCGATCTCACCCCGCCGTGGAAGAAGCAGGCCCCCGCCCCCGAGGTCCCGGCCGACCCGGACCTGGTGGTCGAGGAGGTGGCGACGGGTTTCTGCGGGGCGGTGATCCGCTGCGAGGCGGGCACGGTGACCCTGGAGGACCGCTTCGGCAAGCACCGGGTCTTCCCGCTGGAGCCCCGCGGCTTCCTCCTGGAGGGCCGCGTGGTGACCCTGGTGCGCCCCGCCTCCCCCGCCCCGTCCCGCCCCTCCCGTACGGCCTCCGGTTCGGTCGCGGTCCCGGGGGCACGCGCGCGTGTGGCGCGGGCGAGCCGCATCTACGTGGAGGGCCGCCACGACGCCGAGCTGGTCGAGCGGGTCTGGGGCGACGACCTGCGGGTCGAGGGCGTGGTGGTGGAGTACCTGGAGGGCGTCGACCACCTCCCGGAGATCGTCGCCGGCTTCGCCCCCGGCCCGGACGCCCGCCTGGGCGTCCTGGTGGACCACCTGGTCCCCGGCTCCAAGGAGTCCCGCATCGCCACCGAGGTGGCCTCGGAGCACGTCCTGGTGGTGGGCCACCCCTACGTCGACATCTGGCAGGCCGTGAAACCGTCCGTCCTCGGCATCCCCGCCTGGCCGGAGGTCCCGAGGGGCCAGGACTGGAAGACCGGCACCTGCCGGGCCCTCGGCTGGCCGTCGGACAACACGGGCGCGGTCTGGCAGGCCATCCTGAAGCGGGTCACGTCCTACAAGGACCTGGAACCGGCCCTCCTGGGCCGCGTGGAGGAACTGATCGACTTCGTGACGGCCTAGTTCCGTCGCGGGCACGCGTTCCGCCGGCCCCCGGACGAAGTCCTCGGAGGAGGAACGGGCGGGCACGGCGGAACGGCGCGCCCGGCCGCGCCCAGGCTCCTGCGCCCGCACCCGCACCACAGGAGCGACCCGCCGATCCACCGGGTCCCGCACCACAGGACCGGCGCCCTAGTCCACCAGGTCCCGCACCACCGCGTCGGCAAGCAGCCGTCCCCGCAGGGTCAGCACGGCCCGCCCCGCACCGTACGCCTCCGCGTCGAGCAGCCCGTCGGACAGCGCCTTCCGCGACGCGTCGAGCCCCGCGGGCCTCAGCAGCCCCAGCTCGACCCCTTCCCGGAGCCGCAGCTCCAGCAGGATCCGCTCGACCCGCCGGTCCTCCCCGGACAGCACCTCGCGCCCCGCGCCGGGCGACTTCCCGGCCCCGAGCGCCGCCGCGTACGCGCCGGGATGCTTGACGTTCCACCACCGCACCCCGCCCACGTGCGAGTGGGCGCCGGGTCCGGCCCCCCACCAGTCCGCGCCGCGCCAGTACAGCTCGTTGTGCAGGCAGCGCCCCGCTTCGGAGGTCGCCCAGTTGGACACCTCGTACCAGGAGTATCCGGCCGCCTCGAAGGCCTCGTCGGCGATCAGGTACCGGTCCGCGTGCACGTCGTCGTCGGTCATCGGCACCTCGCCGCGCCGGATGCGCCGCGCCAGCTGCGTCCCCTCCTCGACGATGAGGGCGTACGCGCTGACGTGGTCGGGGCCGGCGCCGAGGGCCGCGTCGAGCGAGGCCCGCCAGTCGTCGTCGGACTCACCCGGCGTGCCGTAGATCAGGTCGAGGTTGACGTGCTCGAACCCGGCCGCCCGCGCCTCCGCGACGCACTCCTCGGGCCGCCCGGGCGTATGGGTCCGGTCGAGGATTTTCAGTACGTGCGGCCGGGCGCTCTGCATGCCGAAGGAGATCCGGTTGAACCCCCCGGCGCGCAGCTCGGCGAGGTACTCCGGGTCCACGGACTCCGGATTCGCCTCGGTCGTCACCTCGGCGTCGTCCGCGAGCTCGAACTCGTCCCGGATCGCCCCCAGCATCCGTACGAGGTCCCCGGCGGCGAGCAGCGTGGGCGTTCCGCCGCCGACGAAGACCGTCCGCACCGGCCGCGGGTCGTCCCCGAGGACCTTGCGGGCGAGCCGGATCTCCTCGACGACCTGCCCCGCGTAGTTGTCCCGCGAGGCGAGCACCCCGCCGGCACCGCGCAGCTCGCTCGCGGTGTACGTGTTGAAGTCGCAGTAGCCGCACCGCGTGGCGCAGTACGGCACGTGCAGGTAGAACCCGAGCGGCCGCTCCCCCGCCCCCTCCAGGGCGTGCGGGGGCAGCGCCCCGTCCTCGGGCATGGGCTCACCATCGGGCAGTACGGAAGGCATGGGACCCATTGTCCCGTACCGCCCGCCCGTACCGCCCCGGTGGCGGCCCGCGCCGGTCAGGCCTCGCGCGAGCCCGCGTACATGTCGTCGATCAGGTCCTTGTACTCGCGCTCGACGACCGGGCGCTTGAGCTTCAGGGACGGGGTGAGCTCGCCGTGCTCGATGTCGAGGTCGCGGGGCAGGAGGCGGAACTTCTTGATCGTCTGCCAGCGCTGGAGGCCCTCGTTGAGGCGGTCGACGTAGCCCTGGATCAGCTTGACCGTCTCCGGGGCGGCGACGACCTCGGCGTACGACTTGCCGCCCAGGCCGTGCTCGGCGGCCCAGCCGAGGAGGGCGGGCTCGTCGAGGGCGATGAGGGCGGTGCAGTAGTTCCGGTCGGCGCCGTGGACGAGGATGTTGGAGACGAAGGGACACACGGCCTTGAACTGGCCCTCGACCTCGGCCGGGGCGATGTACTTGCCGCCGGAGGTCTTGATGAGGTCCTTCTTGCGGTCGGTGATCCGCAGGTAGCCGTCGGCGGAGAGCTCGCCGATGTCGCCGGTGTGGAACCAGCCGTCGGCCTCCAGGACCTCGGCGGTCTTCTCGGGGAGGCCGTGGTAGCCCTCCATGATGCCGGGGCCGCGGAGCAGGATCTCGCCGTCGTCGGCGATGCGGACCTCGGTGCCGGGGAGCGGCTTGCCGACGGTGCCGGTGCGGTAGGCCTCGCCGGGGTTGACGAAGGAGGCGGCGGAGGACTCCGTCAGGCCGTATCCCTCCAGGATGTGGACGCCGGCGCCGGCGAAGAAGTAGCCGATCTCGGGGGCGAGGGCGGCGGAGCCGGAGATGCAGGCGCGCAGCCGGCCGCCGAAGGCCTCGCGGATCTTGGCGAAGACGAGGGCGTCGGCCACCTTGTGCTTGGCGGTGAGGCCGAAGGGCGCGGAGGCGGTGCCGGTGCGGCGGAAGTTGTCCTGGGTGACCTTGGCGTACTCGCGGCCGACGCCGGCGGCCCACTGGAAGATCTTGTACTTGGCTCCGCCGCCGGCCCGGGCCTTGGCGGCGACGCCGTTGTAGACCTTCTCGAAGATGCGGGGGACGGCCGCCATGTAGGTCGGCTGGACCACCGGCAGGTTCTCGATGATCTTGTCGACGCGGCCGTCGACGGCGGTGACGTGGCCGACCTCGATCTGGCCGGAGGTGAGGACCTTGCCGAAGACGTGGGCGAGCGGCAGCCACAGGTACTGGACGTCGCTCCGGGTGACGAGGCCGGTGGCGGCGATCGCCTTGGCCATGTACGACCAGTTGTCGTGCGGGAGGCGGACGCCCTTGGGACGGCCGGTGGTGCCGGAGGTGTAGATGAGGGTGGCGAGCTGCTCGCGGGTGATCGCGGAGACCCGCTCCTTCACCGCCTCGGGGTGCTTCTCCAGGTACGCGGCTCCGCGCGCCTCCAGCTCGGCGAGGGTGAGGACCCACTCGTCGGAGGTGTCGGCGCCCTCGGGGTCGATGACCACCACGTGGTGGAGGCCGGGCAGCTCGGCGCGGCGCTCGACGGCCTTGGCGAGCTGGGCGGCGTCCTCGGCGATGAGCACCTTCGACTCGGAGTCCGAGAGGATGAAGGCGGACTCGTCGGCGTTGGTCTGCGGGTAGACCGTGGTGGTGGCCGCGCCGGCGCACATCACGCCGAGGTCGGCGAGGATCCACTCGACGCGGGTGGCGGAGGCGAGGGCGACCCGTTCCTCGGGCCGTACGCCGAGGTCGACCAGGCCGGCGGCGATGGCGAAGACGCGCTGCGCGGCCTCGCCCCAGCTGAGCGACTTCCAGTCGTCCGGTCCGGTGCCGGAGGCGGCGGGCACCGGGTAGCGGTAGGCCTCCGCGTCGGGTGTGCGCTCGACCCGTTCGAGGAAGAGGGCCGCGACGGAGGGCAGCCGGTCGTCGATCTGGATCTGGTTGTCGCTCACGTCGTCCTCCGGGCGGCGGCGATGCCTGTTGGCGGTGCGGTGGTCATACAACTACGGATGTGCGGCTACGGCCACGTAACTAACTCACGAGTAACCTGTGGGGGGCTTCAGATTAGAGCGCCGACGTCCGGCGCGTAAGGGCCTGTGGATAACGGTGGATAACGAACGGGTCCGCGCGCCGGAGGCACGCGGACCCGTTCCGTCCACGACGAGGTGGCCGATTCCTGCTACTTCTTCGACTTACCGCCGGATTCGTCGCTCGACAGGACGGCGATGAAGGCCTCCTGGGGCACCTCCACCGAGCCGACCATCTTCATGCGCTTCTTGCCTTCCTTCTGCTTCTCCAGCAGCTTCCGCTTACGGGAGATGTCGCCGCCGTAGCACTTGGCGAGGACGTCCTTGCGGATGGCGCGGATGGTCTCGCGGGCGATGACCCGGGAGCCGATGGCGGCCTGGATCGGCACCTCGAACGCCTGCCGCGGGATGAGCTCGCGCAGCTTGGCGACGAGCCGCACGCCGTACGCGTAGGCGGCGTCCTTGTGGGTGACGGCGGAGAAGGCGTCGACCTTGTCGCCGTGCAGCAGGATGTCGACCTTGACCAGGCTGGACGCCTGCTCGCCGGTGGGCTCGTAGTCGAGCGAGGCGTATCCGCGGGTCTTGGACTTCAGCTGGTCGAAGAAGTCGAAGACGATCTCGGCGAGGGGCAGGGTGTAGCGGATCTCCACCCGGTCCTCGGAGAGGTAGTCCATGCCGATCAGCGTGCCGCGGCGGGTCTGGCAGAGCTCCATGATCGCGCCGATGAACTCGCTGGGGGCGAGGATCGTGGCGCGCACGACGGGCTCGTACACGTCGCTGATCTTGCCCTCGGGGAACTCGCTCGGGTTGGTGACCGTGTGCTCGCTGCCGTCCTCCATGACCACGCGGTAGACCACGTTGGGGGCGGTGGCGATGAGGTCGAGCCCGAACTCGCGCTCCAGCCGCTCGCGGATCACGTCGAGGTGCAGCAGGCCGAGGAAGCCGACGCGGAAGCCGAAGCCGAGCGCGGCGGAGGTCTCCGGCTCGTAGACCAGCGCGGCGTCGTTGAGCTGGAGCTTGTCGAGGGCCTCGCGGAGGTCCGGGTACTCCGAGCCGTCCAGCGGGTAGAGGCCCGAGAAGACCATCGGCTTCGGGTCCTTGTAGCCGCCGAGGGCCTCGGTGGCGCCCTTGGACTGGCTGGTGATCGTGTCACCGACCTTGGACTGGCGGACGTCCTTCACACCGGTGATGAGGTAGCCCACCTCGCCGACGCCCAGACCGTCGGACGGCGTCATCTCCGGGGAGGAGACGCCGATCTCCAGCAGCTCGTGGGTCGCGCCGGTCGACATCATCTTGATGCGCTCGCGCTTGTTGAGCTGGCCGTCGACGACACGGACGTACGTCACGACGCCCCGGTACGAGTCGTACACGGAGTCGAAGATCATCGCGCGGGCCGGCGCGTCGGCGACGCCGACCGGCGCCGGGATGTCCCGGACGACCCGGTCGAGCAGCGCCTCGACGCCCATGCCGGTCTTCGCGGAGACCTTGAGGACGTCCTCCGGCTGGCAGCCGATGAGGTTGGCCAGTTCGTCGGCGAACTTCTCCGGCTGGGCGGCCGGCAGGTCGATCTTGTTGAGCACGGGGACGATGGTGAGGTCGTTCTCCATCGCGAGATAGAGGTTCGCGAGGGTCTGCGCCTCGATGCCCTGCGCCGCGTCGACCAGCAGGATCGTGCCCTCGCAGGCGGCCAGCGAGCGCGACACCTCGTAGGTGAAGTCGACGTGCCCGGGGGTGTCGATCATGTTGAGGATGTGCGTCCGCCCCTGCTCCGGCCCCTCGGTCGGGGCCCAGGGCAGCCGGACCGCCTGGGACTTGATCGTGATGCCGCGCTCACGCTCGATGTCCATCCGGTCGAGGTACTGGGCGCGCATCTGCCGCTGGTCGACCACACCGGTCAGCTGGAGCATCCGGTCGGCGAGCGTGGACTTGCCGTGGTCGATGTGCGCGATGATGCAGAAGTTGCGGATCAGAGCCGGGTCGGTACGGCTCGGCTCGGGCACGTTGGTAGGAGTCGCGGGCACGCAGGGTTCTCGTCTCGGGGCGGTGTTCGGAACGGATACGTAGCCCCCATCGTCCCATGCCCACGGCCGGGCGTCCGGTTCGGGCGTGACGCGACCTCGTTTGGGCGGCCCGGAGAGCGCCTGATACCGTGGACAGCTGTGTCTCGTGTGCCCTCTCAGCTGCGCGGCACATCCTGAAGAAACATCGAACCTGTAAAGGCTCTTTCAGTGGCGAACATCAAGTCCCAGATCAAGCGGAACAAGACCAACGAGAAGGCGCGCCTGCGCAACAAGGCCGTCAAGTCGTCGCTCAAGACCGCGATCCGCAAGGCCCGTGAGGCTGTCGCCGCCGGCGACCTCGAGAAGGCCACCGTGGCCGCCCGTGCCGCCTCGCGTCAGCTCGACAAGGCTGTCTCGAAGGGTGTCATCCACAAGAACGCCGCCGCCAACAAGAAGTCGGCGCTGGCTGTCAAGGTCGCCTCCCTCCAGGGCTGAGACCGGATCTCCTGATCCAGGCTCCACCGGCCGCCGGGACCCAGCGGACCCTCTCTACCGCTCCCGCCCGGCCACCCGCCCCGTACGCGAGACGCGTTCGCCACGCGTGTACGGGACACCCCAGCACCACCCAGAAGGCCCCGCTCCCTCCTTCCCCAGGAGGGGGCGGGGCCTTCTGGCTTTTTTGGGGGGTGCCTGGGGGGTGCTGGGGGCCGCACGCGCGCGGGGCAGGGGCGGGGGCGGGGCGCCCAGTGGGGGGCAGGCTCGGGTGCGGCGGTCGGGCGGGCACGGCCGGGGCGCGGCGGCTGGTGAGCTCGGGACGCGAACCGGGGAACGGGCACAGTCCGAGGCGGGGGCGCCCGCCGGGTGTGGGGCGCGGCCCCGAGCAGGCACAACCCCGGCGGGGCGCCCCGCCGGAGCCGAGGCGCTGCCCGACGGGCAGGCTCGAACCCCGGGCGGGCGCCCGGCGGGGGCGCGGCCCCGCAGGCGGGCGCGGGCCCGAGGTGAGAGGGGTCCGGGGGCTTGGGGCCGTGGCCCGGGCAGGAGGCCGTAGCCCCGGGTAGGGGCGCGCGGGTCGCCGGGCTCGGGCGCCGGGGTCGGTGGTTCCGCCCCGGCGGGGTCCGGGGAGGGGCGGGGCGTGGGGTTTCAAGGCGCTATGCCACGACGGGGGCGCGCGACCGGTGCGACCGGTGCGCCCGGCCCATCGACCTGCACAGGAACCGGCCCGGCGGGACCCGCCCCGCACCGGAGTCGGCCCGGCAGGGCCCTCCCCGCGCCGACCCACAGGGCCCGCGTCACGGGGTGCGACCCCGCACGACGGCACGCGCCTCCCGCGACGACGCCACACGCGCCCGGCGCCGCGCCGCAGGCCGCGCCAGGGCCCGCGTCGGGTGCGCCGCCCGTCGCGGCGCCGCGCCCGTACGCCCGTCAGGCGCGGCGCGCCCTCGCGGCTCGGGCGACCGCGACGACCGCCTTCTCCAGGGCGTACTCCGGGTCGTCCCCGCCGCCCTTCACCCCCGCGTCCGCCTCCGCGACCGCCCGCAGGGCCATCGCGACGCCGTCCGGGGTCCAGCCCCGCATCTGCTGCCGCACCCGGTCGATCTTCCACGGCGGCATGCCCAGCTCGCGCGCGAGGTCGGCGGGCCGTCCGCCCCGCGCGGAGGAGAGCTTGCCGATGGCCCGCACCCCCTGCGCGAGCGCGCTCGTGATGAGCACGGGCGCGACCCCGGTCGACAGCGACCAGCGCAACGCCTCCAGCGCCTCCGCCGCCCTGCCCTCCACGGCCCGGTCGGCGACGTTGAAGGACGAGGCCTCGGCCCGCCCGGTGTAGTACCGCCCGACGACGGCCTCGTCGATCGTCCCGTCGACGTCCGCCGTCAGCTGCGCGGCCGCGGAGGCCAGCTCCCGCAGGTCGCTGCCGATGGAGTCGACGAGCGCCTGGCACGCCTCGGGCGTGGCGGACCGCCCGAGCGCGCGGAACTCCTGCCGGACGAAGGTGAGCCGCTCCGCCGGCTTCGTGGTCTTGGGGCAGGCCACCTCCCGCGCCCCGGCCTTGCGCGCCGCGTCGAGGAGCCCCTTGCCCTTGGCCCCGCCCGCGTGCAGCAGGACGAGCGTGATGTCCTCGACGGGCGCGTCGAGGTACCCCTTCACGTCCTTGACGCTCTCCGCCGAGAGGTCCTGCGCGTTCCGCACGACCAGCACCTTCCGCTCGGCGAAGAGCGAGGGGCTGGTGAGTTCGGCGAGGGACCCCGGCTGGAGCTGGTCGGGAGTGAGGTCCCGTACGTCGGTGTCGGCGTCGGCGGCCCGCGCGGCCGCCACCACCTCCCGCACGGCACGGTCGAGGAGCAGGTCCTCCTGGCCCACGGCGAGCGTGACGGGGCCGAGGAGGTCGTCGCTGGAAGTCTTTCTGGTGGCCATCGCGATCCAGCATCCCACGGCCCACCGACAGCGAACCCCGCCACGGCTCCGGCGGCGCCCCGCGCGAGAATGGCCGGGTGAGTGAACGACACGTACTGGTGCTCCCCGACCGCGACGCCGCCGAGGAGCTCGCCGAGGAGCTGTCCGCCCGCTTCGGGGTGGCCGAGGAGCCGCAGCTGGTCCGCGACGCGCTGGCCGGCGAGGACGACGCCGAGGACGCGCAGTGGCTGGTGGTCGTCGAGGACCCGGACGGCCGCCTCGACCCGACGGCGCTGGACGACCTCGCCGCCGAGCACGAGGGCTGGCTGGAAGCCCCCTAGCCGATTTGGGCGCTCGCCCTAGCCCGCTCGCCCCGCCGCCTTCGGCACGATCTGCACGTCCAGGTCGATCGCGATGCTGGAGCCGACCGCCGCGATACCACGGGCGAGCAGCGTCTGCCAGGTGAGGGTGAAGTCCTCGCGGTGGAGTTCGGTGGTGGCCCGGCAGGCACTCCGGGTCTCGCCCTCCAGGCCACTGCCGAGGCCGAGGTACTGGGTGTCCAGCGTGACGGTGCGGTTCACGCCGTGGAGGCTGAGCGCGCCCGTGACGTTCCAGCGGGTGCCGCCGCGGTGGGTGAAGCGCTCGCTGAAGAACTCGATGGTCGGGTGGACGCCGATGTCCAGGAAGTCACCGGAGCGCAGGTGGTCGTCGCGCATCTGCACCCCGGTGTCGATCGAGGCCGCGTCGATGACGACGTGCATCGCCGACCGCTCCATGCGCTCGGCGATCCGTATCGCGCCGGCGAAGCTGTTGAACCGCCCGTGGATCCGCGCGAGGCCGATGTGCCGGGCGGTGAACCCGATCTGGGAGTGCGTGGGGTCGATCTCCCAGTCGCCGGGCTCGGGCAGCGGCGGCTGCGGGGCGACCTGGAGCAGGACGTCCCCGAGGTCCGCGTGGACGCCCGGGTCGATCACGGCGGTGACGTGGTGCGGCGTGTAGCCGTCGGAGGTGACGGCGAGCCGGTACTCACCGGCCGGCACGGTGGCGAGGAGGGTGCCGTACGGGTCGGTCTCCCCGCCCAGCACCTTCCGGCCGGCCGTGTCCGTGAGCGCGAACTCGGCCTGCCGCAGCGGCTCGTGCACCGGGTCGAGGACCCGGCAGCTCAGCACTCCCGCCGAGGCCGGTACGGCGTACCCGGCGAGCGCGCCGTCCCGGACGCCGCCACCGCTCCCCCGCTTGCCGAAGAGGCCACCGAACATTCTTCACGCACCCCCGTGCGACTCGTTCACCATGCAACGAGTTCGCATTCGATCACCCATGAGGCGTTCGAGGCAAACGCGACCTTGTTACCGACGAGTCCGAATTATGGGTTCGGCCTGCTTTTCTCCCCCGCCGCGGGCACGGTCGGCAGCTCGTCGAGCACGATCCCGAACAGCTCCCGGTACGCCTCCCGCAGTTCCTCCTCCGTCCCGAGCTCCCGTTCCGTACGCTCCCCGGCCACCGTCCGGTACAGCTTCCGGCCGCCGATGCTGACCCGGCCGTCCTCGGTGAGCAGCGAGCAGATCACCCCGCGGGTGAAGTGCGACTCGGGCGAGGTCCGGTGGTACCAGGCGCCGGCCTCGAAGTCCGCGAGCGCCCGCGGTCGCGGCTCCAGCCGGTACTGAGGCCTTCCGTCCCGCACCACGTCGAGGTCCCCGTCCGTCCCCGGGACGTCCCGGATCACGAAGACGCCGGAGGCGTCGGCCTGTTCCCCGCGCTCGTCGAAGGCGAGGGGAAGGTGGCTGTGGTCGCCGAAGCCCACGTCGGCCAGCCAGCGCCCCCCGTCCGCGTCCTCCACGAGCAGCGCCATGTGGTCGTACGGGATCCCCACCCGGCCGTCCGGGCCGAGGACCCGGGCCTGGAGCAGCTCGGCCCGGTAGCCGAGCGCCCGGAGCAGCGCGGCGAACGCGGTGTTCAGCTCGTAACAGAACCCGCCCCGCCGGGCCACCGTCACCTTGTCCACCAGCGCCCTCTCGTCGAGGACGATGTCCTCCCCGAGGTGGATCGAGAGGTTCTCGAAGGGCACGGCCAGCAGATGTCTCAGGTGCAGCTCCCGCAGCGCCCCGGCGTCCGCCCGCTCCGGCCGTGCGGCCCCGATGCGCTCCAGGTAGCGCTCCACGGCCGTGTCCGGCAGCCTCCCGGGCTTCTCGTGATCAGTCATGGGGGAAGTCTGCCGGTTCACCGGTGTCACGGGGCGGCGACGGCCGATTCCCGCTCCCGGGAGGGCAGTTCGCGCATGCGGGCCAGGGGCGAGGGCAGCAGCCACAGGACCGCGAAGACGCCTCCCACCGTGGCGATCCAGAGGGTGGGACGGAGGCCGACCGCGGTGCCCAGCACGCCTCCGGCGAGCGCCCCGAGGGGACGGAAGCCGTGGTTCAGGGTGCGGAAGGCTCCCATGACCCTGGCGCGCATGGTCTCGGGGATGAGCGCCATCTGGAAGGAGCCTGCGGCCACGTCGACGATCATCACGCCGACGCAGGACAGGAACTCGGCGGCGAACAGCACTCCCACGACGAGCGGCAGCGGTCCGTCCGCCGCGGGTATGAGGACCAGCGGCAGGGTGAAGCCGAGGAAGCCTGCGACGAGGGAGCCGCCGATGCCGAGCCGGCGGACGACCGCCCCGCTCCACATCGCCCCGAGCAGACCGCCGACGGCTCCGGTGCCGAGCACCAGGCCGAGCAGGCCCGCGCCGAGACCGAGGTCCTGGGTCACGTAGAGCACGAAGAGGGTGTGGAACATGTAGTTGAAGAACTGGACGGTGCCGGAGGCGGCGAAGAGCGCCCGCATCGACGGCTCCCGCAGCACCCACCGCATCCCCTCCGTGAAGTGCCCCTTGGTCACGGGCGCCGGGGCGGGCTCGGCCGGCCGTATCTTCGCCAGGTACCCCGCCGACACGAGATAGGTGAGGGCGTCCGCGAGCAGCGCCAGAGGAGCGGTGAGCACCTGGACGAGGACGCCGCCGATGCCGGGTCCGGCCAGCCAGGCCATCGAACGGCTTCCGTTCACCAGCGAGTTGGCCTGCACGTACCGCTCGGTCGGGACGAGGGACGCGAAGAGCGTGGAGTTGCAGACCTCGAAGAGCACCGACAGCGCGCCCACCCCGAAGGCGACGAGGTAGAGCTGACCCAGCGTCAGCAGGTCGAGGGTGTAGGCGACGGGCAGGGTGAGCAGCAGCGCGGCCCGCCCCAGATCCGTGGCGATCATGATCCGGCGGCGGTTGGCCCGCCGGTCTGCCCAGGCCCCGAAGGGCAGGTTGAGCAGCAGGGCCGGGAGGAGTTCGAGGGTCTTGAGCCAGCCCATCTGGGCGGCGTCGGCCCCGAGCACGAGGACGGCGGCGAGCGGCAGCGCCATCAGGGAGATCTGGTCTCCGACGAGCGAGACGGTCTGCCCCGTCCAGTAGCGGCGGAAGGTGCGCTCGCGCAGCAGCGCCGGAACCCGTGCGGTGAGGCCCATTCTCGTCAGTCCTTGTCGTCGTCGGGGCCGGGATCGGGGTCCAGGTAGGCGATCTTCAGAAAGCTGACGGGCCGCGCACCCTCGGGCCGGGCGGCCGGGTCGTCCTCACGGCCGAGGTAGGCACCGAGCAGCTCGTCGATCCGCTCCCCGAGGGCGTGGAGCTCGTCAGGGGTGAGGTACACCAGCGCGTCCCCGAACAGCTCGGCCTCCCGCCACTCCTTCGTGACGCCCGTCCGGTTCTCCAGGACCTGGGCGAACCGTCCGAAGTAGCGTTCGGCGACAGCCACGTTGAGCTCGTCGGTCGCCTGCGCGACCGAGGGGTCCTCGCTGTAGCCGGGCCACTCGGTGTACCGGGCGGTGGCCCGCCAGGGCTTCTCCCTGCCGCGCCCGCCCGGCGCCTCTTCCACGAGCCCGTACTTGGCGAGTATCCGCAGGTGGTACGAGCAGCTGGCCACCGATTCGCCGGTCAGCTCGGCGGCCCGGGTGGCGGTGAACGGCCCGTGCCGGCGCAGCTGCCCGACCAGGGTCATCCGCAGGGGGTGGGCGTAGGCCCGCAGCGCCCGGGGGTCGGTCAGCCTGACGCTGTGGCGCTTCTCTTCCTCGGGGTGCGACGCACTGTTCTCCGTCATGATCTAAAATTACCTATAGAAAGACTCCTTTACAAGCGTTTCTTTACAAGTGCTTCCCGCCGGCACGCCCTTCCTCGAGGGTCACCAGCCGCGCGCCACCGCCACCAGCCCCCTCCCCGCGCCCGCCACCGCGATCGCCCCGTCCAGGTCCGTCCGCAGCACCCGCGCCCCGCCCGCCCGCAACGCCGCCAGCGTCCGGGGCGACGGATGCCCGTACGGGTTGTCCCGGCCGGCGGACACCAGCGCCAGCCGCGGCCGCACCGCAGCGGTCAGCCCCGGGTCCTGGTGCGCGGACCCGTGGTGGGCGACCTTCAGCACGTCCACCGCGCCCAGCTCCGGATGCGCCCGCCACAGGGCCCGCTGCGCCGGCGGCTCCAGATCACCGAGCAGCAGCACGCTCACCCCGCCCGGCCCCCGGACCAGCAGCGTGACGCTGGCGTCGTTCGGCCCGCCGTCCGGCGGCGCCGGCCCGGCCGGTGGCCACAGCACCCGCCACTCCAGCGCTCCGACCCGCCGCCGCTCCCCCGGCTCCGCCCGCGCCACCGGCACCCCGGCGGCCCTCGCCTCCCTCCGTACGAACTCCGCCTGCCCCGGCGGCTCTTCGAGCCCCGTCGTCTGGATCGCCCCGACTCCCCGTCCCTTCAACACCCCGGGAAGCCCGGCCACATGGTCGGCGTGGAAGTGCGTCAGCACCAGCAACGGCACCTGTCTCACCTCCAGTTCGCGCAGGCAGCGGTCCACCGCCGCCGGATCCGGCCCCGCGTCCACCACCACCCCCGCGCCCTCGCCGGCCGCGAGCACCGTGGCGTCCCCCTGGCCGACCTGACACATCGCGAACACCCAGCCCGGCGGCGGCCAGCCGCTGACCCAGCGCACCAGCGGCACCGGGCGGGCCACCACGAGCACCAGCAGCACGACCACCCCGACCACCGGCCACGTCCGGTGCCGCAGCCGCCTCACCCCGACCACCACGGCGACCGTCACGAGCGCCAGCGCCGCGCCTCCCCACCAGCCGCCGGGCCACGCCAGCTCCGCACCCGGCAGCGCCGCCCCCGTCCTGGCCACCCGGGCGATCCACCCGGCCGGCCACCCCGCCACCCACGCCAGGCCCTCCGCTCCCGCCGCCCACACCGGCGCCACCGCGAGCGTCCCGAAGCCGAACACCGTCGCGAGCGCCACCGCCGGCTCCGCGAGGAGGTTCGCCGGAATCGCCACCAGACTCGTCCGGGCCGCGAAGACCACCACGACCGGCGCGCTCACCGCCTGCGCCGCCAGCGCCGCGGCCAGCGCCTCCGCGATCCTCCCCGGCACCCCGCGCCGCCGCAGCGCCTCGCTCCATCCCGGCGCCACCACCAGCAGCGCCCCGGTCGCGAGCACCGACAGCAGGAACCCGTAACTCCGTGCCAGCCAGGGGTCGTACAGCACCAGGACCAGCACCACCGCGGCCAGCGCCGGGATCAGCGACCTCCTCCGCCCGGTGGCGATCGCGAGCAGCGCGACCAGCCCGCAGGCCGCCGCCCGCAGCACGCTCGGATCGGGCCGGCACACGACGACGAACGCCACCGTCAGCCCCGCCCCCGCCAGCGCGGTGCCGCGCAGCGAGAGCCCGATCCTCGGAGCCACCCCGCCCCGCTCCACCCGCCGCGCCCGCCCCGGGCGCCCGACGAGCAGGAGCAGCACGATCGAGAGGTTGCTCCCCGATACGGCCAGCACATGCATGAGATCCGTGGCCTCGAAGGCGTCCCGCAACTCGGTGCCGATCCGCGAGGTGTCCCCCACGACAAGGCCCGGGAGCAGCGCCCGCGCGTCCGGCGCCAGCCCGTCGGTCGCCGCCCGCAGCCCGGCCCGCAACTCGCCGGCCGTCCGCTGGAGCGCGCTCGGCGGTCCCACGATCCGCGGCGGCCCGGCCCCGGACTTCAGCACGGCCGCGTACGGGTCGCCGGGTTCCCTGGGAGGCGTGAAGCGGGCGGCGACCCGCAGCCGCGTGGACGGCAGCAGCCGTAGCCAGGCGTCCCGCCCCTCCCCCGGCGGCACGATCAGCAGCACCGGCGCGCGGGTCCGCACGACCGCCCCGTCCGTCCGCTCCACCCGGACCACCTCGGCGTCCATCACCACCGACACCGGCACCATCGCCCGCCCGCTCACCCGCGGCCGGGTGAGCCGGGGATCCGAGGTCACCGTCACCTCCGCCCAGCCCCGCCCGTACGCCTCGGCCAGGACGGGAACCGGCCCCCGTCGCAGATCCGCCGCGTGCAACCCCGCCGAAGCGGCCCCGGCCGCGGCGCACAGCAACACCCCCGCCCACGCGGTGGCCCGCAGCCGCCACCCCGGCGACGCACCACCCCGAGCCCCTCCTCCCGACGCCCCTCCTTCCGGCTCCCCGCCCGGCACTCCGCCCTGAGCGGGATCCCGCCCCCTCGTCAGCCACCTCGCCACCGCCGGCGTCAACAACGCCACCGCACCGGCCAGGCAGAGCCCCACCCCGGCCGCCGCCCACCAGCCCGCCACCCCCAGTGCCGCCGCGGACGCCGCCCACGCGGCCAACGCCGGCGGAACGAGCCGCAGATCGGCCGGCTCCTCCTTCCACCCCTCCTGGTCCCGCGTCACGGCCGCACCAACGGCTGAAGGTCCGCGAAGCGCCGCTCGCCGATCCCGTCGACCTCGCGCAACTCCTCGACCGAGCGGAAACCGCCCCGCTCCGTACGGTGGTCGACGATCCGCCGCGCGAGTACCGGTCCCACGCCCGGCAGTCCGTCGAACTGCTCGGCCGTCGCCGCGTTGAGGCTCAACGGCACACCGCTCCCGGCCGTCCCCGCTCCCGGTCCCGCGCCCGATGTCGTACTCCCGCCGGCCGGCCCTCCGGCCACCCCGACGAGCACCTGCTCACCGTCGAAGAGGACCCTGGCACGGTTGAGCCCCGTCAGGTCCGCCCCCGCCCGCACACCCCCCGCGGCCCGCAGCGCGTCCGCGACCCGCGACCCGGCCGGCAGCGTCAGCACCCCCGGCCGGCGCACCTTCCCCGCCACGTCGACGACGACCTCCGCCGCGGCCGCGCCCCCGCCGGGGCCGACACCTCCACCAGGACCGGCGCCTCCACCAGGCCTTGCCGACGCCGACGCCGAGGCGGGCGAAGCCGCCACCGGCGCGACCCCCACGAGCTCCGGCGCCCGCACCTGTTCCGGCCGCCCCGCCCAGAAGAACCCGCCCGCCGCACAGGCCGCCACCACGAGGACCACGGCGAGCGCCGCCAGCGACCTCGGCTCCAGTCCGCACCGCGTCTGCACCCACAACGGCAGCCGCTCCCGCACCGCCGCCCGCCACCGCCGCTCCCCCACGGCCTCGACCACGGGCTCCTCGGCCACCGCCGGCTCCTCGGCCAACGGCAGGGGCGGCACAGGCGGTGACGGCGGCGGAAAGAGCGCGTCCCCCCGCTCCCGCACGACGCCCGTCTCACCCCCGGTCGGACCGGGCGGTGCCAGGACGCGGCGCACCCGGGCCCGCCGCCGCGCCCGCCCGGGCGGCGCACCCCGCCGAGGCCCCACCGGCCCGGGCCCGCCCCTGGCGGAACGGGACGAGGTCGAAGAAGGAACGGAGAACGAAGAAGCCGTACGAAGATCCATGTCTGCGACGGTAGGCTCCGCCCCACCCCCGTGCCGTCGCCCTCCGGCTTCCGTGGACAGCGACGGCCCTGTGGACAACTCCCTCACCCACAAGGGTGAGAGAGCCTGTCTCAGCGCGGTGAGACGACCACCGCGAGCAGCCCCGGCCCGGTGTGCGCGCCGATCACGGCGCCCACCTCGCTGACGTGCAGCTCCCCGATCCCGGGGACGCGGGCCCGCAGGCGTTCGGCCAGCGCGTCGGCCCGCTCCGGCGCGGAGAGGTGGTGGACCGCGATGTCGACGGGTCCGGAGCCCGCCTGCTCGGCGGCCAGCTCCTCCAGCCTCGCGATCGCCTTGGACGCGGTCCGCACCTTCTCCCGCAGCTCGATGCGGCCTCCGTCGAGTTCGAGGAGCGGCTTCACCGCGAGGGCGGAGCCGAGCAGCGCCTGCGCGGTCCCGATCCGGCCGCCCCTGCGCAGGTAGTCGAGGGTGTCGACGTAGAAGTAGGCGGAGGTGTCCCCGGCCCGCTTCTCGGCCGCCGCGACCGCCTCCTCCAGCGAGCCCCCGCCCTCCACGACCTCCGCCGCCGCCAGCGCGCAGAAGCCGAGGGCCATGCCGATCATGCGGGTGTCCACGACCCGTACGGGAACGGGCGCCTCCTTGGCCGCGAGCACGGCGGCGTCGTAGGTGCCGGAGACCTCGGCGGAGAGGTGCAGCGAGACGATCCCCCGCGCGCCCGCCTCCGCGGCCTCGCGGTAGGCGGCGGCGAAGACCTCGGGGCTGGGTCGGGAGGTGGTGACGGACCGCCGCTTCTGCAGCGCCTCGGCGAGCGATCTGGCCGAGATCTCGGTGCCTTCCAGAAGGGCGCGGTCGCCGATGACGACGGTCAGCGGGACCGCGGTGATGGCGTGCCGCTCCATCGTCTGGGGTGGCAGGTAGGCCGTGGAATCGGTGACGATCGCGACATGCCGGGACATGAGCGGGAGGTTACCCGCCGCGACCGCCACTCGGCAGCCCGGCCCGGGTCACAGCCGCTGTCGCCGCGCCGTGGAGCGTCCGGCCCCGGTCCCCGTCCACCGCCGCCTCCCGGCGGGAGCTGCCCGTGCCGACGGTCAGCCCGCGGACTCCGGCCGCGCCGTCTTCTCCCACGGGTACGCGGTCGTCCGGGGGTCGGGTGCCGTGATCGCCTGCGGAGCCTCCCCGGCCTGCGGCCGCGGCTGGGCCGGCGTCTGCTCCGGAGTCCCGGGGGCCGACTCGTACCACGCCTGCGACGTCTCCGTCCCGTTCGTCCCCCCGTCGACGGTGGTCCAGTGGCGCAGCGCGCCCGTCTCCACGTCGATCTGGGCGCTCAGCGTCTCCAGGTCGTCCTCGGCGAACCGGCGGGCCCGGTCATGGGCGGCCCGCCGCAGCGCGTCGGCCGAGCCGGTGATCCGCTCGGTCCGCTCGGTGAGCGCGGCCAGCTGCCCGGCCACGTACGCCTTGTCGGGCTCCCGCTCCAGCCGCTTGAGGTCCTCGTCCAGTTCGCGGCCGTGCGCGCTGAGCCGGGCGAAGAGGTCGAGCGATTCCCGCAGCGACGCGTCCTCGACGGCCCCCGCCTGGAGCGCGTCCTGGGTGGCGCGCATCGAGCCGCGCAGCGCGAGCCGCAGCTTCGCCAGCTCGGCGGCGACGCCGACCTGCCCGAAGCTCTTGGCCTTCAGCGTGGTGTCCTCGACGGTGCGCCTGGCCTGGTCGAGCGTCCGGTCGACGCCGCGCTTGGCAGCCTTGGCCACCTTCACCGTGGCGTAGACCCCGAGCGCCACGAACGAGAGGAAGAGCAGCGCCAGGATCGTGACAATCGCGGCTTCCATGGTGTGTCGCTCCTCAGGCTCCGTCGGCGTCCCACGGCTGTGGTTCTTCCACGGTAAACGGAACGGGCAGGCGGAGGGTTCCATCGGAACCCCCAACCTGCCCGTAGGGGAAACCCCTAGCCCCGCCGGACCACTCGGGTCACTCGGGTGACTCGGAGCACGCGGGCCTCACAGGGCTCTCGGAGCGCCGGGGCCGTTCAGGCCACGATGTTCACCAGCTTCGGCGCGCGCACGATCACCTTGCGGATCTCGGCCCCGCCGAGGGCCGCGACGACGTGCGGGTCGGCCAGCGCCAGCGCCTCCAGCTCGGCGTCGGTGATCGACGGCGAGACCTCCAGACGGGCCTTGACCTTGCCCTTGATCTGCACGACGCAGGTCACGGTCTCGTCGACGACGTACGCCGGGTCGGCGACCGGGAAGTCCTGGTGGACGACCGAGTCGGTGTGACCGAGGCGGTGCCACAGCTCCTCCGCGATGTGCGGGGCGAGCGGGGCGACCAGCAGCACCAGCTGCTCGGCCACGGGGCGGGAGACCGCGCCGCCGGCCTTGGTCAGGTGGTTGTTCAGCTCGGTGATCTTGGCGATGGCCGTGTTGAAGCGCATCGCTGCCATGTCCTGCGCGACGCCGTCGATGGCCTTGTGCAGGGCGCGCAGCGTGTCCTCGTCGGGCGCGGTGTCCACGACGGTGACCTCGCCGGTCGCCTCGTCGACGATGTTGCGCCACAGCCGCTGGAGCAGCCGGTACTGGCCGACCACGGCACGGGTGTCCCACGGGCGGGAGACGTCCAGCGGGCCCATCGCCATCTCGTACAGGCGCAGGGTGTCGGCGCCGTACTCGACGCAGATCTCGTCCGGCGTGACGGCGTTCTTCAGGGACTTGCCCATCTTGCCGAGGACGCGGCTGACCTTCTCGCCCTCGTACCAGTAGGCGCCGTCGCGCTCCTCGACCTCGGCGGCCGGCACGGCGATGCCGCGGGCGTCGCGGTAGACGAAGGCCTGGATCATGCCCTGGTTGTAGAGCTTGTGGAAGGGCTCGGCCGAGGAGATGTGGCCCAGGTCGAAGAGGACCTTCGACCAGAAGCGGGCGTACAGCAGGTGGAGCACGGCGTGCTCGGCGCCGCCGACGTACAGGTCGACGCCGCCGGTGGGCATGGACTCGCGCGGGCCCATCCAGTACTGCTCGATGGCCGGGTCGACCAGCTTCAGGTCGTTGTGCGGGTCGAGGTAGCGCAGCTCGTACCAGCAGGAACCGGCCCAGTTGGGCATGGTGTTGGTCTCGCGGCGGTACTTCTTCGGCCCGTCGCCCAGGTCGAGGGTGACGTTGACCCACTCCTCGTTGCGGGAGAGCGGGGTCTCGGGCTGGGTGTCGGCGTCGTCCGGGTCGAAGGTCCGCGGCGAGTAGTCCTCGACCTCGGGCAGCTCCAGCGGCAGCATCGACTCGGGCAGCGCGTGGGCGACGCCGTCCTCGTCGTAGACGATCGGGAAGGGCTCGCCCCAGTACCGCTGGCGGCTGAACAGCCAGTCGCGGAGGCGGAAGTTGACGGTGCCCTCGCCGATGCCGCGGTCGGCGAGCCAGGCGGTGATCTTCGCCTTGGCGTCGACGACGCCCAGACCGTCCAGGGAGATCTCGTCGCCGGCGGAGTTGACCAGCTTGGCCTCGTACGAGGCGAAGGCGTCGTCCCAGGTGGACGGGTCGGTGCCGCGGTCGTCGTTCGGCTCGACGACGCAGCGCATCGGCAGTTCGAAGGCGCGCGCGAAGGCGAAGTCGCGGGCGTCGTGGGCGGGGACGGCCATGATGGCGCCGGTGCCGTAGCCCATGAGGACGTAGTCGGCGATGAAGACGGGGACCTGCTCGCCGCTGACCGGGTTGGTCGCGTACGCGCCGGTGAAGACGCCGGTCTTCTCCTTGGCGTCGGCCTGGCGCTCGACGTCGGACTTGGAGGCGGCCTGCTTGCGGTAGGCGTCGACGGCCTCCGCGGGGGTGGCGTGGCCGCCGGTCCACACGTCGTGGGTGCCCTCGGGCCAGGCGGCCGGGACGATCTTCTCGACCAGGTCGTGCTCGGGGGCCAGGACCATGTAGGTGGCGCCGAAGAGGGTGTCCTGGCGGGTGGTGAAGACGGTGATGGCACCGGTGTCGCCGACCTGGAAGTCGACGCGGGCGCCCTCGGAGCGGCCGATCCAGTTGCGCTGCTGCAGCTTGATGGCCTCGGGCCAGTCCAGGCCGTCGAGGTCGTCCAGCAGGCGGTCCGCGTAGGCGGTGATGCGCATGTTCCACTGGCGCAGCTTCGCCTTGAAGACGGGGAAGTTGCCGCGCTCGGAGCGTCCGTCGGCGGTGACCTCCTCGTTGGCGAGGACGGTGCCCAGGCCGGGGCACCAGTTGACCGGCGCGTCGGAGGCGTACGCCAGGCGGTACTCGCCCAGGACCTCGGCGCGCTCGGCGGCGGACAGCTCGGCCCACGCGCGCGTGGAGCCGGGGACCTCACGGGTGCCGTTCTCGAACTGCTCGATCAGCTCGGCGATCGGGCGGGCCTTGGCGGCCTCGGTGTCGTACCAGGAGTTGTAGATCTGCAGGAAGATCCACTGGGTCCACTTGTAGTACTCGGGGTCGATCGTGGCGAACGACCGGCGCTTGTCGTGGCCCAGGCCCAGCCGGCGCAGCTGGACCTTCATGTTCTCCATGTTGGCCTCGGTGGACACGCGCGGGTGCGTGCCGGTCTGCACGGCGTACTGCTCGGCGGGCAGGCCGAAGGCGTCGAAGCCGAGGGTGTGGAGCACGTTGTGGCCGGTCATGCGCGCGTGGCGGGCGAAGACGTCCGTGGCGATGTAGCCGAGCGGGTGGCCGACGTGGAGGCCCGCACCGGAGGGGTACGGGAACATGTCCATGATGAACTTCTTGGGGCGGGCGGCGACCTCGGGGTCGCCCGCCAGGTCACCGGAGGGGTTCGGCGCCTCGTAGGTGCCCTCGGCGTCCCAGACGTCCTGCCAGCGTGCCTCGATGTCGGCGGCCATGGCCGCCGTGTAGCGATGCGGGGCCGCCGTCTCGGCGGCCGTGTTGATCTCGGTCATGGTCCTAGAAGCTCCATCGATCGTCTCTGCCCACTGCCACGAACTGCCACGAAATGAAAAATCCCCTCGCACAGGAGGGGACGCCGCGCCGACTCCGACGGGGTCTCTTCCGCCCGTCGGGACTGGTCAGCGCGGCTCGATAAGCAGGAGGCGTACGGCACGCATGGCGCCAGGGTACCGCAGCGCTCACACGGGCCGCATCGATGTCCACCGGCCGGGCGGGAACGACGAAGCGGGTCATCCGATCCGGATGACCCGCTTCT
>NZ_BMTV01000008.1:77894-79730 GCF_014649855.1 Streptomyces roseolus | reverse complement strand
GTGGAGCTAAGGAGAATTGAACTCCTGACCTCCTGCATGCCATGCAGGCGCTCTACCAACTGAGCTATAGCCCCTCACGATCGTCCGTCCGGCTCCCTCTCGGGTCTTCCTCGCGGCGACGGACAGAACAGTAACCGGCCGCCGGGCAGAACTCCAAATCCGTTTCTCCGGCACTGTCGGAGGCTCCGGGTAGGGTCGCCCCCTGTGTCCCCCTCCGTGTCCCCCTCCCCGCCTTCCCCGTCCCGCGCCCGGCCGTGGCCCCTGGTCGCCGCCGCGGCCGCCTGCCTGATCTCGTTCGCGGCCTTCTGGGTGGCGCAGCGCGTCGCCCACGTGAACATGCTCGACGTCATGGTCTACCGGGCCGAGGCCGAGACCCTGCGGGCCGGCGGCGACCTGTACGCGATGCGCGCCACCTCGGCGAACCTGGCGATGACCTATCCGCCGTTCGCCGCCGTGCTGTTCCTGCCGCTGACCCTGGTGGGCGTCCCGCTGATGCGGACGTTCTCCACCGCGGGGAACCTGCTGCTCGTGGTGGCCCTGGTGCGCCTCTCGCTCCAGCTGGTCCGCCCGGCGCTCGCCTCGCCCGCGCGGCGGGCCGACCTGTGGCGTACGACCCTGTGGGTCGCGGCGGTCGTGGTCTGGTGCGAACCGGTGTGGACGACCCTCCGGTACGGGCAGATCAACCTGCTGGTCGCGGTGGCGGTGCTGTGGGACCTCACCCGCCGCGAGGGCAGCCGCTGGGCCGGCCTGGGCATCGGTCTGGCGACCGCGGTGAAACTCACACCGGGCCTCTTCGTGGTGCTGCTCCTCGCCGCGGGGCTGCTGCTGTGGCGGCGGGACCGGGGGATGAACCAGTGGCTGCGCACCGCGCTGACCGCCACCGGGGTCTTCCTGGTCACGACGCTGGCCATGGTGGCGGCGCTGCCGGCGGACTCCAGGACCTTCTGGACGCGGACGCTCTTCGAGACCGGCCGGGTCGGACACGCCGAGGAGACCGCGAATCAGTCCCTCAGCGGGGTCCTGGCCCGGCTGATGCACACGGACGCGCCCGGCCTGTGGTGGCTGGCGGCGGCGGTCCTGCTGGGCGGCGCGGCGATGGCGCTGGCGGTGCGGGCGGCGGTGCGTGGCGACAAGCCGGTGGCCGTGGTCGTCACCGCCTTCGCGGCGCTGATGGTCTCGCCGATCTCCTGGTCCCACCACTGGGTCTGGTGCGTGCCGCTGCTGATCCTGCTGCACGACCGCACGCGCGCGTGGTGGTTGACGGGCGCGGTGGCCCTGGCCTTCGCCTCGTTCGCCCTGTGGTGGGTGCCGCACGACCCGGGCCGGCCCGAACTCGACCAGAACGCGGGTCAGATGCTGCTGTCGGCGGTCTATCCGCTGACGGCCCTGGCGGTCTTCGCCGGGTACGCCCTGGCGGTGCGGAGGTCCCCGCGGGCGGCGGCGCCGGAGGCTCCCCGGGAGCCGGTGGCGGTCCGGGAGCGTCAGGCCGTGGCGAAGGAGTAGAACCGCTTCAGGGTGCAGTGCTCGTCGAGGAGCCGGCCGTAGATCGGCTCCCCTTCCAGCTCGCGGTAGGTCTCGATGGGGTCGCCCTTTATGATCAGCGCCCGCGCGCACTCCTCGCACCAGTACTGGTACTCGGGGTTGACGGGGTCCATGTCCCGCACGATGGGCGTGCCGCTGCCGCACCAGTCGCACTTCCGCCTGTGCGCACCCAAGGCCACCCTCCCGTCCGGACCTGATCCCCCTCCGGCCGTCCGATTCTGCCATGGCCGGGCGGCCCTCAGAAGTGACAAAACAACAGATCCCGCCCCCCTCTTGGGGAACGGGATCCGGTGA
>NZ_BMTV01000008.1:0-77865 GCF_014649855.1 Streptomyces roseolus | reverse complement strand
TGTGGAGCTAAGGAGAATTGAACTCCTGACCTCCTGCATGCCATGCAGGCGCTCTACCAACTGAGCTATAGCCCCTCGCGTCCTTGGCGCTCAGCGCCGCGAACAAGAAGAACTTTAGCCTGTGACCTGCCGGAAAGTGAAATCCGGGCTGTCCGGCGGCCCAGGGGGCCGGGCCGGGACGTCAGGTGTCGTCGCCGAGGACCGGCTCGGGCAGCGAGCCCGCGTTGTGCTCCAGGAGGCGCCAGCCGCGCGCCCCCTCGCCGAGGACGGACCAGGAGCAGTTCGAGAGGCCGCCCAGGCCCTCCCAGTGGTGCGGCTCCAGGCCGAGGAGCCGGCCGATGGCGGTACGGATGGTGCCGCCGTGGCTGACCACGACCAGAGTGCCCTCCGCCGGGAGCTTGTCGGCGTGCTCCAGGATCACCGGGGCGGCCCGGTCGGCCACCTCGGTCTCCAGCTCGCCGCCGCCCCGGCGCACCGGCTCGCCGCGCTTCCACGCGGCGTACTGCTCGCCGAACCGTCCGACGATCTCCTCGTGCGTGAGGCCCTGCCACTCCCCCGCGTACGTCTCCCGCAGCGCGGCGTCGTGGGCGACCGGAAGGCCGGTGAGCGCGGCCAGCTCGGCGGCGGTGGCCGCCGTCCGCTTCAGGTCGGAGGCGACGATCGCGTCGGGACGGAGGGCGGCGAGCAGCCGGGCGGCGCGGCGGGCCTGGTGGACGCCGGCCTCGGTGAGCTCGATGTCGGTCGAGCCCTGGAAGCGGCGCTCCAGGTTCCAGGAGGTCTGGCCGTGGCGCCACAGGACGATGCGGCGGCCGGTGCCGCCCTTGGTGGTGCTCAGCTCAGCTCACCGTCCGCCCTGTCGAGGTCGGCGCCGGTCAGGGCGGCGTGCTCGGCCGCCTTGCCGCGGGTCTTGACGGCGTCCTCGGGCAGGGGCAGCTCGGGGCAGTCCTTCCACAGCCGCTCGAGGGCGTAGAAGACCCGCTCCTCGCTGTGCTGCACGTGGACGACGATGTCGACGTAGTCGAGGAGGATCCAGCGGGCGTCGCGGTCGCCCTCGCGGCGGACCGGCTTGGCGCCGAGTTCCTTCTGGAGCCGCTCCTCGATCTCCTCGGCGATCGACTTGACCTGGCGGTCGTTGGGCGCGGAGGCGAGCAGGAAGGCGTCGGTGATCGACAGCACGTCGCTGACGTCGTACGCGATGATGTCGTGGGCGAGCCGGTCGGCCGCCGCCTGGGCGGCGGCGTTGACGAGCTCGATGGAGCGATCCGTGGCGGTCACAGGCAGGCTTTCGTCGGCGGTCGGGTACCCCTCCAGGGTCTCACGGACCGCCGACGACCCCGCAAACGATTACGACGCGCCCGGAATCTCGTAGTCCCGGCCGAGGACGACGGTGACGGCGGCGTTGCCCGCGGGCTTGCCCTTGACGACCGATCCGGCCGGCAGTCCGAGGGTCTTGGCGACCTCGGCGGCGGTGGCCTTCTGGGCGTCGTCGCCGTAGACGACCTGGGACTTCGCCTGGCTGTCGGTCTTGCTTCCGCCGACGAACGCGTAGCCGCCGTTGATCAGGGCGACCTTGGCCGCCTCGACGGCGTCCTCGCCGGTGGCGTCCTTGACCGAGACCCGCGGCACTCCGCCGGCTTCGACGGCGGTGACCTTGCCGCCGAGGATGTCCTTGACGACGCTGTCGCCGGTGCCCTCGGCGAGCGTCCCGTCCTCGCCGACGGGGAGGAGCGCGGTCTTGTAGGCGCCGGTCTTGGCGTGGCCGGCGAGCTTGGCGAGGGAGGCGCCGAGGTCCTTCTCGGGGAGGGAGGGGTCGGCGATCTGCTGGAGGAACTCGATGGCCGTCGTGGCGTTGGCGGGGTCGCTGGGCATCTTCCGCAGCATGCCGTTCACCACCTGGCCGAAGCGCTGGAGCTGCTTGGCCTCGGCCTCGCCGGCCGCGCGGTAGGTGGCGTAGGCGACGGCGCCGCGGCCGGTGAGGGTCTGCTTCTCGCCCTGGGCGACGAGCGGGTCGGCGCCCTTCTTGCCCTTGGGGTCCGGGACGGCGGTGTCGGTGTCGACCTCGATGCCGCCGAGGTACTCGACGAGGTTCTCCAGGTACGGGGAGTCGAGGCGCCAGGTTCCGGCGATCTTGGCGCCGAGGAGGGTGTCGAGGGCTTCGCGGGTGCCGCTGGAGCCGTCCTCCTCGACGGACTTGCCGAGGGTGGTGGCGGAGCCTTCGGAGTCGGCGACGGCGAGGGCGTTGGGCAGCAGGACGGTGGTGCCCTGCTTGGTGGTGGAGTTGTCCACGAGGAGGGCGGTGGAGGTGCCGCCGCCCTGGATGTCGTGGAGGTGGAGGACGATCGTGTCGCGCCGCTGCGGGCCCGTGGCGGCGGCCTGGTCCTTCTGCGCGGAGTCCCCGGTGCCGGGGAGGAGGCCGGCGGACCAGAGGTAGCCGACGCCGCCGATGACGGCGAGGGCCAGGACGACGACGAGGGCGATCACCCGGTTGCGGCCGCGCCGACGGGCCTCCTCGCGGCGCTCCGACCGGCTCTCGGTGAACGTGAGCCAGTCGATGACGTCCTCGGAGTCCTCGTCGGGCTCCTCGATGAAGGAGAACTGCTCGGTGCGGTACTCCCTGTCGTCGCCGGCGTCCGCCCGCCGGGACGCGGCGGGCGCGGCGGGCGGTTCGGGGGCGGGCCGCTGGCCGGGGACGCCGGCCGGGGCGGCGGTGACGGGCGCCGCGGGCTCGGCGGCCTGCCACTGCTGCCCGCCGCCGTAGGTCTCGTACGGATCGTAGGCGGGCTGCTGCGGGGCGTAGCCCTGGCCCTGCTGCTGCCCGGCGTAGGCGTCGTACGAGGGCGGCTGCGGGCTCTGGGGCTGCTGGGGCGCCTGGGGCTGGGCGTAGGGGTCGTGGCCGTACGTCTGCTGCTGCCCGGCGTACGGGTCGTACGCGGGCTGCTGGGGGGCCTGGGCCGGCTGCTGGTACACCGGCTGCCCGTACACGTCGTAGCCGATGATCTGCGGCTGCGGATAGTACGGGTCGTACGGGTTCTGCTGGTCGTTCACCGGTGCCCCTCCCCGGGACTCACTCGCCGCGGTACAGCTGGCGCTTGTCGATGTAGCGCACCACGCCGTCCGGGACGAGATACCAGACGGGGTCGCCCGCGGCCACCCGTGCGCGGCAGTCGGTGGACGAGATGGCGAGGGCGGGGATCTCGACGAGGGAGACTCCGCCCTTGGGAAGTCCGTCGTCGGTGAGGTCGTGACCCGGTCGGGTGACGCCGATGAAGTGGGCGAGGGAGAAGAACTCGTCCGCGTCGCGCCAGGTGAGGATCTGCGAGAGCGCGTCGGCCCCGGTGATGAAGAAGAGGTCGGAGTCGGCGTTGAGCGAGTGGAGCTCGCGCAGGGTGTCGATGGTGTAGGTGGCGCCGCCGCGGTCGATGTCGATGCGGCTGACCGAGAACTGCGGGTTGGACGCGGTGGCGATGACCGTCATCAGGTACCGGTCCTCGGCGGGCGACACGGCCTTGTGGCTCTTCTGCCACGGTTCACCGGTCGGTACGAACACCACCTCGTCCAGGTGGAACAGGGCGGCGACCTCGCTGGCCGCCACCAGGTGTCCGTGATGGATCGGGTCGAACGTCCCGCCCATCACGCCGAGGCGGCGCTTGCCGCTGCCGCCAGTAGGCACTTCCTGCTCTCCCATGCGTGCAGAGCCTACTGGCACGGCGGTGGACGCCGACCCAGCGGCCTCCCGGTCGGCGTCCGGCTCAGCGGTCGCGGTTGAAGCGGGTGGTGATCCAGAGCAGCAGCATCAGCGCGAGGAAGGCGCCACCGCCCGTGACGTACGGGTTGAGGCTGTCGTGGTTGCCGCCGTGCTCGGCGCCCTCGGAGGCAAGCGTGACGAGGTTGGCGGCGGTGCTGTGGAGGCTCATCTTCGGCGGGACCTATCCGATCGGGGGTGGGAGCGGAGACTTCGCGCACATCGTATGCGGGCGGTCGCGGCCCGCTCACGCCGACTCAGGCGTTGGCGTCCCCGGCACCCCCGGACGCCCCTCGGGCGGGGGCGTCCCCGGCCTGCTCGGAGGGGTGTTCGGCGGTGTCGCCGCGGCCGTATCCGCGGAGCAGGAACCAGGCGAGGAGGGCGCCGCCGACCATGGAGACCAGCAGGACGACGCGGAGCGTGTCACCCGGGCCCTGCTGCGCCGCCGCGGCGATCCCGGTGAGGGCGGCGGTGGCCTCGGCGATGTCGGGCATGCGGGTCGTGCTCCCTCGTTGTCCACAGGACCCGAGTTGTCCACAGGCCCTCCGCCCACGGTAGCGCCCTCGCCTAGGGTGGGTCGTGTCAGGGGGACGAGCACCGACTCGTACGGATGGACAGGGGGCGTTCATGACCGAGAACCACGACCGGAACCACGACGAGAAGCCGCAGGGAAGCGTGCCGAGCAGGCAGCGCAAGCGGTTCCCCGGCATCTCCTCGCGGGCCTACGAGCACCCGGCGGACCGTTCGGCGCTGGTCGCGCTGAGGAAGCTGAGCGGCTTCGACACGGTGTTCAAGACGCTGAGCGGGCTGCTGCCCGAGCGCAGCCTCAGGCTGCTCTACCTCTCGGACTCCGTCCGGGTGAGCGACGCGCAGTTCTCGCACCTCAACGACATGCTGCGGGACGCCTGTTACATCCTGGACCTGGACAAGGTCCCGCCGATGTACGTGACGCAGGACCCGGTGCCGAACGCGATGTGCGTGGGCCTGGACGAGCCGGTGATCGTGCTGACGACGGGGCTCGTCGAGCTGCTCGACGAGGAGGAGATGCGGGCGGTGGTCGGCCACGAGGTCGGTCACGCCCTGTCGGGCCACGCGGTCTACCGGACGGTGCTGCTGTTCCTGACGAACGTGGCACTGAAGGTCGCCTGGATCCCGCTGGGGAACGTGGCGGTGATGGCGCTCGTGACCGCGCTGCGCGAGTGGTTCCGCAAGTCGGAGCTGTCGGCCGACCGGGCGGGCCTCCTCGTGGGACAGGACCTGCGGGCCTCGATGCGGGGCCTGATGAAGATCGCGGGCGGCAATCATCTGCACGAGATGAACGTGGACGCCTTCCTCGCCCAGGCGGACGAGTACGAGAAGGCCGGTGACCTGCGGGACTCGGTCCTGAAGATCCTCAATGTGCTGCCGCGCTCGCACCCCTTCACCACGGTGCGGGCGGCGGAGCTGAAGAAGTGGTCGGAGAGCCGGGACTACCAGCGGCTGATGGACGGCCACTACCCGAAGCGCTCGGAGGACAAGGACACGTCGGTCACGGACTCCTTCCGGGAGTCGGCGGGGCACTACGCGCAGACGGTCAGGGACAGCAAGGATCCGCTGATCAAGCTCGTCGGCGACATAGCCGGCGGGGCCGGCGACCTCGCGGGCGATCTGGGCGGACGGCTGCGCACGGTGTTCGGGGGCGGCGCCCCGAAGGAGTCCGGCAAGGAGACCGGTGGGGAGCCGGACGAGGGGGCCGGGAAGTAGACGGCGGCCCGGGCGGCAGGACCGGACGGCAGGGGCGGGCGTCAGGGCCGGGGCTGGGCGGCCGGGGCGAGGGCTCCGCAGAGGGCCGGCGCGGCCGGTCGGTCGGCGGCGTAGGGGTCGGTGAGGGCCGGGCCGGACGTCGCCGGGGCCTCGGCGCCGGCCAGGAGCGGCCTGAGGGCGCCGCCGGTGTCCTCCCCGCAGGCCTGCGGTCCGGCCTCGACGGTACTGGTCAGCAGCTCGGCCCGGTGCATGCGCAGGTCCTCGCGGTCGAAGCGGAGGTGCAGGGTGCGGTGGACCGTGAAGAGGGAGGCGGCGGGCTCGCCCGGGCCCTGGACGGCGGGGCGCAGCGCATAGGTGAAGGTGTGGTCGGCGGTGACATCCAGGGTGTCGGCGGTGCTCTCGGCGAAGCGGAGGGTGCCCTGGACGCGGGGCGCGGGCTCGGCGACGGAGACCCGGCGGGGGTCGAAGCGGATCACCCAGGCGGCGAGGGCGTGCCGGCCGTCGTCGGCGGGTGATTCGACGCTGCGGTCGAACTGGGCGAGCTGGTCGGGGTCGAGCAGCAGACGGGCGGGGCGGACGGTCCGGCCGGCGAGGACGTCGGGTTCCAGGGAGGAGGCGACGAGGTAGTCCTTGGCGATGCTGAGGGCGGTGACGACCTGGCCCTCGGAGAAGTGGGTGGTGCGGGCGGCGACGGGGAGGTTGATGCCGGCGGCCCCGGAGCGGTACTCGGCGGCGGGGCTGCGGGCGAGGAGCCGGGCCGGGTCGCCGCCGGGGACGGGGCCCTGGGGGGCGAGGGGGACGACGGTGGTGCGCAGCGGCTCGGCGCGCTGGTCGAGCGGCGGCTGGTAAGGGTTGCGCAGGCCGAGATAGACGGCCGTGCCGAAGGCGAGGAGGATCAGCAGGACCAGCAGGAGGGCCTGGCCGGAGCCGGTGCGGCGGCCGGTGGGGTCGGGGCGGCTGCGGACGGCGAGCGCGTGCTCGCCCATCCGTTCCCGGGCGGAGTACTCCTGGAGCTGGGCAGCCCGGACGAACGCCTCGTCGAAGACGACGGCCCGGTACTCGTCGTCACCGCCGGGGAGCCCCTCGGGATTCCCCTCAGGCGGGTCGCCACGCCCTGCCATACCTTCAGGGTAGGTCGGCGGGGGCTTCGGTAAACGCCCAGGTACACGACAAGTTCGGAAGTTTTCCGCCGTCGGGGTGACGGCTCCGGCGGGCGGTGCGGCCGTCCGGGTGGTGTCAGGGTGTGCCGGGCGCGACGGAGGCCGGCGGGGGCGTCCGCCCGGCGGTCGCCCGGCTGCCGGAGGCCGGTGGGGCGGCGGCCGTGGCCGGGGCGCCGGTGAGGACGGGGGCCGGGGGCGCGGCGGCCGGTGAGGCGGCGGGCGGGGCCGGGTTGGGCGCGTCGACGCCGGTGGAGGCCGGGGGGACCTGGTCCTGCCGGTTGGCGGCGGCGCCGCGGTACACGGCGGTGAAGGCGAGGGCGACCATGCCGATGCCCATGAGGAGGGCGAGGAGCCAGGCGACGGGCCGGTGCCAGCGGGCGCTGCCCCGGTAGGGGCGCAGGGCGCCGCCGTGGCGGCCGTAGGGGCTGGCGTCGTCGCCGACGTCGTCGGGCTCGTAGATGAGGCCGACGGGGTCACGGCCCTCGTCGTAGAGGTCGTCGTCGCCGGCGGCCCGCAGGGCGCGGGCGCGAGCGGATTCGGCCTCGGCGCGGGCCTGGGCGGCGGCGAGGAGGCGTTCGACGGCCGTCGGCTCGTGGACGGTGGCGGCCTGGACGAACTCCTCGTCCAGGACCACGTCCCAGCGGCCCTCGGCGGCGCCTCCGCGCTCGCCGTCGGGCTCCCAGCCGTTCGGGGACGGCCTGCCCCCCACGTCGTCCGGCACGGATCCAGAGTAGACCGGGGATGTGGTTTTGGGCAGGGAGAGTGCGAAGTCTCCCCGCCCGTACGGAAAGGCCGAAAGGAGGGGTGCGGGGTGGTGTTACCGGATGTGACCGTCGCCGGTCACGATGTACTTGGTGGAGGTGAGCTCCGGGAGGCCCATGGGGCCGCGGGCGTGGAGCTTCTGGGTGGAGATGCCGATCTCGGCGCCGAAGCCGAACTGTCCGCCGTCCGTGAAGCGGGTGGAGGCGTTCACGGCGACCGTGGTGGAGTCGACCAGCTGGGTGAAGCGGCGGGCGGCGGCCTGCGAGGTGGTGACGATGGCCTCGGTGTGGCCGGAGGTCCACAGGCGGATGTGGTCGACGGCCTTGTCGAGGGAGTCGACGACGGCGGCGGCGATGTCGTGGGAGAGGTACTCGGTCTCCCAGTCCTCGGTGGTGGCCGGGACGACGGTGGCCTTGGTGCCCTCGGCGTGGGCGAGGACCCGCTCGTCGGCGTGGACGGTGACGCCTGCCTCGGCCAGCGCGTCGAAGGCGCGGGGCAGGAAGGCGGCGGCGACGTCCTGGTGGACGAGCAGGGTCTCGGCGGCGTTGCAGACGCTGACCCGCTGGGCCTTGGAGTTGACCAGGATGTCGACGGCCATGTCGAGGTCGGCCTCGGCGTCGACGTAGACGTGGCAGTTGCCGGTGCCGGTCTCGATGACCGGGACGGTGGACTCCTCGACGACCGTGCGGATGAGGGAGGCGCCGCCGCGCGGGATGAGGACGTCGACGAGGCCGCGGGCGCGCATCAGCTCGCGGACGGAGTCGCGGGACTCGCCGGGGACGAGCTGGATCGCGTCGGCGGGCAGTCCGGCGCCGCCGACGGCGTCGCGGAGGACGTCGACGAGGGCGGTGTTGGAGGCGTACGCGGAGGAGGAGCCGCGGAGCAGGACCGCGTTGCCGGCCTTGAGGCAGAGGGCGGCGGCGTCGACCGTGACGTTGGGGCGGGCCTCGTAGATGATGCCGACGACGCCGAGGGGGACGCGGACCTGGCGGAGGTCGAGGCCGTTGGGGAGGGTGGAGCCGCGGACGACCTCGCCGACCGGGTCGGGCAGGGCGGCGACGTGGCGGACGTCGGCGGCGATGGCACGGATCCGCTCGGGGGTGAGGGCGAGCCGGTCGACGATCGACTCGCTGGTGCCGGCCTCGCGGGCCTTGGCGATGTCCTCGGCGTTGGCCTCGACGATCTCCGCGGTGCGGGCCTCCAGGGCGTCCGCGATGGCGAGGAGGGCGGCGTCCTTGGCCGCGCGCGGCAGTGGCGCGATCTGTGCGGCGGCGCCACGGGCCTGGTGGGCGGCCCGGGTGACCGGGGTCAGGTTGTCGAGGGGCGTGAGCGAGGTCATGCCCGCAGGGTACTGGTACGGGCGTGCCGACCCCTTACGGACGACGGGCGCATCCCGCAGTGCGAGACGCGCCCGTGCCACCGTACGGACCTCGGGGGCCCGGCCCGTCAGGACCCGGGCCTCCGGCGGGTCAGTAGGGGTGGACCCCGACCGGGGCGGCGGGCGGCGGGCCGTAGCCCTCCGCGATCCGCTGGTGGTAGGTCTCCCGGTCGATGACCTCGAGACCGACGATCTCCCACGGCGGGAGCTTCGCGGTCTGCCGGTGCTCGCCCCAGAGCCGGAGGGCGACGGCGGCCGCGTCGTGCAGGTCGCGGGCCTCCTCCCAGTACCGGATCTCGGCGTGGTCGTTGGCGTACCGGCTGGTCAGCAGGAAGGGGTGGTCGTGGGCGAGCTGTTCGAGCCCGCGCCGCACCTCCTTCAGCGGTGACTCGACACCGGACACGCTGAGCGTGACGTGCCACAGCTTGGACAGCGGGCGCTCCCCCGCGCCGCCGTCGCCTGTGTCCGTCCCGGCTGCTGTGCTCCTGCCCTCCGTAGCCCTGTCCCGTGCCGCGTCGAAGTCGGCTCCGGCCTCGACACTCGTCAGGGCGCGTTCGGCCGTCCCGCGGGGCATGGCCCCTGGGCGCGCTCGTCTCACCGGCGGCCTCCTGTGTGATGCGTGTGGTGCTGTACCCCGCGTAGTTCGTCCCCCCCGGGACAAAGTTGACCAGCCCGAGCCGCCGCATGGGGCGGTTTTGGTAAAGGTCCCTTCCGGATGGCAGGAGTTTCAGCCGTTTCGGCGGCGCTCTCGCAAGGGCTTCCGGACCCGATTCCGACCGGATGTCCGTTCGGTCCTGGCGGGATCCCGTCCGGGCCCTGCCCGGTTCCTGCGCGGTGCCGGGTCCGGTTCCGGCCAGGGCCGGGCCTGGTGGGGGCCGGTGGCGGCCCGGTGGGGGGCCGGCCTCAGCCCAGGACGACGAGGTCGTCGCGGTGGACGACCTCGCGCTCGTACTCGGGGCCGAGCTCCCTGGCGAGTTCGTGCGTGGAACGGCCCAGCATCCGGGGGAGCTCCTTGGCGTCGAAGTTGACGAGGCCGCGGGCGACGGGGTGGCCGGCGGCGTCGCGGAGCTCGACCGGGTCCCCGGCGACGAAGTCGCCCTCGACGGTGGCGATGCCCGCGGCGAGCAGCGACTTCTTGCCCTCGACGACGGCCCGGACGGCTCCGTCGTCGAGCCCGAGGGAGCCCTGCGGGGTGGAGGCGTGGGCGAGCCAGAGGAGCCGGTCGGCGGAGCGGCGGCCGGTCCGCCGGAAGCAGGTGCCGGTGTCGCGGCCGGCGAGGGCGTCGGCGGCGCGGCTCGCGGAGGTGAGGACGACGGGGATGCCGGCGGCGGCGGCGATCCGGGCGGCCTCCACCTTGGTGACCATGCCGCCGGTGCCGACGCCCGCCTTGCCCGCGGAGCCGATCTCGACGTGGGCGATGTCCTGCGGGCCCGCCACCTCGGCGATCCGGCAGGTGCCCGGCTTGGCCGGGTCGCCGTCGTAGAGGCCGTCGACGTCGGAGAGGAGGACGAGGAGGTCGGCGCGGACGAGGTGGGCGACGAGGGCGGCGAGCCGGTCGTTGTCGCCGAAGCGGATCTCGTCGGTGGCGACGGTGTCGTTCTCGTTGACGACCGGCAGCGCGCCCATGGCGAGGAGCTGGTCGAGGGTGCGGTAGGCGTTGCGGTAGTGGGCGCGACGGCTGGTGTCGTCGGTGGTGAGCAGCACCTGGCCGACGCGGACGCCGTAGCGGGCGAAGGAGGCGGTGTACCGGGCGACGAGGAGGCCCTGGCCGACGCTGGCGGCGGCCTGCTGGCGTGCCAGGTCCTTGGGCCGCCGGGTGAGGCCGAGCGGGGCGAGGCCGGCGGCGATGGCGCCGGAGGAGACCAGCACGATCTCCTTCTCGCCGCCGCCGCGGACCTTGGCGAGGACATCGACGAGGGCGTCGACCCGGTCGGCGTCGAGACCGCCCGCGGCGGTGGTGAGGGAGGAGGAGCCGACCTTGACGACGATCCGGCGCGCCTCGGTGACGAAGGGACGCACGACGGACGACCCGGCCTGCGGGCTCGCGGCCTGCGAGGCCGGGGCCTGCGGGTTCGGGCTCTGCGGGTTCGAGGCCTGCGGGTTCGGGCTCTGCGGGGTCACGTCCTGTCGGTTCATGTCCTGCTGCACCGCCGCCATATCCGTCGCCACCTGCGCCGCCCTCACTCGCTGTTCCGGCGCCGTGCGCTCCCGGCACGGTCGCGAGGGGCAATCTACGCGAGCCGGGACGGCTGCCGCTCCTCCGTTTCGTCCTCCGGACCGGAACCGTCCGCACGGGAGCCGTCCGGGTCGCGTCCCTCCGGGCCGGGGGCCCGGCTGACGAGGATCCGGCGGGAGATCACGTACGTGAAGGGGATGGCGACGACGGCGGCCACGAGTGGCGCGATCCTGTCGTCCGTCCCGGCCCAGGTGACGAGCGCGTACAGGCCGGCGCTCTGCACCACGTAGTTGGTGACGTTGGTGAGCGGGAAGAGGGCGAACTTCTTCCAGGTGGGCCGGGTGCGATAGGTGAAATACGTGTTGAGGAAGAAGGAGCCCACCATGCTGAGCAGGAAGGCGAGGGTGTACGCGGCGAAGTACGGCATCCAGGGGTGGAGCAGCAGGTAGCAGCCGAAGAAGGTGCCGGTGTTGATCCCGCCCACCACGCCGAAGCGGATGATCTGGCCGAGCTGGTCTCGCATGGGGCCCATCAGATCGCCGTGAGATGAACGGGGCGTGCCCGACGGGCGACGCCCGCACGACGAACGGCCCCCTCGGGCGAGGGGGCCGTTCGTGGGGAGACGGTGTTCCTAGACGGCGGCGCCGCGGCGGGCGGTCCAGCCGGCCCAGGCGGAGCCGATCATGTCGCGGACGTCGTACCGCGCCTTCCAGCCCAGCTCGGCGGCGATACGGTCGGCGGAGGCGACGACGCGGGCCGGGTCGCCGGGGCGGCGCGGGGTGACGAGGGGCTCGGCGTCGTGCCCGGTGATCTCGTTGATCAGCGCGACCATCTCGGTGACGGAGACGCCCTCGCCCCGGCCGATGTTGACGGTGAGGTCGCGCGGCTCGCCGGCCCCGGCCCACTCGGCGAGCTTGCGGGCGGCCACCAGGTGGGCGTCCGCGAGGTCCTCGACGTGGATGTAGTCGCGGACGCAGGTGCCGTCCGGAGTGGCGTAGTCGTCGCCGAAGATCCGGGGCGCCTCGCCGGCGTCGAGCCGCTCGAAGACCATCGGCACCAGGTTGAAGACGCCGGTGTCGGCGAGCTCCGGGGTGGCCGCGCCGGCCACGTTGAAGTACCGCAGGCAGGCGGTGGCGATGCCGTGCGCCTTGCCCGTCGCGCGGACCAGCCACTCGCCGGCGAGCTTGGTCTCGCCGTACGGGCTGAGCGGCAGGCAGGGGGTCTCCTCGGTGACGAGGTCGACGTCCGGCATGCCGTACACGGAGGCGGAGGAGGAGAAGAGGAAGCTGCGCACGTCCGCGGCGGCGACCGCCTCCAGGAGGACGGTGAGCCCGACGACGTTCTCGCGGTAGTAGTGCAGCGGCAGCTCGACGGACTCGCCGACCTGCTTCTTCCCGGCGAGGTGGACGACGCCCGTGATGCCGTGCTCGGCCAGCGTCCGGTCCAGCAGCTCGCGGTCCAGGACGGAACCGACCACCAGCGGCACGCCGTCGGGAAGCCGGTGTGCGTACCCCGTGGAGAGGTCGTCCAGGACCACGACCCGCTCGCCCGCCGCCGTCATGGCGCGCACCACGTGCGAGCCGATGTATCCGGCACCACCGGTGATCAGATAAGTCATGCGCCCCTTGTCCCTTCGCTGAGAAGCCCGTCGGTACACGGTACCGGCTGCCCGCACCGGGCCCCGGTGGCCATGGCCCCAGACGGCATACTGGAGGAGTTCATCCTTCCGTCCGAACCCGTTCGAGGAGTCGACCGCAGTGCGAAATCCCGAGGCACCCAGGCTGCTTGGGGTCTACCGCCGAGCCGTACCGGAACGCGTGAGGCGGGCCATCGTTTCGCAGGTCGACGCCGACATGCGCCGCAAGGTGAAGATGCGCATCGCCAGCGGCACCGCGGCCGCCGAGCGGCGCCGCGGCGACCGCCTCGCCAAGCGTTACGGGGCCCACACCGCCGGCGCCGACCGCGCCGTGATCACGGTGGGCAAGGAGCCGAAGGTGGCGCTCGTCACCGAGGGCATCACCCCGCTCCGCGCCCGCCGGGCCAATCTGGAGACCGTCCTCGCGGCGCTCGCCGGCGCCGGCGTCGAGCACTTCGCCGTCCGCGGCCAGTCGGACACCGCCGCCGCCGTGGCCGTCCGCGCCGAGGACCGCGCCGCCGTCCTCGCCGCCCTGGCGGAGGCCTGCAAGGCCCTGCCCGGCTATGTGACGGCGCTCGGCGCCAACGGCCCCGTCACCCGCGCGTCCGAGCCCGGCTTCGAGCCGTCGACCTGGCAGCGGCTGCGCAACTCCCCCGTCCTGCGCCTCACCTGGTACCACACGGACCCGACCCACCAGCTGGCGCTCGGCGACACCTACGGCTGCGACGTCGAGTTCTGGACGCTGGAGGAGGGCGAGCTGACCGCGCCCCGCGCCGGACGGATCGCCTCGGTGCTGCCGCCGTCCGGAGAGATCGTCCCGGTCCCGGAGCCGTACTTCACCAGCCTCGCGCCCCGGCGGACCGAGGGCGCCCCGCTCGTCCCCGCCCGCGTGGAGACGGCCGTCGTCCCCACCGACGAGGTCACCTTCCCGATCGACGTCGTCTACACCTGGGTGGACGGATCGGACCCGGCCTGGCTGCGGCAGCGCGCCGAGTTCTCCGGCGAGGGCTACCACGCGGAGGCGGCGAACGCCGCCCGCTACCTGAGCCGCGACGAGCTCCGCTACTCGCTGCGCTCCCTCCACATGTACGCCCCCTGGGTGCGGAACATCTACCTGGTGACCGCCGACCAGGTCCCGGAGTGGCTGGACACCGACCGGCCGGGCATCAAGGTCGTGTCCCACAAGGACATCTTCCGCTCCCCCGACCTGCTGCCGACCTTCAACTCGCACGCGATCGAGTCGCAGCTGCACCACATCGAGGGGCTCTCCGAGCACTTCCTCTACTTCAACGACGACGTGATGCTCGGGAACGAGGTGACGCCCGGGGACTTCTTCCACGCCAACGGCATCACCAAGTTCTTCCCGTCACCCGCCCTCGTGCCGCTCGGCGAGCGGACCGTCGACGACCCGCCGGTGGCCGCCGCCGGCAAGAACAACCGCCGCCTGATCCAGGAGCGGTACGGCGCGGTGCTCGTCCAGAAGATGAAGCACATGCCGCATCCGCTGAGCCGGACCGTGCTGACCGAGATCGAGACGGAGTTCGCCGCCGAGTACCGCCACACCGAGGCGAGCAGGTTCCGCAGCATCGACGACATCTCCATCTCGTCCTCGCTGCACCACTACTACGCCTTCCACACCGGCCGCGCGGTCCCCGCCCAGCTGCCGTACTCCTATCTGGACCTGACCCACCCGTGGACGGAGACCCGGCTCGGCCGGCTCCTCGCCGCCCGGGACAAGACGGTCTTCTGCGTCAACGACACGGTGTCCACGGAGCTGGAGGTGGGCGAGCAGAAGGACCTGATCACCCCCTTCCTGGAGGCGTACTTCCCGGTCCCGAGCCCGTACGAGAAGTAGCCCGGCGGCACCGGGCACGACGGCACGAGAGAGGGGCGCCCGGACCGGAAGGTCCGGGCGCCCCTCTCTCGTGGGCCCGTGAGCGCGTGCCCACGGGCCCGTGGGCCTCAGTCGCGCTCGAAGCGGGAGCGGACCGGGAAGTACGCCCGCAGGAAGGCGCTCAGCACGCGGTCCTGCTCGTCGACCGGCACCTCCGCGTCCGCGGACTCGCCGATGCAGAACACGTCGTGGCTCCGGGCGGCCAGCAGCCGGCTGAGCACCGAGTGGTGGGCGTAGTTGCCCACGTTCACATAGCTGCAGGAGATGGCCGACGGCACCGAGTTGCCCGTCAGGTAGCCGTAGTGGTGGTGCAGCGACGAGGTGATCGACAGGTCTGTGTTCGCGCGGAAGGGGTTGCGGGCCGTCGTCGCGATCTCCTCGGGGAACCGCTCGGTGATCTCTTGGAGCACACTGCGGCGCAGCGGGTGCGGCGCGTGCAGGAAGCTGTGCGTGGCGACCCGGCCGAAGGCCTTCTCGAGCAGCGCCCGGTTGTTCTTGGCCGCGGCGAAGTAGCCCTCGTCGTCCGGCGACGGCTCGCTCGGCGGGACGGTGGTCGGCGAACGGAACATCTTCGCCACGCCGTTGCTGAGGAAGAAGGAGCCGGGCTGCAGCGGACGTCCGACGAAAACGTCGTCGTTGAAGTAGAGGAAGTGCTCGGAGAGCCCCTCGATGCGGTGCAGCTGTGACTCGATCGCGTGCGAGTTGAACGTGGGCAGCCACGACTCGTCCGGGAAGATGTCCTTGTGGGACACGACCTGGATGCCCGGCTGTTCGGTGTCGAGCCACTCGGGGGCCTGGTCGTCGGTCACCAGGTAGATGTTCCGCACCCAGGGCGCGAACATCTCCAGCGACCGCAGTGAGTAGCGCAGTTCGTCGCGGTTGCGGAAGCGGACGTCGCCGCTGTCGGCGTCGTCGACCGGCATGTCCAGCCGGCGGCGCACGGCGTCGCGGCGCTCCCGCCACGCGGGGTCGGTGTCGTCGACCCACGTGTAGACGACGTCGATGGGGAAGTCGATGTCCCACATCAGGTTCTTGGTGAACTGGCTCAGCGTCGGGTAGTCGCGGCCGGCGACCTCCAGCTTCGCCGTCGGCTCCAGGGACGGCAGGCGCCGGCCGAGCAGGGTGGTGGAGCGGGGGCTGTTGCGCCAGCCGTCCTCGTCCTCTTCCCAGAACTCGACGGTGCAGCCGTAGGCAGGGCCGTACCGCAGGGTGCGGCTCTCGCTGGTCACCGGTGTGAAGACCTTCACGCCGGCGACCTCGCCGACGGTGTCGAGCCGCTCGGCCAGGATCGCGCCGGGGGCGGCGCCACGCGGGGTGATCAGCTCGCCGTAGACGGGGCGGCCGTGCAGCTCGCTCGCCAGGGCGCGCAGGGCGCGCTCCCGCTCCTCGACCGGGACGGCGAGGAAGTGGGCGACGGTGTCGGTGCGCAGGTAGACGTAGGGGACGCCGGCGGCCTCGAAGACCTTGGCCGTGACCTCCAGGTTCGTCCGCGCCATCGTCGGCGCGTCGATCTCGTCGCTCACCTGCGAGAGCCGGCCGGCGGAGCGGATGAGGGTGCGGTTCTGCGCCTGGATGAGCACCTCCCGCGCCTTCTGCTCGTCGGCGGAGTTCGGGAGGAGGGTGACGGGCGCGGCGACGCTGAAGTTCTTGGTGCCGCCCTGGGCGAGGCGCAGCGCGACGCGGTCGGCGCGGGAGGCGAGGCGCTCGGGCGAGTCGCGGCGCGCGACGAGGCGCTCGAAGAGCTGCTCCCACTGGCCGGTGATCGACTCGCCGGAGAACCGCTCGTAGACGCCGGTCCTGGCCGCCTGGCCGAAGGCGAGGCGGAGGTCGTCGTCGCCCATCAGGCGGGACATGGCCTCGGCGAGGGAGTCGATGTCCTTGGAGGGGACGAGGAGGCCGTCCACGTCGTGGCGGATGATCTCGGCGGGCCCGGTGACGATGTCGTACGCGACGACGGGGACGCCGGCCGCGAAGACCTCCAGGAGGACCAGCGGGAAGGCCTCGTTGCGCGAGGGCAGCAGGGCCAGCGAGGCCTTGGCCCACTCGGCCTCCATCTGGTCGGTGCGGCCCATGAACTCCACGCGGGCGTGGAGGCCGAGGCCCTCGACCAGGTTGCGCAGCCGGATCAGCTGGGGGCCGTCGCCGAAGATGCGCAGCGTCCAGTCCGGGAACTCCTCGGAGACCCGGTGGAAGGCGTGGACCGCGTGGTCCAGCTGCTTCTCCGGGGTCATCCGGGCGGCCAGGACGATGGTCTTGCTCTCCAGGTCGGCGCGGGGGCGGTAGCCGTCCGGCACGGCGTTGGGGATGGCGACGAGCTCGGGGGCGGTGTCGCCGAGGGAGTCGGCGAACCAGTCGTTGGTGCGCTCGGTGAGCGAGACGAGGGCGTCGATGCGGGGGCCGTGGACGAGCAGCGGCTCGCCGGAGACACCGCGCAGCTGGGAGGCGCGGTGCTCCTGGTGGACGGTGATGACCCGGGACGGCGCGAGCTCCGCGGCGGCGGCCATCAGCGCGGGGGTGGTCGTCACGAGCACGTCGGTGTCCAGGGAGCCGAGCTCCCTGGTCATCTCGATGTCGGAGAGCCGGTCGAAGGTGCTCTCCCAGGACGGCTTGATGATCTCGCTCGGCAGGGAGGCCAGGGTGCGGCAGGCGGCGGCGTCCAGGGCGGACTCGCGGACCGGGCGCCCGACGGGGCCCGTGCGGTCGATGAGGTAGCGCCGCTTGACCTTCTTGGCGGCACCGAAGAAGGGCTCTTCGCGGGTCTTGAAGACGCTGAGGACCTCGACCTCGTGCCGGGGCGCGAGATGGATCGCCTGGGTGTAGGCGGCCATCTCCGTTCCGCCCATCTCGTCTCCCCAGGTGAGCAGAAACGTGATCTTCATGCGACTTCCTCTGTGCTGGGGGACGCGGGTATGACATCGACGCAGCTGACGACCAGGGCGCCGGCCCCCGCGACATAAGCGTGCACCCGCATGAGGGAGCCATTGTCGAGCGCGATGATGCGAATCGGCGTGCGGAAGACCCGCCGGGGATAACGGACGTCGGTGAACTGCCGGGAGATCTTGAGGCGCTGCCCGCCGACGCGGACGAAGAGCTCCCAGACCCGGGCGTGGTCGACACCACCCATCCGGTCGAACGGGACGTCGAAACGGAAGCGGTCGCCCTCCCACTCAGGGGTGACGGAGACGGGGGCGCCGCCGCCGCGCCGCAGCACCATCTCGGCCTTGCCGCGCGCCTCGGCGGCGGCGAAGCCGTAGACCCGGCCGTACACGGTGACCCGGTCCCAGCGGAGCTCGAAGTCGGTGAACTCGGCGTGCCGACGCGGGGCACGGACCTTGATCAGCGCGAAGCCGTCGACGGAGCGGACGATGCGGAAGAGGGCGCCGCTGGTCGGGGAGGGCGAGTAGACGCGGGTCGGGCCGTCGGCGGCCGGCTCCGCGAAGGCGGTGACCACGGCCCGGCGGGTCTCGCCCTGCGGGTCGGTGAGGACGAGCGTCGGCTTCCACAGGCCGCTCGTCAGCATGGGTCCGCGGCGGCCGGTCTCCGAGGGGGTCTCGTAGCGCAGCGGCGTGGTCGCGGTGAGCAGCGCCGTGCCGTCGGCCTGCGGCTCGACCTCCAGCGGCAGTTCGACGCGGTGGGTGCCGTGGGTGAGGACCAGGACGGCGGAGGCGACCCGGCCGCGGGGGACCGAGACGGCGAAGTTCAGCGTCCGGCCGCCGGAGATGGAGAAGTGGACGGGCTTGATGTGGGCGCGGTGCCTGAGTCCGCCGCCGATGGCCGGAACGGTGTGCAGCCGCTCGACGCGACGCCGCATGCGTACAGCGGCCTTGCGAGCACGCTTGGCAGCGCCCACCGCATAGGGCAGCAGTGAGTCACTCACAGCGATCCCGGCTTCCGTTCGTCCGACCCAATCAGCCTCGGATGATGCCAAGGATGGGAAAGCTCGGCAAGTTCACCCAAGATTCAGCAATTGCTGTGATGATCATCACTTGATCGTTTGAAACCTTCTCGCGGGATTTCCCTCTTCACTTGTGTGGCGACTCCGACGGGTCGCTTCGACGCGAGAGGGAAAAGATGGACCGCCGGAGCGAAGCCCCGCGCCGCAGCACGACCCGACGCACCGTGCTCGCGGGCCTGACGGGCGCCGCACTCACCGGAATGCTCGCCGGATGCGCGAACGGTACGGTACCCGGACTGATCGGAAGCACCGACACCACCGGACGCGCCACGGGCACCACGACGCCGGCGCGCCAACTGGGCACGGAGCGACGTGCCTCGTTCGGCTCGACCGCCGGCACGCGGGTCATGCAGTTCGTCGCCCACCCCGACGACGACCTGTTCTTCATGAACCCCGATGTCGCCCAGACCCTGGCCCAGGGAGTCCCCGTCGTCTCCGTGTACGTGACGGACGGCGGCTCCTTCGGCCTCAACGCGATACCCGGCCTGCCGGAGCCCCCGGCGGACGTCCCCGCGTACGTCTCCTCCCGCCAGCAGGGTCTGCGCCAGGCGTACGCCTCCATGCTCGGCGCCCCGCTCTTCACCCCGTGGGAGCGCACCGAGATCCTGCTGCCGGGCGGTCGCCGCGCCGAGCTGAACCGGCTCGAGCACCAGGGCCGGCTGGCCGAGCTGATCTTCCTCAACATACGGATGCACTCCGAGCAGTTGGGGCGGATGGTCAACATGACCGAGCTGTGGGGCACGCCGGGGGTGCGGCTGCCCACCCAGCCCGGCACGGGCTCGCCGGTCCAGACCTCGTACTCGTACAACCGCGTCGAGCTCATCGAGACACTTGTCTCACTGCTCCGCCGCTACCGGCCGACGCTCGTGCGGACGCTCGACCCGGACCCGGACTTCCAGCTGCACGACGCGCAGCACCCGCGCGGCAGCGACCAGCCGAACTTCTCCGACCACCCGGACCACACGGCCACGGCGCTCTTCACGTGGCGGGCGCTCGCCGACTGGGCGGCCGGGTCGGCGCGCGGCATACCGGTCTTCCAGACCGAGGCGTACCGCGGCTACTACAACCAGCGCTGGCCGTACAACCTGCCGCCCGAGACGGTCGCGGCGAAGGTCAAGACCATCGACGCCTACGGCGGCGACCCGTCGTGGGAGTGCGGCAACGAGGGCGGCTGCGGCGACTACGCGGTCGGCGGCGGCCGGACCCTGAAGTCGGCGAAGGGATGGGTGCGCAGCACCCATCGGCGGTACGCGAACGCCGGCCCCCAGGTCGTACGCGAAGCCAACGGCGGCATCACGGTGTTCGGAGTCCTCGGCACCCGGCTCGCGCGCTGGACCTCCCACCCGGCCACCGGGAAGCTGGGCGACCCCCAGGACCTCGGCGGCGGACCCCTCGCCCCCGCGATCTCCGTCACGAAGGGCCCGGACGGGCGCCTCATGGTCTTCGCGCTGCGCTTCTCGCGGATCGACGGCCCCACGGCGAACAACGTCCGCGAGATCGTGATGCTGCGCCAGAAGACGCCCGGTGGTGCCTTCGAGTCCTCCTGGACCAGCCTCGGCAACCCGGAGACCACCGCGCGGCGCACCCGCCTCGTCGGTACGCCCACGGTCGTCACCGGGCGGGACGGGCGGGTCCACCTCTTCGTGCGCAACGGCAACAAGGGCGTCAGCACCCGGGTGCTGACCAACGGCACCCAGTGGTCTCCGTGGCGCCCGCTGCCCGGCGGACGCGTCCAGGAGGCGCTGTCGGCCACCGTCGACGGGAAGGGCCTGATCCACGTCTTCGCCGCGTCCTCCGGCTGGATAGAGCACTGGACGCAGCGCACCCCCACCTCCGCCCTGCGCAAGGGCTCGCGCCGGCTGGTGGCACGGCCCGGCGACGTGCCGAACGCGGTGACGGCGTCGGACGGCTCCGTGCTGGTCGCGTACCGGGCCGTGTCGAGCCCCGGCCTGCGGGTCGAGCGGCTGGCGGCCGGGGCGCCCAAGAGCTGGACGACGGTGGCGTACGTGAACCTCCCCGCCTACGGCCGGGTCAGCCTGGTCGGCGGCCGGCGGCCGAGCGGGAACGACCTGCTGATGGCGGTGTCGGGCGGCAGCGGCGAGGGGCTCGTCTACGACGTCCAGGGCCGGGAGGCGCTGGGCCTCCACACCCGCAACACCGCGGTCTCGGTCGGCGTCCCCGCGACCCTGACGGCCCCCGGCACCACGATCGTCGTCGCCACCGGCCTGAACGCGACCCCGATCGTCTCCCACCTCCAGCAAGCCTGACCCGCGTACGCGAGAACCCCCGCCCGGCTCGGCCGGGCGGGGGTTCTCGCGTACGCGCCCCGGAAAGCGGGGCGAGCGGACCCGGCGGCGAGCCGGGCCCGGGGCCCTCTGGAAGGGGCCCCCTTCAGAAGGGGTCCCCTCTAGAAGGGGTCCCCTCTAGAAGGGGTCGAACTCGTCGTACTCGCGGTCCGAGTCGTCGTGCTCCGCCTGGCGGTCGCGGCGGCGCTGGGCGGCGGGGCGGGGGGCGTCGAAGCGGTGGTCCTCGCCGCGTCGGCCGAGCATCTCGGCACCGGCCATGAGGGTGGGCTCCCAGTCGAAGACGACCGCGTTCTCCTCGGAGCCGATGGCGACGCCGTCGCCGGCGCGGGCGCCCGCCTTCATCAACTCCTCCTCGACGCCGAGGCGGTTGAGGCGGTCGGCGAGGTAGCCGACGGCCTCGTCGTTGTTGAAGTCGGTCTGGCGGACCCAGCGTTCGGGCTTCTCGCCGCGCACGCGGTAGACGTCCTCGGCCTCGTCGTACGTGACGGTGAAGCCGGCGTCGTCGACCGCCTTCGGGCGGATGACGATGCGGGTCGCCTCCTCCACCGGCTTCGCGGCGCGGGCCTGCGCGACGATCTCGGCGAGGGCGAAGGAGAGCTCCTTCAGGCCGGTGCGGGCGACCGCGGAGACCTCGAAGACGCGGTAGCCGCGCTCCTCCAGGTCCGGGCGGATCATGTCCGCGAGGTCCTGGCCGTCCGGGATGTCGATCTTGTTGAGGACGACGATGCGCGGACGGTCGTCGAGGCCGCCGTACTGCTTCAGCTCCTCCTCGATGACGTCGAGGTCGCTGACCGGGTCGCGGTCGGACTCCAGCGTCGCCGTGTCGAGGACGTGGACGAGGACCGAGCAGCGCTCCACGTGGCGCAGGAACTCCAGGCCCAGGCCGCGGCCCTGGCTGGCGCCGGGGATGAGGCCGGGGACGTCGGCGATGGTGTAGACGGTCGAGCCGGCCGTCACCACGCCGAGGTTCGGGACCAGCGTCGTGAAGGGGTAGTCCGCGATCTTCGGCTTGGCGGCCGAGAGGACGGAGATCAGCGAGGACTTGCCGGCGCTCGGGTAGCCGACGAGCGCCACGTCGGCGACGGTCTTCAGCTCCAGGACGATGTCGTCGAGGTCGCCGGGCTCGCCCAGCAGCGCGAAGCCGGGGGCCTTGCGGCGCGCCGAGGACAGCGCCGCGTTGCCGAGGCCGCCGCGGCCGCCCTGCGCGGCGACGTACGTCGTGCCGTGGCCGACGAGGTCCGCGAGGACGTTGCCCTTCTTGTCGAGGACGACGGTGCCGTCGGGCACGTACAGGACGAGGTCCTGGCCGTCCTTGCCCGCGCGGTTGCCGCCCTCGCCGGGCTTGCCGTTGGTGGCCTTGCGGTGCGGCGAGTGGTGGTACTCGAGCAGCGTGGTCACGGACTGGTCGACGACCAGGGTGACGTCTCCGCCGCGACCGCCGTTGCCGCCGTCGGGCCCACCGAGCGGCTTGAACTTCTCGCGATGGACGGAGGCGCAGCCGTGGCCCCCGTTACCCGCGGCGACGTGCAGCTCGACGCGGTCCACGAAGGTGGTCATGGTTCTGTGCCTCCAGAAAGCTATGTACGGGATTGTCTATCTAGTAACACGCGAAAGGCGGACCCGCTTCCCTGCCGGGAAGTGAGGTCCGCCTCCGCAAAACGTCCGATCAGGCGACCGGGACGATGTTCACGACCTTGCGGCCGCGGAAGGTGCCGAACTGCACCGAACCGGCCTGCAGGGCGAACAGCGTGTCGTCGCCACCGCGACCGACACCCGAGCCCGGGTGGAAGTGGGTGCCGCGCTGGCGGACCAGGATCTCACCCGCGTTGACGACCTGACCGCCGAAGCGCTTCACGCCGAGCCGCTGGGCGTTGGAATCGCGACCGTTCCGGGTGGACGATGCGCCCTTCTTGTGTGCCATTGCTCAGTCCCTCTTTACTTCGCGGCCGTCGGGATGGACGTGACCTTGATCGCCGTGTACTGCTGACGGTGACCCTGGCGACGGCGGTAGCCGGTCTTGTTCTTGTAGCGCAGGATGTCGATCTTGGCGCCCTTGGTGTGGTCCACGACCTCGGCCTGGACCTTGATGCCCGCCAGGACCCACGGGTCGCTGGTCACGGCGTCGCCGTCGACGACGAGCAGGGTCGAGAGCTCGACCGTGTCGCCCGGCTTGGCGGTGGAAATCTTGTCAACCTCAACGATGTCGCCGACAGCAACCTTGTGCTGGCGACCACCGCTGCGCACGATGGCGTACACGCGGATCTCTCTCTCACTCGGTAATGGGGACCTCTGACGCCAGCCGCCCACGCGCGGGCCTGGGGCCCACGGCGATCCGGATCGGACGAGCGGCCTCTCCCGACGAGCGGGAGGGGGGTGCTCAGAGGCGCGGCGCGTCACAGACACGCCGACGGTCTAGGTTACGGGCGGCTGCCACAGGGGGTCAAATTCGCCCGTGCGGGTGCGGACCGTCCCGGCGGGCCCCTTCCGAGGGCCCGCCGGGACGGCTCCGGCGTCAGTCCTGGGCCGGGGCCTTCTCCGCCGTCTTCTTGGCCGGGGCCTTCTTGGCGGCGGTCTTCTTCGCCGCCGTCTTCTTGGCCGCCGTCTTCTTCGTGGCGGCCTTCTTGGCCGTGGCCTTCTTGGCGGTCTTCCGGGCGGCCTTCTTGGCCGCCGGGGCGGCCTCGGTCTCCTCGGAGGCCGGCTCGGCGTCCGCCGCGGGGGCCTCGGCCGGGGCGGCCGTGGGCACCACGATCTCGGCGGCCTCGGCTCCGGCGGGGGCGCCCGCCGGGGCGGTGGCCTTGCGGACCACCCGGCGGCGGGCCCGCGGCGCGGCGGCCGCGGGGGCCTCCTCGGCGACGGGCTCCACGACCGGCTCGGCGGCCGGGGCGGGCTCCGCGGCCGACTCCGGGACCGGCACGGCCTCCGGCTCCGCGACCGCGACGACGGTCTCGGCCTCGGCGGCGGACGCCTCGGAGGTCGAGACGACCGGCGAGGTCACCCGGCGGGTGGCCCGGCGGCGGGTGCGCGGCGCGGGCGCCGCCTCCACCGGCTCCTCCGCGACCGGCTCGGCCACCGGGGCCTCGGCGGCCGGGGCGGGCTCGGCCACGGGCTCCGCGATCGGGGTCGGGACCACCGGCGCCGTCGTCCTGCGGGTGACGCGGCGACGGCCGCGGCCGCGGGTCGCGGCGGCCTCGGCCTCGGCGACGGAACCGTACAGCTCCTCGTCCGGGGCGATCGGGACCGGCACGGCCACCGGGGCGGCCAGCTCGGCCGCGACCTCGGCCTCGGTCTCGGTCTCCACCGGGGCCTCGGCCTCGTGCGCCTCGTGCGCCTCGTGCGCCTCGTGGGCGTGCTCGTGCACGTGCTCGTCGCCGCGGCCGCGCTTCTTCGAGCGCTTGCCGCCACCGCCGCCACCGTGGGTGGCCGGCTGCTCCATGTGGACGATGACGCCGCGGCCGTTGCAGTGGACGCAGGTCTCGGAGAAGGACTCCAGGAGGCCCTGGCCGACCCGCTTGCGGGTCATCTGCACCAGGCCGAGCGAGGTGACCTCGGCCACCTGGTGCTTGGTCCGGTCGCGGCCCAGGCACTCCAGGAGACGGCGGAGCACCAGGTCGCGGTTGGACTCCAGGACCATGTCGATGAAGTCGATGACGACGATGCCGCCGAGGTCGCGCAGCCGCAGCTGGCGCACGATCTCCTCGGCCGCCTCCAGGTTGTTCCTGGTGACGGTCTCCTCCAGGTTGCCGCCCTGGCCGGTGAACTTGCCGGTGTTGACGTCGACGACGATCATCGCCTCGGTCTTGTCGATCACCAGCGAGCCGCCGGACGGCAGCCAGACCTTCCGGTCGAGCGCCTTCATCAGCTGCTCGTCGATCCGGTAGGTGGCGAAGACGTCGACCTCGCTGGTCCACCGCTGGAGGCGGTCGGCCAGGTCGGGCGCGACGTGCGAGACGTAGCCGTGGATGGTCTCCCAGGCGTCGTCACCGCTCACGATGACCTTGGAGAAGTCCTCGTTGAAGATGTCGCGGACGACCCGGACGGTCATGTCCGGCTCGCCGTAGAGCAGGCTCGGCGCGGAGGTCGAGATCTGGCTCGCCTTCTTCTGGATGTCGGCCCACTGCGCCTGCAGGCGCTCGACGTCGCGGCGCAGCTCGTCCTCGCTCGCGCCCTCGGCGGCGGTGCGCACGATGACGCCCGCGTCCTCGGGGACGATCTTCTTGAGGATGGTCTTCAGCCGGGCGCGCTCGGTGTCCGGGAGCTTGCGGCTGATGCCGGTCATCGAGCCCTCGGGGACGTACACGAGGTAGCGGCCCGGGAGGGAGACCTGGCTGGTGAGGCGGGCGCCCTTGTGGCCGATCGGGTCCTTGGTGACCTGCACCAGGACCGACTGGCCGGACTTGAGGGCGGACTCGATGCGGCGCGGGCCGTGGCCCATGCCGAGCGCCTCGAAGTTCACCTCGCCGGCGTACAGGACGGCGTTGCGGCCCTTGCCGATGTCGACGAAGGCGGCCTCCATCGACGGCAGCACGTTCTGGACCTTGCCCAGGTAGACGTTGCCGACGTACGAGGTGGCCTGCTCCTTGTTGACGTAGTGCTCGACGAGCACGTTGTCTTCCAGGACGCCGATCTGGGTGCGCTCGCCGTTCTGGCGGACGACCATGACGCGCTCGACGGCCTCGCGGCGGGCGAGGAACTCGGCCTCGGTGATGATCGGGACGCGGCGGCGGCCCTGCTCGCGGCCCTCGCGGCGGCGCTGCTTCTTGGCCTCCAGGCGGGTGGAGCCCTTGATGGACTGCACCTCGTCCGCGCCGGTGCCGGGTTCGGCCTTCTCGCGGGCCGGGCGGGGCTCGCGGACCTTGACGACCGTGCGGACGCCGTCCTCTTCGGTGGTCTCGGCCTCGCCGGCGGCGTCACCGCTGCGGCGGCGACGGCGGCGACGGCGGCGGGAGCTGCTGGAGCCGGCGAAGCCGGACTCGTCGTCCTCCTCGGCCTCCTCGGCGCCGGCCTCGTCCTCGGCGTGGAGCTCGTCGGCGTCCTCGGCCTCCTCGGCCTCCTCCGCCTCGGCGGACTCGCCGCGGCGGCGGCGACGGCCGCCACGACGGCGACGACGGGACGGACGGTCGCCGTACTCGTCGGCGTCCTCCGCGTCCTCGGCCTCCTCCGCCTCGGCCTCGTCGGCGACGTGCTCGACCTCGGGCTCGTCGGCGACGGTCGCCGGGACGGGCTCGACGGCGACGGGCTCGCCGCGGCGGCGACGGCGGCGGCGCGGGCCGGTCTCGGCGCGCTCGGCGGGCTCGACGGCCTCGACCGTCTCGACGACGGTCTCCTCCGGCTCCTCCTCCTCGGCCTCGGCGGCGACGGCCGCGGCGGCGAACGCGGCGGTCTCCGGCGTCTGGAACATGGGCTCGGCGAAGACCGGGGCCTGGAAGACGGCGACGGCCGGGCGCTCGACGCGGCGGCGGCGCGGGGCCTCCTCGGCCGTGGCCGGCTCCGCGGTGAACTGCGGGACGTTGACGCGGCGGCGGCCGCGGCCACGGGTGGCGGCGGTCTCGGCGGCGGCGACGTCGGCACCGTGGGAGGCGATCTCCTCCACGGTGTCGGCGGGCAGGGCCTCGCCGGAGGTCGGCGCGGCGAGCTCGGCGGCGACGTCCGGGGTGACCGCGGTCTCGGGCGCGGCGGCACGGCGGGTGGCGCGGCGGCGGGTACGGGCCGGCGCGGCCTCGGCGGGCTCCTCCACGGCGGCGGACGGCTCGGCGGCGGGCTCCTCCGCGGCGGCCTCCTCGGCCGGGGCGGTGGAGGTCACCGGCGCGGTGGCCTTGCGGGTGGCACGGCGGCGGGTCCGCGCCGGCGCGGCCTCGGCGGACGGCTCGGCGGCCTCCTCCACGGCGGCGGACGGCTCGGCGGCGGGCTCCTCCGCGGCGGCCTCCTCGGCCGGGGCGGTGGAGGTCACCGGCGCGGTGGCCTTGCGGGTGGCACGGCGGCGGGTCCGCGCCGGGGCGGCCTCGACGACCGGCTCGACCGGCTCGGCGGCCTCCTCCACGGCGGCGACCGGCTCGGCGGCGGGCACCTCCGCGGCGGTCTCCTCGGCGACCGGCGCGGGCGCGGCCGTCTTGCGGGTGGCGCGGCGGCGGGTGCGGGCCGGGGCGGCCTCCGGCTCGGCGGCCGGGGTCTCGGCGGCGGGGGCCGGGGTGGTCTCCACGGCCTCGGCGGTCTCGCCGGCGGCGGTCACCGGCGGGCCGGCGGGCCGGGAGGCGGCGCGGCGCCGGCGGCGCGGCGGCAGCTTGTCACCGGGGGCGTTGTCGTTGGTCTCGTTGGTCTCTTCGAGCATGCGGGCGGTTCTCCCGTCACGCTCCCGGGCGCCGCGTCGGATTCCGGTGGGCGGCACGGACGCGCGTCGTGCGCGGTGCCGCCGTCCGGGGCGCGGGCGCCGCACGGGAGCTGAATGTCTGGCTCGCCGGTTCCGTACGCCCGATGCGTACGGCCTGGCGAAAGTCTGCTGGTCAGTGCGCTGCCCGACCCAGGTGGCTCCCGAGTGCCAGGGCTGCGCTCGACTCCGTCCCCTACGCGGGGCCTGCCTCCGGCGCCGTCGCCGGGGCGGTCGCGGCGGCCGTGGTTGCTGCGGCCGTGACTGCCTCGCGGTCGGGCGCGAGCGGGTCGGTCACCGTGCCGGACTCCTCGTCGAAGAGCCCCTGCGCCAGCCTGGTCACCGCTGCGGGGACCGGCGGCGCCAGGTCGGCCACAGCTCGGAGACCGGACAGGACGTCGTCGGGTCGCACGGCGGGTGTCGCGTGCCGAACGACCAGCCGCAGTATCGCACAGGCATCGTCGGCGGGCCTATCACCCCGGGGATCGCCCTGGGGCCGGTCCGCGACGAGCTCGGCGACGGCGGAGCGGGTGTCGAAGGTGCGGATGCCGTTCTTGGTCTTGCGCTGGACCTCGACCGTCTCGGCCGCGAGGAAGGCCTCCACGGCCTTCCGGGCGTCGTCGACGGTGACGCCGTCGAGCCGGAGCTCCCACACGGAGGCGGTGAGCCGGTCGGCGAGGCCGGAGGTGCGGGCCTCGACGGCGTCGGTGATGTCCAGGCCGGCCGGGAGGGACTCGTCGAGCAGGACCCGCAGGGTCTCGGGGTCGCGGCGCTCGGTGAGGGCGATCTCCAGGAACTCGGCCTCGGAGCCCGTACCCGTGGGGGCGGCGTTGGCGTACGACACCTTGGGGTGCGGGGTGAATCCGGCCGAGTACGCCATGGGCACCTCGGCGCGGCGCAGGGCGCGCTCGAAGGCGCGCTGGAAGTCGCGGTGGCTGGTGAACCGGAGGCGGCCGCGCTTGGTGTAGCGCAGACGGATGCGCTGCACCGCCGGTGCGGGCGGCGGGCCTTCGGGCTGTCGCTTGCCCAGTGGTTCTTCTCCTCGGTGCGGGGCGGGCGCGGGTGGCGTCCCGCCCGGAAGCTCTCGGGGCGTCCCGTGGGCTCCCGCCCGGATCACCCCCGCTCGGTGCGGGGAGATCTCGGGGGCGGGCGCCGCGCCGGGGACGTTCGTTGTACTACCCAGAGTACGCGCCCGGGCCACCTCGGGTTCCCCGGCGGGGTCGGCGGCGGTTCAGCGGGGGCCGCCGAAGAGCGCCGTCCGCACCTCGCGGGCGGCGGCGCGCACCGCCCGGGCGACGGTGGCGACGGGCGCCCACACGTACCGGCGCAGCCAGTGGCCGACGGGGGTGAGGACCGCCCGGTACACCCAGGCGAGGGGCCGGCCGATCGCGTTCCACAGGAGCCGGCGGATCGCCCGGCCGACGGCCCGGGAGATCTCGCCGGCGACGCGCCAGGCCCAGGCGAGGGCGGCGCCGACGACGCGGCAGACGGGGCCGAGCACGTACCGCCAGAGCAGGCGGAGCGGGGTGACGAGCAGCAGGTCGACGACCCACCACAGGGCCTTGCCGACGGGGACGAGGATCCACTCCCACAACCACCGGAGGGGGACGGCGAGGAGGTGGTGGAGCAGCCACCCCAGGGCTCGGCCGATCGGGGCGAGGACCCACTCCCACAGCCACCGGAGGGGGATGACGAGGAGGTGGTGGAGCAGCCACCCGAGGGCTCGGCCGATCGGGGCGAGGACCCAGCGCCAGAGCTGTCGGCAGCACCAGGCGAGGGCGTCCCAGAGCAGCCGGAAGGGCAGGACGACCACGAGGGCGATGGCGCGTGCCACTCCCGTGAGGCAGCCCGAGTTTTCCGTGTTCATGCCCAGATGGACGACGACGGCCCGGCGGAGGATTTCCCCTTCGCCGGGCCGTCACCAAGGCGTTACCGGGCTACTTCACCACGGTCAGCGGCAGCAGCTTCTTGCCGGTCGGGCCGATCTGGATGTGGGTGTCCATCTGCGGGCATAACAAGACAGCTGCATATCGAGCCTGTACGCTCCGCGACCATGAAGATGTACGACATCGAGAGCGAGTGGACCGCCTCGGACCTGGCTCTCCTGGAGGACCTGAAGCGGGCGGAGGCTCTGCTCCCCGAGGACGCTCCGCGTGCGCTCCTCTCCGTCCGCCTGTCCGTACTTACGGAAGACACGACGTCGCCGGTGCGGCAGGAGCTCGACCTACGGCTCCTCGCAAGAGAGAAGGGGTACCGCGTCGTCGGCGTCGCCTCTGATCTCAACGTGTCGGCGACGAAGGTTCCGCCGTGGAAGCGGAAGGAGCTCGGCGAGTGGCTCAACAACCGGGCTCCGGAGTTCGATGCTCTGCTCTTCTGGAAGCTCGACCGCTTCATCCGTCGCATGACGGACCTGTCCACGATGATCGAGTGGTGCGAGCGGTACGGGAAGAACCTCGTGTCGAAGAACGACGCGATCGACCTCAGCACGACCGTCGGCCGGATCATGGTCACGCTCATCGGGGGCATCGCCGAGATCGAGGCGGCGAACACGTCGACCCGCGTCACGTCGCTGTGGGACTACGCGCGCACGCAGGACTCATGGCTGGTCGGCAAGCCGACGTACGGCTACATCACGACGAAGGTGGACGGCAAGCCGGCGCTCGCCGTCGAGCCGAGCGCACACAAGGCACTGCACTGGGCTCGGCGCATGGCGCTCCGGGGCGTCTCCGCCCGCCGCATGGCCCTCTGTCTCGTCCGCTCCGGGCTCATGTCGACGGGGCTCACGACGTCGACTCTCCTTCGCCGCCTTCGTAACCCCGCACTCATGGGCTACCGGGTCGAGGAGAACAAGCAGGGCGGCAAGCGACGGAGCAGGCTCGTCCTCGGCAACGACGGCAAGCCGATACGGGTCGGCCCCCCGATCTTCACCGAGGAGGAGTTCGACACCCTCCAAGCGGCACTCGACCGACGAGGTAAGAGCCAGCCGACCCGGCAGGCGGGCGGAGCGACCCAGTTCCTCGGCGTACTCATCTGCGTCGACTGCTCGACCAACATGACCGTGCAGAAGAACGTGAGCAACGGCCGGAGCTACACGTACCTGCGCTGCGGCAAGTGCAAGGGCGGCGGCCTCGGCGCGCCCAACCCGCAGGACGTCTACGACGTCCTCGTGGGCGACGTGCTGCGCGTCCTCGGCGACTTCCCCGTCCAGGTCCGGGAGTACGCGAAGGGAGCCGAGGCGCGGGCCGAAGTGAAGCGGCTCGAAGACGCCATCTCCTATTACATGGCGGAGCTCGAACCAGAGGGCCGCTTCTCGAAGACGCGGTTCACTCGCGAGCGAGCGGAGAAGACGCTCGACAAGCTCACGGAAGAGTTGAACGCCATCGATCCCGAGACCACGCAAGACCGTTGGGTCCTCGTGCACAACGGCAAGACCTTCCGGGAGATGTGGGAAGCAGGCGGCATGGAGGCCATGGCCGAGGACCTGCGCCGGGTGGGCGTCACGTGCGAGGTGACCCGCACGAAGGTGAAGGGGGTGCGCGCGCCGTCCGTGCACCTGCGGCTCAAGATCCCGCGCGACGTCCGCGAACGCCTGGTCATCAAGGGTGACGACTTCGCCGCAAGGCTCTGACGAGGGAGCAGGGACAGACATCTCCGGGCGGCTCGGTCAGCCAGGCCCGGAGGTGTTCCGGCTTGACGGCCGGCCCGGGCTCCGGATAGGAAGACTTTCCCGCTCCTTCTGGGAGCGGACACCGTAGCTCCCGCCGTTCAACGGCGGTAGAGCTGGCCACTCCGTGAGGGGCCGCGATCCCGAGGGGCTCGCAGGGACGTCGAGGACATCCCGAAGCGTAGGACGGTACTGCGCGACTTCCACCCAACGCCGAGGCGCGGCTCCGTGCTGTCCTCGGCCAGCGCCAGGAGTCGCCAGCCCTTGAACATCACGATCGAAGTCGTCTGGACTTGTGAGGTCTGCACCTCACCCCTCGTCGAGGGAGAGACGCACGACTGCGGCCACGCCCCGCAGGAAGGGGGTGCGACCGGTGGCTATCAGCTTCGGCCATGACCGCTCGTGGGGCGCGGTCTCCCAGCACGAGTACCGACGCATGGCGCAGAACCCAGGACACCCTCTCGCCTACCGCGTGCACTTCGCCGCCATCGGATGGGCGGACAGGCAGGGACACGCAGGCTTCGAGCCTGGCCGGCTGGCCACCCTGCTGGGCAAGAACGGCAAGCCGCTGTCCGACCAGAGCACCCGCAACGCGGTGGCCCGCGCCAAGGAACTGGACCTTGTGTCTCCCCGGTCCGGGGCCGCCTGCCTCGTCCTTCCTCCCCACCTGTTCCAGAAGGGCAAGGGTGCACCAGTCCCCTGCCGCCTCCATCAGGACCGGTGAGCACACGCGGTACGTGTGGTCAGAGCACGTCTGGCGTATACCGGCATGGCACCGGACCTGCGGAAACGTTCGCGTGCTCTCTTATCTACTTGGCTCCAGTGCAGTGCGGCCCGTGTCAGGGCCGACTGAGGAAGGCCACGAGGACCAGAGGCTTGGGAAGCAGAGGGCGCGGCAGCGCCCACAGCGGCAGGGCAACGGCGAAGAGCGAAGCGGCAGGGGGCGGCCTACCGGCCGCCACAGTCGCAGCGCTCAACAACAGTGCGGCCCCGGAAGGGGCCGACAGGAGCAAGCACGCAAGGCCAAGGGGGCGCTGTCGCGCCCCGCAGCCACAGCCTTAAGGTCTGTTCCTTGCGGCCTTCCGCCCCTGCCAGTAATGGCAGAGAAGCGCTGTGACCAGGTCGTACGCTCCCGCCGTGGCAGTCTGTGGGCAGGACGGACGGACCATGAAACCGTGGCGGAATCCTGGCTGCTAAGACATGGCGGTCGAGCAAGACCCCTTCGAGGGGTCATGCCCCACCCCTTCGACGCCGACGTGCTCAGCCGCCTGGGTCAGCGGTCCTCGCCGTTGCCGTGGAGGACGGCTTCGGCGATCTCGCGGACGCGGTCGAGAGTGATGCCTGTGCGCTGCTCGACCGCGAGGGGATGATCGGTGGGTTCGAGCTCGATGAAGGGGCGCTGGCCGACCGGGCGGGTGTGAGCGTTCGTCTTCAGGTTGGTGGTGCCGGGCGAGTAGATCGGCAGCTCGGTGGTCAGCCAGCCGAAGTACGGCTTCTCGTCTTCGCGGCCGGGCGTGTTCCACATGTCGGCGGCCCGGGAGAAGTTGTCTCGGCTGAGGGAAACCCAGACTCCCCACGAGAACACCTCGTCACTGCCGATGACGGGTATCTCGATCAAGCCCTTGATGAAGTAGTGCTGGGCCTTGATGACGCACTGGTCTGAGGAGAGCAGGCTGTCAGATCGGCCGTCGAAGCTCGCATCCCAGACATCGGGGGCCGTGGCGCTGTAGCCCATCGGAAGTTCCGCGTGGTAGTCGCCGCAGCACGAACAGGTGTAACCGAGATCGCTGGTCATGCGCGGGAGCCTAGCTTCGCTGCGAAGCACAACGACGAGACAGGGGCTCGCAAACCAAGGTTTGTGAGACGAGACAGCAGGCACCCCAGAAAGGGGCGCAGCCCTGTTCAAAAACCCGTCTCGAAACCTCCGTCTCGGACTTGACCTTTTGAGACGAGTTCTGAGACAGTCCGTGCCGTGACGACGAACACGATCACTGGGCAGCTCATCGGTTACGCACGCGTCTCCACCGATGACCAGGAAGCGCAGTTGCAGCGCGACGCACTGACGGGCGCAGGGTGCGCCCGCATCTTCGAGGACAAGGCCAGCGGGAAGAACACCGACCGGCCGGAACTGACGGCCGTACTGGACTACGCCCGACCGGGCGACGTCCTGTGCGTGTGGAAGCTGGACCGGCTCGGCCGGTCGCTCATCGACCTCGTGTCCATCGTCGACGGCCTGCGCGAGCGCGGCATAGGGTTCCGCGTGCTCGACGGTGCGCTCTCCTCCGTCGACACCACGTCGGCCGACGGCCGCCTGTTCTTCCAGATCATCGCGGCCATGGCGGAGTTCGAACGGTCGCTCATCAAGGACCGCACGCGAGCCGGACTGGAAGCGGCCAAGGCGCAGGGCCGTACCGGCGGCCGGCCGTCTGTGGTGGACGAGGACGTACTCACCGTGGCCCGCGCCAGGAAGGCCAAGGGCGAGAGCGTCAGCACCATCGCTAGGGCCCTCGGCGTCTCCCGAGCCACGCTGTACCGACACCTGGGAGAGAGCGCCTGAGACAGGCGCACAGCAGTGCAGACAGGCCCTCGGCCCTACGGCGGGGGCCGTTGTCGTACATGGACATACAACACCGTCTTACTCAGCCCGCACCACCATGGCGAACGACGTACAGATCCGCCGGAATCCACGATGGTTACTCAGGCCGGTGTGACTCATGCACTCGACGTCGACCGCCGCGCTGTCCGTCGACGGCTCCGCCTTCCACTTGCAGTGCAGGCACTCCGCCTCAAAGGTCACGTCCGTGTCCGGATGCTGCGTGATCCGGTGTGTCACGAACCGAAGGGTGGCACGCGCCATCAGCGTCCCCCGTGCTTGTTCCGCAGGTGGGCACGGAGGGCCACGTTCACATCCGAAGCCTTCGAGTAGTCGCCCACAGAGGTGGCGTTCGCTCTGCTCACCGCAAAGCCGAGGCACTCACGACAGCCCGACACGGGGTCCAGGGGTGGAGACGGAAGGGACAGGTGTACGGGTCCCGACATGGTGGTCTGCTCGCTGCTCATCTCGTACGCCTCCCGTGCGTTCTCCGATGGCACGGCATCCTTGCCCGCTGACCGGGAGCGATTCGAGGTTCAGTCGCGTACTGGACTAAAGATCAGGAACGGAACGCCGTCGCCCACTCGGCCAGCCGTTCCCGCGCGGCTTCGCCGAAGAGGGCGCGCTCGTCGTAACCGGCGAATTCATCAAGGTACATCCGGACGTCTCTCGGGTCGCAGAACACCATGACCCCAGCCGTCGTCTCCACCGTGGCCAGCCGCTCGTCATACACGGTGAACGTGTTCAGCGGACACCCCGGCAGGCGCGTCTCGATCGGGAGCACGCCAAGACGCACGTTCGGCAGGTGGGTCAGCGAAGCCAGCCGGTCGAGCTGGACAGCCATGGCATCTGGGGAGACGAACGGGGAGCGGGCCGCCTGCTCGGTGATGATGAAGGTGAACCTCTTCCGGCGGTCGTACAGAACCTCCTGCCGCTCCAGCTTCCTCGCCACAGCCTTGCTGTGGTCTCCAGGGATGTGAGCGAGGCTGGCCCTGATGTACTCCGGGGTGGAGAGCAGGGCCGTGAGCATCGACAGCAGGAAGAACCGGAACTCCGTCGAAGACGCTTCCAGCCCGGCCAGCTCTAGCTGCTTCTTGTGCAGACCCTTCCGCCGCATCGACCGTGCGTCCTGCCACTCCGTAGCGGCGATGCGGGCCAGCGCGGACACCTCCGCGACCAAGGCCGGCGGGGCGTCCAAGGCCCTGAGGATGCGCTCTATGTCCACCAGGGACGGGCGCACCTTCCCGCTCTCGATCCGACTTACCTTCGACTGCGACATGTTGCAGCGCGCGGCAAGCCGGTCCCCTGAGAGACCGGCCTGCTTCCGCAGCTTGCGCAGTGTCGCGGCGAGTTCCTGGGCGGACTGGCCGAGCTGCTCGGGCTCGAACGTCACTCGGTCACGTACTCCAGGAACGGGACCGATTCCGCGATGGCGATGCGCTGGTACTCGAGGAACGGGGCGGGGTCACCCTCGTACAGCTCCCGCTCGATCTGCGTACCGTCGGCCTCGTACTTCATGAGGACGACCGTCGAGCGGTCGAACATCCAGAAGTCCCGGACGTCGGGGAGCGGGTTCGGCCGGTCGGTGATGTCGAGGATGCGGATGTCCTCCCCCGCCGGGGCCTGGTGCTGGTAGTACCGCTCGAACTCGAACCGCAGGTAGTCCGTGAGCGGCCGGGTGACGATGTGGACGCGGCCCACGTTGCGGGTGCGGACCATGGCCATCCACGCGTCCTCGTACGGTCCGGGGAAGCGAGCCCCCGCCTTGAAGGCGGCGAACTCTTCCGCTTCCTGCGGTACGAGGTACTGCGGCAGGGTCTCAAGGCGCCAGGCTTCGGTCTGGAACGTCTTGAACTTGTCCGCCCAGGCTTCACCATCCAAGAGCACGGACGGCCTCCCTCAGGACTTCCTCGGGGATCTCCACAAGCCCTTCCCCGGCGGGCGGGGTGAAGGCGGTGGATACGTCGCCCTGGACGACGAACGAGCCGGAGGCGGTGCGGTAGACGTTGGGGCAGTCTCCCTGCCCGCAGTTGCCGCCGTTGGTGTTGCCGGTGAGCCGTGTGAGTTCTTCGCGCGCCATGCTGAACCCCCTCTTGCGAGCCCTCTGCGGGCCGGTCGCCACGACCGTACGAGCGGCGCCGATGCTCCGTCTATGCGGAAACGCGACTATGCGCGTTGTCGCATAAACAGGACCCCAAGAACGCTGAGAGGCGCCCGGACAGGATCGTCCGAACGCCTCTCTACGCCCTACACCCACTCGACCGCCGAGACGATGCCCGAGTCCCGTCGAGGGGCGGGGAGCGGCGTGCGCCGCTCGGGGCGGGGAGCCTGCTCGCGCTCCTTCGCGCCGAGCCCTCGCAGGGCTTCGGCGCGGTCCGCCTCGGGTACTTCGGCAAGCGCCTCAGCCATCCGCTGGATGGCATCGCCGCTGGTCACGGCTACTTCTTGACCGTGAGCGGGAGCAGCTTCTTGCCGGTGGGGCCAATTTGTATGGCCGTATCCATCTGAGGGCAGACGCCGCAGTCGAAGCACGGGGTCCAGCGGCAGTCCTCGACCTCGGTCTCGTCGAGGGCGTCCTGCCAGTCCTCCCACAGCCAGTCCTTGTCGAGGCCGGAGTCCAGGTGGTCCCAGGGCAGGACCTCCTCGTAGGAGCGCTCGCGGGTGGTGTACCAGGCGACGTCCACGCCGTACTCGGGGAGGGTCTTCTCCGCGCACTCCATCCAGCGGTCGTAACTGAAGTGCTCGCGCCAGCCGTCGAAGCGGCCGCCGTCCTCGTAGACCGCGCGGATGACGGCGCCGACGCGGCGGTCGCCGCGGGAGAGCAGGCCCTCGACGATGCCGGGCTTGCCGTCGTGGTAGCGGAAGCCGATCGAGCGGCCGTACTTCTTGTCGCCGCGGATCTTGTCGCGGAGCTTCAGGAGGCGCGCGTCCGTCTCCTCGGCCGACAGCTGCGGGGCCCACTGGAAGGGGGTGTGCGGCTTCGGCACGAAGCCGCCGATGGAGACGGTGCAGCGGATGTCGTTCTGGCCGGAGACCTCGCGGCCCTTGGCGATGACGTTGATCGCCATGTCGGCGATCTGGAGGACGTCCTCGTCGGTCTCGGTCGGCAGGCCGCACATGAAGTACAGCTTGACCTGGCGCCAGCCGTTGCCGTACGCGGTGGCGACGGTCCGGATCAGGTCCTCCTCCGAGACCATCTTGTTGATGACCTTGCGCATGCGCTCGGAGCCGCCCTCGGGGGCGAAGGTGAGGCCCGAGCGGCGGCCGTTGCGGGTCAGCTCGTTGGCCAGGTCGACGTTGAAGGCGTCGACGCGGGTCGAGGGGAGGGACAGGCCCACCTTGTCCTCGGTGTAGCGGTCCGCGAGGCCCTTCGCGATCTCACCGATCTCGGTGTGGTCGGCGGAGGAGAGCGAGAGGAGACCGACCTCCTCGAAGCCCGTCGCCTTGAGGCCCTTCTCGACCATCTCGCCGATGCCGGTGATGCTTCGCTCCCGCACGGGGCGCGTGATCATGCCGGCCTGGCAGAAACGGCAGCCGCGGGTGCAGCCGCGGAAGATCTCGACGGACATGCGCTCGTGGACGGTCTCCGCGAGCGGGACGAGGGGCTGCTTGGGGTACGGCCACTCGTCGAGGTCCATGACGGTGTGCTTGGAGACGCGCCACGGCACGCCCGAGCGGTTGGGGACGACGCGGCCGATGCGGCCGTCCGGCAGGTACTCGACGTCGTAGAACGCCGGGATGTAGACCGAGCCGGTCTTGGCGAGGCGGAGGAGGACCTCCTCGCGGCCGCCCGGACGCCCCTCGGCCTTCCACTGGCGGATGATCTCGGTCATGTCGAGGACGGCCTGCTCGCCGTCGCCGATGATCGCCGCGTCGATGAAGTCCGCGATCGGCTCGGGGTTGAAGGCCGCGTGGCCTCCGGCGAGCACGATGGGGTGGTCGACGGTGCGGTCCTTCGACTCCAGCGGGATGCCCGCCAGGTCGAGGGCCGTGAGCATGTTGGTGTAGCCCAGCTCGGTGGAGAAGGACAGGCCGAACACGTCGAAGGCACCGACGGGACGGTGGCTGTCGACCGTGAACTGCGGCACCTGGTGCTCGCGCATCAGCTCTTCGAGGTCCGGCCACACGCTGTAGGTGCGCTCGGCGAGGACGCCCTCGCGCTCGTTCAGCACCTCGTAGAGGATCATGACGCCCTGGTTGGGCAGACCGACCTCGTACGCGTCCGGGTACATGAGCGCCCAGCGGACGTCGGCGGACTCCCACGGCTTGACCGTGGAGTTCAGCTCTCCACCGACATACTGAATCGGCTTCTGCACGTGCGGGAGCAGAGCTTCGAGCTGCGGGAAGACAGACTCGGCAGCAGACATCTCGAACCTTCGTGAGCTGGCAGGGGGGCGACTCTCAAGCGTACCCCGGTGCTCAGCGGCTCAGCGCCGCGCGGAGATCCGGGGCCGAGGCCCGCTCCCAGACCTCCGGCAGCTCCCGCTCCTGGGCCGCCGCGGCCGCCTCCTGCCTCGCGTACAGGACGCCCCAGGTGAAGGAGGGTTCGCCGGCCTCCTCCGCCTCGGCGGCGAGGTCGCGCAGGGCGCCCCGGGCGACGACGGCGTCCTGGTGGTCGCCGAGGAGGCTCTGGACGGACTTCACCCCCTTGGAGAACCGCTTCGCGGGCTTGCCGAGGGTCGGTACGGCGGCGTCGGCGGCGTACCGGGCCCGTTTGGCGGCCTTGCGGGCCTCGTGGAGGGCGAGGTCCCGGTCGTGGCCGGGGTCGAGGTCGAGGGCGGGGCCGATCCGGTCGGCGAGCCGCCGGTGGTCGCGGCGGATCGCCTTCGGCAGCACCTTCACGGCCTTCTTCCGGGCGGCCGGCTTCAGCGGCGGGTCGGCGAGGAGCCGGTCGAGGGCGTCGAGGAGGGCGAGGTGCCGGGGCGAGTCGAGGGCGTCGAGGACGCGGCGGCGGGAGCCGGTGGAGCGGCTCCGGTCCCAGGTGCGCAGCCGGCCGCGGACCGGGCCGTGGACCTGTTCGCGGCCGAGCCCGTCGAGCGCCTCGGCGAGCCGGGCGGCGAGGACCTCCTGGTCGCGGGCGTGGCCGAGCTCGCCGGCGAGCCACTTCAGCTCGGCGCCGATCGGGTCGGTGACCTTCCGGTCGAGGACCTTGCGGTAGGTCTTGAAGGCGCTGCGCAGCCGCCGGCAGGCGACCCGGAGCTGGTGGACGGCGTCGGGCAGGTCGCGGCGGACGGCGGGGTCGAAGCGGACGAGGGCGTCGACCTGCTCCCGTACGTACGCGAGGACGGCGGCGCGCGCCGTGCCGTCGCCGTCCGGCGGGGCCGGGTGCCGGGGCTCGGGGGCGAGGCCGGTCCCGTGGAGGGCGCGGGCCAGCTTGGAGGGGGCGTCCGAGGGGTGGATGCCGGCCTTCCCGAGGCGTTTCTCGACGGCGTCGAGGAGCGCCGGGTCGGCGTCGTCCGCGAGCTCGACCTCGATCTCGGTCCAGGCGGCGGTCCCGTCGCCGGCGAGGAGGCGGTCGGCGCGGACGGTGTCCACGGAGACCTCGGCCAGGACCGTGCCGTCCTCGTCCCTGAGGTGCCGCACGTCGCGGGAGGAGCGGAGGCGGACGACGGGGACGACTCCGGCGTGCCGGACGCGGGAGCGCAGGAGCCCCGCCAGGGAGCGCGGGAGCGTCTCCGTGAGCGGGGCCCTGATCTCGTCGCGGACGCCGGCGGCGACCGGGAACTTGAGGTGCCAGCCGGCGTCGGCGCCGCCGGTGCGGCGCCGGAGGGTGAGGGAGTCGGCGGCGAGCCGGAGGTCGGCCGTGTCGTAGTAGACGGCGTCGAGTTCCGTGACGCCCTCGGCCGTCACGGACGCGACCCCGGCCGCGCGGGTGAGGTCCGGCAGCCGGGTGTCCGCGGTGGCTTCGTACTTCCGCTCGATCTCGCGCTTCGTCTCGGCCATACGTCGAATCTAACCGCCGGGCGGCGCGGTATGCGTCGGATCCGGCGGCCGGGCGTCAGGCGCTCATCGGGCGTTGCACCCGGATCGACTGGAGGAGTCCGATGGCGACCCAGACGGCGAACATCGAGGAGCCGCCGTAGGAGACGAACGGCAGCGGGAGACCGGCGACCGGCATGATGCCGAGGTTCATGCCGATGTTCTCGAAGGACTGGAAGGCGAACCAGGCGATGATGCCGGCGGCGACGACGGTGCCGTACAGCTCCGTGGTCTCGCGGGCGATCCGGCAGGCCCGCCACAGGACGACGCCGAGCAGCAGCAGGATGAAGCCGGAGCCGATGAAGCCCAGCTCCTCGCCGGCGACGGTGAAGACGAAGTCGGTCTGCTGTTCGGGGACGAACTGGCCGCTGGTCTGGTGGCCGTTGAAGAGGCCGGCGCCGTGGAGGCCGCCGGAGCCGATGGCGATGCGGGCCTGGTTGGTGTTGTAGCCGACGCCGGACGGGTCGAGCTCGGGGTTGGCGAAGGCGGCGAAGCGGTTGATCTGGTACTCGTCGAGCATGCCGAGGGCGGTGACGAGGACCGCGCCGGCGATGCCGGAGCCGATGAGGCCGAGGACCCAGCGGTTGGAGGCGCCGGAGGCGAGCAGCACGCCGAGCACGATCACGATCATCACCATGACCGAGCCCAGGTCGGGCATGAGCATCACGATGCCCATGGGGAGGACGGCGAACACCAGGCTCTTGGCCACGGTGCCGTGGTCCGGGTGGAGCTGGTCGCCGGCGTCCACCTTCGAGGCCAGCAGCATCGCCATCACCAGGATGATCGTGATCTTCACGAACTCGCTGGGCTGGAGCGAGAAGCCGCCGCCGACCACGATCCACGCGTGCGCGCCGTTGATGGTGGCGCCGAGCGGGGTGAGGACGGCGAGGATCAGCACGATCGACAGGCCGTAGAGGAACGGGACGGCCCCGCGCAGGGTGCGGTGGCCGAGCCAGACCGTGCCGATCATCAGCGCCACGCCGATGCCGGTGTTGAGCAGGTGCCGGAAGAGGAAGTAGTACGGGTCGCCCTGGTTCAGCTCGGTGCGGCCCCGGGTCGCCGACCAGACCAGCAGCGAGCCGATCAGGGAGAGCGCCAGGGCCGAGAGCAGGATCGGCCAGTCGAGCCGGCGAAGCACCGAGTCGCGGGCGGTCAGCCGGGCGACCGGCCCGCGGTCCGGGGCGTACCGGGAGACGGAGAAGGTCCTCCGCTTCTTCATCGGGTCAGTCCCTCCTGTTGAGGGGCGTGCCCGCGAGCGGCGGCGGCGCGGCGCCGTTCTGCTTCGCCGGGTCGACCAGCTGGGACTTGGGGTCGTACGCCTTGATCGTCGGGGCGTCGATGGTGCCGTCGGCGTTGACCTTCGGCAGCGCCTTCTGCGGCTTGGGCAGCAGGGCGCGCTTGAGGTCCTGGTTGCCCGCGTCGTCGAGGCCGTAGAGGGCGTCGTAGATGTTGCGGACGGCGGGGCCGGAGGCGCCGGAGCCGGTGCCGCCCTGGGAGATGGTCATGACGATGGTGAAGTCGTCGGTGTAGGTGGCGAGCCAGGAGGTGGTCTGCTTGCCGTAGACCTGGGCGGTGCCGGTCTTGGCGCGCATCGGGATCTTGTCCTGGGGCCAGCCGCCGAAGCGCCAGGCGGCGGTGCCGCCGGGCTCGACGACCGAGCGCAGGCCCTTGTCGAGGTCGCGGATGGTCTGGGCGCCGACCGGCAGCTTGCCGTGGGCCTTGGGCGCGATCTCGCGGACCCGCTTGCCGTCGGGGCTGATGATCGCCTTGCCGACGGAGGGGTCGTAGAGGGTGCCGCCGTTGCTGATGGCCGCGTAGATGGTGGCCATCTGGATGGGGGTGACGAGGACGTCGCCCTGTCCGATGGCGAAGTTGATGCTGTCGTAGGCCTTCAGCTGGTTGCCTTCGAGGCAGTTCTCGTACGCGATCTGCTCGACGTAGCTTCCGCCCTTCTTGCCCTGCTTGCACCAGGCGTCCTTGTTGGCCTCCCAGAACGCCTGCTTCCACTGGCGGTCCGGGATGCGGCCCGTGACCTCGTTGGGCAGGTCGATGCCGGTCTCCGAGCCGAGGCCGAAGTCGCGGGCGGTCACGTAGAACCAGTCCTTGGCGTCCTTGTTCGCCGTGATGCCGCCGTCCTTCTGCCACTCCTTGTGGCCGAGGGCGTAGAAGACGGTGTTGCAGGAGAACTTGAGGGCGTCCCCGAGGGTGATGGGGCCGTGCCCCTGGGACTCGAAGTTGGCGAAGCTGCGGCTGCCGAGGCTGTAGGAGGCGCTGCAGTTGTACGTGTCGTTGAAGTCGTAGCCGGCCCGGACGGCGGCGCTCGCGGAGATCACCTTGAAGATGGAGCCGGCCGGGGCCTGGCCCTGGATGCCGCGGTTGAGCAGCGGGTAGTTGGACTTCTTGCTGGTGAGGGCGGCGTAGTCCGTGGCGGAGATGCCGCCGATCCAGACGTTGGGGTCGTAGTCGGGCTGGGAGGCCATGGCGACGACCCGGCCGGTCTTGGTCTCCATGACGACGACGGCGCCGGAGTCGGCCTCGTACTTGCGCCCGGTGATCTTGTCGGTCTCGCCGCGGACGGTCTTCATCGCCTGCGCGAGCTCGTACTCGGCGACGGCCTGCACGCGGGCGTCGATGCTGGTGACGAGGGTGGAACCGGCCACGCCCGGGTCGGACTTGGTCTGGCCCATGACGCGCCCGAGGTTGTCCACCTCGTACCGGGTCACGCCGGCCTTGCCGCGCAGCTCCTTGTCGTAGGTGCGCTCGATGCCGGAGCGGCCGACCTGGTCGGAGCGGAGGAACGGGGAGTCGGTGTCCTTGGCCTTGGTGATCTCGTCGTCGGTGACCGGCGAGAGGTAGCCGAGCACCTGGGCGGTACGGGCCTTGCCGGGGGCCGGGTAGCGGCGGACGGCGGTGAGTTCGGCGGTGATGCCGGGGAAGTCCTCGGTGCTCTCCCGGATGGTGAGCGCCTGCTGGACGGTGGCCTCGTCGGTGACCGGGATCGGCTGGTAGGGCGAGCCGTTCCAGCAGGGCTTGGGCGTCTTGGAGTCGCAGAGCCGGATCTTGTTGGCGACGTCCTCGGGCTTCATGTTCAGGACGCCGGCGAGCCGGGTGAGGACCGCCTTGCCGTCGTCCTTCATCTTCATCAGCTCGGTGCGCGAGGCGGAGACCACGAGCCGGGTCTCGTTGTCGGCGAGCGGGACGCCGCGGGCGTCGAGGATGGAGCCGCGGACGGCCGGCGTGACGACCTGCTGGATGTTGTTGGACTTGGCCTCGTCGGCGTACTCCTTGCCGTTGCGGATCTGGAGGTACCAGAGCCGGCCGCCCAGGGTGAGCAGCAGCGAGAAGACGAGGACCTGGATGACGACGAGCCGGGTCTGGACCCGGGGGGTCCTGCCGGTCTCGGGGATGTTGCTCATGCTGCCGTTGCCCCCTCGGTCACAGTCGCTTGACTCCCTTGATGCGCCCGGCGCGGCCGGCGCGGGTACGGGCGGCCTTGACGCGCAGGCCGCCGCGCTGGGTGCCGATCCTCAGGCCGGTGCCGGAGGCGAGCCAGCCGGAGGCGACGTCGCCCGCGCCCGCCCCCGTGGCGTCGGCGACCGGGTCGTTCTCGGCGCGCCGGGCCAGGGCCATGACGAGCGGCACCGTGAAGGGGGCCAGCAGCAGGTCGTAGAGGACGGCGGTGAAGAGCAGGGAACCGAGCCCGACGTGGCGGGCGGCGGTGTCGCCGACGAGGGCGCCGACGCCCGCGTAGAGCAGGGTGGAGCCGACGGCCGCGCCGACGACGGCGGCCATCGGGCCGACGGCGGAGGTGAACCGGCCGTTCTCGGGCCGGACGAGGCCGACCAGGTAGCCGACGACGCAGAGCACGAGGGCGTAGCGGCCGGCGGCGTGGTCGGCGGGCGGGGCCAGGTCGGCGAGGAGGCCGGCGGAGAAGCCGACGAGCGAGCCCGTGACGGGCCCGTGCACGAGCGCGAGGGCGACGACGGTGAGGAGGACGAGGTCGGGGACGGCGCCGGGGAGCTGGAGCCGGGCGAGGACGGAGACCTGGACGACGAGGGCGACCACGATCAGGGTCGCGGAGAGGAGGATGCGGTTGAACTTCACGGTGTCGCGTCCCCCTGGTCGTCCGGGTTCTGGGCCTGTGCCGGGTTCTGGGCCTGTGCCGGGTCCTGCGCCTGATTCTGCGCCGGGTCCTGCTTCTGCGCCTGGCCCTGGTCCTGCGCGGGCCGCTGGGCCTGGTCCTGCGTCTGGTCCTCGTTCCGGAGCGGCTGTTCCGCCTTCTCCCCCTGGGCCTGCTCGCCCTCGGCCGGCGGCTTCGCGGTGACCGTGACGGTGACGGTCGGCGCGGGCTTGGGCTTCTGCGGGAGCACCGTGTCGCGCGGGTCGGAGCGGGGAGCCTGGACGACGACGCCGACGATGTCGAGCTTGCTGAAGCCGACGTACGGGCGGACGTAGACGTTGCGGGTCAGTCCGCCGCCCATCGGGTCGACGCGGATGATCTCGCCGACGGGGACCCCGGGCACGAAGGGCCGGTCGTCCGCCGAGCCGAAGGTGACGAGGCGGTCGCCCGGCTTCACCTTGGCCTTGCCGTTGAGGAGCTGGACGAGCAGCGGGCGGTCGCCCTGGCCGGTGGCGAAGCCGAGTTCGTCGGTCTTCTCCATCCGGGTGCCGACGGTGAAGTCGGGGTCGTTGGCCAGGAGGACCGTGGAGGTGGTCGGACCGACGGTGGTGACCCGGCCGACGAGACCGGCGCCGTTGAGGACGGTCATGTCGCGCTGGATGCCGTCGCGGGCGCCGACGTCGATGGTGACGGTCCAGGAGAAGCCCTGGGCCGACCCTATGGCGATGACCTGGGCGCCCTTGATGCCGTACTGGCCGGCGCCGGCGGTCTTGAGCAGGGAGTCGAGTTCGCGCAGCCGGTTGCGGTTGCGGTCGTCGCTGCCGAGCTCGGCCTTGAGCTCGGCGTTCTCCTTCTCCAGGGCGGCGATCCGGGTGTGGCGCTCGCCGGAGTCGCGGACGGCGCCTATGGCGTTGCCGATCGGGTCGACCGCCGACGCGACTCCGTTCTCGACGGGGCCGAAGACGGCGGCGGCGGCCTGCCGGGCGCCGTCGACCGGCGACTCCTGGCCGCCCCGGATGTCCACCGTGATCAGCGCGAACGCGATGGCGACCAGCAGCACCAGGAGCAGCCGGCTCTCTCGTGTGTCCCTCACGTGCGGCGGCCGTGCCCTTCCTCGTGGTTCGTTGTGCAGATGTGCGTACCGTACGGGCTCGCGCCCGGCCGGTGGGTCAGCGGCGCGGCTGGGCGTCCAGGACCTGCTGGAGGGCCTCGAACTCCTCGACGCACTTGCCGGAACCGAGGGCCACCGAGTCCAGCGGGTCCTCGGCGATGTGGATCGGCATGCCGGTCTCCCGGCGCAGCCGCTCGTCGAGGCCGCGCAGCAGGGCGCCGCCACCGGTGAGAACGATGCCGCGGTCCATCACGTCACCGGAGAGCTCCGGCGGGCACTTGTCGAGGGTGGTCTTCACCGCGTCGACGATCGCGTTGACGGGCTCCTCGATGGCCTTGCGGACCTCGGCGGCCGAGATGACGACGGTCTTGGGGAGACCCGAGACGAGGTCGCGGCCGCGGATCTCGGTGTGCTCGTCCTGTTCCAGGTCGTAGGCCGAACCGATGGTGATCTTGATCTGTTCGGCGGTGCGCTCGCCGAGGAGGAGGGAGTACTCCTTCTTGATGTGCTGGATGATCGCGTTGTCCAGCTCGTCGCCGGCGACCCGGATGGACTGTGCCGTGACGATTCCTCCGAGGGAGATGACCGCGACCTCGGTGGTGCCGCCGCCGATGTCGACGACCATGTTGCCGGTGGCCTCGTGGACGGGGAGGCCGGAGCCGATGGCGGCGGCCATGGGCTCCTCGATGATGTGCACCTGGCGGGCGCCGGCCTGGGTGGAGGCCTCGATGACGGCGCGGCGCTCGACCCCGGTGATGCCGGAGGGCACGCAGACCACGACCCGGGGGCGGGCGAGGTACCGCCGCTTGTGGATCTTGAGGATGAAGTAGCGGAGCATCCGCTCGGTGATCTCGAAGTCGGCGATGACGCCGTCCTTCAGCGGGCGGACGGCGACGATGTTGCCGGGGGTCCGGCCGATCATCTTCTTCGCCTCGGCACCCACAGCGAGGATTCCGCCGGTGTTGGTGTTGATCGCGACGACGGACGGCTCGTTGAGGACGATGCCTCGACCCCTGACGTACACCAGCGTGTTGGCGGTCCCGAGGTCGACAGCCATGTCACGGCCGATGAACGACATGAAGTTCCCCTTGTTTCCCATGGCTGAGGGTGGTGCGGCGAAGAGTTTTCATCGTAGTGCCGCTCACGCGGATGGCGCGCGCTGGCCCACCTCTGTACTAGGTGACGGTAGGACGCGGCGATCCGTTCCCGGGATTGGCGTTCATATGCCTGGGGGCGGCCGAATTCCTTCGGTCGCCCCACAAACGACTGCCGTTCGACTGACGGGCGGTCAGCCGAACGGGCAGACCCGGCGTCAGACGAGACCGGGGAAGAAGATCTTCAGCTCGCGCGCGGCGGACTCCTCGGAGTCCGAGGCGTGGATGAGGTTCTCGCGGACGATGGTGCCGAAGTCGCCGCGGATGGAGCCCGGGGCGGCGGCGATCGGGTCGGTCGGGCCGGCCAGCTGGCGGACGCCCTCGATGACCCGCTCGCCCTCGACGACGAGCGCGACGACCGGACCGGAGGACATGAAGCCCATCAGCGGCTCGTAGAAGGGCTTGCCCTTGTGCTCGCCGTAGTGCTGCTCCAGCGTCTCCTGGTCCAGCTCGCGCAGCTCCAGGGCCGCGAGGGTCCAGCCGGCCTTGCGCTCGATGCGGCCGATGATCTCGCCGACGAGGCCGCGGCGGACCGCGTCGGGCTTGAGCAGGACGAGCGTGCGCTGGCTCACGGGGGGAACTCCTTCGGGAGGGATGTGCGGGCCTGACGAATCTACAGGGCCCGCACCGCTCTCCGTCACGCAGCGTCAGGTCCTGCGGAGCCCTGGGCCGTGGCGTTCGAGGCGGCCCAGCGGGCCTTGATCTCGTCCACCTTGCGCCCGTAGTGCACCGAGCACCACCACAGCACGGCGAAGACGGCCCCGAGGAAGTACATGACGGGGACGAAGAAGCCGCTGACGATCAGCCCGATCTGGAGCGCCCAGCCGAGCTGGACGCCACCGGGACGGGTGATCATCCCGCAGAGCAGCACCGAGAGGACCATCGCGACGCCGCACACCCACCAGACGGTGGAGGTGGCGAGGGAGTCGTCCTTCATGGCGACGAGGCCGGCGAAGCCGATGACGAAGAACTCGCCGACGAGGGTGGAGGAGCAGAGCGTGCGCATTCCGGGTCAGCCCCTCTTGAGCAGCAGCCGGGCGTCGCCGACCGTGAAGATCGAACCGGTCACCAGCACGCCGGCGCCGCCGTACTCGGCCTCCTCCTCGGCGAGCGTGATCGCCGTCTCCAGGGCGTCGGGCAGCCTCGGCTCCACGACGACCCGGTCCTCGCCGAAGACCTCGACGGCGACCGCGGCGAGCGCGTCGGCGTCGGTGGCGCGGGAGGTGGAGTTCTGGGTGACGACGACCTCGGCGAAGATCGGCTCGAAGGCCTCCAGGAGCCCGCGGGCGTCCTTCTCGCCGCTGGTGGAGACGACGCCGATGAGCCGGGAGAAGCCGAAGGCCTCGGAGACGGCCTCGGCGGTGGCGCGGGCGCCGTGCGGGTTGTGCGCGGCGTCGAGGATGACCGTCGGGGAGGAGCGGACGACCTCCAGGCGGCCCGGCGAGGCCGTCTGGGCGAAGGCGCGCCGGACGGTCTCGACGTCGAGGGTGCGGGCGTGCTCGGCGCCGATGCCGAAGAAGGCCTCGACGGCGGCGAGCGCCACGGCCGCGTTGTGCGCCTGGTGGGCGCCGTGCAGGGGCAGGAAGATGTTGTCGTACTCCCCGCCGAGACCGCGCAGGGTCAGCAGCTGGCCGCCGACGGCCACCTCGCGGGAGACCACGCCGAACTCCATACCCTCGCGGGCCACGGTGGCGTCGGCGTCGACGGCCTTCTTCAGGAGCACCTGGGCGGCGTCGACCGGCTGCTGGGCCAGGATGACGGTCGCGCCCTGCTTGATGATCCCGGACTTCTCGCCGGCGATCTCGCCGGTGGTCGAGCCGAGCCGGTCGGTGTGGTCGAGGTCGATGGGGGTGACGACGGCGACGGAGCCGTCGATCACGTTGGTCGCGTCCCAGGTGCCGCCCATGCCGACCTCGACGACGGCCGCGTCGACCGGGGCGTCGGCGAAGGCCGCGTAGGCCATCGCGGTGAGGACCTCGAAGAAGGAGAGGCGGTACTCCTCCCGGGCGTCGACCAGCTCCACGTACGGCTTGACGTCCTGGTACGTCTCGATGAACCGCTCGGCGGAGATCGCGGCGCCGTCCAGGCTGATCCGCTCGGTGATGGTCTGCACGTGCGGCGAGGTGTAGCGGCCGGTGCGCAGCTCGAAGGCGCCGAGCAGGGACTCGATCATGCGGGCGGTGGAGGTCTTGCCGTTGGTGCCCGTGATGTGGATCGAGGGGTACGCGCGCTGCGGCTCCCCCAGGACGTCCATCAGCGCCGCGATGCGCTGCACCGAGGGGTCCAGCTTGGTCTCGCCCCAGCGGGTCGAGAGCTCGGTCTCGACCTCGCGCAGCGCCTTGTCCAGCTCCGGGTCCTCGGGGCGGGTCGGCACGGGGTCGCCCTGCGGCGGACCGGCCACGGCGCGCAGGGTGCGGCTGCCGGCCTCGATCACCGCCAGGTCGGGGTCTCGGTCGGTGGCTTCGCCGACGAGGTCGTCGAAGTCTTCGTCGATGTCGTCGGCGGGCTCGTCGGCAAAGTCGCGCGGGTCGCTCGGGTCACTCACGGGGTCAAGTCTACGGAGCCGCACCGACAGGGACGCGGACCCACCCCTCCGGTCCCTTCCGCCAGGCCCTTCCGCCCGTCGTCCGACGGGGGGCGGGTGGCAGGCCGGCAGGCGGGCGGGGGCGGGTAGCAGGCGCCGGGCAGGCGGCGGATGGCGGGTGACAGGCGGCGGGTGACAGCCGGCGGGCGACAGCCGGCGGGCGACAGCCGGCGGGCGACAGCCGGCGGGCGACAGCCGGCGGGCGACAGCCGGCGGGCGACAGCCGGCGGGCGACAGGCGGCGGGTGACAGGCGGCGGGTGACAGGCCGACGGACGGCGGGCAGCAGGCGCTTCGGGCGGCGGGCGCCCTGGGCGGCGAGCTGCGGGCGCTTCGGGCGGCCGCGGACCGCCTCAGCCCGGCAGGCCCGAGGGGAGGGTGGCGCGGACCACGTAGCAGGCGTCCTCCTCGCCGGCCGTGAGGGTGCCGCCCATGCTGGCGACCCGTTCGTCCATCGAGACGAGGCCGGTGCCGGTGGAGACCGGGGCACGGTCGGGCGGAGTCCCGGGGAGGGGGTTGCGGACCTCGATCCACAGGTCCGGTCCGGCGACGCCGATCGCGACCCGGACCGGCAGGCCCGGGGCGTGCTTCGCCGCGTTCGTCAGGCACTCCCGGACCACCCGGTGGACCGCGGTCTGCCGCAGCGGCGAGAGCGCCTTGACCTCCTCGGCGACGTCCACCTCCACCGGGCTGCCCATCCGCTCGCTCTCCGCGGCGAGGTCCGCGAGCCCCTCCAGGCCCGGCGTGGCGCCCTCCCGGTCGGCGCGCCGCACGAGCGTCTCGTTCAGCATGAGGTGGGCGCGCCGGGCGGTGTCGGCGAGCTCCTCGAAGTCCTTCTGGTGGGCGCCGCCCCGGGCCCGCACGGCGAGCACCTCGGCCCGTACGGCGAGGACGGTTAGCTCGCGGCCGACCAGGTCGTGGACGTCGCGGCCGACCTGGATCCGCTCCTCCTGGACGGCCTGCCGGGCCGCGGCCTCACGCCGCTGGGCCTCCAGGGCCCGGACCAGGTCGTGGCGGTGGGCGGCGATGCCGACGCCCGACGCGAGCACACCGATCGGGACGACGAGGCTGAGGAAGTCGCTGAGCGTCTCGCCGTGGCGCAGCCCGGACCAGCCGGGCACGGCCTGGAAGTAGCCGTAGGCCACCGCGACGTACAGCAGGGTCGCGCCGATCGCCACTCTGCGGCCCCGGAAGCGGCCGAGCGAGTACAGCGCGAACTGGATCATGGTCACCTCGTGGAGCCAGCCCATCAGGCCGAGCGCCACGAGGTACGGCACCCAGGGCACCCGCCTGCGCAGCAACAGCGTCGCGGCGCCGGCGGCGAGGACCAGGGTGGCGGTGACGCCGGTGAGGGAGTTGTCCCCCCGGGCGAGCCCCGGCACGTCCAGGAGCATCAGCGCGAAGGCGCTCAGCGCGGCGACGGCGTCGAGGGCCCGCGGCGAGCCGGCCCACCGGTCCACGCGGCGGCGCAGCGCGGGGACGGCGGGGAGGGGAAACATGACTCCATAATCCAGGGTCCTTGGTCCCGACGCTGTGGACCCGAAGGCCCTTCTGTTGTGACCTCAGGCACTTCGTCCGCATTCCTGTGCGTCTCGGGGCGTGTCCGGTGCTTCTTCCGGCACGGACCCGGCAACCAGGGACCCCAGGCCGCCGGGCCGACCGGCGCGCTCGACCCGCTGCCGCAGGCCGCCGCGCTCGACGCGGCCGACCGGCGGGTCCTCCGGGCCGGCCGGTGCTTCCGGATCCCGCTCCCACCGCCGGACGACCTCGACCCGACCGACCCGGGGTCGCGAACGACAGTTCGGCCACCGCGCCGCGCCGCTCTCCGGACCGACGGAGAGCGGCGCCTCCCCGCCGACGCCCTCCTCCCACGGCCCGTCACCCGGACGTCCGACCACCATCCGGCGGACGGACGTCGGTCCGGTGACGACGGGGCCCTGGCACCCCTGGGCACGCGGAAGGGCCCGGGACCGTGTCGGTCCCGGGCCCTTCCGCACGCGGTCACGCCTGCGGCAGCTTCTCCAGCTGGGCCTGGATGCGGGCGATGTCCTCGTCCGCCTTGGCGAGGCGGCCCTTGATCTTGTCCACGACGTTGTCGGGCGCCTTGGCGAGGAAGGCCTCGTTGCCGAGCTTCGCCTCGGCCTGCGCCTTCTCCTTCTCGGCGGCGGCGAGGTCCTTCGCGAGCCGCTTGCGCTCGGCGGCCACGTCGATCGTGCCCGACAGGTCGAGCGAGACCGTGCAGCCGGCGACCGGCAGGGAGGCGGTGGCCTCGAAGGCCTCGCCCTCCGGCTGGAGGCGCAGGATCTGGCGGATGGCGGCCTCGTGCGCGGCCAGGGCGGTGCCGCTCAGGTCCAGGCGGGCCGGGACCTTCTGGGCGTCCTGGAGGCCCTGCTCCTTGCGGAAGCGGCGGACCTCGGTGACGACCCGCTGGACCAGCTCGATCTCCTTCTCGGCCGCCTCGTCGCGGAAGCCGCTGTCCTTCGGCCACTCCGCGACGACGAGGGACTCGCCGCCGGTGAGGGTGGTCCACAGGGTGTCGGTGACGAAGGGGACGATCGGGTGCAGCAGGCGCAGCATGACGTCCAGGACCTCGCCGAGGACGCGGCCGGAGACCTTGGCGCCCTCGCCGCCCGCGAAGAAGGTCGTCTTCGACAGCTCGACGTACCAGGCGAAGACCTCGTCCCACGCGAAGTGGTAGAGCGACTCGCTCAGCTTCGCGAACTGGAAGTCGTCGTAGTACGCGTCGACCTGCGCGACCGTCTCGTTGAGGCGGGACAGGATCCAGCGGTCGGTCGCCGACATCTCGGAGGCGTCCGGCAGCGGACCCTCGATCGTGGCGCCGTTCATCATGGCGAAGCGGGTCGCGTTCCAGATCTTGTTGGCGAAGTTCCGGGACGCCTGGACCCAGTCCTCGCCGATCGGGACGTCGGCGCCCGGGGTGGCGCCCTTGGCCAGGGTGAAGCGGACGGCGTCGGAGCCGTACGCGTCCATCCAGGTGATCGGGTCGACCGCGTTCGGGTTCGACTTCGACATCTTCTTGCCGAACTCGTCGCGGACGAGGCCGGTGAGCGCGACCGTCTTGAACGGGACCTGGCCGTCCATCGAGTACAGGCCGAACATCATCATCCGGGCGACCCAGAAGAAGATGATGTCGTGGCCGGTGAGCAGGACGTCGGTCGAGTAGAACTTCGCCAGGTCCGGGGTCTTCTCCGGCCAGCCGAGCGTGGAGAACGGCCACAGGCCGGAGGAGAACCAGGTGTCGAGGACGTCCGGGTCCTGCGTCCAGCCCTCGCCCGCCGGGACCTCGTCGTCGGGTCCGACGCAGACGACCTCGCCGTTCGGGCCGTACCAGATCGGGATGCGGTGACCCCACCACAGCTGGCGCGAGATGCACCAGTCGTGCATGTTGTCGACCCAGTCGAAGTAGCGCTTGGAGAGCTCCTTCGGGTGGATGTCGACGGAGCCGTCGCGGACGGCGTCGCCGGCGGCCTGCGCCAGCGGGCCGACCTTGACCCACCACTGCATCGACAGGCGCGGCTCGACGGTGGTCTTGCAGCGCGAACAGTGGCCGACGGAGTGCATGTACGGGCGCTTCTCGGAGACGATCCGGCCCTGTTCCTTCAGCGCGCCGACGATCGCCGAGCGGGCCTCGAAGCGGTCCAGGCCGAGGAAGGGGCCGTGGACGGTGATGACGCCGTGCTCGTCCATGACCGTCAGGGACGGCAGGTCGTGGCGGCGGCCGATCTCGAAGTCGTTCGGGTCGTGCGCCGGGGTCACCTTGACGGCGCCGGTGCCGAACTCCGGGTCGACGTGCTCGTCGGCGACGACGGGGATCGTGCGGTCGGTCAGCGGCAGCTTGATCTGCTTGCCGACGAGGTGCTTGTACCGCTCGTCCTCGGGGTGGACGGCGACGGCGGTGTCGCCGAGCATCGTCTCGGCGCGGGTCGTGGCGACGACCAGGCTGTCCTCGCCCTCGCCGTACCGGATGGAGACCAGCTCGCCGGCGTCCTCCTGGTACTCGACCTCGATGTCCGAGATGGCGGTCAGACAGCGCGGGCACCAGTTGATGATGCGCTCGGCGCGGTAGATCAGACCGTCCTCGTAGAGGTCCTTGAAGATCTTCTGGACGGCCTTGGACAGGCCCTCGTCCATGGTGAACCGCTCGCGCGACCAGTCGAGACCGGCGCCGAGGCGTCGCAGCTGGCCGAGGATCCGGCCGCCGTACTCGTCCTTCCACTGCCAGACGCGCTCGACGAACGCCTCACGGCCCAGGTCGTGGCGGGACCTGCCCTCCTCGGCGAGCTGCTGCTCGACCTTGTTCTGGGTCGCGATGCCGGCGTGGTCCATGCCCGGCAGCCAGAGCGTCTCGAAGCCCTGCATGCGCTTGCGGCGGGTCAGGGCGTCCATCAGCGTCACCTGGAAGGCGTGGCCCAGGTGCAGGGCGCCGGTGACGTTCGGCGGCGGGATGACGATGGTGTACGGCGGCTTGTCGGACGTGGCGTCGGCGGTGAAGTAGCCCCGCTCTACCCAGCGCTCGTACAGCGGCCCCTCTACCTCGGCCGGCGTGTACTGGGTCGGCAGTTCGGTGGTGGGCGCTGTCTGCTGCTGAGTGTTCTCGGTCACGGGCCCAGTTTAGGGGGGTGAGGGTCGAGTCCCGAAACGCGATGGTTCGGTAACGGTGTGCCCCCCGGCGCCCCATCACCGAAAGCTTTCCGCCAGGATGTTCGCTACGCATAAACGTCCTGTGAGGGGAAGCAGTCCATGAGCTACAACCAGCCGGGTCCGTACGGGGGCCAGCCCCAGCAGCCCGGGCCCTACGGCCAGCAGCCCGGCCCGTACGGCCAGCCGCAGGGGCAGCCCGGTTACGGCTACCCCCAGCAGGCCCCCCAGGGCGTGCCGCCGCAGCAGCCGCCGTACGGCTACCCGCAGCAGCAGCCGAACCCGTACGGCCAGCAGCCGCAGTACGGCGCCCCCCAGGGCCCCGGCGGCTACGTCCCGCACCCGCCGGCCCCGAAGAAGTCCAAGACCCCGATCATCATCGGCGCGGTCGCCGTCGTCGCGGCGATCGCGGTCGGCGCGTACTTCCTGATCGGCGGCGGGGGCGGTGCCGACGTCGCCAACGACGGCCCGCACAAGCTGGTCACGCCGGAGACGGTGCTGGGCGAGTACAAGAAGTCGGCCAACAGCGACAAGGCCCAGGGCGGGGACGACGACTTCATCAAGGACGCCACGAAGTTCGGCGTCAAGAACCCGCAGCGCGCCAACGCGCAGTGGGAGGTCAAGGACGAGAGCAACCCGCTGAGCGGCAAGCTCCTGCAGTTCGGCGGCGTGTGGGGCGAGATCGAGGACCCCGAGAAGACCGTCGACGCCGTCTTCGCCGACATCAAGGCCGAGGCCGCGAAGGAGAAGGACTCGGAGACGCAGCTCGTCGGCGACCCCAAGACGGTCACTCCCGAGGGTCTCGACGGCGCCGTGATGAAGTGCCAGGAGATCAAGACGAAGCCCGGCGCGGAGTCCGGGGGCCTCGGCCCCAAGGAGATGACCATGCCGGTCTGCGTCTGGGGCGACCACAGCACCATCGGCTACGTGATGCACATCAACATCGCCGACATGATGACCGGCAAGGGCGGCACCCTCGACGATGTCGCCGGCATCGCCGCCAAGCTCCGCAAGGAAGTCCGCGTCAAGGTCTGACACACCGGGCGTACGCGAAGGGGCGCCCCGCCGGATTCCGGTGGGGCGCCCCTTCGGCGTGTGGTTCTGGTTACGCCGACTTCTCGTGGCGGCCGTCGTTCTTGACGATCCTGGGGACCAGGGTCGGGTTCACGTTGTTGCGGACGACGTCCGCCGTGATGACGACGCGGGCGACGTCCTTGCGGGACGGGACCTCGTACATCACCGACTGGAGGACCTCTTCCATGATGGCGCGCAGGCCGCGCGCGCCGGTGCCGCGGAGGATGGCCTGGTCGGCGATGGCCTCCAGGGCGGGGCGGTCGAAGTCCAGCTCCACGCCGTCGAGTTCGAAGAGGCGCTGGTACTGCTTCACCAGCGCGTTGCGCGGCTCGACGAGGATCTTCAGGAGGGCCTCGCGGTCCAGGTTGTGGACCGAGGTGATGACGGGGAGACGGCCGATGAACTCGGGGATCATCCCGAACTTCACCAGGTCCTCCGGCATGACCTCCTGGAACTGGTCGCTCGCCTCGATCTCGCGCTTGGAGCGGATGGTCGCCCCGAAGCCGATGCCCTTGGCGCCCGCCCGCGACTCGATGATCTTCTCCAGGCCGGCGAAGGCGCCGCCCACGATGAAGAGCACGTTCGTCGTGTCGATCTGGATGAACTCCTGGTGCGGGTGCTTCCGGCCGCCCTGCGGCGGGACGGAGGCCGTGGTGCCCTCCAGGATCTTCAGGAGGGCCTGCTGCACGCCCTCGCCGGAGACGTCTCGCGTGATCGACGGGTTTTCGCTCTTACGGGCGACCTTGTCGATCTCGTCGATGTAGATGATGCCGGTCTCGGCCTTCTTGACGTCGTAGTCCGCGGCCTGGATCAGCTTGAGCAGGATGTTCTCGACGTCCTCGCCGACGTAGCCGGCCTCCGTCAGCGCCGTCGCGTCGGCGATGGCGAACGGGACGTTGAGCATCCGGGCCAGCGTCTGGGCCAGGAGCGTCTTGCCGGAGCCCGTGGGGCCCAGCAGCAGGATGTTGGACTTGGCCAGTTCGATGGCGTCGTCACGGCCCTGCGCGCCGCCGTTCTCACCGGCCTGGACGCGCTTGTAGTGGTTGTACACAGCGACCGAGAGGGCCTTCTTCGCCGGCTCCTGGCCGACGACGTAGCCCTCCAGGAACTCGTAGATCTCGCGGGGCTTGGGAAGTTCCTCCCAGCGCACCTCGCTCGTCTCGGCGAGTTCCTCTTCGATGATCTCGTTGCAGAGGTCGATGCACTCGTCGCAGATGTACACACCGGGTCCCGCGATGAGCTTCTTCACCTGCTTCTGGCTCTTTCCGCAGAACGAGCACTTGAGCAGGTCGCCGCCATCACCGATGCGTGCCACGAGGTGCTTCCCCTTCGCCTGGGAGCGCTTGGTTCAGCGACTCCTGGTGCCTCATATTCGACGGTACCTTGCCGGGCCCCCCGTTCGGGCCCCCCTTGGCACGGTTCACATGGTCGTGATTCGGCCACGCGAGCCGTGCCGAGGGAAGGTCGGGCGTCAGTGCGCCGCGGCGGCCGTGCTCTTGCGGGTCGAGACGATCTGGTCGACCAGGCCGTACGCCAGGGCGTCCTCGGCCGTGAGGATCTTGTCGCGCTCGATGTCCTCGCGGATCTTCTCGATCGGCGTGGTGGAGTGCTTGGCCAGCATGGTCTCCAGCTGGTCGCGCATGCGCAGGATCTCCTTGGCCGCGATCTCCAGGTCGGAGAGCTGCTCGCGGCCGGTGCCGCCGGAGGGCTGGTGGATCAGCACACGGGCGTTCGGCAGCGCCATCCGCTTGCCGGGGGTGCCGGCGGCGAGCAGCACGGCCGCGGCGGAGGCCGCCTGGCCCATGCAGACCGTCTGGATGTCCGGCTTCACGAACTGCATCGTGTCGTAGATGGCCGTGAGCGCCGTGAAGGAGCCGCCGGGGCTGTTGATGTAGATGGAGATGTCCCGGTCCGGGTCCATCGACTCCAGGCACAGCAGCTGCGCCATGACGTCGTTGGCCGAGGCGTCGTCGATCTGCACGCCGAGGAAGATCACGCGCTCCTCGAAGAGCTTCGCGTACGGGTCGTACTCGCGGATGCCCTGCGAGGTGCGCTCGACGAAGCGCGGGACGACGTAGCGGTTGTCCATCGGCGCGCCGGTGTACAGGCCGCTCGGGGAGAGGTTGTTCTGCATGTGGGTGTTCACCGTCCTGGTGGCGTTCGGCGGGGGGCTGGGGCTCTGTGGCGGGTTGCCGGCGCTCAGGCGCCCGTGCCGCCGCCGCCCGGAACACCCGCGGCGTGCGTGATGATGTCGTCGATGAGGCCGTAGTCCTTGGCCTCCTCCGCGGTGAACCAGCGGTCGCGGTCGCCGTCGCGGATGATCGCCTCGACGGTCTGGCCGGAGTGGTGCGCGGTGATCTCGGCCATGCGCTTCTTCGTGCGAAGGAGGTACTCGGCCTGGATCTTGATGTCGGAGGCGGTGCCGCCGATGCCGGCGGAGCCCTGGTGCATCAGGATGTCGGTGTTCGGCAGCGCGAAGCGCTTGCCGGGGGTGCCGCCGGTGAGCAGGAACTGGCCCATCGAGGCCGCCATGCCCATACCGATGGTCACGACGTCGTTGGGGATGTACTGCATGGTGTCGTAGACGGCCATGCCGGCCGTCACCGAGCCACCGGGGCTGTTGATGTAGAGGAAGATGTCCTTCTCCGGGTCCGCGGCCAGGAGGAGCATCTGGGCGGTGATCTTGTTGGCGATGTCGTCGTCGACCTGCTGCCCGAGGAAGATGATGCGCTCGCCGAGCAGCCGGTTGTAGACATGGTCGCCGAGGCCGCCACCGATGGACGGCTCACCCGCGGCGTAAGGCTTCAGATTCGTCACGTATCCACCTGCTCGTCTCCGACGGCCCCCGGGCCGTCTCAGCGTCTCGTTCAGAGGGCAGTGCCCCCGTATCCATGGACCCTAACGCGCAGGTGGGACAACGCCATCCCGGTTCCCGAACTGTTCGCTGGGAGCGCAAGGTAGTTGGCGGCGCATAAAGGGCCCGCGTACGTCCACGGGCCCGGACGCACAGCAGTGCGTCCGGGCCCGTGGCGCGGTACGGGGCGCGCGGGGCGGGGCCCCGGCGTCGGCCCGGTGGGGCCTACTTCTCCTCGGCGGCCTCGGCCTCGCCGGTGGCGGCCTCGACGGCCTCGGCGGCGGCCTCGACCTCGTCCTCGTCGTCGGAGAGGTCCACGACCTCACCGTTGGTGTCGACGACCTTGGCGGCCTCGACGACGACCGCGAGGGCCTTGCCGCGGGCGACCTCGCCGACCAGCATCGGCACCTGGCCGCCCTGGACGACGGCCTGGGCGAACTGGTCCGGGGACATGCCGGAGGAGGCGGCACGGCGGAAGAGGTGCTCGGTGAGCTCCTCCTGCTCGACGTTCAGCTCCTCCTTGGAGACCAGCTCGTCGAGGAGGAACTGGGTCTTGATGCCCTTGACCGCCTGCTCCTTGGTCTCGGCCTCGAACTCCTCGACCGTCTTGCCCTGGAGCTCCAGGTACTTCTCCAGGCTCAGGCCCATCTGGCCGAGCTGATGGTGCTCCAGGTTGTGCTTGCGGGTGTTGACCTCGTCCTCGAGCAGCTTCTCGGGGACGGGGATCTCCGCCAGCTCCAGGAACTTCTCCAGGACGCGCTCCTGGGCCTGGGTGGCCTGGTCGAACTGCTTCATGTTCTCGAGGCGCTTGCGGCTGTCGGCCTTGAGCTCGTCGAGGGTGTCGAACTCCGAGGCCATCTGCGCGAACTCGTCGTCGAGCTCGGGGAGCTCGCGGGCGGCGACGGCGGTGACCTTGACGGTGACCTCGGCCTCCTTGCCCGCGGCCGAGCCGCCCTTCAGCTCGGAGGTGAAGGTGGCCTCGCCGCCGGCCTCCAGGCCGGTGACGGCGGCGTCGATGCCGTCGAGCAGCTCGCCGGAGCCGATGGTGTACGAGACGCCGTCGGCGATGCCGTCGGGCAGCACCTCGCCGTCGACCTTGGCGGTCAGGTCGACGGTGACGACGTCACCCTCGGCGGCGGGGCGCTCGACCGGGTTCGTCGAGGCGAAGCGCTCGCGGAGCTGCTCCACGGACTTCTCGACGTCCTCGTCGGTGACCTCGATGGCGTCGACCTCGACCTCGATGCCGGAGTAGTCCGGGATCTCGATGGCCGGGCGGACGTCGACCTCGGCGGTGAAGGAGAGCAGCTCGCCGTCCTTCAGCTCCGTGATGTCGACCTCGGGCTGACCCAGCGGGTTCACCTCGGCCTCGGTCACGGCCTCGTTGTAGAACTTCGGGAGCGCGTCGTTGACGGCCTCCTCCAGCACGGCACCGCGGCCGAAGCGCTGGTCGATGACGCGCGCGGGGATCTTGCCCTTGCGGAAGCCCTTGACCGTGACCTGCTGGTTGATCTTCTTGTACGCCGCGTCGAGGCTGTCCTTGAGCTCCTCGAAGGGCACCTCGACAGTGAGCCGAACCCGGGTCGGGTTCAGGGTCTCCACGGCGCTCTTCACGGTTCGGTCTCCTTGTGGCTGATTCCTGGATTCCGGACGGGCCGCGCGGGGCGGTTCCGGCCGATGGGCCCGGTCAGAAAGACACACGGGCACGCAGCTTGCATAGTAACCGCACGTGGGATGGGGCCCACAACGTGATCAAGAACCCGCGAGGTCGGGGCCCCGGGCGCGGGGGCGCGGATCATGCTGGTCGGGGTGGCGGGATTTGAACCCACGGCCTTCCGCTCCCAAAGCGGACGCGCTACCAAGCTGCGCCACACCCCGTCGGTGCGACACGTAGGGTACATGCACGCGGACGCTGCGACGCCCCCCGTTTCCGGGGGCGTGCACGGACGGCTCCGGACCGGCTACGATGCTTCCCGTGCCGCGGCCTTCCGGCCTCCGGCGCGTCCTGTGCGGGCGTAGCTCAATGGTAGAGCCCTAGTCTTCCAAACTAGCTACGCGGGTTCGATTCCCGTCGCCCGCTCCGTGTACGGCTCCGGGCCCGGTTCCTCGTCGAGGGACCGGGCCCGGAGCCGTTTCCGGCCGGTGACGGCCTCGGCTCCGTGATCGCCGGGCCCCCACGGCCCGTTGTGGCCGTTTCGCCCTCCCGGAGATCGACGCCCGGGGGCGGTGCGCGGCGGCGGCGAGAGCGTCACGGAGGGCACGACCGAGGCGCGCTTCCGGCTGCGGCGCGCGGACGCCGGGGCGCCGCCGGTCCTCGACCTGCCCTTGGCCGTGCCCCCGGGCACGACGGCCACCCCGAAGGTGCCGAAGTCGTGCGGGCCGGAGACCGGCCCGTACGGGTGGCGGGCGCGGGTCGAGAGCACGAGCGGGGCCTCGGCGCGGACGGCTCGACCTTCGTCACGCCGGAGCGCTCGGCCCCCGCGACCGGGCGGGCGGCGTCCGGGACGCGGGCAGAGCCTCGTACGGGGTCGCCTCCCCCGTCCCGCAGCCCCCTTCGGCGACTACGACGGGGAGGGGCGGTCCGATACGCCGGCGGTCGACGCGGCGGGCCGGCTGAGCCGGTCGGCCGGTCAGGAGGGCGGCGGTTTCGCGGCCCGGGCCACGGCCGACGCGCGGGACCGGACGGGCGCCCGGGCGGCGCGGGCCGGGTGATTGATCAACCGGTACGGGCCGCAGGAGGGGTCGCCGGCCCGGTGCCGGCCGGTGCGCGGCTGTTCTGAGCCCGGGGTGACGGACGGGCCCCCGCCGGTGGCGGGGGCCCGTTCCGCGTGTTCAGAACCTGATGGCGCTGATCGTCTGGGTTATGGAGTTCAGGAAGCGTTCGATGTCGTCGGCCATGCCCGTGGAGGCGAGGAAGAAGCCGAAGAGGACGGCCACCACGGCGGGGCCGGCCTTGAGGCTGCCTCCGCGGATCAGCACCACGAGGACGATTGCCAACAACAGCACCACGGACAGCGATATCGTCACAACTGATCACACCCTAGGTCGGTCCGGCCTGGCCCCGGGGTGTATATCCGGACACCCCCGCGCCTCTATCGTGCCACCAACCCCGGTGCCCTCAACGGCGGGTGACGAATCGTGGGACGCCGGGCGGAGCCGGAAGGTTCAGGCCGGGCGGGAGATGATGAGGAGGGCGCGGTCGTCGTTGACGTCCTTGGCCACCGCCTCGATGAGGTGCCAGGCGACGCCCTCGAAACCGGCCGGAACGCAGCGGTCGGCCTCGCCGGTGAGGCGGTCGATGCCCTCCGCGAGGTCGCGGTCGGCGGCCTCGACCAGTCCGTCGGTGAAGAGCATCAGGACGTCGCCCTGCCGCAGGGTTCCCTTGACCGGGTGGAACTCCGCGCCGTCGTAGACGCCGAGGAGGGGTCCGTCGCCGTCCTTCTCCTCCCAGCGGCCGGTGCCGGAGTGCAGCTGGAGGGCGGGGAGGTGGCCGGCGGAGAAGAGCTCGTAGTCGCCGGAGTCCAGGTCGAGGACGAGGTGGATGGAGGTGGCGAAGCCCTCGTCCCAGTTCTGCCGCAGCAGGTAGCCGTTGGCGGCGGGCAGGAAGCCGTGCGGCGGGAGCGAGCCGAGGAGCCCGCCGAAGGCACCGGAGAGCAGCAGGGAGCGGGAGGCCGCGTCCATGCCCTTGCCGGAGACGTCGGTGAGGACGACCTCCAGGGTGCGGCCGCCGTGGGTGCGGGCGGCGACGACGAAGTCGCCGGAGAAGGACTGGCCGCCGGCCGGGCGGAGCGCCATCTCACGGTGCCAGCCGCGCGGCAGCCGGGGCAGCGCGCTCTGCACCCGGAGCCGTTCGCGCAGGTCGAAGAGCATGGTGCCGCCGCGCCGCCAGGGCACCCCGACGCGGGCCCGGAACTGGGCGATGAGCAGCCCGAAGAGGCCGCAGGCGGCGACCACCAGGACGGTGCCGGGGGTGACGCGGGCGGGCCCCTCGCCGTACGGGCCGAGGACGGCGGACTCGACGATCAGGCCGCCGGCGGACGCCGCGTACAGGCCGAGGAGGCTGGCGGGGCGCAGCAGCAGCCCGCCGGCCACGATCGGCAGGACGAGGGCGGTCGGCGCGCACCAGACCGGGTCGAGGACGGTGCCGCAGACGATGGCGGGGATGGTGAGGAGCAGTCCGGCGAGGGCGAGGCGGTCGGAGGCGCCGCCGCGGAAGTAGTCGACCCCGGTCCGGCGCAGCGCGACGCGGGCCCGGCGGGCGCGCCTGCGCAGCCGGGCCGCGTACGTGTCGATTCCCGTGCCGGTGCCCATTGGCCTGGACCCTATCCACCCCGGCCGGTCCCGTGCAGGGGTACCCCCGTGACAAGGTGCGTGAAATCGGGTCGCCCCGGGCGGAGGCCGCTGATATCGATGGCATATGACGACTGAGACGCGGGTGCTCGACCCTTCGGAGTGGGATCGCTGGTTCGGGACGCTGGAGCTCGCCTTCGGGGGCGTGCCGGAGGAGCCGGAGGCGCGGGCGCTGTGGCGGGACCTCACCGAGTGCGGGCGCTCGCTGGGGGTGTGGGACGGCGGCGGGCCGGTGGCGACGGCGGGGGCGTTCTCGTTCCGGGTGACCGTGCCCGGCGGGGCGTCGGTGCCGGCGGCGGGCGTGACGATGGTGAGCGTGGCCGGAACGCACCGGCGGCGCGGGATCCTGACCTCGATGATGCGCCGGCAGCTCGACGACGTCCGGGAGCTGGGCGAGCCGCTGGCCGTGCTGACCGCCTCGGAGGCGGCGATCTACGGCCGGTTCGGGTACGCGGCGGCGAGCTGGACGCAGCGGGCCGTCGTCGACACCACCCGGGTGCGGCTCGACGTGCCGGCCGGGACGGACGCGGTGGGGCTGCGGATGGTGCCGCTCGCGGAGGCCTCGGCGGCGGTGGAGGCGGTGTACGCGCGGATGGTGCCGCGCCGGCCCGGGATGCTGGCCCGCCGGCCCGGCTGGGAGCGGCTGCCGCTGCTCGATCCGCCGGGGTCGCGGGAGGGCGCCTCGCCGCGGCTGTGCGTGCTCGCGGAGCGGGACGGGGAGCTCGTCGGGTACGCCCTCTACGCGATCAAGGCGGACTGGGGCTGGGCCGGCGCGGACGGCGCGGTGACGGTGCACGAGCTGTACGGGCTCGACCCGGTGGCGGAGGCGGCGCTGTGGCGGTACCTCTGCTCGGTCGACCTGACGACGAAGGTGCGGGTGAACAGCGCGCCGGTGGACTCGGCGTGGCTGCACCTGGTCTCCGACGTCCGGCGCTGCGAACCGACCGTGCGGGAGCAGCTGTTCGCGCGGCTCGTGGACGTGGGGGCGACGCTGGAGGCACGGACGTACCAGGCGCCGGTGGACGTGGTGTTCGAGGTCGAGGACGCGTTCTGCCCGTGGAACGCGGGGCGGTGGCGGCTGTCGGGGGACGCGAAGGGGGCGACCTGCACGCGGACGTCGGACGCGGCCGATCTCGCGCTGTCGGTGCGGGAGCTGGGGGCGGTGTACCTGGGCGGTACGTCGCTGGCGGCGCTCGCCCTCGCCGGGCGGGTCGGCGAGCTGCGGGGCGGGGCGCTCGCGGAGGCGTCGCTCGCCTTCGGGTCCCAGGTCGCGCCCTGGTTGCCGCACGGGTTCTAGGGTCGTCCTAGGGCTGGCAGGTGGGGCACCAGAAGAGGTTCCTCGCCGCCAGCTCGGCCGTGCGGACCGGGGTGCCGCAGAGGTGGCAGGGGAGGTTCGCCCGGCGGTAGACGTAGACCTCGCCGCCGTGGTCGTCGACCCTCGGGGGGCGGTTCATCGCCTCGGGGGTGTGTTCCGGGCGGACCGTGTCGATGCGGTTGTTCCGGACGCCCTCGCGCATGAGGGCGGCCAGGTCGTCCCAGATCGCGGTCCACTCCCCCGCCGTCAGGTCCTTGCCCGGGCGGTACGGGTCGATGCCGTGGCGGAAGAGGACCTCGGCGCGGTAGACGTTGCCGACGCCCGCGATGACCTTCTGGTCCATGAGCAGGGCGGCGATCGTGGTGCGGGACCCGGCGACGCGGCGCCACGCCTTGTCGGGGTCGTCGCCGTCCCGCAGCGGGTCCGGGCCGAGGCGGGCGTGGACCGCCCGCTTCTCGGCGTCGGTGACGAGCGCGCAGGTGGTGGGGCCGCGGAGGTCGACGTACGACTCCGGGTTCGCGAGCCGCAGCCGGACCGTGTCGGTGGGCGGGGGCGCGGGGGCGTCGCCGAAGTTCACCTTGCCGAAGAGGCCGAGGTGGACGTGGATCCACTCGTCGCGCGGGAAGCCGAGGAAGAGGTGCTTGCCGTGCGCCTCGGCGGTCTCCAGGACGGAGCCGTCGAGGAGGGCGGCGGAGTCGGAGAACTTGCCCTGGGGGCTGCTCGCGCGGACGGGCCGGCCGCCGAAGCGCTCCCGGTGGTCCCGGGCGAGGCGGTGGATCGTATGCCCTTCGGGCACGGCGGTTCTCCTGGGTGACGGAACGGCGCGCCCGTGCCGCCGGGCGCGGCCGGCGGCACGGGCGGGTGGGCTCGGTCCCGCGGCGGTGGGCTCAGCCCTGCTGCGGGTGGTGGGCCGGGATCGGGGGCATGACGCCCTCGGTCTCGTACGCGCTCAGCATCTCGATGCGGCGGGTGTGGCGCTCGTCGCCGGAGTACGGGGTGGAGAGGAAGATCTCGACGAACTTGGTCGCCTCCTCCTCGGTGTGCATGCGGGCGCCGACCGCGACCACGTTGGCGTTGTTGTGCTCGCGGCCGAGGGCGGCGGTCTGCTCGCTCCAGGCGAGGGCGGCACGGACGCCCTTGACCTTGTTGGCGGCGATCTGCTCGCCGTTGCCGGAGCCGCCGATGACGATGCCGAGGCTGTCCGCGTCGGCGGCCGTCTTCTCGGCGGCGCGCAGGCAGAACGGCGGGTAGTCGTCGAGGGCGTCGTAGACGTGGGGACCGCAGTCGACGGGCTCGTGGCCGTGGGCCGTGAGCCACTCCACGAGGTGGGTCTTGAGTTCGTAGCCGGCGTGGTCGGAACCGATGTAGACGCGCATGGCTTCGAGTGTGGCACGGCCGGGACGGGGCAGGGGTCAGCGGGGTCGGGACCTCGGTCCCGGCGGGTCACGGACTTTCGCCCCTCTTGGTCTGGACCTTATGGCCCGCATATGTCCTGAATCACGATCCGGAGTCGAAGCTTCCGTACCGGCCGGTCGCCGGGTTTCATGTCTCAGGCTCGCGATCCGAGCCGCCCCCACACCCGAAGGAAGCGTTCATGAACACGCAGCCGACCCTCGCCAAGGAAGGCGGCAGCACCGGCGACCCCGGTGAGACCCCGCAGTCCGACGGCCTCAAGGCCGGGCTCAAGAACCGCCATCTGTCGATGATCGCGATCGGCGGCGTCATCGGCGCCGGCCTCTTCGTCGGTTCCGGCTCCGGCATCGCCGCCGCCGGCCCCGCGATCCTCCTCTCCTACGCCCTCGTCGGCGCCATGGTCGTGTTCGTGATGCGCATGCTGGGCGAGATGGCCGCCGCGCGACCGTCCTCCGGCTCCTTCTCCGCCTACGCCGACCAGGCGCTCGGCCGCTGGGCCGGTTTCACCATCGGCTGGCTGTACTGGTTCTTCTGGGTGGTCGTCCTGGCCGTCGAGGCGACCGCGGGTGCGGTCATCCTGGAGAGCTGGGTCCCCGCGGTGCCGCAGTGGGCCTGGGCCCTCATCGTGATGGTGGTGCTCACCGCGACCAACCTGGCCTCGGTGGCCTCGTACGGCGAGTTCGAGTTCTGGTTCGCCGGCATCAAGGTCGTCGCCATCGGCGCCTTCGTGGCGATCGGCCTCCTCGCGGTCTTCGGCGTGCTGCCGGGCTCGGACAACCCGGGCGCGGGCTTCGCGCACCTCACCGACGCGGGCGGGTTCCTCCCGATGGGCGCGGGCGCGATCCTCACCGGTGTGCTGATGGTGGTCTTCTCCTTCATGGGCAGCGAGATCGTGACCCTCGCGGCCGGTGAGTCGGAGGATCCGCAGCGGGCCGTGACCAAGGCGACCAACAGCGTGATCTGGCGGATCGGCGTCTTCTACCTGGGCTCGATCTTCGTGGTCCTGACGCTCCTGCCGTGGAACGACCCGTCGATCGTGGAGAAGGGCTCGTACGTCGCCGCCCTCGACTCCATCGGCATCCCCGCGGCCGGCCAGATCATGAACGTGATCGTCCTGACCGCCGTGCTGTCCTGCCTCAACTCGGGCCTCTACACGGCCTCCCGGATGGCCTTCTCGCTGGGGCAGCGGGGCGACGCGCCCAAGGCCTTCGCCAAGGTCGACAAGCGGGGCGTGCCGCGCGCGGCGATCCTCTCCTCGGTGGTCTTCGGCTTCGTCGCGGTCTTCTTCAACTACGAGTGGCCCGACACCGTCTTCGCCTTCCTGCTGAACTCCTCCGGCGCGGTGGCGCTCTTCGTCTGGCTGGTCATCTGCGTGACCCAGCTGCGGATGCGCGGGATCATCCTGCGCGAGTCGCCGGAGAAGCTGGTGGTGCGGATGTGGCTCTTCCCGTACCTGACCTGGGCGACGATCGGCATGATCGTCTTCGTCCTCGGCTACATGATCTACGACGGCGGCAGCGCCCGGGAGCAGGTCGTGCTCTCGCTGCTCGTGGCCGCCCTGGTGCTGGCGATCGCGGTGGTCCGCGAGCGGGTCGGGAAGACCTCCCGCACCTAGTCGCACCCGTACGGGAAAGGGCCCGCCGCTCCTGCTGGAGCGGCGGGCCCTTCGCGTGCGCACGGCTCCGGGCGTCAGCCCTTGCGGCCGGCGAGCTTCCAGGCGGCCGGGAGGGCGCCCATGGCGAGGGCGGCCTTGAGGGCGTCGCCGATGAGGAAGGGCGTCAGGCCGGCGGCGACCGCCTGGCCGAGGCTCATGCCGGTGGCGAGGGCCAGGTAGGGCACGCCGACCGCGTAGATGATCGCGGAGCCGAGGACCATGGTGCCGGCGGTGCGCAGGACCGAGCGGTCGGCGCCGCGGCGGGCGAGGGCGCCGACGACGGTGGCGGCGAGCAGCATGCCGAGGACGTAGCCGAAGGAGGGCATCGCGTAGCCGGACTTGGCCTCCGCGAACCAGGGGACGCCCGCCATGCCGACGACGGCGTAGAGGGCGAGGGAGAGGAAGCCGCGGCGGGCGCCGAGGGCGGTGCCGACGAGCAGGGCGGCGAAGGTCTGGCCGGAGACCGGGACCGGCGAGCCGGGGACCGGGACGGAGAGCTGGGCGGCCAGACCGGTGAGGGCGGCGCCGCCGACGACGAGGGCGACGTCGCGGACGCGGCTCGCAGGGAGGAGGTCGGCCAGGACGGTGCCCGCACGGAGGGTGCGGACGGGGGCGGCGGCGGTGCTCATCGGTACTCCGCGAGGGTGAGGGGGTCAGGACACGTTGACGCTATGCCAGCGGTGAACGGCCGATCACCGTCAGCCGCCGACAAAGCCTCGGGCCGGGGCTTCATGGGATTCCGACAAAGGACCGGGAGGGCAGCACACACCACGTGACGCTTGTCACTGGCGAAAGACAACTTCTGGTCCCTTTTGCGTCAAGGGCGTGTCAACGGCGAGACTGTGGGGTCTCCATAAAGCCTCACCAGCTCCACCCCGCACCTCCCCTTCTCCCAGAGCCGCGAGTCCCCCATGCGCGACGCAGCACCGCCCACCCCGCTCACCGAACCGGAGCCGCTCTCGCACGGCCTGAAGCAGCGTCACCTGACGATGCTCGGGCTCGGCGGGGTCATCGGCGCCGGCCTCTTCGTCGGCTCGGGCGCGGGCATCGCGGTCGCCGGGCCCGGCATCGTGCTCTCGTACCTGATCGCGGGCGCGCTCGCGATGCTGGTGATGCGGATGCTGGGCGAGATGTCGGCGGCGATGCCGGCGTCCGGCGCGTTCTCGGTGCACGCGGAGCGCGCCCTCGGCCGCTGGGCCGGGTTCTCGGTGGGATGGCTCTACTGGTTCCTGCTGGTGGTCGTCCTCGCCGTGGAGGCGACGGGCGCGGCGCGGATCGCGCACGGCTGGGTGCCGGGGGTGCCGCAGTGGGGCTGGGTGCTCCTCTTCATGGTCGTCTTCACCCTGGCCAACCTGGCGGCGGTGAAGAACTTCGGCGAGTTCGAGTTCTGGTTCGCCGCGCTGAAGGTCGGCGCGATCGTCCTCTTCCTGGTCCTCGGCGCGCTCGCGATCGCCGGCTGGCTCCCGGACACGGACCCGGTGGGGCTCGCGAACCTGACCGGGCAGGGCGGTTTCCTGCCGAACGGCTGGTCCGGGGTGGTCTCCGGAGTGCTCGCCGTGGTCTTCGCCTTCGGCGGCCTGGAGGTCGTCACCATCGCCGCCGCCGAGTCGGAGGACCCGGCGCGGAACGTGGCGCGCGCGGTGCGCAGCGCCGTGTGGCGGATCCTCCTCTTCTACGTGGGCTCGATGCTGGTGATCGTGACGCTGCTGCCGTGGACGTCGATGGTGCCGGGCGAGTCGCCGTACGTGGCGGTGCTCGACGCGATCGGGGTGCCGGGCGCGGGCCAGATCATGAACGTGGTGGTCTTCGTGGCGCTGCTCTCGGCGCTCAACGCCAATCTGTACGGCTCCTCCCGGATGGTCTTCTCGCTGGCCGAGCGCGGCGAGGCGCCGAAGGGGCTGCTGAAGGTGTCGGGGGGAGGGGTGCCGCGGCGGGCGGTGCTCGCCTCGGTGGCCTTCGGCTTCGTCTCCGTACTGCTGAATCTGAAGTGGCCGGATTCCGTCTTCCTCTACATGCTCAACGCGGTCGGCGCGGTGCTGCTCTTCGTGTGGGCGCTGATCGCGGTGTCGCAGCTGCGGCTGCGGCCGAGGATCGAGCGGGAGGCGCCGGAGACGCTGACGCTGCGCATGTGGGGCTTCCCGTGGCTGACGTGGACGGCGCTGGCCGCGATGGGCGCGGTGCTGGTGCTGATGCTGACGGACGACGGGGCGCGGCCGCAGGTGCTGTGGTCGGCGGGGGCGACGGCGGCGGTGCTGCTGGTGGCGTGGCTGCGGGAGGTCCGGGCCGCGCGGGAGGCCGGCTCGTCCGCGACGAAACGGAACTGAATCTTCACCTTGTGTGAAGGTCGTGACCGTATAGCGGACATCTGTTCCCTCTGAGCGGTGCGGGCACCCAGACTGTGGGCTTCCCTCCCCGTCTCAGCTGATGAACAGGGTTGCCCATGTCCCGGACCACCGCGCCCGCGCAGGCCGACCGCGCGGACGGCACCGCCGCTCCCGCCGAGGGCCTCTCCCACGGCCTCAAGCAGCGCCATCTGTCGATGATCGCCCTCGGCGGCGTCATCGGCGCCGGCCTCTTCGTCGGCTCCGGCGCCGGCATCGCCGCCGCCGGCCCCTCGATCGTCGTCGCCTACGCGATCTCCGGCGTGCTCGTCATGCTGGTGATGCGGATGCTCGGCGAGATGTCGGCGGCCAACCCCGCCTCCGGCTCCTTCTCCGTCCACGCCGAGCGGGCCTTCGGCCCCTGGGCCGGCTTCACCGCCGGCTGGGCCTTCTGGTTCCTGCTCTGCGTCGCCGTCGGCCTGGAGGGCATCGGCGCCGCCAACATCATGACCGGCTGGTTCCCGGGCACCCCCGAGTGGGCCTGGGTGGCGCTCTTCATGCTGGTCTTCTGCGGCACCAACCTGGCCGCGGTGAAGAACTTCGGCGAGTTCGAGTTCTGGTTCGCCGCGCTGAAGGTCGGCGCGATCGTCCTCTTCCTCGGCATCGGCGTGCTCGCCATCGTCGGCGTCCTGCCCGGCAGCGACGCCCCCGGCACCGTCAACCTCACGGGTGACGGCGGCTTCTTCCCGCACGGCTCCGAGGGCCTGATCGTCGGTCTGCTCGCCTCCGTCTTCGCCTACGGCGGCCTGGAGACGGTCACCATCGCGGCGGCCGAGTCCGAGCACCCCGTGCAGGGCGTCGCCAAGGCGGTCCGTACGGCGATGTGGCGCATCGCGCTCTTCTACATCGGCTCGATGGCGGTCATCGTCACCCTCGTCCCCTGGGACGACAAGGCGGTCGTCGAGAAGGGCCCGTACGTCGCCACCCTCGACCACCTGGGCATCCCGGCCGCCGGACAGATCATGAACGTGGTCGTGCTGATCGCCCTGCTCTCCGCGATGAACGCCAACATCTACGGCGCCTCCCGCATGGCCCGCTCGCTGATCGGCCGCGGCCAGGGCCCGCAGGCGCTCGGCCGCACCTACGGCGGGGTGCCGCGCCCGGCCGTCCTGCTCTCCTCGGTCGTCGGCTTCGGCGCCGTGCTGCTGAGCTACTGGTCGCCGGACAAGGCCTTCGTCTGGCTGCTGAACACGATCGGCGCGATCATCCTCGTCGTCTGGTTCTTCATCGCCGCCTCCCAGCTGGTGCTGCGCCGCCGCACCGAGCGCGAGGAGCCGGAGAAGCTGGTCGTGAGGATGTGGGCCTTCCCGGTGCTGACCTGGGTGGCGCTGGCCGGCATGGCCGCGATCTTCTTCCTGATGGCCCGCGAGGAGGGCACCCGGATCCAGCTGTACGCGACGGGCGCGCTGACGCTCGGCCTCGCCGTCGTCGGCTTCGCGCTCCAGAAGGCGCGCGAGAAGGCGGTCGGGGCCGCGGCCGAGAAGGGCTGAGCCCTCCGCCGCTCCTCGCGCGAACGCCCCGCCGGGCACGGTCCCGGCGGGGCGTTCGCGCGTACCGGGCCGGGTCAGCCGCCGCAGTAGGGCGCCGTGCGGACGTATCCGCCCCGGTTCTCGTCGTCCGTGCCGAGCAGCGCGTCGCCGGTGCCCGGGAGGCATTCGACGGCCTCGATCTTGTGGCCGGGGAAGGTGCCGAGCGGGACCGGGCGGGCGGTGAGGGAGATCCGTACCCGGCCGGCGGCGGTGAGGGCGACCTGCCCGGCGTCGGTGACGGCGGAGTCGAAGGGGCCGTCGTCACCGGCGTCGGACGCCGAACCCACCAGGATCCGGCCGGAGTCGGTGACGGAGATGTCGGAGATGTGCCGCGTCCCCGGGGCCGCGGGGTACGGGGCGGTGAAGGAACGCCGGGTGACGGCGCCGAACCTCGGCTCGCCCCAGGCGGCGAAGGTGAGCGGGGCGGCGTAGAGCGTGGCGGGCCGGTCCGCACCGGCGCCGCGGTCGGCCCACAGGGCGGCGAACCGGCCGTCGCGGGCGACGAGCGCGAAGCTCTCGAAGTCGTCGCCCTCGCCGATCGCCGGCAGCGGGGTGTACTCGACGACCGTGGCCGTGGTGCCGGCGACCTTCAGCCGGTAGACGATCCCGCGCGAGGCGACGGCGAGGTACTCCCCCGGCATCCCGGGAATCGCCTCGACGGCCTCCAGGTCGACGGGTTCGGCCCCCTCCCAGGCCAGCGGGGTGACGGTGACGGGGTCCGCGCCGTACGCGAGCCGGGAGAGGCGCGGCTGCCCGGAGCGCTTGTTGTCGTGGACGACGAGGGCGGTGCCGGCACCGTCGGCCTCGGCGGCGAGGCCGCTGACGCCGCTCCGGGCGTCGGTGCCGACCTGGCGCCAGGGGGTCGCGGCCTGCGCGGCACCGGCGAGCAGGGCGACGAGGGCACCGGCGGCGGCGAGTCTCAGGGGAAGCTTCATGCCCGCACGTTATTGATCTTGAAGGCGGCGGGAACAGGGTGGTTCCCGCCGTTCGGCGGAGCGCGCGGAAGCGGCCCGCGGCGCGACGGACGGGCCCGGACCGCGCCTTCCGGACCGGGCCGGGCTCACGGCGTGATCCGGAAGACCCGGCCTAGGACCACAGACTGATCAACATCTCCCGCAAGTGCTGTTAGCCTGCACTTGCATAGAGGTTGCAATAAGAAGTCGGTCGAAGGGCTTGGCACACATGGCGATCTACACACTTCCGGAGCTGCCGTACGACTACGCGGCGCTGGAGCCGGTGATCAATCCGCAGATCATCGAGCTGCACCACGACAAGCACCACGCCGCCTACGTCAAGGGCGCGAACGACACGCTGGAGCAGCTGGCGGAGGCCCGCGACAAGGACCAGTGGGGAGCGATCAACGGCCTGGAGAAGAACCTCGCCTTCCACCTCTCCGGCCACATCCTCCACTCCATCTACTGGAACAACATGGCGAGCCCGAAGGGCGGCGAGGGCGGCGGCGAGCCGCTCGCGGCCGACGGCGTGGGCGAGCTCGCCGACGCGATCACCGAGTCCTTCGGCTCCTTCGCCGCGTTCAAGGCCCAGCTGACCAAGGCCTCGGCGACCACCCAGGGCTCCGGCTGGGGCGTCCTCGCGTACGAGCCGATCAGCGGCCGCCTCATCGTCGAGCAGGTCTACGACCACCAGGGCAACGTCGGCCAGGGCTCGGTCCCGATCCTGGTCTTCGACGCCTGGGAACACGCCTTCTACCTCCAGTACAAGAACCAGAAGGTCGACTTCATCGACGCCATGTGGCAGGTCGTCAACTGGCAGGACGTGCAGAAGCGCTACACCGACGCGAAGGGGCGCACGCCGCTCATCGGCATCTGAGCCGTCCGGTGACTCCTGCTCGTGATCGTCTTCTCAACCTTCACCGGGCAGGCGGATGAAAGAAGGGCCCCCGCGATGACGTGAATCGCGGGGGCCCTTCCCTGTCCGGGGCGACTACTCGAAGCTGGGCGCCGCCGTCCGCGTGCGCTTGATCTCGTAGAAGCCCGGGGTCGAGGCGACGAGCAGGGTGCCGTCCCACAGCCGGGCCGCCGCCTCGCCGCGCGGGGTCGGGGTGACGACCGGGCCGAAGAAGGCGACCTCGTCGCCCTCCGGGCCGGGCACCGCGATCACCGGGGTGCCGACGTCCTGGCCGACCTTCCCGATGCCCTCCGCGTGGGAGGCGCGCAGCTCGGCGTCGTACGTGTCCTTGTCGGCGTACTCCACCAGGTCCTCGGGGAGGCCGACGTCCTTCAGGGCGGCGGCGACGGCCTCGCGGGTGGGGCCCTCGCCGTTGTTGTGGAAGCGGGTGCCGAGCGCGGTGTAGAGCTTGCCGACGACCTCGTCGCCGTGCAGCTGCTGGGCCGCGACGACGACGCGGACCGGGCCCCAGGCCTTGGTCTCCAGCATCTCCCGGTACTCGGCGGGGACCTCGTCCAGGCGGTCCTCGTTCAGGACCGCGAGGCTCATCACCTTCCAGCGCACGTCCACCGGGCGGACCTTCTCCACCTCCAGCATCCACCGGGAGGTCATCCACGCCCAGGGGCACAGCGGGTCGAAGAAGAACTCCGCGGTGGTCCTGCTCTCGGTCCTGCTCTCGGACATGTCACTCCTCGGGGCGGTCGAAAAGGGGGATGTGCGCCGACTCGGCGCAACACCCGCGGACCGTGTCGGCATTCCCGTGCGCCCGGTGAAAGGTGCGCGTGGGAGGATCGGTGCTGTTTCGAACACGCCACGAAGGAGTGACCGTGCCCGGTGAGAACCTGTCCCGCGACGAGGCCCACGAGCGGGCGGCGCTGCTGTCCGTCGACGGCTACGAGGTCGCCCTCGACCTGCGTTCGGCGGTCGGCGAGTCCACGGAGGCGGTACGCACCTTCCGCTCGGTGACGACGATCCGCTTCCGCCGCACCGGCGAGGGCGACACCACCTTCGCCGACCTGCTCGCCCCGTCGGTCACCTCCGTCACCCTCAACGGGCGGGAGCTCGACCCGGCGGTCGTCTTCGACGGGTCCCGGATCGCCCTGGACGGCCTCGCCGACGAGAACGTCCTGGTCGTCGACGCGCAGTGCGCCTACAGCCGCACCGGCGAGGGCATGCACCGCTTCGTCGACCCCGAGGACGGCGAGGTGTACCTGTACACCCAGTACGAGCCGGCCGACGCCCGCCGGGTCTACGCCAACTTCGAGCAGCCCGACCTGAAGGCGCCGTACCGCTTCGAGGTGACCGCGCCCGACGCGTGGACGGTCTGGAGCAACGGCGCCGGCGAGCGGGGCGCCGACGGGGTGTGGCGCTTCGCGGAGACCGCGCCGATCTCCACGTACATCACCTGCGTGGTGGCGGGCCCGTACCACTACGTCACCGACACCTACCGGCGCGGCGACGTCGAGATCCCGCTCGGCGCGATGTGCCGCAAGGGGCTCGCGAAGCACTTCGACGCGGACGACGTCTTCCTGGTCACCAAGCAGGGCTTCGACTTCTTCCACGACAACTTCGACTACCCGTACCCCTTCGGCAAGTACGACCAGGCCTTCGTGCCCGAGTACAACCTCGGCGCCATGGAGAACCCCGGCATGGTCACCTTCACCGAGGAGTACATCTACCGGGGCAAGGTCACGCGCGCGGCGTACGAGCGGCGCGCCAACACGATCCTGCACGAGATGGCCCACATGTGGTTCGGCGACCTCGTCACCATGGTCTGGTGGGACGACCTGTGGCTGAAGGAGTCCTTCGCCGACTTCATGGGCTCCTTCTCGCTCGCCGAGGCCACCCGCTTCACCGACAGCTGGGTCACCTTCGCCAACAACCGCAAGGCGTGGGCCTACCGCGCCGACCAGCTGCCCTCCACCCACCCGATCACGGCCGACATCCGTGACCTGGAGGACGCCAAGCTCAACTTCGACGGCATCACCTACGCCAAGGGCGCCTCCGTCCTCAAGCAGCTCGTCGCCTACGCCGGCCGGGACGCCTTCCTGGAGGGCGCCCGCCGCTACTTCAAGCGCCACGCCTACGGCAACACCCGCCTGCACGACCTGCTGTCCGTCCTGGAGGAGACCTCGGGCCGCGACATGAAGGCCTGGTCGAAGTCCTGGCTCCAGACCTCCGGCGTCAACGTCCTCGCCCCCGAGGTCACCTACGACGCCGAGGGCCGCGTCACCGAGCTCGCCGTCCTCCAGGAGGGCGGCGAGCCGCGCCCGCACCGGATCGCGGTCGGCCTCTACCGGCTCACCGACGGCGCGCTCGTGCGGTACGCGCGCGTGGAGACCGACGTCACCGGGCCCCGCACGGTCGTCGCCGGCCTCGCCGGCAGCGAACGGCCGGACCTGATCCTCGTCAACGACGACGACCTCACCTACTGCAAGGTCCGCTTCGACGAGCGCTCCCTCGACACCCTCCGCGACCACCTCGGCGACATCACCGACCCGCTGGCCCGCGCCCTGTGCTGGTCGGCGCTGTGGAACCTGACCCGCGACGGGCTCATGCCGGCCCGCGACTTCGTCGCCGCCGTGCTCGCCTTCGCCGGCCGAGAGACCGACATCGGCGTCCTCCAGATGGTGCACACCTGGGCCCGGACCGCCGTCACCCACTACGCCTCCCCCGCGTGGCGCGCGGAGGGCGGGCGGCAGCTCGCCGAGGGCGGGCTGCGCGAGCTGCGGCTCGCCGAGCCGGGCAGCGAGCACCAGCTGACCTGGGCCCGCTTCCTCGCCGCGACCGCCTCCTCCGACGCCGACCTCCAGCTCCTGGAGGGGCTGCTCGCCGGCACCGCCAGGATCGACGGCCTCGACGTCGACCAGGAGCTGCGCTGGGCGCTGCTCTCCCCGCTCGCCGAGCACGGGCGGGCCGACGAGGCGCGCATCGACGAGGAGCTGGCCAGGGACGACACCGCCAGCGGCAAGCGGCACCAGGTGCGGCTGCTCGCCGCCCGGCCGTCGGCGGCCGTGAAGGCGCAGGCGTGGGCGCAGATCGTCGAGTCGGACACCCTGTCGAACGCGCTGGTCGGCGCGGTCATCGCCGGTTTCGCGCAGTCCTCGCAGCGCGAGCTGACCGCCCCGTACGCGGAGAAGTACTTCGCGGTGATCGAGCGGATCTGGGCCGAGCGGTCGATCCAGATCGGCATGGACGTGGTGCGCGGGCTCTTCCCGGCGTACCAGGACCGTCCGGAGACGCTGGCGGCGACCGACGCCTGGCTGGCCGGGCACGCGGACGCGGCCCCGGCACTGCGCCGCCTCGTCCTGGAGTCCCGCGACGACCTGGGCCGCGCGCTGCGGGCGCAGGAGTGCGACGCGCTGGAGGACTGAGCCGGCGCCGGGGGAGGGTCCGTACGGCCACGGGCCCTCCCGCGCGGGTCCTTCTCGCGCGGGCCCCTCTCGGCAGTCGAACGCGCGTACTTTAGTGCGGGCTTGTCCGGGTTCGGCCACTGCCTTGTAACAGGCCGTTAGGGCCGGGCGGGGGTGCGGAAGACCCCCGGCATGAACCACGACACCCCCATCACCCCCCGCCCCCGCCCCCTCGCCTCCCCCGCGGGCCTCGTCCGACGACTCGCGTCCACCGGCCAGTTGCGGGCCATGGGCGTGCCCGCGGCCGAGGTCGCCGGACGGGTCGCGGCCGGCGGCGACTGGCAGCAGCTGCTGCCCGGCGTCTTCCTGCTCCACCCCGGCGCGCCGACCGGCGACGACCGGCTGCGGGCCGCGCTGCTCTACGCCCGCAAGGACGGCGAGGCGTCCCCGCACGGCCCGGGCGCGATGCTCACCGGGCTCGCCGCGCTCGCCCTGCACGGCTTCTCCTCCGCTCCCCCGCCGGCCGCCCCGGAGCGGATCGACGTCCTGGTGGGCCGCACCCGGCGCCTGCGGTCGACCGGCTTCGTGCGGATCGTGCGGGCGCCCGAGGCACCCGAGCCGGTGGAGCTGGACGGGCTGCCGGTGGCACCGGTCGCCCGGGCGGTCGCCGACGCGGTCTCGGGACTGCACGACGCGGAGGGCGTCCGCCGGCTGCTCACCGAGGCGGTGCGCGGCGGCCACTGCGAACCGCCTGTGCTCGTCCGCGAGTTGAGCCGCCTGCGGCTGCTGACCCGGCCGCACGTGGTGGACGCGGTGGACTCGCTCCTCGTGGAGGGGCGGGCGCTGTCGGAGGAGCGGCTGTACGAGATGGTGCGGGACTTCGCGCTGCCGGACCCGGTGTGGAACGTGGACCTGCGGCTGCCGGGCGGCCCGCACCTCGGCGGGGTGGACGCCTACTGGCCGGACCAGGCGGTGGCGGTGGAGCTGGACACCCGGGCGCCGCGGCAGGACGAGGACGCGCTGTGGTCCGAGTACACCCGCAAGCGGGAGCACCTGGAGCGGCTCGGCATCACGGTGGTCCACCTGACCCCGCGCAAGCTGCGCGAGGCGATGGACCAGCAGGCCGCCGTGGTCCGTACGGCCCTGATGGCCGCGTCGGAGCGGCAGCCCGCCGCGTACGTCGTCGTCCTGCCCCGGTGAGGGCCTACTTCACCGGCTTCGGGAGGGTGCCGCAGAACTCGCCCTCCAGGATCGCCTGGGTGTCGCCGGTCCAGTCGGCGTTGATGTTGGCGGCGAGCGAGTGCCGGCCGTCGCGGGTGGCGTACGCCTCCGAGAGCGAGCCGTGGATGCCGCCGCCGTGGCCCCAGACCTCCTTGCCGCAGCTCAGCTTCTGCTTCATGAGCCCGAGGCCGTAGCCCGCGCCGGGGAGCTGCTCGGAGAGGTCGACGGCCGTGGTCATCTCCCGCAGGCCGTCCTTCGGCAGCAGCCGGCCCTGGAGCAGGGCGCGGTAGAAGGTCTGGAGGTCGCGGGAGTCGGAGATCATCTCGCCGGCGGCGTGGGCGATGGTGGGGCTGAGCTCGCTGACGTCGTGCACGGGGGCGCCCGGTTCGCCGCCGAGGGTGGAGTACGCGGGGGAGCTGGGGTCCGGCATGGTCGGGTCGGAGCCGGGGACCGTGGTGGCGCGGAGCTTGAGGGGCTTGATGATCCGGTTCTCGACGGCCTTGCCGTACGGGCGGCCGGTGACCTTCTCGATGACCATGCCGGCGAGGACGTAGTTGGTGTTCGAGTAGTTCCAGGAGGTGCCGGGGGCGAAGTCGGGGGCGTGCTCCATGGCGACGGCGACGAGCTGACGCGGCGTCCAGCGGTCGTAGCGGTGCTGCAGGAAGGCGGGGCCGAAGACCTTCTCCTGGAAGCCGGGGTCGGCGGTGACGTTGTAGATGCCGCTGGTGTGGTTGAGGAGCTGACGGACGGTGACCTTCCGGCCGTCGTGACCGTTGCCGCGGACGACGCCGGGGAGCCACTTCTCCACCGGGTCGTCGAGGTCGAGGCGTCCCTCGGCCTGGAGCTGGAGGAGGACGGTGGCGGTGAAGGTCTTGGTGATGGAGCCGACGCGGAAACGGTCGTCGCCGCCCCGCTCGCCGGCGGTGCCGGTCCAGGAGCGGCCGTCGGCGCGGGCCTGGGCGACGGCGCCGGGCACGCCGGCGTCGACGGCGGCCTGGAGGGCCGCCTGGGTGGCCGTGTGGTCCTTCTTCGCGGCGACGGGGTCGGCGGCGAGGGCGGGGGCGGCGAGCGCGGTGACGGTGAGGCCGGCGGCGAGGGCCGCGGCGACGACGGTGCGGGCGGTGCGGGCGGTGGCCATGCGAAGTTCCCCTGTTTCCGTGGTGATCCGGAGATCCGGAGATCCGGAGGTCCGGTGCGGTCGGCGGGGAGGACCGCGGGGGGTGCGGGAAGGTTGAGCGGTCCCGGGACGGTTGAGCCCTTTTCAGCCGTTCGCCGGGCCCACGGTCCGGGAGCGGCCCACCGGGCCCGCGAGCCGGGAACGGCCCACCGGGGGGCGCTCCCGCCACAGGTCGAGCCCGACGTCCACGAGTTCGACCCGGGGCAGGTCCGGCACGGAGTCCAGCGGGTGCCAGGCCGCGAGATCGGTGGAACCGCCGGTCTCGCTGCGGAGTTCGCCGCCGGTGATCCGGGCCTCGTAGAGGATCCCGAGCCCCTGGAAGGAGCCGGGCGCGCCGATGCGGGCGATCCACTGGCGCATGATCGAGTCGATGCCGAGGAGGGCGGTCGGCTCGACCGCGTACCCGGTCTCCTCCTCGACCTCGCGGACGACGGCCCCGACGGGCTCCTCCCCGTGCTCCATGCCGCCACCGGGCAGGGTCCACCGCTTGGTGCCGTCCTTGGCCACCCAGCGGGCGAGCAGTATCTCGTGGTCCCGGACGACTACGGCGTAGGCCGCCACCCGCAGCTCCTGCTTCATGCGCAGCAGGCTAGGGTCTGTTGTGAAAGTGCTGGTCACAGCCACTCGTTGATGGCTGCGACCAGCACGGTCGCTTCGTAGCGGA
>NZ_BMTV01000007.1:256922-307188 GCF_014649855.1 Streptomyces roseolus | reverse complement strand
CCGCTACGAAGCGACCGTGCTGGTCGCAGCCATCAACGAGTGGCTGTGACCAGCACTTTCACAACAGACCCTAGCGGACACCGCTACCAGCGCGCCTACGCCCAGGCCCTCGGCGAGCAGGCCCTGCACGACCTCGTCACCGCCCTCTACCAGCCCCTTTTCACGGCCCTGTCCAGGCGCCTGGGCATCCCACACCGCATCGAGACGTACGCCCAGCAGCAGGCCGGCGAGCACTACCGCCGCACCTGGCTCCGCCTGCTCCCCCGCGTTGACGCCGCCCGCTGGTGGCTCGCCCCCTCCACCGGCACCCCGCACCTCCGCGTCCCCTGCCCGCACCCCGACTGCGGCTGGGCCGAGAAACACGCCGAACGCACCCGGGTCCACCTCACCGCCCCCGAGTCGGCGGTGGTCTCTGCCGTCTGCCTCCACCACGGCCCGTACGAGGCCACCATCACGCCCACCGTCGGCGCGTACCTGGACCTGGCCACCCTGTACCGCAACCTGGTCAAGGAACTCGCCCTGACCAGTCCCCAGGGCACCCTGCACGTCATGGTCAAGGGCGGCGACTGGGTCTTCGGCTCCCACCTCGTCGACGAGGCCCTCCAGGCCGTGGGTCTGGCCCGAGCCCAGCTCCCGGCCCGCCTGTTCTGCCCCCAGGTCGTCACCGACACCGGCGCCAAGCTGTCGAAATCCCTCATACGAGAAGGCCGTGCCCCCTTGCCCGAGGGCACCGCCCCTTGGATGCTCGACACCCGGCAATGGCCCGGCACCGTCACCGAGTACGCCGACCGGCTGCTCGCCATGACCGAGACTCTGCTCTCCGACCCCCGCCACTTCTTCCGCTCGTACTCGGCCGCCGAGATCGGCCGCCTGATCATCGCACCGTCCCCCAGGAGCGTTCCCTCCCGATGACCGACCGCACCGCCCGCGTCCGCGAGCTCAACCTCTACCGCCAGTACTTCGAGCTCGTCGCCGCGGGCACCAAGACCATCGAGGTGCGGGTCAAGTACCCGCACCTCGCGGACCTCGCCGCCGGCGACACCATCCGCTTCCGCATCAAGAACACGGACGAGACCTGCGACGTCGAAGTCCTCCGAGTCACTGAGTATCCCGACTTCGAGGCCCTCCTCGACGGCGAAGGCCCCTCCAACGTCAACCCGACCGCCACCCGCGACCAGCAGCTCGCCAACATCCGCACGATCTACGGCCCCGAGAAGGAAGCCCTCGGCGCACTCGCCATTCAGGTCCACCAGGTCTCGACACCAAACTCGCGACGCGAGAGCGCGAGAACGGAAACCAGGTAAACCCATTGCCGCAACCAGCGGGCACACCTAATATGCGCCAATGGACTTGCGGCAAGAAGAGATGCTTGGGCGTTTCACCTCCATGGAGCAGGGCTCGTGGACAACTGTGTATGAAAGTTGGCACGAGCGGAACGAAAATGGTGGAATCTATTGCGCTTTCGCCCCGACCGCGATGCGCACGAGAATCCTCGAGTCTCCGTCCTGGGACGTGAGCATGGGCGATTTCCGCCCCGGTTTCTCGCAGCACCGAGAGAACGGTGAGATCGTAACCAGGTACTTCCGCAGCAGCACCGAGGACGGCATTGAGCCACTGGTTCTATGCCGGGAATACCATGGCGCAGTACCGTCAACCCGAGAGCTAACCGAACACTTTCGGCTGTACCATAATCTCTACTGGGATGAGCTCGGCACACAGTTCATGCAGCCTCTGGATGACGGCACCTCATTGGCTGCCGTCAAGGTGACCGCCAGCAGGATCGAGGTCCGCACAAAACTGCTGCGCCAATTCCAGGCCGCCCAAGGGTACGACCTGATCCTCTACATGGATTCCGTCCGCATCGGCGAGAAGGACGACACTCTCCCCGAAGCCCTCGATCTAACCACGGACACCGCGCGAATCTCCCTTTACCCAGGCGACCGCATCGGAACCGGAAAATTCACCCGCCTCCTCGGCACCCGAGTAGTTCCACCGCCACCGATCGAGAAGAGTGGGATCTGGCCGTTCGAGGAGGAAGACTCGCACTACCCGGATTTCATTATCGCGACGAGACCCGATGGCGACGAGATCCGGTACAGCTGTAACCCTGATTCTCTCAGTAACTATTTCGGAGCGAACCCCGACGCTCCGAACTATCTCACGCCCGTATACTTCCGCCGGGAAGTTCTGCAGAAGTACTACGAGAAACCCGAACTCTATACCGTATCGGATGGATATCTCAATTGCGCATCGCTATGGAGTCTGCGTCTGGATAACAGCGCCCAGGATTACATCATCGTCTTCCTCGGAGACCTTGGTCGCGATCTGCCTCGACAGGAGCGAGACTCCTGGCGGAGTTTCAACGTCGCAGAAGACGGCCCACCTAGCGAGACTCTGATTCGCCGAGCATTCCTGGGGCAGCCTTCCGAGCCGACCGCCGAGGACCTACTCACCCGCTCCAATTACGTGACCTTCAGGCGTACATGGGAGGAGGTCTACGGGTGGGAACTATTCCGGAAGCCCGAGGAGGCCGATACAGGGCTTCTACAGCGCCTACGCCTCCCCTTGAATGATTCACAGGCAGAATTCGAGTCTGCAATTCGCATCATGACACAGCTTTTCGTTGACGCTCTCAACGAACGGGAGATCCAGAAGCGCCTGCCAGACCGCATCGATAACGAGAAGGGCATCTCGAAACTCAAGCGCTGGCTGGATCAGGAAGGTTACCCACACGCCGATCGGGACACCCAGTTCTTGCGAAATCTCCAGGAGATCCGCTCGAAGGCAACGGCCCACCGCAAGAGCAGCGACTACGAGAAGACACTCACCAAGGTCTTCGGCGACTTGCGAGGACCGGCAGCCGTCAAGACCTTCTTCACGTCAGCTCTGTCCATGCTGACCGGCTTGAGCGAATGGGCGAGCGAACCCAAGCCCCAGCAAGAGTAGGGCTGTCTTGGTGGGCAACCACCGGTCAGGGCTAGGGCGTTGCCTGCCAGTCCGCACACAGTCCGCAGGACACCCGATCAGGACCGTCGCGCCCCATCGCCAGCCAACACCAAAAGGCCAGCTCAGCGACCTGCGGCACCCATCACCGCAGGTCACCGACCCGCCCCATTACTAGGAGACGAAGAAGGCCTGACCCAGGCCTCCCCTCTCCCCCTGCCCCACCGCAGGCCGGAGGACGACGGAACGGCCCGCCCGGGCACCCCGGCGCGGGCCGTTCCCGTTCCCGGGGGCGTCCGGAAAGAAAGACAAGAGGCGGTGTCAGGCGGGCGTGAGGCACGGGGGTGCCGTGCCGCCGGCGGCCAGCCAGGCGCGGTACGGGGGTGCGCGGTGGGCGGCCTCGCGGTAGGCGTCGGCGAGGGTGGCGTGGAGGGGGGCCAGGGGGGTGGTGGGGCGGGCGTAGAGGAGGAGGCGGACGGCGAGGGGGTCGCCGCGGAGGGGGCGGACCGCCAGGTCCTCGCGGGGGACCGAGGTCGGCTGGCAGGGGGCCACCGCCTCGCCGAGCGCGATGAGGGAGGCGGCCGTGTGGTAGTCGCCGTGGAGGAGCGGCGGGTCGATCCCGGCGGCCGTCAGGACGCGGCGCAGCCCGTCCCATTCGCCGTCCACCGCCGGGTCGACCATCCAGTGGTCGCGGGCCAGGTCCGCGAGGTCCACCACGGGGTGGGCGGCGGCCGGGTGGGCCGGGGAGAGGGAGACGAACTGCGGCTCGCGGGCGACGAGGACGCGGTGGTCCAGGCCCTCGGGCACGGGGAGGGGGCTGCCCTCCACCTCGTGGACGAAGGCCACGTCCAGGCGGCCGGCCACCACCTCGCGCAGCAGTGTCCGCGCGGAGACGTCGACGCGCAGACCGACGTCCGTGCCGGGGAAGCGGGCGCGCAGCCGCCGCAGCCAGCCCGGGAGGGCCCGGCTCGCGGTGGAGCCGACGCGGAGCCGGGGTCCGTCGGCGCGGGCCGCCTCGGCGCGGGTCTCGGTGACGAGCGCCGCCATGCCGTCGACCAGGGGGCGGGCCCGGCTGAGGACGGAGCGGCCGAGCGCGGTGGGGCGGCAGCCGGTGCGGCCGCGGGCGAAGAGCTCGGCGCCGAGCGCGTTCTCGATGCGGCGCAGCTGGGTGGTCAAGGAGGGCTGGCTCACGCCGAGTTGGCGCGCGGCCTTGTGCAGGCTTCCGGTGTCCGCGATGGCACAGAGCGCGCGCAGGTGTCTCACCTCCAGCTCCATGGAGCCGAGCGTAGGACGGGGTTCCGGCCCCGCACCAGACGGCCGGATCCGCTCAACTCCCATGAAAGTGGAGTCAATTGGAGAGAGGGCAGGGGTGGTGATGAGGTCGTGTTATCGGGGAGTGGCATTCTTCCCGGCGGGCCCGCGCGCACCGAGACTCTCTCCCGACCCCGATCAGGAGGAGCCCCCCATGCGTCACCCCAAGGTCCTCACCCGTACCCTGACCGCCGCCCTCGGGCTCGGTCTCGCGGTCTCGCTCGGCGCCGCGGCGCCGGCCGGCGCCGCGCCCGACGCCACCGCGCGCACGAACACCCCCGCCGCCCAGGCCGCTTACGCCGCTTACGCCGGTTCGGCCGAGGAGGCCAAGGCCAACCAGGCGTTCTTCGACGCCGTCATGAAGTCGGTGGCGAAGAAGCGGGCCGCGAACCCGAGCACCACCGCGGCCGTCACCGTCGTCTACAGCGCCGCCAACGCTCCCAGCTTCCGCACCCAGATCGCCCGTTCCACGCAGATATGGAACAGCTCGGTGGTGAACGTGCGGCTCGTCGAGGGGTCCAACCCGGACTTCCGCTACTACGAGGGGAACGACTCCCGTGGCTCGTACGCGAGCACCGACGGGCACGGCAGCGGCTACATCTTCCTCGACTACCGGCAGAACCAGCAGTACAACTCCACCCGCGTGACGGCCCACGAGACCGGGCACGTGCTCGGGCTCCCGGACCACTACAGCGGGCCGTGCAGCGAGCTGATGTCGGGCGGCGGCCCCGGCACCTCCTGCCAGAACGCCACACCGAACGCCCAGGAGCGGGCCCGCGTCGACCAGTTGTGGCGCTACGGGCTCGCTTCCGCCTTCAAGGGCTGACCGGTCGGCGCCCCGGAGGCCGCCCGGCCCCGGGGCGCCGCCGTCGTCACGCGACCGACAGGACGCGTCGGCCGAAGTCGGCGCCCTCCGGGAGCTGGCCGCGCAGCCGGGCCAGCGCCCCCTCGAAGTCGCCGCCGGCGACGACCGCTTCGAGGGCGGTGCCGCCGTAGTGCAGGGTCAGGCTGAGGTCGGCGCGCTCGCCGAGGGTGAGCAGGCAGCCGAGCGTGGCCTCCTGGGTGGTGCCGCCGGCGACGACGGGGAGGGGCAGGTCCCACTCCAGGACGCAGCCGGTGAGGACCTCCCCGCCCTCGCCCGCGGCGGTGAGCGCGGCGAATCCCGCGCCCGTGTACTCGATTCCCCTGACGCGGACGGTGACGTGCCCGCCGTCGGCCGTGATGACGATCGCTTCCGCGCCACGGCGGTCCCGGTACCAACCGGTCCAGACTTCTGTCGACTCCGATGACATGCGCGGACTGTAGCGGTATGACCGGCTCCGGCGCGCGGCCGGTCACCCTGTGGCCGGACTTCTCCCGTTCTCGCCGTTCTTGCCGGTGACCTGCGTGGTAGTGGCTTCCGTGCCGCCGGGATCCACCGGTTCGCGGAGTGGGCACCGGGCGTTCCGGCAGGGCCGCACCTCCCGCTCGGACACCCGGACCCCGAGGGCCCTGTGCCGAGTGGCGGCGGTGGCCCGGGGGCGTCCGCAGGCCGGGCGCTTCGGCGCGGCCGGCGGGCCCCGGGTCGTACGGGGCGTCTCGTCACCCGTGCCTCCGGGGCAGGCCGCCCCGCCGCGGTGCGTCCGCTACCGCTTCCTGGTGTACGTGCGGACCAGCACGCCGTTGTCGAAGGCGCGGACGGAGCCGAGCGTGAAGTCGCGGGGTTCGAAGCCGGCGCCGAACATCGGCATGCCGGAGCCGTACACCTGCGGGTACGTCTTGATGACCAGCTCGTCGATCTCGTCGACGAGGGCGCCGGCGACGGTGGAGCCGCCGCAGAGCCAGATGCCGAGCCCGCCCTCCTCGGCCTTGAGCTCCCGGACGCGGCCGACGAGGTCGTCGGCGATGAGCTCGACGTTCGGGTCGGGCGACTCGGTGAGCGAGCGGGTCGCGACGAGTTCGCGGAGGTGGCCGAACGGGCTGGTGACGCCGGCGTCCAGGGCGATGCGGTACGAGGCGAGGCCCTGCACCACGGTGTCGAAGTGCTTGTTGTCCGCGTCGATCCCGACCGCCTCCCGCATGTGGGTGGGGACGGTCTCGGGGTATTCGGCGTTCATCCACGCCTGGTACTCCTCGTTCACGAAGGAGTACATGGACGAGGCGTCGCCCTGCGGGTCACCGATGAAGCCGTCGATGGAGCAGGCGATGTAGTACGTCAGCTTGCGCAAACCGGGTCCTGGTTCTGTCGGGGGCGTGACCGCGAGCGCGACCACGACAGACATAGTGCTTCATCTGTAGTGGTCGCGCAACCCCTCGCGGCGCTCTCGTCAACGGGACCCCGTCGGCGGGTGAGCGGCGACGTCTCCCCGTCAGCGGCTCCTGCGGGTCACGAACTCGGCGAGGGCCAGCAGGTCCCCTGCCGCCGAGAGGTCCGGCACGGCCCGCGCCAGGTGCTCGACGGCGCGGCCCATCCGCTCGGCCGCCTGGGCCTGCGCCCAGTCCCGGCCGCCGGCCCGCTCGACGGCCGCGGCCGCGGCCCGCACGGCCCGTTCGTCCAGGGTCGTACGGGAGTACAGCTCGGCCAGCTCCTCGCCGGCGGCGGTGCCGGAGGCGAGGGCGGCGACGACCGGCAGCGACTTCTTGCGCGCGACCAGGTCGGCGCCGGCCGGTTTGCCGGTCCGGTCGGGGTCGCCCCAGATGCCGATGAGGTCGTCGATCAGCTGGAAGGCGAGCCCGGCCTCGCGGCCGAAGGAGTCGAGGGCCGTGACCTCCTCCTCCCCCGCGCCCGCGTAGAGCGCGCCGAGCGCGCAGGAACAGCCGAGCAGGGCACCGGTCTTGGCCGTGGCCATGGCGAGGCACTCGTCGAGGGAGACCTCGCGGGGGCCGCGCGCCTCGAAGGCGCAGTCGGCCTGCTGGCCCGCGCAGAGCTCGATGACGCAGGCGGCGAGGCGGGCGGTGGCCGCGGCGGAGGCGGGGTGCGGGTCCTCGACGAGCAGCCGGAGCGCCAGGGCGTTCATGGCGTCGCCGGCCATCAGGGCGTCGGGGATGCCGAAGACGGTCCAGGCGGTCGGCCGGTGACGGCGGGTCGGGTCCTCGTCGACGATGTCGTCGTGGAGCAGCGTGAAGTTGTGCGCCAGCTCGACGGCGGCGGCGGCCTTCACGGCCCGGCTCTCCTCGGCGCCGAGCGCGCGGGCGGCGGCGAGGACCAGGGCGGGGCGGATCGCCTTGCCCGCCTGGCCGGCGGCGGGGGTGCCGTCGGCGTCCTCCCAGCCGAAGTGGTACATCGCCACACGGCGTATCGAGCCCGGCAGGGTCTCGACGGTGGAGCGGATCTGGGGGTCGACGGCGGTCCTCGTCCGGTCGAGGAGCTCCACGGCGCCCGGCCCGTCGGTGACGGGGGCCGCGCTCGTCAAGGTCACGTCTGGTCGTCCTTCTCCACAGCCGACCGCGTCCACGGCGGCCGGGCGTCAGGCTGGTCATTTCCTCGGCGCCCCGCTTCGGGCGTGCCGCCCTTGCGGGGGGGGCACGGCTCGGCCGGGTGCTCGGCGGGGGCCGGGCGGGCCGGGGGTGGGGCCCCGGCCCGCCCGGGGTTCAGCGGCGGCGGCTGATCTCGACGTTCTCCAGGACGCCGAGGGCGTCGGGCACGAGGACCGCGGCGGAGTAGTAGGCCGTGACCAGGTAGGAGGTGATCGCCTGCTCGTCGATGCCCATGAAGCGGACGGACAGGCCGGGCTCCACCTCGTCGGGGAGGCCGGTCTGGTGCAGGCCGATGACGCCCTGGTCGGACTCGCCGGTGCGCATGCAGATGATCGAGCTGGTGCCGGCGGAGGTCACCGGGATCTTGTCGCAGGGATAGATCGGGACCCCGCGCCAGGTCGGGATCCGGGTGCCGGCCACGTCGAGGGTCTCGGGCACCAGGCCCCGGCGGTTGAGCTCGCGGCCGATCGCGGCGATGGCCTTCGGGTGGGCCAGGAAGAGCTTGGAGCCGCGGCGGCGGGAGAGCAGCTCGTCGAGGTCGTCGGGGCCGGGGACGCCGTCGTGCGGCTGGATCCGCTGCCCGTAGTCGCAGTTGGCGAGGAGACCGAACTCCCGGTTGTTGACCAGCTCGTGCTCCTGGCGCTCGCGCAGGGCCTCGACGGTGAGCCGCAGCTGGTGCTCGGTCTGGTCCATCGGGTGGTTGTAGAGGTCCGCCACGCGCGTGTGGACCTTGAGCACGGTCTGGGCGAGGCTCAGCTCGTACTCGCGCGGGGCGGGCTCGTAGTCCACGAAGGTGTGCGGGACGACGGCCTCGCCGACGTGCCCGGCCGAGAGGTCGATGGCGGCCTCGCCGTAGGCGTTGACGGCCCGCTCCGGGCGGTCCGCGACGCCCGCGAGGTGCGAGGCGAGGGAGCCGGCACGGGCGGCGAGCGCGGTCAGGTCGGCGCGGGTGAGCTCCAGGACCGTGCAGGCGGTGGCGGCGCGGGCGGTCCAGTCCCAGGTGGCGGCCTCGTCGAGGAGGGCGGCGTCGCCGAAGTAGGAGCCGTCGGCGAGGACGCCGAGCACCGCCTCGTCGCCGTAGGGGCCCTCGCCGAGCTGCTCGACGCGGCCGTGCGCGAGGAGGTAGGCGCGGTCGGCCGGGGTGCCGGCGGCCGCGATGACCTCGCCGGCGGCGATGTCGCGCTGGACGCAGCGGGCGGCGAGCTCCGCGAGGGCCGCCTCGTCCTCGTATCCGCGCAGGGCCGGCAGCTCGCCGAGCTCGGCGGGGATCACGGCGACCCGGTCGCCGGTCTGGACGAAGGTGACGCGGCCGTCGCCCACCGAGTGGCTGAGCCGCCGGTTGACCCGGTAGGCGCCGCCCTTGGCATCGACCCAGGGCAGCGTCCGCAGCAGCCAGCGGGAGGTGATCTCCTGCATCTGCGGGGCCGACTTGGTGGTCGAGGCGAGGTTCCGCGCGGCGGCGGTGCCGAGACTCTGCCGCGGGGCCCGCTCCGCGAGGACCTCGTCGCCAACCGAACCAACGGACATGGAACTCCCTCTCGTGCGTCTGGTTTGCGAAAGGAAGCCTTTCAGCACGGAGCGTGTCGACGCCATTACACAATCGGGTGGGACTGTTCGGGGACCTTCGGGGCATGTCGCCCGTTTTCCGGCCGACCGGCGGGCGTGCGACCCGGCCGGGTTGTCCGGTTCGGCTCGCACGGGGCTCGAACGGATGGCGGCGGAGGAACGGAGTCCGGTACTCCGGAAGTTCGTCCTCCCTCTGGAAGGAGCACGTCATGGCCGTTCCGCTGTCCGCGCGCAGGGTCCTCTCCGCACTGCGCGGCGAGGGCCTCTCGGTCGTCGAGGTCGGAGACTGGACCACCCACAACAGGAACCACAAGGGCCCCTGGGGGCCGGTGCACGGAGTGATGATCCACCACACCGTCACCCGGGGCACCGCGCACACCGTCCGCATCTGCCGGGACGGGTACGCGGGGCTGCCGGGCCCGCTGTGCCACGGCGTCATCGCCAAGGACGGCACGGTCCACCTGGTCGGCCACGGGCGCGCCAACCACGCCGGGCTCGGCGACGACGAGGTGCTGCGGGCCGTGATCGCCGAGCGGAGGCTGCCGGTGGACGACGAGGCCACCACCGACGGCAACCGCCACTTCTACGGCTTCGAGTGCGAGAACCTCGGCGACGGCGAGGACCCCTGGCCCAAGGTGCAGCTGGACGCGATCGCCAAGGCGTCGGCGGCGATCTGCCGGGCGCACGGCTGGACCCACCGCTCGGTGATCGGCCACCGCGAGTGGCAGCCGGGGAAGGTGGACCCGCGCGGCTTCGGCATGGCCTCGATGCGCGAGCGGATCGCCGACCTGCTGCGCTGAGCCCCGCCCCGGGCACGGCTCCCGGGCCACGCGCGCGTACGGCGGAAGGCACCGGTACGCGCGTGTGCGGGCGGGGAGCGTACGGCGGAGAGATCCGGCACGCTCACGGACGGACGGACGAACGAACGGAGCCGGCGCCCGACCCTTCCCCGCGCGCGTGACCCGGGAGAATGGCCGGGTGGACACGTACGACCTCTCCGCCCTGCGGCCCCGGCTCCCGTCCCCCCTGGAGCCGGTGGCGGACGAGCGGTTCACCCGGCGCGGGCTGACGCTGCTGCTGAAGCGGGACGACCTCATCCATCCCGACCTCCCCGGCAACAAGTGGCGCAAGCTCGCGCTCAACCTGCGGGCGGCGGACGGACGGCCGGTGCTGACCTTCGGGGGCGCGTACTCCAACCACCTGCGGGCCACCGCGGCCGCCGGCCGCCTCCTCGGCTTCCCCACGATCGGGGTCGTGCGCGGCGACGAGCTGGCCGGACGTCCGCTGAACCCCTCGCTCGCGCGGTGCGCGGCGGACGGGATGCGCCTCGCGTTCGTGGACCGCGCCACGTACCGGGCGAAGCACGAGCCGGAGGTGCTCGCCGGGCTCCTGGAGCGGGCCCCCGAGGGGGCGTACGTGGTCCCCGAGGGCGGCAGCAACGCGCTCGCGGTGGAAGGGTGCGCGGCGCTCGGCCGGGAGCTGGCCGGGCAGGCGGACGTGGCGGCGGTGGCCTGCGGCACGGGCGGCACCCTGGCGGGCCTGGCGGCCGGTTTCGACGGCCGGACGCTGGGCGTACCGGTGCTGAAGGGCGGCTTCCTCGGCGACGAGGTCCGGCGCCTCCAGGAGGCGGCCTTCGGCGGCCCGCGCGGCGACTGGTGGCTGGACGAGCGCTTCCACTGCGGCGGCTACGGCCGGACGTCCCCGGAACTCGACGCGTTCGCACAGGACTTCGAGGCGCGGCATGAACTCGCCATCGAGCGGCTGTATGTCGCCAAAATGCTCTTCGCACTGGTGTCCCTCGCCGAGGAGGGCGCCTTTCCGCCCGGGAGCAGGATCGCGGCGGTGGTCACGGGAGCCACCGGGCCCGCGGATCAGCCGAGCTCCTCCCGGTAGGCGGCGGCCTCCTCCAGGTCGAGGCGGCGCAGCAGGGTGCGCATCATCTCGTCGTCGATCCGGCGCTCGTCGCGGAGCCGGACGAAGACCTCCCGCTCGGCCTCGATCATCTCGCGCGAGAGGCGGCGGTAGGTGTCGTCGGCGGTCTCGCCGGTGAGTTCGCTGACCGCGCCGAGCCGCTCCCAGACGCTGTTGCGGCGGCGCTCCAGGACCGCGCGGAGGCGGTCGGCGAGGGGGCCGGGCAGCGTGTTGCGCTCGTCGGCGAGGAGTTCGTCGAGGCGGGCCTCGGCGGCGCGGGAGGCCTCGCTCTGGGCCTGGGCCTCGGCCAGCGTCTCCTGGTGGCGGTCGCGGCCGGGGAGCTTCAGGGCCCGGATCAGCGGGGGCAGGGTGAGGCCCTGGACGACGAGGGTGGAGATGACGGTGGTGAAGGTGAGGAAGAGGACGAGGTTGCGGGCGGGGAACTCGACGCCGTCGGTGACGACCGGGATGGAGAAGGCGATGGCGAGGGAGACCACGCCGCGCATGCCGGCCCAGCCGACCACCACCGGCGCCCTCCAGTCGACGCCGGGCTCGCGCTCCCGGACCCCGGCGGAGAGCCGGCGGGGCAGGAAGGTGGCGGGGAAGACCCAGACGAAGCGGACCACGACCACGAAGACGAAGACCCCGAAGGCGTACCAGAGCGCCTCCCCGACGCCGTACGGGCCGAGTCCCTGGACGACGTAGGGCAGCTGGAGGCCGATGAGGGCGAAGACGGCGGACTCCAGGACGAAGGCGACCATCTTCCACACGGCCTCCTCCTGGAGCCGGGTGGCGAAGTCGACCTTCCACGCCTTGTGCCCGAGGAAGAGGCCGACCACGACGACGGCGAGCACCCCGGAGGCGTGCGCCTCCTCGGCCGCCGCGTAGGCGATGAAGGGGATGAGCAGGGAGAGGGTGTTCTGGAGCAGCGGTTCGGTGAGCCGGGTCCGCAGCCAGTGGATGGGCACCATGAGGACCAGGCCGACGCCGACGCCGCCGACCGCGGCGAGGGCGAACTCGCCGAGGCCGCCGGCCCAGCTGACGCCCTCGCCGACGGCGGCGGCGAGGGCGACCTTGAAGGCGGTGATGGCGGTGGCGTCGTTCACCAGGGACTCGCCCTGGAGGATCGTGGTGATCCGGTGGGGCAGGCCGAGCCGGCGGGCGATGGCGGTGGCGGCCACCGCGTCCGGCGGGGCGATCACCGCGCCGAGGACGAGCGCGGCGGTGAGCGGCAGGTCGGGGACGAGGACGTGGGCGAGCCAGCCGACGGCCACGGTGGCGAAGAGGACGTACCCGACGGAGAGCAGCGCGACCGGCCGGATGTTGGCCCGCAGGTCCAGGTAGGAGGACTCGACGGCGGCCGTGTAGAGCAGCGGCGGCAGGATCAGCGGCAGCACGATGTGCGGATCGAGGGTGTAGTCGGGGACGCCGGGGACGTACGAGGCGACCAGTCCGACCGCCACGAGGAGGAGCGGGGCGGGTACGGGGGTGCGGCGGGCGAGCCCCGCCACCGCCGCGCTCGCCGCCACCAGTCCCACCAGCCGCAGTGCGTCCATGCCGCCCCTCCACCGTCCCGTCTCGCCGTTCGCCCGGTACGCCCGGGATTCCTCCGGCCCGGTCCGGGGGATCCGTCGGGCCCTCCGGTCCGGGGCGTCCGCCACGTACCCTGGCCATCATGATCGAGTGCCCGCACGTAGCAGAAATGCCGCGCCCCGAGCCGGCCCCGCTCCACGAGACCTGCGCCGAGTGCCTGGCCGACGGGACGAGCCCGGTACAGCTGCGGCTCTGCCTGACCTGCGGGCACGTGGGCTGCTGCGACTCCTCACAGGGGCGGCACGCGACCGGGCACTTCGACGCGACGGGGCACCCGGTGATGCGGACCTTCGAGCCGGGCGAGGCCTGGCGCTGGTGCTTCGTGGACGAGGCGCTGGTCTGAGACGGCCCCGAGGCCACGGGACGGTCTCGCGGGAAGGGACGGTCTCTTGGGGGCGGGGCGGTTCGAGGGGCGGGCCGTTGGGTACGTCACCCCTCCGCCGGTCACCGCTGCATTTCGGTCCCGCACACCCCTGGCCACGGTCCGCGCCCATGGGCCTACCATGAGTGACGGGCCGGGATCGGGGGCCCGGGGACTTGCGGCGACACGGCAGGATGGATCGCGATAGCGTCACCGCGGACCGCGCAGCCCTGCGTGACCGCAGGTCCGGGGGTCTCTCCCCCCGGACCCCGATTGAGCTTGTGCCACCTTGGAGGTGAGGGTGTCCCAGATCGCAGGCGAGCCCGGGACCCAGGACTTCGTGGAAGTCCGGCTGCCCGCTGCGGGTGCCTATCTGTCCGTGCTGCGTACGGCCACGGCCGGCCTCGCGGCGCGCTTGGACTTCACCCTCGACGAGATCGAGGACTTGCGGATCGCGGTGGACGAGGCGTGCGCGATCCTGCTCCAGCAGGCGGTGCCCGGCTCGGTCCTGAGCTGCGTCTTCCGGCTGGTGGACGACTCCCTCGACGTGACCGTGTCCGCGCCGACGACGGACGGCCGGGCCCCCGAGCGGGACACCTTCGCCTGGACGGTGCTCTCGGCACTGGCCGGCAAGGTCGAGTCCTCGGTCGCGGACGACAACACGGTCTCGATCAGCCTGTACAAACAGCGCGGCGCGGGGCCAGGCCCGGCGTGAGGAGCGGGGACGCGACGGCCGGCATCCCCGGCCAGCAGGCAGCACGGTCGCATGAGGTCGCTAGGGAGCAGCAGGCGGACCAGATGAGCGAGCACGAGCAGCAGCACGACGAGGCTCCCCCGGTGCCGGTCCCGCCCCCGGAGGAGACGCGCGCGGAAGGGGCGCCCTCGGACGGGGAGCTCCCGGGGGACGCGCTTCCGGTCGAGGTCGTGACCGAGGGTGACGGAGCGGTACGGGGTCACCACCCGCAGGACCGCAGCGGTGCCCGCGCGCTCTTCGTGGAGCTGCGGTCGCTGCCCGAGGGCTCCCCGGAGAAGGCCGAGCTCCGCAACCGTCTGGTGCGGATGCACCTGCCGCTGGTCGAGCACCTGGCGCGGCGCTTCCGCAACCGCGGCGAGCCGCTGGACGACCTGACGCAGGTGGCGACGATCGGCCTGATCAAGTCGGTCGACCGCTTCGACCCGGAGCGGGGCGTGGAGTTCTCCACGTACGCGACGCCGACGGTGGTCGGCGAGATCAAGCGCCACTTCCGCGACAAGGGTTGGGCGGTACGGGTCCCCCGCCGCCTCCAGGAGCTGCGGCTCTCCCTGACGACGGCGACGGCGGAGCTGTCCCAGCAGCACGGGCGCTCGCCGACCGTGCACGAGCTGGCCGAGCGGCTCGGGATCTCCGAGGAGGAGGTCTTGGAGGGCCTGGAGTCGGCCAACGCCTACTCGACGCTCTCCCTGGACGTGCCGGACACCGACGACGAGTCGCCGGCGGTCGCGGACACGCTGGGCGCGGAGGACGAGGCCCTGGAGGGGGTCGAGTACCGGGAGTCGCTCAAGCCGCTCCTGGAGGGCCTGCCGCCCCGGGAGAAGCGGATCCTGCTCCTTCGGTTCTTCGGGAACATGACCCAGTCGCAGATCGCGCAGGAGGTCGGCATCTCGCAGATGCACGTCTCCCGGCTGCTCGCCAGGACCCTGGCGCAGCTCCGGGAGAAGCTCCTCGTGGAGGAGTGAGGCTCAGGAGGCGTCCTGGCCGGGACGCCGGATGCCGAGCGCCTCGGTCGTGGCCGGGTTCACCAGGAGGACGAGCCCGGTCACGGCGAGGACGGCGAGCACGATCCCGTACGGGATCACGCCCTCGGTCTGGAGCATCTGCCAGGCGACCGGCAGGGCGAGGATCTGGGTGATGACGGCGGGGCCGCGGCTCCAGGAGCGCATCCGCCACAGGCCGCGGGCGGCGGCGAGCGGGATCAGCCCGAGCGCGATCATCGTGACCGCGCCGGTCGCCCCACCGGTGAGGTCCCCGCCGTCGGTCAGCGTCCGCACCAGCATGTAGACGCCGCCGGCGAGGAGCCCGAGGGCCTCGACGAGGGCCACCCCCGCGGCGGCGGCCAGGCGGGCGGGACGGGGGGTCTGCTCCGTACTGCTCATGCAAGGCAGCGTACGGGGCCGGTGGCGGTGTCCGGGGACCGGGCGGGGCTGGGATCGGTACCGCCGGGTAGGTACGCTGGCGGTCATGCGCGCACTTCTCGTGGTCAACCCGGCAGCCACCACCACCAGTGCCCGCACCCGTGACGTGCTGATCCACGCACTGGCGAGCGAGATGAAGCTGGAGGCCGTCAGCACCGAGTACCGCGGGCACGCCCGGGACCTCGGGCGGCGGGCCGCCGAGTCGGGCGAGATCGACCTGGTCGTGGCGCTCGGTGGCGACGGCACGGTGAACGAGGTCGTGAACGGCCTGCTGCACGGCGGGCCCGATCCGGACCGGCTGCCGGGGCTGGCGGTGGTGCCGGGCGGCTCGACCAACGTCTTCGCCCGCGCGCTCGGACTGCCGAACGACGCGGTGGAGGCGACCGGCGCCCTGCTGGACGCGCTGCGCGAGCGGAGCGCCCGGACGGTGAGCCTGGGGCTCGCCTCGGGGACGCCGGGCACCCCGGACGAGGAGGTGCCGGCCCGCTGGTTCACCTTCTGCGCCGGACTCGGCTTCGACGCGAGCGTGATCGGCCGGGTCGAACAGCAGCGCGAGCGCGGGAAACGGTCCACGCACGCGCTCTATCTGCGCCAGGTGTTCCGCCAGTTCCTGGAGGAGCCGAACCGGCGGCACGGGACGATCACGCTGGAGCGGCCCGGCGCCGAGCCGGTCGAGGATCTGGTCCTCTCCATAATCTGCAACACCTCCCCCTGGACCTACCTGGGCAATCGCCCGGTGTACGCGTCCCCGGAGGCGTCCTTCGAGACCGCGCTCGACGTGCTCGGACTGAGCCGGCTCTCCACCCCGGCGGTGGCCCGCTACGCCACCCAGCTGCTCACTTCCAGCCCCGAACGGGGCCCTCGCGGCAAGCACGCGACGACTCTGCACGACCTGACCGACTTCACCTTGCATTCGAAGGTTCCCCTCCCGCTCCAGATGGACGGAGACCACCTCGGACTGCGTACGAGCGTGACGTTCACAGGCGTACGCCGTGCACTGCGTGTGATTGTGTGAGTGGAAGGGCCCAAAGTCCTTGCACTCGAACGTTTAGGCGCGCATCCACCCCTTAGAAGTACGGCTGTGACCTAGCCGACACCGAGGAATCAAAAAAAACTTTCCAGAAGGGGTTGTATCCGCTGCCGAGGTTTGCGAGTCTCTTCTTGGCGATCGGGACGGCCCGCAAGACCGGCCTCCACTGAAAGCCAGAACCCCTCCTCAAACCACGGACCACACCGGTTCATCCGGCAGTCGGCCCTTCACTTGTTGAGGGATTCGTGAAAGCGTTCACATTCACAAGCAACTTGCACGTAATAACCAAGAGAGGTAGCAGCCATGGACTGGCGTCACAACGCCGTTTGTCGTGAGGAAGACCCCGAGCTGTTCTTCCCCATCGGCAACACCGGTCCTGCGCTGCTGCAGATCGAGGAAGCCAAGGCCGTCTGCCGCCGCTGCCCCGTCATGGAGCAGTGCCTGCAGTGGGCGCTCGAGTCCGGCCAGGACTCCGGCGTCTGGGGTGGCCTCAGCGAGGACGAGCGCCGCGCGATGAAGCGCCGCGCCGCCCGCAACCGGGCGCGCAACGCCAGCGCCTGAGCCACCTGCACAGCCTGAGGCACGCGGCGCGTACACCGCGTACGCATTCACCGCCCCCGAGCCGCAGCGCGCAGCAGTAAAGCAGTGCCCCACAGCATTCGAGCCCCGGACCGATTCACTTCGGTCCGGGGCTCGCTGCTGTGCGCGGCCAAAGGTACGGACCACGGGGGCGGTTCACTTCTGCGGGCGCACCGGGATGTCCAGGACCACCTTGGTGCCGCCCTCGCTGCCGGGCCGCATGTCGAAGGTGCCGCCCAACTCCCCCTCCACCAGGGTCCGTACGATCTGGAGGCCGAGGTTGCCGGCCGTCTGCGGGTCGAAGCCCTCGGGCAGGCCCCGGCCGTCGTCGCGGACGGTGATGAGGAGGCGGGAGTCGGGGCGGGGCTCGCCGCGGACCGCGCTGACCTCGACGGTGCCGTGCTCACCGGGGGCGAAGGCGTGCTCCAGGGCGTTCTGCAGGATCTCGGTGAGGACCATGGAGAGCGGGGTGGCGACCTCCGCGTCCAGGATGCCGAAGCGGCCGTTGCGCCGGCAGGTGACCTTGCCCGGGGAGATCTCGGCGACCATCGCGATGACCCGGTCGGCGATCTCGTCGAACTCCACCCGCTCGTCCAGGTTCTGGGACAGCGTCTCGTGGACGATGGCGATCGAACCGACGCGCCGGACCGCCTCGTTGAGCGCCTCGCGGCCGCGGTCGGAGTCCATCCGGCGGGCCTGGAGCCGCAACAGGGCGGCCACCGTCTGGAGGTTGTTCTTCACCCGGTGGTGGATCTCCCGGATGGTGGCGTCCTTGGTGATCAACTCGCGCTCGCGACGGCGCAGTTCGGTGACGTCCCGGAGCAGGACGAGCGAACCGATCCGGGTGCCCTTGGGCTTGAGCGGGATGGCGCGCAGCTGGATGACCCCGCCGCTTCCCTCCACCTCGAAGTTCCTCGGGGCGTAGCCGGAGGCGAGTTTGACCAGCGCCTCGTCGACCGGGCCGCGGGAGGGGGCCAGTTCGGCGGTGATCTGGCCGAGGTGCTGGCCGACCAGGTCGGCGGCGAGGCCGAGCCGGTGGTAGGCGGAGAGGGCGTTGGGCGAGGCGTACTGGACCATGCCGTCGGCGTCCAGCCGGACCAGGCCGTCGCCGGCCCGCGGCAGCGAGTCCATGTCGGACTGCTCGCCGGGGTAGGGGAAGGAGCCGGCCGCGATCATCTGGGCGAGGTCGGAGGCCGACTGGAGGTAGGTGAGCTCCAGCCGGGAGGGGGTGCGGACGGTCAGCAGGTTGGTGTTCCGGGCGATCACGCCGAGGACCCGGCCCTCCCGGCGGACGGGGATGGACTCGACCCGGACCGGGACCTCCTCGCGCCACTCGGGGTCGCCCTCGCGGACGATCCGGCCCTCGTCGAGGGCGGCGTCCAGGAGCGGGCGGCGGCCGCGCGGCACCAGGTGGCCGACCATGTCGTCCTGGTAGGAGGTGGGGCCCGTGTTGGGCCGCATCTGGGCGACCGAGACGTACCGGGTGCCGTCGAGGGTGGGGACCCACAGGACGAGGTCGGCGAAGGAGAGGTCGGAGAGCAGCTGCCACTCCGACACCAGCAGGTGGAGCCACTCCAGGTCGGAGTCGCTCAGGGCGGTGTGCTGGCGGACGAGGTCGTTCATGGAGGGCACGGTGCGAGCGTACCCGCGGAATTAACGGCCGGTGAACCTGGCTCTTCGGGGCTGCGTGTTGGAGGATGGCCCCGGAAACACCGCGTTCAGGCGGATGGACAGACGAGAATGGTCTAGTCCACAATGAACGCGTCGAACTTCATACAGCCTCCATCCTCCCCGCACAGGAGGATGGACGAGGTTCCCGGCGCTCTCTGCCCTGACTGCGCCGAGACCTCCCATCACGGCCGTGGGACCGCACACCCCCGGCCGAGCACACCCGGGCTGCGGTGCCGGGCGGGTTGAGGGTCCCGCCGGGCGCCGCGGCCCGCGGTCTTCTCCGGGGCCGGGGCCCCGGAGGCCCGGGCCCCGGCGTCACGCCGCGGGCCAGAGCCGCATCGCCGCCCCGGCCACCGCCGCCAGCTCCTCCTCCGTCGCCCCGTCGCGGGCCTGCTGGGACATGCCCTGGAGCACGGCCCCGCTCAGCCGCGCGAGGGTGCGGGCGTCGGTGGCGGCGGGCAGCGCGCCGGTCTCCACGTCCCGGCGGATCCGCTCCTCGATGGCGGCCAGGTTCGCGTTGCGCCGGTTCCGCAGGGCCTCCTCCACCTCCGGGGTGGAGCAGTTGACGGCGGCGGAGATCACCAGGCAGCCCGGCGGGTGGCCCTCCTCGGTGTACGCGACGGCGGCCTCGCGGAGCATGCGCGCGACGGCCTCGCGGGCGGTCGGCTCCTCCTCGAAGGCGCGGGTGCCGAAGGCGCCGTGGGAGAGCGTGTAGGCCGCCACGACCTCCTCGAAGAGCGTCCGCTTGTCGCCGAAGGCCGCGTAGAGGCTCGGGGCGCTGATGCCCATGGCCCGGGTGAGGTCGGAGACCGAGGTCGTCTCGTAGCCGTGCTCCCAGAAGGCCATCGTCGCCCGCTCCAGGGCCGTGGGCCGGTCGAAGGAGCGGGGGCGGCCGCGCCGTTTCGTCGCCATGGAGCGAATTCTATAGCGCTCGTTACGGATCATGGGGTACGGTCTTTCTGTAATGACCACTACGGAATGAGGGGGGCGTCGCCATGGGCGTGCTCACGGGGAAGACGGCACTGGTCACGGGCGCGAGCCGGGGCATCGGGCGGGGGATCGCCGAGCGGCTGGGCCGGGACGGGGCCCGGGTCGCGGTCCACTACGGGACGAACGAGGCGGCGGCGAAGGAGACGGTCGCCGCGATCGAGGCGGTCGGCGGCGAGGCCTTCGCGATCGGCCAGGAGCTGGGGGTGCCGGGTGACGCGGAAGCGCTGTGGGCGGCCTTCGACGCGCGGGCGGAGGGGCTGGACATCCTGGTGAACAACGCGGGGATCGGAGCGTCGAGCCCCTTCGCCTCCATCGAGGAGGCGGAGTACGACCGGATCTTCGCGGTGAACGCGAAGGCGCCGTTCTTCCTGGTGCGGTCGGGCGCGGAGCGGCTGCGGGACGGCGGCCGGATCGTGAACGTGTCGACGGGGCTGAGCAGGACGGCACTGATGCCGGACCTGATCGCCTACTCGATGTCGAAGGCGGCGCTGGACGTCTTCACCCGCGACCTGTCGAAGCTGCTGGGTCCGCGCGGGATCACGGTCAACTCGGTGGCACCGGGGGTCGTGGCCACCGACAACACCGCCTGGCTGGAGGGCGACGAGGAGGCCCGGGCGCGGGCGGCGGCGTACTCGGCGCTGGGCCGGGTCGGGAGCACGGCCGACATAGCCGACGTGGTGGCCTTCCTCGCCTCGGACGACGCGCGCTGGGTGACGGGGTCGTGGATCGACGCGACGGGCGGTTCGCTGACCTGAGGCGGGCGAGCCGGACGGCCCGGACGGGGGTCGGGCCGTCCGGGCGGGGGCGCGCGGGGCGGGGGTGCGGTGCAGGAGGGGGCGAGGGGGTTCGAGTGGCTGGGGAGTAGCGGGCGGATGACGATGGAGGGGCCGGGAGGCGCGGGTCGTCCGGGGTGCGGAACGGCATGAGGAGGCGGGCCTCCCTCTGCTAGATTGGGACTTTGATTGGTCTATACCACACGGCCCCTCCCTAGCCCCTCACCAGATCGGCAGGCACAGCGTGGAAGTTGTCATCGTCAAGGACGCCAAGGCGGGCGGAGAGCTCATCGCGGACGGCATCGCCGACCTCCTGCGCCGCAAGCCCGACGCGCTGCTCGGCGTGGCCACGGGCTCGACCCCGATCCCGATCTACGACGCCCTGATCGCCCAGGTCCGGGCCGGCTCCGTGGACGCCTCCCGGGCCCGCATCGCCCAGCTGGACGAGTACGTGGGCCTGCCGGCCGGGCACCCGGAGTCGTACCGCTCGACCGTGCTGCGCCAGGTCGTCGAGCCGCTCGGGCTCACCCAGGACCACTTCATGGGCCCCGACGGCTCCGCCGAGGACGTCCAGGCGGCCTGCGAGGCGTACGACAAGGCGCTGGTCGACGCCGGCGGCGTGGACCTCCAGATCCTCGGCATCGGCACCGACGGCCACATCGGCTTCAACGAGCCCTGCTCCTCGCTCGCCTCCCGCACCCGGATCAAGACGCTCACCGAGCAGACCCGGGTGGACAACGCCCGCTTCTTCGACGACGACATCGAGCAGGTCCCGCACCACGTCATCACCCAGGGCATCGGCACCATCCTGGAGGCCCGTCACCTGGTGCTGCTCGCCACCGGCGAGGGCAAGGCCGAGGCCGTGGCGCAGAGCGTCGAGGGCCCCGTCTCCGCCTTCGTGCCGGCGTCCGCGCTCCAGCTCCACCCGCACGCCACCGTGGTCGTGGACGAGGCCGCCGCCTCCGAGCTGAAGCTCGCCGACTACTTCCGCCACACGTACGCGAGCAAGCCCTCCTGGCAGGGCATCTGATCCCCGGACCACCCACCGGCAGACGACGAGGGGCCCGGCACCTGGATCAGGTGCCGGGCCCCTCGTCGTCGCGCGCCGTCAGGCGCCGGTGCCGACCACGGCCTCGGCCGCGGCACGGCCGCAGACCCGGGCGGCGCCGTGGGTGGCGATGTGCAGGGCCCCGCGCGGCTCCGCCTCGTCGAGGCCCATCTCGACGACGACGGTGTCCGGGCGGACGGCGACCAGGCCGTCCAGGGCCGCCGTCATCCACGGGTGGCGGTGGAGGTCGCGGACGACCGCGACGATCCGCCGCTCCCCCGCCGCGGCGAGCACGGAGTCCACCGTGGCCTCGGCGCCGAAGGAGCCGGAGCCGGTGCCCGGCAGCAGCCGGTCCAGCTCGGCCGCGACGCCCCACGGGGTCTCGTCGCCGACCGCGAAGTTGGCGACCGGGGTGAAGGAGGCGACGAAGGGAGCGCTCGACACGGGGACGTAGAGCCCGTCCCCCTTGGTGATCCGCAGGGCCCGGCGGGCCGCCACGAGTCCGATGTCGGCGCCGGGCGCGGTCCCCTCCTGCACTGCCGCGCCCGGCACCGATCCAGCCCCCCTCGCCCGGTGCGCCTGGGTCCAGGCCGCCAGGGCGCGCACGCGCGCCGCGGCGTCGGCCAGCCGCTCCTCGGGCAGTTCACCGGTCCGTACCGCGGAGACCAGCGCGTCGCGCAGCCGCAGCACGGTGTCCTCGTCGCAGAGCCCGCCGCCGACGCAGATGGCGTCGGCGCCCGCGGCGATGGCGAGGACGGATCCGCGCTCGATGCCGTACGTCGCCGCGACGGCCTGCATCTCCATGCCGTCGGTGACGATCAGGCCGTCGAAGCCCAGCTCCTGGCGGAGCAGACCGGTGAGGATCTGCGGGCTCAGGGTGGCCGGACGTTCGGTGTCGAGCGCGGAGAGAAGGATATGCGCGCTCATGACGGCTTTGGTACCCGCGGCGATGGCCGCGCGGAAAGGCACCAGCTCACGGGCGTGCAGTGTGGCGAGGTCCACATCGATCCGGGGCAGCGCGTCGTGCGAGTCGACGTTGGTGTCGCCGTGTCCGGGGAAGTGCTTGGTGCAGGCCGCGACCCCGACGGCCTGGAGGCCGTCGACGTACGCCACGGTGTGCCGGGCGACGAGGTCCGGGTCGGGTCCGAAGGAGCGGACGCCGATGACCGGGTTCTCCGCGTTGGAGTTCACGTCGGCCGAGGGGGCCCAGTTGAGGTCGATCCCGCAGGCGACGAGCCGGCGGCCGAGCTCGCGGGCGACGGCCCGGGTCAGCTCGACGTCGTCGACCCGGCCCAGGGCGTAGTTGCCCGGGAAGGACGAGCCCTCGTTGACCTCCAGGCGGGTGACGTCGCCGCCCTCCTCGTCGATGGCGACGAGGACGTCCTCCCGCTCGGCGCGCAGCCGCGCGGTGAGCCGGGCGAGCTGCTCGGGGTCCGCGACGTTGCGGCCGAAGAGGCCGACGGACGACAGGCCCTCGCCGATCCGGCGGAGCAGCCAGTCGGGGGCGGTGGTGCCGACGAAGCCGGGCTGGAGCACCGTGAGCGCGTCACGGGTCAGCGTGTCCGAGCCGTGTACCAGTGTGGTCATGGGGCGCCGTTATCCCTTCACCGCGCCGGCGGTCATGCCGCCGACGGCCTTGCGCTGGAGGAAGAGGAAGACGATGAGCACGGGGAGGGCGAAGAGCGTGGAGGCGGCCATGGTGGCGCCCCAGTCGTCGCCGAACGCGGTCTGGAACTGGGTGAGCCAGAGCGTCAGTGTCTGGTTCGTCTTGTCCTTGTTGAGCACGAGGACCATGGCGAACTCGTTCCAGGCCGTGATGAAGCCGAAGAGCGAGGTCGACATCAGGCCCGGGGCGAGCAGCGGGAAGATGACCTTGCGGAAGGCCTGGCCGCGGGTGCAGCCGTCGATCTGGGCGGCCTCCTCCAGCTCGACCGGGACGGCGGCGATGAAGCCGCGCAGGGTCCAGATGGTGAAGGGCAGGACCATCACGAAGTAGATCGCGGTGAGCAGCGGGATGCTGTTCAGCATCTCGTTGTCGCGGGCGATCATGTACATCGCGATGACCATGACCTCCCAGGGGGCCATCTGCGCCATCATCACGACGAGGACGATGCCCTTGCGGCCCTTGAACCTCATGCGGGCGATCGCGAAGCTCGCGGCGAGGGCGACGAGCAGGGCCAGGAGGACGGCGCCGACCGTGACGATCAGGCTGTTGGTGACGTACGTCCAGAAGAGGTCGACGCCGGTGGCCGTCGAGTAGTTCTCGAAGGTCGGGGTGAAGAAGAAGACCGGGTCCTTGGCGAGGATCTCGCTCTGCGGCTTCAGCGAGGACGAGAACATCCAGTAGACCGGGAAGACGAAGATCACGGCCAGGACGAGCGCGGCGGCGTTCTTCGCGACGGCGCCGACGGTCAGCGGCTTGCGGGTCCGCAGCTTCTGCGGGGCCGGGGCCGCGGCCTTGGGGGTCTGTGCGGTGGTGCTCAACTCTCGTCCTCCTGCTTCAGGATCAGGCGGAAGTAGAAGGACATGGCCACGAGGAGCATCACGATGGTGAGGATCGAGATGGCCGCCGCGACGCCGTAGTGCTGCTGGCTCATGCCTTCGATGTAGGCGAAGACGGGAAGGGTCTCGGTGGCGCGGTCGGGGCCGCCCTGGTTCATGGCGTAGACCTGGGTGAACGCCTTGAAGACCCAGATCACCTCCAGAAAGGTGGTGATCATGAAGAACGGCTTCAGGTTCGGGAAGACCACGGACCAGAAGGTCCGCCAGCCGCTCGCGCCGTCCATGCGGGCCGCCTCGTAGAGCTCGGTGCCCACGGTGGTGAGGCCGGCGTACATGTTGAGGGCGACGAAGGGGACGGAGCCCCAGACGACGAGGGCCGTGATGATCACGAAGGTGGAGAAGCCGGTCTCGAACCAGTTGTGCTGGTCGTAGCCGGAGAAGCCGAGCGTGCGCATCAGCCAGTTGGCGACGCCGAACTGCTCGTCGAACAGCCAGCGGAAGACCGTCACGGAGGCGACGATCGGCATGGCCCAGGCGAAGGCGAGCGCGAGCGAGAGCACCAGGCGCATCTTCTTGCCGAGGCGGTTGAGCAGCAGGCCGATGCCGGTGCCGATCGCCATGATCAGCGCCACGTTGGCGGCGGTGAAGGCGACCGAGCGGAGGACGACGGTCCAGAACTCGGAGTTCCCCAGCAGCTCCGTGTAGTTGTCGAAGCCGACCCAGGGGGTCTCGCGGCGGATCAGTTCACGCCGGTTGACCGACTGGAAGGAGAGGATCAGGTTGCTGATCAGGGGGTAGAGCAGCAGCACCGCCATGGACAGCAGGGCGGGCGTGACGAGCAGGTACGGCAGTAGCCCACCGGGCAGCGAACGTCTGCCGCGCGAGGGCTGAAGGGCTTCCTTCGCGCCGGAAGGGGGTGGCGGAGTCTGCGACTTCCCTGCCGCCCTCCCGGGCGCGTCCTGGGAACCGGCGGTCGCCGTCCCCTGGGAGTCCACGGTCATGGTCTTCTTCCTCGCGGTTCTGGGGCTCCCGCGCCCACCGGGGCGCGGCCCGGGGGAGCGGGCCGCAAATCACTGCAACGCCCGGGTGGCGCGGCCGGGGGGAACCGGCCACGCCACCGGGGGTGGGATCACTGCTGGTTGATGCGCTCGGCGATGACCTTGTCGGCCTCTTCGCCGGCCTTCTGCGGGTCCTCGCCCTTCAGGACCTTGGTCATGTAGCCCTTGATCGGGTTGGGCTCGGTCTCGACGTTCGCCCAGCCGCCGGTGATCGGGGTGATGCGACCGACCTCGGCGACCTTCACCATGGCCTCGGCGAAGGAGCCGGCCTCGGGGGTGACCTGCGCGGAGGTGTCGACGGGGATGATGCCGCCCTTGTTGGCGGTGCCGTACGACTGGAGCTGCTTCTTGTTCGTGACGAAGGCCAGCCACTCCTTCGCGAGCTCCTGGTTCTTGGAGCGCTCGGCGACGGCGAGGTTCGAGCCGCCGAAGAAGACGGAGCCCGGCTTGTCGGCCGTCTTGCCCGGGATCGGGAAGTAGCCGAAGTCGGCCTTCTTGCCGGCCTTCTCGATGGCGGCGATCGCGCCGCCGGCCTCCCAGCCGAGACCGATCCAGGAGGAGACGCCGCCCTTGGGGACGATGTCGACGGACTGCTGCGGGGTGGCCTCGTCCTTGTCCTTCGGAGCGGTCGAGAAGGACTGCAGCTCCTTGTAGAAGTTCATGGCGGCGGCGGCCTGCGGGGTGGCGAGGCCACCCTTCCACTTGTCGCCGTCCTTGACCGCGAGCTCGCCGCCCTCGTCCCACAGGAAGCCGGCGAGGACGTACCAGCTCTGGCCCGGGAGGTAGATGGGCTGCGACTTGGCGTCGGCGGCCTTGAGCTTCTTCAGGCCGTCGATCCACTCGGTGCGGGTCTTCGGCGGGGTGACGCCGGCCTTCTTGAAGGCGGCCTTGTCGTAGATCACGACGCGGCTGGCGGCCCACCACGGAGCGGCGTAGAGCTTGCCGTCCAGCTCGGCCGAGGGCAGCATGCCCTTGCTCCAGTTGTTGTACCCGAGCTTGTCCTTGTCGCCCGTGAGGTCGGCGAGGCCGCCGGTGACGGCGTAGCCCGTGGTCTGGGTGTTGCCGAGCTCCAGGACGTCCGGCGGGGTGTCCTCGGAGAGGGCCGTGGTGACCTTGGTCTGGATGTCGGTCCACTGCTGGACCTCGACGTTGACCTTGACGCCGGGGTGGGCGGCCTCGAACTCCTTGTTGACGCCGTCGATCCACTCCTTGGGAGCGGAACCGTCCATGACCCAGACGGTGAGCGACTTGTCGCCGCCCTCGGCCTTGTCCTTCTTGTCGCCGCTGTCGGAACCACCACACGCGGCAATAGAGACCATCATGCCCGCGACGCCGATCGCCGCGATGAGCTTGCGCTTCACGCCACCCTCCTCAGGGATGCCTGCAACCCCTGCCCACCGCGCGAAGACATACGTCAGGTAGTGCTCGTGGGGCTGGGACCTGGTCTTTAATGGTTTAGACCAGTACCCGGAGCTTGGCCTAGACCTTTAGGGGTGTCAAGGGTGTATAAGAAGGGCAGTCGCGTCCGTTATCGGACCGACACCTGAGGGAGGCCGACGACCCGTGACCGGTCCGTGCCACCATGTGAGCCGCGACAGACGGAGGAGCCGGTGACGGCAGCAGCACAGTCGGGAAGGCAGGCCATGGCCACGGAGGCGGGCAGCACGGAGACAGAGGGCGGGGCGGCGACCCGCACCGCGCGCGTGCCCAAGTACTACCGGCTGAAAAGGCACCTCCTCGACATGACGGAGACCCTGCCGCCCGGCACCCCGGTGCCGCCCGAGCGGACGCTCGCGGCCGAGTTCGACACCTCGCGCACCACCGTGCGCCAGGCCCTCCAGGAACTGGTCGTCGAGGGCCGCCTGGAGCGCATCCAGGGCAAGGGCACCTTCGTGGCGAAGCCCAAGGTCTCCCAGTCCCTCCAGCTCACCTCGTACACCGAGGACATGCGCGCCCAGGGCCTCGAACCCACCTCGCAGCTCCTCGACATCGGATACGTCACCGCCGACGACACCCTCGCCGGGCTGCTCGACATCGCGGCCGGCGGCCGGGTGCTGCGGATCGAGCGCCTCCGCCTCGCGAACGGCGAGCCGATGGCGATCGAGACCACCCACCTCTCGGCCAAGCGCTTTCCCGCGCTGCGCCGTTCGCTGGTCAAGTACACCTCGCTCTACACCGCGCTCGCCGAGGTCTACGACGTGCACCTCGCCGAGGCCGAGGAGACCATCGAGACCTCCCTCGCCACCCCGCGCGAGGCGGGCCTGCTCGGCACCGACGTCGGCCTGCCGATGCTGATGCTCTCCCGCCACTCGCTGGACGCCCAGGGCGAGCCGGTGGAGTGGGTGCGCTCGGTCTACCGCGGCGACCGCTACAAGTTCGTCGCCAGGCTCCAGCGACCGAACGGCTGAACGGCGAACGGCCGAAGGGCGCGCACGACCGAACGGCCCGACGGCCGAAAATCGATCTGAACCGGTACCCCGGCACATCCGTGTGATGTGTCGGGGTACGTCTCTTTCGGCCAGAACCCGGAGGACATCGGGTTTCGCTCGAATGTCCTTCCCGATACAAGTCCGTTATTCGGACCAGGGTTCCCAAGGGCTGGACGGTCCCCTAGATTTCCACGGCATCAGCCGGTGATCAGCGAGGGGACTTCTTCACCATGTCAGAAACCGGAACCGGGAAACAACCGGTCGTCACACCGGTCAGGGTCGTCATCGCGCTCTGCCTGTTCGCCCCGTTCGTGGCGATGCTCTGGGTCGGTTCCTACGCGAAGGTCGATCCCCTTCTCGCCGGCATCCCGTTCTTCTACTGGTACCAGATGCTGTGGGTGCTGCTCTCGACCGCGCTCACCGTCGTCGCGTACAAGCTCTGGCAGCGCGACCAGCGCGCCCGCCGCGGCCGTGAGGGTGGTGAGGAGCGATGAAGGACGTCAACGTCGTCGCGCTCTGCGTGTTCGTGTTCTTCTTCCTGGCCGTCACGGTCATGGGCTTCCTCGCCGCCAAGTGGCGGAAGGCGGAGAACGAGAACAGCCTCGACGAATGGGGCCTGGGGGGCCGCTCCTTCGGCACCTGGGTGACCTGGTTCCTGCTCGGCGGGGACCTCTACACCGCGTACACCTTCGTCGCCGTCCCGGCGGCCATCTACGCGGCGGGCGCGGCCGGGTTCTTCGCCGTCCCCTACACCATCCTGGTCTACCCGCTGATCTTCACCTTCCTGCCGCGCCTCTGGTCGGTGTCGCACAAGCACGGCTACGTCACCACCTCCGACTTCGTCCGCGGCCGCTTCGGCTCCAAGGGCCTCTCGCTCGCGGTGGCGGTCACCGGCATCCTCGCCACGATGCCGTACATCGCGCTCCAGCTCGTCGGCATCCAGGCCGTCCTGGACGTGATGGGCGTCGGCGGCGGCGAGGACACCCACTGGTTCATCAAGGACCTGCCGCTGCTCATCGCCTTCGGCGTGCTCGCCGCGTACACCTACTCCTCGGGTCTGCGCGCCCCGGCGCTCATCGCCTTCGTCAAGGACACCCTGATCTACATCGTCATCGCGGTGGCGATCATCTACATCCCGATCAAGCTGGGCGGCTTCGGCGAGATCTTCGCCTCCGCCGACGAGAAGTTCACCACCGCCAAGGCCGGCGGGCTCGTGCCCGGCGAGGCCGGACAGTGGACGTACGCGACGCTCGCCCTCGGCTCCGCGCTCGCGCTCTTCATGTACCCGCACTCCATCACGGCGACCCTGTCGTCCAAGAGCCGCGAGGTCATCCGCCGCAACACCACGATCCTGCCGCTCTACTCGCTGATGCTGGGCCTGCTCGCGCTGCTCGGCTTCATGGCGATCGCCGCCGGGATCAAGGTCCAGAACGGCCAGCTCGCCATCCCGCAGCTCTTCGAGGACATGTTCCCCGCCTGGTTCGCGGGCGTGGCCTTCGCCGCCATCGGCATCGGCGCGCTCGTGCCGGCCGCGATCATGTCGATCGCCGCGGCCAACCTCTTCACCCGGAACATCTACAAGGACTTCATCAAGCCCGAGGCCACCCCCGAGCAGGAGACCAAGGTCTCCAAGCTGGTGTCCCTCCTGGTGAAGGTCGGCGCCCTCGCCTTCGTCCTCACCATGGACAAGACGGTCGCCATCAACTTCCAGCTCCTCGGCGGCATCTGGATCCTCCAGACCTTCCCCGCCCTGGTCGGCGGCCTCTTCACCCGCTGGTTCCACCGCTGGGCGCTGCTCGCCGGCTGGGCCGTCGGCATGCTGTACGGCACGATCGCCGCGTACAACGTGTCGACGCCGAAGCAGAAGCACTTCGGCGGCTCCTCCGCCGAGATCCCCGGCATCGGCGAGATCGGCTACATCGGCCTCACCGCCTTCGTGCTCAACGTCGTGGTCACGGTCGTCCTCACCTTCGTGCTCAAGGCCGTCAAGGCCCCCGAGGGCGTCGACGAGACCTCGCCGTCGGACTACACGGCCGACGCCGGCGACACCGGCGTCCGCCCCCTCCCGAAGGTCGGCGTCGGCCACTGAGCCGTCCCGCACCACCCCGCAGGCCGCCCGCCTCCCAGGCCGGGCGGCCTGCCGCGTCCCCACCACCGAAGGGCCCCATGCGACCGCGGACCACTCCCCCGCAGCTGCTCCTGCTCGCCGTCGGCCTGGCCGCGCTCGCCGGCTGCGGCACCGTGACGGCCGCCGACCCGCCGGCCCCCGACCGCGCGGCCCTGGAGGCCCGCGCCCGGTACGCCCAGACCCGCGTCGAACACGTCTACGTCACCGAGGCCGAGGGTTACGCGCCGGCGCTCCAGTCCGCCGGCGTCGTCGGCGACGACGGCTTCCGGATCGTGTACGTGGACAAGGACGGCGGCAGCCTCACGCTCAGCGCCGAACGGCGGCCGTTCCGCGCCGAGGAGTGCGTGGCCGGACCCCCGGACGGCGACGGCTGCGAGGCCGAGGGCGACGGCTGGTACCGCCGCACCGGCGACCGGCACGCCTACCTGCGCAACGAGAACGGGCTGCGCGTCGAGGTCGCCGCCCCGCTCGCCGTCCCCCGCGACCTGCTGAAGCGGGCCGCCGCCGAGGCCCACCGGGCCGACGACGCCGAACTCGACGCCGTCCTGCCGAAGTCCACCGGACCGGACGGGCCCGTGGAGCGCGGCGACCTGCCGCCGGCCGGCGACGGGGCGCCCGACAACTCGGTGGGCGCCGGCGGCTGAGCGCGGCACACTGCGGGGATGGACTTCACGATCAGGGCCGTACGGCCGGAAGAGCACGAGGAGGTCGGCGAGCTCACGGCCCGCGCCTACCTCGACGACGGACACCTCACCTTCGGGGAGGACGACGACTACCTGCCGGTGATGCGGGACGTCGCCCGGCGGGCCGCCGAGGCCGAGGTGCTGGTCGCCGTGGGCGACGACGGGACGCTGCTCGGCGCGGTCACCTTCACGGCCGGCGGCGGGGAGTGGGCGGACATCGCCGGCCCCGACGAGGCCGAGTTCCGGCTCCTCGCGGTGGCGCGCGCGGCCCGCGGCCGGGGCGTCGGAGAGGCGCTCGTCCGGGCCTGCGTCGACCGGGCGCGGGCCCTCGACGGCTGCGTCCGGCTGGTGCTGTCCACCCAGGACGGGATGACGACCGCGCACCGGATCTACCGCCGCCTGGGCTTCGTCCGGATCCCCGAGCGGGACTGGACCCCGGTGCCGGACCTGTCGCCCCTGTGGGCGTTCTCCCTGGACGTCTGAGCCCGGACATCTCAGCGAGAGGACACAACATGTGGGGGGTGCCGAGATCGGCGCCCCCCACATGTATGCTCGTGCTCGCTGTCGCCGCAGGGGAATCCGGTGCGAATCCGGAACTGTCCCGCAACGGTGTGCTTCGTGCGCTTTCGCACGGAGGGAGTCCGAAGACCTGCCGACGGTGCGCCCGGTCCGTCCGTTCCGGGTGCCGACGACGTCCGGGCCTCGCGGAATGGGCCGGTGGACGCGGGCGCTTCCGCGCGTACGGAAGCCTGCCCGCCCCCCTCCCCCGCCATGGCCCCGGGCCGAGCGAGGGAGAGCCCCCACGTGACCATCGCGCCTGCGGGTCCGTCAGTTGCCGAGGCCGCCGCGACCGACGGCGACGGCCCCGGGACCGTACTGCTGCGGACCCTGACCGACCTCACCGCCGACCTCACCGACACCGACCCCGGCCGGGTCGCCGCCGCCGCGCTGCGCGGCCGGCACGCCGGCTCGGACGAGGCGGAGCTGCGCGAACTGGCCACCGAGGCCGCGGCCGGACTCATCTCCGAGGACCCCGCCTACTCCCGGCTCGCCGCCCGCCTGCTCACCCTCACCATCGCCGAGGAGGCCGTCTCCCAGGGCGCCGTCTCCTTCTCGGCCTCGGTCGCCACCGGCCACCGCGAGGGCCTGATCGCCGACCGCACCGCCGCCTTCACCGCCCTGCACGCGGAGCGCCTGGACGCGCTGGTCGACCCGGCCGCCGACGACCGCTTCGGCTACTTCGGCCTGCGGACCCTCTACTCGCGCTACCTGCTGCGCCACCCGATCACCCGCAAGGTCATCGAGACCCCGCAGCACTTCATGCTCCGGGTGGCGGCCGGCCTCGCCGAGGACGACTCGGTCCGCGCGCTGGACGAGGTGGCGGCGCTGTACGGCCTGATGAGCCGGCTCGACTACCTGCCCTCCTCCCCCACGCTCTTCAACTCCGGCACCCGCCACCCCCAGATGTCCTCCTGCTACCTGCTCGACTCCCCGCAGGACGAGCTGGACTCGATCTACGACCGCTACCACCAGGTCGCGCGCCTGTCGAAGCACGCCGGCGGCATCGGCCTGTCCTACTCCCGGATCCGCTCGCGCGGTTCGCTGATCCGGGGCACCAACGGGCACTCCAACGGCATCGTGCCGTTCCTGAAGACGCTCGACGCCTCCGTGGCGGCGGTGAACCAGGGCGGCCGCCGCAAGGGCGCCGCCGCCGTCTACCTGGAGACCTGGCACGCGGACATCGAGGAGTTCCTGGAGCTCCGCGACAACACCGGCGAGGACGCCCGGCGCACCCACAACCTGAACCTCGCCCACTGGATCCCGGACGAGTTCATGCGCCGGGTGAACGCCGACGCCGAGTGGTCGCTCTTCTCCCCCGCCGACGTCCCCGGGCTCGTCGACCTGTGGGGCGAGGAGTTCGACGCCGCCTACCGCGCCGCCGAGGCGAAGGGCCTGGCCCGCCGCACGATCCCGGCCCGCGACCTGTACGGCCGGATGATGCGGACCCTGGCGCAGACCGGCAACGGCTGGATGACCTTCAAGGACGCCTCGAACCGTACGGCCAACCAGACCGCCGAGCCCGGCGCCGTCGTCCACTCCTCCAACCTCTGCACCGAGATCATCGAGGTCACGAACGACGGCGAGACGGCCGTCTGCAACCTCGGCTCGGTCAACCTCGGCGCGTTCGTCGCCGACGGGGACATCGACTGGGAGCGCCTGGACGAGACCGTCCGGACCGCCGTCACCTTCCTCGACCGGGTCGTCGACATCAACTTCTACCCGACCGAGCAGGCCGGGAACTCCAACGCCAAGTGGCGCCCGGTGGGCCTGGGCGCGATGGGCCTCCAGGACGTCTTCTTCAAGCTGCGGCTGCCCTTCGACTCCGCCGAGGCCCGCGCGCTCTCCACCCGGATCGCCGAGCGCATCATGCTCGCCGCGTACGAGGCCTCCGCCGACCTCGCCGAGCGCAACGGTCCGCTGCCGGCCTGGGAGAAGACCCGTACCGCCCGGGGCGTCCTCCACCCCGACCACTACGACGTCGAGCTCAACTGGCCGGAGCGCTGGGCGGCCCTGCGCGAGCGGATCGCCGCGGTCGGCATGCGCAACTCCCTCCTCCTCGCCATCGCCCCGACGGCGACCATCGCCTCGATCGCCGGCGTCTACGAGTGCATCGAGCCGCAGGTCTCCAACCTCTTCAAGCGCGAGACGCTCTCCGGCGAGTTCCTCCAGGTCAACTCGTACCTCGTCGACGAGCTGAAGGCGCTCGGCGTGTGGGACGCGCAGACCCGCGAGGCGCTGCGCGAGGCCAACGGCTCGGTGGCAGGCTTCGGCTGGGTCCCGGCCGAGGTGCGCGAGCTGTACCGCACGGCCTGGGAGATCCCGCAGCGCGGCCTCATCGACATGGCGGCGGCCAGGACCCCGTTCCTGGACCAGTCGCAGTCGCTGAACCTCTTCATGGAGACGCCGACCATCGGCAAGCTGTCGTCGATGTACGCGTACGCCTGGAAGCAGGGCCTGAAGACGACGTACTACCTGCGTTCCCGCCCGGCCACCCGGATCGCCCGCGCCGCCCAGGCGTCCGCCACCGCCGCCACCGTCCCCGTCCAGCAGGTCGCCGACCCCGACGCGGTCGCCTGCTCCCTGGAAAACCCCGAGTCCTGCGAGGCCTGCCAGTGATGAGCTCCGACGATCAGAAGAACCTCCTCGACCCGGGATTCGAGCTGACCCTCCGTCCGATGCGCTACCCGGACTTCTACGAGCGCTACCGGGACGCCATCAAGAACACCTGGACCGTCGAGGAGGTCGACCTCCACTCGGACGTCGCCGACCTCGCCAAGCTCACCCCGGGCGAGCAGCACATGATCGGCCGACTCGTCGCGTTCTTCGCGACGGGCGACTCGATCGTGGCGAACAACCTGGTCCTGACGCTGTACAAGCACATCAACTCCCCCGAGGCGCGGCTCTACCTCTCGCGCCAGCTCTTCGAGGAGGCCGTGCACGTCCAGTTCTACCTGACCCTCCTGGACACCTACCTGCCCGACCCGGACGACCGCGCGGCGGCCTTCGCGGCCGTCGAGAACATCCCCTCCATCCGCGAGAAGGCGCAGTTCTGCTTCCGCTGGATGGACTCGGTCGAGAAGATCGAGCGGTTGGAGACGGCCGCCGACCGCCGCCGCTTCCTGCTCAACCTGATCTGCTTCGCCGCCTGCATCGAGGGCCTGTTCTTCTACGGCGCCTTCGCGTACGTCTACTGGTTCCGCTCGCGCGGCCTGCTGCACGGCCTGGCGACCGGCACCAACTGGGTGTTCCGCGACGAGACCATGCACATGAACTTCGCCTTCGAGGTCGTGGACACGGTCCGCAAGGAGGAGCCGGAGCTCTTCGACGACGCCCTTCAGCAGCAGGTCACCGACATGCTGAAGGAGGCCGTCGAGGCGGAGCTCCAGTTCGGCCGCGACCTGTGCGGCGACGGCCTGCCCGGCATGAACACGGCGTCCATGCGCGAGTACCTCCAGTGCGTCGCCGACCAGCGCCTGGTCCGCCTCGGCTTCCCGCCGGTCTACGGCTCCGAGAACCCCTTCGCCTTCATGGAGCTCCAGGGCGTCCAGGAGCTCACCAACTTCTTCGAGCGCCGCCCCTCCGCCTACCAGGTGGCGGTCGAGGGCTCGGTCGACCTGGACGAGGACTTCTAGTCCGTCCGGACGCGCGAGAGGGCCCCGCACTCCACGAGTGCGGGGCCCTTCGCCGTGCGTACGGGGCGCGTCAGTCGTTGGCGACGACCGGGTAGCGCGGGGTGCCCTCTTCCATCTGGCGCAGCGCGTCCTTGCGGTCGCGCTTGGAGAGCTTGTCGATGTAGAGGAAGCCGTAGAGGTGGTCCGTCTCGTGCTGGAGGCAGCGGGCGAAGTAGCCGGTGCCGCGGACCTTGATCGGGTTGCCGTGCAGGTCCTGGCCGTGGACCTCGGCGAAGTCGGGGCGGGCCAGCTCCGCGTAGGCGGTGGGGACCGAGAGGCAGCCCTCGTTGGAGTCGTCGAGGTGGCGGCGGTCGGCCGGCAGCTCCTGGAGCACCGGGTTGACCACGTGGCCGGTGTGGCGGACGCCCTCGTCGTCGGGGCAGTCGTAGACGAAGACCTTGAGGCCGACGCCGATCTGGTTGGCGGCGAGGCCGACGCCCTCGGCGGTCTTCTGGCTGGCGAACATGTCGTCGACCAGGGCGGCCAGTTCGGGGCCGAAGTCGGTGACGTCCGCGCACTCGTGGTGCAGCACCGGGTTGCCGACGACCGTGATGGGACGGGAGGTGCCCCGCTCGCGGTGGGCGAGCTCACGCGCCTCGCAGTCCTCGGTGTCCACGATGTAGCCGTCGTCGTCCAGGGCGTAGCCCGTGAAGATCTGCTCGCCCGTCTCCTGCTGCGCCATGTGCCGCCGCGCCTTCCTGAAAACCCGATTCCGTCGGGGACAGCCTACGGGGCCGGGGCGGAAGGCTCAGCAGACCTCTTCGAGATCGCGCCATTCCCGGCTGTCGGGGCTGTCGGCGACCCAGCCGTCGAGGAGGCCGCGGACGAGGTCGGCCGGGGCGGCGATGCCGCACTCGCGCTCGGGCACCCACAGCTCGCCGGGCGTGCGGTGGCCGAGCGGTCCGGGGTGGCCGGGCTCGCTGTGGTCGTGCGGGTCGACGTGGTCGCCCTCGCCCTCGGCGCTGGGCATGGTCGACTCGGAGCAGGCGCGGCACAGGAGCCGTACCGACGAGGACCAGTCCTCGGCGGCGAAGCCGGCCTCGGCGGCGAGCTGCTCCAGGGCGTCCCGGTCGGCCTCGGTGGCGGCCTCCAGGAGGACGACCCAGGTGGGGACGGGGGACGGCGCCCACAGCTCGATCTCGTCGAAGACGGGGTAGGAGGGGCCGGCCGTGGTGGTCCGCTCGCCGTTGGGGACGCCGTCGTGGAGGACGACCTCGCCCCAGCGGCGGCCGGAGGACGGCAGCGGGATGGAGAGGACCTCGATGCGGGCCGGGTCGAGCCGGCGGCCCCAGACGACCTCGGCCTCGCCCTCGGGCGAGAGGCGGACGGCGGCGCTGCCGAGCTCCATGCCGGCGGGCTCACCGGTGGCGGAGGAGGCGCCGGGCACCTTCAGGCCGTACGCCTGCCAGGCGCGGCGGGCCAGCGGCCAGTCCTGGAGGGCGGTGGCGGCGATGCCGACGTTCCACCAGTCGGGGGCGCCGGTCTCCTTGTCGAGCAGGGCCACGGCCCGCAGTCCGGCGGCGCGGGCCTGCTCCCAGTCGTGGCGGAACTTGTGCAGCAGCGCCAGGTTGAACCAGGACTCGGAGAGCCAGGGCTCCAGATCGGCCGCCCGGGTGAGCAGCGCGCCCGCGTCCTCGTACCGGCCGTCGCCGATCAGCGTGAACGCGCGGTCGGTGGCCTGCCGCCACGAGGCGGAGGGCCGATGCCGTACCTTCCCGAAGATCCTCACGATTCCCGCCTGCCGGTCGCTTCACCCTCTTGTTCGCATCCAACCATGCCGGGTCGGACGCGCGCTCATTACCCATCGGTTACCCCGTGGGGACCGAGGTCACCCCAGGCAGTCCGTCGCGGGCGAGGACCCGGGCCAGGCCGGCCACGACCTCGGGGTGGTGGTCGCGTGCGGTGCCCAGCCTGAGCGTCTCCAGGGCCTCCAGGGCGGCGCCCGCGCCCTCGCCCGCGAGGTCGTCGTAGGCGTTCACGGTCCGGACGATCCGGGCCGGGAGCGGCTGTTCGCGATACGGGTCGGCCTGCCGCTCGACCACCTGGGCGACGGCCGCGGGGACGCCGGTCATCCGGACCACCTCGCCGCCGAGCAGGGCGATCCGGCGCTGGTCCTCGGCGGGCAGCGGGGCGGTGGCGCCGCCGGGGACGGGGTCGACGAGGGAGAGCTGGCCGATGTCGTGCATGAGGGCGGCGTACTCCAGGACGGTCAGCTCGGAGCCGCCGAGGCCCAGCTCGCGGCCGACGGCGGTGGCGAGGGCGGCGACCCGGCGGGCGTGCCCCGGCGGGGTGCAGCCGGCGATCTCGGTCGCCCGGGCGAGGGAGGCGATGGTCTGCCGGTTGACGGTGCGGACGGCCGCGTACCGGCGGTACGAGACCTGGGTGAGGAGCAGCGGCACGGCGAGGACGGGCAGCGCCCAGAGTCCGGCGGCGGCGACGCCGAGGGCCATGACGACGCCGGTGGCGCAGACGGCGGAGCCGATGCCGAGGAGGGCGCGCAGTTCGTCGCGGAGGAGGGGGCCGTACGGGTAGGAGGTGCGGGCGCGCAGCAGCAGGGCGGCGAGGACGGCGTCGCAGAGACCGGTGAGGACGAGGACGAGGAGGAGGAAGAGGACGTAGGGGGCGCCGGTGCCGAGGGGGCCGGTGAGGGCGCCGGCGTTGTAGAGCGGCTGGAAGCAGAGGGCGGCGAAGCCGACGGTGAGTACCCGGCGGGCGAGGTGGTCGGGGTCGGGGCCCCGGTCGTCGCCCCGGGCCCGGCCGCGGGCGACGTGGGGCACGATCCCGGCGAGGCCGCCGGCGCAGACGACGGCGGTGGTCTGGAGGACGCCGTGGGTGGTGGGGGCGCCGGCGTCGGCGCCGAGCAGGGCGTAGGCGAGGGCGGCGGCCGCGGCGACCGGAGCGGGTTCGCTCCCCCGGAGCGCTTCGGGATGCCCCGCGCCGCGGCGGGCCAGCTCGCCGAGGGCGATGAGGGTGCCGAAGGCGAGGGCGTTGCCGGGTTCGGCGAGGCCGTGCCAGAGGGTGGCGGCGAGACCGGCCGCGCCGAGGAGGAGGGCGGCGGCGCGGACGGCGCCGACGGTGGCGGCGCCCGGTCTCATGCGGGCTCCTTCGGCTGGGGCGCGAGCGGTCCCGGGGTGCGGGGCTCGGGGACCGGCGTACCGGCCTCGTCGGCGGTGACGGCGGTCCGCCAGCCCCAGCGGTCGAGCGCGCGGGCGAGGGCGGCGACCATCCGGGGGTCGAAGTGGCTGCCGGCGCACCGCTCCAGTTCGGCGAGGGCGGTGGCGACGGGCCGGGCGCGGCTGTAGGAGCGGGTGGAGGTCATGGCGTCGAAGGCGTCGGCGACGGCGACGACGCGGGCGCACTCGGGGATCTCCTCGCCGCGCAGCCCGTAGGGGTAGCCGGTGCCGTCGATCCGCTCGTGGTGGTGGAGGACGGCGGCGCGGGCCTCGCCGAGGAAGCCGATGCCGCGGACCATCTCGTGGCCGTACTCGGGGTGGAGTTCGATGACCCGGCGTTCCTCGGGGGTGAGCGGGCCGTCCTTGCGCAGGACGCGGGTGGGGACGCCGAGCTTGCCGACGTCGTGGAGGATGCCGGCGAAGCGGACGGTGTCGAGCCGGTCGCCGTCCATGCCGAGCTCACGGGCGATCAGGACGGAGGCGTGGCCGACGCGTTCGCTGTGGCCCCGGGTGTAGCTGTCCTTGATGTCGACGGCCTGGACGAGGGCGCGGATGGTGGCCTGGTGGGCGGCGCGCTCGTGGTGGTACTGGGCGAAGACCCAGCAGGAGAGGTACATGGGCAGCAGGACGAGGAGGGCGGCGGCGGGGCCGTGGGGGCTGCGCCAGAGGACGGCCATCATGAGTCCGGCGAGGCCGTGGACGAGGTGCGGGGCGAGGGCGCGGGCGAGGAGACCGCGCCAGGCGGCGCGGGGCGGGAGGCCGTCGGCGGTGGCGCGGATGGAGCCGTCGAGGGCGGCGAGGACGAGGCAGAAGGCGAGGGCGGCGCCGAGGGCGGGGAGCAGCGCGTGGGGTAACGCGGCGGCGGGGGCGCCGAGGGCGGCGGCGGTGCGGGCGGCGGCCCAGACGGCGAGGGCGGTGGCGGCGGTGCGCCAGGTGCGGCGCCAGCGGGCGGGGGGCTCGTCGACGCGGGCGAGGAGGCCGCCGGGGAGGGCGGTGAGCGCGGCGGCGGCCGGCGGCAGCAGCAGGGCGGCGGCGAGGAGCACCGGGGAGAAGGGGCCGGTGCCCACCGGGACGGAGCCGCCGGCGGAGCGGCCGAGGAGGCGGCGGCGGGCGGGCAGCTCGCAGAGCGCGTACAGGGCGGCGAGGAGACCGGCGGTCGCCCAGGGGGTGGGCGACGGGGGGAGGAGGGCGGGCAGGGCGCACGCTCCGGCGCCGAGGGCGGCGCAGACGATGTACGCGCGGGCCGTTCGCGGGAGGGGCTTCACGACCGTCACCCGGTGCACGCTAGCGAGGACGGCGGCCGCTCAAGGCGGGCCGCCGTCGATTCCTACCATCGGGTGATACAAGCTGACGGATGCGCGGCGGAAGGCCCGCACACGCGTCCGGTCACTCCTGGACGGCCGGGGTCTGCGGCGTCTGCGCCTCGGGCGCGACCGCGTCCTGGTCGGGCACCAGGTGCCCGGCGCGGATCAGGTCGATCCGGCCCATGACCTTGGCGCGCAGGTCGGTGGGGACCTCGTCGCTGCCGCAGCAGCGCTTGACGAGCTTCTTCACCGCCTGCTCCAGGCCGTACTTCTCCAGGCACGGGGAGCACTCCTCGAAGTGCACCTCGAACTTGGTGCACTCACCGTCGGGCATCTCCCGGTCGAGGAACTCGTAGAGATGGTCCAGGACTTCCGAGCAGTCCGTCTCGTGCGGGTCTCCGCAGCTCATGAGTCCGCGCCTTTCAGATCCTTGGACGACTCTCCGGCGCCGGCGGGGACGAGGCCGCGCTCGCGGGCGTAGTCCTCGAGCATGCCGCGGAGCTGGCGGCGGCCCCGGTGCAGGCGGGACATCACCGTACCGATGGGGGTCCCCATGATGTCGGCGATCTCCTTGTAGGCAAAGCCCTCGACGTCGGCGAGGTAGACCGCGATGCGGAACTCCTCGGGGATCGCCTGGAGCGCGGCCTTCACGTCCGAGTCGGGGAGGTGGTCGAGGGCCTGCGACTCGGCGGAGCGCAGTCCGGTCGACATGTGCGACTCGGCGCGGGCGAGCTGCCAGTCCTCGATCTCCTCGGCGGCGCTGCGCTGGGGCTCGCGCTGCTTCTTGCGGTACGAGTTGATGAAGGTGTTGGTGAGGATGCGGTACAGCCACGCCTTGAGGTTGGTGCCCTCGCGGAACTGGTGGAAGGAGCCGTACGCCTTCGCGTAGGTCTCCTGCACGAGGTCCTCGGCGTCCGCGGGGTTGCGCGTCATCCGCAGCGCGGCGGAGTACATCTGGTCGAGGTAGCCGAGGGCGTCCCGCTCGAAGCGCGCGTTGCGCTCCTCGGTCGTCTCCTCGGGGCCGTCGTCGGTCCCTGTGTCGGTCCCAGTGACCGGACCCACCTCCTCCAGCGCGGTGACGGGGCCGGTGCCGGACCCGCTCGTTTCGGAGGATAGACGAGGAACGGCTCCGCCCGCCGCCCGAACGGGGGCGGCCTTGGGGGCGGGCAGCACGGTCCAGTCGAGCTCCGCGGACCTGGCCCGCTCCGGGCAGATGGTCGTACCCATGCGACGGACTCCCTCTCTCGCTTCTCACACCGACGCTCTCCACAACAGCGCCCCGGCCCCCGGCATTCCCGGGTCCGCGGTGGGGTTCAGCGCGGTGCGGCGAGCCAGTCGGCGACGGCTCCGACGATCCGTCGGACGGCCTCCTCCTGGTCGATCGGGGCGCGCTTGGGGACGGCGAAGCCGTGGTCGCCGTACGGGATCTCGACGAGTTCGTACGGGCCTGCGGGCGGGAACTCGGCGGGCTTGCCGAAGGGGTCGTTGCCGCCCTGGACGACGAGGGTGGGGAGGCCGGTGGAGAGGAGTTCCGCGGCCCGGGAGCTCTCCGGCCTGCCCGGCGGGTGGAGCGGGAAGCTCAGGGCGAGGACGGCGGCGGCGCCGAGTTCGGCGCCGGTGCGGCAGGCGACCCGGGCGCCGGCGCTGCGGCCGCCGGCGACCACCGGGAGGCCGGGCTTCGCGAGGGCCGGCCAGAGGCCGCGCCAGCCGGTGTCGAGGGTCTTCGGGGCGGGCGCGACCTTCTTGCCCGCGACCCGCCAGGGCTGCTCGACCAGGGCGACGGTGACGCCGTGGGCGGGCAGGGCGGCGGCGAGGGCGGCGAGGTCGCGGGCCTCGATGCCGCCGCCGGCGCCGTGGCCGAGGGCGAGGACGCGGCGGGCCTCGCGGGCGGGGTGCCAGGTGATGCGGGCCTCACCGGCGTCGGTGGGCACGGTCTCGATCTTCGTCACGTCCCCATCCTGCCGCCCGGGGCCGCTCCGGGGGCCGTGCGGAGCGCGTGCCTCAGAACCCTGCCTCAGAACCGTGCCTCAGAACAGCGTGCCGAGCTCCGGTCCCGCGAGCTCGGCGAGCAGTTCGGGGCCGTTGTTGCGGACGTTGCTGACGGCGGTGGCGACCGGGAAGGCCCGCATCAGGCCCCACGGCGGCGGGGCGAGCAGGGCGCGCAGCTCGTCGAGGCCGGTGGTGGCCGGGTCCAGCCAGGCGTCCCAGCGGTCCTCGGTGAGCATCAGCGGCATCCGGGGGTGGATCTCGGCGAGCGAGCCGGGGCCCTCGGCGGGCGCCACGCCGAGCGGCGCGGTCTCCGCCTCGGTGGTGATCACCGAGCAGGTGGCCCACCAGGCGCGCGGGTGCTCGGGCGGCAGCGCCGGGTCGCGCCAGAACTCGTACAGGCCCGCCATGGCCATGACGGAGCCGTCGGCGGGGGTCACGAAGTACGGCTGCTTGCGGGGCCGCTTCCTCTTCCCCTCGACCTCCAGGTCGCGCTCGGCGGCGCCGGTCACCCACTCGTAGTAGCCGTCGGCGGGCAGGATGCAGCGGCGGGACCGGAAGGCGTGCTTGAAGGAGGGCTTCTCGTGCAGGGTCTCGGCCCTGGCGTTGATCATCCGGGCCGCGCCCTCCGGCGACGTCGACCAGGACGGGACCAGTCCCCACTTCAGGGCACGGAGCTGGCGAACCGGGCGCCGGCTCTCCGCGTCCTTCAGGGGGCGTTCGAGAACGACGTGGACCTCCTTGGTGGGGGCCACGTTCCAGTCCTGTTCCAGGGTCTCCGCCGGCTCCCACTTCTCGATCCCGAAGGTCTCGACGAGCTCCTCGGGCCGCCGGCCGGCCGCAAAACGTCCGCACATGCGTGCCACACTGCCACGATCCCCGAGCCCGAGAGGAGCGGACCGAAGGATGGACCTCTTCAGCCCGCAGGCCGCCCCGCCCGAGTGGCTGGTGATCGCCACCGGCGTCGCCGCGCTCGCCGTCACCGTGCCCCGCCGGATCTGGCTGCTCGCGCGGAACGCGATCACCATCGCCCACGAGGGCGGCCACGCCCTGGTGGCGCTCGCCTGCCGCCGCCGGCTGCGGGCGATCCGGCTGCACTCGGACACCAGCGGCCTCACCGTCACCCGGGGCCGCCCGACCGGCCTCGGCGTCGTCCTCACCCTGGCCGCCGGCTACACGGCGGCCCCGCTGCTCGGCCTCGGCGGGGCGGCGCTGCTCGGCGCGGGCCTGGTCGCCGTGCTGCTGTGGGCGGCGACCGCGCTGCTCCTCGCGGTCCTCGTCATGGTCCGCAACGCGTACGGGGTCCTCAGCGTCGTCCTCACGGGCGGGCTCTTCGTCCTGGTGTCCTGGCTGGCCGCGCCGGAGGTCCAGGCGGCCTTCGCGTACGCGGTGGTGTGGTTCCTGCTCCTGGGCGGGGTGCGGCCCCCCTTCGAGCTCCAGTCCGCGCGCCGGCGCGGCGGTGCCCCCGACTCGGACGCCGACCAGCTCTCCCGGCTCACCCATGTGCCCGCCGGGGTGTGGCTGGCCTTCTTCCACGTCGTGTCGCTCAGCTGCCTGATCGGCGGCGCCACCTGGCTTCTCGGTCTCTGACACCCCCGTACAGTGAGGGCATGACCGCAGCTTCCCCCGCGCACCCCGATCCGTCGCACCCCGCAGCCCAGGACCTGTGGCCCGCTCCGTACGCGAGCGGCCCCGTCGACGCGACCGTGACCGTGCCCGGCTCGAAGTCGGTCACCAACCGCGCCCTGGTGCTCGCCGCGCTCGCCGCCGAGCCCGGCTGGGTGCGCCGCCCGCTGCGCTCCCGCGACACCCTCCTGATGGCCGAGGGGCTGCGCACCCTGGGCGTGAAGATCGACGAAGGCGTGGGCCCGGACGGCAGCGGCGAGGCCTGGCGGATCATCCCCGCCCCGCTGCGCGGCCCCGCGACGGTCGACGTCGGCAACGCCGGCACGGTCATGCGCTTCCTGCCGCCGGTCGCCGCGCTCGCCGACGGCGCCGTCCGCTTCGACGGCGACCCCCGCTCCCACGAGCGCCCGCTGCACGGGGTGATCGACGCGCTGCGCGCGCTCGGCGCCCGGATCGACGACGAGGGCCGCGGCGCCCTCCCGATGACCGTGCACGGCACCGGCGGCCTGGAGGGCGGGGTCGTGGAGATCGACGCCTCCTCGTCCTCCCAGTTCGTCAGCGCCCTGCTGCTCTCCGGCGCCCGCTTCAACCAGGGCGTCGAGGTCCGGCACGTCGGCGGCCGGCTGCCGTCGATGCCGCACATCCGGATGACCGTCGACATGCTCCGCGCGGTGGGCGCGAAGGTCGACGAGCCGGAACACGGCGGCGAGCCGGACGTCTGGCGGGTGGCCCCGTCGGCGCTGCGCGGCCGTGACCTGGTCATCGAACCGGACCTGTCGAACGCGCAGCCGTTCCTGGCGGCGGCGCTGATCACCGGCGGCCGGGTGACCGTCCCGGACTGGCCGGCCCGCACCACCCAGCCCGGCGACGAACTGCGCCGGATCTTCACCGAGATGGGCGGCGCCTGCGAACTCACCGACGCCGGCCTCACCTTCACCGGCACGGGCCGGATCCACGGCATCGACGTGGACCTGGGCGAGGTCGGCGAGCTGACCCCCGGCATCGCGGCCGTCGCCGCCCTCGCCGACTCCCCCTCGACCCTGCGCGGGGTGGCGCACCTGCGGCTCCACGAGACCGACCGCCTCGCGGCGCTCACCCGGGAGATCAACGGCCTCGGCGGCGACGTCACGGAGACCGGGGACGGCCTCCACATCCGCCCGCGCCCGCTGCGCGGCGGCGTCTTCCACACGTACCACGACCACCGGATGGCGACCGCGGGCGCGATCATCGGCCTCGCCGTGAAGGGCGTGGAGATCGAGGACGTGGCGACGACGGCCAAGACCTTGCCGGACTTCCCGGGGATGTGGACCGAAATGCTCGGAGCCTGAACCATGCGGCGCTACGGGAAGCACACCGACGAGGACGACATCCGCCAGCGGCCCAACCGCAAGGGCACCCGGCCCCGGACCTCCATCCGTCCCAAGCACGAGGACGCCGTCGAGGGCATGGTCCTCACCGTGGACCGCGGCCGTCTGACCTGTCTGGTCGAGGACCGGACCGTGATGGCGATGAAGGCCCGCGAGCTGGGCCGCAAGGCGGCGGTCGTCGGCGACCGGGTCTCCCTGGTGGGCGACCTGTCCGGCGAGAAGGACACCCTGGCCCGGATCGTGCGGATCGGGGAGCGGGACTCGGTGCTGCGCCGCACGGCCGACGACGACGACCCGTACGAGCGGGTGGTCGTCGCCAACGCCGACCAGCTGGCGATCGTCACCGCGCTCGCCGATCCCGAGCCGCGCCCCCGGCTGATCGACCGCTGCCTGGTGGCCGCGTACGACGGCGGCCTGGAGCCCTTCCTGGTGATGACGAAGTCGGACCTGGCCCCGCCGTCGTCGCTCCTGGAGCTCTACGGCGATCTGGACATCCCGCACGTGGTGGTGAACCGCGAGGAGCTGTACGACGGCGGCGCGGCCGACCGGGTGCGGGAGCACCTGGACGGGCGGGTCACCGCCTTCGTCGGCCATTCCGGCGTCGGCAAGACGACGCTGGTGAACGCGCTGGTGCCGGAGGAGAAGCGGCGGATCACCGGGCATGTGAACGCGGTGACCGGCCGCGGCCGACACACCACCACCTCGGCGCTCGCGCTGCCGCTGGACGTGGTGGACGGCTGGGTCATCGACACCCCGGGCGTGCGCTCCTTCGGGCTGCACCACGTCGACCCGTCCCGGGTCATCCTGGCCTTCCCCGACCTGGTGCCGGGGACGGAGGGCTGTCCGCGCGCGTGCAGCCACGACGAGGCGGAGTGCGCCCTGGACGCCTGGGTGGCGGACGGACACGCGGATCCGGCGCGGCTCTTCTCGCTGCGGCGGCTGCTCGCCACCCGGGAGCGCCACGAGGGCGACTGACGGCCTCCCGCCGGTGTTTACGCCCGCCCCCAGCCCGGTATGGACATAACCGCACAAGTGCGAGGAATCCGACCGGGTGGGAGGCGGGAGCGATGGCGTGGCTGCTGGTGGTGGTCGCCGGGGTCCTGGAGACGGGGTTCGCGGTCTGCCTGAAGCTCTCCCACGGCTTCACCCGGCTCTGGCCGACGATCGCCTTCGCCTGCTTCGCCCTCGGCAGCTTCGGGCTGCTGACCCTCGCCCTGCGGAAGCTCGACGTGGGGCCCGCGTACGCGGTGTGGACGGGGATCGGGGCGGCCGGCACCGCCATCTACGGCATGGTCTTCCTCGGTGACGTGGTCTCCACGCTCAAGATCGTCTCGATCACGCTGGTCATCGCGGGGGTCATCGGCCTCCAGCTGTCCGGCTCCGCCCACTGACCCTCCGGCGGCAGGGCCGGGGCCACCACGTGGCTGACGGCGAGCCGCAGGGCCAGCTCGCAGCCGGCCGCCCGCCGCTCCCCCGCGCACAGCGCCGCCGTGGCGAGCAGCTCCCCCGGCGCCGGCGGCCCGGCGTCGGCCCTGCGCTGCGCCGGTACGGGGGCGGGGCGGGCGCCCGGCCGGGCGGGCCGGGGCCGGGGCAGGCCCTCGGTCCAGGCGCCGGTGAGCAGCGCGCGGAGTATCGGCCGGTCGCCGGCCCGGGCGACGGTCCACTCGGCGACGGCCGCGAGGGTCCGTGCGGACGGTCCGGGGGCGTCCGGGCCCCGGCCCGGCTGCCCGGAGGCGGGCGGTCCGGGAACGGCGAGGAGGCGGCGTACGCCGTCGAGGTAGGCGTCGGCCTCGTGCCGGACGAGGGCGCGGGCCAGCCCCTCCTTGCTGCCGAACTCGTTGTAGAGGGTCTGTCGGGAGACCCGGGCGGCGACGGCGAGGTCGGCCATCCGGACGGCGGACCAGGGGTGCCGCGCCAGGGCGGCGAGAGCGGCGTCGAGGAGGGCCTCGCGGGCGGTCGGCATGGGCGCCTCCGGACCGGGACGGTGGCCCCCCAGCGTCGGCAAGCCGTACGGGCGCTGTCAAGGGACCGGGGGTCCGCACGGCCGCACGAGACGGTTCGACGGGTGGCGTCCGGGCGGCGCTAGAGTGCCGGGCATGGCCGATTACCACGATGACCTGCGTCTTGCCCATGCCCTCGCGGATGCCGCCGACGCGGCCACCATGGCCCGCTTCCGGGCCCTCGACCTCAAGGTCGAGACCAAGCCCGACATGACCCCGGTGAGCGAGGCGGACCGGGACGCCGAGGCGCTGATCCGCGCCGGGCTCCAGGACGAGCGGCCCGGGGACGCGATCCTGGGCGAGGAGTACGGCGTCGAGGGCACCGGTCCGCGCCGCTGGGTGATCGACCCGATCGACGGCACCAAGAACTACGTGCGCGGGGTGCCGGTGTGGGCGACCCTGATCGCGCTGATGGAGGAGGGCGAGTCCGGCTTCCAGCCGGTGGTGGGCGTGGTGTCGGCGCCCGCGCTCGGCCGCCGCTGGTGGGCGGCGAAGGGCCTGGGCGCCTTCACGGGCACCGGACCGGAGTCGGGGACCCGGATCGGGGTGTCGCGGGTGGCCTCGCTCGCCGACGCCTCGTTCGCGTACTCCTCGCTGAGCGGCTGGGAGGAGCGCGGGAAGCTGGACGCCTTCCTGGACCTCACGCGCGCGTGCTGGCGGACCCGGGCGTACGGCGACTTCTGGCCGTACATGATGGTGGCCGAGGGCACGGTGGACCTGTGCGCGGAGCCGGAGCTGTCGCTCTGGGACATGGCGGCCGTGGCGATCGTGGTGCAGGAGGCCGGCGGTTCGTACACCGGCCTCGACGGGCAGCCGGGCCCGCACAGCGGGAACGCGGCGGCCTCCAACGGCCTGCTGCACGGGGAACTGCTGGGCCGGCTGGGGTCCGCGGGGACGCCCGGCGCCTGAACGCGCCTCCGCCCGCCCCGGGGGATGCTTGCGCGCCCCCTTGTCGGACCCCTCTCCCGGTGCAACTCTGGAGCCTCCACTTGTGCATTTGTGAACCGCCTTTCCGGGCGGTTCGCCGAGGAGGTGGTTCCCTTCATGCTCGTCCGTGACGCCATGAGCACGGTGGTCCTCACCATCGGTCCCGCCCACACCCTCCGGCAGGCCGCCCGGCTGATGTCGGCCCGCCGGGTCGGCGCGGCCGTCGTCCTGGACGGCGACGCCGGGCTCGGCATCCTCACCGAGCGCGACATCCTCAACTCGATCGGCCGGGGCGAGGACCCCGACCGGGAGCCGGCCGGTTCCCACACCACCCACGATGTGGTCTTCGCCGCCCCCGGCTGGACCCTCCAGGAGGCGGCCGGGGCGATGACCCGCGGCGGCTTCCGCCATCTCGTGGTCCTCGACGACCTGGGGCCGGTCGGCATGGTCTCGGTCCGCGACATCATCCGCTGCTGGCTCCCGGCCCACAGCGTGGCCGACTGATTTGTCCCCCGCTGTTACCCTGGCCCTCATGAGCGACCTGTTGGAACGACTGCGCGGACGCGGCTGGCGGATGACCGCGCAGCGCCGTGTCGTCGCCGAGGTCCTCGACGGCGACCACGTGCACCTCACCGCCGACGAGGTGCACGCCCGCGCCGTCGAGCGCCTGCCCGAGATCTCCCGTGCCACCGTCTACAACACGCTGGGCGAGATGGTGACGCTCGGCGAGGTCATCGAGGTCGCCACCGACGGCCGCGCCAAGCGGTACGACCCCAACGCCCACCGACCGCACCAGCACCTGGTCTGCGCCGGCTGCGGCGCGATCCGGGACGTCCACCCGGCGGGCGATCCGCTGAGGGACCTGCCGGACGCGGAGCGCTTCGGCTTCACGGTCTCGGACGTCGAGGTCACCTACCGCGGCCTCTGCCCGAACTGCGCGGCGGCCTGACCGTCCACCGGAGAAGGGGCGCCCCACCCGGGGCGCCCCTTCTTCGCGTCCGCGCATTTGAGCGTCCGCATCCGTGCGTCCGTGCGTCCGCCCACGGAAACGCCGAAGGCCCGGACCATGTGGTCCGGGCCTTCGTGCTACTGAGTAGCGGGGACAGGATTTGAACCTGCGACCTCTGGGTTATGAGCCCAGCGAGCTACCGAGCTGCTCCACCCCGCGTCGGTAAACACAACCTTACGGGACGCGTGCGACAGGAGCAAATCGCATTACGCCGTCAGCTCCTGGTGGAGCGCCTCGCTGAGCCGCGCCGCCCGCTCGGCGACCTCGGCCGGTCCGAGCTCCACGGCGCGGGCGCACCACTTGCGGCCCTCGGACAGCTCGCCCCGGCGGGCGGCGAGCAGCGCGAGGCGGAGCGCGGCGCGGCCGTGCCCGGCCCGGGCGGCCCGGGTCCACCAGAGGGCGGCCTCGCGCTCGCTGCCCTCGCGGGCGAGGAGCAGGCCGAGGTTGAAGGCGCCGTTGCGGCTGCCTGCCTCGGCGGCCTCCCGGTACCAGCGGGCGGCCCCGGTGAGGTCGCCCCGGCCGGCGGCGAGCATGCCGACCCGGACCTGGGCGCGCCGGTGGCCCTGCTGGGCGGCCCGCTCGTACCACTCCTCGCACTCGGTCTTCTGGTCCACGGGCGCGCCGAGGACCACCGGACCGGGCTCGGGGCGGCGGGCGTCGAGGAGGGTGGCGAGCCGGAAGGCGGCCTCGGCGCTGCCGCCGCCGGCCGCGCAGCGCAGGTGCCGCTCGGCGGTCTGCTCGTCGCCGTCGCGCAGGGCGGCGATGCCGACCTGGAGGGCGGCCTCGGTGTGCCCGGCGGCGGCGGCCCGCTCGTACCAGGCGAGCGCGGAGCGGTCCTCGTCGCGGCCGGCGTGGATGATGCCGAGGTTGAAGGCGGCGTCCACGGAGCCGGCCTCGGCGGCCTTGGAGAACCACGGCTCGGCGCCGCCGGCGTCCCCGGCCTGGAGGAGCAGCACGGCGAGCGCGTTGGCGGCCTCGCGGTGACCGGCGTAGGCGGCGCGGCGGTACCACTGCTCGGCCTGCGGGAGGCGGTCCTGGGCGGCGCAGAGCAGGCCGAGGTTGTAGGCGCCGTTGACGTCCCCGGCGTCCATGGCGGCGCGGTACCAGCGCTCGGCGGTCTGCTGCTCGCCACGGGCGGCGTGCAGGGCGCCGAGGGCGTTGGCGGCGTTGCCGTCGCCGTCCTGGGCGGCGCGCAGCCACCAGACGGCGGCGCTCTCCTCGTCGCCGGCGTCGCGCAGCAGGAAGCCGAGGGCGCAGGCGGCCTTGGCCTCGCCCTCCTTGGCCGAGCTGAGGTACCAGCGGCCGGCCTCCTTCAGCTCGCCGCGCTGTTCCAGGATGGCTCCGAGGTGCAGCGCGGCCCGCCGGTGCCCCCGGGCGGCCGCCTGCCGGAACCACTGCTCGGCCTCGGCGAGGGGCCCGGCGCCGCCGGTCTCCCCGGTCCTGGGCGGGGCGGGGGCTGCCGGCCGGTCCTCGCCCCCGCGTGCGGGGTCGGCCGCGCGGAGCCGGCCGGCCGTGTCGTACGCGTGGCCGGCGCGGCCCGCGGCGGCGGGGGGGCCGTAGGCGTGCGGGCCGCGGAGGGCCTCGGTGGCGCGCCGCTCCAGGGCGAGGGCGAGGCGGTACGCGGCCTCGCGGTGGCCCTGTTCGGCGGCGGCGCGCAGCCAGCGCTCGGCGCCGACGTCGCTGCGGTGCTCCAGGAGGTCGGCGAGGGCGTAGGCGCCGAGGGCGTGGCCCTGTTCGGCGGCCTGGCGGAGCCAGTACTCGGCGGCGGGCTCGTCGCCGCGCTCGCGGTGGTGGCGGCCCAGGGCGTGGGCGGCCGGCGCGGAGCCGGCGACGGCGGCGACCCGCCACCAGCCGGCGGCCTCGTCGGGGTAGCCCCGCTGGTGGAGGAGGACGCCGAGGTTGTTGGCGGCGGCGCGGTCGCCCTCGGCGGTGGCGGCGCGCAGGAAGGGCTCGGCGCCGTCGAGGTCGCCGCGGCGGAGCAGGAGGGCGCCGAGGGCGCTCATGGCGTCGGTGTCACCGCGCTCGGCGGCCCTGCGGTGCCGGCCCTCGGTCTCGGCCTCGGTCTCGGTGTCGGTGTCGGGTCCGGCGTCCGGGACGGCCCCGGCTCGGGAGGTGCTGTCGACGACGACCGCATCGACGGCCGGCACGGCCTCGATGATCTCGTCCGCGGCATTTCTGGCGTGCCGCTGCACAAACCGCCCTGTCTCCAACAGAGTTGCCCTGTCCCCCATAAATACCATCGTCGCACCACCCGCAACCCGCGCACACCCGGTATACCGCAGCCCGTGAGGTCACCTCAGCGTTTTGTCGACATGCCCACAGAGAGACAAGTCAAACACGTCCCGCCTCAACTCGCCCCTTCCGTACCGCCCTTCGGTGGCCTCCGTCATGCCGACACGCGACGAGGGCCCGGATCCTTATGGATCCGAGCCCTCGTG
>NZ_BMTV01000007.1:210434-256886 GCF_014649855.1 Streptomyces roseolus | reverse complement strand
GCGGGGACAGGATTTGAACCTGCGACCTCTGGGTTATGAGCCCAGCGAGCTACCGAGCTGCTCCACCCCGCGTCGGTGAAGTAACACTATCACGACGCGGGGTGAATCTCGCAGGTCAGCTGCCCTCGGCCGGCTTCTCGGCGCCACCGGCCCCGGACGGCTGGAGCTTCGCGCCTGCCTCGGCGGCCTTCTCCAGGGCGTCCTGGAGGGCCTCCTGCGCCTTGCCGTAGGCCGCCCAGTCCTGCTTCGCGAGCGCCGCCTCGCCCTCGTCGTACGCCTTCTGGGCGTCGGCGATGGCCTGCTTCAGCGCCGCGTCCGCCGAGGCCGGCGGCTGCGGGGTGGTCGGCGGCTGCTCGGTGCCCGGCGGGGTCGTGGGCGGGGTCGTGCCCTCCACGCCGAAGACCGCGTTGAGCGCCTCCGTGAGGGTGTTCTCGAACACCGTGGTGTCCTTGGTGGTGTCGCCGCCCGGCTGATCGGCGTCCACGTACGACACCGCGACCTTCTTCAGGAGCGGGTAGAGCGCGTTCCGTCCCTGGGCGTAGACCGGCTCCACGTACAGGAACCCGCCGTCGAGCGGCACGGTGAGCAGGTTGCCGTACTGGATGTCCGAGTCGGCGCCCCGCATGTCGCGGACGAAGGTGGCGACGTCGGGGAGGCTGTTGAGCTTGCTCTGGACCTGCGCCGGGCCCGGCACGTCCTCGGTGACCCGCAGCAGCCTCAGCCGGCCGTACTCCTTGCTGGTGGCGTCGGCGTCGACCGCCATGAAGCCGCCCAGGTTGGGCCGCCCGTTGGGGGTGAACGTCGTGGTCAGCGAGAAGCGCTGCTCCGCGTCCCCGGGCATCTTCATGCTCAGGTAGTACGGCGGCACCGCCACGTTGTCCTTGTTGGTCGGGTCGTTCGGCACCTGCCAGGCGTCCGAGCCGCTGTAGAACTGGGCCGGGTCGGTGACGTGGTACCGGGTCAGCAGCTCGCGCTGGACCTTGAACATGTCCTGCGGGTAGCGCAGGTGCTCCAGGAGGTCGCCCTTGACCTCGGACTTGGGCTTCACCGTGCCGGGGAAGGCCTTCATCCAGGTCTTCAGGACCGGGTCCTCGGTGTCCCACTGGTAGAGGGTGACCGTGCCGTCATAGGCGTCGACGGTCGCCTTCACCGAGTTGCGGATGTAGTTGACCTGGTTCTGCTGGGCGACGACCGCGCGCTGCTGGTTGCCGACGGTCAGCGAGTCGGCGGTGGTGTCGCCGAGCGTGGTCCGCGAGGAGTACGGGTAGCCGTTGCTGGTCGTGTACGCGTCGACGATCCACTGGATCTTGCCCTCGACGACCGCCGGGTAGGCGTCGCCGTCGATGGTCAGCCAGGGGGCGACGGCCTCCACGCGCTGCTTGGGCGTGCGGTTGTACAGGACCCGCGATCCGTCGCCGATGGCCCCGGAGTAGAGGATCTGCGGCTCGCTGAAGGCCACCGCGTAGGCCGCGCGGTTGAAGGCGCTCTCCAGGCTGACGCCGCTGTTGCCCTCGTAGCTGGTGGTCTTCTCGCCGTTCTCCTCGTAGTCCAGCTCCTTCTGGGGGCCGCCCACGATCGAGTACTGGTCGGTCTTCTCGCCGTAGTAGATCTTCTGCTGGTACTTCCCGAGCTCACCGGTGGTCGGCAGGCCCGACTCGGTGAAGACCGGGGAGCCGTTGGCGTCGGTCTGGGTGCCGCGGGCCATGATGGCGCCGTAGCCGTGCGTGTAGGTGAAGTGGTCGTTGATCCAGTTCCGCTTCGGGATGCCGCGGATGTTCAGCTCGCGCAGACCGATGACGACGTCCTGGCCCTTGTAGCGGTCCACGTCGAGCGTCGTCGGGAACTGGTAGTACTTCCTCTTCTGCTCCAGCTGCTGGAACGTCGGCGAGACGATGTTCGGGTCGAGGATGCGGTACGCGGCCGCCGTGTCGGCGTCCGTGCGCAGCTTGTCCTTGGCCTTCACCGTCGACTTGCCCGAGTAGTTCTCCAGCTTGGTGTCGTCGATCGCGTACGCCTTGCGGGTCGCGTCGATGTTGTTCTGGATGTACGGGGCTTCCTTGGCCTGCTCGTTCGGCTGGACCTGGAACTTCTGCACGATCGCCGGGTACAGGCCGCCGATGAGGACGGCGGAGAGCACCATCAGGCCGAAGCCGATGACCGGCAGCTGCCAGGTGCGGCGCCACAGGGTGGCGAAGAAGAGCACGGCGCAGATGACGGCGATGCAGAAGAGGATCGTCTTCGCCGGCAGGTAGGCGTTGGCGTCGACGTACCTGAGGCCCGTCCAGTTGCCGGTGGCCTTGAAGTCGCTGGACTTCACCGCCAGGCCGTACCGGTCGAGCCAGTACGCCACGGCCTTCAGCGCGACGAAGACGCCGAGCAGCACCGACAGGTGGCCGGTGGCGGCGGCGGTCGCACGGGCGCCGGGGCTGGTGACCCGCAGCCCGCCGTACAGGTAGTGGGTGATCGCCGCGGCGATCAGCGAGAGCACCACGGCGGCGAAGCCGAAGGCCAGCAGGAAGCGGTACCAGGGCAGGTCGAAGGCGTAGAAGGAGACGTCCTTGCCGAACTGGACGTCCTTCTCGCCGAAGTCCACGCCGTTGACCCACATGAGCCAGGTGCGCCACTGGCCGGAGGCGGAGGCGCCGGCGATCAGCCCCACCAGGGCGGTGACCGCGAGCAGCACCCACTTCTTGAAGGGGGCGACGCCCATCCGGTACCGGTCGAGGCTCTGCTGTTCGAGCGACATCGCGCTCAGCGGCGGGCGGAGCCGGTACGCCAGCCAGATGTTCAGGCCGACGGCGAGGCCCATCAGCAGCCCGAAGACCGCGAACAGGCCGATCTTGGTCCACAGGGTGGTCGTGAAGACGGACGAGTAGTGGACCGAGCGGTACCAGAGCCAGTCCGTCCAGAACCCGGCGAACATCACGAACGCCATGGCCAGGACGGCCAGGACGCCCAGTGTCATCAGCAGGGTGCGGGCCCGCCGGGACGGCCGGCCGACTCTGATCCTTGGCCCGGACGGGCTGCCGCCACGGTCCGGCATCTGGAAAGCCAACGTGCGCCCCTCGGTGTTGATGCGTCGGAAAGCGGGCCCCGCGATCGTAGGGCCCACTGGTGCAACTTACTGACGCTTTACCTAGTTCCCGTTTCCGGGGGAAGAGGAGGCAGGATATTGGTCATGTCCAACCTTTCCCCCTCGGGCCCGCCGATGGCCTCCAGTCCCCTCACCCGTGCGGTGCTCGAGATCGACGAGTACGCCTCGGGCCTCGGCTGGGACCGGCCCGCCCGCCTCTTCGCCCTGGTCGACACCGCCCGGCTGCGCGCCCAGGCGCCCTCGCTGAAGCTCGGCGAGGACGCGACCGCCTACACCCCCATCGAGCAGGAGGAGATCCCCAAGGGCAAGCCGCTCGACGAGTTCCTCGGCACCATCGCGTGGCCGGAGGCGGTGGCCGGCTGCGCCCTCACGGTGGAGCGGCTGATGCTGCCGCCGTCGGCGGAGGCCCAGGTCCCCAAGGACCTGAGCGGCGCCAGGCTGAACAAGTGGGTGGCCGCGCACCCGGACCGCCAGGAGGTCCGGATGACGGTGGCCGTGCTGCGGTCCGGCGCCCGGGAGGCGGCGATCCGGCTGCGCGAGAAGGACTCGCCGACCGAGGTGCTGACCGGCCCGGACCTGGTGCCGGGGCTCGCCGACGCGCTCGCGGCGACCTTCGAGGGCTGAGCGGTGGAGGGCTGAGCGATACGGGTACGGGACCCCGCGCGGGTCCCGTACCGGTTCAGCTCTTCGAGCAGCCGGGGAGGCCCGCCGTGTCGCCCTCGCGGAGCTTCTCCAGCGACTTCGTGGCGTCGTCGATGGTGTCGACCTTGACGAGGGTGAGCCCCTCGGGCGTGTCGTCGGCCGCGGCGGCGCAGTTGTCGGCCGGGGTGAGGAAGTACTCGGCGCCCGCGTTCCGCGCGCCGACCAGCTTCATCTGGATGCCGCCGATCGGGCCGACCTTGCCGTCGTCGTCGATGGTGCCGGTGCCCGCGACGAACTTCCCGCCGGTGATGCTCTCCGGGGTCAGCTTGTCGACGATGCCGAGCGCGAACATCAGGCCCGCGCTGGGGCCGCCGACGTCGGCGAGCTTGATGTCGATGGTGAACGGGAAGACGTGGTCGGTGCCGGCCTGGATGCCGACGATCGCCCGGTCGCCCTCCTCGGACTTCGCGGTGGTGAGGGCCACCTTCCGGGTGACGGTGGCCTCCTTGTGCGCCTTCTCGGCGGCGGCCGCCTCCTTGGCCGGGACGATGGTGAACTCGACCTTCTGGCCCGGCTTCCGCTTGGTCACCTGCGCGGCGACGTCGGCCGGCCCGGTCACCTTCACGCCGTCGACGGCCCTGATCACGTCACCGGCGTGCAGGGTGCCCTCCGCCGGCGAGTCCTTCACCACGGAGGCGACGACGACCCGGGTGGTGAAGGGGATGCCCAGCTCGTCGAGGGCGGCGACCTTGGCGCTCTCCTGCGACTGGGAGAACTCCTCCGCGTTCTCCTGGCTCGACTCCTCCTCCGTCTTCCCGTCCGGGTAGAGGGTGTCGTGCGGCACCACCACGTTGTCGTGCGCCAGCCAGCCGTAGACCGCCTCGACGGCGTTCATCTTGTAGTCCGCGCTGGTGACCCTGACCGTGGTCATGTTGAGGTGGCCGTCGGTCGGGTAGGTCTTGCGACCGGAGATCTGGAGGACCGGCTCGCCGCGCGCCTCGCCGAGCGTGTTGACCGTGGGGCCGGGGCTCATCTCCGAGTACGGCACCGGGATCAGGACGCCGGCGATCAGCAGGCAGATCAGGACCAGGGTGGAGGCGAGCATCGTCGCGGTGCGGCGTGGCATGGAACGACAGTACGGGACTCGCCTGTGCGCGCACCCCTGGGGCGGTCCGTACGGGACGCCGCCGGCCCTCGCTCGGGGGGACGGTCAGGACTCCGCGGAAACCGGCTCGGCCGCGTGCCGGAACGGGGCGGAATCGGGCGCGGTGGGGTGGGAACGCTCCATGGCGTCCCGGAAGCGGGCGTAGCCGGCGAGCTCGGCCACGTCACCTATCGTCTTGTTCCTCTGGACCCAGCTTCCCCATATCGCCGCGCCGACGACTGCGAAAAGCGGAATCAGCAACCAGGCCAGCACTGCCATCCCGACCTCCCATCCCCAGTGAGTTGATCAGCAGATTATTCATCTGTGCCACCAACGCTCGGGCCTGGGGGGCGGTTACGCAAATCGGGCGTTCGACTACCCCGCGTCGGCGCGCCTGCTTGCACGACCTCTCGGGCTCGGCGGGCGCCGACCCTCCGCCCGCTGACGGGACGAGAACCCGGCAGGCCCCCGGACTCCGTCCGGGGGACCCCCATCCTCGGGGCGAGAGCTCAGCAGGCTCCCACCCACTCCTCGGTGCCGTCGGAGAAGGTCTGGTGCTTCCAGATCGGGACCTCGTGCTTGAGGTCGTCGATCAGCTTGCGGCAGGCCTCGAAGGCCTCTCCGCGGTGGGGGCAGGAGACGGCGACGACGACCGCCAGGTCGCCGACCTTCAGGTCGCCCACGCGGTGGACCGCGGCCAGGGCGCGCACCGGGTAGTTCGCGACGACCTTCTCGGCGACCCGGCGCAGCTCGGCCTCGGCGCTCGGGTGGCAGGAGTAGCCCAGCGCGTCCACGTCGGCGCCGCCGTCGTGGTTGCGCACGGTGCCGACGAAGAGGGTCGTGCCGCCCGCCGCTTCGTCGCCGACGGCCCGGAAGACCTCGTCGACCGAGAGCGGGACGTCGCGGATCGCGAGCAGCTTGATCGGGTCGTCCGCGGCCTGCTCACCGGGGTGGTCGTGCGTGGTCGTCATGCCGTCCATGGTGCCGCACGCCTCCGACATCCCGGAATAGCGTTTTCGACCGGTGGACCGGGACCCTCCGTAGGAGGGTCCTACAGGCCGCGCCGCTTCCTCATCTGCCGCACCAGGGCCGCGGTGCCCAGGAGGGCCACCGTGGCGCCCGCCGCGCCCGCCGCCGTGGCGTCCTTGCGGCCGAGGCGGCGGCCCGCGACCGTGTGCCGGCCCTGGACCTCCTCCAGGAGCGCCGCGAGGACCTCCTCGTTGGTCCACCGGGGGCGCCAGCCCGCGTCGTGGAGCCGGCCGACGCTCACCACCCAGGGGTGCATGGTGTAGGCGAGGTCGCCGGCCGGGGACGGGGTGAGGCCGATCCGGTGCAGCCGGGCCGCGGCGCCCAGGGCGACCGCCGAGGGCAGCTCCATGCGGCGGATCCCGGACAGCTCCTCGACCTCCTCCTGTTCCAGCCAGCCCTCGCAGCCGACCGCGAACTCGCCGTCGACCTTCTCCAGGGCCGCGTACTCCAGGGCGCTGACCAGGTCCTCCACGTGGCAGAACTGCCAGGTGGGGCGGGAGCCGGCGACGACGAGCAGCCGGGGCGACTCGAAGTAGCGGGTCAGCGCCGTGTCCGTACCGCCGACGAGGACGGCCGGGCGGACCACGGTCACGTTGAGGCCGGGGTGGGCGCGGGAGCCGCGGCGGCCGAGCCGTTCGATCTCCAGGAGGTCGCCGACGCCGGTGGCCTCGGCGGTGGCCCGCAGCTCGGCGTCCTCGGAGAGCGGGATGTCGTTGTCGGGGAGGGCGCCGTAGACCATGGTCGAGGTGCACAGGACGACCCGGTGGACGCCGGCCGCCGCCGCGGCCGTGAGGACCGTCTGGGTGCCGCGCACGTTGTACGCCGACCGGGCGGCGGGGTCGGTCTCCAGGTCGAGGTCGACGGCGAGGTGCACGACGACGTCGGCGCCGCGGAGCTTCTCCGCGATGGCCGGATCCCGCACGTCGAGGACGTGCCAGGTCGCCTCGGCCACCTCGCCGCGCCGTTCGTCGACGGCGATGACCCGCCGGACCTCCTCCGAATCGGCGAGACGCCTGGTCAGGAGGGCGCCGACGCCGGTGGCGGCGCCGGTGACCGCGACGACGGGACCGCGCGCGGCGGACCGGGTTGAGTGGTTTCGCGCTCCGCGAACCTGCGGATCTGGGGAACTCACCGACCGACTCCAGTGGTTGTCTTCAGTACGTACGGGGATGACGCGTACGTACCAGGTGGCGTCCATCCTGCCGCAGGGCACGGCCCGGCGGAGACTTGAGCCCATATCCGACCCGGATGTCTACGCTGGTGTTGTGCAGCGGGCAGTCGCCGCCGGCGGAGAGCCGGCGGCCCGAGGAGCCGAGGAAACCTGTGAGTGACACCCCATTCGGATTCGGCCTTCCGCCGGAGGAGCCGGAGGACGGCGACGAAGGCAAGAAGAAGGACCCCGCCGGAGGTGGCCAGGGGTCCGGCGGCCAGGGCGGCGGCAATCCGTTCGGGGCGAACCCGTTCGGGGCGAACCCGTTCGGGTTCGGCGGCATCCCCGGCATGGGCGGCGGCCAGGGCGGCGCGGACAACCCGTTCGCCGCGATGTTCGGGTCGATGAACCCGACGGACCTGGGCGCGGCCTTCCAGCAGCTCGGCCAGATGCTGAGCTACGAGGGCGGTCCCGTGAACTGGGACATGGCCAAGCAGATCGCCCGCCAGGCGGTCGCCCAGGGCACCGCCGACGGCGTCAAGGACGCCAGCGTGGGCCCGGCCGAGAAGTCCGCGGTCGAGGAGGCGGTCCGCCTCGCCGACCTGTGGCTGGACCAGGTCACCTCGCTGCCCTCCGGGGCGAACACGGCGGTGGCGTGGAGCCGCGCCGAGTGGGTCGAGGCGACCCTCCCGGCGTGGAAGGCGCTGGTGGATCCGGTCGCCGAGCGGGTCGGCACCGCCATGGGCGACGTGCTGCCGCAGGAGATGCAGGCCATGGCGGGTCCGCTGATCGGCATGATGCGGTCGATGGGTGGCGCCATGTTCGGCCAGCAGATCGGGCAGGCCATCGGCGCGCTCGCGGGCGAGGTCGTCGGCTCGACCGACGTCGGCCTGCCGCTCGGTCCGGCCGGCCGGGCCGCGCTGCTCCCGCTGAACGTGGCGTCGTTCGGCAAGGACCTGAGCGTGCCCTCCGACGAGGTGCGGCTCTACCTGGCCCTGCGCGAGGCCGCCCACCAGCGGCTCTTCGCGCACGTGCCGTGGCTGCGGGCGCACCTCTTCGGCGCGGTCGAGTCGTACGCGCGCGGCATCAAGGTCGACACCTCGAAGCTGGAGGAGGCCGTCTCCCAGCTCGACCCGACCCACCCGGAGCAGCTCCAGGAGGCGCTCCAGTCCGGCATGTTCCAGCCGCAGGACACGCCCGAGCAGAAGGCGGCCCTGGCCCGGCTGGAGACGGCGCTCGCGCTGGTCGAGGGCTGGGTGGACGCGGTGGTCCACGAGGCCGCCAAGACCCGGCTGACCTCGGCCGACGCGCTCCGCGAGACGCTGCGCCGGCGCCGGGCCACGGGCGGTCCGGCCGAGCAGACCTTCGCCACGCTGATCGGTCTGGAGCTGCGGCCGCGGCGGCTGCGGGACGCCTCCCGGCTGTGGGCCTCGCTCACCGACGCGCGCGGTGTCGACGGCCGCGACGGGCTGTGGGAGCACCCCGACATGCTGCCGACGGCGACCGACCTCGACGACCCGGACGGCTTCGTCCACCGCGAGCACCTGGACTTCTCCGAGCTGGACAAGCTGCTCGGAGAGGCCGCCAAGGGCGACGCGCCCGAGGACGGGGACGGGGACGGGGACGGCACGAAGTGACGCTGCACGACGACGCGGTCCTCGTCCTCAAGGGGTACGAGGACCAGCCGGAGCTGCGCGAGCTCTACCTGGAGCACCTGGCCGCGCATCCGGACGGCATGTACAAGCCCTGCTCGGCCGGTCACCTCACCGGCAGCGCGCTGGTGATCGACCCCGCGCGCGGGCGGGTGCTGCTGACCCTGCACAAGAAGCTCGGCCTGTGGCTCCAGATGGGCGGCCACTGCGAGGAGGGCGACCCGACCATGGAGGCGGTGGCGCTGCGGGAGGCCGCCGAGGAGTCGGGGATCCCGGGGCTCACGCTGCTGCCCGGCGGTCCGGTGCGGCTGGACCGGCATCCGATCCCGGCGCCCTGCAACTGGCACCTCGACGTGCAGTACGCGGCGCTGGCCCCGGCCGAGGCGGTGGCCCGGATCAGCGAGGAGTCGCTGGACCTGAAGTGGTTCGCGTACGACGAGGTGGCCGCCGTCGCGGACACCTCGGTGGTGCGGCTGACGGAGGCGACGCTGGCCCGCCTGTGAAGGCGGACGGCGGTACGGCGAAGGGCCCCCGGTCTCCGGGGGCCCTTCGCCGTACCGCCGTCCGCGCGCTCAGTTCCAGGCGTTGTTCTGGTTCTGGCCGTGGGCGCCCTGCTGGCCGACGCCGAACTGGGCGGCGACGCCCTGTCCGATGGCGGCGTTCTGCGGGGGCATGACCTCGCTGGGCTGGACGAGGGCGAAGCCCTGGCCGAGGAAGCTGAGCTCCCAGCCCTCGCCGGTGTTGCCGCGGCGGCTGCGGACGCTGCTGTTGTGCGTCTGCGCCTGCATCTGGACCCGCAGCGAGGTGGACCAGGCGACGATGGCGTCCGCGTCGGCGCTCACGTACTTGTCCGGGGTGACCTGGAGCATCAGCGGCTGGCCGGACGTCATGAGGGCGACCTTGCCGCGACCGGTGATGTTGAGCTGGTACTTGCCGGTGCCGGAGACGCCGTACTGGCTGTCCACGGCGATGACCTCGGTGTGCAGGCTGGTGTCGAGCGCCAGCACGTAGGCGCTGTCGACGGTGAGGCCCTCCTGCTCGACCTCGACGACGTGGATGTACTGCGCCAGGTTGGCGAAGTAGACCGTGCCCTGGCCGGAGCAGCGCATCAGGTCGAGGCCCTCGCCGGTGCGGGCGCGGGCCCGCCGCTGGTTGGCGCTCTGGTACTCGCCGTCGAAGTCGACGAGGCCCTGGTAGGCGACCATGGCGCCCTTGCGGGCGAGGATGTCGTCGTGGCCGGTGAGGCTGACCCGCAGCAGCTGCGGGTTCTGGATGACGTACCGCTCCTGGCTCTGCTGCTCGGCGTGGTTGAAAAGCGGGCTCTGCATGTGTTCTCGCTCCCCCTCAGCCCCGGATCCGAAGCCGGTCGCTGCTGTCCTCGCTGGGCTGTACGACGACGATGCCCTGGCCCGAGAAGGCCATCTGGTATGCCTCGCCGCTGCCCCGCCCGATGAGGGAGGACGCCTTGAAGCTGCGCTTGCCCTTGACCTTGAGCTGCGGCGACCAGGCGACGAGCGCGTCGGGGTCGACGTACGTCTCGTCCTCGCCACGGCCGCAGTCGACGACGATCGGGGTGCCGCGCGAGGTGAGCGCGACCCAGCCGGTGCCGGCGATGCCCACGTTGAACAGACCCTGCCCGGCGAACTTGGCGAGGCCCTTGACCCGCTCGACGCCCCACTGGAGGTGGGCGTCGAAGGCGAGGAGGTTGGTGCCGTTGACGGAGATCGCGTCGTTCTGGAGGTTGATCACGACGACGTCGGCGCCGTAGTCGGCGAGGTAGAGCAGGCCGTCGCCGGCGCACTTCATGATCGGCGCGCCTTCGCCGGTGGCCCACTCCTTGGCGACCTGGCGGACGGCCGGCGGGTTGGGCTCGTAGCTGATGAAGCCCTCGTAGGCGACCATCGAGCCGGCCCGGGCGTAGAGGTCCTGGCCACTGGCCATGGCGACCTTGAGCATGGTGCGGCCGTGGTTCTCCATGCGGGCCGCGATGGGGGTCGGGGCGTAGCCCGCGAGCTGCTGGTTCATGGTGTCGGGCTCCCTCAGACCTCGTACGGCTGGACGACGATGAAGTTTCCGGGGGCGCCCCGGAACTGCAGGTTCACCGTCTCCCCGCTGTGGCCGGGGTAGGCGTTGCGCCGGAGCCGGACCTGGCTGGAGAGGATGACCTGCGAGGCGGCCGACCAGGCGACGACCGCGTTGCAGTCCGCGAAGGTCGTCGGGGTGACGGGCAGGACCACGGGGACGCCGTGGGTCTTGACGATCACGGTGCCGGTGCCCTGGAACTGCATGGTGAACAGGGCGCCGCCGGGGATGCCGTGGCCCTCGATGCGGCGTACCTCGTACTGGAGGGACTCGTCGAAGGCGAGCACGTTCTCCGCGGAGACGCAGATGGCGTCGCCCTGGAGCTCGATCGGGTGCAGGTGGGTGCCGTTCTCGGCGAGGAAGACCTGGCCGCGTCCGGTGCAGCGCATCAGCTGCATCTCCTGGCCGGTGGCGTTGCCGACGATCCGGCCCGCGAAGCCCGCGCCCTTGTAGGAGAAGTCGACCTTGCCCTGGTACATGACCATGGAGCCCTGGCGGGCGAGGACGGGGGTGCCGCCCATGCTGAGGTCGACCCGCATGAGCTGCTGGTTCTGCGGGGTCCAGCGGGCGCCGGTGGCGGTCTCCTTGAACGGGGCGAGCGCGGCGGCGAGCCCGGCGCCGGTCGCCGGCGCGCCCTGCGGGACGCCCTGGGGCATGCCCTGCGGCGGCATGCCGGGCTGCTGGCCGTACGGAGCGGGCTGGCCGTAGCCGGGCTGCTGGCCGTAGGGCGCCTGCTGCGGCTGCCCGTAGGGGGCGCCGTGCGGCGGGGTCTGGTCGGGGACCTGCCCGTAAGGGGCCTGCCCGTAGGGGGCCTGCGGCGGCTGCTGACCGTACGGGCCGGGGGCCGGGGGCGGCGGCGGTACGGGCGCGGGGGCGAGCGGCGCGACCATCGTGGGCTGGGTGTGCACCGGCTGCGGGGCCGGCGGCGGGGTGGGCGGCTGCGCGCCGTAGCCGGGCTGCGGGGCGCCGAAGGCCGGGGCGGGCGCGGGGGCCGGGGCGGGCGCGGGGGCCGGGGCGGCGGGGGCGCCGAAGGCGGGCGGGGCCGCGGCCTGCGCGGGGGCGGCGAAACCGGGGGCGGCCTGCTGGGGGGCGGCGGGCTGCTGGGGGGCGGGCTCCTCCTCCAGGACCTCTCCGCCGAAGTTCCGCAGCAGCGCTTCCAGGCCGCCGTCGAAGCCCTGGCCGACGGCGGCGAAGCGCCACACGTCCTTGAGGTAGAAGTCGCCGAGCATGACCGCGCGCTCGGTGGAGAACTCCGCTCCGGTGAAGGCGTAGCGGGCGACCTCCTCGCCGCCGGCGACGATCCGGATCCAGCCGGGGCCGACCTGCGACATCTGGCCGTCGCCGTCGATGGTGGCGGTGAAGGCGAGCTTGTGGATCTGCGGGGGGATCCGGTCGAGGGTGACGCGGAAGGACTCGGTGTCCCCGGCCTGCGCCCCGAGCTGCTGGATGGACTCCTCGGGCGACTTCGGCTGGTTGAAGAAGACGAAGTACCGGTCGTCCGACAGCCGCTCGTCGGCGTCGAGGCCGAAGCAGCTGATGTCGAAGGTGAGCCCGGGAGCGGAGATCTGCACGCCCACGTACAGATCGGTGCCCGCGGTCAGATCACTGATCTTGGCCTTGTGGCCGCGTTGGAATTCCCTGGCCATGCGTAACGACCGTCCCCCATCCCGATGGCGAATGACTCGCGTCAGGCTAACCGCTGGGGACGACATTGAGACAGGGGAGGTCCGATCCGGTACCGAATCGGGAAAAAGGGCCTCAGGGTGCGGGCTCCGCGTCCGGCGGCCCGGGGGGACGGTCCGCCGCGACCACCCCTTCGAGGTACCCGCGGGCCCGCTCGGTACGGGGGTACGCCTCCAGGAGCCGCCAGAAGTCGGGGCCGTGGCCGGGCACGAGGAGGTGTGCGAGCTCGTGCAGGAGGACGTAGTCGACGACGTACTCGGGCATCGGCTGGAGGCGGTGGGAGAGCCGGATGGTGCCCTCGGCGGGGGTGCAGGAGCCCCAACGGCCGTTCTGGTTGGTGACCCAGCGGACCGAGGCGGGCCGCGCCCTGCCGTCGAGGTAGCGCTGCGAGAGGCGGGCCGCCCGCTCGGCGAGCTCGGCGTCGCCGCGGGTGGCGCGGCGCTCCTTGTCCCGGTCCTTGGCGTCGAGCTTCTCCAGCATCACGCCGACCCAGCGGCGCTCCTCGGCCTCCGACATCCGGGCCGGGATGAGGACGATCGTCCGGTCCCCCTCGCGGTAGGCGGAGACGGAACGGGTGCGGCGGGCGCTCCTGCGGATCTCGACTGACACGCCCTCGACGGTACCCGGCGGGCCCGGAGGAATCCCCACCACACGGCCTGTGTGACGTTCCGCCCATATGACTTTCCGGCGGGCCTGTGGACGACTTTCGGCGCGGTGCGACGGCGGTGGGCAGTCTGGTCACGGATCGCGGAGGGGCCGCGGAGGCGGAGGACGGGGGCGGGGATGCATCCGATGGTGAAGCCGGCACTGCGGCGGGCGTGGCGGAGCCTCACCTGTGTGCAGTACGGGGTGGCGCCGGCGCACGCGGTGGTGCTGGATCCGGTGGACGCGGCGACGGGCCGGCTGCTCGGGCTGATGGACGGGACGCGCGGGACGGCGCTGCTGCGGGCGGAGGCGGCGGCGCTCGGACTGCCGGAGGGGCGGCTCGACGCGCTGCTCGCGCGGCTCGCGGCGGTGGGACTGCTCGTGGAGGCCGCCGCCGGACGGCCGGGGCGGGCGGGGCCGGCGGCCGGGGCGGTGGACACGGCGCTCGATCCGCTGCGGGCGGACCTGGCCGCGCTGTCGGTGGTGTGCCCGGAGCCGGAGCGCGCCCTGGGGAGGCTCGCGGCCCGGCGGGAGCGGCGGGTGCGGGTGCGGGGTGCCGGACGGGTGGGCTCGATGGTGGCGGCGCTGCTCGCGGCGGCCGGGGTCGGCGGGGTCGAGGTGGTGGACGGCGGCCGGGTCGAGCCGTGGGAGACGGCGCCGGGCGGGCTGCCCGCCGAGGCGGTCGGCGAGCGGCGGGTGGCGGCGGCCCGGCGCCTCGTGGGGCGCTGGTCGCGCGGTCCGGTGGCGGTGCGGCGGACGGGCCGGCGGGCAGCGCCGGGTGACGGGGACGCCCGGGCCGCGGTGTCACTCGTGGTGGTGACGGACCGGGACGGCCTCGGGGTGCGGGTGCCGGACCCGGTGCCGGCGGAGCCGTGGATGGCGGCGGGGGTCCCCCATCTGTACGCGGGGGTGCTGGAGGCGACCGGGGTGGTGGGGCCGCTGGTGCTCCCGGGCGGGACGGCGTGCGCCCGGTGCCTCCAGGAGGAGGCGACGGACCGGGACCCGGCGTGGCCGCGGCTGCTCGCGCAGTGGCGTTCGGGGGCGCCGCATCCGCTGCCGGCCTGTGAGGTGGCGCTGGCGACGGCGGTGGCGGGGCTGGCCGCCGGGCACGCGCTGGCCTTCCTGGACGGGGAGTTGCCGGCGAGCACCGGGACCCGGTGGGAGGCGGCCATGCCCTCGCTGGGGTGGCGGCCCGAGCGACTGGTACCGCACCCGGCCTGTCCCTGCGGGGCCGCCCGGGGCAGGGTGGGGGTGGGCGCCTCGGGCGCCGGGGAGGCTGGGTCCACAATGGCGGGGCACAGCCCTGCGCGGCACGGCAGTCTGGGAATTGGAGGGGCGCATGTCTGATCTTCCCCGGAAGGCGGTCACCCGGACCGCCAAGTTGGCCGCGTTGCCACTGGGCTTCGCGGGCCGGGCGACGTGGGGGCTCGGCAAGCGGATCGGTGGCAAGTCCGCGGAGTTCGTGGCCCGGGAGCTCCAGGAGCGCACGGCGGAGCAGCTGTTCAGGGTGCTCGGCGAACTCAAGGGCGGGGCCATGAAACTCGGCCAGGCGCTGTCGGTCTTCGAGTCGGCGCTGCCGGAGGAGGTCGCCGGGCCCTACCGGGCTGCGCTGACGAAGCTTCAGGAGGCGGCGCCCCCGATGCCGGTGAAGACCGTGCACGGGGTTCTGGCGGAGCGGCTCGGGGACGGATGGCGGGAGCTGTTCCTGGAGTTCGAGGACAAGCCGGCGGCGGCCGCGTCGATCGGGCAGGTGCACCGGGCGGTCTGGCACGACGGCCGCGAGGTCGCCGTCAAGGTGCAGTACCCGGGCGCCGGTGAGGCGCTGCTGTCGGACCTGGCGCAACTGGGGATGTTCGCCCGGCTGCTCGGGCCGCTGGTGCCGGGGATCGAGGTGAAGCCGCTCATCGCGGAGTTGCGCGAGCGGGTCTCCGAGGAGCTGGACTACGCCCTGGAGGCGCGGGCGCAGCGGGAGCACGCCGAGGTCTTCGCGGACGATCCGGACGTGGTGGTGCCCGAGGTGGTGCACCAGGCGGAACAGGTCCTCGTGACCGAGTGGATGGACGGGATCCCGCTCGCGGAGGTGATCGCGGAGGGCGGTCAGGAGCAGCGGGACCGGGCCGGGCAGCTGCTCGCCCGGTTCCTCTTCTCGGGTCCGGCGCGGACGGGGCTGCTGCACGCCGATCCGCATCCGGGGAACTTCCGGCTGCTGCCGGCCGCGGGCGGCGGCGCGGACGGTCCTGCCGGGTGGCGGCTCGGGGTGCTGGACTTCGGCACGGTGGACCGGCTGCCGGGCGGGCTGCCGGAGACGATCGGCACGTGTCTGCGGATGACGCTGGCCGGCGAGGCCGAGACGGTGTACGAGCTGCTGCGGGCGGAGGGCTTCGTGAAGGAGTCGGTGGCGCTCGATCCGGAGGAGGTCCTGGAGTACCTGCTGCCGATCATCGAGCCGGCCCAGGCGGAGTCCTTCGTCTTCACCCGGGGCTGGCTGCGGACGCAGGCGGCCCGGATCGCCGACCCGCGCTCCCCCGCGCACCAGCTGGGGCGGCAGTTGAACCTGCCGCCCTCGTACCTGCTGATCCACCGGGTGACGCTGTCGACGATCGGGGTGCTCTGCCAGCTGAACGCGACGGTGCGGCTGCGGGACGAGCTGAACGCCTGGCTGCCCGGTTTCGACCCGGCGGCCTGAGCCGGCCTCACCACCAGGAGGAGTCGAGACGGCCCTCGATGGCCCGGATGTTGGCGCGGGCGCACTCCTCGCAGAAGTACTGGCGGCGGCCGTTCTCGACGGAGCAGGTCCAGGTGATCGGGAGGGGGTCGGCGGTCCTGCCGCAGCGGGCGCAGGCGACGGGCTCCTCCGCGGCGCGGGGCTCGTTCATCCTCATGACGATAGCCCGGCGGGGCGGCCGCGGCGGTGCAACGCACCGCGGGGGCCGGTCCGTTCGGACCGGCCCCCGCGGGGACGCCTGGTGGGGCGCTCAGTTCATGACGGCCATGGCCAGGGCGCGGCGGGCGCGCAGCGAGACGCGCTCGGCGCGGCGCTGCATGCGCCGGGCGGCGATCAGGCGCACGGCCTGACGTTCCGCCTCGGCCTCACGCCGGCGCTCGCGCATATGGGCACGGGCCAGGGCTTCTGGGATGAGTTGCATGTCACGGGTCCTGTTCTGACGCGACGCGGGGGCGCCGGCGGTGGAGAAGTCGGGGGTAGCGGAGCGGGTGGGCTCGAAGGCGGACGTGGTCATCGGGGCCTGCTTCTGGGGATCGTGCGTGAGGGGGTGGTCGATCGTTCCGGTGCGCCTGGGGGCCTTGTGGGGTACTGCCTCCCAGGTCAGGGCGGTCATGCCGCGACCGGGTTCTTGCGCGGGCGGCCACGGGGCCGCTTGCGGGCGACGACCACGCCCTGGACGAAGAGCTCGCCGCCCCAGACACCCCAGGGCTCGCGGCGCTCCTTGGCGCCGGCGAGGCAGGCCGCGACCAGCGGGCAGGTCTTGCAGAGGGACTTGGCGTACTCGACGTCGGCCGGGGACTCGGCGAAGAAGACCTCCGGGTCGTAGGCCCGGCAGGGAACCGGGACGCCGAGGTTCTCGATGGCGTCGTCGAGCGCGGTGAGCGATGTCAGGGGGGTCAAGGCGTGGTCCTCCGTGAGGCCGGACGGGGGGATCGTTTCGGAAGGCGGTACGGACGGGGCGTGCGCTTCGAGTTGCACGGGTGTCTTTCCTCGTCTGGTCGTTTCCGGCCGGTCGGCCGGGTCTTCGGCTGGTACCGGGTGTGTCGTCCCGAGGCCCCTTCGCTCCGTCGTCCCCGTTCGGGGACAAACAGAAGGGCCGCGGATCCCGGGTGGGGTTCCGCGGCCCTGAAGGCGCCGGCCTGATCGGGTCAGGCTGGATCACTCCAGGGTTCGAGCCCACGGAAGGCCCACATCGTGTGGTGCGTCGTCGTCTGCTGCTTGCCGGCACCGGCCGCCGCGAAGCCATAGGCCGCGAATCCGGCCTTGGTCTCTTCAGCCACCCGTGCCTTGGTCGGTCGCTCGTCGCGCTCGATGACGGACATGCCGCGGCCGGACAGACCGGTGACGGGCAGACCGCTGCCAAGGAGCGCGAAGGCGGAGAGGCCGAGCGAGCAGGCGGAGGCGACCGAGCGATCGGTCATTTTGGCGGTGCTGACGACGGTGTCGTTGATGACGGTGGTGCTCTTGATGTTGCTGATCACTGGAATCGCCTCCTCTCGGCGTCTCGGAGAGCTCGGGGGTGAGCCGGGCTCTCGATGTTCATTTGGACAAGTACAGCACGAGACAGGGCTTCATATGAAGCCGCTGTTGCGTGGTTAAGAACCTATGGGGCTTGACGGGGCGGGCGCAAACTATTTTTCCCACGAGTTTCGATCAGTCTTCCGTCGGCTCCGCCGCACCCTCTTCACCTGCGCAGATGGCCAGGACATCGGCTCCGAAGCGGTCCAGCTTGCGGGTGCCGACCCCGGCGATCATGGCGAGCTCGCCGCCGGAGGACGGGACGCGCTCGGCGATCGCCATGAGCGTCTTGTCGGTGAAGACGCAATAGGCGGGCTGGCCGAGCTGCCGGGCCCGCTCGCCCCGCCAGGCGTGCAGCCGCTCGTACAGGCCCTCGTCCATGTCCGACGGGCAGTCCTCGCAGCGGAGGAGCTTCATGGCGCCGGCCTCGGTGAGGGTGGCGCCGCAGACCCGGCAGCGGACGGGGCCGCGCGGGCGGCGGCGGACGCCCGCGCCGGCCCGGCCGCCGGAGTCGCCCCGCTCGATGCCGCCGGCCGCGCCGTACCCGCCGGCCCGGCTGCCGGAGCCGGGCCGCAGTCCCTTGAGGAAGCGGCTGGGGACGCGGGAGGCGCGACCGCCCGGCGAGCGGGAGAGCGCCCAGGAGAGCGTGAGGTGGACCCGGGCGCGGGTGACGCCCACGTACAGCAGCCGGCGCTCCTCCTCGATCTGCTCGTCCGTCTTGGCGTAGGTGATCGGCAGCATGCCGTCGGTGAGGCCGACGAGGAAGACCGCGTCCCACTCCAGGCCCTTGGCGGCGTGCAGCGAGGCGAGGGTGACGCCCTGGACGGTGGGGGCGTGCTGGGCGGCGGCCCGCTCGTCCAGTTCGGCGACGAGGTCGGAGAGGGTGGCGCCGGGGCGGGCGGCGGCGAAGTCGTCGGCGAGCCGGGCGAGCGCGGCGAGCGACTCCCAGCGGTCGCGGACGGCGCCGGAGCCGGCCGGCGGTTCGCTGGACCAGCCTTGGCCGGAAAGCACCGCTCGCACCTGGGCGGGGAGGTCGTCGGCGCCGTCGAGGAGCGAGTCGTTCGCCCCGAAGCGGGCCGCGCCGCGCAGGGCCGCGCCCGCCTCCCGTACCTCCTGGCGCTCGAAGAAGCGCTCGGCGCCGCGCAGCTGGTAGGGGACGCCGGCGTCGGCGAGGGCCTGCTCGTAGACCTCCGACTGGGCGTTGATCCGGTAGAGGACGGCGATCTCGCCGGCGGGGACGCCGGCGGCGATCAGGTCGCGGACCCGGCGGGCGGTGCCCTCGGCCTCGGCGGGCTCGTCGCCGTACTCGGCGTAGACCGGATCGGGACCGGCCTCGCGCTGCGAGACCAGTTCCAGGCGGTGGTCGGCGGCCCGGCCGCTCGCCTGGTCGAGCAGGCCGTTGGCGAGGTGGACGACCTGGGGGGTGGAGCGGTAGTCGCGGACCAGCTTGACCACGGTCGCGCGGGGGTGGCGGAGGCGGAAGTCCAGCAGGTGGTCGGGGGTGGCGCCGGTGAAGGAGTAGATGGTCTGGCTGGCGTCGCCGACCACGCAGAGGCTGTCCCGCTCCCCCAGCCACAGCTCCAGGAGGCGCTGCTGGAGCGGGGAGACGTCCTGGTACTCGTCGACGACGAAGTGCTGGTACTGGCCGCGGATCTGCTCGGCGATGTCGTGGCGGTCCTGCAGGATGCCGACGGTGAGCAGCAGCACGTCCTCGAAGTCGATCACCGAGCGCTCGCCCTTGAGCTGCTCGTACATCGCGTAGAGCTGGCCGATCTCGGCCGGGTCGCGCGGGGCGTCGCGCCGGGCGCGGACGACGGCCGCCGGGTAGTCGGCGGGCACGGTCTGGGTGACCTTGGCCCACTCGATCTCCGCCGTGACGTCCCGCAGCTCGCTGCGGTCGAGCCGGACCCGGCAGCGGGCCGCGGCCTCGGCGACGAGCTGGGCCTTCCGCTCGACGAGCCGGGGCAGCGGGCCACCGATCGCTTTCGGCCAGAAGAACTGGAGCTGTCGGAGGGCCGCCGAGTGGAAGGTGCGGGCCTGCACCCCGCCCGCGCCGAGCTGACGGAGCCGGCCGCGCATCTCGCCCGCGGCGCGGTTGGTGAAGGTGACGGCGAGCACGCTCGCGGGGGCCAGCACGCCGGCCCGCACCCCGTAGGCGATCCGGTGGGTGATCGCCCGCGTCTTGCCCGTGCCGGCGCCCGCGAGGACGCAGACCGGTCCGTGCAGCGCCAGGGCGACCTCGCGCTGCTCCGGGTCGAGTCCGTCGAGCACCGCGTCGGCGGTCTCCGGGACCCGTGGGAAGAGAGGGGAGTGCGTTGCTGCTGTCACTCCGCCATGCTGCCAGGTCGGGCGGCCCGGTGCGGCGCGTCGTCCACAGGCTCTCGGGTGCGGTCGTACCGTCGCATGATCGCCCCGGCCGGGCGTGCGGGAAGCGGCGCGCGTCACCCGGCGTACGGGAATGGCCGGCCCGGTGGCGTACGTTCTTCCTTCGGCACCGACCGCCGACCCCGACCCCAGAGGAGCGCCTGGCCATGCAGGGCACCGTGACGATGTACAGCACCGAGTGGTGCGGCTACTGCCGCCGGCTGAAGGGCCAGCTGGACCGCGAGGGCATCGCCTACACCGAGATCAACATCGAGCTGGACCCGGCGTCGGCCGCCTTCGTCGAGCAGGCCAACGGCGGCAACCAGACCGTCCCGACCGTCCGCGTGGTGCCCTCCTCCGGCGCCGCCGAGGTCGTCATGACGAACCCGAGCCTGGCCCAGGTCAAGCAGGCGCTCGGCGCCTGACCGCGCCTCCTCCGCACGCGCGAAGGGCCCCCGGCCGCACCGGCCGGGGGCCCTTTGTCAGTGGCCGGCGCTAGCGTTCCCGCATGGACGGCAGCGATCCGCAGGACGTGGGGGCGGCGTTCTGGGCGCAGGTCCAGGGCTTCACGATCGTCGAGGGGCCCGCGCCGCCGGACACCCCGCTCGGCCGGCTCCAGGCGTTCGCCGCCGTGCACAGGAGCGACCGCCTGACCGAGGACCACGTGAGGGCCGCGATCGAGGGCCTGCCCCTCCTGCCCGGAAGCGTGGACGAGAACGCGGACGGAGGCGGTGGCGGAAGCACCGGCGGCGGTGGCGGCGGCTCGGCCCCGTCGCCCGGGGCGGGCTGACGGGACCGGGCGGGGCCGGGGACGGCTCAGATGACGTCGCCGGGCTTCGGCAGGGGCTTGCCGTACCAGAGCTCGATGAGGCGGGAGGCGATCGAGATGCCGTACGGCGGGAGGATCTCGCCCGAGGCGAAGCCGGCCTCCAGGTCCTCGCGGGAGAACCAGCGGGCCTCGTGGATCTCCTCCCCGTCGACCTCGATCTCCGGGGAGGTAGCCCGGGCGAAGAAGCCGAGCATCAGGCTGGACGGGAAGGGCCACGGCTGGCTGGCCACGTAGGAGACCTCGCCGACGGTGACGCCGGCCTCCTCGAAGACCTCCCGGACCACCGCCGCCTCGATCGCCTCGCCCGGCTCGACGAAGCCGGCGAGCGTGGAGAAGCGGCCCTCCGGCCAGTGCACCTGGCGGCCGAGGAGCGCCCGGTCCTGGTCGTCGGTGACCAGCATGATCACGGCCGGGTCGGTCCGCGGGTAGTGCTCGGCGCCACAGGTCTGGCAGCGGCGGATGTGCCCCGCGGCCGCGATCACCGTGCGGTCGCCGCAGCGGGAGCAGAAGCGGTGCAGGCGCTGCCAGTTCTCCAGGGCCACCGCGTGGGTCATCAGACCCGCGTCGCGCGGCGAGAGCAGCAGACCGGCCTCGCGCAGGCCCGCCGGGCGCGCCGACTGGTCCATGCGGCCGGGCAGCGAGTCCTTCTGGAGCGCGAAGTAGGAGACCCCGTCGGCGTCGGTGCCGAGGAAGTAGCGGTGCGTCTCGGTCATCGGCGCCTCGAACGCCGGGGTCATCACCAGCTCGGTGGTGCCGTCGGGCCGGTCGTCGATCAGCACCTGGCCGCCGGAGACCACGAAGACACGGGTGGTCGGGTGGCTCCAGGCGGCCGCCAGCCACGCCTCGTCGAGGCGGTGGTGGGCGGCGCGGTCGATCCCGCTCGGGGCGGTGAGCGAGATCGGGTGGTCCGCGAACGCGTTGCTGAGGGTGCTCACAGGTGTTTTCCTACTCCCCCGGATCGGTGTCGGTCATTACGGCTGCGGCCCCGCGCCTCAGCGGCCGCCGGCCCGCAGGGCGGCCGGGAGGCCGCCCCACAGGTAGGCGGTCGTCTCGACGCCCTTCAGGAGGAGGTCGAGCTCGATCTTCTCGTTGGGCGCGTGCCAGCCGTCGGACGGGACCGAGATGCCCAGGAAGAGCACGGGCGCGTCCAGGACGTCCTGGAGGTCGGCGGCCGGTCCCGAGCCGCCCTCGCGCGTGTAGCGGACGGTGGCTCCGTCGAAGGCCCTGCTCATCGCCCCGGCCACCGCCGTGAGGGCCGGGTGGCCGAGCGGGGTGAGGCAGGGGCGGGTGGGGGCGCCGAAGACGACGTCGTACCGGATCCCGGCGGGCACGAGTCCGGCCAGCCACTCCCGCACCAGCGTCTCGACGCGGTCCGGGTCCTGTCCGGCGACCAGCCGGAACGACAGCTTGAGGTGGGCGGAGGCGGGCACGATCGTCTTGCCGCCGGGGCCCTGGTAGCCGCCGCCGATGCCGTTGACCTCGGCCGTCGGGCGGGCCCAGACCCGCTCCAGGGTCGAGTACCCGGCCTCGCCGAGGGTGGCGGCCGACTTGGCGGTGCGCAGCCAGGCCGCCTCGTCGAAGGGCAGCTCGGCGACGAGCCGCCGCTCGGCCTCGGTGAGCTCGGCCACCCCGTCGTAGAAGCCGGGGATCGCGACCCGCTCGTCGGCGTCGTGGAGGGCGGCGACGATCCGGCCGGCGACGGTCGCCGGGTTGGGCACGGCGCCGCCGAAGGAACCGGAGTGGATGTCCTGGCCGGGGCCGTACAGGTCGATCTCGCAGTCGGCGACCCCGCGCATGCCGGTGCAGACGGTGGGGGTGGTCTCGGACCACATGCCGGTGTCGGAGACGATCACGGCGTCGGCGGCGAGCCGGTCCGCGTGCTGCTCGACGAGCGCGCGGAAGTGCGGCGAACCCGACTCCTCCTCGCCCTCCACCAGCAGCTTCAGATGGACGGCCGGCGTCGTGCGGCCGGTGGCGGCGAGGTGGGCGCGGACGCCGAGCGTGTGGAAGAACACCTGGCCCTTGTCGTCGGCCGCCCCGCGCGCGTACATCCGCCCGCCGACGACGGTCGGCTCGAACGGGTCGGTGTCCCAGCCGTCCTCGCGGGCCGCCGGCTGCACGTCGTGGTGGCCGTAGACCAGGACCGTCGGCGCGTCCGGGTCGGCGGACGGCCACTCGGCGAACACCGCCGGGGCCCCGTCCGTCTCCCACACCTCGACCGTGGTGAACCCCGTGTCCTTCAGGGCGCCGGCGAGCCAGTCGGCGCTGCGCCGCACGTCCCCGGCGCGCTCCGGCTGCGCCGACACGGACGGGATCCGCAGCCACTCGGCGAGGTCGCCGAGGAAGGCGGCGCGGTGCTGCTCGATGTACGCGCGTACGGGGTGGACGGCGCTGTCCGGGGTCTCGCTCATGGTCCCGAGCCTATCCGGCGCCGGAGGGTGCCCCGCCCAGCAGGATCGCCTCCAGCTCGGCCCGCCCGGGCAGCCGGGCCGGCCGGGCCACCTCGCCCGTCCGTACGTAGACGAAGGCGGCGGCCACCTCCTCCGGGTCCAGGCCGTGCCGCTCGGCCCAGGCGAGCCGGTACAGCGCCAGCTGGAGGGGGTCGGCGGTGCGGTGCCGGCTGGTCTTCCAGTCGACGATCTCGTACGCCCCCGAGTCCGGGTCCCGGTAGACGGCGTCGATCCGGCCGCGGACCACCCGGCCCGCCAGCGTGAGGTGGACGGGGACCTCCACGCGGTACGGGGTGCGGTGGGCGTACGGGGTGCGGGCGAAGGCCTCCTTGAGGGACTCCAGGTCCCGCTCGTCGACGATCTCCGGCTCGCCCGCGAAGTCCTCGCCGCCGGGGAGCTCGTCCGGGGCGAGGAACGGCAGCGGCAGCTCCTCGAAGCGGGACTCCACCCAGGCGTGGAAGCGGGTGCCGCGGCGGGCCGCGGGCTGCGGGCGCTTGGGCATGGGCCTGACCAGCTCCTGCGCGAAGGCGTCCGGGTCCTCGGCGAGGCGGATCACCTGGGAGGCGGAGAGGTAGGCGGGGAGGAGGACGTCCCGGGTGGTGGCGCGCGTGCGGTGCAGCTCGGCGACGAGGGCGGTGAGGTCCTTGTCCCAGGAGGCGATGGTGCGGGCCTCCTCCGGGGTGAGCTCGTGCTCCCGGGGGTGCGGGATCGCGTCGGCCGGGACGGCGCCGTGCGGGGGCTCGCCGTGCGGGGCCGGCGTGCCCGGGGACTCGTCGGACGGAGCCTCCTCCGGCTCGTACGGGGGCTCGTCGTCCGGGGCGTCCCCGGGATCGTACGGGGGCTCCTCCTCGAGATCGCCGGGGAGCCAGAGTCCCTCGGCCGGCCGCTCCGGGGCGGGCCGGTCCGGAAGGGCCGGGGCGGCGCTCGGCCGGGCGGCACGTCCGGCCTGCGGGGGGAGGGCCCGGAGGGCGGCCCGGACGTGCTCCGCCGCCTCCCGGCGGCGCTTCAGGGCCTCCTCGTCGAGCGGCAGCGGCCAGGGGAGGTCCTGGGTCTCCTCGGCCAGGAGGGGGTTCTCGGCGTCCTTCTCGGGTTCTTCCGCCCAGGCCTCGATGTCGCCGTGGCCCTGTTCGCAGTGGGCGCGGAGGGCCTCCATGAAGGCCGAGGGGCCCCGAGGCTTCTTCTGGGAGGGTCCCCACCAGTGGGCGGAGGCGAGGAGGAGGCTGCGGGGGCGGGTGAAGGTGACGTAGCCGAGGCGGAGTTCCTCGGTGTGCTGGTGGTCCGTCATCGCCGCCTTGAAGGACTTCATGCCGGCGGCGTCCCGGGCGTCGAGCTCCGGGAGGGTCGCCGCGTCGCCGCGCAGGGCGTGCGGGAGGACCTGGGGCTGGGAGGTCCAGGACTCACGCGCGCGTGCGGACGGGAACTGGCCGGCGACCAGGCCGGGGACGGCGACGACGTCCCACTCAAGGCCCTTGGACTTGTGGGCGGTGAGGACCTTGACGGTGTTCTCGCCGCCCGGCAGGGCGTTGTCGAGGCCCTTCTCGAACTGGACGGCGGTGCGCAGGAAGCCGAGGAAGGCGAGGAGGCTGGCCTCGCCGTCGAGGGAGGCGAAGCCGGCGGCCACGTCCAGGAAGTTGCCGAGGGTCTCGCGGCGGCGGGCGGCGAGGGCGTGCGGGGAGGCGGAGAGTTCGACCTCCAGGCCGGTGACGGTCAGGATCCGGTGGAGGACGTCCATGAGGGGGTCGGCGAGGGAGGCGCGGAGCGAGCGCAGCTCGGCGGCGAGGCGCGCGAAGCGGACCCGGGCCTCGGCGGAGAACGGCAGGCCGTCGTCGGGGTGGCCGCCGGAGTCGAGGAAGGTGTCGAGGGCGTCGGCGAGCGACGTCACCTCGGCGGGGTCGACGCCCTCGACGGCGGCGGCGAGCCGCTGCCCCGGGTCGGGGTCGGTGCCGCCGTGGTGGACGAGGAGGCGGGCGCGGCGGCCGAGGAGGGCGAGGTCGCGGGGGCCGATGCGCCAGCGGGGGCCGGTGAGGAGACGGACCAGGGAGGCGTTGGCCCCCGGGTCCTGCAGGACCTCGCAGACGGCGACGAGGTCGGCGACCTCGGGGAGGTGGAGGAGGCCGGAGAGACCGACGACCTCGACGGGGACGCCGCGGGCGACGAGCGCGGCCTGGATCGCGGGGAAGTCGCCGGCGGTGCGGCACAGGACGGCCATGGAGCCGGGCTCGCGGCCGGTGCGGACGAGGTGGGCGAGGGAGTCGGCGAGCCAGTCGAGCTCCTCCGCGTGGGTGGGGAGGAGGGCGACGCGGACGGTGCCGTCGGCCTCGGCGCCCGGCGCGGGGCGCAGCGCCTCCACGCCCGCGTGCATCGCGCGCAGCGGGGTCGCGAGGCCGTTGGCGAGGTCGAGCAGGCGGCCGCCGCTGCGCCGGTTCTCGGAGAGCGACCGGCGGCTCGCGGGGGTTCCGTCGGCGTGCGGGAAGTGGGCGGGGAAGTCGTCGAGGTTGGCGACGGAGGCGCCGCGCCAGCCGTAGATGGCCTGGCAGGGGTCGCCGACGGCGGTGACGGGGTGGCCGGTGCCCTGGCCGAAGAGGCCGGAGAGGAGGAGTCGCTGGGCGACGGAGGTGTCCTGGTACTCGTCGAGGAGGACGACCCGGTACTCGTCGCGGAGGATCGCGCCGACCTCGGGGCGGGTGGTGGCGAGGCGCGCGGAGAGGGCGATCTGGTCGCCGAAGTCGAGGAGGTCGCGGGAGCGCTTGGCGGCGCGGTAGCGGGTGACGAGTCCGGTGAGCTCCCGGCGGGCGGTGGCCGTCTCGGGGAGCTTGCGCAGGTCGTCGTTGGTGAGCCTGGCCCCGGCGAGGGCGGTGAGGAGCTCGGCGTCGTACGCGAGGAGCTCCTCGGGCTCGACGAGGTGCTCGGCCAGTTCGGCGTCGAGCGCGAGCAGGTTCTCGACGAGGGTCGGGAAGGACTTGGTGAGCGCGGGGTACGGGCCGGGGGCCTCGCGGAGCACGCGCGCGGCGAGCTGGTAGCGGGTGGCGTCGGCGAGGAGCCGGGAGGTCGGTTCGAGGCCGATGCGCAGGCCGTGGTCGGTGAGGAGCTGCCCGGCGAAGGCGTGGTACGTGGAGATGCGCGGCTCGCCCGGGGGGTCGTCCGGGTCGACCGGGTCGGGGTCGGTGACGCCGGCGCGGACGAGGGCGGTGCGGACGCGCTCGGCGAGTTCGCCGGCGGCCTTGTTGGTGAAGGTGAGGCCGAGGACCTGCTCGGGGGCGACCTGCCCGGTGCCGACCAGCCACACGACGCGGGCCGCCATCACCGTGGTCTTGCCGGAGCCGGCTCCGGCCACGATGACCTGCGGGGCGGGCGGCGCGGTGATGCAGGCCGTCTGCTCCGGCGTGAAGGGGATGCCGAGGAGCTCCTTGAGCTGCTCGGGGTCGGTGATGCGTGCGGTCACCGGAAGAGGCTAACGGGGATGTCGGACATTCCCGCCCGGTACGGCCCTCGCCTGCGGTTCTCAGGCGGGGGTGCCGGGGTCGAGCCGGGAGAGGTCGACGGTCTCGTCGGCGGGCGGGGCGGTGACCTCCACCGGGCGGTCGAACGCGGAGAGGGTCATCGAACCGGGTTCGTCGCCGCCGGTCCTGACGACCTGGCGGATGTACGGCTTGCCCTCCTGGGCGACGGAGACGGTGGTGGTCGCGTCGGACTCCTTCTCCACGAGGGTCGCGACGGGGGTGCCGTCGACCTCGCGGTCGGGGCCGCGGGTGAGTCCCGCGCGGCCGTCCCGGTCCTTGCCGAGGTCGTCGAGGAGGGAGTCGAGGTCGCAGATCTCGCCGAGGTCGGCGCTGCCGCCCTGACCGGGGCCGATCTTGAGCCAGCGGCCCTGGACGAGCTCGACGACCGGGGCGATCCGGTTCTCGGGGACTCCCTGGGCGGTCATGGAGATCCGCCAGAAGTCCGCGTCGCCCTTCATGTAGGTGACGCCGTCGAGGCGGCGGAGTTCGGCGTCGCCCTCGTCGACGCCGATGCGGCCCTGGCAGGAGCCCTGGTCGTCGACGGAGAAGTCGACGTCGAGGTCCTGGCCTTCGGACACGACCTTTCCGGTCATGCGCAGGGAGTCGGCGGAGCGGGTGGCGTCGACGGCCCGGTCGGCGATCTCGGCGGGGCCGAGCCCGTCGAAGGGATCCGGGGTCGGGGCGGCGACGGCGGGGGCCTGCGCCGCCGTCGCCGCCCGGGCCGCCGCCGGGGCGGGGACCGCGACGGCGGCGACGGCGCAGGCGACGGCCGCGGCGCGGAGCTTCCGGTGGGTGGGCCGGTACCGCATACGAGCCTCCTCGTCCCCCCGGACCCTGTCACCAGGGTCGCCCCGCGCGCGCGTGGCCGCTACTCGGTGCCGGAGGGTCAGCTGCCGGCGCCGGCCTTCATGAGCGCCTCCATGTCCATGACCTGGTCGGCCGGCGGGGCGGTGACGTTCAGCGGCTTGTCGAAGTCGCTGAGGGTGACCGTGCCGGGCTCGTCGCCGCCGGCGGTGACGGAGCGGAGGATGTACGGCTTGGCGGAGTCCTTGGCCACGTACAGCGTGGTGGTCTCGCCCTTCTTGTCGGCCTTGCTCTTGAGGACGACGGCGGCGGCGCCGTCGACGTCGGCGTCGGCCTCGCGGGTGAGACCGGTGGTCTCGGTGTCCTTGTCCATGTCGGCGAAGAGCGCCTTCAGGTCGCAGAACTCGCCGAGGTCGTTGGAGTCGGCGTCGTCGGCGGGGAGCTTCATCCAGCGGCCGTTGAGCAGGGTGGCGATGGCGCCGGCCTCCTCGGCCGAGGAGCCGTCCTCGCCCGCGGTGCCCTTGTAGAAGGCGTCGTCGCCCTTCATGTAGGTGAAGCCGCCGGTGCGCATGACCTCGGCCTTGCCGCCCTCGGCCATGGACATGGAGCCCTGGCAGGTGCCCTTGTCGTCGACGGAGAAGTCGAGCTTCATGTCCTTGCCGTCGTCCTTGCCCTCGCCCTTCATGTGGACGGAGGTGGCGCCCTTGGTCGTCTCGACGGCCTTCTTGGCGATGTCGTCGGCGGAGAGGCCCGCGAAGGGGTCGGCGGCCTTGTCGTCGCCCTTGCCGCAGCCGGTGACACCGGCGACGACGGTCAGACAGATCGCCGCGGCGGCCCAGAGCTTCCGGTTGGCCCTCATGCGCGTACTCCTCAGCGTGCTTGATGGTGCTTTCGGCGTGTTCGAAAGCGAAGATTCACAGCTTTTCTTGACGGCGACCTTATGCGGTGCCGCCCACACAGTGACGAGCCGGGGTCGCGAAAGGATGCACGGACGGGAACGTGACTCCGGTCACTCGGCCCTCAGTCGACGACCTGGCGGCCCTCCGGTCGGGCGCTGCAGGCGGCGCGGAAGGAGCAGTTCGCGCAGTGCTGTCCGGCGGTCGGGGTGAAGCGCTCGTCGAGGACCCGGCCGGCGGCGGTGGCGAGCAGCTCGCCGACCCACTCGCCGTCCGGCGGCCGCTGGGCCTGCACCTTGGGCAGGGCGTCGCCGCCCTCCTTCTTGGGGGCGGCCTGGCGCAGCTGGACGAGTTCGGCGCCGCCGGGCTCGGGGCGGCGGCCGTCGAGGACCTCGTCCAGGGCGCCCTCGCGGACGGCGAGCTGGTAGACGGCGAGCTGCGGGTGGTGGGCGACCTCGTCCCGGGTGGGCGCGGACTTGCCGGTCTTGAAGTCGACGACGTACGCCCGGCCCTCCGCGTCCGTCTCGACGCGGTCCATGGAGCCGCGGATGCGGACCTGGTACTCCCCCGCCTCCAGGGTGACGTCGAAGCCGTGCTCGGAGGCGGCGGGGGTGCGGCCGCCGCGGTCCATCACGTGCCAGCGCAGGAAGCGTTCGAGGGCCACGCGCGCGTGCTCCTTCTCCTGCGCGGACTTCCAGGGGGCGTCGAAGGCGAGGGCGTCCCACACGGTGTCGAGGCGGGCCATGAGGACGTCCAGGTCGGCGGGGGTGCGGCCGGAGGCGACCTCGTCGGCGAGGACGTGGACGACGTTGCCGAAGCCCTGCGCGGCGGAGGCCGGTTCGGCGGCCCTCACCTCGCGGCCCAGGAACCACTGGAGGGAGCAGGTGGCGGCGAGGTTCTCCAGGGCGCTCGGGGAGAGCGCGACGGGCCGGTCCCGGTCGCGCAGCGGCACCTCGCTGCGGGTGGGCTCGTGCAGCCCCCACCAGCGGTCCGGGTGGGCGGCCGGGACCATCGGCTGCCCGTCCTCGTCGGTGAGGGCGGCGAGGGAGGCGAGGCGGCGGGCGGCGGCGGCGCGGAGCGCGGGCGAGGCGTCCGGGTCGACGGTGGTGGCGCGCAGTTCGGCGACGAGCGCGGAGACGGCGAGCGGGCGGCGGGGCCGGCCGGGGACGTCCTTCGGTTCGGTGCCGAGCTCGGCGAGGAAGCGGGAGGGCTGGTCGCCGTCCTCCGCGGGGGCCTTGACGGCGGTGACGACGAGCCGTTCGCGGGCGCGGGTGGCGGCCACGTAGAAGAGGCGGCGCTCCTCGGCGAGGAGGGCGCCCGCGGTGAGGGGTTCGGCGAGGCCGTCGCGGCCGATGCGGTCGGCTTCGAGGAGGGAGCCGCGGCGGCGCAGGTCGGGCCAGAGGCCCTCCTGGACGCAGGCGACGACGACGAGGCCCCACTCCAGGCCCTTGGAGCGGTGGGCGGTCATCAGCCGGACGGCGTCCGGGCGGGTGTGACGGCGGGTCAGGGTGTCGGCGGCGATGTCCTGGGCGTCGAGCTCCTCCAGGAAGTTGAGGACGCCGCGGCCGCCGAGCCGTTCCTCGGCGCGGGCGGCGGTCTCGAAGAGGGCGCAGACGGCGTCGAGGTCGCGGTCGGCGTTGCGGCCGGCCGGGCCGCCGCGGAGGGCGGCGCGCTCCAGGCGGCCGGGCCAGGGGGTGCCGTTCCAGAACAGCCAGAGGACCTCCTCGGCGGTGCCGCCGCCGGCGAGGAGGGCACGGGCCTCCTGGAGGAGGCGGCCGAGGCGCTGGGCGCCGCGGGCGTAGGCGGGGTCGTGGGCGGCGAGGCGCTCGGGTTCGGCGAGGGCGCGGGCGAGGAGGACGTCGGAGGGGGGCGGGAGCCGGTCGCCCGCGGCGCGGTGCTCCTCGCGGAGGGCACGGCCGAGTGTGCGCAGGTCGGCCGGGTCCACGCCGCCGAGGGGCGAGGCCAGGAGTTCGAGAGCCGTCTCCACGGGGAGCCAGGGCTCGGACCCGGGCTCGGTCCCGGACCCGGGCTCGGCGGGTTCGGGCTCGGCGGGCGCGGATTCGGACTCGGGCTCGGCGGGCGCGGATTCGGCGGGCTCGGGCTCGGGCTCGGGCGCGGACTCGGGCTCGGGCTCGGCGAACTCGGGTTCGGGCTCGGCGGGTGCGGGTTCGGACGCCGGCGCGGCGCCGTTGCCGGTTGCGCCCGCCCCCTCGGCACGCCGGCCCGCGACCGGGGCGGCCACCGCCCTGAGCGCCAGCAGCAGGGGCGCCACCGCGGGTTCGTGGCGGAGGGGGGTGTCGGCCGTGTCCGTCTCCACGGGGACGCCGGCCGAGGTGAGGGCGCGGCGGAGGGAGGCGAGGGGGGCGGCGGAGCGGGTGAGGACGGCCATGTCGTGCCAGGGGACGCCGTCCTCCAGGTGGGCGCGGCGCAGCAGGTCGGCGATGTGCTCGGACTCGGCGGAGACGGTGGGGTACGTGTACGCCTCGGCCCGTCCTCCGTCGCGTACCGGCGACAGCTCGCGGTGGGCGCGGACGGCGGCGGCGGGCAGCCGGGTCAGTGGCATGCGCGCGGTGAGCCGGCGGGTGGCGGCGAGGAGGTCGGCGCCGGCCCGGCGGGAGGTGCCGAGGACACGGACGGGGGCTCCGCCGAAGGCGGCGGGGAAGTCGAGGATGCCGTTCACGTCGGCGCCGCGGAAGGCGTAGATGGACTGGTCGGGGTCGCCGAAGGCGACGACCGTGGTCCGGCCGCCGCCGGTGAGCGCGGTGAGGAGCCGGACCTGGGCGGGGTCGGTGTCCTGGTACTCGTCGACGTACACGGCGTCGTAGCCGGGGAGGGCGATCTCTTCGGCGAGCAGCACGGCCCGGTGGACGAGCTCGGTGTAGTCGAGGACGCCCTGGAGGTCGAGGACGTCGAGGTACTCGGCGAGGAAGCCGGCGGCGGCCTTCCAGTCGGGGCGGCCGACGCGTTCGGCGAAGCGGCGCAGCGCGTCGGGGCCGAGGCCGAGTTCGCGGGAGCGGGCGAGGACGGCGCGGACCTCGTCGGCGAAGCCGCGGGTGGTGAGGCAGGCGCGGAGTTCGTCGGGCCAGCGGACGCCGCCGGTGCCGGTCCGTTCGAGGTCGATCTGGCCGGCGAGGAGTTCGCGGACGGCGAGGTCCTGCTCGGGTCCCGAGAGGAGCCGGAGCGGTTCGGCGAAGAGCTCGGCGTCCTGGTGGGCGCGGATGAGGGCGTAGCAGTACGAGTGGAAGGTGGTGGCCTGGGGCGGGCGGCGGCCGCCGAGCCGGGTGGCCATCCGGTCACGGAGTTCGACGGCGGCCTTGCGGCTGAAGGTGAGGACGAGGATCCGCTCGGGGTCGGCGCCGCGTTCCATGCGGGCCGCGACGGCCTCCACCAGCGTCGTCGTCTTCCCGGTGCCGGGTCCGGCGAGGACGAGGAGAGGTCCCCGGTCGTGCTCAACCACCGCCCGCTGGGCTGCGTCCAGCTGAGGGGGATCCACCGGGGCCGGCGCCGTGCGCACCAGCCGGTACGCGCCGGGGGTCCGCTGCCTGCCCGCGCCCGGGTACGGCTGTCCCTGGTGCGGCGGCGTCGGCCGGGTGGTGGAGGAGGAACTCACGTGGTGGGCCGGTCCTGGTCGGTGATGAGGTGGCGCGGGCGGTACGGGTGGTGCGGGCGGTGCCGGTGACGACGGCGGAGGCGCGGGGAGCGGTACGCGGACGGGTACCGGTCCGGGTGCGCGCACGCGCGCGTCCCGGGGCCCGTACCGCTCTCCGTACCGCTCCCCGCGCCTCCGCCGCGTCCGGCGGCGGATCCGTCGTCGGGTCCCGCGCCGTCGGCGGCGTGCCCGACGACGTTACGCGAAACCGGGCGCTCGCGGGCCCGTGTCTCCGGGACCGGACGGGCGGGGGCCCGGGCGCCACGGGGGTGCCGCGGACACGTGTGAGATCCCGCACGCGCGGGTGGCGCCGCACGCCGCTCCGGTCATTCCGCTTCGCCGGCGGGTTCCGCTTCGACGCCGTCCCAGCGGGCCCGGCGCATGTCGATCCGCGGCACGTGCCCCTCGGCCGCCGGGCCGCGCTCGCGGAGCGGGGTGCCCTCCTCGCGGTAGTGGCCGAGGGCGCGCAGCTCGTGGCCGGGGAGCAGGGTGCCGTCGGCGCGGACGACCCGCCACCACGGGGCGCCGCCGCCGTAGAGGGCCATGACGCGGCCGACTTGGCGGGGGCCGCCCTCGCCGAGCCACTCGGCGACGTCCCCGTAGGTCATCACCCGGCCCGGCGGGATCCGGTCGGCGGCGTCGAGCACCGCCTCGGCGTACGGGGGCAGCTCGCCCGCCGCTCCGGAGTCTTCCGCTCCGCTCGCTCCGGTCCGTCCCACGGGTCCCTCCAGGCTCATCCGTGCCATCCTGCCTCACCCCACCGACATGGCCCTGATGCCTCCGCCGGACTGCTCTTCGTGCCACCATCGTCCGGGCGGTGACCGGTGATACGAGATCGACTCCGAGATCGACAGCGACAGACGCAAGCAGCAGTACACGCAGAGACGGACATGGTGATGGGTCAGGACACACAGCCTCCCGGGGAGGCTCGGCCCGACATGCCCGAACGGGTCTCCGGCGACGAGCCGCTGCTCGCCGCGCGTGTCCACCGGCCCTCCGACCTGATGCGCCTGCTCGCCGGGACGCTCGCCATCGCCGTCGTCCTCGCCATCGCCGCCGTCGCCCACGGCACCACGTCCGGCCTGGAGCAGGACATCAACAAGGGGGCCGTCGGCGCCTCCGACGTCTTCGTCAAGATCGCCGGTCTGGTCTCGTCGATCGCGATCCTCGTGCTGCCGGTGGCGTTCGCCATCGAGCGGCTGGTGAAACGGGACGGGCTGCGGATCGCGGACGGCGTGCTCGCGGCGGTGCTCGCGCACGGCGTCACCCTGGCGATCGACCTGTGGGTGGCGAAGGCCGCGCCGGACACCATCCAGGACGCGCTGACCCAGCCGGCGAGCGGCGGCGGGCTGACCGACCCGGTGCACAACTACCTGGCGCCGGTGATCGCCTACATGACGGCCGTCGGGATGGCCCGAAGACCGCGCTGGCGGTTCTCGCTCTGGTCGGTGCTGCTGCTCGACGCCTTCACCATGCTGGTGGCCGGCTACACCACCGCCTTCTCGATCATCCTCACCGTCCTCATCGGCTGGACGGTGGCGTACGGCACCCTGTACGCGGTCGGCTCGCCGAACGTCCGGCCGACCGGCCAGACCCTCCTCGCGGGCCTGCGCCGGGTCGGCTTCCGGCCGGTGACCGCGCTGCGCGCGGAGGAGGTGCCGGAGACCGCGGAGAGCGGGGACCGGGGCCGCCGGTACCTCGTGACCCTGGAGGACGGGCCGCCGCTGGACGTCACGGTCGTCGACCGGGAGCAGCAGGCGCACGGCTTCTTCTACCGGCTGTGGCGGCGGATCACCCTGCGGACGGTGACGACCCGCCGTTCGATCGTCTCCCTCCGGCAGGCCCTGGAGCAGGAGGCGCTCCTCGCGTACGCGGCGATCGCGGCCGGCGCGAACGCGCCGAAGCTGATCGCGACCTCCGAACTGGGCCCGGACGCGGTGATGCTCGTGTACGAGCACATCGGCGGACGGAGCCTGGACTCGCTCGACGACGACGAGATCACCGACGCGCTGGTGCGCAGCGCCTGGCGGCAGGTGAGGGCGCTCCAGTCGCGCCGGATCGCGCACCGCAGGCTGTCGGGGGACGCGATCCTGGTGGATCGTTCCGGCAGGGTCTTCCTGACGGACCTGCGCGGCGGCGAGATCGCGGCCGGCGATCTGGTGCTGCGGATGGACATCGCCCAGTTCCTGACGACCCTGGGCCTGCGGGTCGGGGCGGAGCGGGCGGTCGCGGCGGCCGTGGACGTGCTGGGCCCGGACGCGGTGGCGGACTGTCTGCCGCTGCTCCAGCCGATCGCGCTGAGCCGCTCGACCCGCGCGACCCTGCGGAAGCTGGCGCGGGAGCGCTCGCAGCGGGAGCGGGACGCGGTCCTGGCCGCCTCGGAGGAGGCCAAGAGGGAGCGGGAGCGGGCCAAGGCGGCGGCCCACGAGGGGCTGCCGGCGCCGGACGCCGACCCCAAGGCCGAGAAGGCCGAGAAACGGGCGGACAAGAAGGCGGAGAAGCGGGCGCTCGACGAGGCCCTGGACGAGGCCCGCGAGGAGGACCTGCTCGCGCAGATCCGCCGGCAGGTGCTGCTGATCCGGCCGCAGGCGCCGGTGGAGCCGGTCCGGCTGGAGCGGATCAAGCCGCGGACGCTGATCTCGCTGATCGCGGGCGCGGTCGCCGCCTACTTCCTGCTGTCGCAGATCACCCGGACCCCGCTGTCCACGGTGAGCGAGGCGGACTGGCGGTGGGTGGCGGCGGCCGTGCTCTTCTCCGCGCTCAGCTACGTGGCGGCGGCGATGAGCCTGCTCGGTTTCGTGCCGGAGCGGGTGGGCTTCTGGCGGACGGTGGTGGCCCAGGTCGCCGGCTCGTTCGTGAAGATCGTCGCCCCGGCGGCGGTCGGCGGTGTCGCCCTCAACACCCGCTTCCTCCAGCGCGCGGGCGTGCGCCCGGGGCTCGCGGTGGCGAGCGTCGGCGCCTCGCAGCTCTTCGGGCTCGGGGCGCACATCCTGCTGCTGCTCTCCTTCGGCTATCTGACGGGCACCGAGAAGTCGCAGTCCTTCACGCCGTCGAGGACGGTCATCGCGGGTCTGCTGACGGTCGCGGTGCTGGTCCTGGTGGTGACGGCGATCCCGTTCATGCGGAAGTTCGTCTCGACGCGGCTGCGCTCGCTCTTCGCGGGCGTGGTGCCGCGCATGCTGGACGTGCTCCAGCGACCGCTGAAGCTGGCGACGGGCATCGGCGGGATGCTGCTGATCACCGGCACCTTCGTCCTCTGCCTGGACGCCTCGATCCGCGCCTTCGGACACGGGAACGCGTCGATCAGCTACGCGAGCGTGGCCGTGGTCTTCCTCGCGGGCAACGCGATCGGCTCGGCGGCCCCGACGCCCGGCGGTGTCGGCGCGGTCGAGGGCGCCCTCATCGGCGGCCTGGTCGCGGTGGGCCTGCCCGTCGAGGTCGCCACCCCCGCGGTCCTCCTCTACCGTCTGCTGACCCTGTGGCTTCCGGTCCTGCCGGGCTGGCTCTGCTTCAACTGGCTGACGAAACGGGAAGCGCTGTAGCCGCCGTCCCTGTGGGGGGCGTCCCACCAGGGGCCGCGCCCCCTCGCCGGGCCGAGGCTTTCCGCGCCTGAACCCGCGCCCCGTGTGCGGCGCGCGGTCGGCGCGGGTCCAGGCGCGGGTGCGGAGGCACCCGCGAGGGTACCCACGACGAAACGGCGGCGGGTGCACCCGCTTGGGGGTGTGTCGCGGGCGGGGGGCGGCGGGGGCGACGAGCATGGGGACATGCCCTTCTCCGCCGGCCGGCGCGCCGCCGCCCTCCTCACCGCCACCACCCTCCTCTGCCTGACCGGCTGCTCGGACGACGGCGACGAGGCCACCCGGGCCCGCCCCACCGGCACCGACGGCCTCTCCTCCCTCACGAGCCAGCAGCTCGAATGGGACACCTGCCCGCCGCCGTCCCCGGCGGAGGGCGGCGGTTCGGCCCCGACCCCGCTCCCCGGCGGCACCCCGTGGGAGTGCGCGTTCCTGCGCACCCCGCTGGACTGGTCCCAGCCGGAGGGCGAGACGATCGAGCTGGCCCTGATCCGCGCGCGGGCCAGGGACAACGCCCGCCGCATCGGCTCCCTCGTCTTCAACTTCGGCGGTCCCGGCGGCTCCGGCGTCACCGGCCTGCCGGGCTTCGCGAACGACTACGAGACCCTGCGCTCCCGCTACGACCTGGTCTCCTTCGACCCGCGCGGCGTCGGCCGCAGCGAGCCGGTGGAGTGCGCCACGGACAAGGAGCTGGACGCGTACTACGCCCTCGACTTCACCCCGGACGACCAGGCCGAGGAGCGGACCCTGTCCGACGCGCAGAAGAAGTACGCCGCGGGCTGCGAAGCCGACGCCGGCCCGGTCCTCCCGCACGTCGGCACGGAGAGCGCGGCCCGCGACATGGACCTCCTGCGCCAGGTCCTCGGCGACGACAAGCTGCACTACTTCGGCATCTCGTACGGCACGGAGCTCGGCGGCGTCTACGCCCACCTCTTCCCCGAGCGCGTCGGCCGGGCCGTCTTCGACGCGGTCGTGGACCCGGACGCGGGCGTCGAGGAGGGCGCCCTCGGCCAGGCGAAGGGCTTCCAGCTGGCGCTGGACAACTTCGCGCAGGACTGCGTGGACCGGGGCGACGAGTGCGCCCTGCCGGGCTCGACGGTCGCCGAGATCGAGAAGGGCGTCACCGATCTCCTCACCGCGCTCGACAAGAAGCCGATCGCCGGCATCGGCAGCCGGAAGCTGACGCAGACCCAGGCCACCAACGGCATCGCCCAGTCGCTGTACTCGAAGGAGTTCTGGCCGTACCTGGAGCAGGGCCTGGAGGCCGCGGACGGCGGCGACGGCGCCCTCCTCCTCGCCCTCTCCGACTCGATGAACGGCCGGGGCGAGAACGGCAGCTACAGCAACATCCAGGCCGCGAACGCCGCCATCAACTGCGTGGACTTCAAGGAGCGCTACACCCTCGGCCAGGCCAGGGAACGCCTGCCGCAGTTCCGTGAGGCCTCCCCCGTCTTCGGCGACTTCATGGGCTGGGCCCTCTCCTCCTGCTCGCAGTGGCCGGTGCCGGGCACCTGGGAGCACCCGGACGTCTCCGCGCCCGGCTCCGCGCCGATCCTGGTGGTCGGCAACACCGGCGACCCCGCGACCCCGTACGAGGGCGCCCGCGCCATGGTCCAGGCCCTCGGCAAGGGCGTCGGTGTGGAGCTGACGTACGAGGGCGAGGGCCACGGCGCGTACAACGGCGGCAGCGCCTGCGTGAAGAAGGCCGTCGACGGCTACCTCCTCGACGGCAAGGTCCCCGCCTCGGGCACCGTCTGCAGGTAGCCGCCCACGAGGAGCCGCCCCGGGCCCCCTAGGATGACGAGCCGGTCTCGGCCCGAACCCGGGGGGTCCTCCCTTGTCCATGCGGTCCATACGGTCCCTGCGCAGGCGTCTGACGGTGCTCGCCGTCGCGGGCGGGCTGCTGGCCGCCGGCTGTACGGGCGCGGGCCCCGCCGGCTCCGGCACCAAGCCCGCCGCCTCCCCGCGCCTCGACTGGAAGCGCTGCGACGACGCCGGCGCCGAGTGGCGCTGCGCCACCGTGAAGGTCCCGCTGGACCACGCGAAGCCGGCCGGGGCCACCCTGGGCGTGGCCCTGATCCGCAAGGAGGCGACCGACCGGAAGCGGCGGATCGGGTCGCTGCTCTTCAACTTCGGCGGGCCGGGGGCCTCCGGGGTGGAGATGCTGCCGCAGCTGTCCGGGGAGTACGCCTCGTTGGGCGAACGGTACGACCTGGTGGGCTTCGACCCGCGCGGGGTGGGCCGCAGCTCCGGGGTCGTCTGCCGTGACGACGCCGAGCAGGCCGCCGCCGAGGCCGCGGTCGACTCCACCCCGGACACGCCCGCCGAGGAGGCCGCCTACCTGAAGGACGCCGCCGGCTTCGGGGCCGGCTGCGCCCGCCGCTCGGGCACGGTGATCCCGTACACCACCACCTCGGCCACCGCCCGCGACCTGGACGTGATCCGGCAGGCCCTCGGCGACGAGAAGCTGCACTACTTCGGCATCTCGTACGGCACCCAGCTCGGCGGCACCTACGCCCACCTCTTCCCCCGCCGGGTGGGCCGGCTCGTCCTGGACGCGGTGGTCGACCCGACGGCCGACGCCGCGGGCCACGCCCGGCACCAGACGGTCGGCTTCCAGCGGGCCCTGGACAACTACCTGAGGTCCACCGGGCAGACCCCGCGGGCCGGCACCGCGCGGATCACCACGCTGCTCGCCGCGCTCGACCGGCGGCCCCTGGAGGTCGGCGACCGGCTGCTCACCGAAGGCCTGGCGACCACCGGCATCGCGGTCACCCTCTACGCGGAGTCGAGTTGGCCGCTGCTCACCGAGGCCCTGGAGGCGGCCGAGGCCGGTGACGGCAGCGGGCTGCTGCGGCTCGCGGACGCCTACAACGACCGCGACGAGCAGGGACGTTACGCCACCCGGTCGCACTCCCAGCGGGCGATCTCCTGCGCCGACTCCAGCGAGCGCCCGACGGCCGCGCGGGCGAAGGCGCTGCTGCCGGAGTTCCGCCGGCTCTCCCCCGTCTTCGGCGCCTTCCTCGCCTGGGACACGGCCGGCTGGTGCGCCGGCTGGCCGGTGAAGGGCGAGGCGAGGACCCCGGCGGCGTCCGCCCCGGGCGCGGCCCCGGTGCTCGTGGTGGGCACGACGGGCGACCCGGCGACCCCGTACGAGGGCGCGGAGCGGATGGCGGAGGAACTGGGCGAGGGCGTCGGGATCCTGGTCACCAACAAGGGCGAGGGGCACGGCGCGTACGGCACCTCCCCGTGCGTGACGCGGACGGTCGACGCGTACCTGCTCGACGGGAAGGTGCCCGCGTACGGCACGACCTGCGGGTAGCGGGGACGCGCGAAGGCCCCGGACCGTCCTGGTCCGGGGCCTTCGCGCACCACGTCCTAGTAGACCGGCTTCTCGGGCTCGATCTGGTGGACCCAGCCGATCACGCCGCCGCCGACGTGCACCGCGTCCGCGAAGCCCGCGGACTTGAGCACGGCGAGGACTTCCGCACTGCGGACACCCGTCTTGCAGTGCAGGACGATCTTCTTGTCCTGCGGGAGGTCCTGGAGGGCGTTGCCCATCAGGAACTCGTTCTTCGGGATCAGACGGGCGCCCGGGATCGAGACGATCTCGTACTCGTTGATCTCACGGACGTCGATGATGTCGATGTTCTCGCCCTCGTCGATCCACTCCTTGAGCTGCTTCGGAGTGATCGTGGAGCCGAGCGCCGCCTCCTGGGCCTCCTCGGACACGACGCCGCAGAAGGCCTCGTAGTCGATGAGCTCGGTGACGGTCGGGTTCTCGCCGCAGACCGCGCAGTTCGGGTCCTTGCGGACCTTCACCTGGCGGTACTGCATCTCCAGGGCGTCGTAGATCATCAGGCGGCCGACCAGCGGCTCGCCGATGCCGGCGAGGAGCTTGATGGCCTCGTTGACCTGGATGGAGCCGATGGACGCGCAGAGCACACCCAGGACGCCGCCCTCGGCGCAGGAGGGGACCATGCCCGGCGGCGGGGGCTCCGGGTAGAGGCAGCGGTAGCAGGGACCGTGCTCGGACCAGAAGACGGAGGCCTGGCCGTCGAAGCGGTAGATCGAGCCCCAGACGTACGGCTTGTTCAGCAGCACGCAGGCGTCGTTCACCAGGTAGCGGGTGGCGAAGTTGTCGGTGCCGTCGACGATCAGGTCGTACTGGCTGAAGATGTCCATCACGTTGTCGGCTTCGAGCCGCTCCTCGTGCAGGACCACGTTCACGTACGGGTTGATGCCGAGCACGCTGTCGCGCGCCGACTCCGCCTTGGAGCGGCCGATGTCGGCCTGGCTGTGGATGATCTGGCGCTGCAGGTTCGACTCGTCGACCTCGTCGAACTCCACGATGCCGAGCGTGCCGACACCGGCCGCGGCCAGGTACATGAGGGCCGGCGAGCCGAGGCCGCCGGCGCCCACGGCCAGCACCTTGGCGTTCTTCAGCCGCTTCTGCCCGTCCATCCCCACGTCGGGGATGATCAGGTGGCGGGAGTACCTGCGGACCTCGTCTACGGTGAGCTCGGCAGCCGGCTCGACCAGGGGTGGCAGCGACACGGGGACTCCGTTGGTCGGTATGTCAGTACGGTTGTTCTCCCCGTAACACTGCCACGCCCCTCCTCATTCCGAGACACCCGGTCCGATACGCGAGACGATTTCGTCCCAGTAGCCGGGCAGCGAGTGAAATGGGCTGTTCTGTCCCGGGGCCGCCGTGCGGTCGGTGAAGAAGATCGTGCCGGCGCCCTGCCAGCGGGCGATCCGCAGCGCCTCGTCGAGGTGGGTGCGCGGCACCCCGTGGACGAAGTGGGCGAACGTGCCCTCCGGGTAGTCCGCGGTCCACTCGGCCACCTGCGACCAGCGGTAGTCCACCCAGGAACCGGAGAAGGTGACCAGCTGGTCCGCCGTCTCCGCGTAGCCGGGGTAGGGGTGGCGGCCCTGGCCGAGGACGAGGTGGGCGTCGCCGCCGAGGAGGGCCGACAGCGCCGCGGTGACCCTCCTCACTCCTGGCAGGTCCGTCCGGTCCGTGGGACAGCGGTCCAGGTAGAAGCCGCCGACGCGGTACCAGTCGAGGTAGCGCTGGGCCTGCGAGACCAGCTCCCCGAAGGGCCGCGAGCCGTGCGCCAGGTCCAGGTGTCCGAGCACCCTCCCGCCCGTCGTCCGGCCACCGCCCCTCGGCGACGCGCCGCGCGCGGCCTCCTCGAACGCGTGCCGCAGCCGTCCGGCGGTCTCCAGGCAGTGCGGGTCGGGGCGGGAGCCGGGGCCGTCGGCGACGTTGAGCACCGCCCAGTGCACGGGTGTGCCGGGGCGGGTCAGTTCGGCCCATTCGACCGGCGCGAGCAGCGGGTGGGCGTAGCCGGGGGCGCCGACGCCGAGCGTCCGGACGGTGCCGGTCGCGGTGCCGGTGCGCGTCAGATGCGACACGCCGCCTCCATCCAGATGTCGGCGAGCGACTCCTCCAGGTTGATGCGGGGGCGCCAGCCGAGCCGGTCGCGGGCGGTGCGGACGTCGGCCTGCTGCCAGGGCCCGCAGCCGTCGGGGTACGGGAAGGGGGCGGCGGCCAGCTGCTCGGCGATGGTCGCCTCGGTGCGCGGGGCGCCGATGACGGGCCGCTGCGGGACGCCGTGCGGGGCGTCGACCTCGTGGAGGTTGCCCGCGTAGCCGGCGACGCGGGCGAGGACGGCGGCGGCGTCCCGGAGCCGGACGGCCCGGCCGGTGCCGATGTTGACGACGCCCTGGGCGGCGGAGAGGGAGGCCGCGTGGACGGCCCGGGCCACGTCCCGGACGTCGACGAAGTCCCGCTGCACGCCGAGGCCGCTGAGCTTGAGCTCGCCGTCGCCGGCCTGCATGGCGCGGCGCATGGCCTCGGCGAGCCGGCCGAGCGGGGAGCCGGCCGGGGTGCCGGGGCCGACGGGCGAGAAGACCCGCAGGACGACGGCGTCGAGGCCGGAGCCGAGGACGAGTTCGGTGGCGGCGAGCTTGGAGACGCCGTACGGGCCTCCCGGGCGCGGCACGGCGTCCTCGGCGGTGGAGGAACCGGGCTGGCTGGGCCCGTACTCGGAGGCGCAGCCGACCTGGACGAGCCGGGCGCCGCAGCCGCTGCGGCGCAGGGCCTCGCAGACGGTGGCGACGGCGACGGTGTTGTGCCGGGTGAGGTCGCGGGCGCCGCCGCGGGTGGCGCCCGCGCAGTTGACGACCACGCCGGGGTGGACGGCGTCCAGGAAGCGGGTGAGCGCGCCGGGGCTGCCGGTGGCGAGGTCGAAGCGGACGTCGGCGTCGTCGCCGCGGCCGAGGGCGGTGAGGTGGACCGCCGGGTCGGCGAGCAGCCGGTCGGCGACGAAGCGGCCGATGAAGCCGTTGGCTCCGAGCAGTAGCACCCTCATCGTGCGGCCCCTTCGTGCCGACCGGCCGGTGCTGGGGAGTGAGGGGTCATGGTCTGGGTTCTCCTTGCGGGTGGTGAGTCGGGCCGGGCGCCCGCGGCGTCGGCTCCGCGGGTGCGACGGGTCAGGGGGTGGTGTGGGCGGAGGCCCGGGTGAGGGCGCCGGTCGCGTGGGCCAGCAGGCCGAGCGCGGCGGCACCGCAGACGAGCGCGGGGAGGGCGCCGGCGCCCCAGGCGTCGACGGTGGTCCGTACGGGGACGGCGAGCGCGTCGAAGCCGGGGAGCGGGAGCCGGGCGGCCAGCACGCTCGCGAGGCCGAGGGCTTCGGCGGCGCAGGCGGCGGCGAGTGCGGCGGCGGCGGTCTCGCCGTGTCCGTGGACGGCGAGCAGCCGGGCGGTCAGGAGCAGGGCGCCGAGGGCGAGCGCCCCGGCGGTGAGGCCGGTGAGCGCGAGCAGGGCGGTGAGGGCGGCGAGGTGCAGGAGCACGGCGGCCAGCAGCCACGCGCGCGTGGCGGTGGCGAAGTCGGCGAGGCCCCGGCTTTCGGCGATGTGCCGCCGGGCCCGGCCCGCGAAGAGGTGGGCGCACCAGGCGGCGGGCGCGACGGCGAGCGCGAGCCCGAGGAGCGGCGCGGGGTCGATGCGCCAGGCGCCGTCGGGTCCGCCGCGGAGCACCTCCTCCAGGAGCCCGTCGCCGGCGACGGCGTACGCGAGCAGCCAGAGCGTCCAGACCGGGGTGGCGGGTGCGGCGGCGGGCGCGTGCAGGGGCCCGCGCCGGACGGCGAGGGCGAGCGCGGCGGCGAGCCCGGCCGCCCCGGCGGCCGCGGTGACGAGGCGGGCGGCGCCGTCGAGGTGGAGCAGCGCGGGCACGAGCAGCGCGGCGGCGGCCCCGGGCGCGCACGCGGCGAGCGCCCAGGGCGCGCGGGGTGCCTCGGCGTCCTCGTCGGGCGCGGCCTCCCGGTGGGCGCGCGGCACGCGCGCGTACAGCTCCTCGGCGAGCGAGAAGACGTCCCGGTGCCGGTAGCGGGCGGCGGTCCGGTCGGTGAAGCCCTGCGCCTCGAGTCCGGCGGCGACCTCCAGCGGGTCGACGGCCCGCTCGCACAGCTCCCGGTGCCGGTGCAGGAGCACCTTGACGGGATCGCCACCGCTGCGGCGCGCCTTCCCGGGCGCGGGCGCGGGGGCGGACACGGCGGCGGGGGCGGGCGGCTCGCCCCAGGCGGCCCCGGGCCCGGGCGCGACGGCCCCGCCCGGGGCGGGGACGGACTCCGGCTCCGGCTCCGGCTCGGGATCCGGCTCCGGTACGGGAGCGGGCTCGGGCGCGTCCTCCGCGGCACCGGTCGCGGCCTCCGGCTCGGGCGCGTCCTCCGGCTCCTCCCCGGGCACGCGCGCGTGCGGGGTCGGGCGGGGCGGGCCGAAGGCGGAGAGGAGGTCGTCGAGGGCGGTCTCCCCGCCGGGGAGGGGGGCGGGGTCCGCGTGGAGGTCGAGGGTGGGGAGCGTGCCGGTGGCCCCCGGGGCTATGCCGGACGGCGTGGGTTCCGCGTCCACCGCGGGGGCGCCGAGGAGTGCCTCGGAGCGGGCGTCCCAGGCTCCGGGGCTCGTCGGGGCGGCGGGGCCGCGCATGGGGGTGCCTCCTTCAGGCATCGGGGGCTCCTGTGCCCGCGGGGACGGCCTTCGGCGCCCAGCTGCCGGGGAGGTGGGCCTCGGCGGGGTGGGCGAAGGGCACGTCGGACCCGGCGCGGTGGCGTGCCGGCGCGTGGGAGAGGAGTTCCAGGTAGATGCCGCGGAACGCGGCGAGGTTCTGGTCGACGGTGAAGAGTTCGAGCGCGCGGGCCCGGGCGGCGGCGCCGAGCCGGTGCCTGCGTCCGGGGTCGCGCAGCAGCGCGAGGCAGGCGTCGGCGAGCGCCCGGGGGTTGCGCGGGGGCACGACGAGCCCGGTGCCGCCGATGATCTCGACGACCGCGCCGACATCGGTGGAGACGGTGGCGCGGGCGCAGAACATGGCCTCGACCAGGCTCGCGGGGAAGCCCTCGACGGTGCTGGAGAGGATGACGACGGCGGCGGAGGCGTAGACGTCCTCCAGGGTGGGCGCCTCGGGTCCGCCGAGCTCCTCGAAGGAGACGGGGTTCTCGCCGACGGCGTGGGCACCGGCCGCCTCGTCGGGGAAGAGCTGCGCGGCGAGCGCGGCGCACTGCGCGAGGTAGCCGCAGTGGTCGGCCTCGCCCTGCTCGGCGGGGACGGAGACGATCCGCAGCCGGGTGCCGGGCCGCCGGGCGCGGAGCTCGGCGAAGGCGTGGAGGAGGGAGACGAGGTCCTTGGCGGGCTCGACCCGCCCGATCCAGACGAGGGTGCCGGGCTCGCCGCTCTCCTCGTCCTCGCCGACCTCGGCGAAGCGCTCGGCGGGCATGCCGGGGTGGACGGTGCGGACCCGGTCCCGGGCGGCGCCGAGGCGCTCCTGCCAGCGGCGTGCGTGCGCGTTGCCGGGGGTGAGGAGGGCGGCCTCGCGGTACGTCTCCCCGGCGAGGCGGCCGTGGAGGGCGGCGAGCAGGGTGCGCAGGGGGGTGGAGCGGTCGGCGGTGCCCGCGTCGAGGTAGTGGGAGCGCAGGCCGACGCCGTACTCGGTGACGAGGAGCGGGGTGCCGAAGAAGCGTTTGGCCAGGAGGCCGGGGAGGGCGACGGGCCCGCCGGCGGTGGCGTGGCAGAGGTCGGCGGCGCCGAGGGCGGTCTCGTCGTACCAGTCGAGGGAGAGGGGGCGCAGGACCCGCTCCAGGTGGTCGGCGAAGGCGAGGTGGTCGCGGAGTCCGGCCGCGGCGGCGGCGCGACGGGCGCCGGGGGCGCGGCACGCGGCCTCCAGGAGGCGGACGGCCTCGTCGGAGCGGAGCGCGCCGGGCAGTCCGCCGCTGTCGCGGGCGAGGTCGGCGAGGGCGCCGAGGCCGTCGGCGAAGGCCCGCGCGGGCTCGTCCTCCCCGGTGCCGGGGGTGGTCTCGGCGGTGAGGCCGGCGGCGAGGGAGCGGAAGCCCTCGGCGAAGCGGCGGCGGTCACGCCGGCCGTAGGCCCGGCGGCCCGCGCGCTCGGGCGGGGCGGCCGCGGGGGCGCCTTCGCCGACGGCCGGGACGAGCCGGGTGTTGGGGGGCAGCGGGAGGGCGGGGAGGGGGCCGCCGACGGCGTACAGGTCGAAGTCGTGGGGGGCGAGGCCGCGGACGAGCCGCTGCCACCACGCTCCGGTGTCACCGGTGGCGCACGGTGCGCCACCCTCCGTGAGCAGTCCGATCCGCACGAGTCCACACCCCCGGTCGTCGTCGACGGGGATTCCCGGGCCGGGAATCCCACAGCGGGATGAACGTAAGCGCAGCGGCCGGTGGTGCGACGGACGGTTGTCCGCCACACCACCGGAAGGGGTGAATGCGCGTGACTTTCCCGGCCCGGCCGCGTTCGTCCGGAGTACGTCACCGGGCGGGAAACCCGACGGGAAACCGGACGGGAAAGCCGAATTCCGGGGCGCGCGCGAGAAAGCCGGAAAGGCGAAACGCCGACGGCCGGAGGCGGTGAATGCGCCTCCGGCCGGAATCGCCGAACGACGGGATCAACTCCCGGGGTGCACCCAGGGGTTGGGCTTGCAGCTGATTCCGTCGACGTTCAGGGACTTCGTCTGCTGCTGCATCACGGGCGCCAGCGCGCCGGGCGTCCGGCACGACACGTGGTTGTGCCCGAGCCGGTGCCCGACCTCGTGGTTGATCAGCATCTGCCGGTACGCGTGCATCGCCTTCGGGCCGAAGGTCTCCGAACCCTGCGCCCAGCGGAAGGCGTTGATCATCACGCGCTCGGTGGAGGCGGAGTCGCAGGAGACGTTGTCGACGGTGGTGTCGAGTCCCGACTTGGCGCACCAGGTGCCGGTGGTGCCGGGGCTGGCGAGGGTGATGACGAAGTCGGGCTGCCCGCTGGAGATCCGCTCGAAGGTCATGGCGCCCCGGCCGGCCCAGCTGCGCTTGTCGTTGAGGGTCTGCTGGACGGCCCGCGCGAAGAGCTTGGCGTCGAGGCCGAGCCCCTTCTCGACGTCCACCCGGTAGCGGTACTTCCGCCCCGGGCCCGGCGCCTTGTCGAGCCCGGCCACGGCCTCGAACTCGCCGGAGCCGGTGAGCTGGGGGTCGATCGGGAACTGACGGGTCATCAACTGCTCGTACGTGGGCGCGGGCTGCGTCTTCGCGGGGACCGGGCTCGACGGGGCGACGCGCTCGTCGGAGCGCGAGGCCGAACCGTCCGAGGCCCGCTCGGCGGGCTTCTGCGCGGCGTGCGCGGACGGCGCGTCGCCCTCGCCGTCGGCGACCTGGCCCGCGACGACGAGGGCGAGGCAGGTGGTGACGGCCGCGGCGGCGATCCCGGTGAACGCCCACCCCTTGCCGCCGCGGGCCGCGGCGGCCTCGACCTCGGTCCCGGCCTCGGGCGGCGGGGGCGCGGCGGCCCTGCGGGGCCCGGGGATCACCGGCACGGCGCCGGTGGCGGGCCCGTACCGCTCGGGCGCCGGCCGCCCGCCCTCCTCGTCCGCGGGATGCCCCCCGCGCACCGGGATGCCGTACGCGGGCGTGTCCGGAGCCCCGTGCGCGGCCCCGTCGCGCCCACCCGCGCCGCGCGCCTGCGTCCCGTGCGCCTGCGTC
>NZ_BMTV01000007.1:202567-210376 GCF_014649855.1 Streptomyces roseolus | reverse complement strand
GGGGTGCCGTGCGCCGGGGTGCCGTGCGCCGGGGTGCCGTGCGCCGGGGTGCCGTGCGCCGGGGTGCCGTGCGCCGGCGTCCCGTACGCGGGCCCGCCCTGCGCGGCGGCACCGCGCGCGGGAGCCCCGTGTCCCGGAGCGCCCTGCGCGGGCGCACCCCGTCCGGGCGTGCCGGACGGCGTCCCGTGCGCCGGGTTCCCCTGCACCGGGGTGCCGTAGGGGGAAGCGCCGCGTCCGGGGGCCCCGTACGCGGGTGCGCCCTGGCCGTGGAAGGGGCCGTGGGCGCGGGCGGTGCCGCGGGGCGCGGGGGACGGCTCCGCGCCGTCGGGGGTCCTGCGGCGACGGCCCGTGCCGGCGCCGGCGTCGCCCACGGGCGTGCGCCCGGTGTCCCCCACCGGAGCGCGTCCGGTGTCGCCCGCCGGAGCGCGCCCTGTGTCGCCCGCCGTGGGCGCGGGCCCCTTGCGGCTATGTCGTCCCACCCCGGGTTCAGCTCCCGTCGTGCCGCGCGTCGTGGTCCGCGATCAGCTCCCGCGCGGCCGCGGCGACCGTCTCGGGGTACTCCATCATCGCCACGTGTCCGGCGTCGGGCAGGCTCAGCAGCCGCGAGCCCCGGAAGGCCGCGGCGGCCCTGCGGGCCATCCGGTACGAGACGAGCCGGTCACGGCGGCCGTAGATCAGGAGGGTGGGCGCGAGGACCCGCTCCGCCTGCCGCCACAGGCCGTGCTGGCCGCCGAGCGTATAGGCGTCGACGATCCCGCGCGAGGACCTGGCCATGGCGTCCCAGAAATAAGGGAGTTCGAGCCGGCGCTCCATCTCCTCGACGGCGTGCCGGAGGCCCTCGTCGGTGACCAGGCCCGGATCCCCGTAGCAGAGCGCGAGGACGCCGCGGACGCGCTGCTCGGCGGTCCAGTCCCGGGAGAGGCGGGCGAAGAGCCCGGCGACGCCGGGGACGGCGAGCAGCGCCGTCGGCCAGGCGCTGCGCTGGGCGCGCAGCTCGGGCAGGGCCGGCGAGACCAGCGTCAGCGTCCTGACGAGGTCGGGCCGGACGGCGGCCACGCGGGTGGCGACGGCGCCGCCCAGCGAGTTGCCGAAGAGGTGGACCGGGCCGCGCCCGGAGGCGTCGAGCAGCCGGATGACGGCACGGGCGTGCCCGGTGACCGAGTAGTTGCCGTCGTCGGGCGGCGGGGAGACGCCGAAGCCGGGCAGGTCGACGGCCTCGCCGTCGACGAGGTCGGCCAGGAGCGGCATCAGGGCGGACCAGTTCTGCGAGGAGCCGCCGAGACCGTGCACGTAGAGGGCGGGCGGCAGACCGGTGCGGACGCCGGGCCGGGAGCGCACGGTGAGGGTGAGGCCGGGGAGCGCGACGGAGCGGAGCTCCTCGCCGTCGGCGACCCGGACGGCTCGCCGGGGCGACGGCGCCGGAGCGGTGTCGGCGGACCGGGTTCCCGGCAGCTCGGTCGAGGACATGGCGCAATATTACGAGACGATCACGCGGGCCCGCGTGTGGGTGCGGTCACAGGCCGCGTGCCACCCGCCCGCGGGGTCCCGTCCCCCTCCCGCGGCGGCGGCTCGGGTGCGGGCCGGCGCCACTGCTCCTAGGCTCGGAGGTGAGGTTCATCCGCGTGGGCGGCCGCCCACGCGCGGGGAGGACGGGAAGGAACCCCATGACTGTCGATCCGTCCGAGCCGGACACGTTCCCCGAGGAGGAGGACACCGTGCTCGACGAGGAAGTCCCGGAGGCCGACGCGGCCGAGCAGCACACCGAACTGCGCCCCGGGGAGGACGAGCCCCTCAGCGACAGCACCCACGAGGCGGCGGACGAGGGCGACGCGTCGGAGCAGGCGCGCGTCGTCACGCTGGACGAGGACGACTACCGCTGACGCGTCGCCGCCCTCGTCGGCGCGTCGCCGCCCTCACCGGCGCGTCAGCGCCTTCACTGCCGCGTCGCCGCCGAAGAAGCGGACCGCCGTCGGCAATCCGCCGACGACTATCGCTGATTTGTTCGGTTTAATCTTGAATCGCCTGTCGACCCGGGCGTCCGGTCCGTGAAATTCTGCGTCCGCACCGCGCACACCCGGGTTACCCAAAAGTACGATGGCCGCGCGGCGCGTCAGCGCACTGGATCGAATTCTTGGGAGGCCGCGTGAGCGCCATCGAGCAGACAGAGGCAGCACGCCCTCGCGGTACGCGGCTGCCGCGCCGTGCCCGGCGGAACCAGCTGCTCGGCGCGGCCCAGGAGGTCTTCGTCGCCCAGGGCTACCACTCGGCGGCCATGGACGACATCGCCGAGCGGGCCGGGGTCAGCAAGCCGGTGCTGTACCAGCACTTCCCCGGCAAGCTGGAGCTCTACCTGGCCCTGCTCGACCAGCACTGCGAGTCCCTGCTCCAGTCCGTCCGCACGGCCCTCGCCTCCACCACGGACAACAAGCTCCGCGTCGCGGCCACCATGGACGCCTACTTCGCCTACGTCGAGGACGAGGGCGGCGCCTTCCGGCTCGTCTTCGAGTCCGACCTCACCAACGAGCCGGCCGTGCGCGAGCGGGTCGACCGGGTGAGCCTCCAGTGCGCCGAGGCGATCTCCGAGGTCATCGCCGAGGACACCGGCCTGTCCAAGGACGAGTCGATGCTGCTCGCGGTGGGCCTCGGCGGCGTCTCCCAGGTCGTGGCCCGCTACTGGCTGTCCAGCGAGTCCCCGATCCCCCGCGACACGGCGGTCTCCCTGCTCACCTCCCTCGCCTGGCGCGGCATCGCGGGCTTCCCGCTGCACGCCGTGGAGGGCCAGCTGAGCGCCGAGGGCCACTGACCGTCTCTTTGTTCCCGGGGGCTGTTCGCTCCTGGCGTGCCGCCACTGAGCCGTGCGCGTCCCCTCACCGGGCTAATGTGTGCAGCGTACGGCGCGGGTTCATCGCGCATGGCTGACCGTTCGGAGGGACATAGCCGTGGAGGTCAAGATCGGCGTGCAGTACGCACCCCGGGAGATCGTTCTGGAGAGCGGGCAGTCCGCCGAGGACGTGGAGCGCGCCGTCGCCGACGCGCTGTCCGGCAAGGCGCCGCTGCTCAGCCTCGAGGACGAGAAGGGCCGCCGGGTCCTCGTCCCGTCGGACAAGATCGCGTATGTCGAGCTGGGCGAGGCCGCGGTGCGCCGCGTGGGCTTCGGCACGCTCTGAGCCCCGGCTCGCGCCCCTGAGGCGACGAGGAGGCCCGGAAGGACACCCGTCCTTCCGGGCCTCCTCCGCGTGCGCCGCCGGGTGGGTCCTCCGCGGGCACGGCCCCGGCTCCGGCGCAGCCCGGACGCGCCCTCGGGGCCGGCCGCCGCGCGCCCCCGGAAGGGCCTCCGCGGGAAGGACCCGGCCTTCGGCGCCACCCGCACGCGCCCCTCGGGTCCGGCCACCTCGCACGCGCCCCCGGCACGGCTGCCTCGCACGCGCCCCCGGTACGGCCTCCGCCGCACGGCCGCCCGCGCGCCCGTCCGGGTGGCGCCGAGGCCGCGCGCCGGGGGCGCTCCGCCCCCGGGTCCCGGCCGCGGCCGGGGCGTGTACGGGGCTCCCCACCAGGGCGGAGGGAGGGTTGCGTTCCGGTGGCCCGGGGTAGGTAGGGGCTGACCGCACCACCCGCCCCGCACCCCTCGCGAGGTGATCCACCGTGTTCCTGGAAGCCCTCGGCTCCGCCCTGCTCGGACTCGCCCTGGCCTGGGCCGCCGCGCACCGCCTGCCCGACCGCCTCCCCGCCCGCAGGACCGTCCTCCTCACCGGTGCGCTCGGCGCGGTCTTCGGGGCGCTCGTCACCCACGGGGCACTGGGGCCCGGCCATTTCCTCGCCACCCTCGTCGGGGCCGTCGCCGTGTCCGCGGTGCTGCTCTCGCTCCTGGTGCGCCCGGCCGCCCGCCGACTGCGCCGCTCATCCTCCGCCGCGTACTGAGCGGACGCGCACGGAGCACGCGACGGCGTGAACGGCCGCGTGGCCCGGGACCGACCAGGTCCCGGGCCACGCGGCCGTCGTACGAGGGGGGTTCAGGCCGCCAGGCCCAGCGCCGCCATCCGCTTGGTGTGCGCCTCGGTGATCCGGGAGAACATCCGGCCCACCTCCGCCAGGTCGAAGCCGTCCGCGACCCCGCCGACGAGCATCGTGGAGAGCGCGTCCCGCTCCGCCACCACCCGCTGGGCCTGCGAGAGCGCCTCGCCCATCAGCCGGCGGGCCCACAGCGCGAGCCGGCCGCCGACGCGCGGGTCGGCGTCGATCGCGGCGCGCACCTTCTCCACGGCGAAGTTGCCGTGGCCCGTGTCGTCGAGCACCGCGAGCACCAGCGCGCGGGTGTCGGAGTCGAGGCGGGCCGCGACCTCGCGGTAGAAGTCGCTGGCGATCGAGTCGCCCACGTACGCCTTGACCAGGCCCTCCAGCCAGTCCGACGGGGCGGTCTGGCGGTGGAAGTCGTCGAGCGCCTTCGCGAAGGGCTCCATCGCGGCGGTCGGCTCGGCGTCCACGGCGGCCAGCCGGTCGCGCAGCCGCTCGAAGTGGTGGAACTCCGCGGAGGCCATCTTCGCCAGCTCCGCCTTGTCCTCCAGGGACGGCGCGAGCTTGGCGTCCTCGGCGAGCCGCTCGAAGGCCGCGAGCTCGCCGTAGGCGAGGGCGCCGAGGAGGTCGATCACGGCGGCGCGGTACTGCGGCTCGGCGGAGGCCGTGGCCCAGTCCTCGGCGGCGATGCCGGTGGGGCTGGTGTCGGCGTCGGTTTCGCCGGCGGGCGCGGCGTTGTCAGGCGTCTCCATGCACGGCACAATAGCCCGCCCTCCGTACCCCGAAGGGGCTGGCCAGTCAGTGTGACCGTGCCCTCATCACCATTTCGCCCGACACACATGCGCGATTCCGGGGTACAGTGATATTGCGCCTGCCGAGTATGCGGACATGCTTTCGCACGTTCGGACGTACCCGGTGGGCCGACGCATGAATGAGGATGCCCGGTCGGTGGCCCGATCGGCTCCGGCCCGACAGCCCTTCCGGCGCCCTGCCGAAGGGTCCCTCAAGCGGATACGACGCTCGAGCGACGGCAGTGGTCCCGTGCCACCCGGCGGTGATCTTCCCCAGGATCCCGCGGGAAGAGCCCGGCACGATGAGACCCCCTTCGTTCGCCTCGTACCGCGTCTCACAGAAGAGGCAGCACCCTGACTACGTTCCGAGAGCTCGGAATCCTCCCCGAGACCGCCGAAGCGCTTGAAGCCGTCGGCATCGTCACCCCCTTCCCCATCCAGGAGATGACCCTTCCGGTCGCCCTCACCGGCACCGACGTCATCGGCCAGGCCAAGACCGGCACGGGCAAGACCCTCGGCTTCGGCCTGCCGATCCTGGAGCGCGTCACCGTCCCCGCCGACGTCGAGGCCGGCCGCGCCACGCCCGAGCAGCTGACCGAGGCCCCGCAGGCCCTCGTCGTCGTGCCGACCCGCGAGCTGTGCCAGCAGGTCACCAACGACCTCCTGACCGCCGGCAAGGTGCGCAACGTCCGCGTCCTCGCCATCTACGGCGGCCGTGCCTACGAGCCGCAGGTCGAGGCGCTGCAGAAGGGCGTCGACGTCGTCGTCGGCACCCCCGGCCGCCTGCTCGACCTGGCGGGCCAGCGCAAGCTCGACCTGTCGCACGTCAAGACCCTCGTCCTCGACGAGGCCGACGAGATGCTCGACCTGGGCTTCCTGCCCGACGTCGAGAAGATCATCAACATGCTTCCGGCGAAGCGCCAGACCATGCTGTTCTCGGCGACCATGCCGGGCGCGGTCATCGGCCTGGCCCGCCGCTACATGTCGCGGCCCACGCACATCCGCGCCACCTCGCCGGACAACGAGGGCGTGACCCACGCGAACATCACGCAGCGCGTGTACCGGGCGCACAACATGGACAAGCCGGAGATGGTCGCGCGCATCCTCCAGGCCCGCGGCCGCGGCCTCGCGATGATCTTCTGCCGTACGAAGCGCACGGCCGCCGACATCGCCGAGCAGCTCCAGCGGCGCGGCTTCGCCTCCGGCGCGGTCCACGGCGACCTCGGCCAGGGCGCCCGCGAGCAGGCGCTGCGCGCCTTCCGCAACGGCAAGGTGGACGTCCTCGTCTGCACCGACGTCGCGGCGCGCGGCATCGACGTCGAGGGCGTCACCCACGTCATCAACTACCAGACGCCCGAGGACGAGAAGACGTACCTGCACCGCACCGGCCGCACCGGCCGCGCGGGCAACACCGGTACGGCGATCACCCTGGTCGACTGGGACGACATCCCGCGCTGGCAGCTGATCAACAAGGCGCTGGAACTCGACTTCGCGGACCCGGTGGAGACGTACTCCAGCTCCCCGCACCTCTACGCCGACCTCGACATCCCCGAGGGCACCAAGGGCATCCTGCCGCGCTCCGAGCGGACCCGCGCGGGTCTCGCCGCGGAGGAGCTGGAGGACCTGGGCGAGCCCGGCGGCCGTCGTGGCCGCGGCGGCCGCACCGAGGCCCCGGCCGAGGAGCGCCCCGCCCGCACCCCGCGCCAGCGCCGCCGCACCCGTGGCGGCACGGAGGCCGAGGCGGAGACCCCGCAGGCGACCGCCGCGCCGGAGACCGCCGAGGCCCCCGAGGCCGTCGACGGCCCCCGCCGTCCGCGCCGCCGCCGCACCCGCGGCACCGGCCCGTCGACCGGCGGCATCCCGGTCGCCGGCGCCACCCCGGTGACGCCGGCCGAGGCGCCCGCCGCCCCGGCCGCGCCCGTCGAGGCCCCGGCCGAGGAACCGGCCGCCCCGCGCCGCCGCCGTCGTGGCGGTCGTACGGAGACGGCCCCGGCGGTCGTCGAGACCCCCGCGGCCGAGAAGGCCGAGCCCGTCCGGGCCGCCGCCCCGGCCGCGCCCGTCGAGGCCCCGGCCGAGGAACCGGCCGCCCCGCGCCGCCGCCGTCGTGGCGGTCGTACGGAGACGGCCCCGGCGGTCGTCGAGACGGTCCAGGCACCAGTCGCCAAGGCCGCTCCCGCCGCCCCGGCCCCCGCCTCCGCTCCTGCTCCGGTCTTCACGCCGCGCAAGCGGCGGGTCCGGCCGCGGGCCGAGGACACGGTGAGCTTCCAGACCGTGGAGACCGCCGCCGCCGAGCTGGCCGCCGCCCGCAAGCGGTCCGCCGCGGTGCCGGCCCAGGCCGCGGAGGAGCGCCCGGCGTCCCGCCCGGCCGCCGCCGCCCCGGTCACGACCGCCCCGGCCGCCGAGGCCCCGGTCCAGGCCGCTCCGGCTCAGGCCGCCGTCCCGGCGCAGGCCGTGGCCGCGCCGCCGCGCGCCCGGCGCCGGGCGACCCGTCCGGCCACCACTCCGGGTGGCGTCGTCGAGGCGGCTCCGGCCGTCGTCGAGGCGCCCGCGGCCCCGGTCGTGGAGGAGCCGCCGGCCGCCCGCCCGCGCCGCCGCGCGGTCCGCAAGGCGTCCAGCCCGGTGACGACCACGGCCCCCGCCGAGGCCGTCGTGGTCATCCCGGCCCCGGTGGCCGAGCCGACCCCGGCCCCGGTCGCCGCCGTCTCCGACGCCGAGCAGGCGGAGGCCCCGAAGGCTCCGCGCAAGCGCGCCGCCAAGAAGACGGCTCCGGCCGCCACCGAGGCACCGGCCGCCGAGGAAGCCCCCAAGGCCCCCCGCAAGCGGACCACCGCCAAGAAGGCCACCGCGGCCGTCGAGGCCGAGGCCCCCGCCACCGCCGAGGAGGCCCCGAAGGCTCCCCGCAAGCGCGCCACCGCCAAGAAGACGGCTCCGGCCGCCACCGAGGCACCGGCCGCCGAGGAAGCCCCCAAGGCCCCCCGCAAGCGGACCACCGCCATGAAGGCCGCCC